>NZ_JAAATY010000023.1 GCF_013280595.1 Kibdelosporangium persicum
TCGTGTTTCGAATGTCCCGGTCGATGAGAGTCGGGATCGGGGCGGTTCCTGGCGTCGCCGCGGGATCGCCGCGAATACTGGTTGTCTTTGGGCGGTCCCGCGGTGGCGTCAGGGGCCGCATCCGGCCCGGCTATCGCGATCGGGCATTTGAAACACGGCCTAACCCGAACGAGTGAACCGCGACCTGCGATCACTCCGGTCAAGCGGGATGATTCCGGGCATGACGAACCCCGAAACCCCGCCGACCGACGAGTTCCCGGTGCAGCAACCCCACCCGACCGGCACGGACAGCCCCGTGCGGGTGACCAAGGCGACCAGGACCAGCGGGACGTGGATCGCGGTCATCGTCGCCACGGTCCTGCTCGTCTTCCTGTTGATCTTCATCCTGGAGAACCTGACCACGGTCACGGTCAGTTTCCTCGGCATGTCCGGCGGGCTGCCGCTCGGCGTGGCGCTGCTGTTCGCCGCGATCTCCGGCGCGTTGCTCGTCGCCCTGATCGGGGGCGCGCGGATCATGCAGCTCAGGCACCGCGTCCGGCGGGCGGCCAGGGTTTCCGCGACGCGGCCCGCCGAGCGGCCGACCGGCCCTGCCGGGCCCGCTGGATCTGCCGGGCCCGTGACGTAACGGCTGGTCAGCCGCGGTCGCGGACGATCTCGTCGTTGATCGCGCGCACCTCCGCGAAGTCCATCTTGGCCACCTGGCGGTCGTAGGTGAAGAAGCCGTTCAGCTCGTGCTCCACGTCGGTGATCTGGGTGTAGATCGCGCCGCTGAGCCCGTTGCTCCTGGCCACTTCCAGCACGTCCCGCTGGTTCTCGACGTAGCGCTTGGTCAGCGTGGGGATGTCCGGGGCCATCTCGTACGCGTCGCCCTTGCCGAACCACATGTGGCCGTCGACTTCGAGGCCGATGCCGCCGTGCTCGCCGTCGATCGCGATCCGGGTGTCGTCGGGCACGGGCTTGGCGGGGCCGACGTAGTCGTGCAGGTCGATCACGTCACCGCGGCCGGAGTCGCCGAACGAGTCGGTCAGGTTGTAGCCGCTGTGCGCGTTGACAAGGCGCGTCGGGTCGAGGGCCTTGACGTCGTCGGCGATCCGGCCGGTGTCCTCCAGCGACCATTCGCCCCAGCCCTCGTTGAACGGAATCCAGCCGACGACACACGTCCAGTTCTTCTTCTGCGCCACCATTTCGTGCAGTTCGGCCTCGAACTGGCGCTGAGCGTCGGCGGGTGGTCGGCCCAGTCTGGTCGACGGCATGTCCTGCCAGACGAGCAGGCCCAGCCGGTCGGCGTGGTGGTACCAGCGGTCCGGCTCGGTCTTGATGTGCTTGCGGACGGTGTTGAAGCCCAGCACCTTGTGCTGCTCCAGGTCGAACCGCAGCGCCTCGTCGGTCGGCGCGGTGTAGATGCCGTCCGGCCAGTAGCCCTGGTCGAGCGTGGACAGCAGGAACAGGAACTCGCCGTTCAGGGTGAACCGCAGCCTGCCGTCCTCGTCCGGCTTCATGCCGAACTCCCGCATCCCGAAGTACGACGTGACGCGGTCACCCTCGTCGAGGATCACTTCGAGGTCGTACAGGAAAGGCGAGGTTGGCGACCAGAGCTTCGGCGCCGGCACCGGGACGTCCACAGTGCCCTGGCCGGACTGGCGGCTGACGATCGTGTCGCCGTCCCGCACGATGGCCTCGAAGGACCCGGCGCTGTGGACGGTGAGGCGCAGCGACTCGTCGCGCACGGAGGGAACCATGTCCAGCGCCGCGATGTGCGTTTCGGGCACCGGCTCGATCCACACGGTCTGCCAGATGCCGGACGCGCCTTCGTAGAAGATGCCGCGGTCGGGAACCAGACGCTGCTTGCCGATCGGCTGCCACGTGGCGTCGGCACGGTCTTCGACCCCGACGATGATCTCCTGTGGCCCGTCGGCGTTCAGCGCGTCGGTGACGTCGAACGAGAAGGACCCGTAACCGCCCTGGTGCCCGCCGACCTCCCGGCCGTTGACGTACACGGTCGCGCGGTAGTCGACGGCCCCGAAGTGCAGCAGGACGTGCTCGTCCCAGCCGGGCGGCACGTCGAACATGCGGCGATACCACATGAAGTCCTCATGCCGGGCGATCCCGGACAAAGCGGACTCGATGGGGTAGGGGACAAGCACACGCTCGGGTAACGTCCGGCCGAACGGAGGCTGGTCGCCGGGTGTCGCGGGGCTGAACTCCCAGACACCGTTGAGGGAGAGCCAGTCCGGCCGGACCAGTTGTGGTCTGGGGTACTCGGGCAGGGCGTTGGCGGGGGAGACCGAGTCGGTCCAGGGAGTGGGCAGCTTGGGTTCGGCCATTGTCCAGTCCATCACGCCCGAAGTTACCAGTGATCACCCCGCCCCCCACCCCACCGGCCCCCCTCGTGAGTGTTTATCGGTGTTCTAACCCTGATAAACACTCACGAGGGGGACCGGGGGTGGAGTGGGGCTGAGAAGATCGTCAGGCTGGCGTTCGTAGGTTTGACGATGTGGCTGTGCGGACGGTGCCGAAGATGACGGTAGGTGCGGAGATCACCACCGGCCGGCGGGCTTACCTGCTCGCCGAGTTCGTCGTGCTGTTCTTCGGCACGATCGCGGCCTTCGCCGCGTTCGCCCAAGGGGTGAGCCCGATCCCTTTCCTCGTCGTGCTCGGCGTCGTCTCGGTGCTGTACCTGGTGCGGCAGAAGTCGTTCGACCGTAAGGACTTCCTGCGGCCTGAGGCGGTACGCGGCCAGTTGCGCCCGATGCTGGCGCTGTGGGTGCTCGCCGCCGTTGTCGCGGTCGCCGCGGTCGCGATCCTGCTGCCGGACGACCTGTTCGGGCTGCCCGCGAGTAATCCGTGGCTGTGGCTGGCGATCGCCATCGGTTATCCGTTGCTGAGCGTGTACCCGCAGGAACTGATCTACCGGGCGTTCATGTTCCACCGCTATTCGGCCGTGTTCGGCACGGGTGCGGGCATGGTGGTGGCGAGCGCGGCCGCGTTCGGGTTCGCGCACATCATCTTCGGCAACTGGTTCGCCGTGGTCGCGACCACTGTGGGCGGTCTGCTGTTCGCCTCGCGGTACGCCCGCAGCCGGTCGCTGCTCGCGGTGTCCATCGAGCACGGGCTCTACGGCGTGCTCATCTTCACCGTCGGCCTCGGGCAGTTCGTGTACCACGGAGCAGGTTCCTGACGCACCCCACAGCTTGTTGATCAACTAGCCACGGTTCGCTCGCGCGCTGTCTGGGTACATGCGTCGCATGGGGATATTCGCCGGATTCGACCTCGACCGGATCGAAGGCGCTGGGGTGAAGCTGAGGGTCCGTCACGGCGGTTCCGGCTCGCCTGTGGTGCTGCTGCACGGTCATCCGCGCACACACACGACGTGGTACCAAGTGGCGCCCGAGCTGGCTCGTGACCATTACGTCGTCTGCCCTGACCTGCGGGGATACGGCCAGTCGGACAAGCCGGCGAGCACTGAGGACCACGTGCCCTACGCCAAGCGCGCGATGGCCGCGGACATCGTCGCGGTCATGCGGGAACTCGGGCACTCGCAGTTCGCCGTCGTCGGGCACGACCGTGGCGCGGGCGTGGCGTACCGAACCGCGCTCGACCACCCGGACGTCGTGACCAAGCTGGTCGTGATCGACGCCGTTCCCACGGTCGAAGCGCTCGAACGGTGTGACGCCACCTTCGCGCGCGAGTGGTGGCACTGGTTCTTCTTCGGCCAGACCGCCAAGCCGGCCGAGCGGGTGATCACCGCGGACCCGGAGACCTGGTACAACGCGTGGACGGTGAACTCGCCGGACCGGCTCGGGCCGGAGAACCACGCCGACTTCCTCGCCGCGATCCGCGATCCCGCCACGGTCCACGCGATGGTCGAGGACTACCGCGCCAACCTCGGTGTCGACCGCGTCCACGACGAGGTGGACCGTGCCTCGGGCAGGCAGATCACCTGTCCGACGATGATGCTGTGGTCGCTGCGTGACGACATGGAACAGCTCTACGGCGATCCGCTGGAGATCTGGAAGCCGTGGTGCCCGCACATCGTCGGGCACGGCATCGACTCCGGCCACCACGTCGCCGAGGAGGCCCCCGCGGAACTCGCTCAGGCCCTGGGCGACTTCCTCTGAAGTCTGGACTTGCTGGTCCATTTTTGGCTCGGCACCCTGGGCTCATGGCACTTGACCAGTACTACCTGCTCGGCAAGTCGGGTCTGCGGGTCAGCAGGCTCGCGCTGGGCACGATGAACTTCGGCACGGCCGGATTCCACGCGGCCTACGGCAAGACGCGGGACGAAGCCCGGCCGATCCTGCGCGCCTACCTCGACGCGGGCGGCAACTTCGTCGACACGGCCGACTTCTACACCGCGGGCCAGAGCGAGATCATCATCGGCGATCTGCTGGCGGAAGCCGGTGTACGGGACCGCGTCGTGCTGACGACCAAGTTCACGAACACCCTCGACCCCAGTGATCCCAACGCGGGCGGCAACGGCCGCAAGCACATGATCAAGGCAGTCGAGGATTCACTGCGGCGGCTGCGCACCGACTACATCGACCTGTTCCTGCTGCACATCTGGGACCGGATGACCCCGGCTGAGGAAGTCGTCCGCACCTTCGACGATCTCGTGCGAGCGGGCAAGATCCGGTACGCGGGCCTGTCGGATGTGCCCAGTTGGTACGCCGCGCGTGCGCAGACGTACGCCGAGGCGCACAACCTGACGCCGATGATCGGGTTGCAGCTGCCGTATTCCTTGGTGGCACGCGAGATCGAGCTCGAATACGTCTCACTGGCACGGAACCTGGGCATGGGCATCACCGGCTTCGGGCCGGTCGCGGGCGGCCTGCTGTCCGGCAAGTACCGGCCGTCGGAGAACGGGCTGAGCGGCGACGGACGCCTGATCGACAGTCCTGGCTACCGGCCGGTCGGCGAGCGCGAGTGGCAGATCATCGCCGCTGTCGAGAAGGTCGCCGACGGACTCGGCCGCAGCATGGCGCAGGTCGCGATCAACTGGGTGGCCACCCGGCCCGGCGTCGCGGCGGCACTGATCGGGGCGAGCGGCGCCACCCAGGTGACGAGCAACATCGGCGCGCTGGACTTCGAGATCCCGGCAGACGCCCGCGCACTGCTGGACGAAGCCAGTGCGCCGGCGGTGCCGGGACCGTACGCGCTGTTCCAGCCGGCTGCTCAGGCACAGTTCGTCGGGCGGAACGTCGGCGACAAGCCCACCGGGTACTCGCCGCCGCTGTGGGTCAGTTGACGCAGCCGTCGCCGCCCGCGCCGTTCGCGGGCTCGCCGGGCGTGCCGGGCTTGCCGGCGAAGAGGTCGGCGGTGAACTGCCGTGCCGCGGCCGGATCCACGATGACAAAACCAGTGGTCCCGCCCGTCGGTTCCGACCACGGCACGGTCGCGATCGCCACGCTGGGCCGCTTGGCCAGCCGGCGGGCGATGTCGATCAGGTCGAGACCGGGATCGGTGCGGACGTGCTGACGCAGCAACGGGGCGAGCGTCGCGAGCCGCGTCGCGTCCTCAGTGGACACCTTGCCGATCAAGGCACGCAGGAAGGCCTGGTGACGCGCGATCCTGTCGAGGTCACCCATGGGCAAGTGGTGCCGTTGCCGCAGGAACGCCAACGCCTGCTCACCGGACACGACCTGCTTGCCCGCCTTGAAGTCCGCCTTCGCGTACGGGTCCTTCGTCGGCGCTTTGAGGCAGACCTCGACGCCGCCGACAGCCGAGCTGAGCGCCGCGAACCCGGCCATGTCCACCATCGCGTAGTGCTGGGCCCGGACGCCGGTGAGCTTCTCGACCTCCGTCACGGTCGCCTGCGCACCGGCGTCACCGCCGCCGTTGGTGCTGAACACGGCGTTGAGGCGAAGGTCCGAGCTGACCCGGCTGTCCCGCGGCAACGACACTGCCCGGAACGAACCGTCCACACCGAACCGGGCGAGCACGAGCGAATCCGGGCGTTCGTCGCTGGCGTCCATCCCCATCAGCAGAATCGTTTGGTCGGCCGCGGGCGAGGGAGCGACCTCCTGTGCGGCGGGCGGTGCCTGCTCCCGTGCGGCGGTCAGGGGGACGACCACGGCCACGATGCCTGCGGCCACCGCGAGTCCCGCCACCGCGACGACCATGGTCCTGGTGCGCCGGGGCTTGCGGCCGCGCCGCAGGGTGGCCAGCACGACGCCGGGATCGACCGCCTGCTCGGCCTCCGTGGCGATCGCCTGGCGGATCAGCAGTTCGTCGTTGGTCATCGCTGCACCTCCATGACCCGGTTGTCCGCGCGCAGTGCCTTGAGCGCGAGCGAGATGTGACTGCGCACGGTGCCTTCCGTGCAGTTCAGAACCGTGGCGATCTCCGCGTCGGTGCAGTCCTCGTAGTACCGCATCACGAGCGCTGCCCGCTGTTTTCGCGGCAGCATGGCGATTCTGCCGCGCATCGCGTCCCGTTCGGCGTGGTGCACAGCCGGATCCGCGACCGGCGGGGTGAGCCGGTCGAGTGTCCTGGTCGAGGACGAGATGTCCCTGGCGGCCTTGCGGTGGCGCCAGGACAGGTACTCGTTCGTCACCATCCGCTTGACGTAGAGGTATGGCGCGTCCATCGCCGCGATCCGTGCCCACCTGCGCTGCGCCCGCAGCAGCACCTCCTGCACGATGTCCTGGGCCAGGTACCGGTCACAGGTCATCGCGGTGGCGTAGCGCAACAGCCGATCGAGACGATCAGTGACGAACTGGTCGAAGCCGTCCGGCACCGCCGCTCCCTTCTGCTCGAGTGTCGAGTGCGGCAGGGAAACCCCGGAACACCCGCCCGGTGTTGAACGCCGCCGCTGTGACGTGTGTCACTGTGAGAAGGTTGGCGGATGTTGATCTGGATCAACGGCCCCTTCGGCGGTGGCAAAACGCAGACAGCGTACGAAATACGGCGCAGGCTGCCGGGCAGTGTGGTCTGTGACCCCGAAGAGGTCGGTTTCGGGCTGCACCGGATGACCCCGCGCGCGTTACGTTCGGACTTCCAGGACATGCCCGCCTGGCGGCAGGGTGTGCTCGAAGTGCTCGACCTGGTGCTGACCAGGCACGACGGCCCGGTGATCGCGCCGATGACCCTGATCAACGCCGGCTATTTCGGCGAGATCGTCGGCCGGCTGCGCGACAGCGGCCACGACGTGCGCCACTTCGCCCTGCTGGCGCACCGGGAAACCGTGCTGCGCCGGCTTTCCGGCCGCGGCTTGGGTTTGCTCGTGGGCAGGCAACGGGCCCTGCGCCTGGAGAGTTTTGCCGTGTCGAAGCTCGACGCCTGCCTGGAACGACTCAGCACGCCGGAGTTCGCCGAGCAGATCTGGACCGACTCGCTGACCGTCCCGCAGGTCGCCGACCACATCGCGACCTCGGTAGGAGCGCGGCTCGCCCCGGACACCGACAGCCCGCTGCGGGGCCGGTTGCGCCGCACGTGGACACAGGTCCGCCACGTCCGGTTCGGCTGACTGGCGTGTTCATGCCACAGGCCGTCATCTTCGGCGTCCACGTGGCACCGTTACCGCCGTCACCGGCCAGTGGACGGCCCGACACTGCGACGGCCGTCCGCGGCACCTGGACGGTGACGCCGAAGCCCTCGTGGGCGGTATCGGCGCCAGGCCGGAAACCCCCAGCAACCGGCGCCGCCGCCCATGGGGGCGACTACGGCATCCGTGGGCCGTACGGGTTCGGCGAGAGGTCCATGCCGGTGCCGTCTCACTGTCCGTTGAGAACCATCTCGTGCACCTCCCGCAGGTGCCTGCCGGGTTCGATGCCGAGCTGGTCGACCAGTGTGTGCCGGGTCCGCTGGTAGACCCGCAACGCCTCGGCCCGGCGGCCGGTCGCGGCCAATGCCCGCATCAACTGCGCGGCGAACCGTTCGCGTAACGGGTACTGCCGCACCAACGTGTCGAGCTCGCCGAGCAGCTGCCCGGCTTTGCCGCACGCCAGCTCGGCGTCGACGCAGTCCTCGACCACGCAGATGCGCTCGGTCTCCAGCCGTGCCGCTTCCAGTTCCAGGTGCGGCTGGTCGATCGCGCACGCGTCCGTGCCGCGCCACTGGTCGAGCGCCCGCCGCAAGTGGTGTGCGGCAATCTCGTACTCCCCGACGCGCGCGGCCCGTCTGCCGGCGTCGGCTTCGGCGTGGAAGGTCAGCAGGTCCAGATCGGTGACGTCCACCCTGATCCGGTAGCCGCCGTCGCTCTGCTCGATCGGGATGCCGCGGCCCCGCAGCCGGTGGATGTACGTGTGCAGGTTCGACATGTGCGACTTGGGCGGGTTGTCGCCCCACAGGACCGCCACGAGCCGTCGTGCCGGCACCCAGCGGTTGGCGTGGAACAACAACTCGGTGAGCAACGCCGGCAGCCGGTTGCCACGCAGCGCTACCCGTGATCCGTCGTCCGCCGACACGGTCAGTGGACCCAGCACGCCGAACCTCGGCTCGTCCCGGACCGCCATCCCGATGGTGATCATGCCCCACCCCTGTCACTGCTCGGTCGTTGGTTGCGGTGTTGCGACGAAATCGGACCATGAGCGTGTGAACTCTGTCAACACGCATATCGATGATGCGGTATGTTTCCCTCGATCAATGCGGGTGCACGGGGAAGGGGCGAGCCGGGTGTCGAACGAGGCTGCCGTCACGGCGGCGGACATCGCCAGGCTGTTCGGGCTCAGCCGGGCCACGGTGAGCAACTGGCGCCGCCGCTACGAGGACTTCCCCGAGCCCGTCGGCGGCACGCCCAACAGTCCGCTCTTCCTGCTCGCCGAAGTCGAGCAGTGGCTCCGGGACCAGGGCAAACTCATGCCGTCCTCGCCATGGGAGCGGCTGTGGCAGCTGCTGGAGGCCCACCGCGGCGACCAGGAGGCCGCGGACGTCCTCGCCGCGATCGGATCGTTCCTGCTGCGTCGCTCGGACGGCCGCCCGGTCGCACCCGCCGTGCTGAACCAGGTCGCGACGCTCGCGAACGAACACGGCGCCCTCGCCGTGGAAGAGGCGCTCTGGGAACGGTTCGTCCAGGCCAACGCGCGGTGGATGGCGGTGACCACGCCGGACATGGCTCGGCTGGTGGCTGAGCTGACCGGGCTGTCCTCGGGCACGGTCCTCGACCCGGCCTGCGGCGCCGGAACCCTGCTGGCCGCGGTCGCCGGGCGCACCGGCGGACCGGTGCGCTGCGTCGGCCAGGAGCTCGACCCCGGCCTGGCGTCGCTCGCGCAGGTCCGGCTGGAACTGCGCAACGTCCCCGCGGAAGTCCACGCGGCGGACTCATTGCTGCACGACGCGTACCGCGGGCGGCTCGTGGACGCGGTCGTCTGCGACCCGCCCGTCGGGGAACGCCAATGGGGACACGAAGAACTCCTGCACGACGAGCGCTGGGAGTACGGCATCCCGCCGCGGATGGAATCCGAACTGGCCTGGGTGCAGCACGCCTTGGCGCACGTGAAGCCAGGCGGCCTCGTCACGATGGTGATGCCGCCGTCGGTGGCGTCTCGCCGATCCGGCCGTCGCATCCGCGCCGAGTTGCTGCGGCGCGGCGCGCTGCGAGCCGTGCTCGCCCTGCCGGGCCCCGTTCACCTGTGGATGTTGCGTAAGCCGGGCCAGCCCGCGGATCCGCATGTGCTCGTGCTTGAGACCACGACCACGGACTGGGACCAGGCGGCGGCCCGCGCGGTCGCGGCGTGGCGTGCGTTCGACGCACCGGACGGCACGGCCGAGGACGAGCCGGGCGTGTCCCGGATGATCCCGGTGCTGGACCTGCTGGGCGAGGAAGTGGACCTCACCCCGGCCCGTAACCTGCCGATCTCCGCCGCGCCGGACACCGCGGAGAAACTCCTCGCCGGGCACCGCGAGCTGGCCGCCAGGCTCAGCGCGCTGCCGCCGTTGCTGCCGGCCCTCGACTGGACCGGGCAGGCCGGGCGGCACCGGGTCATGACGACGATCGCCGAGCTGATCAAGACCGGCGCGTTGACGTTGTTCACCTCCGACGCGCCCGCGACGCCTGCCGGCGACGCGCTCCCGTTGCTCGACTTGGCCGACGTGCTCGCGGACCGGCCTGCGTCCCGCCGGATCTCCCGTGACCTCGCCGCGTCGACCGTGCGCGTGCAACCTGGTGACGTCGTCATGCCCACGGCCGGGCACAAGCTCGTCGCGCGCGTCGCGAACGACACGGGCGCGGTGCTCGGACGCGGGCTGTGCCTGTTGCGTCCCAACCCTGACGTGCTCGATTCGTGGTACCTGGCGGGGTTCCTCAACGGCTCGGCCAACTCCCGGCAAGCGGGCACGCACGTGTCCACCGCGGCCCGCCTGGACGTACGGCGATGTGAGATCCCGAGAATGCCACTGGCCGAACAGCGCGGGTATGCGGCAGTCTTCTCCGCGCTGGGGACGTTCGGCACGGCGGTCGGCCGCGCCGGGGCCTTGGCCGAACGGGTCATCCAGGCCACAGTGGACGGCTTGGTGGACGGGCTGGTGGCACCCGAGAGGAACTAGTCAGGTGCAGCGCGTTGTGGGTGATCGCTACGAGCTCGTCCGGCCGCTCGGCCGCGGCGGGATGGGTGAGGTGTGGCTCGGCCGCGACCACCGGCTGGACCGTGACGTCGCGGTGAAGCTGCTGCGCCCGAGCTCCTTGCCGGCGGGCGCCGACGTGGACGCGTTGATCAGCCGGTTCGACCGGGAGGCACGGCTGACCGCGAGACTGGAGAACCCGGGAGTGCCCGCGGTCTACGACACCGGCACCGACGAGGACGACCTCTACCTGGTCATGCAGGTGATCGGCGGCGCGGACCTGGCGGAGTTCCAGGCGGAGAACGAACCCGTACCGGTCGGCTGGGTGGCGGCGGCGGGCGCGCAGATCGCCGCGGTCCTCGCGGCGGCCCACGCGGCCGGGCTCGTGCACCGGGACCTCAAGCCCCGCAACGTGATGATCACCGAAACCGGCGAGGTGAAGGTCCTCGACTTCGGCATCGCGGTGCTGCGTGACGTCGACATGACCCGGATCACCCGCACGGCGGAAACCGTCGGCACGCCCGCCTACATGGCGCCGGAGCAGGCCATGCACGGGCAGACTAGCCCCAGCAGCGACCTGTACTCCCTGGGTTGTGTGCTCTACGAACTGGTGACCGGGCGCGCGGTGTTCGAAGCCGGCACGGCGCTGGCGATGATGCACCGGCACTTCAACGACACCCCGGAGCCGGTGCTGTCCCTGCGGCCGGACGCCGGCCCGGTGCTGGCCGAGGTGATCACCCGGCTGCTCGCCAAACGAGCCGACCTGAGACCGGCCTCGGCCACCGAGGTCTACGAAATCCTGCTGCCGCTCGTGCCGCCGCCCACCGGTCCGCTCATCCCGATGGATCCGACCCGGCCGTTCCGCGACAAGCTCTCGGCGCCGCGCCCGCCGGCCGGCTCGGCCGCCACCGTGTCGGTCCTCGACACGCCGACCATGCCGGTCGGGTTGCCCGCGCCGGCCCCGGAGACGACGGTCGCGCCGGTCCCGAGGGCGGAGCCTGCCGACAGCGGGCCCCGGCGGATCGGCGAAGCGTTCCTGTTGATGTTCGGAATCCTGGGAATCCTGACCTATGTCGACGACCTGGCCACCGGCGTACCGGTGCCTGACGCGGGGTTCACGTTCACCGTCGTGTCGACTCCGGTGCTGATCGGGCTGTGGATGCGCAAGCGCCGGATGCGGCTGCGCCACGTGTGGTCGCTGGGGCCGTTCGGCAGCCGCGTCGGCCCGCCGAGGGCGACCGGGCTGGGGGAGCGGATTCTCGAACGGGTGCTGCTGGCCGTCGGCGGGCTGGGCAGCGCCGTCTACATCGGCCAGTTGATCGCCGGAACGGTCAACGGGAACCCTTTGCTGTACATTGATTCCCCGATCAGGGGCCTCACCATCTGCCTGGCGTTGCTCGTACCCGGGCTGCTGATGCGGCAACGCCGGCTCGGGCGGCCCTACCCGTGGTCCCGTTCCAGCGTCCGCTCGTGAGCGTTTATCCGGGTTAGAACACGGATAAACACTCACGAGGGGGAGGGGGCGACTTCCTGCAGGACGGCGAGGAGAGCGGCCAGGGCTCCGCCGAAGGAAGTCCGGGACGGTGCCCCGTAACCCACGATGAGGCCGTGCCGCATCTCGTTCACGCACATGGGCCGCACAGTCGCCAAGGCCACGGAGTTCCGACGGGCCACAGTGCCCACCTCCGCCTCGGCCTCGGCGGACAACGGGACCATCAAATGCAACCCGGCCGAAATCCCCTGTGGAACGAGATGGTGCGGTAGCGCGGCAGCCAGCCGGTCACGCCGGGACCGGTACTCGATCCGGCACCGCCGGACGTGCCGATCGTAAGCCCCGGTACTGATCATGTCGGCGAGAACCAGTTGATCCACCGAGGACGGCTGAGCCCCGCTGATCTCCAACGCGGCCACGACAGGATCGACCAGCGACCGGGGAAGCACCAGCCACCCCAACCGCAACGAGGGAGCCAAGGTCTTGCTGGCCGTGCCGGCGTAGATCACCCGCTCCGGAGCCAACGCCTGCAACGCCCCGACCTGCTGCCGGTCGTAGCGGAACTCGCCGTCGTAGTCGTCCTCCACGATCACCGCGCCTGTCTGGGTCAGCGCGTTGCGGCGGTCAGGCGACAAGGTCACGCCGATCGGGGACTGGTGCGCCGGAGTGACGACCACAGCGGGACTGGCCAGTTCGGACACCCGCATCCCGTTCCCGTCCACCGGGACACCGGCGATCCGCTGCCCGGTCGACGCCGCCAGATCCCGGAACCGGTGGAACGAGGGGTCCTCGAAAGCCATCTCGTTGATCCCGATGCTTTGCAGCGCATGGCCGAGCACGATCATCGCGTGGGAGAACCCGGCGCAGATCACGATCCTGGCCGGATCGGCCAGCACGCCACGACTGCGGCCCAGGTACGCCGACAAAGTCGCGCGCAGCACCGAAGACCCTTGCGGCTCGCCGTAGCCGAACGTCGCGTTGTGCGTGTGCTGCAGAACCCGTTTGGTCGACGCCAACCAGCTGTCCCTGGGGAACAACGCGGAATCCGGCTTCCCCGGCCGCAGATCCCACCGCATCACCTGCTCCCGGGACGGGACCGGGCGCGGCTGCGTCAACGGTCGCGCGCCCGCCGTGGCGACCCGGGTCGGCGCTCCCTGGCTGGTCCGCAGGTAACCCTCGGCCGCGAGGTCGGAGTAGACACGCGTGACCGTTCCCCTCGCCACGCCCAGGTCGTGGGCCAGTGCACGTGTTGAGGGCACGACTGATCCGGGAGCCCAACGGCCTTCCCGGATCGCCTTGCGGACGGCCTTCGCCAACCCCTTGCGGCCGCTTCCGGGCGTCCAGTCCAGGTGTACGTCGAGCGAACTGGACCACTGCTCTGCCATGGAAAAGCACTCTACCCGTGGGCAAGTCGCGGTCAGGTGGCAACTGGGAACGGCCCCGTACGAATACCGCAGGTATGACGCTTCAGGGAGTCTGACGGTCCGGCTGCCGAAAGGCAGGTACTTCCTGGAAGCCCAGCTGGTCCAGGACGGCCACCCGATGGCGGTCATCGCCGAGCCGGGACTGGATCTGGCCAAGGACGTCTCGCTGCGGCTGTCCGGCCACGACGCCAGGCCGGTCGGCGTGACCGTCGACCGGTCCGGGCTGCGCACGGCGGAGACCTTTGTCGAGCTGAGCCGGAAGATGGCCTGGGGAACACTGGACAGCGCCGTGCGTACCGATTTCGCCGACGTGGTGGTGAGGCCGTCCACGACCACAGCTCCCGCTGAGTTCCGGTACTCCGTGGGTGGTCGCTTCTCCGGAGAGTCGTTGCTGTACAACGTCCGTGGGACGTCGACGGCAAGGTGCCCGCGAATCCCGTTGTCCGTGTGAAGGACCGTGACCTGGTGAAGGTCAAGTCAGTGCACGGCGCGACCAAACCGGGCACGGTGGGCGACCGTGAGGGCCTGTTCGAGAGACCACTTCCGTACACTTTGGACGAGATGTACTCGCCTGGAGTCGGGTGGCACGGTTCGTTCGCGGAGCGGGACGCCGACGGGATGCCCGTGCAGACCACCTTCACGAGTGCGCCGAGGAGTTTCACCCGGACCGGCGCGGCCGGCGGACTTTTCGAGGTGCCCGCCGGTAAGGCCGCCTACCGGCTGCACATCGAGTCCACACGCGACTGTGCGCTGAGCAGCAAGGTCGTCGCGGACTTCACCTTCACGTCGGACACGGTGCCGGGCGAGCTGTACGAGCCCCTGCCGCTGATGACGGTCAGGTTCACACCCCAGTTGGACGAGTTCAGCCGGGCGTCACGCGTGATCCCGGCGATCGTGCCGGTGTCGGTCGGGCACAACACCAAGGCGGCCGCGCGGCCGGCCCGTGTCGAGGTGTCCCACGACAAGGGCGCGACCTGGCGGCCGGTGCCCCTGGTGTCGTTCGCCGGCAAGTGGTACACCGTGATCGGTCATCCGCGGGACGCGGCTTCGGTCTCGCTGCGGGCGTCCGCGCGCGACTCCGCGGGCAACTCGGTGTCGCAGACGATCATCGAGGCGTTCCGGCTGACGTGATCACGCGTCGAGGTACGCGGAAGCCTGCAACGTGAACAGCTCCGCGTACCCGCCGTCCAGGTCCATCAGGTCGGCGTGGGTGCCCTGCTCGACCAGTTTCCCGTGCTCCAGCAGGATGATCCGGTCGGCCTGCCGGACGGTGGAGAACCGGTGCGAGATGTACAGGGTCGTGCGGCCCTCGGCGAGCTGACGCAGCCGGACGAACAGGTCGTGCTCGGCCTGGGCGTCCAGTGCCGACGTCGGCTCGTCGAGCACCAGGATCGGCGCTTCGCGCAGGAAGGCCCTGGCGAGCGCGATCTTCTGCCATTCCCCGCCGGACAGGCTGACTCCTTCGTCGAACCACCGGCCCAGCGGGCTGTCGTAGCCGCGCGGCAGGCGTTCGATGCGGTTGGCGATGCCAGCGCGGTCGGCGGCCCGGGCGATGCTCGGCCGGTCGGTCAGGTGTTCCAGGTCGCCAAGCCCGATGTTCTCCGACGCGGTGGCCTGGTAGCTGACGTGGTCCTGGAACACCGCGCTGATCCGGCGTTGCAGCTCGTCCGGGTCCAGGGTGCGGATGTCCACGCCGTCCAACAGGATTCGGCCGTCTGTCGGGTCGTACAGCCGGCAGAGCAATTTGATCAATGTGGACTTGCCCGCGCCGTTCTTGCCGACGACGGCGACGGTCTCGCCCGGCTGGATGTCGAAGCTGACGTCCTTCAGCGCCGGTTCCTCCGCGCCCGGGTAGGCGAAGGAGACGTGGTCGAACGTGATGTGCCCGCGTAACGGTTCCGGTACCGCCGCGGGATTCTCCGGCCGGTCGATCTCCGGTTTGGTGCCGAGGAAGCGGTACAGCGTGTCCAGGTAGAGGTTGTTCTCGTACATCCCGGAGAAACCGTTGAACAGGCCGCCGATCGAACTCTGCACCGAGGTCGCGGCCGCGGTGTACAAGGCGAGGTCACCGAGCGTCAGCTCGCCGGAGACGGCCCTGAGCGCGATGTAGAGGTAGATCGCCGAGCCGGCGACGGTGCTGATCAGGCCCCACAACGTGCCGGCCACGTTCTTCCTGCGGATCATCCCGCGCTGCCGGTCGTAGTAGACCTTGCCCAGCCGTTCGAACCGGTCGACGAGGTACGGGCCGAGGCCGAAGAGCTTGACCTCCTTGGCATAGCTGTCGGTGGTGACCAATGAGGACAGATAGTCCATCCGCCGCCGGATGGGGGAGACCATGTAGTTGAGGATGAACGTCTGCGCGCCGTACTTCGACTGCGAGATGAACAGCGGCACCGGCGCGAGCAACGCCACGATGGCCAGCAACGGGCTCACCGCGATCAGCAGGGCGATCATGCTGGTGAACGTGATCGCCATCCGGCCGAGCCCGAGCGCGGAGCTCATCATGGACATCGGGCGCATCGGTGCCTCGCGGTCGGCCTGGCGCAGCAGGTCGTAGGACGCGGAGTCCTCGAAGAAGGCCAGATGCATCTTGCTGGCGTGGTCCATCACCTGGTGGCGGATGGTCAGCGTCATCCGTTCCTGCAACAACTGCTGGCTCACCGTGGTGAGCATCGTCGTGATGGACTGCAGGATGAACACGACGAGCTGGAACGCCGCGATACCAACGATCTTGCCGGTCGAGGTGGTGGTGAAGCCGCCGAGCAGCGGAATGTGCAGCACGGCTGCGTCCGGCCGGCCGGACGCGTGGATCTGGATCGCCTCGACGACGGCGTCCATCAGGATCTTGGCGACATAGGCGGTCGCGGTCGGGACCAGTCCACTCACGACGGTGACGACGACGAGCGTGACCGTCAGCGGTCTGCTGGTTTGCCAGGACAACCGGAACACGCGCGGAAGCGCCCGCGCGGTACCGGCGACGGAGGCACGTAACCGCTGATATCTGGACTTCCAGTCGTTCGGCTGGTCCCCGGGCGCCGGGTCCGGGATCTCCACCGGCCCGGTGAGACCGCTGTCGGCGACGGTCGACGGCTGCCGCCTGCCCCGGCGGCGGCGCAGCATCATCGACTCGAAACCACCGCCACCCGGCATCATCGGACGGCCCCGTGCAGCAGAACGTCGATCATGTCGGGGATCGAGGGCTTCTCGTCGCCCATCCGGCCCCGCATCATCAGCAGACCGGTGAACATCGCGGCCAGGTGTGCCGCCGGAACCCGCAACGAGTCCTTCTCCGGCTCGAACAACTCGGCCACAGCTTCCCGGAGCAAGTCGTTGCCAGGACGCCTCTTGTGCGACCCCCGCTCAAGCTTGTACGCGGTACCGCGCAACGACCCGAACAACGCGCCCATCCGCTCCATGTGCGCGGCCAACGCCGAGGCCGCCTCATTGAGCCGGTCAGCCAACGGCGCATCCAACGGAATCGCCTCAATGGCGGCGACGGCGTTGTCAGGCCGCAACGCCTCGGCCACACAGGCCCTGAGCAACTCGTCCTTGTCGGCGAACGCCCGGAAGACGGTCGCTTCCCCGATTCCGGCGGCCCGCGCGATCTGGCTCGTCGTCACCGCGGCCCCATGCTCGACCAGCAGGGGCAGCACCGCCTGCACGATCATCGCCCGGCGCTTCTCCGGGCTCATTCCCGGCGCCCGACGCCGGGTGGAGGTCTCATCCATCCGCCCAGTCTGCGGAGTGAGTACTCACTCCGTCAAACGGTTAGGTCGTGTTTCGAATGTCCCGGTCGATGAGAGTCGGGATCGGGGCGGTTCCTGGCGTCGCCGCGGGATCGCCGCGAATACTGGTTGTCTTTGGGCGGTCCCGCGGTGGCGTCAGGGGCCGCATCCGGCCCGGCTATCGCGATCGGGCATTTGAAACACGGCCTAAGCCCGGCCTGCTGTTTTCAGGCAGGCAGGACCGTGCGCGAGCACAGAGGTGGGGCAAGAGATCGTTCGCGCGCGCAGGCTTCGATCAGGGCTTTCGGGCGACGCCTGTCAGCAGGAGGTAGTCGCCGTCCACCTTGGGCGTGATCAACGGGCCGTCCGGCCACCATTCCCACGGGTGGACCAGGCCCGGTTCGACGATTTCCGTGCCGGTGAAGAACGCCTCGATCTGCTCGCGCGTGCGGAAGACGCACGTGTCCATCAGCGCCTTGAACCGGGACTGGACTTCCTGCGCGAGTTCCGCGCGTGTGCTGCCGTCGGCCGGGTTGTAGAGGTGGGAGATCGCGATGTACGAGCCGGACGGCAGGGCGTCGACGTACTTCGCCATCACGCCTGCCGGATCGTCCTTGTCCGCTACGTGGTGCAACGTGTTGCACTGGATCAGGGCCATCGGCCTGGTCCAGTCGAGGTAGCGGGTGACAGTCGGGTCCTGTAACAGCTCTTCCGGCTGGCGCAGGTCACCGACCACGAAATGGGTCCGGTCGTTCTCCTCCAGCAGGGCCCGTCCGTGCGCCGCCACCATCGGGTCGTTGTCGACGTAGACGACCTGTGCCTCGGCGTTGATCCGTTGCACCGCCTGGTGGGTGTTCTCCGCGGTCGGCAGGCCCGAGCCCAGGTCGAGGAACTGGTCGATGCCCGCCCCGCCCGCCAGGAAGCGCACCGCCCTGATCAGCCAGTACCTGGCCTCCTGGCCCGTTCTGGCGGACTCCGGCGCCACCTGCAGGATCTGCTGGTACACCTGCCGGTCGACCTCGTAGTGGTCCTTCCCGCCGAGGAACGCGTCGTAGACGCGCGCGATGCTCGGCACCGTCGGGTCGATCTCCGGCAGGTTGGTGGCCATGAACCAAGATTATCGGTTCCGGCCGGCCGATGATCCGGGAGGCTCGGTTCAAGATCATCTGAGAGCCTTGACCAGTGACGTCAGCGGAGGTATGGACCACTGCGGCCTGGCGGGAAGTCGTCCAGGCGTGGGTGGACGAGCGGCTGGCCGAGGCAAGCATCCGACGCATAGGCGACCTGACGCAGCCGCGCGTCCGGCCGTGGGGCACGGTGCTGACCGCGCCGACGTCGCAGGGCGTGATCTGGGTCAAGGCGCCGGGGCCACAGACGGTCTTCGAGGTCGCGCTGTACGAGGTGCTGCGCGACGTCGCGCCGGAGTGGGTGCTTGAGCCGATCGCGATCGACGTCCAGCGCGGGTGGCTGGTGCTGCCGGACGGCGGGACCGCGGTGCGCGAGTCCACGGCCGATCCGGTCGAGAGCATGATGAAGATCCTCCCGCAGTACGGCGAACTACAGCGGCGGCTGTCACCGCACGTCGATCGCCTGCTGGCGGCCGGGGTGGCCGACATGCGCGCCGAGACCGTTCCGCGGCGGTTCGACGAGGCGGTGGACGCGGTGCGCGCAAGGCCGCACGACAAGGCACTGGTCGAGCGGATCGTGGACCGGCGCGACCTGGTGGTGGAGCGGGCCGGACAGCTCACGATCGCGCCGAGCCTCGACCACAACGACCTGCACCTCGGGAACGTGTTCCTGCGAGGCGACCGCGCGGTGTTCTACGACTGGGGCGACAGCGTGGTGTCGCACCCGTTCGCCAGCATGCTCGTGGCCATCGGGCACAACGCCGACCAGGCCGTGGTCGCGCGGCTGCGGGACAGCTACCTGGAGGCCTTCACCGACCTCGCGCCGCGCAGGGAGCTGGCCGAGCAGATCGACCTCGCCTGCTGGATCGGCATGATCGCGCGGACGCTGGTCTGGGACCGGGCGCTCGGCGCCGGCCCAGCCCCGGAGAAGTGGGCGACCGCATCACTGGAGACGCTTTCCGGCCTGCTGGACGGAAACTGGCTTAAGGTGGCGCAATGAGCGATGAAGAGCGGGACGGCGTCGCGCTGACCAATCTCGACCAGTCGCTGTTCGAGGGCGCGACCAAACGCGACCTGGTCGACTACCTCGACGCCGTGTCCGGCCGGATCGTCCCGGTGCTGTCCGGCAGGCCGCTGTCGGTGATCCGGATCCTGCGCGGCCAAGGCCCGTTCATGCAGAAGAACGTCCCGAAGTACACGCCGCCGTTCGTGCGCACGGTGAAGCTGTGGGCCGAGTCGTCCAAGCGTGAGGTGTCGTACGCGCTGTGCGACGACCGCAAGACCCTGTTGTGGTTCGGCAATCAGCGTGCGGTGGAGTACCACCCGGGGCTGATGAAAGCGGAGTCGGATCATCCCACGCACATGATCCTCGATCTCGACCCGCCGGAGGGAGACGCGTTCCCGCTCGTCGTGCGGGCGGCGCATCTGGTTCGTCAGGCACTGGCCGACTCCGGCCTGGAGGGAGCCGTGAAAACCAGCGGTGCCAAGGGAGTCCATATCTTCGTGCCGCTGGAACGGCACAACATAGAGGACGTCGCCGCCGCGACCCGTGCGCTCGCCGCCCGCGCCGAACGGATCGATCCCGGGCTGGCGACGACCGCGTTCATCCGGGACGACCGGCACGGCAAGGTCTTCCTCGACTCCACCCGTGCGGGCGGCGCGACCGTGGTCGCCGCCTACAGTCCTCGCCTGCGGCCAGGCCTTCCGGTGTCGTTCCCGATCTCGTGGGACGACCTGGAATCCGTGTCACCGCGTGACTTCACCGTGCACAACGTCGCCGGGCTGCTGGGCGACGGCGACCCGTGGGCGGAGAACATGCCTGCGCCGCAAAGCCTTGGCGCGGACCTGATCGAGGAGGGCCACACGATCCCGATCGCCCGCGTGCAGGCCATGCACGAAGGGAAACGCCGCGCCCGTGCCCGGCGTACCGAATGAGTGGCCGGTCGCCCGGTCCGCACCCTGGATGACGGGCATCGTCCGAAGGCGTCAACCGGTTGAGCGGCCGGTGCCCGCCGGGGCGGACGCCTGAGTTGATCCGCAGGTGGTGACCTGGAAAAGCCCTCCGTGGATTCGTCCGCACGGGGTTCGGGTACGTAACGGACATGGGTTCGGATGTCCAAGATGCGTTGATACGGACCGTCACCAAAGTGGCGAGCGCGCTCCGGCCGACCGGAGTGCGTTTCGCGTTGACCGGCGGCTGCGCCGTCTACGCGCGCGGCGGGCCGGAGACCGAGCACGACGTCGACATCCTGATTCTCGAACAGGACGTGCCGACCGCGGTGAAGGCGTTGGTGGATGCGGGTTTCCGGGCAGCCGACCCGCCGGAGGAGTGGCTGACCAAGGTCTACGACGGCGACCGGCTGGTGGACCTGATCTTCCGGGCGAACGAACGTCAGGTGACGCCGGAGATGCTCGACGAGGCCGAGGAGATCCGCGTCGGCCCCACGGTCATGCACGTGCAGAGCGGCACCGACGTGATGATCGGCAAGCTGCTGGCCCTGGAGGTGCATCGCTGTGACCTGGCCGCACTGCTGCCGATCGCCCGTGCGCTGCGGGAGCAGATCGACTGGCCCCGGGTCCGCGCGGAGACCGCGCGGTCGCCGTACGCCGAGGCTTTCCTGTTGCTGTGCGACCGGTTGGCGATCACGGACGACGAAGAAGGAGAAGGGAGGCGGAGCGATGACCCCGCCGCAGTATCTGGTGGCACACCTGCGCACCACGTTGGCCGAGGATCCCAGAACGGCCGAGCAAGGAGTGCGAGTGACCGTGCGGGGTGAGCACATCGTCGTCAGTGGTGACGTGGCCACCGAGCAGCGTCGCGCCGAAATCTCCGAGGTGCTCAGGGACGTGGCGCCGGACATGGTGATTCACAACGACATCCGCGTGGTGTGCGCGGACGAGCCGACCAGGCGGGAGGAGCTGAGGTGATCCGGATCGCGGCGGTGGGTGACGTGCATTTGGGCGAGGACGCGCGTGGCCGCCTGCGTCCCGCGCTGGAGCATCTCGGCGACCACGCCGACGTGCTCCTGCTCGCCGGTGACCTGACCAGGCACGGCGCGCTGGACGAGGCACAGGTGGTGGCGGACGAGTTCGCCGATCTGCCGGTTCCGGTGATCGCCGTGCTCGGCAACCACGACTACCACAGCGACAAGCAGGTCGAGATCACCGACCTGCTGATGGAGCGCGGTATCCGGGTACTGGAGGGCACCAGCGTGACGCTCCGGATCGGCGAGTGCTCGCTCGGCATCGCCGGTGCCAAGGGGTTCGGCGGCGGCTTCGCCGGCAAGTCCGGCAGTGTGTTCGGTGAACCGGAAATGAAGGCATTTGTCCAGCACACGGTCGAGATCTCCGACCGGTTGCGGGCCGCACTGGCCGAACTGGACACCGACATCAAGATCGCGCTGACGCACTACTCGCCGGTCGCCGACACGCTGCGCGGCGAACCGCCGGAGATCTTCCCGTTCCTGGGCTGCTACCAGCTCGCCGAAGCGATCGACGCGACCAATGTGGACCTCGCGATCCACGGGCACGCGCACTTCGGCACGGAACAGGGTGTCACGGCGGGCGGCGTACGCGTGCGCAACGTCGCCCAGCCCGTGATCGGTTCAGCCTTTGCCGTGTACTGCGTCGAGGGCGGGCAGTAGCCTGTCCCTGGCGAACTCGAGGAAGCCGTCCTGGTGATCGCCGCCGATCTGCACGATCGCCAGGTCGGTGAACCCGGCGTCGGCGTACTGCTTGGCGCTCTTCAGGATCGGTTCGACGTCGGGTCCACAGGGGATGGACTCGGCCACGTCCTCGGGGCGGACGAACGAGGTCGCCGCGGCGAAGCTGCTGACGTCCGGCAGTTCGGCGTTGACCTTCCAGCCGCCGCCGAACCAGCGGAACTGCTCGTGCGCGCGCTTGATCGCCGCGTCGCGGTCCGGGTCCCAGCAGACCGGCATCTGGCCGATCTTACGGCCCGGCTCGGACTTCAGGCCGCTCCACCGCTTGCACAGCTCCGCGTCCGGCTGCACCGCGATCATGTGGTCGCCCAGGGGCGCGAGGTGGGTGATCGACTGCTCACCGGAGACCGCGACCCCGACCGGCGTGCGGACGTCCGGCAGGTCCCAGAGTTTCGCGGCGTCCACCCGGAAGTGTGAACCGCTGTAGCTGAAGTACCCGCCGTCGAAGAGCCCGTGGATGATCTGCAGTGCCTCGGCGAGCATCTCGTGCCGGATGTTCACCGGCGGCCAGCCGCGGCCGATGACGTGCTCGTTGAGGTTCTCCCCGGCGCCGACGCCGAGGGTGAATCTGTTGTCCGACAGGATCTGCATGGTCGCGGCCTGCTGGGCGACGACCGCGGGGTGGTACCGCATGATCGGGCACGTCACGTAGGTCATCAACTCGACGCGTTCGGTGCGTTCGGCCACCGCACCGAGCACTGTCCACGCGTTGGGCGCGTGCCCTTGTTCGGCGAGCCACGGGAAGTAGTGGTCGCTGGACACCTCGAACGCGAATCCGGCCGCTTCGGCCCGCACCGCGTGCTCGACCAGCTGTTTGGGACCGGCCTGTTCGGTCATCAGCGTGTATCCGATGCGCATGGGTGTGGGCTTCCCGCTGCCGGGTATCCGGAAACAGCGACGAAAGGAGACGCGATGACGCGCGCACGCGAGATCATGACGCCTGACCCGGCCTGTGTCCGGTCGAGCCAGACGATTCGTGAGGCGGCGCAGCTGATGGCTGACAAGGGCGTTGGCGCGCTGCCGATCTGTGGTGAGGACAACCGTCTCAAAGGGATGATCACCGACCGTGACATCGTGGTGAAGGTGCTGGCCGAGGGCAAGGACCCGCGGTCGGTCACCGCGGGCGAGCTCGCCCAGGGCGAGGCCGTCACGATCGGCGCGGACGACGAGGCCACGGAGATCATGAAGACCATGGCCCAGCACAAGGTGCGCAGGCTGCCGGTGATCGACGGGCACGACCTGGTCGGCATCATCGCCACGGCGGACGTCGCCAGGGCGCTGCCGGAACCCCAGGTGGGTGACCTGGTCGAGGCGCTTTCGGTGGACAGGTGATGGCCGAGACCGTTGGCGACTACATACTGCAACGTCTCCGGGACTGGCACGTGGACCAGGTCTTCGGGTACCCGGGGGACGGCATCAACGGAATCGTGGCCGCGTTCGGCAAGGCGGGGAACCGGCCACGGTTCGTCCAGTCCCGGCACGAGGAGATGTCCGCGTTCCAGGCGGTCGGGTACGCCAAGTTCAGCGACAGTCCCGGAGTCTGCCTGGCGACGTCGGGCCCCGGTGCCGTCCATCTGCTGAACGGCCTGTACGACGCGAAGCTGGACCACGTTCCGGTGGTCGCGATCGTCGGCCAGACCGCCCGCACCGCGCGGGGCGGCAGCTACCAGCAGGAAGTCGACCTGCAGGCGCTGGTGAAGGACGTGGCCAGTGAGTACTCGGTCGAGGTCACGGTGGCCGAGCAACTGCCGAACGCCCTCGACCGTGCCTTCCGCACGGCGATCGCGCGCAGTGCCCCCACCGCGGTGATCATCCCGAACGACGTGCAGGAAGAGGCCTACCAGCCGCCGAAGCACGAGTTCAAGTACGTGCCGTCCAGCAGGCCCGGCCTGGCCTCGCCGGTGCTCACGCCGCCGCCGGGGGAGATCGAGCGGGCGGCTGAGGTGCTCAACGCCGGGCAGAAGGTCGCGATCCTGATCGGGCAGGGTGCCCGGCACGCGACCGCCGAGGTCCGGCAGGTCGCCGAGCTGACCGGTGCCGGTGTCGCGAAGGCCTTGCTGGGCAAGGACGTGCTCGCCGACGACCTGCCGTACGTGACCGGGTCGATCGGGCTGCTGGGCACCAGGCCGAGTTACGAGCTGATGCGCGACTGCGACACGTTGCTGATCATCGGCTCGAACTTCCCGTACAGCCAGTTCCTGCCGGAGTACGGCAAAGCCAGGGCCGTGCAGATCGATGTGGACGGTACGCGGATCGGCATGCGGTACCCGACGGAGGTCAACCTTGTCGGTGACTCGCACGCCACCCTCCGGGCGTTGCTGCCTTTACTGCGGCGCAAGGACGACCGGTCGTGGCGGGACAAGATCGAGAAGGACGTCGTCGCGTGGTGGCGGACCATGGAGCACCAGGCCATGGTCACCGCGGATCCGATCAACCCGATGCGGATCGTGCACGAACTGTCGCTGCGGGCGCCGGACAACCTGATCGTCACCGCCGACTCCGGGTCGTCGACGAACTGGTACGCGCGGAACCTGAGGATGCGCGGCCGGATGCGTGGCTCGTTGTCCGGCACTTTGGCCACCATGGGCGCTGGTGTGCCGTACGCGATCGGTGCGAAGTTCGCGCATCCCGACCGGCCGGTGGTCGCGCTGGTCGGCGACGGCGCCATGCAGATGAACGGCCTCGCCGAGCTGATCACCATCGCCCGGTACCAGGACCTGTGGCCCGACCGCCGGTGCGTGGTCTGCGTGTTCCACAACAACGACCTCAACCAGGTGACGTGGGAACTGCGGGCGATGGGCGGTGCGCCCAAGTTCGAGGAGTCCCAGACGCTGCCGGACGTCAACTACGCGGCCTTCGCGGCTTCGCTGGGCCTGCTCGCGCTCAATGTGGACACTCCGGACGACCTCGGCCCGGCGTGGGACCAGGCGTTGGGCGCGGACCGGCCCACGGTGCTGGACGTGCGATGTGACGCGGAGATCCCGCCGATCCCGCCGCATGCCACGGCCGAGCAGCTGAAGTCGGTGACCGAGGCGATCCTGAAGGGCGACCCGAAGGGCGCCAGGATGGCCTACGAGGGCATCAAGACGAAACTCGCCGAGCTCCTACCGTAGTGACTGCTCCTGCCGAAGGGATGCTGGTCCGGCGCGGTAGATGCCGAACCGGGTGCAGACACCGGCCGCCAGGTAGCTGGCACCGGCCAGCACCGACGCCACCCGGTGGCGAGGCAGGAGGGACAGACCGGCTCCGGCGACTGTGAGCGCCTTCGCGGCGGTGAGCAGTCCGCTGGACCGGTATGTCTCCACCCGCCGTTCCAGCACGGCTTCCGAGGCCAGTTCGAGCCCGCCGCCGAGCAGGCCCAGCCGGACGGCCGGACCGGAAGGGCGGCTGAGCAAGGACGCCCCCGCGGCACTGGCCATGGCGCTGCCCGCGAACACGAACGGCAACTCGGGATAGGCCTGGTGCCAGGCGGGAACCGCGGTGTCGGCGAGCAGAACCGAGGTGTACGTGCACATCGCGGGTCCGAGGATGCCTGCCGCCATCCCGGCCAGCGTGCCGATCCCGCCGAAGCGTCCGGTGACCGAAGTGGCGGCGCTCAAGGCGGTCAGGCCGGAGAACGGCGCGAGGATCCAGGAGCCCACGGACAACGGTGACGTCACCTTGAACACCCGCAGCATGTTCAGAAACCGCGCGGGACGGCCGAGGTCGTGCACGAGCGCGCCCACGCTGGCCAGGGACCCCACGGCGGCGGTGATCCGGGCGGGCCCGACAAGCTCGGAATGCCCGGAAACCTGGGCGGCCACGGCCATCGAGGCGGACGCACCGGCCATCCCGCCGAGGAAGAGATACGCGGGGACGTCAGGAACCTTCCACACGGGCTCCTTGACGATAGGCCTGCCGTAGTAACCCATCAGCGCTTCCCCAGGAACGACGCCGCCACCCCGGCCACCACGGCGACAGCCGCCACCCCGGCCCGTTTCCACATCGCGGGCAGATCCCTCGTCGTCACCACCGGGTTCTCCGGCAGCCCATAGATCTCGGGTTCGTCGAGCAGCAGGAAGAACGCCCCGGCGCCGCCGACGCCGTCGTCCGGTGAACGCCCGTACAGCCGGGCGTCCTTCTCGCCCTTGGCATGCAGCTCCTCCAGGCGCTTGTCGGCCCGTTCGCGGAGCTCGTCCAGCGGGCCGTATTGGATCGACTCGGTGGGACAAGCCGTGGCACACGCCGGCGTCAACCCGTCCCTGATCCGGTCGTAGCACAACGTGCACTTCCACGCGCGGCCGTCGTCCTCGCGCCGGTCGATCACCCCGAACGGACAAGCCGGAACGCAGTACCCACAACCGTTGCACACGTCCGCCTGCACCACGACCGTGTCGAACTCCGTACGGAACAACGCACCCGTCGGGCACACGTCCAGGCATCCGGCCTCCGTGCAGTGCTTGCACACATCGCTGGACATCAGCCAACGCGTGTCGTCCTCGACGGTCTGCTCGATGAACGCGACATGCCGCCACGTGTTGGCGTTGAGCGAACCGGTGTTGTCGTAGGACATGCCGAGCAGGTCCATGCCGTCCGCCGGAACGTCGTTCCACGTCTTGCAGGCCACTTCGCAGGCCTTGCAGCCGATGCACACCGACGTGTCGGTGAAGAACCCCATGCGTTCGCTCATCCCCGCCTCCGGTACTCCTCGACCAGGTCGAGCATGGCCTGCCCGCGTGGCCGTCTGCCCGGCCGGATGTCGCAGGTGGCGGCCTTGGACTCCTGGATGTGCACGTTCGGGTCGGCGGCGACGCCGAGGATGTCGTTGGCGGCGTCGCCCATGGACAGTCCGTTCGGGCCCCAGTGGTACGGCAGGCCGACCTGGTGGACCACCTGCCCGCCCATCCGCAACGGTTTCATCCGCCGCGTGACCAGGACACGGGCCTCGATCGCGGTTCTGGACGTGATGATCGTGGCCCAGCCGAGGTGCTCCAGGCCCCGCTCGGTGGCCAGCTCCGGGGAGACCTCGCAGAAGAACTCCGGCTGGAGTTCCGACAGATACGGCAGAGTCCGGCTCATCCCGCCCGCGGTGTGGTGTTCGGTCAGCCGGTAAGTCGTGACCACGTAAGGGAAGGCCGATCCGTTGTACGGGTTCGCCGGGTGCTCGTACCGCTGCATGGCCGGGTTGACCTGCTGGCTGTACAACGGGTTGGAGTACGGCGACTCCAGCGGTTCGTAGTGCGTGGGCAGTGGCCCGTCGGCGAGACCGGCCGGGGCGAACAGCCACGCCTTGCCGTCGGTCTGCATGATGAACGGGTCGTCACCGGCCAACGCGTGCTGCGCCTTGGCGCCCGGCTCAGGGGTGAAGTCCGGCGGTTTGGTGGGTTCGAAGTCGGGCACGTCCGCACCGGCCCACCTGCCCTCGGACGCGTCCCACCAGATGTACTTCTTGCGTTCGCTCCACGGTCTGCCCGCCGGATCGGCGGAAGCCCGGTTGTAGATGATCCGGCGGTTGGCGGGCCACGCCCAGCCCCATTCCGGCGCCACCCAGGTCTGCTCCTGTCCCGGCTTGCGCCGGGCGGCCTGGTTCACGCCGCCGGCCCGCACTCCGCAGTAGATCCAGCAGCCGCAGGTCGTCGAGCCGTCGGTACGCAGCTCGGTGTACGCCGACAGGGGCCCGTCCGGGCCGTTGCCGTTGATCTCGGCGAGCACCGAGTCCGCAGACGGTTCGCCCAACGGCCCTTCTTCGGCGTAACTCCAGGTCAGGTGCTGCAACGGCAGGTCACGCGGGTCCGGGCTGGCACGGACCTTGTGCCGGACCAGCTTGCCCAGGTGGTAGTAGAACCACAGGTCGCTGCGGGCGTCCCCGGGCGGTTCGACCGCCTTGTGGTGCCACTGCAACAGGCGCTGGGTGTTGGTGAAGCTGCCGTCCTTCTCGGTGTGCGCGGCCGCCGGGAGGAAGAACACCTCGGTGCCGATCTCCTCGGTGCGCAGCTCCCCGGTCTCGATCTCCGGCCCGTCGCGCCAGAACGTGGCGCTCTCGATCATCTGCAGGTCCCGGACCACCAGCCAGTCGAGGTTGGCCAGGCCGAGGCGTTGCAGCTTGCCGTTGGCCGACCCGACCGCCGGGTTCTCGCCGACCAGGAAGTAGCCCTTGCACTCGCCGTTGATCTGCCTCAGCACCGTGTCGTACGTGCCGTGGTCGCCGGTCAGCCGGGGCAGGTAGTCGAAGCAGAAGTCGTTCTCAGCCGTCGCGTGCTCACCCCACCATGCCTTCAACAGGCTGACGGTGTAGGCGTCCATGTTGCCCCAGAACCCGGTCCGGCCCGCGTCCCTGGCGACGAAGGACGCCAGGTCGAGGTGCTGGCGCGCGTGCGGCATCGGGATGTAGCCGGGCAGGATGTTGAACAGCGTCGGGATGTCGGTCGAGCCCTGGATGCTGGCGTGCCCGCGCAACGCGAGGATGCCGCCGCCGGGGCGGCCGATGTTGCCCAGCAAGGTCTGCAGGATCGACGCGGTCCGGATGTACTGCACGCCGACGGTGTGCTGCGTCCAGCCGACGGCGTAGCACAACGCGGTCGTCCGGTCCCGGCCCGAGTTGGCCGTGATCGCCTCGGCGACCTCGAGGAACTTGGGGGCCGGGACGCCGCAGATTTCCTCGACCATCTCGGGCGTGTAGCGGGCGTAGTGCCGCTTGAGGATCTGGAACACACAGCGCGGATGCTCCAGCGTCAGGTCGACGTCCGGTTTCGCGCTGACCGGCGCCCCGCCGCTGCCGCGCTTCTCGGCCTGGGCCGCCTCCTGATGCCGCCGGCCACCGGTCCGGTCCTCCGGGTCACCTGCCAGCGCCTGCGCCTCGGCGCCCTGGTACGCCCAGGACGTGTGGTCGTAGACGTGTCCCTCCGGGTCGTACCCGGAGAACAGGCCGTCGAGGTCCTCGGTGTCCCGGAAGTCCTCGTTGATCAGCGCGGCCGCGTTGGTGTACGCGACCACGTACTCACGGAACTCC
Source organism: Kibdelosporangium persicum (assembly GCF_013280595.1). Taxonomy (GTDB): domain Bacteria; phylum Actinomycetota; class Actinomycetes; order Mycobacteriales; family Pseudonocardiaceae; genus Kibdelosporangium; species Kibdelosporangium persicum. The sequence continues at coordinate 28,976 of NZ_JAAATY010000023.1, forward strand.
TTGCCGTGCCGCAGGACGTAGTTGACCAGCCCGCCGAGGAACGCGATGTCACTGCCCGCGCGGATCGGCACGAACAGGTCGGACACCGCGCTGGTCCGGGTGAACCGCGGGTCGATGTGGATGATCTTGGCGCCGCGGGCCTTGGCCGCCATCACCCACTGGAAGCCGACCGGGTGGCACTCGGCCATGTTCGACCCCTGGATGACGACGCAGTCCGCGTTCGCCAGGTCCTGCTGGAACGTCGTGGCGCCGCCACGGCCGAAGGAGGTCCCCAGACCGGGAACCGTGGCGGAGTGTCAAATCCGGGCCTGGTTCTCGATCTGCACCGCCCCCAGCGCGGTGTAGAGCTTCTTCATCAGGTAGTTCTCTTCGTTGTCCAGCGTCGCGCCGCCCAGGCTGGCGAAGCCCAGGGTCCGGCGCAGCGTCAGGCCGTCCTCGTCCCGCTGCTGCCACGTCGCCGCACGGGTGGCCAGCACCCGCTCGGCGATCATGTCCATCGCCTGGCCGAGGTCCAGTTCCTCCCAGTCGGTGCCGTACGGCCTGCGGTAGAGGACCTTGGTGACTCTCGACGGGCTGGTGACCAACTGCTTGCTCGCTGAGCCCTTCGGGCACAGCCTGCCGCGCGAGATGGGGGAGTCGGGGTCGCCTTCGATCTGCGTGACCCGGCCGTCCTGGACGAACACCCGCTGGCCGCAGCCGACCGCGCAGTAGGGACAGATCGAGCGGGTGACGGAGTCGGCGTGGGCGGTCCGGGGCGCCGTCCGCTCGGTGGCCGCCGAACGGACGGCGTTCCCTCGGCCCGACGGGTCGTCACCGGTGATCTGACGGATCACCGGCCAGCTCCGCAACCACTGGCGCACGCCCATTGCCCTTACGGTACCTACTGGTCAGACGTCTCGCAGATCACGCGCGTGCCGTCCGGGCGGTGCTCGGTCACGCCCAGTGCGTCGAGCCGTTCGAGCAACGGGATGACCACCCGGCGGGTGCTGTCGAGCGCTTGCCCGGCCGAGGCGGGCGTGAACGGGACACCGGTGAGGATCTTCGCCGCCCGGCCGGGCGCGTCCGGCAGCAGCACCACGTTCCCGGCCAGCCTGATCAGCGCCCCGGTCCGGACGGCGGCGGCGATCTCCCTGCGGCCGAGGCCGAGGTCCCGCAGCCGGTCCGCGTCCGGCGGGCGGAACGGGGTTTCCCGCAGGTGCGCCACGACCTGGTCGACCGCCCGCCGGACCCGGGCGGGCAGCCGGTCGCCGGTGTCGACGTGTCCTTCGTGGACCGTGAATCCGGCACGCTCGGCGAAGGCGGCGGCGAGAGCGACGTCCGGCAGGCCGAGCCGCTGCCGGAGCGCTTCCACCGGCATGGGCCGCAGCGGGTCCCAGCCGTCCACCGCGGACTTCACGGCCGCGGTCCGGTCGGCGGCGATGTACCAGCCACCCGCGGTCGGCAGGTCCGGTTCGGGCAATCCGAGCACCCGCAGGTGTTCCGGACGCAGAAATCCCTTCTGGGTCAGGTGGAACATGGTCAGGTCGGCGGCGGAACCGAGATCGGCGCCGCGGCGGCGGGCGTCACCCCGCCGGTGCAACGGTGGCGGGTCGATGTCGAGCACGTCCGCGCCCGCGGCGATCTCGTGCCTGCCGGGGTCCCGCAACACCACACGATCCCCGATGCGCAACGGCAGGGGAACGCTGAGCCGCAGGCGGGCCGCATGCGTCCCGAGTGGACGGACGTGCACGGGCACCGCGGCGGAACCGATGTGCAGCACGAGGCTGCCCGGCAGTTCCGACGACGTGAGCCGGACGTCGGCCAACGCGGTCCTGGCCCACACGGAGGGGGTCAACAGCGCGTCACCTCGGCGGATCGCGGAGCGGTCCAGGCCCCTGAGGTTGACCGCGACCCGGGCGACCCCGCTTGCCGACGGCACCTGTCTGCCCAGCGAGTGAAGACCTTTCACGTGCACCGTCCGCGATCCCAGAACGAGCTCGTCGCCGACCGAGATGGTCCCGGCCGCGAGCGTCCCGGTGACCACGGTGCCCGCGCCGTCGATGGTGAAACTCCGGTCGACCCACAGCCGGACGTCCGCCGCGGGGTCGGGGTGCGGCAGGTCCAGGCCGGTCAGCCGCTCCTTCAGTTCGCCGAGGTCCCGGTCCGGGCTGACGATCACGGACGGGATGTCGCCGAGACTGGTCCGCCGGATGTGCTCCCGGGCCTGACGCAGGGCGGGCCGGGGATCGGCCAGGTCGGCCCGGGTGATCACCAGCAGCCCGTGCCGCACCCGCAAGGCGTCCAGGACCGCGAGGTGCTCGGCCGACTGCGGCATCCAGCCGCCGTCGGCGGCGACCACGAACATCACGGCGGGCACGGGACCGACGCCGGCCATCATCGTGCCGACGAACCGCTCGTGCCCGGGCACGTCGACGAACGCGAACTCGGTGCCGCCGATCGTCGTCCACGCGAAGCCGAGGCCGATGGTCAGGCCACGCCTGCGCTCCTCGGCCCAGCGGTCCGGCTCCATCCCGGTGAGCCTGCGGACCAGCGTGGACTTGCCGTGATCGACGTGCCCGGCCGTCGCGATCACATGCACGCCAGCACCGCCGCGACGAGCGCCTCGTCCTGGTCGGGCCGGACCGTGCGCAGGTCGAGCAGGCACCGGCCGTGTTCCACCCGGCCGGCCACCGGCAGCCGCGACCGGCGCAGCCGGACCGCCAACTCCGCCGGCAGGCTGATCGCCAGGCTGGGCAGCCGGACTCCGGGGGCACCGCCGCCACCCACCGCGGCTGCCGACTCCACGATCCGCGCTCCGGGAATCCTGCGCTGGATCTCCCGCGCCCGCCGGATGTCCACTTCAGTGTCCAAAGCGGACACCACGGGCGGCGGTGGGCCTTGCAGCGTCGCCTCAAGGGCGGCCAGCGTCAGCTTGTCCACTCGAAGTGCCCGGGCGGCCGGATGCCGTCGCAGCTGCTCGATCAGGTCGTGGTCGCCCAGGAGCAGTCCTGCCTGGGGACCGCCGAGCAGTTTGTCGCCGCTGGCCGTGACCAGGTTCGCCTTGTTCCGCAGCACGGTGGTGGCGTCCGGTTCGTCCGGCATGAGCGGATGCGGGCGCAGCAGGCCCGAGCCGATGTCCACGACCAGCGGCACGCCAAGGCCCGCGAGCGCGCGCACGGGCACGTCCGAGGTGAAGCCGCTGACCACGAAGTTCGACGGGTGCACCTTGAGCACGAAGCCCGTCTGGTCGTTGATCGCGTCCTGGTAGTCGCGCAGGTGGGTCCGGTTCGTCGTGCCGACCTCCCGCAGCCGGGCACCGGTGGACGCCAGCAGGCCGGGAATCCGGAACCCGTCGCCGATCTCGACCAGTTCGCCCCGGCTGATCACGATTTCCTTGCCCGGCGCCAGGGCCATCGCCGTGAGCAGCAGCGCGGCGGCGTTGTTGTTCACGATGTGCACGCCGCCCGCGTCCGCGACGGCCTCCCGCAACGCGGCCAACGCCCCTCGGCCGCGTGTGGCCCGTTTGCCGGTCTCCAGGTCGAACTCGACGTCCGCGGTCCCGGCGGCCATCAGCAACGCGTCCCTCGCCGCCTGGGAGAGCGGCGCCCGGCCCAGATTGGTGTGCACGAGCACGCCGGTCGCGTTGATCACCGGCTGCATGCTGGTCGCGCTCATCGGCAGGGCGGCGATCGCCTCGTCGATGACGCTTTCGGGCTTGATCTCGCCGGTGCGGGCCTTGTGCTGGGCGGCCAGCACGCACTTCTTCACCAGCGGTCGGCCGAGCAGGTCGATCGCCTTGGCCAGGCGGGGGTCGGCCAGCGCGGCGTCGGTCGCGGGGATGTCCCGCCGGGGGTCGGTCACCGGGCACGTCCAGGGTGGCGGAGGCGGACGGGAATCGAACCCGCCAGCGACAGGTCCTGCCGCTCGACGGTTTTGAAGACCGGGCCGGTCACCAGACCGGATACGCCTCCCTGGGGCATGCGTTCATCCTGCCAACCCGGGCCGCGCTCGGCAGGATGAACGCATGCCCCAGAGGTTGACCCAGAGGTTGACGCAGTACGCGCACGGCGGCGGGTGCGCGTGCAAGATCCCGCCGGGTGAGCTGGAGCGGATCGTCGCGGGACTGCACTCCTCCGGGGATCATCGGGACCTCCTGGTCGGGCTGGAGACCGGCGACGACGCCGCGGCCGTGCGGATCGACGGGGGAGTTGCCCTGATCGCGACGACCGACTTCTTCACCCCGGTGGTGGACGATCCGTACGACTGGGGCCGGATCGCCGCCGCGAACGCGCTTTCGGACGTGTACGCGATGGGCGGCCGCCCGGTGGTCGCGCTGAATCTGCTGTGCTGGCCCCGGGACGTCCTGCCGCTGGAAGTGGCCCGCGAGGTGCTGCGCGGCGGACTGGACGTGGCGGCCAAGGCCGGGTGCCCGGTCGCCGGTGGACACAGCGTGGACGACCCGGAACCCAAGTACGGCATGTCGGTCAGCGGGATCGCCGACCCGTCCCGGCTGCTGCGCAACGACGCCGGAGTGCCGGGAGTGCCACTGTCGTTGACCAAGCCGTTGGGCATCGGCGTGCTCAATTCCCGGCACAAGGCGACCGGCGAGGTCTTCCCTCAGGCCGTCGAGGCGATGACCACCCTCAACCGGGACGCCTCGGAGGCGGCCTTGGCCCACGGGATCACAGCGGCCACGGACGTCACGGGATTCGGCTTGCTGGGGCACGCGTACAAACTCGCCCGCGCCAGCGGAGTCACCGCCGTGATCGATTCGTCGGCTGTGCCGTATCTCGACGGCGCTCGTGAGGCACTGCGCGACGGGTACCTCAGCGGCGGCACGCGCCGCAACCTCGACTGGGTCCGGCCGCACACCGATCTGTCCATAGTGGACGAATTCGAGGCCCTGCTGCTCGCCGACGCCCAGACGTCGGGCGGATTGCTGCTGGCCGGGGCCATTCCCGGAGCGACGGTGATCGGCGAGCTGATCCCTGCGGGCGAGCACACGGTGGTCGTGCGCTGAGTTCCCGCTCGCCACAGTCGTCCGTCGCCGTTCACCCCGACCGGATCAAGGCCGTGGCGCCGCCGTCACAGGACTGTTGCGCACCGCCCATTCGGCGAGCGCCGACAACGGCTCGAGCAGGCTTTCGCCCAGCGGCGTGAGGCTGTACTCGACGCTCGGCGGGACGGTCGGGAACACCTCGCGCCGTACGAGTCCGTCGTTTTCCAGATCGCGCAACGTGCGCGTCAGCATGCGCTGGCTGATGCCCTCGATCGACCGGTGCAGCTCGTTGTACCGGTAGCGCCGCTTGCCCAGCATGATCACCAGCAGCATGCTCCACTTGTCGCCGATCCGCCGGAACAGATCGTTCACCGGGCAGGCGGCGAGTTCGTCCCGCGGCACCGGGTTCGGCAGCTCATGCGCCAGTACAGCAGGCACATGGGTGTTCGTACCGGACATGGAACTGCCTTCTTTCGCTTGTCTCACCCCGTCACCCACGATGGGCGCACATTCCCCAGCTTAGGAGAGAGCGTGCGCAAGACCGTGGTGATCAGTGGCGGGACGAACGGTATGGGCCGTGCGACGGCACTTGCGCGGATCGCGCGCGGCGACCGTGTCATCGTGATCGGCAGTGATCCCGCCAAAACCGTGGAGGGCGCCAGGTTTCTGCAAGCCGATCTCTCCTCGGTGCCGGAGGTTGTGCGCGTCGCGGGCGAGATCGACGGACCGGTCGACGCCCTTGCCCTGTTCGCCAACCGGATCCAGCCCAAGCGCGTCGAGACCGCCGAAGGACTGGAGTACACGTTCGCGCTGTACTACCTGAGCCGCTACCTGCTCGGCGAGCTGCTCACGCCCCAGTTGGAGGCCAGCCCGGCGCCGGTGATCATCAACGTGGCCGGGGTGGGCACCAAGGCGGGCCGGATCCACTGGGACGACCTGCACCTGGAACGCAAGTACAGCGTGGTCCGGGCGCAGTTGCAGGCCGGGCGGGCGAACGACCTGCTGGGGGTGTCGTTCGCCGCGGCACAGCGCCGTACCCGGTACGTGCTCTACCACCCGGGATTCACCCGCAGCGGCAGTGACAACCCGGTGATCAAGCTGCTCGCCCGGTTCTTCGGCCGGCCGGTCGCCCAGTCCGTCCAGCCCGTCGTCGACTGGATCTCGAAGCCGCCCGCGGAGCCGTTGACGGCTAGAGATCGAGAAAAGCCTGTTCCGTTGTCGTTGCGGACGTTGTCGCCTGACGACGCCGCTCGTCTCGCCGCGCGTACCAGCGGCTTACCAGCGCTGTCAGGCCTGACGTGACCATGGCGGCGGCCTGCAGGTCGAGCAGCGCGGTCAGGCTCCACGCGTCGGCCAGCGGGCCCGCCACCAGCATGCCGACCACCTGGCACGCGGCCATCAGCGCGATCGAGGTGGCCACGATCCGGCCGGACCGTTCCGGCCCGCCGACGGTCTGCAGAATCGTGAACGTGCCGGACATGACGAAGACACTCGGCGCGCCCGCGACGCCGAACAGGACGAAGTAGACCGTCAGGCCGGTGGTCAGCGCGGGCATGTTCCAGACCGCGAACAGCAGCAGACCGATGCCGATCCCGCCGAACGCGCACATGCTCTCCGGCGCCATCCGCCGGGCCACGGACGCGATCACCAGGCCCGCCACCAGCCCGCCGATCGCCTGGACGCCCCGCAACAGCCCGACCGCCGCCTCGCCGTGGGCCAGCGGGCCGGTCACGAACAGCACGAACAGAACCAGGAACATGCCCTGTGCGAAGGAGGACACGACCAGCATCAGCCCGACCAACCGCAATCGCCGGGCACGCCAGAACTCCCTGAGCCCGTCCAGCCACGCCCGCACGATCGGCTCCCGCGCCACGGCCTGCCCGTTCACCACGTCGAACCGCCGCACCAGGAACGCCGCCGCGATCGCCATCGCGGCCAGGTAGACGAGAAGCACCGCGGACAGACCACCGGTCGCCAGCACTATCCCGCCGAGGGAACTGCCGACCAGTCGTGCGGCGCTGGCGTTGAATCCCGTCAGCCCGTTCGCGGCGACGATCCGGTCCCGGTCGACCAGTTGCGGCAGCAACGCGGTCCGCGCGGGTTCGAACAGGGTCGCGGCGGAGGACTGGGCCACCATCACGGTGAAGACCAACCAGATCGGCGGCCCAGGCAGCAGCAGCGGCACCACGCTGACCGCCTGCCCGAGACAGACCAGCCATAACGTCCGGCGCCGGTCCCATCGGTCGGCCACGAACCCCGCCAGCGGGCTGAGCAGGACGATCGGCAGGACACCCGCCGCCATGGTCACCGAGGTCGACCCGGCCGAGCCCGTCGCCTGGTAGATGTGGACGGGCAACGCGATCTGCAGCATCCACTCGGCGATCTCGGAGAACAGGCTCGCGAGCCACAGCCGAGCGAATGCCCTGGTCATGAGCTGGGTTTCGGGTCGGCCTCGATCCTGGGGAACGCGCGCCACGAGGCATGCACCGGCCGGGCGTCCGGGGGCGCCTCCTTTCTGATGGCCGCCACGTACGGCCTGATCAGCGCGTCCATCGCGGCGGTCAGCTCGGACAGCTCGGCCGCCGTGACGCGCAGGGTGTACGTGTTCATGCCCGAGACCTGCTGCCAGTCCCGTTCGAGCGCATCGACGGATTCGACGAACCGCTGGGTGAGCGACTGCTCGTGCGCGATGGTCGTGCCCAGCACCGCCAGCTGTGCGGCTCTGGTCGTGGCGTCGCCGTCGAACTCGCCGAGATCGAGCCCGACTTGGGTGGCCCGCCAGGGCTTGTCCCGGCCGTTGCCACCCTCAGCACGTTCGACGAGGCCGAGGCTCGCGAGGTGGCGCAGGTGCCAGCTGCAGTTGGAGGCGGTCGATCCCACTGCCGTCGCGCATTCACTCGCCGTGCGTGGGCCGACTGCCATCAGGTAGTTCAGCAGCTCGGCGCGCAGCGGATGGGCCAACGCCCGCATCAGCTCGACGTCACGCACTCGCATCCGGGGAGGCAGTTCGGCCATCACACCTCACTTGAAAGGATTCTTTCGAAAGTGTCCTTTCACGTCGGCGGGAAGTCAACCCTCACGGCACGCCGAGCAGGCGGAGCATTGCCGCGGTGCCTGCCGCGGCGAGGACGACGAGGACAAACGGTGCCTTGCGCCACGCGAGAATCCCGCCGACCAGAACGCCCGCGGTCCTGGCGTACCCGGCGAAGCCGTGGTTCTCGATCAAGGTCGAGGTCGCGACGAGCGCTGCGAAGAGCACGGCCACGCCGATGACCATGAGCGTCTCGACTCGGGGGGAGATCTCCACACGGGCCCGCAGGGCCGGTCCGGCGACACGGAAGGCGAACGTGCCCGCGCCGAGCACGACAACAGCCAGGACCAACATCATGAGGCGACCTTCTCTCCACCGAGGCTGGCCACGACGCCCACCAGCGCCAGCAGCACCGGGACACCCGGGGTGACGAACGGCGCCGTCGCCAGCGCGATGGCCACGCCGACAGCGGCGGCCCGGCGTGTCGGCCCGTCCTTCAACGACGGCAGGACAAGCGCGAGCAGGACGGCGGGAAAGGCCGCGTCGAGCCCGAAGGCGTCGGTGTCGCCGATGACCGTTCCGCCGAACGCGCCGAGCAGGGTGCCGATGTTCCAGCACACGAACAAGCCGATGCCGCACATCCAGAACACCGCTCGTCGCTTGCCCGGGTCCTGTTGTGCCATCGCGAACGCCGCGGTTTCGTCGGTGGTCACGTGGCTGCCGAGCAGGCGCCGCGGCCAGCCGTCGCCGAAGACGTCGCCCACGGCGAAACCGAGGGGGAGCAGCCGGGTGTTCACCAGCAGACCGGTGAGCACGGCCGCGAAGAGGTTGCCGCCCGAGACGATGATCGCCACGAACATGAACTGGGCGGCGCCGGCGAACACGACCACCGACATGAGCATCGGCAGCCACACCGGCAGGCCCGAGCTGACCGTGATCGCGCCGAACGACGCGCCGACAAAAGCGCAGGCCACGCAGACCAGCGCGACATCTCGCGCCAGTTCTCGATCCAGGGTTCTCCATAACGAACGCATCGACCGCTATGGTGAACAGGAGGCAAAACGTTTGTCAAGTCGAACGCGCGTACCGATGGAGCGAACGATGGACCAGAATCCGGCCCCGCTGTCGGTGATCTCCGTGATCGCGACGTCCCTGCAGCGCGAACGCCGCCGCGCGGGACTGTCCCTGGCGGAGCTCGCGCGCCGGGCCGGCGTGGCCAAGTCGACCCTGTCCCAGCTGGAGTCCGGCACCGGCAACCCGAGCATCGAAACCCTGTGGGCGCTGTGCGTCGCTCTCGACGTGACGTTCGCGCAACTGGTCGAACCGCCGGAGCCGAAGGTGCACGTGATCCGCGCGGACGAAGGGTCGACCATCGCGGCCGAGCACGCCGAGTACGTCGCCAAGGTTCTCTCGGCCTCGCCGCCGAACGCGCGGCGCGACCTGTACCTGATCACCGCGCAGCCCGGCACGGTCCGGGAAGCGGCGCCGCACCGCTCGGGTACGTACGAGCACGTCGTGCTCAGCGTCGGCCGTGCCCTCGTCGGCGTGCAGGGCAATCCTGTGGAGATCGGGCCCGGTGACTACATCGGTTACCCGGCGGACGTTCCGCACGTCTTCGAGGCGCTTGAACCCGACACTGTGGCGGTCATGGTCTCCGAGCACGTCTGAGGCCGCCTGGACGCCGTGTTAACGTTTTACGGCGTAATGCGTTAGGAGTGGCGAGTGGTTGTCTACGCGGGGCAGGGCGAGAACAAGCGGACCATGGCCCTGCTGTGGCGGGCGCACGGGGTGATCGAGGAGAAGGTCAGCCCGGGGCCGAAACAGCAGCTGAGCGTGGACGAGATCGTCGAGGCGGCGATCGAACTCGCCGACTCCGAAGGCATGCCCGCGGTGTCCATGCGTACGGTCGGCAAGCTGCTCGGCCGTAGCGGAATGGCGTTGTACACCTACGTGCCCAGCAAGAGCGAACTCGTCGACCTGATGTACGACCACGCGCTCGGTGAACTGCCGACCGAGTACGACTTGTCCGTGGGCTGGCGGCAGGCGGTCGTCGCCTGGGCGCACGACTACTGGGCCTTCTTCCTGCGGCATCCCTGGGTGTTGCAGGTCTCGTCGGCCCGTCCGGTGCTGGGGCCCAACGAGTTCGCGTCCGTCGACACGCTGGTGCGCCTGCTCGACGGCATTGGCCTGCCGGCGCTGCGGCAGCGCCGGATCGTCGGCACGTTGACCAACTTCGTCCGTGGGGCCGCGCGGATGATCGCGGAATCCCGGCAGGCTCCGGGAGCGACCGGGGTGTCCGACGACGAATGGTGGTACGCGCGGTCGGCCGCGCTCCAGGAGGTCGTGCCCGACCTGGCCGAGCGCTTCCCGTCGGTGATCCGGGTGGAGAGCGAGGGCGCGACGCCGTCCGACGAGGACGACGACACCCCGTACCTGGAACGTGAGGCGACAGCGACGTTCAAGGCCGGCCTGACGGTACTGCTCGACGGCATCGAAACCGCCATCACCCAATCCTCGTGAGTGTTTATCCGTGTTCTAACCCGGATAAACACTCACGAGGGGGATGGGGCTGTTATGAGCGCCAGTGCTCGGCCAACGCCCTGGCATCACGATCCAGCAGCGCGGCGACTTCCTTGTCGGACACGGTCAACCGGACGTCGATGCGGAACCCGGTGAGGACCACCGAGGCCGCGTGTTTGTGTCCCGCCGCCGCCAGTTGCTCGGCGCGGTCGACCAACGGAACCAGGTCCGCCTCGCGTTCCGGCGCGAACCGCCGGATCAGGGACCGCAGATCATCGGCCGATGTCCGTACCGTGAAAGCGATCCGGTACAGCGACGTACGTCCGGCCTTGTCGACGGCACTGACCTCGATGACGTGCGCACCGAGCGCCAGCTTGTGCAGCGACAACGTCCCGGCCTCCAGCGGCGCCCCGTCCAGCGTGGCCTTGCCGTACACCAGGCCCGATCCGGCGTCCGTGGCGTTCCACGTGACCGGGATCTGTTGGGAGGAGCCGTACACGCCACCCGGATCGATCCCGGTGAAGGACAACGCGGGCGACGACGTGTCGACCTTGATCTCCGCCGTGCGTTCTCCTTCGACGTTGCCCGAGATGTCCGTCGACCGGTACCGCACGACATGCGCCCCGTCACCGGACACCGCGAACGGTGCGGTGTAGGCAGTCCACGCGCCACCGTCCACACTGTACTCGGTGGACGCGACAGCCGAGTCGTCGTCGGCCGTGAGGCTGACGGTCGGAGCGGTCAGGTACCAGCCGTCCTTGCCGTCCGGCGCGGCCACCGAGTGCGAGGTCCGCGGCGCCTGCTTGTCGACGATCCCGTTGCCCACGAACGTCATCGAGTCCAGGTCGAACGGGCTCGGCTGGCTGCCGCGGAACACCATGAACAGCTCGGTGGTCCCGGCCGGCCTGGTGATGTCCACGGCGGGCAGCAGCACGTAGTTGTCCCAGCCGCCGGTGCTCGGCACGGGCACGTTCGCGATCAGCTGACCCGTGGCCGACCCGGCCCGCAGTTCGACCGAACCGCCGCCGGTCGGCGACGAGACCCGCAGCCGGACCTGGTCGATGCCGGTGAAGTTGACCGGCGTGAACGAGATCCAGTCGCCGTCGGAGATGTCGCCGATCCGCCGCCCGGACTCGGCTCCGGCCTGCGAGACGATCCGGATGCCCGACGAGTTGGTGTAGTACTCGGCCTGCTTGTGCTTGGGCTGCAACACATGCGTGGCCCTGGAGGTCAACGGCGGCACGCCCTGGCTGCCGTTGTCGGTGTAGGACGCGTCCACCGAGTAGAAGATGTTCGCGTCGGCGTGCCCGGAGTCCAGCACGGTCGGGAACGATCCCTGACACGCCTTGATCGGGTCCGTCGGGTGGGCGTGCGAATCATGGCCCAGAGCCGGGCTGACGGTGACCTTGGCGCAGTCGATCCGGTCGTCCTCGGGGTCGGTGACCTTGATGTCGAACGGGATCCGGTCGCCGAAGTCGAAGAACCCGCCGTGCAACGGCTTGGTGATCGCCACGGTCGGTGCCGTGTTGCCGACCGACACGGTGACGTTGGTCGACCCGGACTTCCCGGTCGCGTCCGTCACCTCCAAGTGCACGTTGTGCGCGCCCCGTGCGGTGAAGGTGTGCGTGGGGTTGGCCTCGGTCGACGTGCCGCCGTCGCCGAACGTCCACTTGTACGTCACGGCCGTGCCCTCCGGGTCGGTCGACCCGGCGCTGGAGAACTTCACCTCCAGCGGCACGCCACCCGATGAGGGCGTCGCCGTGGCCTTGGCGATGGGCCGGCGGTTGCCCTGCGAGTAGTCGATCCGGTAGAGGCCGGAGTCGGGGTTGTCACGGCCGTAACCGCCGCCCCATTCCAGCAGGTACATCGCGCCGTCCGGACCGAACCGCATGTCCATCGGCGCCAGCGTGGTCTGGCTGGTGTACCACGGGTCGATCTTCAGCAGCGACCCGGCGGAGTCCAGGTTGAAGGTGAAGATCCTGTTGCGGGCCCATTCGTAGAAGAACGGCTTGCCGTCGTAGTACACCGGGAACTTGCGCTCCGACTGCAGGTTCGGGTCGAACCGGTAGACCGGCCCGGCCATCGGCGCGCCGCCACCGGTCGCCAGCTCGGGGAACTCCGGCGAGGCGCCGTAGCCGTACCAGACGTCGGCCGCGATCGCCGCGGGCAGATCGGTCAGCCCGGTGTTGTTCGGCGAGTCGTTCTTCAACGCCGCACAGTCGAACTTCGCGCCGGATGTGCTGGTGGCGAAGTCGAAGTCGTTGTACGGGATGTTGTTCGCCACGCAGTACGGCCAGCCGTAGAAGCCGGGGGAGCGGATGACGTTCCACTCCACCTTGCCGTCCGGACCGCGGGTCTCGTCGGCCGTGCGGGCGTCGGGCCCGTAGTCGGCCATGTAGAGGGTGCCGTCGGTGTCCACGGTGAACCGGAACGGGTTGCGGAAGCCCATCGCGTAGATCTCCGGCCGGGTCTTCGCGGTGCCCGGCGCGAACATGTTGCCCGCCGGGATGGAGTAGCCACCGGCTGCTTCCGGCTTGACGCGCAGGATCTTGCCGCGCAGGTCGTTGGTGTTGGCCGATGTCCGCTGCGCGTCGAACAGGTCCCGGCCGGGCCGCTCGTCGATCGGCGCGTACCCGCTGGACTGGAACGGGTTGGTGTCGTCGCCGACGCCGATGTACAGGTTGCCGTTCGGCCCGAACGTCAGGTACCCGCCGGTGTGCCCCGGTTCCTCCTTGCGGGACGCGGGCACCTCGATGATCTTCACCTCGGACGCCGGGTCGATGTGGTTGCCGTGCGCGGTGAACCGCGACACCCGGTTGATCTCCTCGGTGCCCGGTGGCGAGTAGTAGACGTAGAGCCAGTTGTTGGTGGCGAACGCCGGGTCGACCGTGATGCCGACGATGCCGTCCTCACCGCCCGAGTACACCGGCAGTTCCAGGGCGACCGGCGTGGTCCCGGTGGCCGGGTCGAAGACCTTGATCTGGCCGAGGATCTCGGTGTAGTACACCCGGCCGTCCGGAGCCACGGTCAACGCGGTCGGCGCCTTGGTGTTGGTGTCCAGCGGAACCTTCTCGAACGCACTGTCCACAGTGGCCGAGCAGTCGGACGGCACGGCCTTCGCCGCGGTCCGGACGCCGCCGAGCAGGTGCTGGGCGAACAACGGTTCGCTGTACGCGCCCTGCGGGTGGCCCATCGCGGTGGACCAGACCTTGCTCAGGCCGACGTCCCGGCACCACGAGATCGGGTGGTCGGCGCCCATCGCGTCCGGGCCCGGGTTGTACGTCCGCTCGTCCGCGGTCACCAGGACATGGGCCTTGCCGCGGATGTTCTGGTCGAAGTTGTACCACTCCTCGGCCCGCTGCCAGCGGTCCGGCAGGCCCGCGGTCGACGCGTGCTGCTTGTCGGCGACCTTGGCCGTTCCCTGCAGCACGCCGGGGGAGTGGCTGGGCATGTGGGCGCCCGCGTTGACCAGTTCGTCCCACCACGGGAAGGTCGACTCGATGCCCATGTCGGTGGCGTTGTGGATGGCCGCGATCCCGCCGCCGTTGGCCACGTACTTCTGGACGGCCTGCCGCTGCGCCTCGGTGTCCCAGACCATGCCCGAGGTCTGGAACATGATCACGACCTGGAAGCCCGCGAGGTTCGCGTCGGTGAACGCCGAGGCGTCCTCGGTGTGCACCACTTCGAAGTTGTTGTCGGCGGCGAGCTGTTTGAACAGCGCCACACCGGCCGGGATGGAGTCGTGCCGGTAGCCGGCGGTCTTGGTGAACAACAGGGCCCGGAACTCCGGTGCGGCCTGTGCTTGTGCCATCACGGGGAGAAGACCGAGTGCCAGTAACACCGCGGCCAGGACCGCGGTCACGCGTCTGCGCATGTGGGTGTCCTTACAGCAGGGATTTCAGGAAAGCGAGGCCGTCCGCGGCCAGGTCGTCCTGGCTGGTGGCAAGCGGGCGCCAGATCGACGCGGCCGTGGCGATGCTCGCGTTGTGCGCGGTGAACGATTCGATACACAGTGGACCGTCGTAACCGGCGTCGTCGAGCGCGGTGAGCATGCCGCGCCAGTCGAGGTGGTCACGGCCGGGGGTGCCACGGTCGTTGGCACAGACCTGGACGTGCGCGATCCGGCCGGTCGCCGCCCGGATCGCCGCCGGGATGTCGCTCTCCTCGATGTTCTGGTGGTAGAAGTCCAGTGCCACCCCGCAGGACGGCAGGCCGGCCAGCGCTTCGAGGGTCTGGTTGACCGTGTTGAGCAGGCTGGTCTCGTACCGGTTGAGCGGTTCGACGGCGACCGTCACGCCTGCCTGCTTGGCGTGGTCGAGCACGGGGCCGAGGTTCTCCCGCAGCTCGATGATGTCGTGCTTGCGTTCCACGTCGGTCGCCCGCCAGGTCCGGCCGACCGACGTGTACGCGGGGCCCGCGACGACCGCGGAGCCGACCCGGGTGGCGACGTCCACACAGGACCGCAGGTAATCCTGTGTGGACGTCACCGTGCCGGGATCGGCCCGGACGAGCTCACGCCCTGGTGGCATGACGAGCACCACGGTCGCGGTCAGGCCGAGGTCGTCCAGCAGGGCCTTCGCCGCGTCCGGTGCCCAGTCGCCCGGGTTCTCCACCGGCATCTCGATCGTGTCGAACCCCCACCCGGCGATCTTCGGCGCGAGCACGCGCAGCGCCTCGTCGTCGAGCGGGGACGTCCACACCCACGTGTTCACTCCGATGCTGTGCCGCCTGTTTCCGGACACGGGGCCTACTTCCACTTGTCCGGATAGCCGGGCATCTGCTGGCAGCCGCACAACGCGTAGTGCAACGGCGGCATGCCCTGGCTGCGGTACTGGTCCAGCGTCTGGTCGGTGATCACCGGCTGGGGCAGGATCCACTCCTGCGGCACCTGCTCGCCCTTGAGGATCTTCAGCGCCGCGATCACCGGCGTACGCCACTGGTAGGTCGGGTACGTCGGCGCCTGGGCGGTCAGGCCCTCGGTCTTCCACTTGTCCAGGAACTGCTGCTGGTCCTCGCCGGAGATCGCCGGTGCCTTCTTGCCCGCGTCCTCGAACGCCTCCAGCACCGGGACCGCGGCCGTGCCGTCGTCCATCCAGATCCCGTTGATGTCGCCGCGCTGCAGGTAGTCCGACACGATGCTCTTGGCCTTGGCGCCGTCGTTGCCGGTGAACTCGACCCCGGCGACCTGGACGCCCTTGGCCGCCAGGATCCGCTCGGCCGCGGCCCAGCGGTGCTCCAGCACGTCGACGCCCGGCAGCACACGCAGGGCGAGCACCTTGCCGCCCTGGCCGACCTTCGAGGCCAGGAACTCCGCGGCGGTCGCGCCGAACGCGTAGCCGCCGATCGGGTGGATGAACGTGACCGGGCACTTGGTGTTCACGCCCCGGTCGAACACGATCACCGGAATCCCCTTGGCACAGGCCGCTTCCACGGCGGGGGTGAGGGTCGCGGTGGTGTTCGGCGAGACGATCAGCGCGTGGCAGCCGCCGGAGGTCAGCTGCTGGATGTCGCTGATCTGCTTGTCGTCCTTGGCTTCCGCGTCCAGCACGGTGAACTTCGAGATCTCCGGGTGCAGGGTGGCCTCGACCTGCATGGTCTTCCAGCCGACCTGCCGCCACGGGTTGTCGACCGACGCGTTGGAGAAGCAGATCTCGTACGGTCCCGGCTTGGCGTACTTGCCGGTGTCGACCATGGTGGGGTTCAGCGCCTGCTCCCACGGCTTGTCCGCGGGGCCCTGGGGTGCGGCGTCCCGTAAGGACAGTTGCCGGTCGTGCTCCGCCTGGTCGAAGAACTCCGATTTGGTCGCCGACGGCGCCGAGGAGACGGTGGGCGGAGCCTCCGGTAAGTCGGAGGAGCATCCGGTGAGGGCGAGCAGACCGGCGACGCCGACGGTCATCAACCGTTTCACGGTTTTTTCCTCCTCCAGTTGACGGCCGCGTACGCCACGGCCGCGATGATGATCACGCCCTGCACGGTGGACTCCAGCCCACCGGCCACACCGAGCAGGTTCAGCAGCGAGAACAGCGACTCCAGGGTCAGCGCGCCCGCCATCGCCGCGACCACGGACCCACGGCCGCCGCCGAGCACCACACCGCCGAGCACGACCGCGGTGATCACCCGGAACTCCAGGCCGTCGCCGACCTGCGCGGACACCCCGGCGAACCCGCCGAGCAGGATCGCGGCCACCGCCGCCGACAGCCCGGAGAGCACGAACGCGAGCGTGCGCAACCGTTCCACCCGGCCACCGCCGAGCCACACCGCGGTTTCGTTGTCGCCGACCGCGAGCAGCGTGCGGCCGGTCGGGCTGCGCATGAACAACACGGCCAGCACGACGATGACCGCGAGCACCACCACCGACCACGGCAGCTGGCCGATCACCGGGACGCCGTCGATCCCCTGCCTGCCAACGGTCCGGAACGAGTCGGACAGCGCTCCCCGTGGTGCGCCGCCCGTCCACAGGAACACCGCGCCGTCGAGCACGAGCAGCATGCCCAGCGTGACGATGAACGACGGCACCAGCAGCCGGGTGGTGATCGCACCGTTGACGAGGCCGACGAACGCGCCGATCCCCAGCATCAGCAACATCACCCACAGCGTGGCGGACTCGTCACCGTCGATCAGCCGGGCCGCGATCACCACCTCGGCGGTGACCAGCGAGCCGACCGACAGGTCGAACCCGCCGCTGACGATCACGAAGTACTGGCCGATCGCCAGGATCATCAACGGCGCCGCCCGCTTGAGCAACGCCAGGTATCCCGCTGGTTCCTGGTACGCCGACCCGGCGAAGGCCAGCGCGACGAGCAGAACCGCCAGCACCGCGAGCACCGGAATGGTGCTGGAGGCCAGTTTCGGGCGCCGGCTCTGGGACTGGGTCTCGGTCTGGGTCATCGTGCCCTCCTCGCGAGCTGGCTGCGGGCGTAGAGGGCGACCGCGACGATCAGGACCGCGCCGCGGACCACGTCCTTGAGGAACGGGGTCACGCCGAGGTCGTCGAAGATCGTGTCGAGGGTGGCCAGGATCAGCACACCGCCGATGGTTCCGGCGACACCGCCGCGGCCGCCGGACAGCAGCGTGCCGCCGAGCACCACGGCCGCGATCGACTCCAGGTCGTAGCCGGCGTCCGTGCCGACGTAGGGAGCGCCCGAGCCCAGCCTGCTGACCAGGAACAACGCCGCGAGCCCGGCCATCACCGAGCACAGCACGTGCATCGTCACGATGGTGCGGCCGGTCCTGATCCCGGACAGCCTGGCCACTTCCTCGTCGCCGCCGACCGCGTAGACGTGGTAGCCGCCCTTGGTCCTGGTGAGGTACCACCACACGATCACCGCGAGGACCAACATGACCACTGTGGACACCGGGATCGGCCCGATCCGGTCGTAGCCCAGGTGCTGGAAACCACGCGGCACCGACCCGGCCGGACCGGTGTAGGTGTTCTCCAGGTAGCCCCGGATGATCAGCGCGACGCCGAGGGTGGCGATGAAGGCGTTCACCTTCAGCGCGGTGATCACCAGGCCGTTCACCAGGCCGACGACCGCGGCGAACCCGATGGTCAGCAGGACCGCGGGCACGATCATGCCCGGATCGCCCGCCATGGTCTCGGCCGCGATCAGTGAGCACAGGCCGATCAGGTAGGCCACCGAGAGGTCGAGGGAACCGGTCAGGATCACCATGGTCTGGCCGATCGCCACCAGGCCGAGCACGGTGCCGCGGGTGAGGATGTTGAGGATGCCGCCGTGGTCGAGCAGCACCCCGCCCCGCATCCCGACCAGGACACTGCCGGCGACGAGGAGAACGACGAGTGCGATGTAGACGGACATGGTCGGCGTGAGCCGGAACTTGCGCGTTCCGTGGCGCCGCACGGGTTGCCTCGTCGCCGTCGCCGTCATGCCTGACCTCCGGTCGCGAGCGACATCACGGCTTCCTCGGACGAGCCGGCGGGTAACTCGCCCGCCAGCCGTCCGTCGTGCATGACCAGGATCCGGTCGCTCATGCCGATCAGCTCCGGCAGTTCGCTGGAGATCATCAGGATCGCCACGCCGCTGTCGGCGAGCTCGCGCAGCAGCTCGTAGACGGTCTTCTTCGCGCCGACGTCGATGCCGCGGGTCGGCTCGTCGGCGACCAGGACCTTGGGGTTGACCGCGAGCCACTTGGCCAGCACGACTTTCTGCTGGTTGCCGCCGGAGAGGTACCGCACCTCCTGGTCGGTGCCCCTGGACACCAGCCGGACCGACCGCAGCAGCCGCTCGACGTCGATCCTTCGCCGGCCGAAGGCCGCGTTGCGCACCAGCATGGTGTTATCGTGAACACTCTGTCGCAGGGCGAGCCCTTCCCCTTTGCGATCCTCGGTGACGTGCGCGATCCCGTGCCGGATCGCCGCGCGCGGGGACCGGACGCGCACCGGTTGACCGTCCACTTCGAACTCGCCGGTGGTCAGCGGGTCGACTCCGCAGAGGGCGCGGGCCACCGCGGACCGGCCCGCGCCCTGCAGACCGGCCAGCCCGACGATCTCACCGGCGGAGAGTTCGAGCGAGATGTCGTGCAGCCGGCTGTTGCCGCCGCCCCGGACCGCCAGCCGGACCGTGCCACGGGTTTTCGCGCGGTCCGGGAACATGGTGTCCAGCGGGCGGCCGACCATGGCCCGGACCACCTGGTCCTGGGTGATCTGGTTCGTCCGCGTCGAGGTGACGAGGGTGCCGTCCTTCAGCACGGTGATGCGTTGACTGAGATCGAAGACCTCGCGCATGCGGTGCGACACGTACAGCACGGCGATGCCACTGGATCGCAACCGGTCCACGAGGTCGTACAGCAACTCGACCTCGTGGTCGGCCAATGCCGCTGTCGGCTCGTCCATCGCGATCACGCGGGCGTCCATCGACAGTGCCTTGACGATCTCGACGACCTGTTGCTGTGCCACGGGTAACCGGCGGACCTGGGTGCGTGGCGCGATGCCGTGCTCGCCC
Organism: Kibdelosporangium persicum; assembly: GCF_013280595.1. Lineage (GTDB taxonomy): Bacteria > Actinomycetota > Actinomycetes > Mycobacteriales > Pseudonocardiaceae > Kibdelosporangium > Kibdelosporangium persicum. The sequence goes on from NZ_JAAATY010000023.1 coordinate 48,465, forward strand.
AGCCGGTCGAGCAGGTCCGCGGTGTCGGCTTCCATCCGCCTGCGGTCCACCTGGCCCCGCCGGACCGGTTCCCGGCCGAGGTGGACGTTCTCCGCGACGCTCCGGTCGGGCAGCAGCGTCAGCTCCTGGTGCACGATGGCGATCCCGGCCCGTTGCGCGTCGCGCGGTGACGCGAAGGACACCTCTTGTCCATTGAGGACGATGGAGCCGGTGTCCGGCCGGTGTGCCCCGGCCAGTACCTTCATCAGGGTGGACTTGCCCGCGCCGTTCTCGCCGACGAGGGCGTGCACCTCGCCGCCGTGCAGGTCGAGGTCGACGTCCTTGAGCACGGTGACACCGAGGAACTGCTTGCTGATCCCGCTCATCCGGACGATCGGTGCCATGCCCCACCCCAGTCCCCGGCCAACTGCCCGACAGGCCTCAGACTGTGAGGCCGCTCACAGTCATGATCGAGAACTTAATGGAGCACTTACGTCGCCGTCAAACAAAAGTTCGGTCGTATCAGGCAAAACTGCTCAAAGTCCCTCGAATGCAGTAGCCGTCGCCGAGCTGCGCGTAGCCGAATTCTCCGGACGGCCACCCGGGCGGAGGCAACCGGTACGGCGCCCGGAGCGAGTGTTTGTGTGTTGTTAGTGGCGTGTGGTCAGGTGGCGGACGCTTGATGTGACTGGGCACAAGGGGTTGGGGAGGTACCCGTGGAGTTTCAACTGCTGGGGCCGGTCCGGGCGTGGAACGACGGCAGGCCGATCGACCTGGGGGTACGCAAGCAGCGCTTCGTGCTGGCGATGATGTTGCTCGACGCGAACAAACTGGTGCCGGCGCAACGGCTGGTCGAGCTGACGTGGCCGGAGGAGGCGCCGCGCAGCGCCCGAGGCGTCATCCACACGCATATCAGCAGGTTGCGGTCGGTGCTCAACGCCGCGGACGCCGAGCGGCACGGCGTCGCGTTGATCAGCAACGGGCCGGGGTACATGCTCCGGTGCGACCCGAAGCGCATCGACGTCAACAAGTTCATGGAGCTGTGCGCCGAGGCGCGCGGCAGCGCCGACGACGAGACCCGCATCCGGATCCTGGACGAAGCACTGGCGCTCTGGGAGGGCCCGGCGCTCGCGTCGGTCGCCGCCGAGGAGGTCCGGACCCGGCTGACCCGGCACCTCGACGAGGCCCGGCTGCTGGCCATGGAGCAACGGATCGACGCGCACCTGCGGCTGGGACGGCACGCCGAAGTGATCCACGAGCTCACCGAACTCGAGGCACAGCACCCGTACCGCCAGCAGATCGTGGCCCAGTTGATGCTCGCCCTGCACCGCAGCGACCGTGGGCCGGACGCGCTGACCGCCTACCAGAAGCTGTACCACCGGCTTGACAACGAACTCGGGGTGGAACCGGCGCCCGCGTTGCGCGACCTGCAGACCCGCATCCTTCGTGACGACCCGTCGCTGAACCTCAACCCGAAGGAGAAGCTCAAGGCCGGACCCCGCCAGCTGCCGCCGGACGTGGACCACTACACCGGCCGGGCGCGGTACATCGAGCAGATCTGTGAGCTGCTCACCCCGCAGCCGGGCGGCGTGCTGCCGGTCGTCGCGATCACCGGCAAACCGGGACTGGGCAAGACCGCGCTGGCGGTACGGGCCGGGCGCAGGCTCGTCGCCGAGTTCCCGGACGGCCAGTTGTTCATCGACCTGCAGGGCAACGGCCCACGCCCCCGGGACCCGAGCGAGGTACTGGCCCGGTTCCTGCGCGACCTCGGCGTCGACGGTGCCGACGTGCCGACCACTCTGGAAGAACGGGTCGGGCTGTTCCGCGACCGCACCGCGGGCAGGCGGATTCTCGTCGTCCTGGACAACGCGGCCACCGAACAACAGGTGCGGCCGCTGATCCCCGGCAACTCCGAATGCGCGGTGCTGATCACCAGCAGACGCCGGCTGACCGGCCTGGACATGCGCCAACTCGTCGACCTGGACGTGCTGGACCAGGCCGACGCGCTGGCGTTGCTGCGCGACCTGATCGGCGAGGACCGGCTGGCGAGCGCGGACGCCAGCGCGCGCCGGATCGCCGACCTGTGCGGCGGCCTGCCGCTGGCCCTGCGGATCGTCGGCACCAAACTGCGGTCCCGGCCGCACCTGACCGTCGAGACGCTGGCCGAACGCCTGGAGGACGAACGGACCCGGCTGGACGAGCTGGTCGGCGGCGACCGGGAGATCCGTGCCAGCTTCCTGCTCAGCTACGACAGCCTGGACGCCGAACACCAGCGGGCGTTCCGGCTGCTGGCGTTGATGCCGGACAACGGGCTGCCGCCGTGGGCGGTCGCGGCCGTGCTCGGCGTGGACCACCGGACCTCGGAACGGCTGGTGGAGGACCTCGTCGACGTCAACCTGGTCGAGGCCGTGCCCGGCCGCTACCGGTTCCACGACCTGATCCGGTTGTACGCCCAGGAGAAACTGGCGGCCGACCAGGAACGGGACGCCGCGCGCACCAGGATCGTCAACGCCTACCTGTACCTGGGCAAACGCGCCGACGCGTTGCTGGAGTTCGGTGGGCTGTACCAGTTCGAGCCGCCACCGTTCACGCCGGACACGCCCGGTGTCCTCGCCGAGATCGACCGGGGCCCGGCCGCCTGGCTGGACCAGGAGTACCCGGCGATCCTCGAGGCCATCGAGTACGCCGCCGCCCACGGCCAGGACGAACTGACCTGCCGGCTGTCCGCGACGGTCGCGGCCTTCTTCGAACTGCGGGCACAGTGGGCCGACCTGAAGCGCGTGGCCGAGCTGAGCCTGGCCGCGGCCGAACGCTTCTCCAGTCCTTATTGGACGGCGTACGCGCTGTTCGCGGCCGGTCTCGCGGCCAGGGAGACCAGGGACTTCCGCCGGGCCGAGGAGTCGTTCCGGGCGGGGTTGAAGATCCTGCCGCAGGCCGACGACCCCTTGCTGGAGGTCGTCACGCTGCTGTCGGTCGGTGTGGCCGAACGGTTGCAGGGCCGGTGGGACGAGGCCGCCAAGTACTTCGACGGGTGCCTGTCCGTGCTCGACGCACTCGACAAACCCCGCTGGCGGGCCTACACACTGCGGGAATCCGGCGTGCTCGACCGGTATCGCGGCAACTGGGAACGGGCCGAGCAGCGGTTGCTCGCGGCGGTCGACACCTTCGAGCGGCTGGGCGACCAGCGCTGGATCGGGGCGTCCCTGCGGGAACTCGGGATCGTCCGCCGTCACGTCGGCGATCTCACCGGCTCGCTGGAGATCCTGATCAGGAGCCGTGACGAGCTGCGTGCCGCCGGCGACCCGCGGCGCGAAGGCGCGGCCCTGCGCTGCCTGGCCGAGACGCACCGCGCGGTCGGATCGCTCGACGAAGCACGCGCGTGTGCCGAGCGTGGCCTCGATGTCCTTGAGCTGACACTGGATTCGCACGGTCTCGCGTGCACCCGGATCGTGCTCGCGGACGTCCTGATCGACCTCGGTGACCTGGACGGTGCCCGTGCGCAGCTCGACAAGGGCCTTCAGGCGCTCAGTGTCAGCCGCGACCCGAGGTGGCACGGCAAAGCCCTGATCACCCAAGGCCGGTACCTGGCGGCCACCGGCGACACCACCGGCGCCGAGGCGGCCTGGGACACCGCACATCGGTTGTTGTCCGGCGTCGGTGCGGTCGAGGCCAGGCAGGTCAGCGAGTTGCTTGGTCGTTAGTGCCGCTGCGGCGGTTGCGGGTGCCATCCCTGGTGCGGCGCTTGCTGGTAGTAGGGATGAGGCTGCTGCGGGCCTTGCGGACCGGGCTGGGCCGGCGCCGCCTGGGCGGTCGCGCGGTTACGCAGGCCGATCCGCAGGTTCTGGGCGCCGATGACGATGACCAGCAGCCCGAACCCGATGCCGATGACACCGCCGACCGTCTCCGAGGTCCTGGTCTCCGCGAGACTGTCCTCGGAGACGACTGTGCCGCTCCGGTTCTCCCGGACGCAGACCTGGCCTTCGCTCATCGTCTCGCCGCCGCAGTCGACCTTGTCGTCGAGCAGGGCGAACGTGGCGGAGACGATGAAGAGCACGCCGAGCGCCATTCCCGCGCACGACCAGACGATTCGCTTCACGGACCGGGATGCTGCCAGCCGCTGCTTTCGGTTTTCTTCCGATCCGGCCGGCCCCGGCTCAGCGGGATGCGTTCCAGGATACCGCCCGCGAACACGTCGTACAGGCCGGTCTCTGCCAAGTGGACATAGCCGATGTGACAGTCGCACGTGGCCAGCGGGCACGGTCGCGGTCGCAACGCGGCACGGAACGAGTCGTCATAGAGGTTGCCGATCGTCTGCGGGACGAAGTGGCACCGCTTCACCGTGCCGTCGCCGAGCACCGAGATCACGGTGTCGCCCGTGCGGCATGGCAGTCCTTTGCTCACGTGCGCGTGTCTGCTGTAGTGGAACAACGGGTCGATGTCCTGCCACAGCGCGGCTTCCGCGTCGGTGTAGGTGTGGCCCTCCGCCGCGTTCACCCAGACGTAAACGCTGTCCGGTAACGCCTCCCGCAGGCGACGAGCGCCATCGAGGTGTTCGGGGACACCGACGATCCCCACGCTGAAGCGGGCACCGAGCCGCATCAGCTCCTCGCACTTATGGACGAACCGGTCATGCGTCACCTGCGTCGGGTGATAGGTGACCCAGAACGCCGCGGTGTCCAGGTCGCAGTCGGCGATCCAGCCGAGCCGGCAACTCAGGTTGGTCTGGATCGCCACCCGCCGGACATGCGGCATCCGGCTCAGCGCGACCATCGCGTCCCGGTACCACGACCGGACCAGCCCTTCACCCCACGGCGTGAACAGCACGGACACCTCGTCCGAGGTTCCGCCCACCCAGCCGGTGAACCGCTGCAACGCGGCACGATCGGCCCGCAGTTGCTCTCGGCTGTCCCTTCTTTTCGCGAACGGGCAGTATCCGCAGTCGTAGTCGCACGACGCCAACGGACCGCGGTACAGCATGGTCAGATGCACGGCTATCTCCGGTCGTACGCGGCCATGGCGGCACGGACGGCGGGCGAGAACAGCGCCGGGCCGATCGCGTCCGACCAGGCCAGGCCTTCGGGCGTGAGCTGTAACCGGTCTCCGCTGTCGACGAGCCAGCCACGGTCGGCCAACGCGGCCAGTTCGCCGAAGTCCTCGGTCACGTCCGTGCCGAAACGTTTGCGGTACCAGGCTTTCTCCAGGCCGTCGGCCTGGAGGACGGACTGCAGCAGATGCCTGCGGCGCTGTTCCGCGGCGTCCAGCGGAATCCCGACCTCGGCTCTGGTGAAGTCGGACAGGGGCCGCGACACGTAGTCGTCGATGATCCCGCGCACGGTGCCGGGACTCACCGCGTAGTCGAACGAATAGTGCAGGCCGCGGGTGTAGGACCGTGCGCCACAGCCCAGCCCGACCATGCCGTCGGACTGACACGAGTAGTCGTCACCGCCCAGTGCGGGGGCGTCGGCGCGCCGGAACATCCGCATGGACTGCTGCTCGTATCCCCGCGCCAGCAGATGATCGCGGCCCAGTGTGTACAGTCGCATCCGCTGCTCGTCCCACTCCTGCGGGGTTTCGCGCCCGGCGAGACCGGTCAACGGCCGCACATACAGCGGGTACAGGTACAGCTCTTCCGGCTGCCACGCGAGCGCGGCGTCGAGCGACGCCAGCCACGTGACGTCAGTCTGACCGGTGATGCCGTAGATCAGGTCGATGTTCAGCACCGGGAACCCGGCTGCCCGGATCGCGTCCAACGCCGCCTCGACCGCGGCTCGTTTCTGCGGCCGCACGGCCGCTCGGGCCTCCTTGTCGTCGAAACTCTGCACCCCGCAGCTGATTCGCGTGACGCCCCGCCCGGCCAGCACGGCGAGGCGATCGGGCGTCGCGGTGTCCGGCGAGGTCTCCACCGACACCGGAATCCCGTCGAGGCCGACGATGTCGAACAGCCGATCGAGTTCCCCCGGCTCGAGGTAGGTCGGTGTACCGCCACCTATCGCGGCTTGGACGAACGTCGCTCGTCCGTCGAGCTCCTCGCGGACCGCGTTCGCCTGGCGCCGCACCGCGTCGAGATACCGCGTGACCAGCTCGGCCGGTGCGCCTGTCCGGGTGAAGAGGTTGCAGAAGCCGCAGCGGATTTCACAGAACGGGATGTGTACATAGTGGAACAACGCGTCCCGAGGCTCGTTCGCCCAGACATCCCGCAGTCTCGGTCGTGGTTCGAGCGGCCGGTACGCGGTCTTGTGCGGGTACGCGTACACATAGTCCTGGTAGGGCCTCATGTGGTCGCCTCCAGGAAGAACTCCGCGTACGGGACCGTCCAGACAACTTCGTGACCGAGACGGTGGCCGGTGTATCCGTCCTCGCCGTACGCGGTGCCGTGGTCGGAGCAGACGATCACGAAGCTCGGTCGCCGCAACGCCGCGAACAGCGGAGCCAGTTCGCTGTCGACGTACTCCAGCGCGGCGGCATGGCTGGCCAAGGTGTCGCCGTCCTGGCGGGTCCCGCCGGGCAGGTGGAACCAGTTCGGCTGGTGCAACGCGGAGACGTTCAGGAACAGGAACAGCCGCCGATCCGCGGGCTGGGCCTCGACGACCTCCCTCGCTCGGTCGACCTGGGACCGTGTCGAGGTCGGTGACGTCACGCCGAAGCCGGGCGACCAGTGGCTCTCCGCGAACATCCCCGGCAGCACAGATCCCAGCGCGCCCTGCTTGTTGAAGAACCCGACACCGCCGACGCACACCGTGTGGTAGCCCGCTTCGGCCAGGCCACTGACCATGTCCGGTGCGTCGAAGACCCACGTGCCGCCGGCCGTGGTCGCACTGCCGGCGAACCGGGCCGCGAACAACCGCGGGTGCGGGCCCTGGCCGTCCGGGGTCGGCAGGAACCCGGCGAACATCGCGGCGTGCGAGGCGAAGGTGAAGTTGCCCGGCGCGTGCCGTCGCTCCCACCGCCCGCCGGGGATCAGCCCGGCCAGCACGGGGGTTCTGCCTTCGTCGGCCAACGAGCACGCGACGTCGTAGCGCAGGGTGTCGATCGTGATCAGGACCAGGTCGTGGCTGCCGATCACGCTGTTCATGTCCGGCATGGCACACCCGTACAGGCAGCGACCTGGGCGGCGTACGTGTCCAGCCCCGCCGCCGGGCCGTCCGGCAGCCCGGTGAGCCGCGGCAGGAGATCGCCGAACGCGTTCACCTCACCGATCACGTGCCGCCGCCAGCCGATCCCGGGCAGCAGATCCACGCCGACCATCAGCGTCCGGCCGAACCGCGCCGCGGCCTTCTCGCACGTGTCCAGCCATTCGCGCCAGCGCGGCTCGCCGATGACCGCGCGCAGGCCGGCCACGTCCATCCGGGTGCCGCCCAAGTGCAGGTTGGTGATCGGATGACGGCTGGCCCGGACCACGGCGTGCGTCGCCTGGCCGGCGATGACGACCACACGCAGGTCGATGGTCCGGCCGTTGAGCGACGCCTTGGGAAACCAGCGTTCCACGTGCACCGGATCCACGCACAGGCGGTCCACCAGGTCGGCGACCTCGTCATCGCGATACGTGTGCACGCGCAGGCTGTTCATCAGCCCTTCCGGCGTCATCGCGACCGATGTCGTCGCGGCTGCCCGCGAACCATGCGCCGTCAACGCGACCACGCCCGAGGCCGACGACCCGTGCGCGGGTTTGAGGAACACCTTCGTCCACCCCCGCTCACGCATCTTCTCCCGCAACGTCGCGTAGCCATCGACACCGTCGATCGTCGGCGGCACCGGGCAACCAGCCTGCCGCAGGACCTCGTGACACCGTCTTTTGTCGAACATGACGGCGATATCGTCCACGTCGTTGAGCAGCCGTGCGCCCGGAGTACCCGCCACGGTCTCGCGCAACCGTTGTAAACCCTTGGTGAACGCGGAGTACCACGCGCCACTACCGTCCACTCGGTACGGATGCGCTTTCGCTCCACGCAGGAGCCGGTCCACATACGGGTCCTCACCCGGCGAGTCCACGCGGACGAGGGAATCGGTCGGGATCGCACACGTTCCGGCGAGAATCTCCCGCCAGGCCACCACTTTCGCCGGTGGCAGGCCGGCCGCGCGGACAGCGTCGGCGAACATCGCCACGCGCCTGTTCCCCGGGTTGCCGACGACGACGAACTTCATTCCGACACTGCCGTGTAGTAGTACGGCCGGCCGTTGTAGTGCTCCGGCTCCAGTGCTTCATCGAGGTTGAGCAGAACACCCTTGGACTCAAGCGCTTCGCGCAGCCGCTCGCGCATCCGTTCGGAGAGGAAATGGTGGTGCAGGTCGAGGTTTCGCAAGTGCGTCAGGGAAAGCAGGTGCTGACCACCCTCGTCGGTCAGGATGCCCATGGACAAGTCCAGCGTCTCCAGCCTGCGCACGATGGCGGACTGGGCGACGAGCTCGCAGACGTGGTCCTGCCTGTCACTGTTCTGCAGGCCGAGCACCCGCAGGCTGGGCAGCCTGTCGCCGGCCAGCAGCGGTTCCAGGTCCTCGGGCCGCCAGTCGCCGCCGTACTCGTCGACACCGAGCCAGAGCCGCAGTTCCCGCAGCGCGGGCAGGTCCGACTGGGCCACCCCGGCGACCGCCTCGCTCGGCATGCCGCCGGTCTCGATGCGCAGGACCTGCAGATTCTCGTGCCGCACCGGGTGCAGCTCCAGCTCGTTGCCGCCACGGACAGCCAGTTCGGTCAACGCCGGGAAGGTCCGCAGCAGCGGGGTGATGTCGTCCTGCTCGATCCAGGAGATCTCGTTCTCCTCGCCGATGATGTCGCCGAGGAAGAGCCCGGTCAGCGCGGGGAACCGGTCCTTCTCGGCCAGCAGGAGGTCGATGACGGTGCCCGACCGGGTTCCGCTGCCCGCCTCACCCCAGTTGCCGATGACCAGCGCCCTGACCGCCGAAGTGTCCACTGTGGTGAGAAACCGCCGCCACAGTTGCTCGAACGTCTCGTCACTGTCCCACGTCTCGACGCCCAGGAACCACGTGGGCGTGCCCGGGACGTCCGCCGAGGTGAACTCGGTGACGCCCGAGCCGTGGAAGGTGCTGAGGTGTTCGTGGATCTGCATCGTGCCCCCTTGATCGGCGTCGTCGGGAGCATCATGCACCGGGCCACCGACAGTTTTTCACGGGTGGCCGCTGACCAGCCGATTCGGTGCGAGGGCGGCCCGGCGGCATCGCCATCCCGGCATGTGACGCCGGAGCGACTCCATGTCCGCTCAGGCTCGGAGCGTGATCACGGTGATCTCGCTGGGCGCGAAGACCCGGAACGGGGGACCCCAGAACCCGCTGCCCCGGGTCGTGTAGAGCTGGGTACGCGAACCGTGCCGCGACAATCCATGCACGACGCCCTGATCCAGGCGGACCAGGTAGTGGAACGGCCAGATCTGGCCGCCGTGCGTGTGCCCCGAGATCTGGAGGTCGACCTTGTCGACCGCCTGCTTGACCTGCTTTGGCTGGTGGGCAAGCAGGATCACCGGAAGATCCGGGTCGGCGCCGTCGAGCGCGCGCGTCAGGTCGGCGCCGTGGCCGTCGAGGCCGGACGCCCGTGCGGTGGCGTCGTCGACGCCCGCCAGCACCAGCCTGGCTGTGCCGCGTTCCACCACGATGTGCCTGTTGTGCAACGTTTCCCAGCCGAGACCGGCCATGTGGTCCAGCCAGGCCTGTGCTTCGCCGAAGTACTCGTGGTTGCCGGTGATGTAGGCCTTGGCCAGTCTGGATCGGACAGTCGCGAGCGGGGCGGCCTGGGCTTCGCGGCGGGACGGTGAGCCGTCGGCGATGTCGCCCGCGTGACAGACGATGTCCGCGTCGAGGTCGTTCACCGCCGCGACGAGCCGGGCCGACCACCGGGCGCGGTCGAGCGGGCCGTAGTGCGTGTCCGAGATGACGACGAGCCTCGTGCCCGCCAGGTCTTCGCCGAGACGAGGGATGGTCACGTCGACGGTCCTGATCCTGGGCACGCGCAGTGCTTCGCGGTAACCCCACACCAGGAGCCCGATCGCGGCAATTGCGACAAACCCGGCGACGATCCGCGATCTGGCCGGATCGTCGACGCCGAGCAGTGCCAGTTCCAGGATCTGGCCGATCACCGACCACACGAGCAGGACCCAGATCGCGCCGAGGGTCGTGTCGCCGATCCGGGCCGCCCAGTCCCTGGCGCCCCTGTTGTGCCCCAGGTACATCATCACGGGGAACGCGACGAGCACGATGGCGAACAGGGCCGTTCCCGTCACGAACACGCCGGCCGGCCAGTCCGTGCCGGACCCGATCAAGGTCCACCAGGGGATACCGAACATGACCAACAGGACGGCGACCAGGATCAGTGCCCGGACAAGGCTTTTCACGAGGACAACGATAACTTCGCCGGAGGCGGTGCGGTTCCTGGTCCGCTTGGGCTGAGGAGAACCGGGCCGCGGAGCGGTGCCGACGCCGATACGCTGGGTAGTCGCGACACCAATTCGTAGCCTGTTCGAGTCCACGCGGGTATGGACTTCCGACCATCCGATTCGGACAGTCACCCCCGCTGTCGACGCGCTGTGGCGTTGGTCTAGTGTTCGCTCGCCAAAGCCCAGCCCAGGAAGGCGGTCCTGGCGCCATCAAGAGGGGAAATTCCTTATATGTCTGCTGATGTCTCGACCCCGCCTCCTGCGCCGCAACAGCCAGGACAGCAAGGTCAACCCGCGCCGCAACGCAAGAAGGGCGTGCCGAAGTGGCTGATCAGCGTCATCGCGCTGGTCGTCATCGGTGGCGGCGTGTACGCGTACAACTACTTCACCAACGACGTCGCGCAGGCCAAGGCCGGCGACTGCGCCAAGATCACCGGTGAGAAGAACGCGCCGAACTACGAAGCCGTCGGATGTGACGCGGGCGGTGCCACCCACGTGGTCGGCAAGGTGCTGGCCAACACGTCGGACAGCTGCTCGGAGCCGTACGCCTCGTTCACCATGACGGCACGTCGCGGGCCGGACGCCAAGTTGTGCCTGCTGCCGAAGTGGACCGAGGGGCAGTGCTACAAGGAGGACCCGTCGGCATCGGAGTTCGCCACGGTCGACTGCGCGGCGCCGACCGACGAGACCCTGAAGGTCGTCAAGATCGTCCAGGGCAAGTCCGACCCGGCCGCGTGCGAGGGCGACGCCATCGTGCCCATCGCGTTCCCCGAGCCGCCGATCACGATGTGCCTGACCCCGGCGAAGCAGCAGCAGTAGCCGAAGCGGTCACTTCCGTTTGAGGTACAGCACAGCGGCGCCGGTGAACGGCGCCGCGAACTCGGTGGCCTGACCGCCGCCGGCCTCGGACACGGCAGTGGTCCGGCTCGTCTGCGGGTCGAACCACTGCCCCTCGTACTGACCGGCCACGATGGACACGGTGAACCGTCCGCCAGGGCTGAAGACCAGGTACTCCTGGGAGTTGGCCAGGCAGTAACCGGTCGAACTCAGGTCCCCTCGCGGTGTGGCGGTACTCAGGTCCATCCGCGAGGCGTAGGCCCGGACGTGGCCGAGGTTCGTACGGATCGCGACCTGGGTGTTGTCGTCCATGCTTCCGCCGATGCCGTAGGCACCGTCGTAGGGGTCCATGTAGATCGGGTTCTCGCCGCGGGTGAACGACTTCCACGGCCAGGAACTGTTACCGCACAGCCCGCACAAGTGGTCCGTGTCCGACAGGATGACCTTGCCGCCGTCGGCGACAGGCGGATTGTTCACGTCGCCGTTCGGCGAGATCCAGTCAGCGGGCGATGCCAGCAGGTCGTTGTTGTCGCCGCCGGGATACGTCGACGTCATGCCGATCGGATGCACCTTGCCGCGGCTTCTCCCGTACGCCCGGATGACGTCGATCATGTGGTACTGCCACGCGACCGACGTGGCCGGAGCTTCGTTGGCGACCTCGTAGAGCACGTTGTCGAGGTCGCCGACCGCGTCGATCACCTTGCGCACGTAGGCTTCCTGCCGAGCGGTCACGGCGGGCACAGCCAACGTGTGGACCTCCTCGCCGCTGCCGTCGCCGTTGAGGTCGCCGTCGATCCCGTTGACGTTGTTGGCCTTGTTGAAGGGATGGCCCTTCCACGGGTTGTTGTCGCAGAACTGGCCTTTGCACGACTCGATGCTCCAGCCGTTGAACAACATCACCGAGACGTAGATGCCGCGCCGACCGGCGTCGGCGACCCGCTGCCGGACGCGGGCGAAGTAGCCGGGATCGAACTTGTCGAGGTCGAACTTCGGCTGCCCGTCCGGCCCGCTCGTCCTCAGGTACGGCATCGGCGCGGTGAAGTAGTCGTCGCTGGCGATCTCGTTGGAGAACCTGGCCTGTTCCCACGTCCACAGCCGGAAGAAGTTGTGGTTGTTGCGCTCCAGGAAGTCCAGGTAGCCCGGGTAGTCGAACTCGCGCGGCGGGTTCGTCACGCCGGTGTCCTGGAGGTTCTGCCAGGTGTGCGCACCGGTCAGCAGGACCGGCTTGCCGTCCGGGGTGGCGAAGTACCTGGGGTTCTTGGCGTCCCGCTGCAACGGCCCGATGGCCGGTGCTGGCGTCGACGGAACCGTCGGCGTCTCGCCCACGAGCATCACTCCCGTCACGATCATGCACAGGGCGAGCGGGACAATCCGGACCATAACCGAAGGTTATCGGCGGCGGTGTGATGGCACAGTGATCGGTACAGCGACGATCAGTACAGCGGCCAAGCCGACCTGACGTCACCTGTCCTTTCCTGCCCAGCCGTCTGGTGTTCGGGTCTTCTTCGTGGGATGGATGTGTTGAGCCGGTCGGCGATGGAGCGGGGCGGCAGGCCGCAGCGATCACTCGCCCTGACCGGGGGCGAAGCGGTCGGTCGCGGCGATGATCGCCGCGGTCATGCTGCCGCCGCCGTGACCGGTGTCGTCGAGAACCACGAGCTCGCTTCCGGGCCAGGCCCGATGCAGCGCCCAGGCTGTGCCGAGCGGACCGCTGACGTCGTAACGCCCGTGGATCAACACGGCAGGAATCCCGTGGAGCCGCTTGATGTCACGCAGTAACTGCCCGTCTTCCAGAAAACAGCCGTGCGACCAGTAGTGGGTCACGAGGCGGGCGAAGGCCAGCTGAAATGCCGGGTCGGCGACCGACAGGAATGGTGCGGCGTCAGGGGCCAGCGACATGTGCGTGTCCTCCCACTCGCACCACCCGCGTGCGGCCTTGGCCCGGACTTCGGGGTCGGGATCGTGCAGCAGCCGGCTGTAGGCGGCGGACAGGTCGCCGTCGCGTTCGGCGGAGGGTACGCCGTCGCGGAACCGTTCCCACTCGCGCGGGAAAACACGGCCCATGTCACGAGTGATCCAGTCAGTCTCGCTCCGGTCGCCGCTGGTCACGGCCGCGAGCACCATCTCGGTCACCCGCTCCGGATATGCCTGCGCGTAGGCGAGAGCGAGTGTGACGCCCCACGAGCCACCCCACACCAGCCAGCGCTCGATTCCCAGGTGCACCCGCAGCGCCTCGATGTCGGCGATGAGGTGCTGAGTGGTGTTCGCCGACAGGTCCACGACCGGGTCGGCCGCCGACGGGGTGCTGCGCCCGGCGTTGCGCTGGTCGAACTGGACCACGCGGTAGCGGTTCGGGTCGAACAGGCTCCGCGTTCTCGGAGAGCTGCCCGAGCCGGGACCGCCGTGCAGCGCGACGGCGGGCTTGCCGTCGGGATTGCCCGACACCTCCCAGTACAGCGAATGGCCGTCGCCGACCTCCAACATGCCTGACTGGTGTGGCTCGCTCGATGGATATGGATGACGCTCGTCGTCGGATGTACTCGCCATACAGGCATGATCGCGCACCGTGCCCGACGGGAGGAGGCGGCCCACGCCACCCAGCCACTCCCGTGACGGGTACTTCGAGGTGCCGACCGAATAACGACGAAGGCCGGGTTGACCCGGCCACATGGTGGGAGTGAGGTGCTGCCACTCGTACTGCTCGTCACGGCCGCGCTGGTCGCCAGTCCGGTGCCGGTGTCGGCCGCTTCGCTCGACCTGGGCCGTGTCGACCTCGATGGGGCGACCATTCCCGACCTGCGGCGCCTGATGGACAGGGGACGGCTCACGTCCGTCCAGCTGGCCAAGGCCTACCTGGGCCGGATCAAGGCGGTCGACAGCAGGATCCGGTCGGTGGTGGCGGTCAACCACCACGCGCTCGCCGAAGCCGCGGCGAGCGACGCGCGCAGGCACGGCGGCAGGGAGTTGGGGCCGCTCGACGGCATTCCCGTGCTGCTGAAGGACAACGTCGACACACGTGCCATGCCGACAACGGCGGGCGCACACGCGTTGCGGTCCTTCTCTGGACTGGCCAAGGGAACGGGTGGGAGGCTCGCAGTCGCTTGGTGTGCTGTCCTTGGTCACCTCCGCGTCGGCTTCGGAGGTGCTCGACGACGCGGGGTCATACGTAGAAGTGCTGCCAGGCGATGACGTCGTCGATGATCACTGAGCCGGTGCCGCTGAGGATCGTGAACTTCAGCTTGTTCTGAGGCGGCGGGTCAGCGAAGACTGTGGGGGCGATCGCGTAATCGGCTCTGCTGGCGCTCACCGAGGTCGGACCGTAGCCGTAGATGGTCGTGCCGTTGAACTTGACCCCCAGGTGGAGGTTGTTCGGCGATTGCGCGATGATCCGGAACTGGATGATCGCATTGTCCGAGCCGGGCGAAACCTGTTCGAACTGGAAGCTCAGTTCCTTTTCGGTTGTGCCGGAGCTTGAGAGAGTGAAACTGGTCGCGGCGACCACGGAGAAGTTTGACACTTTTGGCACGACATGCCTCCCTGGTGAACAACGCTGCTCCGTTGGAAAGTACCGGTCGTTGTCCGGGACGGCGTGCCCCAACAGGCTGGCTCTCGGGCAGTGTGGTCCCCCTGAAACGCCGCCTGAACCGGTCTCGCGTGATCGAGCAGCGCGCCGTCGTTCCGTTCGGTCGGCGGGCACCGCGCGATGCTCACTGGCCGATTCGTCGGCCTGGGCGTCGATCGCGGTGTGAAGCAGGCCGCCGGATACAGCACCTTGTCCAGATTGGACAAGCGAAGTATTCGTTCTCCCACCTGTACGGTGACTTTCTTGCTTGGCGGCGTCGCATGTGCAGCGTCATGTTGTGGCTGGGGTGTCGCGGTGTGGCTGGTGGGGGCGATGACATCGCGCGGTTGTTTGTCGTGACCGGTCTGTTCGTCGAACACGGTCACCCGGGCGGCAAAGGGACTGACGAACATCCCGGTCACCCCTTGACCTGTCGCGGGAGAAATCGGTCGCCTCGATCCCTATGCTCGTGTTCATGGAGTGGACGCGAGGGGTGACCAGGGTGTCGGTGCTGACCGGGGCCGGGATCTCCACTGACTCGGGGATTCCGGACTTCCGTGGGCCGGACGGCGTGTGGACCAGGAACCCGCGCATGGCCGACATGTTCACCTACCAGAACTACATGGCGGATCCGGCGGTCCGCGAGCAGTTCTGGGCGACGTACAGCGGTCATTCCGCCTGGACGGCCGAGCCGAACGCGGCGCACAAGGCGATCGCCGAGCTCGACCGTGCCGGTCTGGCTGTTCGCGTGCTGACGCAGAACATCGACGGGCTGCACCAGCGCGGCGGCATGCCGGACCGCAAAGTCCTGGAACTGCACGGCTCCATGCACACGACCGTCTGCACGAAGTGCGGCAAGTCCCAGCCGAGCCAAGGTGTTCTCGCCAGGGTCGAGGCGGGCGAGAAGGACCCGGCCTGTCAGGACTGCGGTGGCATTCTCAAGCTCGCCGTGGTCCTGTTCGGACAGTACCTCGACCCGGACGTGTTCTCGAAGGCGAGCGCGATCGCCGCGGCGAGCCAGGTGTTCATCGCGGTAGGCAGCACGCTGGAGGTCCATCCGGCCGCGTCGTTGTGCGTCGAGGCGGTGGAAAGCGGCGCGAAGCTCGTCATCGTCAACCGGGACCCGACGCCGTACGACCACATCGCGGAAGAGGTGATCCGGGAACCGATCGGGACCGCGGTGCCACGGATCTGCCAGGCGCTGCTTCAGGGGTGAGCGAACTGGACCATCGCGTGCGTTCCGGCGGTCCGCCAGCCCGGTTCCCTGCCGTGGTGCTCGGCGCCGACGACCACTTCGGACTTGAGAATCCGCAGCGCCACCGCCGGTCCCGGCAGGTACGAAACGGTCTCGCCGAACGGCGTCGCGGCGTCCCAGTGGAAGTCGCCGACCAGGCGGCGGTAGTTCAGGTCACCCTTGAACACGGTGAGCCCGGCGCCGAGCTCCGCGCGGAGGTCGGCTGGCATGTCGTGGAAGGACAGCGGGGAGCAGTGGAACGGATGGGTGCGAATCCGCAGCCGTCCTTCCGCTGCCGCCTCGTGCAGCCGGTTTCCCGCGCCGCCGGGTAGGTCGCGCAGCCGGCGCAGGCAGTCGCCGACGTCGGTGATCGTCGCGTCGGAGACGTAGTACGGGACCGGCTTGGTGTGCAACGTGATCTCACCGGCGAGCCCGCTCGTCAGCAGATGGTCCGCGAACACCAGGTCGGACACCAGCTCCCGGCCCGCGTTGTCCAGCACGAACGTCACCGGCAACGGACCGTTCCGACGCAGGAAAGCGTGGACAGCGGCGCTGTCGTCCGCCACGAGCTGGTCGTGCGCCGCCGTCGAGTTCCCCGCGATGAGCTGGAAGCCGAGATCCGCCCGGTTTCCGTACAGCGACGCCAGCAACACCGCGTCGAAGTCCAGTGGTTCCGCCAGCCAGCCGTAGTCCGAATCCAGGCTGGGGGAGCGCAGTTCGGCGGTCTTGGCCGGCCCGAACGGGTCCACGCCCGTCTCGAAGTACCCCACCGCGCCCAGCAACAGCCGGTAGAAGTAGCTCTCCGCCCACAGAAACGGCGCCTTCGCCCACGGTGTGCCGAAATGACCGCGATCCCAGTCCAGCCACTGCGCGCGGTCGAAGGCGTCGTCGGCCAGGGTGATCACGCCGGTGTGCGTCTGCTCGAGCAACGTGTCCAACGCAGTACGCTGCGCGGGACCGTACGGATGGGCGTCCTTGAGCCGCTGGACGAGCACCGGGTGTCGCTCGTGGAACACCTGGTGGGCGAAGGAGCTCTCAAGCGTGATGACCGGTGGCACCCACCCAGCCTAAATGTGTGACGCGAGTCACAATGCGTGGGCGATGAGTAGTTCGGCGAGCCCTGGTCGGTACGGGCGCAACCCTGGCGAAGGAGTCCGATCGTGATCATCCACTTCGTGCACCAGTCGGTCGACGGCTTCATCGAGGGCCCGGACGGCGAGTTCGACTGGCCGGTGATGGGCCCGGAGATGTCGGCGTACGCCAACGCCTTGAGCCGCGACGCGGACACGTTCCTCTACGGCCGGGTCGTGTGGGAGATGATGTCGTCCTACTGGCCGCAGGCCGAGGAAATCTCCGACCACCCGCACGACCTGGAATTCGCGCCGATCTGGCGCGAGAAATCCAAGGTCGTGGTGTCCAGGACGCTGCCGGACCCCGGCGGGAACGCGCGCGTGGTGCGTGACCTCGCCGACCTGCGGGACATCCCCGGCACCCTGCTGCTGTTCGGCGGATCGGACCTCGCGGCCGGGCTGACCGAGGCCGGGCTGGTCGACGAGTACCACATCTTCGTGCACCCGGCCGTGCTCGGCGGCGGCAAGCCGGTCTTCAAGGACCCCAGCCGGCGTGTCACTCTCGACCTGGTGGAGTCGCGGGTGCTGGACGCCCAGGCCGTGCTGCTGCGCTACCGCCGCCGCTGACGTCGTCGGGACCCGGTGCGATGCGGGCGCTGGAGTGGCTGGTCAGGGCGGCAGGAGGCAAGATGAAGGAATTCTCATCTTGATCTCATCGAGCAGTCATCCCGGAGACGCAAGGTAGGTGCATGGCCCGGCTCAAGAGCATCCTGGCGGCGATCGCCGTGCTCCTGCTGCCGGGGCTCGCGGCACTCGGCGTGCTCATGCTCGCGCCGGACACGCCGCCGCCGAACGTTCCACCGGTCGTGCGGATCGGGGAGTCGAGCACGCCGCGGCCGACGACCACCACTGCGGAGCCCGCGCCGACCACCACGGCGTCCACGCCACCGGCACTGCCGCCGCCTCCGCCCCTCGACGACGACGATGACGACGGTGGCGGCGGGAGCGACGACGGGGGCGGCGATGACGACGGGTAGCCGCCTGCCCGCGCGGGTCCGGATCATGGGCTGGCTCGTCCTGCTCATGCTCTCCGCGCTGACCACGGTCATCCTGGTCGTCCGGGAGTACCAGCTGCGCGAGATCGACGACCGGGTCAACCGGTCGCTCGAACAGGACGCCGAGGAGTTCAGGATCTACGCGGGCACCGGCGTGAACCCGGTGACCGGCCAGATGTACGACCACCAGCACGAGCTGATCGAAGCTTACCTGCGTGGCCAGTACACCGACACCGCCGAAGTGCTGATCGGCGTGCCGGACTCGGCCGGTCCGTTGGACGAGAAGGTGCAGGGACACCCGTCGGTGACGTCGATCCCGCTGGATGACGGCCTGCTCCGGTCGATCATGCATGATCCGGGCACCACCGGGACGGCGATGACGCCCGGCGGCGAGATGCGGTGGGTCAAGGTCGGTGTGCTCGCCGCCAACGCGCCGGAAGGTGCTCAGCCCACCGCCTGGCTCATCGCCGGGTACTTCATGGACCAGGTGCGAGCCGTCGTCACCTCGACGCTGCGCACGCTGGTCGTCGTGAGCTTGATCGGCCTGGTGCTCACGGCGGGTGCGTCGTGGCTGATCGCCGGGTGGATTCTCGCGCCGGTGCGGACCGTGCGCGCGGCGGCGGCCGAACTGACCGAACAGGACCTGACCAAGCGAATCCCCGTGCAGGGACGCGACGACATCGCCGCGTTGGCCGAACAGTTCAACGCGATGCTCGACCGGCTGGAGCACGCCTTCGCCACCCGTCGTCAGTTCCTTGACGACGCCGGGCACGAACTGCGCACGCCGATCACGATCATCCGCGGCCACCTTGAGCTGATGGGCGACGACCCGGCCGAACGCGCCGAGGTGATCCGGTTGTGCACCGACGAACTGGACCGGATGGCCAGGATGGTCGACGACCTGCTCCTGCTGGCCAAGGCCGAACAACCCGACTTCGTCCGGTTCGCGTCCACCTCCGTGCCCGAGCTGACCAGCGATATCGACGCCAAGGTGCGCGCGATGGCCGACCGGCGCTGGACGCTGGAGAACCTCGGCGAGGGCGACGCCATGCTGGACGGGCACCGGGTTACTCAGGCCATGGTCCAGCTGGCGCACAACGCGGTGCAGCACACGAAACCGGGCGACGAGATCCGGATCGGCTCGGCACTGACCGGGTCCCAGGTGTTCTTCTGGGTCGGCGACACCGGTCCGGGCGTCCCGGAGTCCGACAGGGACCGGATCTTCGAGCGGTTCGCCCGTGGTACCAACCAGACCCGCGACGGCGCCGGGCTCGGTCTCGCGATCGTCAAGGCGATCGCGGACGCGCACAACGGTGAGGTCAGCGTGCACACGTCGCCGGGCGGCGGCGCGAGATTCGTCATGGAGCTGCCGAGATGAGCCGGATCCTGATCGCCGAGGACGAACAGCGGATCGCGTCCTTTGTGGACAAAGGGCTACGTGCCAACGGGTACAGCACGACGATCGTCACCGACGGGGATGCCGCGCTGGCCACCGCGATCACCGGCGACTTCGACCTGGTCGTCCTCGACCTCGGCCTGCCCCGTCGCGACGGCTTCGACGTCCTGCGCGGCATGCGCAGGGCGAACGTGCTGACACCGGTCATCATCCTGACCGCACGCGACTCCGTGCACGACACCGTCGCGGGTCTGGAGGGCGGCGCGGACGACTACATGACCAAGCCGTTCCGCTTCGAGGAACTGCTGGCCAGGGTGCGGCTCCGGCTGCGCACCGGCGACAGGACACCGGAGCTGACCGTGCTCAAGCACGGCGATCTCACCCTCGACCTGCGTACCCGGCGGGTCACCACCGCACAGTCCACAGAGGACTTGACCGCGCGCGAGTTCTCCTTGCTGGAGCTGTTCCTCCGGCATCCCGGCCAGGTACTCGCGCGGGAGCAGATCCTGTCGCACGTGTGGGGCTACGACTTCGACCCCGGTTCGAACGTCGTGGACGTCTACGTGCGGACGTTGCGCCGCAAGATCGGCCCGGACTACATCGAGACCGTGCGCGGCATGGGGTATCGCCTGTCCTGATGAAGATCCCCTCATCCACGTGTCATCTCCGCTTAAGGCCCGCGATGCACAGTGGACACCATGGCAGGCACGGCCCTTCTCACCCTGGTCATCTTCGCGATCACCGTGATCGCGTGGATGATCGGCAGGCTTGACGACACGTTCGTCGGCCTGCTGGCCGCGCTCGCCCTGGTGTTCGTCGGCGTCATCGAGCGTGATGATCTGTTCGGTGCGCTGGGCGGGGACACCATCTGGCTGCTGATCGCCGCCTTCGTGCTCGCACAGGGCCTTGCGGCCACCGGATTGCCGGAGAAGGTCGGTGCCTTGCTGATCAGCCGGGCACGAAGTGTCCGGCAGCTCGCCCATCTGATCACCGCCGGGCTCATCCTCACCGCACTCGCCGTGCCGGCCACTTCCGGGCGTGCCGCCCTGGCGTTGCCCGTGTTCATGGCTCTCGCCGAGGTGCTGAAGGAACGGCCTGCCGTGGTCAGGGCGCTGGCTTTGCTGATCCCGTCGGTGATCCTGCTGTCCGCCATCGCCACGCTGATCGGCGCGGGCGCGCATCTGATCACCACGCAGTTGCTCACCGGGCTGACCGGTGCGGGCATCGGTTTCGGTCACTGGCTGCTGCTCGGGCTGCCGTTCGCGGTGATCAGTTCGCACCTGTGTGCCGAAGTCGTGGTCCTGCTGATGACCCGCCGCGAGGATCGGCGCACGCCGTTGCCGCCGGTACAGCTCGACAAGGAACCTTTCACAGGCGCGCAAAAGCGGGTCACGGTCGTGCTCGCCGTGGTCGTCGTCCTGTGGTGTACGGGGTTTCTGGACCCGGCGCTCGTGGCGCTTGTCGGCGCGGTCGTGATCACGTCGCCGCGGATCGGCACGATCGGCATGAGCAAGGCGCTGTCGAAGGTGCCGTGGTCGCTGCTGTTGTTCATGGCGAGCACGGCGGTGATCGGGCACGCGCTGTCCTCGTCAGGTGCGGCGGAATGGCTTGGCAAGGCCGCTTTCGGCGGTGTCACGGGCGACACGATCGCCCTGCTGATCACGGTGGTGGTCGTGAGTGCCGCCGCGCACCTGGTGTTGCAGTCGCGTTCGGCGCGCTCGGCCGTCCTGGTTCCGCTGGTCATCCCGATGGCGGTGGCGACCGGGATGAACCCGGCGGCACTGGCGTTCGCGTCGACCGCCGCCGCCGGTTTCTGTCACACGTTGCCGTCCTCCGCCAAACCGGTCGCGATGTTCGCGGTCGCCGAGGACGTTCCCACCTACCGCAAACGCGACCTCGTCCGGCTGTCCTGTGTGCTCGGTCCGTTGATCGCCGCACTGGTCGTCGTGTTCGCGATGTTCGTCTGGCCGATGCTCGGCCTTCCGATGGAGGTGCCATGAGGTTCGCTGTCGCTCCCAGTGGTTTCAAGGAATCGCTCGACGCCCCGGCCGTCGCGGCGGCGATCGCCGACGGGATCAGGCGGGTCGTGCCCGACGCCGTCGTGGAAGAGATCCCTCTTGTCGATGGGGGAGAGGGCTCGGCCGAGGCACTTGCCGTCGCCCGTGGCGGCCGGATCATCCCGGTCACCGTGACCGGGCCGGTCGGCACACCGGTCGAGTCCCACTTCGCGATGCTCGACGAGCGCACCGCCGCGCTGGACATGGCCGCCGCGGCCGGCTTGCGGCTGGTGCCACGATCGCACCGTGACCCCGGCCTGACCACGACGTACGGCGTGGGTGAGCTCATCCGCGCGGCGCTGGACCACGGCGCCCGCACGATCCTCGTCGGCTGCGGTGATTCCGGCACCTGTGACGGCGGTGCGGGTGCCCTGGAAGCGCTGGGTGCGCGGGTGCTGGACGCCGACGCCCAGCCAGTCGGTCGTGGCGGGAACGCGCTCCGGGCCGCCACCAAGCTCGACGTGTCCTCAGTGGACAAGAGGCTCGCGGACACCGAGATCATCGCGGCGGTCAACCCGTACAACCTGCTGACCAGCGTGGCCCAGGTGTTCGGTCCCCAGAAGGGTGCATCACCGGAGCAGGTCCGCACACTCGCCGCGGCGATGGACCGGTGGGCCGACGTCCTGGCCGGGCACTGCGGCATCGACCTCCGCCCGTTGCCCGGCAGTGGTGCCTCCGGTGGCCTTGGCGCGGGCCTCGCCGGCGCGCTCGGCGCACGCCTGATCCCGCGGTTCGACGTGCTGCTGGGCCACACCGACCTGGACACCCGGCTGGCCCGCGCCGACCTCGTGATCACAGCGGAAGGGACGATCGACTACCAGACACCTCGCGGCAAGATCCCCGCCGAAGTCGCCACCCGGGCGAAACGCCACGGCAAACCCGTCATCGCACTGGCGGGCACCATCGGCGACGGCGCACATCACGCGTACGCCACCGGCATCGACGCCTACACAGGCATCCTCTCAGCGCCCGTTCCCCTCGCCGAGGCCATCGACCACGCCGCCGAACTCCTCACCGACGCCACCGAACGTACCCTCCGCCTGCTCCTGGTCGGAGCGGCCATGAGGTAGGCGCGGTTCAGGTGTCGTGCCCCAGAGCGGCCAGCGCTGCCGGGATGTTGACGTAGTCGCGCAGGTGGGCGATCTCACCGTCGCGCACGGTGAGCACAACGATGTTGGGAAGCGCGAACTCGCCGGTGATCGCGCTGGTGCCGAGCGCTTCCTGTTCGACGATGATCGTGTCCGGGTCACTGGTGGCGTGGACGGCCAGCGTGCGGTAACGCTCGTACCTCAAGGGATTGTCCTGCCACCCCGCGGAAATCCAGGTCACGATCTCGTCCCGGCCGGTAAGCCGGGACGGCAGGCCAGGCCGGGTGAACGGGAACTCGTGCACCGCGTCGGCCGCGTACACGCGCCTCATGTCATCGGCGGACTGGGTGATGGAGGCTTGGCGGAAACGCTCCAGAACCTCGCGCGGACCGACTCCTCGCACGCCGAGGGGCGCACGTCTGGCGCTCACCTTGCGGTGGCTGATCTTCCAGCCGTCGGGCCCGCGTACGACGACGTCGTCGTAGACCACGCTGCCGGATGTCCCGTCGGCCTGGATGCCGATTCCTTTGGAGTGGACTCGTGCCGAGCGGTCGTCGATCCGTGTGATCACGATGTTGGTGACATGATGGCCGACCGGGTTGGCGCTGCCCAGTGCCAGCGCGGCTTCCCGCAAGGCCGCGGTTCCGTGTAACGAGCCGAAGCCGAAGTCCTTCACGTCGTACGTGATATCCGGGGTGAACAGCTCGCCTGCCTGGTCCAGTTCGCCCGCGTCGATGAGGTGGCCGTGCAGGTTGATCAGGTCGGTGATGTCGATCCGGTCTTGTTCCGTCAACGCCATGAGGCTGCCCTCCGTGCTCCGGGTCAGTCACGCCCCCTCGTGAGTGGTTGTCAGGGTTAGAACCCCGATAACCACTCACGAGGGGGCGCACGTCCTAAGATGAGGCATGGTCCGGTTAGCCTGGACGGTAACGGACCATGTCCCCGGTCAGCAAGGAGGGATGATGCGCGCGGACGCCCGGCGTAACTACGAACAGCTGCTCGGACAGGCGAAGATCGCGTTCGCCGAGTTCGGCACGGACGCCTCCCTGGACGAGATCGCCCGGCGGGCAGGGGTGGCGAGCGGGACGCTGTACCGGCATTTCCCCACCCGGCTGGACCTCATCGAGGCGGTCCTCGCCGAGCGGATAGCCGAACTGGCCGCCCTCGGTCGCCAGTTGCTGACGGCCGAGGACGAGTTCGAGGCGTTGTCCACCTGGCTGCGGGCCGCGCTCGACCACGGCCTGACCTATCGGGGTCTGTCGGCCACCGTGATGAACGCGGCCCTCGACCGGGGAACCGATCTGGCATCCACGTGGCATGCCGAACTGTTCGAGGTGGGAGCCGCGTTGCTGGCGCGCGCACGGCGATCAGGCACGATCGTCGCCGACGCGCACGACGCGGACGTGCTCAAGATGATCGGTGCCATCGCCTGGGCCGCCCACGACGCCCCAGACAGCTCCGCCCAGGCCAGCCGCCTGCTCGTCCTGCTGCTGAACGGACTACGTCCCCGCAGCGTCCAGCAATGACGACGTTCCCTGCGTATCCCCTCGTGAGTGGTTAGCAGGGTTAGAACACGGATAAACACTCACGAGGAGCAGGGAACTTTTGGCCGGCGTGGGCCGACTCGTACACCGGAAGAGGTCTGTGCGAGGGCGGGAGGCGCCGGCGGAATGCGGTGGTACGAGAACGACGGCCTGTGGTCGGGCTTCGCGGAGACGATGTTCTCGCCGCGCCGGGCGGAGGAAGCCGCGGAGCTGGTCGCCACGTCGCCGTTGCTGGCCTACGAACCGGGGAATCACCTGCGTTCTCTCCAGCGCGGCCGAGTTGAAGGAGATGTTCAGGCAGGCGGGATTCCAGGACGTCGAGTGCTTCGGCGACTTCGACGAATCGCCTTACGACAACCACTCGGCGCGGTTGATTGTCCGTGGCTACCGGCGTGACTGAGCGAGTCCGGCTGGTTCCGGTACTCCTGATCCTTTCCGTGGCCCTGGTCGTGTCCATTGCCGCCGGCATCGCGCTCGGCGCGACGGTCATCCCGATCGGCGACGTGCTGCGGTACCTCCAAGCGGCCTTGACGGGCGGCACGATCACGGCAGACGAGCTGTCCGGTTACACCATCGTGTGGGAAGTTCGCACGCCACGAGTCCTGCTCGCGGTGCTGGTCGGAGCGGGGCTGAGCGTGGTGGGCGTCGTGATCCAAGCATTGGTGCGCAACGCTTTGGCGGACCCGTTCGTGCTGGGTATCTCGTCGGGTGCGTCTGTCGGGGCGACGGCGGTCGTGGTGTTCGGCGTGTTCGCGAGCCTGGGCGTGTACGCCTTGTCGGCAGCGGCGTTCCTGGGGGCGTTGGGTGCGTCGGCGCTCGTCTACATCGCCGCCATGAGCAAGGCCGGACTCACGCCGCTCAGGCTGGTGCTCACCGGAATCGCCCTGGCGTACGGGTTCCAGGCCGTGATGAGTGTGCTCGTGTTCCTCGCGCCCGACGGGCAGGCCGCGCGCACGGTGCTGTTCTGGCTGATGGGCAGCCTTGGCGGGGCGAACTGGGGATCACTGCCGATCGGGGTCGTCGCCGTACTGCTCGCGATGGTTGTGTTGCTGCGCAACAGCAGGGCGTTGGACGTGCTCGCGATGGGCGACGAAACAGCGGCGAGCCTCGGCGTGGACGCGGCCGGACTGCGGCGTTGGCTGTTCGTCCTCACCGCCGCGGTGACCGGATTGCTGGTAGCGGTCAGCGGGGCGGTGGCGTTCGTCGGACTGGTCATGCCGCACCTGGTCAGGATCCTGGTCGGGTCGGGGCATCGCCGGGTGCTCGCGGTGGCCCCGCTGGCCGGTGGGGTGTTCATGGTCTGGACCGACCTGGTGTCCCGGACGCTCGCCGCTCCCGAGGAACTGCCGCTCGGCGTGATCACGGCCGTGATCGGTGTGCCGGTGTTCATCACGTTGATGCGCCGCCGCGGCTACCTCTTCGGGGGCCGCTGATGGACGTCGCACTCACCGGTGTCTCGGTGGAGATCGCGGGGAAGTCCCTGGTCCGTGACCTGCACCTGGAAGCAGACGCCGGGCAGGTCGTCGGACTGGTGGGGCCGAACGGGAGCGGGAAGTCCACGGCGCTCAGGTGTGTCTACCGTGCCCTGAAACCGAGCGCGGGAGCGGTGTTCCTGGACGGCACGGACGTGGCCACGTTGACACTGAAGGAGAACGCGAGGCACGTCGCGGCCCTCACCCAGGACAACCACACCGACCTGGACTTCACGGTCGCCGAGGTGGTGGCGCTCGGCCGGACACCGCATCTGCGTGGCAACGAGGCCTTGTCGGCCAGGGAACGTGAGCTGTGCCGGGAAGTCATGGAGCAGACGGATGTCCTGCATCTGAAGGACCGCAGCATTCTCACGTTGTCCGGGGGAGAACGGCAGCGCGTCTTCATCGCGCGAGCGCTGGCGCAGGAACCGCGAGTGCTGGTCCTCGACGAGCCGACCAACCACCTCGATGTGCGGCACCAGGTGGAACTGTTGTCGTTCCTGCGCAAGGCCGGGCTGACCGTGCTCGTCGCCATCCACGACCTGAATCTCGCCGCTGCGGCGTGTGACCGGCTCGGGGTGCTTGCCGGCGGCCAGGTGGTGGCCGCCGGTGCTCCGATCGACGTGCTGACCTCTGGACTGATCAAAGAAGTGTTCGGAGTGGACGCGACTGTCGTCTCCCATCCAAGCACCGGCGTGCCGCAGTTGCTGTACGACCTCAAGGAGAAAGCGTGATCAGAATCCTGCCCCTTGTGCTCGTCGCGGGCCTGCTGACGGGATGCGGCGCTTCGGTGCGACAGGCCGCGGAAACGGACACACCGGTCACGATCAGCAACTGCGGCAGGGAGATCAGCTACCGGACGCCGCAACGACCGGTCGCCTACGAGGTCAGCGGCGCGGAGAAGATGTTCTCCCTGGGACTGGCGGACCGCATGCGCGGTTACGTGATGAACAAGGTGGCCGATCCGGCGATCGCCGGATCGCCGTGGCGCGAGGACTATTCCAGGGTGGAGCGACTCGGCACCTCGCGGATCACGCGGGAGATCGCGGTGAACGCCAAGGCGGACTGGGTCCTCGCCGGGTGGGGTTCCGGGTTCAGCGAGGAGCGGGGCATCACGCCGCAGCTGCTCGACCAGGTCGGCATCAGCAGCTACATGCACACCGAGACCTGCTGGAACTTCGGTGACAAGAAGGTCGACGTGCCGCCGCTGGAGGCGTTGTACGCCGATCTGGAGAATCTCGGCCGGATCTTCCGGGTCGAGCAGCGCGCCAGGGATCTGGTCGCCGGACTGAAGGACCGGGTCGCCAAGGTGTCGAAACCCGCGAACGGCCGGCCCGCCAAGGTCTTCGTCTACGACTCCGGCACCGACCAGCCGTACACCGCGGGCAGGCAGGCCGCGCCGAACGACATCATCAGCACGGCGGGTGCCCGCAACGTGCTGGGGGATCTGAAGAAGGGCTGGACGTCGGTCGGCTGGGAGCCGGTGGTCCAGGCCGCACCCGAAGTGATCATCATCATCGACTACGCCGACCAGCCGGCCGAGGACAAGCGGAAGTTCCTCGAGTCGTTTCCCGCCCTCCAAGCTGTCCCGGCCGTCCAGCACGATCGCTACTTCGTCATGTCCTATGGGGACGCTGTGAGCGGGCCACGCAACGTCAAGGCCGCTGAGGACTTCGCCGCCTACCTGCGGTCGGTCGGCCGATGAGCGTCGTGCACGAGCACGTCACCGATGCGATCAAACAGCCGGACCTGATCCGGTTGACCGGCAACATCGTCCTGGCCCGATTCGAGACGATGAAGGTCTACGCCGCCCTCGGCGCGGTCCGTGCGTTGCTGGATCGTGGTGTCGTCCGGCCCGGGCAGACGCTTGTCGACAGCTCCAGCGGCATCTACGCGTTGGCGCTGGCCATGGCGTGCCACCGGTACGGCCTGAAATGCCACATCGTCGCATCGACCACTGTGGACTCGGCGATGCGCGCGCAGCTGGAGATCCTCGGCGCCACGGTGGACCAGATGCCGCCTTCCTCATCGCTTCGGCTCGACCAGGAACGCCGTGTGCATCGTGTCCATCAGCTGTTGGCGCAACGGCCGGACGCGCACTGGATGCGGCAGTACCACGACAGCGTGCACTACGAGGGGTACAAGCACTTCGCTGACCTCGTCGCCGCGGCGATCGACGGCCCGCTGACCGTCGTAGGGGCTGTGGGAACGGGTGCGTCGACCGGCGGATTGATCGAGGCGTTGCGGCAGAACGATCCGTCGGTGCGGCTGCTCGGATTGCAGCCGTTCGGCAGCGTCACCTTCGGCAGCGAAAGGTTCACCGACCCGGAGGCGATCATCGCCGGGATCGGCAGTTCGATCTGGTTCGGCAACGTCCGGCACCACTTGTACGACTGCCTGCACTGGGTGGATTTCCGGCACGCCATGGCCGGGACTGTCGGACTGCTCAGGGACCACGCCGTGTTCGCCGGTCTTTCCACGGGCGCGGCGTACCTGGTCGCCGGATGGGAGGCCGCACGCAACCCTGGCCGTACACATCTGGTGATCGGCGCGGACACCGGACATCGTTACGTGGAGCGGGTATTCGCGCGGCACCAGGAAGCGCTCAGTGTGGAATCGTTGCGTCCGTTGGAGATCACGTCGCTCAAAGATCTGGCCATGCCGTGGTCGGCCATGGAGTGGCAACGCCGTCCGTGGCCCGTTGCGCGACAGGAGGAGCAAGCGTCGTGACCGTCGCGGCCCTGGAAGCGCTCAGTTTCGGGCTCGGCCACATGGTCCGTGCCGCGTCCCGGGCTGGTGAACGGCTCTGCCTGTTGACTGGCGTGCGTGAACTCTACCTGCACGAGTTGTCCCGGCTACCTCCCGGCGCTGTGGACATCGTCGACGTCGACACGAACGACAACCAAGCCTGCGCCGACGTCCTCAAGCAGATTCCCGACCTGCACGGACTGGTCAACTCCACCGACACGTGGCTCGTGCCCGGCGCCGAACTGACCGAGCGGTTCGGCCTGCCCGGACGGTCCGCGGAATCGGCGCGGTTCCTGCGGGACAAGCTGAGGGTCCGGCAGCGTCTGCACGAACGCGGTCTGAGCCCGGCGCCGGGCGACACGCTTCCGGCTGTGCTCAAGGACTCCGCCGGGACGTCGTCCCGGAATGTCTGGCTGGTCAGGACTCCCGAAGAACTGGGACGGGCTCGCCAGGAGGCGGCTCGCGGTGACCTCAAGGGCCGGTTGTTCGCCGAGCCGCTGTTCGCCGGTCCGGTCTACAGTGCCGAAACGATCACGTGGGCGGGGAGGACCCGGCTGCTGGGTGTGTTCAGCCGCCAGGTGACCGGAACCCGCGAGGACGCGGCCGCGTTTCCGGTCGCCTTCCCGGCGGAGGACGCCATCGCCGCCTGGGCCGGCCAGGTGCTCGACGCGGTCGAGTTCGAGCAGGGCTTCGCCCACGTCGAATTTGTGCTCACTGTGGACGGTCCGCAGGTCGTCGAGGTGAACGCCCGGATCGGCGGCGCCCTCGTGGGTGAGGCGTTGTGCCGCACGCTCGGCACGAACGTCTACGAGTCGATGATCGACATGGCGCTCGGGAAGCCACCGGCACTCGCGGCGCACGCGGAACGGACCGGTCCCGCGGTGGCGTTCGCGTTGGTCTACCCGTCCCAGAAGGGAGTCCTGCAAGGGATCGACGGTCTTGACCAGTTGCCCGGCTATCCAGGCCAACCCGAGTGGTATCCGATGAGGACCGTAGGTGATCACATCGAGCACTTGACCGACCAACGCGGATGCGTCGGCATGGTGCTGACCGAGGGACCGACGGCCGAACTGGCCCTGCACCGGGCCTTGGCCGCGGCGGCGGTCGTTTCGCCCAGGGCAGAACGGGACGCCACAGCCCGGTAGCAGCGTTTAGGGTGACCGGCATGGGTGAGGCGATCACCGGCACAGCCGCAGGCGTGCCGTACACAGCATTACGACCGGCTGTCGAAACCGACGCGTTGGTGGTGTCCTGGCACATGATGGACGCGCCACGCACGAACGCGGCTTTCGCCGCCGCACTGCCGATGAACGACGTCCCTGCCTGGCGCGTGCATCTCGGTATGCCGTTCAGCGGCGCCAGGAGACCCAACGACATGGACGCGCTCTTCGAGCGGGCCAAGCGCGACCCGGCGCTGGCGTTCTTCTCGCCGTTCGCCCGCCAAGCCGTCGAGGAGTTCCCCGCGGCGCTGGATGACGTCCGCGGTCAGCTGTCCATAGGGGACGGACCACTGTTCGCGCTGGGTGGTTCGCTCGGGGGCGCTGTCGTCCTGCAGAACCTGACCAAGGTGCCGTTCACGGCGGCGGCGTTGGTCAATCCGTTGATCCGCATGCGGTCGGGTGTCCGCTTGTTCGAACAGATGGTGGGCAAGCCGTATTCGTGGAACGACGAATCCACTGCGGCGGCCGACGCGATGGACTTCGTGGCTCGGGCGAGCGAACTCGGCGACGTGCCTTTGCTGGTCGTCAGCGGAACGGAGGATCATCCGGATCTCCGTGACGACGCCAAGGAACTGGTCGATCGTCTGCCGAATGCCGAGCTCGTAACCATTCCCGGCCTCGCGCATCCGCTGGCTGACGAGCCCGGGATCGATCCCGCGCCACAGTGGCCGGTGACCAGGACGGTCGACGAGCGGCTCACTCAGTGGTTCCAGCGGTTCGTCCCCCTCGTGAGTGTTTATCAGGGTTAGAACCCTGCTAAACACTCACGAGGTCTGACCAGGCGGTCTCAGCCGGTGCGAGAGCCGATGGTCAACTCGAGTTGTTGTCGTGCGTCGCCTCGGGCGATGGTCACGGGAACCTTACGGCCGGGTTCCGTCCGGCGGAGTCCGGACAGCAGTTCCTCCACGGTGCGGATGTCCTGACCGGCGAACTGGACGATCACATCGCCGGTGCGCAGTCCGCTGCCGGCGGCCGGGCCGGCCTGGTCCACGTCCAGCACCAGCGCCCCGTGGCCGGTGCGCACACCGAGCCGCTGCTGGATGTCCGGCGTCAGACGACCCAGTGACACGCCCAAGTAGGGATGTGTCGCGGTGCCGTCGGCCAGCAACTGCTCGGCGACGTCCAGCACAGTCGCCGACGGGATCGCGAAGCCGAGGGAGACCGCACCCGCGGTGGGCGGAATGTAGGCCTCGTTGATGCCCACGACGCGGCCGAGCGAGTCGATCAGGGCACCGCCGGAGTTGCCGGGGGAGATCGCCGCGTCGGTCTGGATGAGGTCCACCAGTGCCTGCGTCCGGCTGCCCGAGCCGGGGATCTCCCGGTGCAGACCGGAGATGATCCCCGCGGTCACGGAGTTCTGGAAGCCGAGCGGGCTGCCGATCGCCACGGCGGTCTCACCGGGCCGGGGGAGCGCGGTCCGGAATTCCGGGACCGGCAGGTTCTTTCGTTCGGTGCGGACCACGGCGAGATCGGTGACGGTGTCGGTGGCCAGCACCGTGCCAGGGGACCGGCCACCGTCGGCGTACGCGACGACCACCTCACGTTGCTGGCCCACAACATGCTGGTTGGTCACCACCACATCCGGCCGCAGCACCACACCACTTCCCACGCCCGCACCGACCTGGACGGTCACCACGCTCGGCCCGATCCGGTCGACCACGTCCGCCAGAGCGGCCTCCGGCGCGGCCGGTGCCGGAGCGGCGGGCACCGGTTCGCGCGACGGTTGCCCGCCGTCCTGCCCAGCTGTGCACGCCGACAACGCCATGACCGCCGCCAACACCACAGCACTGATCCACCGTGTCTCGGCCATACGTACCCAGTACCCAGAAACCCCGGTATCTGGACATCTGGGCGTCGGCGAGCGGCTCACTCAGGGGTTGCGGTTCGTCTGACCAGCAGGAGCACCGGGAGCAACGCCAGCGCTCCGGCCACCGCGGCGACGAGCGGGTACCCGCCGTACCCGAACAGGTGACCGGACCCGACGCTGGCGAACGCCGACGAACCCCAGATCACCGCGTCGACCGCACCCTTGGCGCGGGTCTGCACGGTGCCGCTGAGCAGGCTGCTGCCGCCGACGAACATCAGGTTCCAGCCGTAACCCAGCAGGAACAAGGAGATCGGCAGGCCGGACGTGTGCGAGGTGGGCAGGGCGTACGCCAGCGCGGTGGCCACGGCGAGCACGACGATGCCCCAGCCGATGGTGCGCCGGCCGCCGATCCTGTCGGCGATCCGGCCGGACAGCGGGGACAACGCGAACATCCCGAAGATGTGGGCGCTCAGGATCCAGCCCACCACGTCCAGGCTGTGGCCAAGGTGGTGCAGCTGTGGCGGCGTCATCGTCATGACCGCGACCATGGTCACTTGGGCGGCGACCATGGCGGCCAACGGAAGCCGCAGCGACGGACGCCGGAACACCGCCCAGCCTTCCGGTTTCGCCGATTCGGTGACCTCGTCCGGCGGCAGGAAGAACGACGTGACCGCGGCGAGCCCGACGGCCAGACCGGCGGTCACGATCGGGCCGGACAGGCTGGGCAGCCCGAGCCGGGCCGCGGCGCCGGCGGTCGGCGCGATCATCAACGGACCGGTCAGCGCGCCGATCGTGCCCGCCCAGACCACTGAGGACAACGCGAATCCCTTGCGCTCCTCCGGGTACATGTCCGCCGCGAGATAGCGGGACAGCTGCGCGGCGCCGTTGCCCAGGCCCAGGACGACCAGCCCGGCCAGCAACAGGACCACCGAACCGGTGACCGCGCCGATCGACGCGGCGAGCGCCCCGGCGGTCGCCGACCCGTAGCCGACCAGCAACGCGAACCGTCTGCCACGCAACGACGTCAGCGTGCCGGACAGCAGCGCGCCGAGGGCGGTGCCCAGGACGCCTGCCGCGCTGGGCAGTCCGCTCGCCGCCGGGCCGCCCGCCTCGGCGGCTATCAACGTGCCCGCCGTGCTCGCCAGGACGGTCGCGGTGTTCATCAGAGCCACGGTGGCGAAGAGCGCGGACATCGAACGCCGCCGGATATTGGTCCCCAGGTCCATGGTCGTCGATGCTATGCGGGTCACGACGCGAACCGAATGGTCACAGCACGGAGTTGGCCGGTACGGACCGTGCTGGAGCAAGGAGGAAACGGCCGATGACCTTCCGAACGGAAAGAGAGCTCGACGAGCTGGACTGGCGGATCGTCGAGCAGTTGCAGGCCGACGGCCGGTTGTCCTTCAAGGAACTGGGCCGCCGGGTCAACCTCTCGGCGCCCGCGGTGGCCGAACGGGTCCGCAGGCTCGAAGAGAACGGCGTGATCACCGGGTACCACGCGCAGGTCGATCCGCGCAGGGCCGGCTACCCGATCGCGGCGTTCATCGAAATGCGCTGCGCGCTGGGCAAATGCCTGCTCAAGACGAGCGCGGCGGACGATTACCCCGAGGTCGTCGAGGTGCACAAACTCAGTGGTGACCACTGCGCGATGGTCAAGGTGCGCGCCGCGTCACTGGAACACTTCGAAGGGCTGCTCGAACGGATCGGCAGGCACGGCGAGATGCGGTCTTCGGTGGTGCTTTCCACCCAGTACGACGGCCGTCCGGTGGAACGCCCGGCCGCCGACTTCTTCCGGGCGACGTCCAGCCACGGCTGGAGTTCCGGTCAGTAACCGATCCACCGGACGTGTCCGTCGTCGCGGGCGCCCAGTGCCGGGGCCTCGTCGGGGAAACCGACCGGAACGATGCCGACCAGCGTCTTGCCGTTGTCGGCGAATCCGGCGCCGCGCGCGGTGGAGTTGCCCGGAGGCAGGGCGGCCCACGCGGTGGCCAGGCCTGCCGCGTGTGCTCCGAGGAACATGTTCTGCAGAGCCATGCCCACGCTCAGGGTGTCGTCCCGTCCGTCGGGCAGCTTGCCCGCGTAGGCGAAGACCAGGACCGGCGCGCCGCCGAAGTCGAGGTAGAAGTCCGCGGGCCGCGTCCCGCAGACCCGGCGGATGACCTCGATGTCGTCGATGACAGCCTCCTGGATCCGCGCGCGTGCGGCGCCACGGGTCACCACGAATTCGTGCTGGATGTCATCCCCGCAGGTCGGTCCCCCCGCTGTCTGCGCCATGACCTGGGCCATCAGCTCACGGGGTACCGGGGTGGGCTTGAACTTGCGGACGGGCCGGCTGCCGCGGATCGCGTCGTGCAACTCCATCGGTCAGCACTCGGACAGGCCGTCGAGTAATCGCATTGCGGAATCTTGCACCCCCACCGCGCGGAACGACGGACCGGTGACTACTTCTCGCCTGATCCGGTCAAAACGGGCGTGTCGGGCCACGCCGACCGCCTGGGAGGTGTCCGGCTAGCTGTCCCGGTGCTGGTGTGCGTCGATGCGCTCGTCGAGCTCGGCCAGGTCGTTGTGCAATGCGGTCAGCTCGCGAGCGTGTCTGTTGAGCTGGCGGGATTGCTGGTCGATGCGGGTGCGCAGATGGTGCAACTCCTTGCCGGTCTGCGACTCAGGGACGGCGGCGGTGTCGTCGTCGGTGTCGTCGGTCATACATATCTCCCAGCAGTACAGATCGTGTCCCCTGCGTCTGGACGCGGAGACCCGGGAAGGGTTCCCCCGCTGATCGAGGACTAAACGTGTCGACTTCCCGGCAGGTCTGGGGTAGGTTGGTCATGCGCCTTGGACAACTGCCCAAGGCGCATGACCAAAGGAGTGGGGTATGACGTCGCCGATGGCCGCACGGGGCCGGGACGTGCGGCGGCGCCTGACCGCGGCAGCGGTCGAGCTGATCGCGGAAAAAGGCTGGTCAGCGGTGAGTACGCGGATGCTCGCCGAACGGGCAGGCGTCGCGCCGGGCTTGGTGCACTACCACTTCCCGTCGTTGCGGGCGTTGCTCACCGAAGCGGCGATCGGAGCGATGCGCGAGGCCGTCGCGGGCATCGAACCCGCGTCGGATCTCGTCGACGGGCTGCTCGGCCCGCTGGACGCGTACACCGGCCGCGACCCTGTCTCGCTGGTGTTCGTCGAGACCTATCTCGCCGCGACCCGTGACGAGCAGGTGCGGTCGGCGATCAGCGCGTTGGTCGCCGAGTTCCAAGGCAAGGTCGCCGGATGGCTGGCCGACCGCGGGGTTGTCGCGCCGGAGGCGACAGCGGCCGTGCTGATGGCGACGATCGACGGCCTGATGGTGCACCGTGCCCTGAACCCCATGGCCAGGACGGACCTCCGGCCGGTGCTGCGCCGGCTGGTCGAAGGGGGTGCGGTGTGCGGATCGTGATCTGCGGAGCGGGCATCGCGGGCCTGACGCTGGCGAACCAGTTGGCCGGCCGTCATGACGTGACCGTCGTGGAGAAGGCGCGGGGCCCGCGCCCGCAGGGCTACATGATCGACTTCTTCGGTCCCGGCTACGACGCCGCCGGCAGGATGGGCCTGGTGCCGGACCTGGAGTCCGTGGGATACCGGGTCAGCGAGGCCGTCTACCTCGACGAGACCGGCCGCCGCCGGGCCGGGCTGCCGTTCGGCACCTTCGCCAAGGCAGTGTCCGGAAAGCTGATCAGCATCATGCGGCCCGACCTCGAAGCGGTCCTGCGTGCGGCTCTTCCGGCGTCGGCCGACCTGCGGTTCGGGACGTCGGTGACGCACATCGAGAACTCCCCGGACCGCGTCCAGGTCACGTTGTCCGACGGCAGCACGATGAGCGCGGATCTGCTGGTCGGTGCGGACGGAATCCATTCCGCCGTCCGCCGCCTGGCCTTCGGCGACCAGGATTTCGTGCGCTGCCTCGGCTTTCACACGGCGGCGTACGTCTTCGACGATCCCGCGGTGCACGCCCAGGTCGCGGACCGCTTCTGCCTGACCGACACCGTGGGCAGGCAGTTCGGCTTCTACGCTCTGCGCGACGGCCGGGTCGCTGCGTTCGCCGTGCACCGCACGCCCGATCCCACGTTGCCGCCGGACCCTCGCGAGGCGGTCCGCACGACCTATGCGGACCTGGGATGGATTGTGCCGCAAGCGCTTGAGGCGTGTCCTGGAGCGGAAGACGTGTACTACGACCAAGTCGCGCAGACGGTGTTGCCACGGTGGAGCCGCGATCGCGTGACGTTGGTCGGCGACGCCTGTCACGCCGTTTCGCTGCTCGCGGGTCAAGGCGCGTCGCTTGGTATGGCGGGTGCGTACGTTCTCGCGGCTCAGCTCGACAAAGCGCCTGTCGCGGACGCCTTGGCGCGCTACGAAGAACTGTGGCGCCCGGTCGTCGAGGAGAAACAACAGGTCGCCCGCGACGGCGCTCGCTGGTTCCTGCCTGCGTCAGAGAGTCACCTGCGGATCCGCCGTGCGGCGATGCGGCTTGCCAGGGTCCCCGGCGTCAGCCGGTATCTGGCCGGGACGATCGCGGGCAAGACCACCGCGGTGATCCGGCAACTCTGACCCGAAGGGAATTTCGGCGTGCCGGAATGGTGCACTCGGGGTGCCGGAATGGTGGATACGGGGTGCCGGAATGGTGGACACGGGGTGCCGGAATGGTGGACACGGGGGCACGCGTCATGGTCCCAGCTCGACTGGACACAGTGGACGACGTCACGGTGAAAGGCCTGAGCATGACCGACGTCTGCGGCATGCCGCTGATCCTGCGTGGCCGCGGCCGCCGGGGTCGACATCAGCGACATCGACGTGTGCAACGTGATGTCAGGCCCGCGAACGGTACAACCAGCGCACATCCCGGCTGAACGACCACAACAGTGCGCCTAATGCGACGGCCGTGATCAGCGACGACGTCCAGACCGGGAACAAGCCCGAAGCGGCGGCGACCAGGATGATCCCCTGCATGGCGGCCACGGTCTTGCGGGCCATGCTGTGCGGCAACGCTTTGTTGAGCCACGGCAACGCCCAGCTCGCGGCCACGAACACGTACCGCATGGCGCCGATCAGCAACACCCACGGCCCCAGTGAGTGGGCCACGAACACGCTCAGGATGAGGATCAGGAACGCGTCCACCTCCATGTCGAAGCGTGCGCCCAACGGCGTCGCAGAACCCGTGCGCCGCGCGATCTGACCGTCGATCGCGTCGCCGACCAACGCGACCGTGGCGATGACGGCGAGCAGAAGCAACGGCACAGGCCGCCAGAACGAGTCGACGACGAGGGCCGTCACGCTCCCCACAAGCGCGGCTCTGGCGAGAGTGACGCGGTTGGCCGCTCCCACGCTCGTCGCGTCGGCCCGGAACAAGGCTGTCGTCACCATGCCGCCGAGCACGACCGCGTAGGTCGCACCCGCCAGCCACCCTTCAAAGCCCAGCGGAGTGACCGTCGCCAGCACAGTGACCAGCACCAACTGTGCGACCACGGCCACAAAGGGCTCGACGGCCAACGCAGCCCTCCCACTTAAGGTGATCGAAAGCCTGAGTGGAGGGTAGAACGGATGGAACGGGCGTTCTGGGTGCGTTCGGCTGGTCACGGCGAGGTTGAGCCTGTTCATGTGCATCAACACGCGCCGGGCGAGGTGTTGGTTCGAACTCTTTTCAGCGGGGTGAGCCGGGGGACCGAGACACTGGTCTTCCGGGGTGAGGTGCCGCGGAGCCAGTGGGAGGCGATGCGGGCGCCGTTCCAGGAGGGTGACTTTCCCGCGCCGGTCAAGTACGGCTACCTCAACGTCGGTGTGGTCGAGGACGGACCCGCCCACCTCACCGGGAAAACCGTGTTCTGCCTCTATCCACATCAGACCCGTTACGTCGTGCCGGCCACGGCGGTGACGGTGGTTCCGGACACCGTTCCCGCCGGGCGGGCGATCCTGGCGGGCACGGTCGAGACCGCCGTGAACGCCGTGTGGGACGCCGCGCCGATGGCCGGCGACCGGATCGCCGTGATCGGGGCCGGCATGGTCGGCGCGTCCGTGGCCAAGGTGCTGGCGGGTTTTCCCGCCGTCCGAGTCCAGTTGGTCGACTCCGATCCGGCGAAGGCCGGGATCGCGGCGGCGCTGGGAGTCGAGTTCGCCACGCCGGGACAGGCCAGGGACGGCTGTGATCTCGTCGTGCACGCCAGCGCGACCGAGGCGGGTCTGGTCCGGGCGCTGGAGCTGCTCGCCGAGGACGGCGAGGTGATCGAGATGAGCTGGTACGGCGACCGGCGGGTGAGTCTGCCGTTGGGCGAATGGTTCCACTCGCGCCGGTTGACCATCAGAGCGAGCCAGGTGGGAGCCGTCGCGAAGGCGCGGCGCGGCAGCCGCGGCTATGCCGACCGGCTCGCTGTGGCCCTCGACCTGTTGGCCGACCCGGGGTTCGACGCGCTGATCACCGGGGAATCCCCCTTCGACGAGTTGCCTCGGGTGATGAGTTCTTTGGCCAATGGTGAACTGCCTGGCCTTTGCCACCGTATTAGGTACGACGGGTGACGATTCGAACCGATTGGGAGGGCCCCCGGGTGTTCAGCATCACCGTCCGCGATCACGTCATGGTCGCTCACAGCTTCCATGGCGAGGTTTTCGGACCCGCGCAGCGGCTGCACGGCGCCACGTTCGTCGTGGACGCCACGTTCAGCCGGCCCGAGCTGGACGACGACAACATCGTCGTCGACATCGGACTCGCCACCGAACAGCTCAAGGACGTGCTCTCGCCGCTCAACTACCGCAACCTGGACGACGAGCCGGACTTCAAGGGCGTGAACACCTCCACCGAGTTCCTCGCCAAGGTGATCGCCGACCGGCTGGCGGACCGGATCGGCGAGGGCAAGCTCGGCGAAGGCGCCCGCGGACTGTCCGAAATCACCGTCACACTGCACGAGTCGCATGTGGCGTGGGCGAGTTACCGGCGATCACTGGAACCGTCGCCGTGATCACCTTTGTTGTCCCTGGCGACATCGACGACCAGACGGTACCGAGCGGCGGCAACGTGTACGACCGCCGGATGAGCCGCGCGCTCGGTGCCCACGAGGTCGCGGTCGCCGGGACATGGCCGACACCGGACGAGGCGGCTCGTCAGGAGCTGGCGAGCGCCCTCGCGGATCTCGACGACGGCGCCACCGTCCTGATCGACGGGCTCGTCGCGTGCGGTGTCCCGGAGGTCGTCGTGCCGCAGGCACAACGGTTACGCATCGCAGTGCTCGTGCATCTGCCGCTGGCGGACGAGACCGGCCTCGAACCTGACCTCGCCACCGAGTTGAACACCCGGGAACGGGAGACGCTGCACGCCGCGGGTATGGTCATCGCGACCAGCCCGTGGGCGGCGCGCCGGATCGTGTCGCACCACTGGCTTGACGCGGACCGTGTCCACGCCGTGCCGCCGGGCACCGACCCCGCGCCGCTCGCACCGGGCACAGACGGGCGCTCGCGGCTGCTCTGCGTGGCCGCGGTGACGCAGCGCAAGGGCCAGGACCGCCTGGTCGAGGCCCTGGCGGAGGTCCGTGACCTGCGGTTCGAGTGTGAGCTCGTCGGCTCGTTGCGGCGCGACACCGACTACGTGCTGCGGCTGCACGAGATGATCAAGGAGTGCGGACTGGCCGACCGGGTCACGCTGGCCGGTCCGAAGACGGGCGCCGAGCTGGAAGCGAGTTACGCGGCGGCGGACCTGTTCGTGCTGCCGTCGCACACCGAGACGTACGGGATGGTCCTGACCGAGGCACTGGCTCGGGGAATCCCTGTGCTGGCAACGAGAGTCAGCGCGATGCCGGAAACCGTCGGGCGTGCGCCCGACGGGACCGTGCCCGGCATCCTCACCTGGAAGTTCGCCGACGCGCTGCGCCGGTTCCTGACCGACGCGCAGTTGCGGGACGGAGTGCGCGCCGCGGCTCGCGCCCGGCGGGAGACGCTGACGGACTGGGACGCCGCCGCGCGTGAGCTGGCCGATGTACTGGCCGACTTGGAGGAACCGGCATGTCGGCGATGAGCAACCGCACCACGTATCCGGCCGAGTGGCTGTCGCTGCGCGAGGACGCGGACGCGGCGGCCAGGTCGGCCGGACTGGTCGAGCCGCTGCGGGCGTACCTCGGTGACCGGCCCGGCCTGATCATCCGGGACCTCGGCTGCGGCATCGGCTCGATGGGCCGGTGGCTGGCCGGCCGGCTGCCGGGGCCGCAGCACTGGATCCTGCACGACCGTGACCCGGGCCTGCTGTCGCGTGCGGTCGCCGGGTTGCCGCGGACCGTCACCGTCACCGGTGAACTGCAGGACATCACCCGGCTGCGGGCCACCGACCTCAGCGGAACCTCGCTGGTGACCGCGTCGGCACTGCTCGACCTGCTGACCGCGGACGAGATGGCCGAGCTGGTCGGGGCCTGCGCCACGATCCCCGTGCTGTTCACGCTGTCGGTGGTCGGCCGGGTGGAGTTCGAACCGGCCGACGCGCTCGACGGCGAACTGGTCAAGGCGTTCAACGCCCACCAGCGGCGCACGGTCGAAAGACGCCGCCTGCTCGGCCCCGACGCCGTGGACACCGCCGCCGAACTCTTCCGACGACAAGGAGCGACCGTGCACCGCAGGCCCAGCCCGTGGCGGCTTGGCGCAGGCGACGCCGCACTGATCACCGAGTGGCTGCGTGGCTGGGTGGCAGCCGCGGTGGACCAGCGGCCCGGACTCGCCGAGCACGCCGAGGCGTACCTCGGCCGCAGGCTCGGGGACTCCGGCCTGCGAGTCGTCGTCCACCACGAGGACCTGCTCGCGCTGCCGGCAGGTGCCCCGTGAAGAAGGTGTGGGCGTGGGCGCGGCTGCTGGCCGGCGCCGGAATCCTCGTCGCGCTTTTCCTCCAGCTGGGTACCCAGACCTTCGTGGACGGGCTGCGCGCGATCACCGTGGGTGAGGTCCTCGCGGCGCTCGGGATCGGACTGGCGACCACAGTGCTCAGTGCGTGGCGCTGGTGCCTGGTCGCTCGCCGGCTCGGGCTGCGGCTCTCGCTTCCCCGTGCGGTGCTGGACTACTACCGCGCGTTGTTCCTCAACGCGGTGCTGCCCGCGGGCGTTCTCGGTGACGTGCAACGTGCCGTCGAACATGGACAGCAGGAAGGAGACCTCGGCCGAGGCGTCCGAGCGGTTGTCCTGGAACGGATCGCGGGCCAGGCCGTGATCATCGTCGCCGGGGTCGCCGTGCTGCTCGCGGTTCCGTCCCTCGGTCTTCCCCGTGACATCATCCTGATCGTCCTCGGCGCACTCGCTGTGATCGCGGCCGCCTTCGTGGCCGGGAAACGCTGGGCGCGCAACAACACCGGGCTGTCAAGGACCATCGCGGACATCCGGGCGGGGCTTCTTGCCCGTAACGCGTGGCCCGGAATCACGCTACTGTCGGCAGCAGCACTGGCCGGGCACATCTGCCTGTTCGTGGTGGCGGCACAGGCCGCCGGATCGACAGCGCCGATCGCCCAGCTGGTTCCGCTGATGGTGCTGTCGTTGCTCGCGATGGGGCTGCCGGTGAACATCGGAGGCTGGGGGCCGAGGGAAGGCGTGGCCGCGGTGGTGTTCGGTGCCGCCGGTCTGGGCGCCGCCCAGGGACTGACCACAGCGGTGGTGTACGGAGTGCTCGCGCTGGTCGCGAGCCTGCCCGGGGCCGGAGTGCTGATACTGCGCGCGCCGGTGCTGCGGAGATTGGACAAGGCACTATGACGGAACTTGCCGGCTTCACCCGACGAGCGGCCGAGACACGGCTTCCCACCCGGTACGGTGACTTCACCGCGATCGGATACCAGGACCCGGCGTGCGCGATCGAACACATGGCGCTGGTGTACGGCGACATCACCGCCCGTGACCCGTTGACGAGAGTCCATTCCGAATGCCTGACCGGTGACGTGTTCGCGTCGACCAGGTGCGAATGCGGCGACCAGTTGTCCGCGGCGATGAAGGCGATCGTCGCCGATGGCGCGGGAATCGTGATCTACCTGCAGGGCCACGAAGGCCGGGGGATCGGCCTGCTGGCCAAGCTGAAGGCGATGCGGTTACAGGAGGACGGCCTGGACACGGTGGACGCCAACGTGGCGTTGGGACTGCCGGTGGACAGCCGTGACTACCAGGCGGCCGCCGACATCCTGCAGGACCTGGGCGTTCCCGCGATCCGATTGCTGTCCAACAACCCGCACAAGGTGGAGTCGCTTTCGCAGTACGGAATCCGGATCTCCGAGCAGGTTCCGCTGCTGATCGACGTGAACGACGACAACCTGCCGTACCTGAAGGCCAAGCGGGAGCGGCTGGACCACTACCTCCCCCAACTCGACGACATCCGGTAAACCCCCTCGTGAGTGTTTATCCGGGTTCTAACCCTGATAAACACTCACGAGGGGGTTTCAGGCGAGGGCGGTCAGGACGGCCGCGAAGGAGGTCACCAGGCTTGCCAGGACGTCGCGGCCTTTCTCGGCCGTGGCACGCGACGGCAGGCCGATGACGCCGGACCGCGTGTAGGCCTGAAGCCCCAGTGTCAGCATGTGGTCACGGTTGTCCGCGAGGTGGTCGTGCTGGGCGTAGTCGGCCTTCACGACCTCCGGGTGAGCGTGCAGCAGAATGGACACCTCGAGCTCGCCCGCGTGCATGTCGCTGGCCATCGGCGTCTCGATGCCACCGGCCGTCCTGGCGTTGTTCCAGTCCACTTCGGTCGGGAACAACGCCATCCCGGTCGATTCCTGGACCACGTTGCCCAGCACGTAGTTCCCGCCGTGCCCGTTGACCAGGACGAGCTTGTGCACGCCCGACTGCCGCAGCGACGCGGCGATGTCCCGTACCACGGCGTACAACGTCGGCGCCGAGATGCTGACGGTGCCGGGCCAGGCCGCGTGTTCATGGGAGCACGAGATGGTGATCGGCGGCAGTTCGAGGAGCGGGTAGGCGGTGCTCAACGCGCGGGCGACGGTGGAGGCGATGATGGTGTCGGTCGCCAACGGCAGGATAGGACCGTGCTGCTCATGGCTGCCGACGGGCAGGATCGCGACCTGCGGTCGCTGGTTGCGCACGTCGACTGTCGTGGTCAGTGGCAGGAACTGCGTCATGTCACCCTTCAGGCGATCGCTTCCTCGCGGTGCCGCGCCGTGTTCAGCACTTTAGCCGGGACACGGATCCGCTCGTCGTGTGCCAGCAGGCGTTTCAGCTCGTCGGTGGGTGCGCCGGGGTGCTCGGTCAGGGTGGCCAGGTGGTCGAAGAACGCCATGTCGACGGGATCTGCCGGCTCGGGCATGATGCCCCACGCGTCCCACGGCAGCAGCGGGGTGCCCAGCAGCGCCGCGGCGTCGCGCATCATGTTGCCCGCGATCCACCAGTAGCCGGTCTCGTTGAGGAAACTGAGCCCGAACGTGTCCGGGTCCTTCTCGCCCGCGCGGCACAACTGCCACGCCGTGCCGGCCGTCAGGAACTTGTCCCGCGGCACGTCCGTGACGTCGAAGTCGATCGGGAACTTCTCCTTCTGCACGTCGTCGATCTGGCTGTCGACCAGGACCCAGCGGGACCCGTTCCAGTACTCGCAGACCCAGTGGTCCTCGTGCGACCCCTCAGTGAAGTACGAGCCGAACCCGCAACGCGCCCGGGCCGAGATCCCGCGCGACTGCAGGATCGAG
Organism: Kibdelosporangium persicum; assembly: GCF_013280595.1. GTDB lineage: Bacteria > Actinomycetota > Actinomycetes > Mycobacteriales > Pseudonocardiaceae > Kibdelosporangium > Kibdelosporangium persicum. The sequence continues at coordinate 91,578 of NZ_JAAATY010000023.1, forward strand.
ACGAGCAGCACGGTGAAGTGGCGGCAGTTGGCGGCAGTTCGCTCGCCGGGCGAGCGGGCCACGCCGAGCGGCCGGTCGTCCTCGCCGACAATGGCCGACAGCAGCTCCTCCACCGGCCTGATGTGCACCGTCTCGCGGTCCTGTTCGGACAGTTCGACGTCGTAGAAGTGGGCCAGGTGCTCGTGGATCAGCAGACCGTGACCGACCGCGGTGAGTCCTTCGATGTCCTGGGGCAGCGCGTCGAACAGGCCGGCGTTGCGGCCGGGAGACGTCAACATGCCGTCGATAGTGGCGGAATTTCCGCCGGATTCGCAACTATTGTGGCGAAGCATGACCGATGTGGTGCTCGACTGCGATCCCGGCCACGACGACGTGTTCGCCATGCTCCTGGCGGCCGCGCATCCCGCCGTCCGCCTGCGCGCGATCACGACTGTCGCCGGAAACGGCCCACTGGGCCAGGTCACCCGAAACGCGCTCAGGATCTGCGCGCTGGCGGGTATCGACGTCCCCGTCGCGGCCGGGCTTTCCCAGCGGGGAACCGGGAACGCGCCGTCGATTCACGGCGAAAGCGCGCTGGACGGCGCGGATCTGCCGGAACCCGCGGACGTGCCGGCCGACGAGGACGCGGTGTCGTTGACCGAACGACTGCTTGACGAAGGACCGTTGACGATCATCGCGACCGGCCCGCTCACGAACGTGGCGGCGCTGCTGCGCAGACGGCCGGATCTGCGGCCGTCGATCGTGTTCATGGGCGGCAGTTGCGGCCGCGGGAACTGGCGGCCTTTGGCGGAGTTCAACGTCTGGGCCGATCCCGAGGCCGCGGACGTCGTGCTGACCAGCGGCCTGCCGGTCACGATGTGCGGGCTGGACGTCACCCACCAGGCCACCGCGACGCCGGACGTGTTCGACAGGCTGCGGGAAATGGCGACGCCGTTGGCCGGCACGCTGGCGGATTTGCTGCGGTTCTTCGCATCCACGTACGACGAGGTGTTCGGGATGCCGGATCCGCCCGTGCACGACCCGGTCGCGGTCGCCGCCGTCGCCGAACCCGGCCTGCTGACGATGGTCGACGCGCCGGTGGCCGTGGAGCTGACCGGGACGCATACCCGTGGCGCCACCGTGGTGGATTTGCATGGCGTGACAGGAAAACCGGCCAACGCGCGGATCGCGGTGGGACTTGATCGCGTGAGGTTCTGGGACGTGCTGCTCAGTGCTGTCGAACGACTTGGCCGATAGTCGCGATGCCCGCGTGGATGTCGCTCGGGTTGTTCGCGGCGTACCCCAGAATCAGGCCGGGCCGATACGGGCGCTGACAATGCCACGACAGGGGCTGGACCTTCACGCCTTGCCGCAGGGCCGCCGCGGCGAGGTCCACATCGGAGAACCCGGCGTCGAACGTGATCATGATGTGCAACCCCGCCGCGGCACCGTGCACGACCGCGCCGGGCAGGTGTTCCCGGACGGCTTCGACCATCGCGTCGCGCCGCCGGACATGGCGCCTGCGCAGGAACCTCAGCTGCCGCTCCAGCTCCCCGCTGGACATCAGCTCGGCGAGCACCAGTTGGGGCAGCGCGGCGTTGCCGAGATCGGCCAGGCGCTTCGCGGCGATGATGGCGTCCCGGTATCTCGCCGGTACGAGCAACCAGCCGACACGCAGCGCCGGAGCGAGCAATTTGGACACACTGCCCGCGTAACACACGCGTTCGGCCAGCATCGAGCGCAGCGCGGGGACGGGCGGCCGGTCGTAACGGTGTTCGGCGTCGTAGTCGTCCTCGATGATCAGCCCATCCCAGCTCATCACCTGACGGCGTCGATCACCGTCCAGGATGACACCGGTCGGGAACTGGTGCGCGGGCGTCATCATGACCGCACCGACTCCGCTGTCGCGCAACACATCGACGCGCAGTCCAGCGTCATCCACCGGTATGGGCGGCGTTCTGAGTCCTGCGTTACGCATGTGCTGTTGAACGCCCAGTGATCCGGGATCTTCCACCGCGACTTCGGTGATCCCGTCGGCTTGCAGCACCTTGGCCAGGAGACCAAGCGCTTGCGCGACTCCGGCGACGATGACGACCTCGCTCGGGTCCACGCGGATGCCACGGGTCCGTGCCAGCCATGTCGCCACGGCCAGCCGTAGGGCTGGTGTGCCGCGCGGGTCGCCGTAACCGAACGCCGCCGGTTCCAGTCTCGCGAAGACGGTCCGTTCCGCCCGCAACCAGGCCGAGCGGGGGAACGCGGCGAGATCCGGCACGCCAGGGGAGAGGTCGATCCGTGCCGTGGCGGCGCGAAGCGAGTCGAACACGTCGTCCGCCGGATCTGTGGCGAACACGTCCGCGGTCGACGGCGGCCGGTACGGTTTGGCCGTCGGTGCTGCTTTCGGCACGGCGACGACCACCGTCCCGCCGCGGCCACGGCCAGCGACGTGACCGTCCTCGATCAGCCGCTGGTAGGCCTCGGTGACCACGCCCCGGGAGACGCTGAGGTCGGCGGCGAGCACCCGGGTCGCCGGCAGCCTGCTGCCCACCGGCAGCCGGCCGTCGGACATCGCCAGCCTGAGCCGCTCGGCCAGCCAGTCGGCCCGGCCGCCCGCGGGCGCGTCCTCGATCCGGAGCTGGAGGAAGTCGGACCCGGAAGTTATGGACCTCTCGACCGGGCCTGGTTTGGCCCTACTCATGGGACCATTATGGCAGCAGAGTACCGGCATGAGCATCGCATTCCTGGTCACGACCCTGATCGCGGTCGCGACGCCCGGCACCGGTGTGCTCTACACGCTGGCCGCGGGCCTGACCCACGGCCGCCGTGCGAGCGTCATCGCCGCCTTCGGCTGCACGCTGGGCATCATCCCGCATATGGTCGCCACCATCACCGGTCTGGCGGTACTGCTGCACGCCAGCGCGCTGGCGTTCGAGATCGTCAAGTACCTCGGCGTGGCGTACCTGATCTACATGGCCTGGAGCACCCTGCGCGACCGGACCGCGCTGACGGTGGAGCAAGCACCCGCTCGGTCGTCGACGAAGATCGTCGTCTCGGCGGTCCTGATCAACATCCTGAACCCGAAGCTGACGATCTTCTTCGTGGCCTTCCTGCCGCAGTTCGTCAGCGCGGACGATCCGGCCCGGCTGTGGCGAATGGTCGAGCTGAGCTCGGTCTTCATGCTGCTGACGTTCGTGGTCTTCGCGCTGTACGGGATTTTCGCCGCGGCCATGCGCGACCGCGTGATCTCCCGGCCCACGGTGACGGCCTGGCTGCGCCGTTTCTTCGCCGGCTCCTTCGTGGCCCTGGGCGCGAAACTGGCCTTCACCCAGGTGTAGCCCGCTACACCACACAGGCAGGGAGTTCGCGCGATCGACGGCAGAACGTGTTCTCCCTAGGTTGAACCGCATGACAGGAGCAACGGTCGCTGCCGCGATGGTCGCAGCCCTGGTGTCCGCACCAACCGGGTACGACCACGCGGCCTTGCAAAGGGATCTCGACGGTCTGCGGGACGCGGGCGTGGTCGGTGTCCAGTCCGAAGTGGACACCGGGCCACGCCGGTTCACCGCCCGTTCCGGCGTCGCCGGCCTGACCACGGGACGGCCGGTGCCGGAGCGGGGGTACTTCCGGATGGGCAGCAACGGCAAGACGTTCGTCGCGGTTGTCGTTCTGCAGTTGGTGGCCGAGCGGAAGATGTCGTTGGACGACACGGTCGAGCGTTGGCTTCCTGGTGTCGTCCAGGGGAACGGCAACGACGGAACCAAGGTCTCCGTGCGGCATTTGTTGCAGCACACGAGTGGACTGCACAACTACACGAACGAACTGCCGCTCTTCGCCTACGACGACTACCTGGCGCACCGGTTCGACCAGTACCGGCCGGAGGAACTCGTCAAGGGCGCGATGGCGTTCCCGCCCGACTTCGCCCCTGGCACGGGCTGGAGCTACTCCAACACCGGCTACCTGCTCGCCGGAATGATCATTCACAAGGTCACCGGCCGCGACTGGTACGACGAGGTCTCCCGCCGGATCATCGGGCCGCTCGGCCTGCGGGACACGTTTTCTCCCGGCAGCCGGCCCGGTCTGCCGCGCCCGCACAGCAAGGGGTACATGAAGTTCCCGGGTACCAACGACTACGCCGACACCACGCTGCACAACATGTCGTGGGCGGGTGCCGCGGGCGACATGATCTCGACCACCGCCGACCTCACCCGTTTCTGGCAGGCGCTGCTCGGCGGCAAGCTGATTCCCGCCGAGCAGATGGCGCGGATGCGGACCACCGTGCCGGAAGACCGGCCGGGTCGCGAATACGGCCTGGGCATCGGGCGGATCAAGCTGACCTGCGGCGGTCACGCCTGGGGACACGGGGGCAACACGGCCGGATACGCCAACCGCAACGGGTTCAGCGAGGACGGCGCGCGAGGCCTGGTGATGATCCAGTCCAGCAGGCAGATCGAAGGCCCGACCGAGCAGCTGACCGATCGGGCCATCGACCGGATGTTGTGCTCTACCAGGTGATCGGCAACGCCTGCAGGCCGTGGACCGGGGAGTGCTGCCGGAACGGCAGTTCCTCGTACGGCGCGGCCAGCGCCATCGTGGGGAAGCGTCGCAGCAACGCGGGGAACGCGATCCGCATCTCCATCCTGGCCAGCGGCGCGCCCAGGCAGTGGTGCAGGCCGTGCCCGAACGCCATGTGCGCGGAGATCTTCCGGGTGATGTCGAACGTGCCGAGGTCCGCACCGAGGATCGGGTCGCGGTTGGCCGCGGGCAGCGAACACACCAGGACATCGCCTGCCGCGATGCGCTGGCCGGACAGCACGAGGTCCTGCTTCGCGGTGCGGGGGATTCCGGAGTGGACGATCGACAGGTAGCGCAGCAGCTCTTCGACGGCCTCGTCGACCAACCGGCCCGCGCGGATCTCGGCGGCCTGCTCGGGGTGGCGCAGCAACAGCAGCGTGCCGAGGGCGAGCATGTTCGAGGTCGTCTCGTGCCCGGCCAGCAGGAGCAGGTCGGCCACGCCGGTCAGTTCGGTGTCGGTGAGGTCGTCGCCGTGCTCGCGGATCAGCATCCCGATCATGTCGTCGCCGGGATTGGCACGATGCGTGGCCACGAGGCCGGCCATGTACCGGCGGGACGCCTCCAACGCGGCGATGCGCTTGTCCACGTCCTGCGTCATGTCCAGGCGGACGGCCGCGTGGTCCTGGAACTCGTCGCGGTCGTCGTACGGCACACCGAGCAGTTCGCAGATCACCAGCGACGGGATCGGCAGCGCGAACGTGGACACCAGGTCGGCGGGTGGGCCGGCCTGTTCCAGCGCGTCGAGGTGATCGTCGACGATCGCCTCGATCCGCGGCTGCAACCGCCGGATCCGCCGTACGGTGAACTCGGGCGTCAGCATCTTGCGCAGCCGCGTGTGGTCCGGCGGGTCGTAGGCCAGCAGGAAACCGCTCCGGTCGGCGATCTGATCGCCGAACGGGCGGGCTTCGGCGGAGTTGCTGAACCGGTTCGCGTCCCCGAACACCTCCCGGATGTCCGAGTACTTCGTCACCAGCCAGGCACTCGTTCCCCACGGCAGGCGGATCTTGGTGACGGGCTGCTCCTCGCGCAGGCGAAGGAGCTCGTCCGGCAGGTCGAAACGGTTGCGTTGGGCGTGCAGCGGGATTTCGGGCGCTTGGGTCACGACGTCTCCCCGTAAGTGATATCGAACTATCGGTTTAATCCCACGCTAGCACAAGTGGAAGTCGGCTATCAGTCTGTTAGCGTTGCCGGATATGACCGGGTCTTCGCAGCGCCCGTTGCGTGTGGACGCGGCACGCAACGCCGAGTTGCTCGTCCGTGCGGCGTGGCGGGCGTTCATCGAATCGGGGCCCGAGGTCCCGCTCGACGAGATCGCCAGGCGCGCGGGCGTCGGCGTGGCGACGCTGTACCGGCGGTTCCCGAGCAAGGACGACCTGCTGCTGGCGGTCATGGAATGGCGGTACGCCGAGCACATCCAGCCCGCGGTGGCCCGCGCCCTCGTCGACACCGATCCGTGGCGGGCGGTGGTGACGGCGATGGAAGCCGCGATGACCATCGCGGCCGAGGCGCACTCGGTGCTGCGCGCGGTCCGTGAACCAGGTGCGCTGCTCACCGGCCTGAAGGAACGGTTCATCGCCGATCTCGCCACGATCGTGCGGCGCGCGCAGGACGCCGGCGTGGTCCGGGCCGACTTGCGGGCGTCCGACCTGCCGATGGTGATCTACATGCTGATCAGCGCGCTGCGGGTGTCCGCCGACCCGGCCGAGGGCTGGCGGCGGTGCTTCAGCCTGCTGCTGGCCGGGCTGCGTCCGGACTCCGGAATCCCGTTGCCGGACAGTCCTCTCGACGACTGCTGAGCGGCGGCAGTTTCCTCTCGTGAGTGTTTGTCCGTGTTAGAACACGGATAAACACTCACGAGTGGTGTCAAGGGCGTGTACTGTCGGCGGCGGAACCACGACCGAGGAGGTGAGACCCATCAACGCTGTGTCAGGCCGGGCGCTCACCCAGGTCCACCGATAACGGTGCGGCCGCGAGCGCCTGAGGATCATCGAAAGGCGCTTGAGATCTACTCCGACATCGTTTCCCGTCTGCGTGCCGTCGGCTGCGTGTTCGCCGAGGACGAGGCACGCCTGCTGTTGTCCACCGCCCAGGACCCGTCCGCGCTCGCCGCCATGGTCGACCGCAGAGCCGCCGGGCTGCCGCTGGAGCACGTCCTCGGCTGGGCCGAGTTCCACGGACTGCGGATCGCCGTGGACCCGGGCGTGTTCGTGCCCCGGCGCCGCACCGAGTTCCTGGTCACCCAGGCCCTGGCGTCGGCTGCCGAAGGCAATGTGGTGGTGGATCTGTGCTGCGGTTCGGGCGCGGTCGGCGCCGCCCTCGCCGCCGCCATGGACCTCGAAGTGCATGCCGTGGACATCGACCCGGCGGCCGTGGCCTGCGCCCGGCGCAACGTGGCCAACGTGTACCAAGGCGACCTGTACGCCCCCTTGCCTTCGCGGTTACGCGGGCACGTGGACGTCTTGGTGGCCAACGCGCCGTACGTACCGACCGACGCGATCGCTTTGATGCCACCGGAAGCCCGTGACCACGAACCGTTGGTGGCCTTGGACGGCGGTGCCGACGGGCTCGCTGTGCAACGCCGTGTCACCGCCGAAGCCCGAGACTGGCTCAGGCCCGGCGGTCACCTGTTGATCGAGACCAGCGACCGGCAGGCCCCGCACACGGCCACCGCGTTCGCCGAGCACGGCCTGGCCCCGAGGATCGAGCGGTCCGACGAACTCAGCGCCACCGTCGTGATCGGCACGGTGATCGGTGCCGGTGTCTCATGACTGCTTGCACCACACCGAGACGTGTTTGGTGCTGTCGCTGGTGAACGGGCTGCGGTCCCAGTCGGTGACTCGTTCGTGCAGGGACATTCCGGCCATCCGGGCCATCAGGTCGAGTTCGGCGGGCCAGACGTAGCGGAACGGCATCGAGAACGTCCGCATGGTGCCGTCGACGACCTGGAAGTGGTGGGAGATCAGGCCCTGGTTGGCGACGTCGTACTCGTCGAAGCCGAGCTTCGTCGGGCTGACGGTGAACGGGCGGACCGTCTCGCCCGGCGGAAGACGGCGCAGATCGGGCACTCCCACCTCGATCACGAAGTATCCGCCCGGCTCCAGATGCCGGGCCACGTTCGCGAAACACGCGACCTGCTCGTCCTGCGTCGTCAGGTTCCCGATCGTGTTGAAGACCAGGTACGCCAGCCGGAACAGGCCGGGTGCCTGGGCGGTCGCGAAGTCGCCGATGGTCACGCCGATCCCGGCCGCACCGGGCTTGTCCCGCAGCCGGGCCACCATCTCGGGGGACAGGTCGATGCCGTGCACCGGGACACCGGCCTGGCTCAACGGCACGGCGATCCGGCCGGTGCCGATACCCAGTTCGAGGGCACGGCCGTCGCGCGCCAGCTCCGCGAGGAACGTCACGACCGGTTCGACGGGCATGTCGTGCACACCCTTGTCGTAATCCTTTGCCACATCTTCGCCGAAGTGATTCACAGGCACCCCGGCACTCTGACACCCGGCAACCGCACAAGCGAGTCATTTTCGGGCAAATGGCCCTTGACGTGCCTGGCTTGATCGCTAGCGTCGAGCACATCCACTATGGACCGGGGGTGCGGCCGTGGCCTGGTTGATGTCCGCGGTTCTGCTCGTGTTCAGCGGCACCGTGGCAGGGCTGCCGGTCAGGGTGACGTCGAACTTCGAGCACCACAGGGGTATCAGCCTCGACCGTGACTGCGGGTTCTCCGCGCCGCTGTCCCGCGGACGGACGTTCTGGCTGTTCTGCGACACCGCATGGAACGACGGCGACGGCCGCCATTTCATCCCGGGGTCCACCGCCGCTGTCGGCACGGCGGCGCCCGGGCAGATCCCCACCGATCTGCACGAACTGCCCACGCCGCCTGGCCGGCCGCCCGCGTCGCCCCACCCAGGCGGACCTGCCCAGTTCCTCACCGCGCCGGGCGGCATGCGTACGCCGGACGGGCAGCCGTGCACGACGAACGCGGGCCAGTTCGCGGCTTCGTGGATCACCGGGATCACCACGACCAGCCCGGACAACCTGCTGATCACGTACGTCGATCTGTGCGTCACGAGCACGCCGAAGCCGTTTTTCATCCAGGGTTTCGGGATCGCGGAGTACAACGCCGAGACCAACACGATCACCGCGCGCACGACCGTGTTCTCGACGCCCGGTGCGCAGCTGCCGGCCACCAAGATCCTCGGATCGCCGATCCTGCAAGGCGGATCGCTGTACCTCTACGCCTTCGAATGCGGCAGGTGGTTCAGCGGGGTCTGCGTCACCGGCACGACCCACGTCGCCAGGGCGGAGTCATGGCGGACCGCGGCGAACTACCAGTGGTACTCGCAGGGCCGGTTCACGTCCGACCACACCAAGGCGGGCAACATCATCCCGTCGGCCGGGGCCGCGGTGTCCGTGCACTCGTTCGGCGCCGCGGGCCTGCACGCGATCCTGCAGAAGGACCTGGGCGGCGGATTCGAGGTCTGGCAGGCCCCGACCCCGGCCGGACCGTGGACCCGCCGGTCGACCGGCAAGGTCGGCTGCCGGGGCGGCCGCGGCAACGACCTGTGCCGTGCGCTGACCGGGCATCCGGAACTGTCGACCGCGCACCACATGGTGATCTCGTACTTCAGCCCGGCGACGAGGCACGTGGAAGCCGCCCTGTTCCCCTGGTGACCGGGTGAAGCCGGTTCGCCTGTGATGCGTCCTACGGGGGCGGTGCTCGCCGGACAGGGGCCGGCGGCCACGAGGTAGCTTGGAGCCCAGTAGGTCCTCTTTGCCCGGAAGGTCACTGTCCTTGTTCTTCTTGTTGCTCGGTGTGCCTGCCGCGCTTGCTCATTACTACCTGTGGCGCAGACTTGTCCGTGACACCACGCTACGGGGTGGTCACGGCAGGCTGTTCGGGACAGTGGCGCTCGTGGGCGCTTTCGTGCTCATGATGCTCGCCCTGGTGCTGCAACGCGACGTCGCGTTCCTCGCGTGGCCGGGGTTCCTGTGGCTCGCGTTCATGTTCTACCTGACGCTCGTACTCGGCGTCCTGGAGATCCCCAGGGTGCTGGTGAACCGCCGGGTGAAGGCGCCGGTCATGGCCGGCGCGGACGAGCCGGACGCCGTGCCGGTGCCGAGCAGGCGGGTCTTCATCGCCCGGTCCTTCGCGATCGCGGGCGGCATCACCGCGGGCGGCATCGTCGGCTACGGCGCGACCAAGGCGCTCGGCGCGCCCGAGCTCAGCACGGTGCCGGTGCCGATCAGGCGGCTCGACCCGTCGCTCAACGGTTTCCGGATCGCGGTGGTCAGCGACATCCACCTCGGACCACTGGCCGGCCGCGGGCACACCGAGCGCATCGTCCAGATGATCAACCAGCAGCGGCCCGACCTCGTCGCGATCGTCGGCGACCTGGTCGACGGGACGGTCGAGAAACTCGGCGACGCCGCCGCACCGCTCAAGGACCTGGTGAGCAAGCACGGCAGCTTCTTCGTCACCGGCAACCACGAGTACTACTCCGGCGTCGAGCCGTGGCTGACCGAACTGGAACGGCTCGGCGTGAACCCGCTTCGCAACGAACGGGTCGCGATCAACCGCGGCGGCGCGTCCTTCGACCTGGCCGGCGTCAACGACGTGACAGGCGGCCAGTTCGAGGACGCTCCGGACCTCACCCGTGCGCTGGCGGGCCGCGACACCGCGAATCCCGTCGTGCTGCTGGCACATCAGCCGATCCAGGTGGAGGACGCCGCCCGGCACGGCGTGGACCTCCAGTTGTCCGGGCACACGCACGGCGGCCAGATGTTCCCGTTTCACCTGGCCGTTCCGTTGCAGCAGCCGGTCACCGCCGGTCTCGCGCGGATCGACGGGACGTGGGTGTACGTCACCCGCGGCGCCGGTTTCTGGGGCCCGCCGGTCCGCGTCGGCGCGCCGCCGGAGATCTCGATGATCGAACTTACGCCGTGACCCCTCCCGGCGTTCAGGGCAAGCGCGGCCGGGAACACGCCTGTGTGGACAGGTGCTGGAGTGCGAGTCACAGTGGGGTGAACTCGGCCGGGCCCTCGTAGCCGAAATACCGCCGTGCGGCGTCCTCGTGCAGCGGGAAGGCCAGCCCGCGCGTGCCGAAAACCACGCCACGCTCGGACGCCTCACTGTTCGGCTCGAACGGCGGCAGGCCGGACGCCTGGATCTTCGGCGCGACACCGAACAGCAGCACCCGGTTCGGGCAGGGCTCGGTCGAGGTGAACCACAGGGGCTCCAGGCTGCCGGAGTCGATGACCAGGCCCGCCTCCTCGTACACCTCCCGTGCGCCCGCCTGCTGCCAGGTCTCGTCCGCGTCGACGAACCCGCCCACCAGGGCGAGTTCGCCGACTGGCGGGATCGCCCGGCGCACCACGAGCAGACCGGTGCGGCCCCGCACGTCGACCGGGACGAGCACGATGGCGACCGGCGTCGGGTTCGCCCAGGCCTGGGCGCCGCACGCGGCGCAGACGCGCGGATAGCCCGAGGTGTCGGCGTACGGAGTCCCGCACGAGGAGCAGTAGGCGTCACGGATCATGACCGGAACCTAGATCCTCGGCAGCAGCCTTTCGGTGAACCGCCACAGCAGTGTCGAGTCGTTCGTGTGGAACGCCGCCCCGGAGTAGAACGTGCTGTTGTGGCCTTGCAGGGCGTTGAGCCTGCGGTAGAAGCCGTTCGCGATGTCACGGGCGCTGACGCTGATCAGGAAGGGCGCGTGACTGGAGAACATCTCGAAGCGCGGCCGGGTGGCTGGGATGACGCCGGTGTTCTGCAACCTGTCGAGCGCGGCGACAATGTCGGCCCGCACGTGCGCGTCGGGAAGCGGCTGGGCGCTGCCGTAGTACGCGATGAAGATGTCCGGGATGCCGGTGGGAGCGAGGATGTAGATCCCTGGCATGGACGGCATGTGGAAGCGGGCGGTGTCCGCGCTGATGTTCTGGATGGGGACCTGCGGAACGCCTGGCAGCCGCAGCACGCTGGTGTAGTAGCCGCCCGGACGCCACCGGCTGAACACCGCGCGTTCCGTGCTGTCCAGGTCGAACGGAGCCAGGTTGCCCAGCAGCGGCGGCACAGTCACGACCAGCTTGCGTGCCCGGATCGTGCGCGGCCCTTGCGGAGTGCCGGCCTGAACCCGTACCCCGGCGCCGTCGCGCTGCACGGCGGTGAGCCGGGCGTCGAGCAGGACGTCGCCGCCCAGGTGCGTGGTGATCTTCTCGTAGAGCTCGCTGTTGTCCCGGCGGCTGGTGGTCAGTGCGGTGCCGGTCAGCGTGGCCCGGACGGAGGGAAGGTTGAGGTACTTCATCATGTAGATGGCCGGCTGGTCGAACAGGTCGCCTCGGCCCTGGCTGTGCAGCGCGAGGAACGGGGCCATGTCGCTGAGCCCGTGCTTGACCATGACGTCCCTGAACGGCGCCAGGAGTTCGTGCGGAACCGGATCGGGCAGGTCCATCCCGTCGTCCAGATACGGGTACTGCTCCAGCACCTCGGCATACTCCGCCATCCTGCCGACCGGTGGCATCAGGTAGTTGTCGACGACCTGTCCGGTGCGGAAATCGGCGAACCTGATCGTGCCGACGGCGGCGGGAGGGGTCCGTAACGGCACGTCGAACCGGCCGAAGAGGTCCCGGACGACCGGGAAGTCGTACCACGCCACCACACCGATGTCAGCGGTGCCGCCGCTGACCGGGTCGTGGAACGTCTCGGTGTGCCCGCCGAGCCTGTCCTTGCGTTCGACCAGGACGACCGAACGGCCCAGGTCACGTAGCCGGACCGCGGCGTAGCTGCCGGATGCTCCGCCACCGAGGACGCAGACGTCGCGTTCGATGACCCGGCTGCCGGAGGCGTTCGCGGGCAACGGGCCGACCACCGCCGCGGCACCCGCGCCCGCCATGGCCTTCAGCAATTGCTTGCGAGACAGGTTCATCCAGCAATCCCCTCGTCGGCTTTTGTCATGTCATTCAAGTGATGGTTGTTCGCGGGAGTCCATCCACTGAACGGGTGCGTGGCGCCGCCGTTCGACCAGCCGCCCGTGACCTCCTCTCGTGAGTGTTTATCAGGGTTAGAACACTGATAAACACTCACGAGGTCGAGGCCTGGCCGAGGTTGATGACGGCGAGATTCTGACTGCGCGTGCCGCGTTGAGCGACCCTTCGTAGCGGCCGATCATCCCTTCTCTCCCGCTGTACCACAAAGATCCTGCCTGAATCGAACATCAGTTCGAACCCGTGCTAGGGTCTGCGGTCGGTGGAAGGGGAGAGATGATCTGGGGCCCGGTCTTGCCCGCCGCGGTGGTGTTCCTGGTGGGACTCAACCTCCGGCCGGCGGTGACGAGCCTCGGTTCGGCGCTGCCGGACGTCGCGACCGCGCCGGGGGTGAATGGCGCGGTCGCGGCCGTACTGGTCGCGCTTCCGTTGTGGGTGTGTGGAACTGGCGCGTTGCTGGCGCCGCGGCTGCAGGCCCTGCTTGGGACACAAAGGACAGTGCGGGTGGCGTTGGTCCTGCTGGCGCTGGCGCAGGTGGTGCGCGTCGCCGACGGGCCGGGAGTGCTCATCGCCGGCACTGTGTTGGTGTGCGTGGCGATCGCGTTGATCGCGACCATGCTGCCGTTGCTCGTCGGTGCGAAGTCCACGGCTTCCAGCGTTTGCTACACGCTGTCGCTTGGCTGTGGCAGCACCGCCGGCGCGCTGATCACGCCGTGGATCGTCGCGCATTCCTCGTGGCGGTTGGGTTTGGCGGGCTGGGCGGTGCTGGCGGCCGCCGCCTTGCCGTTCACCCGTCGTCTGGAGGGAGTCCGTCCTGGGCACGGCGTGGTCAGCCCGCTGCCGGTGGCGCGGTCCGGCCCGGCCTGGGGCTTGACCGTCTACTTTGGACTTGTGTCGACCGTGACGTTCCTGGTGATGGGCTGGTTACCGGCGATTCTTCGGGACGCGGGGGTGCCCGCGGACGTCGCCGGGGCGTGCCTGAGCCTGTCGATGGTCATCGGGCTGCCAATGATGTGGCTGGTTCCGTGGTGGCTGCATCGGCGACGTCAACAGCCCGTGTTGCTGGCGGTTCTCGTGGTGCCGAGCATGGTCGGTGTCGTGGGATTGCTGGTGGCGCCGACCGTGATGCCGTGGTTATGGGCGAGCGGGCTCGGCGTCGGCATGGGTGGCGTCGCCCTGGCGCTGACGAGCATTCCTCGGCGTGCGGGTGGCAGAGCGGACGTCACAACGGCGTTGTCGGCGATGGTGCAGGGCGGGGGTTATTTCATCGCCGGTGTCGGCGCGCTCGCTTGCGGACTGGTCCACGCTGTCACGCGGTCGTGGGCGGTCTCACTGGTGATGATCCTGATTGTCCTGTGTGGACAAGCCGGTGCCGGGCTGGCGGCCGTACGGCCTGGTGTCGTGCGGGCTGGTGCGGTGCCCCGGCAGCGGACCGCGAGCCGGCCTGGCCGCGTCGGTCAGCGTCAGTGCCAGTGAGCCTTGTCCACCACGTTGATCAACCGGTCGCCCGCGGCGAACCGCTTGACGTTCTCCGCCAGCACCGCGAACCTGCGCTCTTCGGCGTGCGGGCCCGCGCCTGCCACGTGCGGGGTGATCAGCACGTCCGGACGTGTCCAGAGTGGATGATCCGCGGGCAGCGGCTCGGTCTCGAAGACGTCCAGCGCGGCACCGGCCAGTCTGCCCGCCGCCAGCGCCTCGGTGAGCGCGTCCAGCCGCAGTGTCGGGCCACGGCCGACGTTGACCAGCCGGGCGCCGGTCCGGAACCTCGCCAGGCGCTCGGCGTCGAACATGCCTTCGGTCTCGGGCGTGTGCGGGACCGTGATGATCACCAGGTCGGCCTTGCCCAGTTCGTCGTCCAGGTTCTCGGCAGGCAGGACTTCGGCGAACCCGTCCACCGGTCCGGTCCGCCGCGCGTCGACGCCGATGACGCGGGTGCCGAACGCCGCGAGCATCCGGCCGGCCGCCTTGCCGATCGCCCCGACACCGACGATCAACGCGGTCGACTCGGCCAGGGCGAGCACCGAATCGGGATTCCAGTCCGGCGCCCAGTTCGACCGGGCCTGCTCACGGACGTACCGCGGCAACCCACGGGCCAAGGCCAGGACAAGCGCCATGGTGTGAGTGGCGACGTGGTCGGTGTACGTGTCGCGCATGTTCGTGACGACAGCGGGGTGTTCGATCAGCTTGGGGTGGTAGAAGCCGGCGGGCGGCCCGGCCTGGGGTGCCTGCAACCAACGCAGCCGGTCAGCGTGTGCCAGCAGCTCCTCGGGCAGCGCGCCGTACGCCGCGTCGGCCTCGTGCAACGCCGCGGCCGCTTCCTCCGCGGTGTCCGGCCGCAGCACGCGAAGGCCGGGCACGGCTTCGGCGAGTCGCTGCGGCCAGGTCGCGGTCTCGTCCTGATGCGGTGGCACGAACACCAAGGTGAAGCTCATGCGCCGCATTATTCCTGCTCACATGGCCAGCAACAGCAGGCCCGTGCCCACGCTCATCGCCGCGTGGCCCACGGCGTCGATCGTCTTCCCAAACAGTGGGATGGTCGCGACGAGGAAATACGCGGCGAGCACGACCATGACCGAATGCCCGCCAGGCACCGACATCGCGCAGACCATCCAGACCATGCCCGCTCCCATGAAGGCGTGGTGCACCGCCCGTAACCCGTCCGAGCGATGCGGCACGGTGGCCAGCCCGGCGAACCACACGGTGATGGCCGTGAAAACCCCGACCTGAAGCCAATCGGGCAACGGCAACCCCCAGACCATGGCGATCATCGCCAGGCTCATCACCGAATGGGTGCCGCACGTGACGCGGGCGGCACCGGACGCCCGGGCGCAGGCGAGGGTGAACCACACGCCGGTCGCGAGGAACAGACCAGTCAGTGGCCAGGTGAATGACAGCACATCCATACAGACCGGACAGGAGGCCAAAACTGAGCGGGCGAGTACCGTGGACGCATGCGGATCCGGTTTCTGGTCATCGCGGCGATGACAGCGGTGACGTTCGGCGGGGCGGGAAAGGCGGTCGCCGCGCCCGCGATCGCACCAGTGGGCCCGTTCGGCCCGCTCGCGGAACTGGTGGTTCGCCGCGTCCTGCTCGGTGATTTCGTGGCGGCCGCGAAGTACGGCACTGGTCAGCCGATCGACGACCCGGTCAGAGAGCAGAAGATCCTGGACACCGTGACGGCGGAGTCGGTCCGGCTGGGCATGCCGCCGGAGCCCAGCGTCCGGTTCTTCCGCGCGCAGATCGAGGCGAGCAAGGTGGTCCAACGTGGACTGTTCAGCCGGTGGGAACGGCACCCCGGGCAGCGGCCGGTCCGCAAGCCCGACCTCGCCACCGAAGTCCGGCCACGACTGGACGAACTGACCATGGAGCTGCTCCGGGAGCTGCACGCCACCCTGCAGTTGCGCCGCCCCAACGTGGTGTGCGGGATCTGGCGCGTCGAAGCCGAGACGTCCGCCGACATCGTTCACCGCCTGGACAAACTGCATCGGCGCGCGGTCGCCGTGTCCATGCGCCCGATCTGCCAGTCCTGAAGCCGCACAGGCACGCCGGTGGCCGATCGCGTCTGACAGGAATGTCTGATCAAGAGGGCAGACCGCGAAGGGAAAATCGGGCACATTCGGTGTTCTTCCCCCGTTCGCGCCATCGACGCGGCCTGCCCGGGCGTTTACCGGTGGTTCACTGGAAATCGCAGCCGGGGTTCGGCGCGTCGTCCGACAATGGTGCGTCCTTGGGCAGGACGTACAGGACTTCGAGTACCACAGGCGTGGTGCCGAGGTTACGGCCGACGTGCACCTGGTTCGGCGGTTCGGTGAAGGCTGCGCCCTTCTGGTAGATCCCGTCGATCGAGCAGTCGGATTCGTTGTGGGTCAGTGTTCCGTTGCGTACGTAGGCGTAGAGCGTGCCCTGGTGGAAGTGCCATCCGGTGGTCCCGCCGGCCTGCAGGGTGATCTCCCTGAGGATGTAGTCCTTGCCACCGAACGTGGTCTTGCTGATGATGGTTCCGGTGACTCCGCTGGACGGGGTGGCCTCGGCTGCCGTGGCGGCCAGGGCGAGTGTGCTGAGGACCACGCCGGCGAATGCGGTCGTACGCATGGGTTGTCTCCTCTCGTCGGGGCCATTCTGCCGGGTGCGTCATCATGGACTGTCCACTGTCGATGGTCGTACTGGCCGAATGCCCGAATGGCCATCACACACTGCGCGAAAACCCCAGGCCGAACGCCTCTCCGGCCGCCTTTTCCGGTGTAGCGTCGTTCTTGTCGCGCTGCGATGGGGTGCGACAGCCTCGAATGCTTCACGAACGGACATGAGGGCAGGGCTCATGTCCGTTCATCGCCCGGTGCCGATACCCCCTTCGGCACCGGGCGGCGTTGAGGCAGTGCCTGGTGTGGTGTCGGCGCTGGCATCACACCGGGCTTTCCTACCGCCGCCGTATCGGGAGCTGTACCGAATGAAGCCCTCTACCAGTCCACGCGTTGTCGTCCTCGACCGGGAGCAGCGGGAACTGCTGCGACTGCTGGCCACCGGCCTGCCGGACACCGCGATCGCCCGCCGGATGTCGCTGGCGCCACGCACTTTGGCGCGCCGGATCTCCAGCCTGTACCAGATGCTTCAGGCGGACAACCGCTTCCAGGCCGGTGCCGCGGCCGAGCGGCTGGGCCTGCTCGCCGGCGCACGCGCCGACGAGCATCCGAAGTCCGTCGCCGTCTGAGAGTCGCCGTCTGAGACTCACTGTCTGAAAGTCGCTGTCAACGAGTCGCTGTCCGAGTCGCCAGCTGATCGTCCGTTCGAACACGTGTTCGAGTCTGTGGTAGGTTCTTCGTCGGTGATGGGTGCTCGCGAGCCGACGGGGATGGGCGGACATGCGCAGTCGAGTGATCAGGATCTACCAGCCGTGGCCGACGCCCGTCCGGGCCGCGTGCTACACCGATCCGGCTGTGTTGCCGGAGATCGACGCCTGGGTGGACCGGTTGCGGGAGCAGGGTCTTGTCCCTCCGGACGTCGACTTCGTCATCAGGGACGGCTCGGGTGGCCCGGTGGGCGTGCTGGATGATCACGAAGGCGAGCACGAGCTGCGGCCGGCCGGGTTTCTCGTCTTCGGTCGCGGGAGGTTGCGGGTACTGGACGAGTCGGCGTTCTTCGGCCAGTACCACGACCCCGCGCGGGACGAGATCTGACGGATCATTGCAAAACTGAAACGTGTTCTAATACTGTGCTGGTGTGCGGTACGGAATAGTCCTGTTCACCAGTGACCGTGGCATCGCGCCCGCGGCGGCGGCGGCTGCCGCCGAGCGGGCCGGTCTCGACTCCTTCTACGTGCCGGAGCACACGCACATCCCGATCAAACGGGAGTCGCCGCATCCGCACACCGGTGACTCGTCGCTGCCCGACGACCGGTACATGCGCACCCTCGATCCCTGGGTGGCGCTCGCGACGGCCGCATCGGTCACCACACGCATCAGGCTCGCCACGGCTGTGGCGCTGCCGGTGGAGAGCGATCCGATCACGCTGGCCAAAACCGTCGCCAGCCTTGATCATCTGTCCGGTGGCCGGGTCACGCTGGGCGCCGGGTTCGGCTGGAACGTGGACGAACTGTCCGATCACGGTGTCCCCGGCGGGAAACGCCGGACCGTGCTGCGCGAGTACCTCGAAGCGATGCGTGCACTGTGGACGGACGAGGAGGCGAGCTACGCGGGTGAGTTCGTGTCCTTCGGGCCCAGCTGGGCGTGGCCGAAACCCGTCCAGTCGCGGATTCCGGTGCTGATCGGGGCGGGTGGCACCGAGAAGACCTTCCGCTGGATCGTGCGCTCGGCCGACGGCTGGATCACCACGCCCTATGAGGTGGACATCACCGACCAGGTCGTCCTGCTGCGCAAGATGTGGCGTGACGCCGGGCGGCACGGTACTCCGCAGGTCGTCGCGCTGGGCGGGCGGCCGGACCCGGACAGGGTGGCGCACCTGGCTTCCATCGGCGTGACCGAAGTGGTGTTCGGCCTGCCCGACCGGGACGCGCCCGCCGTGGAGTCGTGGATCGGCCGCCTCGGCGAGCGGCTGGCCCTCCACCCCTCGTGAGTGTTTGTCCGGGTTCTAACCCCGATAAACACTCACGAGCGGTCAAGTGCCTGGTCGATGTCGTCCCAGAGGTCCTCCGGGTGCTCGACACCCACGGCGATGCGGACCATGTCCTGGCTGACCCCGGCCTGCTGGAGGGCTTCGGCGTCCAGATGCCGGTGTGACGTGGTCGCCGGATGCATCACGATGGTTTCCGTACCGCCCAGGGAAGGAGCGTTCAGGATCAGGGCCAGGTCGCCCATGAACCGCTGTGCGAAGGGGATTTCCATGGCGAAGGTGGCACCGTAACCGCTCAGCAGCTTCGTCGCCCGGTCATGACTCGGATGGGACGGCAGGCCAGGGAAGTGCACGGCGGACACCGCCGGGTGCGCGGCCATCCGTTCGGCCAGCAGTCCCGCGGTCGAGCATTGCCTGCTCAGCCTGAGCGGCAACGTCTTCAGGCCCCGGATGATCAGCCACGCGGCGAACGGATCGGCGATCACCCCGAGCTTGACCGCGTGCTGCCAGGCGCGCAGGTGGAGGTCGTCGTTCGCGAAAACGGCCACACCACCGACGACGTCGTGGTGCCCGCCCAGGTATTTGGTCGCCGAGTGGACCACGACGTCGGCGCCGTGCTCGATCGGACGGCACAACAGGGGTGTGGCGAACGTGTTGTCGACGACCGTGACCACGCCGTGCCGCCTGGCCTCGGCGGCCAGTGCGGGCAGATCAGGCACGTGACCGATCGGGTTGGCGATGGTCTCCAGGTACAGCAGCTTGGTCGTGGGCCGGATCGCGGCGGTGACCTCGGCGGAGTCGACCCCCTCGATATAAGTGACCGCTACGTTGCATCGTTCGATCAGGTCGTTGAAGACCGCGACGGTACCGCCGTACAGCGCTTTCTGTGCGATTACGTGGTCTCCATGCCGCAGGGTCGCGTGCAGCACGGCGTTGATCGCACCGGTTCCGGACGCCGTGACCAGCGCGTTCACTCCGCCCTCCAACTCGGCCATGGCTTCTTCGAGCGCGCGGTTGGTCGGGTTGCTGTACCCGCTGTAGACGAACTGGCCAGGCGTTGTCATCGCCTCCGCGACCTGCTGCGGGCCGTCGAACACGAAGTTGGCCGTCTGGTAGAGCGGTACGGCCATGGGCTGACCTGGGCTGGGGGCGACGATTCGGGCCGCGCGGGTCTCTCGGTGCATGATCACGAGTCTGTCCGAGAAATTGGACCTATGGCAGAGCCAATCTGGCAGAATTGGTTTGGTGACGACGCCGGATGACCTGGTGACCCGGCTCGGCCGTTGGTCGGCCGGCCGTGGCCCGCTGTACCTGCTGCTCGCCGGGCGGATCCGGCGCCTGATCGACGACGGCGAGCTGCCACCCGGCTCGCCGCTGCCGCCCGATCGCACGCTGGCCGCGGCACTGGCGGTCGGCCGCACGACCGTTGTGTCCGCGTACGACCTGCTGACGCAGGAAGGGAAGATCGTCCGGAGGCAGGGCAGCGGGACGAAGGTCGCCCCGGCGGCGCTGCGCCCCGACCGTCCGGCGGACGCCGCGAACCCGTTGTTCATGCATTTGCTGGAGCCCCTGGACAAGATCGTCCAGTTGACGTGCGCGGCGCCGAACGTGATGCCGGCCGCGGTGACCGAGGCGTACACCAAGGCCCTGTCGGTCGAGGTCACCGACGACATCGGCTACCACCCGCTCGGCTACTCCGAACTGCGCTGCGCGATCGCCGGCCGGTTCACCGCACGCGGCCTGCCCACCGGCCCCGGGCAGATCCTGGTCACCACCGGTGCTCAGCAAGCGTTGGCGTTGCTGGCCAGGCTCTTCGTCTCACCCGGTGACAAGGTGGTGGTCGAGCGGCCGACGTATCCCGGCGCCCTCGAAGCGTTCCGCGAGTCCACAGCGGACTTCGTGCCCGTGCCGCACGGTGACGCCGACGCGTTGAGCCACGCGATGCGGGAACGACCGGCGGCTGTGTACGTGATCCCGACGCACCACAACCCGACCGGCTCGGTCATGTCGCCATTGACGCGTCAACGCCTCGCCGGGGAGGCGGTGGACCGGGGTGTCCGGCTGATCGAGGACGAAGTGCTGGCCGATCTGAGCTTCGACGGTGACCTGCCGCTGCCGATCGCGGCCTATGGCCCGGCGGTGACGATCGGCTCGCTGAGCAAGGTCATCTGGGGCGGATTGCGGATCGGCTGGGTCCGTGCGTCCGAGTCGGTGATCATGCGACTCGCCCGGCTCAAGGCCGTGCACGACCTTGGCAGCAACTACATCGGGCAGGTCGCCGCGGTGTCCCTGGTGTCTTCTTTGGAGTCTCTGCGCGCTGCGCGATCGTCGGCATTGCGGGCGCAACACGCTCAGTTGTGCACGTCACTGCGGGAGCACCTGCCCGAATGGGAGTTCACTCCGGCATCGGGTGGCCAGAGCCTGTGGGTCAAACTTCCTTACGGGGACGCGATTTCCTACGCCCAGTTGGCGCTTCGGCACGGGGTGGCGGTGCTGCCCGGCGGGTCGTTGGACGCCACCGGGGCCAGCACTCAGTATCTGCGCATCCCTTTCCTGGAGACGGCTCCCGTCCTCGCCACGGCCGTGGTGCAACTCGCGAAGGCATGGCGCGAGTACGTTCCCGGCACGGCTTCGGCCTCGCTCACGACCCTAGTCGTGTGAACGTCAGCTCGATGCTGGCCTTGTGCGCGTGCAGTTGGTACTGCGGGAGCACGCCGGGCCCGCATGACGCGGTGCCGAGACCGTTCTGCGCGATGTCCAGGTTCAGGTGGACCCACTCGCTCGGTTCCAGATCGGTGGTGTGTGTGGCGGCGTCCAGGTCTTCGGATGTCCACCGCCTGGCCGTGAACTCGAACGTCGGCACGCCGTCGATCCTGATGCCCCGGCCGGTGCCGTCGGTGATCTCGGCCCATCTGACTTCAGTCCGGTTGCCGTTCTCCTGCGGGAAGACGTACGGCGTCTGCATCTCGTCCACTGTGTACTTGAACCGGCCGGCCACGGCTGCCTGCCTGCTGTCCGCGTAGGCCTCGTCCGGGCCTTTGCCGAACCATTCGACGTTCCCGTATTCCTGAGGCAGGGCCATCCGGAGGCCGAGCCTGGGTAGTGTGCACGGCCATTCGCCGTCTGGTTCGATGTCCACCTTGAGATGCAGGACGTCGTCGTCGCCGGTCCACTCGTAGGTGACGAACATGCCGAAGGCTCTCGCGGGCGGTGCCACCCGGGTTTTCAGCAAGCCGCCTTCGGCGCTGATCACGCGGTGCTGCAACCGATGCAACCCGGCTTTGCGCCACTCGGCCTCGTCCGACGGACGGTCGTTCTCGGTCGGCGCCCGCCAGAGATCGAGTTTCGGTGCTGTGATCGGGATTCCGCCGATGTGCCGCGGCACCTCCCGGGGCGGCTTGGTTTCGCGGCGCTGGGAGGCTTCTCGGACTTTGAGTTGTCCCCACGCGACCGGGTGATTCTTGTGGGCCCAGGCCGTGTCCTCGGCGAGCGACGCGGTCACCGTGACCCAGGATTCGCCGGTCGTTTCAGGAAGTTCCGGCAGATCGAGCACCATTTCCCGGCCGGGCTTCAGTTCCGGCGTCGTGAGCGTGCCGGACGCCACCTCGGCGCCTTCGTCCTCGAGCCGCCACGCGAACCTCAGCTGCTCCAGCCCGGAAAAGTCGTAACGGTTAGCCACCACAACCTTCACCCTGTCCACAGCCCCGCCCGAACCCTTCCCCCCGCGCCCCATCCCCGATACGCTGGATGCGGGGCGCCCCCCGGGAAGGGCGGGGGCTGCGTTGGCGGGCGCAGCGTTCGCGGGGGCTGGGTTTGTAGGGGCTGCGTTCGCGGGGAAGCGCCGGAATCCGACCTGATCAGGCAGGCGTTCGGCCTGCTGGCCACCGGTCTCGACACCGTCGGCGGGGACAGTGCCGGTGTCGGCCAAGGCCGTGATGCGGACCGGCTCGCAGATCTTCTTCAGTTCGTGCAGGCCGGGCGAAGGCGTGCGGTCGGGGAACAGCAGGCCGTCGATCACAAAACTGCCGTCGTGGATCGTCTCCCCGAAGTCACCGCCGTAGGCGAAGTAAGGCCGACCCGCGGCATCGACCTGGCGAATGCCGTGATCGAGCCATTCCCAGATGAAACCACCCTGGCACCGCGGGTACTTCTCGAACAGTTCGCGGTACTCCAGCAAACCACCAGGCCCGTTGCCCATGGCGTGCGCGTACTCGCACAGGATGAACGGCATCGAAGTCGTACGGCCGATCTCGTCGACCTCGGCGTGTGAGGCGTACATCCGGCTGTATACGTCGACGTATTCGCAAGCGGCGTCGCCTTCGTAGTGCACGGGCCGGGTCCGGTCGCGGGTACGGGTCCACGAAGCCATGGCGGCGAGGTTGCGGCCGGTGTGAGCTTCGTTGCCGAGCGACCACATGATGATGCTCGGGTGGTTCTTGTCCCGTTCGACCATGCGGGCCATGCGGTCGAGGTACGCCGCTTCCCACCGCGGGTCGTCGCTGGGGTTGCGTTCCCAGCCGACCTCGGTGAAGCCGTGGGTTTCCAGGTCGCATTCGTCGATCACCCACAGCCCGTACTCGTCGCACAGGTCGAGGAAGGCCGGGTGCGGCGGGTAGTGCGAGGTGCGGACGGCGTTGATGTTGTGCTGTTTCATCAGCAGTACGTCGGCCAGCGCGGTTTCGTACGGCACAGCGCGGCCCAGGGACGGGTGGTGTTCGTGCCGGTTGACGCCCTTCAGCAGGATGCGTGTGCCGTTGACCTTGAGCTGACCGTCCTCAATGGTCACTGTGCGGAAGCCGATCCGCACCGGCACGCGCTCGTGGTCGGAGGCCAGGTAACCGTCGTACAGCCGGGGGATTTCGGCTGTCCACGGCTCCACGACGCCCGCGTCGATCGGCGAGTCGACCGATGCCCGGAGAATGCCCAACTCCGGTACGGAAAGCCATGCGGGTCCGTCCACAGAGACCCGGATCTGGCCTTGGCCGGTGGTGTGGTCGTAGTCGGCGCGCAGCCAGAAGTCCGCAATGCCGCCCACCGGTCTGGCGAGCAGCGTGACGTCGCGGAAGATCCCGGACAGCCACCACATGTCCTGGTCCTCCAGGTAACTCCCGGAAGACCACTGGTGTACGCGGACCGCGAGCACATTGGTGCCTACACGCAGCACATGCGAGACGTCGAACTCGACAGGCAAGCGGCTTCCGCGCGTGACACCCAACTCAATGCCGTTGAGCCAAACGCGGCCGCACGAGTCGATGCCGTCGAACCGAAGGACCGCGGGCTGCGTGAGCCAGGACGCCGGGAGATCGAACGTGAGCCGGTAGTCACCGGTCGGGTTGTCCGACGGAACGTATGGCGGGTCCACCGGGAACGGGTACTGCACGTTCGTGTACGCGGGCTTGCCGAAGCCGTGCATCTGCCAGTTCGACGGAACGGCCACTGTGGACCACGCCGAATCGTCGAACGAGTCCTGCTCGACGCCCGCGGGCGCGTCGTCCGGGGTGGGGGAGAGGTGGAAGCGCCAGTTCCCGTTGAGGCTCAAGGAAGGCGCGTCCGAGGCGAAGGCCGAACGCGGTGGCAGGGCGCCGTACCCCGGGGATACGTCGTCGATGTAGGACATGCTCACCTTTCACCCCTTCACCGCTCCCGCGGCGACGTTCCGGACGACTTGCCGTGCCCGAACAGGAACACGATCAGCAACGGGATGACCGCCAATCGACCGCCAATCACCGTCCCGGTCATCACGGGGCCGCAGCGCCGCCCCTGCTCTGGGCAGGAATCCCCGTCGGTCCACGGCACTCGATCACCTCTGGCCCCTGTTTCCGTCCGCTCCGTGACCGGTCACGTGAACGGTCACATGCGCGAGTCTGAAACGCGTCGAGCCCTGATGTCAAGGATCAGGCGGATCCGCGCAGCAGGAACGTGGCCCGGACGGTCGCCACCTCCGGCTTGACGCCGTCGAGCAACTGCCCGACCTGGTCGATGGCGATCGCGCCGACCCGGCGGGTGTCGATCCGGACGCTGGACAGCGGTGGTTCGACCATGGTGCCGATGGCCAGCCCGTCGAAGCCGATCACCGCGAAGTCGGCGGGCACCCGGCGGCCGAGCAGCCGCGCCTGGAACATCGCGCCGATCGCGATGACGTCGTTGTACGTGAAGATCGCGTCCAGGTCCGGGTGCTTCTCGAGCATGGCGGCCATGGCCCGCTGCCCGCCCTCGATCGACTGGGCGGCCGGCGTGACGAACGTCGGCAGGCCGTGCTCCCGCATCGCGTCGGCGTACCACGAGTACCGGACACTGGCCTCGCCGTGGTGATCGTGGTCGAGCATGCCGATCCGGCGCCTGCCGGACGCCGCCAGGTGCGCGATCGCGGCGTGCACGCCTTGCTCACCGTCCACCCGGATCTCGCCGAACCGGCCGGCGACGTCCGTACGTCCGATCTGGACCACCGGCATTCCGCTGGTGTACTGGTCGATCACCGGGCCGGGCTGGCTGAAGTAGCCGACCACGGCGTCCACCTGGGAGCCGAGCACGGCCAGAGTGGACAGTTCCTGCTCCTCGTCCTCGGCGGTGTCGTAGACGACGACATGCCAGTCCCGGCGCCGCGCGGCGGCCAGCGCACCCGCGGCGACCTCGGTGAAGTACGGGTTCAGCAGGTTCGGGATGACCAGCCCGACGGAGGTGCTGTCCTGCCGCACCAGACCGCGGGCGAACCGGCTCGGCCGGTAGCCCAGTCGCCGGGCGGTGTCCAGCACGCGCTGCTTGGTCGACGTGTCGATCTCGCCCTTGTCGTTCAGCGCCCGCGACACCGTCTGATAGGACACTCCGGCCGATTTGGCGACATCGCGGATCGTGATCCGTTTGCCTGGCTGCGGCCGGTCCGTCATGCGCCGACGTTAGCAGCACTCGCCATGCCGCTCTTGATTCGCGCGGATCGGTGCCCTTACGCTGTGGTTCCCGCCGCCTCTGGGAACCCTGCACCGGAGGATGTCTGTGGCACGAAAAATCCCCCTTGTCGCCGCCGTGCTCGCCAGCGCTGGCAGCCTAGCGCTGTCTGCCCCCGCGGCCACCGCGCAGGTCGAGACCGGACCCTGGACGTCGGTCAGCCCTGGGTACTCGGTCCAGCAACAGGGCTGCGGCACGGTCAGCGGACTGACCATGAGCCTCAGCTGCTCGTCCGCGAGCGGCGTTCAGCGCGCCGAGCGCCGCTATGACACCTACTGCGACGGAGTGCGCCAGTTCCAGGGCACGTTCCGGATCAACAGCATGAGCGGCAACAGGATCAGCCTGAAGCAGACCTTCGGGCCGTCGGACGCCGACTTCATGCTCGCCGTGGACAGCAGCCGCAGGCTGTACTCCGTGCGCAACGGCGGAGCCACCATCGCGCCGGCGGGCACCGCCGCGAACGGTGTGTCGGTGACCGTGAACACCGTGCACTCCGGTTCGGAGCACCGGATCTACATCAACGGTTCGTCGAGGCTCAAGTACGCGGGCCTGAGTGGTTGCCACTACGACAAGTTCGGCGCCTACCGCACCGACAGCGGTGCCGGGCCGATCTCGGTCACGTGGAGCAACATCAGGTTCTGGCGACGGTGATCAGGCACCTGGCAGCGGCGGTGTCGCTCGTGGTGCTGGCCGGTTGCTCGGCCGGTCCCACGGGCGATGCCCCGAACCTCACCGCGACCCTGTCGACACCGGTCGACGCCGAACTTTCCTGGCGTGTCGCGGACAAGGCCGCGGCGGGTCAGGTGGTCGAGTACAGCAACGCGGAGAACGGGCCGTACACGATCCTGGAGTTCCTCCCGCTGAGCCGGACCACCTACAAGCACGAGGACCTGATCCCGCAGACGAAGTTCTTCTACCGGGTGCGGCCGTACTACGGGACCGCGTCGCCTTCGGTCGAGCTGACCCTGCCGCCCGGCGAATTCGAGGAGAGCAAGGAATTCCAGGAGTGGTTGCTGCCGTCGACGCGTCCCGGCCCGCCCGCGCACGCGTCGGTCCGCGACGCCCGCGGCGCGCCGACGGACTTCACCGTGACGATGGTGAACCCCAACGGCGTCAAGCTCACGTGGACCGACCACACCACGGACGAAGAGGGCTTCCTGGTGGAGATCAAACCGGACGGGGCACCCGGCTTCAGCCTGGCGGCGATGGTGGACCCGAACGTGAACACCTACGGACTGGTCACCCAGCCGACGGAGAAGAAAGCGACATATCGGGTGCGCCCGTACCGGTTCGGCGAGCCGACCACCATCGCCGCCCTGACCACCGGCGGGAATCTGTAAGGTTCCCGCGTGGCAACGTGGAACGAACTGGCCGAGTACGTGCGGACCGAATACGAGATCGTGGCGGAGACGCCGGGCGAGATCCGGCTGCTGTACACCTTCGACGAGGACAGCGACCGCACCCAGGTGATGATCGTGGCGCGCGAGGAACTGGACCGCAAATACGAATGGGTCCAGATCGCCACGCCCCTCGGACTGGCGCGCGACGTGGACCTGCACGCACTGCTCGAGGCGATCGGCCACACGACGGTGTCGGGCGGCGCGGCGATCATGGGCGACCACATCGTGCTCAGGCACTCGCTGCCACTGGAGAACCTGGACATCAACGAGTTCACCGACCCACTGACGTTGATCGCGGGCGCCGCGGACGAACTCGAATCGGAATTCTTTGGCGGCGACGACTACTGATCGGCCATACTGCGGGCCATCGGTCACCTGCGAGAGGAGTCGAAGTGCGCAACGGCATCGGAACGATCACCGCTTCGACACGAGGGTTCTGAGCACTCACAGGCGTTTCGCACTCCCCAGTGCGGCTTTGTGCCTCGGCGCAACTCCACCGCCTGGTGCAGCTCCACCGCCCCCGTGCAACTCTCGCCGCTCCAGTACAGCCCCCACCACTCCCGGGGGGACGGCCCCGCTCCAGCCTACCGGCGGTGCAAGATCAACAGGAGCTTGGTGGTGCGCGATGGGGATAACCCGGCGGTTGTGGACAACTCGGCGTAGGTGATCTTCCGCCGGGCTGGGTTGTCGGTGCCCGTCGCTACGCTGGATTCCGGGGGCCGGAGGCCGCGGACGCCGTCGGCGATCAGCCGATGCCCGGACAGCCGAGCACCCGGTGCGCCGGGTTGAGCTGAGTGGGTCGGGGCTGGGCACCAGGCCGGGCTGGGCCGCCAGGGTTGAGCTAGGCACCGGGCTGATTTGGGACGCCGGGTTGAGCTAGGCACCGGGCTGAGTTGAGGTGCCGGGCTGAGTTGAGGTGCCAGGGGCCCGGTTAGGCACCGGGGCGAGCTCGGCACCGGGCCGATCTGGGGCGCCGGGTCGGGCTGGAGGCGCCAGGTCGGGCTGGGGCACCGGGTCGGGCTGGAGTGCCGGACCGAGTTGGGGTGCCGGGTCGGGCTGGGGTGCCGGGTCGGGCTGGGGTGCCGGGTCGAGCTGGGCACCGGGCTGAGGTGAGGCGCCGAATTGGGCTGGGCACCGGACCGAGTTGGGTGCCGGGTCGGGGCTGAGGCGCCCGGTCGGCTTGGGGCGTCGCGTCGGCGGCCGGGGTGAGCTCGCTCGTGTCGAAGCGGTCATTCGTCCATGCCCGTTTCGTCTTCGAGGAGTTCCCTTTGCGTGCCCGTATTCCGGCACGGTTCGACTTTCCCAAGCTGTGGGCTGCGTCGGCCGTGTCCAACATCGGTGACGGGGTGACCATGGCGGCGGGGCCGCTGCTGGTCGCTCACCTGACCCAGAATCCCGTCTGGGTGGCGGGAGCCGTGTTCGCGCAACAGCTGCCCTGGCTGTTGTTCGCCTTGGTCAGCGGTGCCTACGTTGACCGCGTCGACCGGCGCAGACTCGTCGTGGTGGTCAACGTCGTGAGAGGCCTGGCGCTCGCCGGGCTGGCCGCGGCGATCGCCACCGGCGTGGTGACGATCCCGATCGTCTACGCCACGTTTTTCCTGCTGGGGCTGGGGGAGACCGTGGCCGACACGGCCGCCGCCGCACTGCTGCCCGCGGTTGTCCCTTCGGACAAGCTGCCCGCGGCGAACGCGAAACTGATGGCCACCTTCACCATCAACAACCAGTTCGTCGCGAAACCCTTGGGTGCCTGGCTGTTCGCCACGTCGACGGCCCTGCCGTTCGCCTTCGACGCGGCGACGTTCCTGCTCGCGGCCGGCCTGCTGGCCAGGCTGAGCACAGGGCCCGGGAAACGGGAACCGGCGCACACCAGTCTGGGGAAGGACATCGTGGAAGGAGTTCGGTGGCTGAAGAACCACCGGGTGCTTCGCACTCTCGCGATCACCATGTGCGCAGCGAACGTGGTGTTCTGCGGTGCCTTCGCGGTGTTCGTTCTGTACGTCAGGCAACGGCTCGGCCTGGACGACCTGGGTTACGGGCTGTTGCTCACCACGTTCGCCATCGGCGGCCTGGCCGGAGCCGCGGCCGCACCTGGTCTGCAACGCAAGATCCCGGCCAGGATGCTGCTGAGGGCGGGGCTGGTCGTCGAGATCCTCACCCACCTCACCCTGGCAGCGTCGACGCGGTGGCCGATCGTGGCGGGAGTACTGGTCGTCTTCGGCGTGCACACGATGGTGTGGGGCGGCATCGTCCTGACGATCCGCCAGCGGACCGTGCCTGAGGGCCTGTTCGGCCGGGTGACCAGCGTGCATCTCCTGCTGGACTTCGGCGGTGCGGCGATCGGGTCGCTGCTCGGCGGGCTGTTCGCGAAGTCGCTCGGCATCACGGCGCCCTACTGGATCGCGGCGGGGGTGATGGTGCTGATCAGCGTGGCGGCCTGGCGGCCACTGCGCGCAGCCTGAATCATCGTCCAGTATGGACGCCAGGCAGTTGGAGTACTTTCTCGCGGTTGTCGACCACGGTGGGGTCAACCGGGCCGCGTCCGCGCTGTTCCTGACACAGCCGTCGCTGTCCCAGGCGATCCGGGCGCTGGAGCGTGATCTCGGGCAGGAGTTGTTCCACCGGGCCGGCCGCCGTCTGGTGCTCACCGACGCCGGGCGGGCGCTGGTCGAACCGGCACGTGACGTGATCAGGGGCCTGGCGGTCGCACGGGACAGTGTCTCGTCGGTCGCCGGGCTGGTCACCGGCCGGGTCGAGATCGCCTCGATGCCCTCCCAGGCGGTCGAGCCGCTCAGCGGGCTGATCAAGGCGTTCACCGAACGGCATCCCGGCCTGAAGGTCACGGTCCGGGCGGCGTTCACCGCGCCCGGCGTGATCGAGATGGTCCGCACCGGGGTCACCGAGCTCGGCCTGCTGGGCAGCAGCGAGCACCCCGCCGCGGCCGAGGTCGACCTCAGGCCGCTCAAGCGGCAGCGGTTCGTCGTGGTCGCGCCGAAGGGGTCGTTTCCCCGGCGGAAAGTGCTGAAACGCTCCGATCTGGACGGCCGGCGCGTGATCGTCGGGCAGACCGGCACGGGCATGCGGCGGCTCGTCGACGAGATGCGGGCCGACGGGATCGCGCTGACCGCGGTTGTCGAGTCCGAGCACCGCGAGTCGATCCTGCCGCTGGTGCTCGGCGGTGTCGGGCTGGCCGTGGTCACCGAGTCGTGGGCGCCGTTGGCCCGGCAGGCGGGCGCGGACGTGCTCGACCTCGAGCCGCCCGCGTACCTCAACATCCTGCTGGCCAGCCGCAAGGCGTGGCTCAGCCCCGCGGCCGACGCGTTCCTGCGAGTGATAGGCGCTGCCTATAGGTCCAGTCGTTGACGTCACTTGGACGTGGCACGCCGCAGGTGGTGCTATCGAACGATGAAGACGCACCGCATAGCGCTCATCCCCGGTGACGGCATCGGCCAGGAGGTGACGCCCGCGGCGTGCGCGATTCTGGACGCGGTGGGCAAACGCCACGGCTACGAGCTCAGCTACGACTCCTTCGACTGGTCGTGTGCCCGCTTCCTGAGCGAAGGCGCGATGATGCCCGCCGACGGCCTCGACCGGATCCGCCACCACGACGCGATCTTCCTCGGCGCGGTCGGAGATCCGAGTGTGGCCGACCACGTCTCGCTGTGGGGGCTGCTGATCCCGATCCGGCGCCGGTTCGGGCAGTACGTCAACCTCCGCCCGATCCGGGTGTTCGACGGGGTGCCGAGCCCGGTGCGGGCCGCCACGCCGGCGGTGGACTTCGTCGTGGTCAGGGAGAACGTCGAGGGGGAGTACAGCGAGATCGGCGGCCGGATGAACCGCGGCTTCGCCTCGGAGATGGCCGTCCAGGAGTCGGTGTTCACGCGGGCCGGGGTCACCAGGATCGCCGACTTCGCGTTCACGCTCGCCCAGGGCCGCCGCAAGCACGTGACCTCGGCGACGAAGTCGAACGGGATCGTGCACACGATGCCGTTCTGGGACGAGGTGGTCGCCGAACGAGCCGGCGAGTTCCCGGATGTCGCTTGGGCACAGGAGCACATCGACGCCCTGTGCGCGAAGGTCGTGCTCGATCCCGCCCGGTTCGACGTGATCGTCGCGTCCAACCTGTTCGGCGACATCCTGAGCGACCTGGCCGCGGCCGTCGCCGGCAGCATCGGCGTGGCCCCGGCCGCGAACCTCAACCCCGAGCGCGACTTCCCGTCGATGTTCGAGCCGGTGCACGGCTCGGCGCCGGACATCGCCGGCCAGGGCGTGGCCAACCCGGTCGGCATGGTCTGGACCGGCGCGATGATGCTGCGGCACCTCGGTCACCCGGAGGCGGCCGCGGAGATCGAGCAAGCGATCGCATCGATCTTCGCGACGACTCCGCTGCGCACCCGTGACCTCGGTGGCACGGCGTCCACGAAGGACTTCACGGACGCGTTGCTGGACGCCTTGCCGTGACCACGTGATGCCACGTCACCGGCTGGCTCGTTCGGGGCGGTCGAGGATACGCAGCCAGGTCCCGTCGGGCTGACGGCGTGCGACCTGAGTGCGCCCGCCTGTGCCGTCGGCGGGCACGGTGGCGGTCAGCGCGATGTCGCCGCAGATCAGAGTGGGCAACGGCTGTTCCACTGTGAACTGCGGCCGCGCGGCCACCAACTGCTGGAGCACCGCGCGGATCGCGTCCCTGCCGACGGTCGGATTGCCCGCGGGGAAGTCAAGGACGGCGTCCTCGGCGTACAACTGCGCCATGCTGTCGGCGTCGCCCGCGTTGGCGTATTCGACGAACAGGCGGGCCAGGTCTTCGGGGTGTGTTGCCTTCCGCATGACTCCAGCGTGCGCCCGGCTCAGCCATAAGTCCAAGAGCTGGTTCGTCTGACAGCTAGAATCAGCGGTTATGGAACTCCGGCAGCTGGCGTACTTCGTCGCCGTGGTGGAGGAGGCGAGTTTCACCAGGGCCGCCGAACGCATGCACGTGGCCCAGCCCGGTATCAGCGCGCAGATCCGCCAGCTGGAACGGGAGTTCGGCCATCAGTTGCTGGACCGTTCGGGCCGGACAGTCCGGGTCACCGAGATGGGTGCCGCGGTCCTGCCGCACGCCAGGGCGGCGTTGCGGGCGGTGGAGGGCGCGAAGCTCGCCGTCGACGAGCTCGCCGGACTGGTGCGTGGGCACGTCGCGGTCGGCATGGTCACGTCGCACAACGTGGACATCCCGACGCTGTTGGCCCGGTTCAACAACGACTACCCGGCCGTGCAGATCACGCTGGTCGAGGCGAACTCGGGCAAACTCGTCGACGACCTGCGCGGCGGCAGGCTGGACGTGGCGATCGTCGGCCTGGCGGCCGAGCTGCCGGGACTGGACCTGCACGTGCTGTCGGACGAGCGGCTGGTCGCCGCGGTCGGCCGCGACGATCCCCTCGCGAAGGCGAAGCGGATTCCGCTGGCGGACCTGCGGGACCGGTCGCTGATCTGTCTTCCTGACGGGACCGGCATCCGGGCCATCCTGGAGAACGCCTGTGCCGCGGCGGGTTTCCGGCCACGGGTGGCGTTCGAGGCCGGCACGCCGCCGGTGCTGGCCGAACTCGCCGCCCGCGGGCTGGGCATCGCGATCCTGCCGGAGTCACTCGTGCGCAACCGGCCTGACCTGCGTCCGATCGTGGTGACCGGAGCCGATCTGCGTGGCCGCCTGGCGTGGGCGTGGCGGGCCGACGGGCCGCTGAGCCCGGCCGCCAAGGCGTTCGTGGCGCATCTGCGCCGGTAGTTTGACCGCCATGAGGTGGTCACGTGCCGAGTTGCACCAGTCATCCGGGCTGACGCCCGCCGGTTACGAGATCCTCATGCTGCTCGCGGCGACCCCGGAACACCTGCTGTCCAGGCGGGAGCTGACCGAGGCCGTCGGCGCGAGCAGGCAACTGGTGTCCAAAACCCTTGCCGGGCTGGAACGACGGGGATTCGTCAAGCGCGGACGACGGCACGGGGAACCGGTCGTCAGACTGTCGACGCGGGGCTGGGCGTTCTGGTCCGAGGTGCACGGTCTGCACGGTCTGCACGAAGCGTAATTCGTCGGCGGGCGTGAGTTCCAGCGCCGCGCCGGGCCGATCTCGGCGGACGGCAGTGTGTCCTTCACCAGGCCGCACATTCCACCAGCGGCCATGGTTGGCTACGCCGTGACTGTTTACGACATCGCCCGCGAACTCCCGGACATCGAGACGCTCCGGAGGCGTTGCCGCGCGCTGGCCATGCTGTCGGCGATCTTCCAGCCGGACAACGACCACAGGTTCTACCGCTACACCGGAAAATGGCGCCCAGGGGCCGATGTGGCCACAATGGCGAGCGGCGGCGGTGATTCCTCCTGGGTCGTCTTCGAACCGGCCGGCGTGTACATCCAGGGGTTCGACCATGAGTCCGCCATGAGCCCGTACGCCGCCGACGAGATGGCCACCTGGCCGGGAGTGGTGGACTCGGTACCGGAGGTGTTCCGGAAATACCTGACCGAGCCGGCGTTTCTGCTGGACGGAGTACCCGCGGCGACCGCGTGTCTGTGGCGGGAGATCACCGACGACCAGTGGCGGACCGGGACGATCGAGTTCCCGGAGAGCGGATACGGCGATGTCGACGGCGCCGGCTACCTGTTCGGCATGCTGACCGGCTCCGCCGAGGACTGTCAGAACTGGGCAGGTGACTACTACGCGTACGAAGTAGACATAGATGCCGTTCGAGCCGTCCTTTCCTTACAGCCGCTGACTCCGGAACTCGTGGCGACGCTCAACCCGGAGGCCGACCTTGCCGTTCTCGGTAAGGACGTCGACGCGATCGGATACCCGCGCCACCCCTGAGGGTGACGCGGGGTCTGATCCGATCAGGGCCGTTGTAGGGTTACGATGAACTTGCCGGACTCACCGATGTTCCCGGCCGGGTCGATGGCGCGGTACTCGATGGTGTGCCTGCCGTATCCCGGCGGCACGTCGTCCCAAGGGGACAGTCGTGGCTCGCCGAGCTTGCCGTACACGAGGTTGTCGATGTTCGTTCCCTCCGCGGTGAACAGGAAGGGAGCGTTGGCGTCGGTCGGCCAGCCGAAGTAGTTGTACCAGCCGTCGCCGTTCACCCGGAACTCCATGACGGTCGCGCCCGGGGTGTCGTCGGTGGACGTGAGCTTCATCGTGAACGGTCCGTTGAAGACGTACTCCGGCGGGCGTCCCGGCCGGGTGGCCGAACTGACCGGTGTGGACAGTTCGAACTTCGCGACCGGATCGGTGGCGTCGACCTTCCACGTCAGCGTCCTGCCGGGAATCGACGCCGTCAACGTGTGCGATCCCTTGAGACGCAGGCGCTTCAGCTCGATGTCCCGGTCGTTGCCGGGCGTCGGCACGCGTCGGCCGTCGATCGCCCACGACACCGGGACCGGCCGGCTGGTCTCCACGTACACCACGTCCTCGCCGCCGACGGGCCGATCCGTGGGAGTCGACGAGGTGAAGCCCAAGGGCGTGGTGTCGGGCGGCGTCTTGATCGCCGTGTCCACCGTCCACGTGCGGGTCTTGGTCAGTGCGGCGCGAATCGCCGGATCACGCACGAAAGGCGTCGGATCGGCCACGGTGGCGGTCAGTGTGTGCTTTCCCGGACTGAGCCGCAGATGCCGCAGGTCGATGCTGCGGCTACCGTGTGTGGGCAGCTCGCGGCCGTCGAGTCGCCACGTCACGGTCAGCGGGTGCCCGGCCGGGTGCAGGGTTTCGACCCACACGGCGCGATCGGCGCCGATCGGCGCGGTGTCCGGCGTGCCGCCCTGCAGGATCGAGGTTTTCGCGGAGATCCGCTCGGTCATCCGTTCCCGGCTGACCTGGTCGAAGTAGTAGCCCAGCGACTTCATCATCGAATGCTTGCTCGGCCGCCACACGCCGGTTCCGCTGTACAGACCGCCTTCGTAACGTCCGATCGTACCGCCCGACTCGCTCGGCTCACCCAGCCAGCGCCACCATTTCGCGCGCTCGGACCGCATCTGCTGAGTGGTCAGCAGGGTGTGGTGGATCGAGGACGGTTCGGCGCCGTTGTACTTGTCGCCGCGGGCACCTCGGGAGTAGTAGTCGTATTCGTCGTCAAGGCCGCCGAGGGAATGCCCGAGCTCGTGCGGCGTGATCAACGCGGAGAGCGCGTTCCCGCCTGACGCGGTGGCGTACGTTCCGCCCGCACCGCCATACGTATCACTGTTACCGATCGCGAGAAGCTGACGGTTGCCCGCGTTGGTTCCGGTGACCAGATCGGCGTATCGCGACAATGCCGCGTTGTCGACAGTCAGCAGACGCTGGACGCTCGCGGAGTTGCAACCGCCCCAGAACCCCATGTTCAACGGGGTGTCGCGGCGCGGCGACGTGAGATCGGGGTCGCAGTCCACGCCTGACTCACCGGAGGGCACCTCGACCGAGTACACGTTGAGATAGCTGCGGTACGTCCTGAACGGCTCCAGGGTGAGCAACACGTTCACGTGCCGGTCCACGTGTTGCCGGAACTTCGGCATCTCGGCGGCGGTGTACCCGTCGCCGACGATCACGATGTTGAAGCGTTTCGCGGGGTCGCCGGTGATCCTGACCGGGACGACGGTCGCGGCCTCGGCATTCGCCTCGGCCGGTAACGCCACCACGAACGGGATCAGCACGGCACCCGCCATCACGAGCGCACGTCTCCACATGTGCCCGGACGCTAGGCAGGTCGCGTCGGGCTCGTGCAGAGCCGAAAGTAGCGACTTGCGGGACAGACCCGGCCGGGAACCCGGCCGGGTCCTGCTGTCCACTGTGGATGGCTCGGCTACGGGTAGTTCTGGACGTAGCTGACCTGGTTGGCGGTGTTGGCGACGGCGCCCGTGTCGTTGATGACCCGGTTGATCGTGCCGACGCCGCCGAGCGACACCGCGACCAGGCCGTGGAACCGGACGCCCGGTGTGTTCGGCACTTCGAACCCACGGCTGGCCACCACGCCCGGGTTGGTGTTGAAGAAGCAGTAACTTCCGACACCCCAGGCCTCGTGTGTGGTCACCGAGTCGGCGACCTTGTACGCGGCCCAGCCCTGGGTGCTACCGCCGGGACTGCCCCACACGGCGTTGTTCGGCGGGTCGTAGGGCATTTCGTTCTGGAAGAAGTACGTCCGCCCGCCGTTGCCGTTCCAGATCGTCTGGTATTGCTGGTAGTGCTCGACGAACAGGCCGTACATCGTCACGTCGTTGCCGTTGACGATGAGACCGTTGGCAGCGGTGTTCTGATCCCACCCGATGCCGTCACCGTGGTCGCCGCGCCAGAGCCACAGGTGATCACCGATCACGTTGTTGCTGTTGATCCGCAGGCTCGTCGTGGCCTTGCCGACACCGGGCCCGCCGATGCGGAAGAACACGTCGTGCAGCGAGGTCGGGTTGGCACTGTGGTTGGCGTTCGACCCGGCTGGGCCGACCTCCATCAGCACCGACGAGTTCGCCGGGCCGGCGTCGACCAGCAGTCCGGCGACCTTCACACCGTCCACATCGGCCACGGTGATGGCCGGCAGACCGGTCCGTGGCGACAGGGTCGCCAGCCCGAGGCCGAGGACGACCGTGTCCGGCCGCGTGACCCGGATCGTGTCGGTCAGGTTGTAGACGCCCGGCGTGAACAGCAGGTGCTTGCCCTGCGCCAGCGCCGCGTTGATCGTGGCGACCGGCGAACTGGGCTGCACCACGTAGAACTGGCTCAGCGAGATGGACTGTCCCGCCGGGTTGCCGCTGCCCCACGAGGTGCCGCGGGTGTTCTGCCGCAACGCCGGGACGAACACGTTGTAGTTGCCGGCGGCGTCGAAGTAGAGGAACGGCTTCTCCCGGATGACCGGGGTCGAGCCGACGACCGTGTGCGACGGGTTCGGGAAGTTCTGAGGCGGCGACCCGTTCGCGCCCACGAACACCATGTTCCACACCGACCCGGACCAGCCGCCGTTGAGATCCGAGTTACGGGTCAGGAACTGTTGCTGCGAGCCGGATTCCACCAGCCCGTCGATCCGTGAGTCGGCGAACAGGCCGCCGCTGGCCCAGCCGATGTAGCCATCCCACAGCTGGACCTGGCCACGCAGGTGCATGCGCCGGTACGGTGCCGCCTGCGCGACCGCCCACCGTTCGATCTGACCGGCGGGAATCGTGACGGAGAGGTTCTCCGCGGAACGCCAGAAGTTCTGCGTGGCGTTGCCCTTGTAGTTCGGGTCCTCGCCCTGCTGCAGCCAGTCGGCCTCGACCCGGACGTGCCCGTTGATGGTGACCTGGCCGGGCAGCAGGCCGAGCCCGGCGACCTGGGTGTAGAACCGCAGGTTGACGTCCGCGTTGTAGGTGCCCGGTTTGAACAGTACGGCGTAACGTTGCGATCCGAACTGGTTGGTGTGCATCTGCGAGGAGATGGCGTTGAGCCTGCTCTGGATCTCGCTCTGCGGGGTGGACGGGCTGTAGACGAACGTGTTGGGCCCGAAGTCCGGGTTGCGCGGGTCGGTCGGCGGCACCGTGGGATCGGTCGAACCGCCGTCGACGTTGACCGTCAGCTCCCACAACGAATGCCCCCACGCCGTCGCCCGTGCTGTGCCGTTGATCCGCACGTAGCGGCCGGTCCCGACGACGTCGATCGTCTGGCTGCCACCGGTGCTCGTCGTCGTGGAGTAGACGGTGGTCCACGACGATTCGTCCTGGGAGATCTGGATCTGGAACGCGCTGGAGTACGCGGCTTCCCAGGTCAGCCCGACCCGGCAGACAGCCTGGGCGGACCCGAGGTCGACCTGGATCCACTGCGGGTCACTGAACTGGCTGGACCAACGGGTGCCGGTGTTGCCGTCGACCGCGGCACTGGCAGGCGTCCCGGCGTTCTCGGTGCTGGAGGCTTTCGCCGGCCGGTTCTCCGCGGCGTTCGCGGTCCCGCACGCGGCCGAGGCCGGAGTGGCGGTGGTGATCAGGGCGAACGTACTGAGCAGGGTGACAGTCGCCGCCGCTAACGCGGTCCAGCGCCGCCGGGTGATCAAGAGCTTCATGCGCCTGCCTCTCATCGTTGGGGACAGGGACGTCTTCGCGCAGGGTCAGCAGGGTTGATCGATACAGAGAGCGCTCTCCCGTAACCGGTTCCGGAACCGGTTACGGGAATGTTTGGAGTTAACAACGCGAGAATCAACGCGTCAAGAGTCGTGGCCGGAAGTCCGTCCGCTGACGGTGTTACCCCGGGGCGGTGCGGGGCGGCGGGCGGTGCCGGAACGTGTGGTTCGGCGTGGCGGCGATACTGGTCACGCGGATTCGCGGACCACCAGGGAAGTCGGGATGATCCGCGGCTTGTCCGGCAGGGTCTCGCCTTCCAGCCGGGACAGCAGCATCCTCGCGGCCGCTTCGCCCATCTCCCGGGAGGGCTGGCGGACGGTGGTCAGCGCGGGCTGGGTGTGCGAGGCGATGGGGATGTCGTCGAAGCCGATCACCGCGACGTCGTCCGGCACGCGACGGCCCGCGGCGCGCAGTGCGTCCAGGACCCCGACGGCCATCAGGTCGTTCTGGGCGAAGACGCCGTCCACCGCGGCACCGGAGTCCAGAATGGACAGGAACGCCTCCTTGCCGCCTTCCCTGGTGAAGTCGCCTTCGGCCTGAAGGGCCGGTTCGAACCGGGCGCCCGCCGAGTCCACAGTGGCCAGGAACCCGTCGGTACGGTCCCGCGTGCAGCCGAACTGACCCGGGCCGGTCACGACCGCGAGCCGCTTCCGTCCCGAGGACAACAGGTGTGCGGCGGCGGAGGCGGCGCCCTCGTAGTTGCTCGTTGCCACTGAAGGGAACTCGGGGTGGTGACCGCGGTCGTCGATCATCACCATCGGGAAGCCGGACTCGTGCAGACTGCTGATGTAGCTCAGGGTGTCCGGTGGCTCGACCAGTAACAGGCCGTCGAAAGCGTTGGCGGACACGTGCCTGGCGAACTGGGCCAGCGATTCCGCGCCGCGGTTGACGGTGTTGAGCAGCAGGCCGTAGCCCCTGGCTTCCAGGACATCGGCGACGCCTTGCAGCACGTCGCCCATCCACGGCCAGGTCAGGCCGGGCACGAGCATGCCCACGGTCTGGGTGCGGCCCTTGGCGAGCCCGACCGCACGGGCGCTGGGCGTGTACCCGGTCGCCGCGATCACCTCGCGGACCCGGATGGCGGTCGCGGCGTCGACATCGCCCTTGTTGTTGAGCACCCGCGAGACGGTCGCCTTGCTCACACGCGCCCGGCGGGCGACTTCAGCGATGGTGACGCGCACGTGATCAGAATAGCCATTTCCGCAGCCAGGGCCATGTTGTCCCGGATATCGGCAGCTGTCAGGCGATCACCGCCGGACGGGGGAAGAGGCGAAGCAACCGCACGGCCGACTTCTTGTCGCCTGAGACGACCTCGTCGGTGACGGGACGACCGCCGAAGATGATGTCGCGCAACGTGTCTGCGTCGGTCTCGATCACGGCGTCAGGCTGCTCGACACGCCCCGGCGTGATGTCGATGTGGCCGCCGGACACGACCGCTCCGAAAGTCTCGCCGGAGACGCGTAGCTCGAAACGTCCGGCCATCCCGCCGGAGTAGGTGGTCAGCATCGCGACCATCAGCGCGGCGACGCTGAGGTGCGCGGTGGACGCGGTCGGAGCATGGCTGCCCCATTTGGCCAGCTCGATGATCACCGGACGCAGCTCGTAGCCGCGTTCGGTGAGTTCGTAGGCCCAGGTGCTCGCGGGCGGGCCGAGTTTGCGGCGGGTCAGAATGCCGGACCTCTCCAGTTCCCTGAGCCGGTGGGAGAGCACGTTCTGGCTGGCCGTGGGCAGGCCGGCGCGCAGGTCGGTGAAGCGTTTCGGGCCGAACAGCAGTTCGCGGACCACCAGCAACGCCCACCGTTCGCCGATCAGGTCCAGTGCGCGGGCGATCCCGCAGGGGTCGTCGTAGTGGCGATCCGCCATGGATACTCCTAATCTAGGACTAGCTAGTGCTAGTGTAGGACAAAACTGGAGGAGGGAACAGTCGTGACACTTCCGCAAGGGCATCTGGACCTGCTGAAAACCGATGTGGCCCAGCGTCTGCTCGGGTCCACTGAGCTGGCCCGGCTGGCGTACGTGGCCAAGGACGGCACACCGAGGGTCTTCCCGATGATGTTCCACTGGAACGGCACCGAGATCGTGTTCGGCACCTTCGCGGGCGCCGCGAAGATCAAGGCGTTGCGCGCGAAGCCGGACGTCGCGATCACCATCGACACGCCGTCGACGCCGCCGGAGGTGCTGCTGCTCCGCGGTCGCGCCGAAGTGACCGATGTGGACGGCGTGGTGCCGGAGTACGCCTTGGCGCACAAGCGTTACGCCGGTGAGGAACAGGGTGCGAAGAACGTGGCCGAAGTGGACAGGCCAGGCCTGCGGATGGCGCGGATCGCGGTGAAACCGGCCTGGGTGGGCGTGCTGGACTTCGTCACCAGGATGTCGGGTGGTTTGACACCCGAGGAGTTCGCGAACCGGGGGCAGGGCTGATGAGCACGTACGTCCTGATCCCCGGCGCGGGCGGCCAGGCGAAGTACTGGCAGTTCGTCGAACCGGAGCTGCGCGAGCGCGGGCACGACGTGGTGGCGGTGGATCTTCCCGCCGGCGACGACAGCGCGGGTTTCGAGGAGTACGCCGACGCGATCGACACAGCCATCGGGGACCGGGAGAACCTGATCCTGGTGGCTTCGTCGTTGGGGGCGTTCAGCGCGCCGCTGGTCTGTCAGCGGCGGAAGGCCGATCTGCTGGTCCTGGTCGCGGCGATGACGCCGCGGCCCGGCGAGCCGGCGGGGGAGTGGTGGACGGCGACCGGTCAGGACAAGGCCGAACGGGCCGTCAAGCAAGCACTCGGCCAGCCTGCCGACGGCCCGTTCGACCCGGTTTTCTCGTTCCTGCACGACGTTCCGCTCGAAGTGGCCGTGCAGATCATGGCCGAGGGCGAGATCGTGCAGTCCGGCACACCGTTCGCCAGGCCGTGGCCGCTGACGGCGTGGCCCGACGTGCCAACCAAGTTCTTGCTCGCCCGGGACGACCGGTTCTTCCCCGCGGAGTTCCAGCGCCGCGTCGTGCGGGAACGGCTGGGCTTCACGCCGGACGAGATGCCCGGCGGTCACCTCGTCGCACTGTCCCGGCCGATCGACCTTGTCGAACGCCTTGAGGCCTATCGGCTCCAGTAGGCCCGTCCGCTCACGGCAACAGTTCCAAGCCCTTCACCAGCTTGCTGACCCGGTTGCGCGGGCCGACGATGCCGATCGCGCACGCGGCGAGGTCGGCGGGCTTCGTCTCGGCCAGCGCCGCCATGTACTCGCGGTAGACGCGCGTGGTCTGTGCGATCGTCGGCATGTCGGTGACCAGAACACCTTCGCTGGCAACGGCTTTCTCACGGATCTCGGCCAACTGCCCTGCCGTGGCGCGCAGGATCGTGCAGCCCGCCCAGGGCAGTCCCGGGTGGACGTGTCCGGCGGCGTCCGGTGCTTCGGGGCCGATCATGCCGGTCACGGAATGCCCGGTGGACGCGGCGATACACGCGACCGCGTTGACCATGCGGCCGGCCGGGACGGCTTCGTCGACGATCACCACCCACTTCAGCCGTGCCGTCCTGGTCGACTCATCCAGTTGGATCTCGTCGGGTGCGAAACCATATGCGCCGATGGACACGTGTACCTCTCACTCATGCGGGATTTGCGTCAAACGTTAATCGCCTCGATGGAAGGCGTACAGTGATGGCGAACTTAATTCGGCAGGAAGGTGACCGTGGTGCAACTCGACGAACTTGATACGGCGATCCTGCGGGAGCTGCAGCGGGACGCTCGGCGGACCAACCGCGACATCGCGTCCGCGGTGGGGGTCGCGCCCTCGACGGCGCTGGAACGGACGCGCGGCCTGCGGGAGCGTGGCGTGATCCGTGGCGCGGTGCTCGACGTGAACCTGGCGGCGATCGGACGTGCGGTGCAGGCGCTCATCGCGATCCGGATCCGGCCACCGTCACGCCGCAACATCGAGGCGTTCCGCAACTGGATCACCTCGTTGCCCGAGACCATCGGCGTTTTTGTGGTGTCCGGCAGCGAGGACTTCCTGGTGCACGTGGCCGTGCGGGACAACCAGGACCTGTACGCGTTCGTGATCGACAAGCTCACGGCCCGCGCCGAAGTCGCGGACGTCCGCACGAGCGTGGTCTACGAACACTTGCACAGCACGAGGATCGAACCGAGATAGGCGTCACGAAGTGCCGTAGGCGGCAAGGAAAACGCGGACACCTTCGTCGGCGAGGCCCGCCCTGATCAAGTTCTTCGAGGAATGAACCGCGGTCTCCGGCAGCGCCGGATCGGCAAGGCGGTCGAGTCGCTGAAGTCCGGAAAATAGGCCGTCATTGCGGACGGAAACTGACCGCTATGCCTTCTAGAGTTGTCCTCATCAGGGCAAACGAGGAAGGCGGAAGACGATGAGCAGCACGTACACCGAGCCGAAAACCACTGGGCCGAAGAGCACCATGACGGGCGAGCGGGCGGACTTCCTGCAGATGCTGGCCAAGCACCGCGGGTTCCTGAAGTTCACGGTCCGGGACCTGACCGACGAGCAGGCGAACAAGCGGACCACGGTGAGCGAGCTGACCCTCGGCGGGCTGATCAAGCACGTCGCGGTGACCGAGCGGGCGTGGGTGAACTTCATCCTCGAGGGCGCACCCGGCATGTTCTCGGAGGCTGTGGACTGGGAGGCGCAGTTCTCGATGCGGGCGGGCGAGACGCTGGCCGGGCTGCTTGAGCAGTACGAGGCGATCGCGCGCCGGACCGACGAGCTGGTCACGACGATCGACCTGGACGAATCGCACGCGCTGCCCGAGGCGCCCTGGTTCGAGCCGGGAGCGGCCTGGTCCAACCGCCGCGTGCTGATGCACATCATCGCCGAGACCTCCCAGCACGCCGGCCACGCCGACATCATCCGCGAGTCGCTGGACGGCTCGAAGACGATGGGTTGACCGGCCCGGACTGGGTACTCGAATGCCGTGACCACCACCACGGCAGCCCAGTCCCTCTGGCTCAAGGCCCTGCCGGCCGACGGCTATCCGCCGCTGCAGGCCGACGAGACGTTCGATGTCGCCGTGATCGGCGGCGGCATCACCGGAATGACCACCGCCTTGCTGCTCAAACAGGCCGGCCTGCGAGTCGCCGTACTCGAGGCCGGCCGGGTCGGCTCAGGCGTCAGCGGCAACAACACCGCGAAGGTCACCGCGCTACAGTCCACTGTGTACTCCACGATCACCCGGAAGCACGGCGAGTACGCCGCCCGGGACTACGCGGCGGCAAGCCTCGCCGGTGTCACGAAAGTGGGAGAGCTCGGCGCGGACATCGACTGCGATCTGCGGCGCCGCCCGGCGTACACCTACGCGCTGGCACCGGGCGAGGCCGAGTCGGTGGAGCAGGAGGCGCGGGCCGCTGCCAAAGCCGGACTGCCGATCACTTCGGACCCGATGGACGTGCCGTTCCCGGTGTACGCCACGATCAAGCTCGCCGAGCAGATCGTCTTCCACCCGACGAAGTACGTCCTGGGCCTGGCGGCCAAGGTCGCCGGCGACGGCTGCCAGATCTACGAGCACAGCCGGGTGATGCAAGTGGAGGAAGGGCAGCAGTGTCGCGTTAGGACAGGTGGTGGCACGGTCACCGCGGACCGTGTGGTC
This sequence comes from Kibdelosporangium persicum, assembly GCF_013280595.1. Lineage (GTDB taxonomy): Bacteria > Actinomycetota > Actinomycetes > Mycobacteriales > Pseudonocardiaceae > Kibdelosporangium > Kibdelosporangium persicum. The sequence continues at coordinate 135,190 of NZ_JAAATY010000023.1, forward strand.
GTGGCCACGCACTACCCGATCCTCGACCGTGGACTGTTCTTCGCCCGCCTGGAGCCGACTCGGGCCTACTGCGTGGCCGCGAAGCTCCGCTCCGGATCACCGCCGGAGTCGTTGGCCATCAACCCGGGTACGCCGACCCGCTCGCTGAGCTCGTCGGGCGATCTGCTCATCGTGGCAGGGGAAAGCCATCCCGCCGGCCAGGCGGGCGTCGGGCCCGAGCGGTACGAGGAACTGGCGAACTTCGCCCGTGAGTACTGGGACGTCGAGGAGATCACCCACCGGTGGTCGGCGCAGGACCCCACCGCGTACGACAACCTGCCGATGATTGGCACGTACACACCGCGGTCCGGCCGTGTCTTCGTGGCGACCGCGTTCATGAAGTGGGGACTGTCCACTTCGACCTTCGCGGCGATGATCCTCGCCGATCTGATCGCCGGCCGGGAGAACCCGTGGGCCGAGCGGTTCAGCCCGCACCGGATGACCTTGAGCGGCACGCCGACGCTGGCCAAGCTGAACGCCAAGGTCGCGGTCGACCTGGTCGGCGACCGGCTGACACCGGCCGACGCCAACGATGTGGCGGAGATCCCCGAAGGACAGGCCCGGGTGGTACGCGACGGTCTGGGCAAGAAGGGCGTCTACCGCGATCCGGACGGTCACCTGCACGGGGTTTCGTTGCGGTGTACCCATTTGGGCTGTCTTGTCCGGTTCAACGCCGCCGAGATCAGCTGGGACTGCCCGTGTCACGGCTCTCGGTTCGATGTGGACGGCAATGTCCTCGAAGGACCGGCGACAAAGCCGTTGCCCGAGCGGGAAGTTTGAGATCACCCGGCCCGGGTGACCCAGTGGGCATGGACCACAGTCGGGCTCCGGTGCTTGAAGCGCTGCGGCGCTACCATGAGCGTGCGTTCGTGCCCTTCAACGCGCCAGGTCACAAGCAGGGGAGGGGAATCGACCCGCGAGTGCTCGATGTCGTAGGCAAGGACGTCTTCCGGTCCGACGTGCTGACGCCGAACGGTCTGGACACCCGGCGCGTCACCAACAGCGTGCTGCAGGACGCGCAGGACCTGATGGCCGACGCCGTCGGCGCGGACAAGGCGTTCTTCTCCACGTGCGGCAGTTCGTTGTCGGTGAAGAGCGCGATGCTGTCGGTCGCCGGACCCGGAGAGAAGATCCTCGTCGTGCGGCACGCGCACAAGTCCGTGATCGCCGGTCTGATCATCAGCGGCGTCGACCCGGTGTGGGTGCATCCCCGGTGGGACACCGAGCGGCACCTGTCGCACCCGCCGGGCCCGGAGGACGTGCGAGCCGCGTTCCAGGCCGAGCCTGAGGCCAAGGGCATGCTGATGGTCACGCCGACGGACTACGGCACGTGTGGGGACATCACCGCGATCGCGGAGGTCTGCCATGAGTTCGACCGGCCGTTGATCGTCGACGAGGCATGGGGCGCGCACCTGCCGTTCCACTCGGACCTGCCGCCGTGGGCGATGTACTGCGGCGCGGACCTGTGCGTCACGAGCGTGCACAAGATGGGCGCGGCCGTCGAACAGAGTTCGGTTTTCCACCTGCAGGGCGACCGTGTGGACCCGAACGTGCTGAAGATGCGGGAGGACCTGCTCGGCACGACCAGTGCGTCCGCGCTCGTCTACCTCGGCCTGGACGGCTGGCGCAGGCAGATGGTCGAGCACGGCAAGGAACTGCTCGGCGCCGCTCTGTCCCTTGTGCACTCGGTGCGCGCCGACACCGACCAGATCGCGGGCCTGCACGTCGTCGGCGACGAGATCGTCGGGCCGGAGCTCGCGTCGTCGCTCGACCCGCTGAAGGTGATCGTCGACGTGTTGGCGTTGGGGATCAACGGCTACCAGGCCGCCGACTGGCTGCGGGAGGAGCGGCGTGTCACCGTCGGGCTCTCGGACCACCGCCGGATCGTCGCGCAGTTCACCCACGCCGACGACCAGGAGACCGCGTCCGCCTTCCTGCGGGCGATGCAGGACCTGGCCGGGTCCGCGGAGTCCCTGCCTGCGCCGCCGCGGGTCGATCTGCCGTCGCCCGGCGAGTTGGAGCTTCGTACCGAGGTTCTGCCGCGAGACGCCTTCTTCGGCGAGACCGAGCAGGTCCCTGTGGCGAAGGCGGTGGGCCGGATCGCGGCGGAGATGATCACGCCGTACCCGCCGGGCGCGCCCGCCGTGCTGCCCGGCGAGGTGATCAACAAGGCCCTCCTGGACTACCTCCGGTCCGGCTTGGCCGCCGGGATGTACATCCCCGACGCGATCGACAGCGAGCTCAAGTCAGTACGCGTGCTCGTCCGCTGACTTTCCCAGTTCCCCCAGCTCAGCCCTCGTGAGTGGTTATCAGGGTTAGAACCCCGATAACCACTCACGAGGGCTTTTGGGTGCCTGCGTGGTTGACGGGGTCCGCGGCGCGGAAGTACCGTTTCGTTAGATGGAAGAGTGATTCCACAGAGCGGAATTTAAGGAGTGACGGTGGACCATCGGTTCCGGTATGACGTGAACCTGTCGATCTTGTTCACCGAACTGGCCATCACCAGCCGGGCGGCCGCGGCCAAGGCGGCGGGGTTCAGCGCGGTCGAGTTCTGGTGGCCGTTCAGCCGGGCGGTGCCGGACGACTCCGAGGTGGACGCTTTCGTCCGCTCGGTGCGCGAGGAGGGCGTCCGCCTGGTCGGCCTGAACTTCTACGCCGGTGACATGCCCGGCGGTGAGCGCGGAGTGCTGTCCGATCCCGCGCGCGGCACGGAGTTCCGGGAGAACATCGAGGTCGCCGTCGAGATCGCCGACCAGCTCGGCTGCCGCGCGTTCAACGCGTTGTACGGCAACAGGATCGACGGTGTCCCGGCGGGGCGGCAGGACGAGGTGGCGCGGGAGAACCTGGCGATCGCGGCCAAGGCGGCGAGCCGGATCGGCGCGACCATCCTGGTCGAGCCACTGAGCGGCGCGCCCGCGTACCCCCTCAAGACCGCGGCCGAGGCGCTTGCTGTGATCCAGCGAGTACGCAAGGAAGGCGGCGTCGACAACATCGCCCTGCTCGCCGACCTGTACCACCTGGCGGTGAACGGCGACGACCCGGCACGGGTCATCGACGACTACAGCCCGCACTTCGGCCACGTGCAGATCGCCGACGCCCCCGGCCGCAACGAACCCGGCACGGGCGGTCTCGACTTCGCCGACCTCTTCGAACGGCTCGCGGAGAACGGCTACGGCGGCTACATCGGCTTGGAGTACAAGCCAAGCGGTGCCAGCGCCGACAGCTTCGACTGGCTTGCCCGCGACTTGCGGGCGTGACACCGGAGGAATCATGACGACGGTGGGATTCATCGGCCTGGGCATCATGGGCGGCCCGATGGCCGCACACCTGGTCGGCGCGGGACATGAGGTTATCGGCTTCGACGTGGTGCCGGAATCACTGGCCACCCTCGCCGAAGCGGGCGGCAAGGCGGCGGCGAACGTGGCGGAGGCGGTTTCCAGCGCCGACGTCGTGATCACGATGCTGCCCGACCACCCGCACGTCGAGTCGGTGGTACTCGGCGACGACGGCGTGCTGCGGAACGCCAAGGACGGCACGCTGCTGATCGACATGAGCACGATCCGCCCGGAAAGCTCACTGGCGATCGCGCAAGCCGCCAAGGCCAAGGGAATTCGTGTGCTGGACGCGCCGGTGTCCGGCGGCGAGGCGGGCGCGAAGAACGCCGCACTGTCCATCATGGCCGGTGGCGACGCGGCGGATTTCGCGGCCGCGAAGCCGTTGTTCGACGTGCTCGGCAAGACGGTCGTCCACGTGGGACCGCACGGCGCCGGTCAGGTGGTCAAGGCCGCCAACCAGCTCGTTGTCGGCGGCACGTACGCCCTTGTCGCCGAGGCGATCGTGCTGCTCGAAGCGTCCGGTGTGGACGCGAAGACCGGTCTGGACGTGCTCGCAGGCGGCCTCGCGGCCAGCCGGATCCTGGACCTCAAGCGGGAGACCATGGTGGCCCGCCAGTTCCAGCCGGGCTTCCGGATCGACCTGCACCACAAGGACATGGGCATCGCAGTGGCCGCCGCACGGCAGGCCGACGTGTCGCTGCCGGTCACCGGCCTCGTCGCGCAGCTGGTCGCGGCTGCACGGGCGATGGGGCATGGCTCACTCGACCACTCGGCGCTGCTCAAGGTCACCGAGCAGCTGTCCAGCCGAGGTTGATCGGCACTGAGGCTAGGAAGGACAGCCACCATGCCCCAAGTCCCCGCGATGCAAGCGGTCGTCGAGATCCTGAAGTCCGAGGGTGTCGACACCGCGTTCGGCTGCCCCGGCGCCGCGATCCTCCCGCTGTACAAGGCCCTTGAGGTGGTCGGCGGGATCGAGCACCTGATCGTCCGGCACGAGGAGGGCGCGACCCACATGGCCGACGGCTGGGCGCGCACCAACGGCAAGGTCGGTGTCGCGATCGGCACGTCCGGCCCGGCGGGCACCAACATGATCACCGGCCTGTACACCGCGCTGGCCGACTCGATCCCGATCATCTGCGTCACCGGCCAGGCGGTGTCGTCCAAACTGCACCAGGAGGCCTTCCAGGCGGTCGACATCGTCGAGATCGCCAAGCCGGTCACCAAGTGGGCGGTGCAGGTCAAGGAGGCCGCGCAGGCGCCGTGGATCTTCCGGGAGGCCTTCCGCGTCGCGCAGTCCGGCCGTCCCGGCCCGGTCCTGATCGACCTGCCGCTGGACGTGCAGAAGCAACGGATCGAATGGGACAGCGGCATCGACGCGCCGCTGCCGATCAATCCCGTCGTGCCGCACCCGCCCCGCGTCGAGCGGGCGCTGGACATGCTGCTGGCGGCGGAGAAGCCGCTGCTGCTCGCCGGCGGTGGCGTGATCCTCGGTGAGGCGCACGAGGAACTGCGTGAGCTGGCCGAGTACCTGCAGATCCCGGTGCAGGCCACGCTGATGGGCAAGGGCGCGCTGGACGAGGACCATCCGCTGTACGCCGGGATGACCGGAATCCAGACGTCCCAGCGGTATGGCAACGCGTCGTTCCTGGAGTCCGATCTCGTGCTGGCGGTTGGTGCGCGGTTCGGTGACCGGCACACCGGCGACCTGGAGACCTACCGCGGCGCACGCCAGTTCATCCACGTGGACATCGAGCCGACCCAGATCGGCAAGGTGTTCGCGCCGGACCTGGGCATCGTGTCGGACGCCAGGCAGTTCCTGCGGGCCATCCTGGATCTGGCCAAGGCACGCGGCGCGGGCCGCCCGGCGGGGGCGTGGGTCGCCCGGACCCAGCAGCTGAAGGCGACGCTGACCCGGCGCGAGGACTTCGACACCGTGCCGGTCAAGGCACCGCGGGTGTTCAAGGAGATCAACGAGTTCTACGGCCCGGACACGTACTTCGTGACCGCGATCGGGCTGTACCAGATCTGGTCGGGCCAGCACCAGCTGGCGCACAAGCCACGGCACTACCAGGTCTGCGGCCAGGCCGGTCCGCTCGGCTGGGAGATCCCCGCCGCGATCGGCGTGAAGAAGGCGTTGAAGCACACCGATCCGGACGCCGAGGTGGTCGGCATCGTCGGCGACTACTCGTTCCAGTTCCTGGTCGAGGAGCTCGCGGTGGCCGCGCAGTACGACGTCCCGTTCGTGCTGATCATGCTGAACAACGAGTACCTCGGCCTGATCAGGATGGCCGAGGACCACGGCGGCTACGAGATGAACTACGAGGTCGACATCCACTACGACACGGTCGGCACGGACAACATCAAGATCATGGAGGCGTACGGCTGTTCCGGCAGGCGCGTCACGCAGCCCGGTGAGATCTCGGACGCGCTGGCGTGGGCCCGCAAGCAGGCGGAGGCCACCAGCAGGCCGGTGCTCGTGGAGATCATGATCGAGCGCGAGGCCAACACCGCGAACGGTGTGTCGATCGCGAACGTCCGCGAGTACGAACCCCTGCCGTAAGCGGCCTTCGGTGGCTGCCACGGTCGTATCCGGGGCAGCCACCCCGCGGGTCACCTACGATTCGTCGGTATGAGCCTGATAGCCGACGCGACAAAGAAGTCCGGGCTGATCTGGATCACCCGGCCTGACACCGCCCGCGCCATGCCGGCATGGCACCACTGGCACGACGACGCGGCGTACGTCCTGGTGGACCTGTCCGATGTGGACCGCGTTTCGGTGATCACCCGGGACAAGGCGACCGGCGCCCGCTCCGTCACGTGGGACGCGACCGTGACCCGGGTGTCGCCGGGCACCGCCGAGTGGGACGCGGTCGTACCGGAGATCCACGCCGCGCGCCTCAACTCCCCGCCGCCCGACGACTCCACCCCACTGTTCCGCCTGAGCCCCACCGCCGTGTCCACCATTCCGGCACCCTGAAACCCCCACTCCGGCACCCCGAAACCCCCGTTCCGGCACCCTGAAACCCCCGTTCCGGCACCCTGAAACCCCCGTTCCGGCACCCCGAAACCCCCGTTCCGGCACCCTGAAACCCCTGTTCCGGCACCCCGAAACCCCCGTTCCGGCACCCCCAGTTCGCACCGCCGGGCGTCGTGGGAATTTCGCGGTGCCGGAGTGGTGGACTCACGGTGCTGGAACGGTGGACACGGGGTGCCGGAGTGGCGGACTCGGGGTGCTGGAACGGTGGACACGGGGAGGGAGAAGCCCGCTGGTCCCGGGCGGGATCAGCGGGCGTGCTTCACGTGCTGGTCAGGCGAAGTCCTCTTCCTCGAAGACCTGGCGGACCTCGACCTCACCCTCCTGGAACGGGATGCGGCGGGCCCACTCCACGGCCTCCTCGCGGGACGACACCTGGATGACCCAGTAGCCGGCGATCAGCTCCTTGGCCTCGGCGAAGGGGCCGTCGACCACCTTGGTGGCACTGCCCGGGCCGTACTGCACCTTGAAGCCCTTGGAGCTGGGGTGCAGGCCGTCACCGGCGAGCATCACGCCTGCCTTCACGAGCTCGTCGTTGTACTTGCCCATCTCTTCGAGCTCCTGCTGCGTCGGCATGGCGCCGGCCTCGGTCTCCGGGTTGGCCTTCACGATCATCATGAACCGCATGTCGTCCTCCTGGTCGTTCTGGTCTGACACAGACGCGTCGAACGACGGCCCGGCGGATCGACACGCGGCCGGAAATTTTTTCAGACGGAGACGAGTTCCCTGGTCGGAGGCGCTGAAGGGGCCGCGGGAGCGTGGTGGTGCGGGTGCAGACGGGTCAGCACGACGACGCCCGCGATGGTGACCGCGCACGCGGCGAGCACGCCGACGTTGGCCAGGATCGAGGCGGGTAGCTGCTCGTTGAGCACGATCACGCCGATCAGCGAGCCGGTGATCGGGTCGGCGACCAGCAGCGTCGCGTAGCTCAGCGCGAACCGGCCGGTGCGGTACGCGTTCTGCTGGAACAGCAGGCCGAGCGCGCAGAACACGACGGCGAGCCCGATGACCCAGAAGACCGACGCGGACATGTCGTTGATGGCCGTGCTGCCGCCGACGCGGGTCAGGGCCGCGAAGACGCCGTAGGCCACGCCGGAGCCGATCGCCAGGAAGAGCGCGTTGACGGCGCCCGTGCTGCGGCGAGCCATGAACGCGGTGCCGAGGATGATGGCGAGCGTCGTGCCGCACAGGACGGCCGCTGAGCCGCCGTCGAGGGTCGGCCGGGCGGATTCGTGCGGCAACAGCAGGAGCAGGCTCACGAGGCCCGCGCTCACCGCGAACGTGCCGAACATTTCCCCGGCGCGCACGCGCCTGCGGTCGATGGCCGCGGCGATCAGCACGGCGATCGGCAGGCCGCTCATGCCGAGCGGCTGGACGATGGTCAGCGGGCCGTTGGACAGCGCGATGATGTGCATGATCGCGCCGCACAGGGTGGTGGCCGAACCGAGCAGCCATTTCGGCCTGCGGACCAACTGGCCCACCAGGCGCAGAAACCCGAGGCTGTCGCAGTGCATCGCCGCGTTCTGCTGCAAGGCAGCACCCAGGGCGACGAGCGGGGCTCCGGCTACGGCCGCCACGAGCCAGAACGTCACCGCGCGGAGCTCCGGAGCGTGACGGCGCGTGAGGCCTCAACTAGTGATCGGTTCGAGATCGAATCGAAATGCACTTGCGCACCCTAATGGGTGACCCCTAAGGGCTGTGTGAGGTGGTCCCCCTATCGCCCCCTACCAGGGGGTTAAGCCGATGCCGCGCCGGCGTGTCCGGCCTGCGGCCTTCCGGTGGACGAAACGGTGCGAGAGCCACCATGATGTGATCTAACACACAGTGTCGCGGAGGTGACCCGTGCACGGCTACTTCGGAGCATACGGACTGGTCGCGTTGCTCCTGGTAGTCGGTGCTGTGTTCGTGACGGTGGCGCTCACCGCCAACCGCCTCCTGCGACCCGCCAGGCCGACGCCCCAGAAGCTGCTGACCTACGAGTGCGGTGTCGATCCGGTCGGCGGCGGCTGGGCGCAGTCGTACGTGCGTTACTACGTCTTCACGTTCCTCTACGTGGTCTTCGCCGTGGACGCCGTCTTCCTGTTCCCGTGGGCCACGGTCTTCGCGGCGCCCGGCTTCGGGGTGGCGACCCTCGTCGAGATGTTCGTGTTCCTCGGTTTCCTGGCCGTCGGAATCCTGTACGCCTGGCGCAAGGGGGTCCTGTCGTGGGCGTGACCGATCTGGGCATGATCAACCAGGTCCCCAAGCCGATGCGGTTCGTCCTCAACTGGGGACGCCGCTACTCGCTCTGGGTGTTCAACTTCGGCCTGGCCTGCTGCGCGATCGAGTTCATCGCGACCTCGATGAGCAGGCACGACTTCATCCGGCTCGGGGTGATCCCGTTCGCGCCGAGCCCGCGGCAGGCCGATCTGATGGTGGTGTCGGGCACGGTCACCGACAAGATGGCGCCCGCGGTCCAGCGGCTGTACGAACAGATGCCCGAACCCAAGTACGTGATCTCGTTCGGTGCCTGCTCGAACTGCGGCGGCCCCTACTGGGATTCCTACTGCGTCACCAAAGGCGTCGACCAGCTCATCCCGGTGGACGTCTACGTGCCCGGCTGCCCGCCCCGGCCGGAGGCGCTGCTGCACGGCATCATGAAGCTCCAGGCCAAGATCGGTGACGAGCAGTGGGCCGAGCGCGGATCACCCCAATACCCGGCGATCGAGCGGGTGGACCGATGACCCAGGACGTGGCCCCGGGCGAATGGATTGCCGCGCTGATCGCGGCGCGGGACACCCAGCAGTGCGACTTCTTCGACTTCCTCACCGCGGTGGACGAGCTGGACGAAGGCATCCGGGTCGTCGCGCACGTCTACTCGACGAAGACCAGGCAGCACGCGCTGATCCGGACCTTGTTGCCGCCCGGAGCGCTCACCCTGCCGACGGCGACGACCGTCTACCGAGGCGCGAACTGGCACGAACGGGAGACCCACGAGATGTTCGGCGTCCACTTCGAAGGGCACCCGAACCTGGTCCCGTTGCTGCTGCCGGACGGGTTCGAAGGCAACCCGCTGCGCAAGGACTTCGTGCTCGCCAGCCGGGTCGCCAAGCAATGGCCGGGTGAGGTGGATCCCGGTCAGTCGATGACCGACCTGAAGAAACCGAAGCGGCGCCGCAACCTGCCGCCCGGTGTGCCCGAGAACTGGGCACAGCCATGACCCTGCTGGAGATCGCGGCGCGGCTGGCCTTGGTGGTCGCGGCCTTCCTGCTGCTGCCGCTGCTGGTCGGCCAGCTCGAGCACAAGGCCATGGCGCACATGCAGGCCCGGCTGGGGCCGATGTACGCGGGCGGTTTCCACGGCTGGGCGCAGCTGATCGCCGACGGCGTGAAGTTCGCCCAGAAGGAACACGTCGTGCCGGCCGAAGCCGACCGCAAGGTGTTCTCCCTCGCGCCTGCCGTGGCGTTGCTGCCGTATCTCGTGGTCCTCGTGGTCGTGCCGGTCGGCCCTGGCCTGGTCGCGGTCGACCTGGACATCGGCTTGTTCTTCGTGCTCGCGGTGATGAGCGTGAGCGTGCTGGGCTCGGTGATGGCGGGCTGGTCGAGCGGCAACAAGTACGCCCTGCTCGGCGGACTGCGCAGTGCTGCCCAACTGATGGCGTACGAACTGCCGTTGGTGCTCGCGGCGTCGTCGGTCGCGATGGCGGCGGGCACGCTGTCGTTGTCCGGCATCGTCGAGACCTGGTCACCGTGGTGGCTCGTGTGGCAGGCACCGGCCGCGGTGATCTTCTTCGTCGCCGGGCTGGCCGAGCTGCACCGGCCACCGTTCGACATGCCGGTCGCTGACTCGGAGATCGTGCTCGGGCCGTACACCGAGTACACCGGGCTGCGCTTCGCGCTGTTCCTGCTCGCCGAGTACGCCGGGATCGTCGTGCTCTGCGCGTTGACCACGGTGCTGTTCCTGGGCGGCTGGCGCGGGCCGTTCGCCGACGAGGAACTCGGCCCGGTGTGGTTCCTGATCAAACTGTTCGTCCTGGCGTTCGTGGTGATCTGGCTGCGCGTCAGCAATCCGCGGCTGCGTGCCGACCAGCTGCAGAAGCTGGCGTGGCAGGTGCTCGTGCCGCTGAGCCTCGCTCAGCTCGCCCTGACCGGTGTGGTGAAGGTGGTGATGATGTGAAGGGCCTGCTCAAAGGCCTCGCGGTCACGCTGCGGACGATGACCCGCCGGTCGGTCACCCGGCAGTACCCCGAGGTCCAGCCCGACCTGCCGCCGCGCAGCCGGGGCGTGATCGGGCTGCTGGCGGAGAACTGCACGTCCTGCATGCTGTGCGCGCGGGAGTGCCCGGACTGGTGCATCTACATCGAGTCGCACAAGGAGACGTTGCCCGCCGCGGTCGAAGGCGGCCGGGAACGCAGCCGCAACGTGCTCGACCGGTTCGCGATCGACTTCTCACTCTGCATGTACTGCGGGATCTGCATCGAGGCGTGCCCGTTCGACGCGCTGTTCTGGTCGCCCGAGTTCGAGTACGCCGAACACCGGATCGGTTCGCTGACACACGAGATGGATCTGCTGGGGGAGTGGATGAAGACCGTCCCGCCCCCGCCCGAGATCGACCCGGGGAAGCCCGGATGACCGCCGCCGAGATCGTTTTCGTGCTGCTGGGCGTGGTCGCCTTGGCGGCCGCGGTGCTGGTGGTGACGACCAGGCAGCTCGTCCGGGCGGCGCTGTACCTGGTGCTGAGCTTCGGCGCGATCGCCGCCTGTTTCCTGGTCCTGACGGCGGAACTGGTCGCGTGGGTGCAGGTGCTCATCTACGTCGGCGCGGTCGTCGTCCTGCTGCTGTTCGGGATCATGCTGACCCGCGCGCCGATCGGGCCCACGTCCGATCTGGACAGTCGCAACCGGCCGGCCGCGATCGTCGTCGCCGTGGCCACGGCCGGGGTGCTGGTGACCGTGCTGGTCAGGGGTTTCGGCGACGCCTACGTCGACCTGGGCGAACCGTCGACCGGATCGGCGAGCGGGATCGGCGCGAACATCTTCCGGTACTGGGTGCTGCCGTTCGAGATCCTCTCGGTGCTGTTGCTGGCCGCGTTGGTCGGCGCGATCGTGTTGTCCCGCACGGACATCGGCCCGCCGAAGGACGGTGACGGCTGATGCACGTGCTGTACCCGGCCGTGCTGTCGGCGCTGCTGTTCTCGATCGGGATCTACGGCGTGCTGGCCCGGCGCAACGCCATCCTGGTGCTGATGTCGGTCGAGCTGATGCTCAACGCCGTCAACCTCAACCTGGTCGCCTTCGACGTCTGGCTGGCCGACCGGCTGGGCTCCGGCCAGATCCTCACCCTGTTCGTGATCGTCATCGCGGCCGCCGAAGTCGGCATCGGCCTCGCGATCGTCCTGCAGGTGTTCCGCAACCGCGCCACGATCTCGGTCGATTCCCTCACCGAGCTCGCCGAGACCGCCGAGACCGATTCCGCCGGAGACAGGCGATGACCGCGCCGCTCGTCATTCTGGGCACCGCGATCAGCGCCGTGTGCGCGGTCGTCCTGGCGTTGCTCGAACCGTTCGAGACGTACGCGGTGCTGACGCCGACCGGGACCATCCCGATCACGATGGGTCTGCGCGTGGACGAGTTGTCCTCGACGGTGGCCGTGATGGTCACCCTGGTCGCGCTGGCCATCCAGATCTACTCGGTCGGCTACATGAGGCACGATGTGCGGTATCCGGCCTTCGCCATCCTGGTCGCACTGTTCACTCTCGCGATGCTCACCGTGGTGCTGTCGGCGGACCTGCTGGTGCTGTACGTCGGCTGGGAGATCATGGGCGTCTGCTCGTACTTCCTGATCGGGCACCACTGGGAGAAACCGTCCGCGTCCGCCGCGGCGGTCAAGTCGTTCCTGATGACGCGGTTCGGTGACGTCGGCTTCCTGTTCGGCATCTTCGTGCTGGGCGGCGCGGCCGGGTCGTTCCGGATCACCGACGTGATCGCCGCGGTGCCGGCGATGTCCCCGGGCACCTTGCTGACCGGATCACTGCTGTTGCTGGCCGGGATCATCGGCAAGTCGGCGCAGTTCCCACTGCACAGCTGGCTGCCGGACGCCATGGCAGGTCCTGCGCCGGTCAGTGCGCTGATCCACGCGGCGACGATGGTCGCGGCCGGGGCGTACGTCGTCGCGTTGCTGTACCCGGTCTTCCTGGCGGCGCCGCTCAGCCTGGACGTCCTCGCGGTGATCGCGGTCGTCTCGATGATCGGTTCGGCGTTGGCCGCGCTGGTCACCGACGATCTCAAACGGGTCCTGGCGTACTCCACGATCAGCCAGCTCAGCGTGATGTTCGCGGCCCTGGCGGTCGGCGGCCGGACGCAGGCGATCGCGCATCTGCTGTCGCACGCGGCCTTCAAGGCCCTGCTTTTCCTCTGCGCCGGCGCGGTGATCATCGCGGTCGGCAGCAACCTGATGGCGGACATGGGCGGTCTGAGACGCGGGATGCCGCTGTCGTTCCTGACCATGACCGTGGGCTTCGCCGCACTGGCGGGGATTCCTCCGACCGCCGGGTTCTTCAGCAAGGACGCGGTGGTGGCGGCGGCCGAACACGCCCCGCACTGGTTCGTGTTCGGCGGTCTGCTGCTGACAGTGGGGCTGACGGCCGCGTACACGACCCGGGCCTGGCTGCGGACCTTCTTCGGATCAGGCCCGGACGCGGGCGAAGCCTCGAAGATCATGACCATCCCGTTGACACTGCTGGCTTCGGCGGCGTTGCTGCTCGGGTTCGTCGGCCTGCGGTTCGAGGAGCTCCGGCCCGAGGTGCTGAGCGCGGTCCTGTCGTTGGTACTCGCCGCTCTGGGTGCGCTTGCCGTGTTTATGATCTGGCGGCGTGATCCGGCCAGAGATCCGGCCGACGCACTCGGCCGTGCGCGCAGGGTCTTCGGTTCCGCGTTCGGCACGGACGACCTGTACGAGCGCACGGTGGCGCGAGGCGTCGTGCGAGTCGCCAACGAGGTCGTCCGCGTGGACGATTCCGTTGTGGCCAGGTCGGTTCGAGGCACCGGGCGAGGCGCGCGGGCTCTCGGCGGGCTGCTGAGGCTGACGCAGAACGGCAACCCGCAGTTCTACGTCACCGCCTTGCTGGCCGGCGTCGTGGTGATCGCGGTGGGGGTGGTGGTCCTGCAATGAGCGTGCTGCCGGTCCTGCTGCTCGCCGTGCCGCTGATCGGTTGCCTTGCTGTGCTGGGCATGCGGCGGGCCGCGGTTCTGGTCGGTGTGCTGACCACCGGGATCACCTTCGCCATCGCGGTGGCCATCGCGTTCGCGGTCGACTACACCCGGCCGGGCACGCACCTGGTCACGGACGCACCGTGGATTCCACCGTTGGGGATTCGGTTCCACCTTGGAGTGGACGGCGTTTCGGTACCGCTGGTCGTGCTCACGGCACTGTTGTGCTTCCTGAGCATGATCTACGTGGCCCGCCGGGAAGGCACACCGGAACGGCCGCATTCGTTCGTGTCCTTGGTGTTGCTGACCGAAGTCGGCATGCTCGGCACGTTCACCGCACTGGACCTGTTGCTGTTCTTCGTGTTCTTCGAAGTCGTCCTGGTGCCGATGTACGCGCTGATCGCCGGGTGGGGCGGCGCGGGCCGTGGACCGGCGGCCCGTCAGTTCATCCTGTACACCCTGCTCGGCTCCGGTGTGCTGCTGGTCGGCCTGCTCGTGATCTACGGCCACACGTCCACTCTGGACATGGTGGAGCTGGCCGGCCGGGACGGCGCCGGGATGAGCCGTGCCGTGCAGGTGATCGCGTTCGTCCTGGTGGCGGGCGGGCTCGCGGTGAAGGTGCCGATGTGGCCGTTGCACACCTGGCTTCCCGACGCGCACAGCGAGGCGCCCACGGTCGGTTCCGTGCTGCTGGCCGGAGTCCTGCTCAAGATGGGGACGTACGGCCTGGTCCGGATCGCGGTCCCGGTGTTGCCGGAAGGTGCCCTGGCGGTGGCGCCGTTCCTCGGCGCCTTCGGCGTCATCGGGATCGTGTACGCGGCGCTGGCGTGCCTCGCGCAGCGCGACCTCAAACGGCTGATCGCGTTCTCCAGCGTCGGCCACATGGGTTTTGTCCTGCTCGGGATCGCCACGCTGACCCCGGCCGGGATGAACGCCGCGCTGTTCGCCAACATCGCCCACGGTCTGATCACCGGCCTGTTGTTCTTCCTGGCCGGCGGGATGGCCGAGCGGTTCGGCAGCACCGACATGGACCGGATCGGCGGCGGCACGCTCGCCGTCACGCCCCGGCTGAGCGTCCTGCTGATCATCGCGGCGGTGGCCAGTTTCGGCCTGCCCGGCCTGGCCGGGTTCTGGGGCGAGATGCTCGCCATGCTCGCCGCCTTCGACCCCGCCGCCGGCCTCAACCGGCCGCTGTACCTGGTCTTCATGGTGGTCGCCGGGCTGGGTGCCCTGCTGACCGCGGCCTATTTCCTGGTGATGCTGCGCAGAGTGGTCCAGGGGACGTCACCGCGGCGGCAGGGGGTTCTCGACGTCACGCCGGTCGAGTACCTGGCGTGGGCGCCGCTGGTGGTGCTGGTGTTCGTGGTGGGGCTCTGGCCGGGGCTGGTGCTCGTGCCGACCGTCGACGCCGTCCGGTTCTACCTGGGAGGCCTGTGATGGTCCAGACGGTCGACTACCTGGCCATCGGGCCGCCGCTGATCCTGGCCCTGTCCGCGCTGGCCGCGCTGTTCCTGCGGCACGCGGCCTTCGTGGGCCTGGTACTGGCCGGCGCGGGCGAGGTGGTCCTGCTGACCGGTGGTCCACGCCGGACGTTCTGTGTGGACACTTCGTGTTCGTTCGTGGTGGACGACTTCACCCTGCTGCTCCAGACGGTCATGCTGATCGCGGGCCTCGTGGTGCTGTTGATGGCCCAGGGGGAGATCCGTGACACCCGCCTGCCCGCGGGGGAGTTCCACTTCCTGATCCTGGCGGCGCTCTCCGGTGCCATGACGCTCGCCGCCGGCCGCGACCTGGTGACTTTGGTGGTGTCACTGGAAGTCGTGTCGCTCCCAGTGTTCGCCTTGGTGGCCTTGCGGCGGTACGACGGCCGGTCGTCCGAAGCGGGCGTGAAGATGTTCCTGGTGTCGGTGGTGTCGACCGCCGTGATGCTGTTCGGCATCAGCCTGGTCTACGGTGCCACGGGATCGCTTTTCCTCGACCGCATCGGCGCCGTGCTGGCCACACCGTCCCCTTTGGAGTCCGTCGCGGGCGTCGGTGTGGTCCTCGTCCTGGCCGGCTTCGGGTTCAAGGTGTCCGCGGTGCCGTTCCACTTCTGGGCACCCGACACCTACCAGGGCTCGCCGGTCGCCGTGGCCGGGTTCCTCTCGGTGATCTCCAAGGCCGCCGGGTTCGCCGGGCTGGTGCTGGTGCTGGTCATCGCCTTCGAGCCGTTCGCCCGGGTCTGGGGCCCGTTGGTCGCCGTGCTCGCCGCGGTCTCCATGACGGCCGGGAATCTCGTGGCGTTGCGCCAGCGGACAGCCATCCGGTTGCTCGCGTGGTCGTCGATCGCCCAGGCCGGGTACATGCTCGCGCCTCTCGGCGCGGCCGGGGGCGGTGCACCGCTCGACGACCTGGCCGCGGCCACGATCGGCTACGTCGCCATCTACGCGCTGATGAACATCGGTGTGTTCGCGACGATCTCGGTCGTCGGATGGATCGGCCGGTACGGCGGGGGAGAGCTGGACGACTACCGGGGACTCGCCCGCACCCATCCGCTGGTGGCCGTCGCCCTGGCGTTCTTCCTGGCGTGCCTGGCCGGGCTGCCGCCGGGACTCGCGGGCCTGTTCGCCAAGATCGTGGTGTTCCAGGGCACCATCCTCGGCGGGTACGGCTGGCTCGCCGTGATCATGGCCGGGAACACCGTGATCGGCCTTTTCTACTACCTGGCCTGGGCGACCCGTCTCTTCGCGCCGCTGCCGGACGGTGTCCGCTTCGGCCGGATCGCCCGGCCGGTCGGCGTCGCCATCGGCATCGCCGCGGTGGGCACGGCGGTCATGTCCGTCGTGCCGCAACTCGTGCTGGGCATCTCGACCGGAGGCTGACATGCAGGCGACCGTGGCGACCTTCTCCGCTGAGACCCGCAGCGGCACAGTCCTGCTGGACGACGGGCGGCGGCTCTCGTTCGACGCCTCCGCGTTCGACCGCAGCGGACTGCGGATGCTGCGGCTGGGGCAACGGGTGGTCATGCGCGTGGTCGACGGCCGGGTCGAAGCCCTCAACCACATCGCGTTGCCCTTGGACTAATCGCCCGGCCCTTGCACGATGAGCTGCGGTGTCTGCGTGACGTGCACGATCTCCCCGGGCTGGAGCGGCCGGCTGGTGCCGTCGATCAGCCGCAGCTCCTCCGACCTGTTCGGGGCGAACGTCTGCGCGGCGCCGTCGCTCGTCCACTGGATCAGCAGGACTCGCCCGTCCTTCGCGGTGAACGCACACTGCCAGACGCCGACGGGCAGGTTGATCGACGGCCCCTGCTCGCACCCGCGTGTCCTCGTGCCGGCCAGCCAGCGTTGCAGTTCCTCGACGGCGAGGGCCGCGCGGGTCGGCGGCCCGCCGACGACCTGCAGGGTGATCGGGAGTCCGCCGCCGCCCCAGTTGTAGAAGTACGAACGGTTCAGGCCCTTGTTCGTTCCGTAGATGGCGACGAGGTAGAAACGAACCGCGTAGTCGATGGTGCGTTGTTCCGTGAGCGGTTTCTCCAGCGCGTGTTCGTACGTGGTGCCGGTGTTCCAGAGCCTCGGATGCGCGCCTGCCGCGTGGAATGTCTCGTCGATGTGGCCGAGCAGTTCCAGAGTGGTCTCCGGCGGATCGGCGGCGCGTCGCTGGTGCAGCTTGATCCCGGCGACGTCACAGTGCTGGTAACCGCCCAGTTCGGCGAACCGCCGCAGGAACGCCAGGCCGTCGGCGGTCCACAGCCGTCCCATGGACGGGCAGACCACCGTCACGTCGGGATCGGCCGCCTTGATCGCCAGGCTCGCGCGGCGGGTCATCTCGACGAGCGCCTCCGTCGAACCGGCGTAGTACCGGCCGTCGTTGCCGTACGCCCACAACTCGTACGCATCGAGCCGGCCGCGGTAGCGAGCCGCGACCGCGCTCACGAACCGGTCCCAGTCAGCCAGATCATCGGGCGGTGCGGCCCGGGAACCGTCGTTGTAAGCCGCCTTCGGGCTGGTCGGCGCCGCCCATGCGGGGGTACCGCCGAACACGAACATGGCGGGCAACCCGGCGTGCCGGGCGCTGTCGACCAGGCGGTCGAGGATGCTCCAGTCGTACACGTCCCGCTGCGGCTGGATGCTCGCCCAGCGAGTGCGGCTGTCCCAGAACCGCAGGCTGCCCACCCGGAACGAGGGCATCACTCCACTGGACGACGACGCCGTCACCCCGAACATGGTCGGGTCGACCGGTTCCTGCCGCGCCCACGACGGGCCGTACACCTGTTGGTTCGCCTCTGACACGGGTCCCGTTGGTGCCCCGGCCACGGCACTGAGCAGGAGAACGACGGTCAGCAGGCTGAGCGCGACCGATCCGAGGGGTATTCGCCGGCGGACGGACGGCTGTTTCGGGACGACCGGATCGGCGTTCTCCACCGACCGGGCCTGACGCCAGAGCCGCAAAAGCTCAGTGAGCTCGGAATCCGTCGCGGAACACGCCATCGCGATCCGCGCGACCGTCTGATAGTCGGGCGGAACGGTTTTCCCGGTGCAGTACCGGTGCAGTGTGGAAGTGCTCGTATGGGTCTGCTTGCTCAGCTCGGAGTAGCTCAGTCCGGAACGGCTCTTCACCTCTGCCAGAAGTCGTGCGAGCTGATCTCCCGTGCCCGGCACGGCACCACTCTCCCCGGTCGTGACGCTGCGGCGAAGCATGGCACAAGCCGTCCCGCGGCGGAAGGGAAGCAGCAGGTCACCAGGCCTTGTGTCATGTCGGGACGGCAGTCGCTTGCCGGGCGGGCCCGGCGCGCGGCACGGTGGGAGACCGTGCGGCCCGTGACCGGACCGGCTCGCGCTTTCCGGGAATTCTTGTCTTCACAAAGGGGATTCAGTGCGTTTTCCGCGTGGTTCTCTGCCGGTGGTGGCACGGCCACTGGGCCGAATGTTCCGATTCGTGCGGCACAGTCCGGAGCGAGTGGGCTAAATCGTGGCGCAGAATTCGTTGCCCTCCGGATCCTTCATGATCCACCAGTGGCCGGCCGGGCCCTTGTTCACTTCGCGGATACGGGTGGCGCCCAGGATTTCCAGCCGGGCCACCAGGTCCTTGAGCTCGCCCTGGTCACTGTGGATGTCGATGTGCAGGCGGTTCTTGACGGACTGGCCCTCCGGGACGTCCTGAAACAGCAGTCTGCGGCCCTGACCGACGCCGGTGACTGGGTCGAACGGGTCGTCGGGATGCCGGATCGCGGCGTATCCGCGGAAGACCTTGCGCCCGTGGTGCTCGATGACCTGGTCCTCGGTGACGTGACCGGCGGCGAGCAGCTGCTCGATCAGCGCGCTGGGGTCTTCCACCTCGTACTCCAGGGCGGCGGCCCAGAAGTCCGCGATGGTGGGCGCGTTCTTGGCGTCGATGACCAGCTTCCAGTGCAGTGCCATGTAACTGTTTATATCGGTTACACGAGCCGGCGGCAACCGAGGCGGGCATCGCCGCCCCCTCAACCCCCCTCGTGAGTGTTTATCGGTGTTAGAACACGGCTAAACACTCACGAGGGGGTGGTGGGGCTACTTGTCGATGTCGCCGACCACGAAGAACATCGAGCCGAGGATCGCGATCATGTCGGCCAGCAGCGCGCCCCGCATCAGCTCGGGGATCACCTGCACGTTGTTGAACGAGGCGGATCGCAGCTTCATCCGCCACGGTGTCCGCTCGCCGCGGGACACCAGGTAGTACCCGTTGATCCCCAGTGGATTCTCCGTCCACGCGTAGGTGTGTCCCGCCGGTGCCTTGAGGATCTTCGGTGTCCGGACGTTGATCGGGCCGGCGGGCAGGGCGGCCAGCCGGTCCGCGCACACCGCCGCGAGGTCAAGGGATGCGTAGACCTGGTCGACGAGGCACTCGAACCGGGCGAAGCAGTCGCCCTCGGTCCTGGTCACGACGGGAACGTCCACTTGGTCGTACGCCAGGTACGGCTCGTCCCTGCGCAGGTCGAAGTCCAGGCCGCTGGCCCGGGCGATCGGGCCGGAAACGCCGTACGCGGCGGCGTTCTCCCGGGACAGCACGCCGATACCGCGGGTCCTGGCGTGGAAGATCTCGTTGTCCCTGATGAGCTTCTCGGTCTCCCGCGTGCCCTTGCGGACGTCCTCGACCGCCCGGCGCACCCGGTCGAGCCAGCCGAGCGGAAGGTCCTCCTTCAGGCCGCCGACCCGGTTGAACATGTAGTGCATCCGGCCGCCGGAGACCTCCTCCATCACCGCCTGGAGGGTCTCGCGCTCGCGGAACGCGTAGAAGATCGGCGTGATGGCCCCGAGTTCGATGGGATACGAACCCAGGAACATCAAGTGGTTCAGCACCCGGTTCAGCTCGGCCAGCAGCATCCGCGCCCACACCGCACGCACGGGCGGCTCGATCCCGGTCATCCGTTCCACGGCCAGCACCACGCCGAGCTCGTTGGCGAACGCCGACAGCCAGTCGTGCCGGTTGGCCAGCACGATGATCTGCCGGTAGTCACGGACCTCGAAGAGCTTCTCGGCGCCGCGGTGCATGTAGCCGATGATCGGCTCGACCTCGGAGATCTGCTCGCCGTCCAGGGTGATCCGCAGCCGCAGCACCCCGTGCGTGGCCGGGTGCTGTGGCCCGATGTTCAGCACCATGTCCTCGCCGCCGAGGTGCGTGGCGCCCGAGCCGATCGCGACAGTGCGTTCCGTGCTCATAGCCCGATCCTTGCACTCGACGAGTGGACAAGCCATCCAAACGAGCCCAGGCCGTCACGGTCGATCAGCTCGGCCTCCTCACCGGCCTGCCGCAGCCCGCGCAGGTACTGCGGCGGGTCGGTCCCGGCCAGCTCGATCGGCGGCTTGGCGCCCAGAATCCCCAACGCTCGCAACGCATCCCGTTGCGTGGTCAGTCGCGTTTCCGGAACGCTCGCGGCACAGGCGTCCAGGGCCACGTGCGCGGTGATGTCACACGAACCATCCGGAACGGGCTGGACCTGGCGTCCGTTCCGGTATCCGGTCAGCGTTCCGTGGAACGGCCGGGTGCCGAGCGTGTGCCCGTAGTCCGCGGCCACGACGACACCGCTGCGCACCCGCTTGACGAGGTCCGCCCACGCCTCGTCCCGGGGACGGCCGATCTCGGCGCGCCGGCCGGGCCCGGTCAGCGGCCACCAGCGTTCCAGCCATGCCAGGTCGGCCGCGTCCGGCGGGTCGCCCAGGCATTCCGTGCCGTCCGGGGACACCATGACCAGACGTGGGCCGTCGGACGCCTGCTCGACCACGTCCACCGGGATGGTGTCGAGCCACTCGTTGGCGATCACCAGCCCGTCGATCGTTTCGGGAAGCCGGTCCGTCCAGGCGATCCTCGCGGGCAGTCCGGCAGGTCTGGGTGCGATTTCCACCGCGATCAGCTCGGCTTCGGTCGCCAGGGCGGCCAGCAGCGCGCCGTCACCCGAGCCGACGTCGACGATCTGCGGCGCGTCCGGCATCAGTCGCAGCACAGCGGCCGCGAAACGCGGCGACGCATGGACAGAGGTACGGAAGTGACGCGCGGGTTGTCCTGTGCTTCGGTAGAAGCCGTCCTTGGCGTACAGCGCCTGTTCCATCGCCGTACGCCAAGTCATCCACATGCCCCTGAGCGTAGGGCCGAGTCACTGTGGCAGCGTCACGAGGAACTCGGTGAGTGCCTGGTAGTAGGGCTCGATGGTGGTGATGTCGGCGTACTCGTTCGGGCCGTGCAGGCCGTCGCCGCCGATCCCGAAGATCACGGCGTCGATGCCGCGCTGGTAGAAGAAGCGGCTGTCCGCGGCACCGTGCTTGATCAGGAAGTCGCCGTCGAAGCCCTGGTTTCGGGCCGCCTGCCGCAGTGACCGCGTTTCCGGCCGGTCACGGTCGGCCTTGTGCGGCGGGTCGGCGTAGTCGACCTCCGCCGTGACGCCGGGCAGGCAGAACGTCTGCAGGTACTCCGTGATCTCCGCTTCGGTCCGGCCGTTCAGCGTGGTGTCCTCCGGCGGGAACCTGATGTCCAGCCAGGCCTCGGCCTGCGCCGGGACCTGGTTGCGGGCGGTGTTCGCCGTCTCGATCCTGGCGACGTTCACGGTCGTCCGCCAGGCCTCGCTGTCCGGGACGGGGTACTCGGCCAGCAGGTTCTCGATCGTGGCCAGCAGCTTGAGCAGCGCGTTGTCGCCGTTCCACGGATAGGCGCTGTGCCCGGTCCGGCCGGTGGCGCGCAGGTTCGCGCCGAGGATGCCCTTCGAGTCGGTCACCAGCTTCAGCCCGCTCTGCTCGCCGATGATCACGAAGTCGCCGGTGACACCCTGGTCGAGCTGGTGTCTGGTGCCGTCCCGGCCGCCCACCTCCTCATCGGTGACCAGTTGCAGTGCGATCGGCAGCCGCGGACCGAGCTCGCGGAAGACCAGCGCCTCGACGAGCGCGGCGACCTTCATGTCGTGCGCGCCCCTCGCGTACAGCCGGTCGCCTTCCAGGCGGGGGACGAACTGGTCCGCCCGGCCGGGCACCACGTCGAGGTGGGCGTTGAGGATCACCGCGAACCGTCGCCGCCGGCTGCCCGCGTACAGCAGGGCGCTGGGTTTGCCGTGGGACTCGAACCGTTCCACCGTGAACCCCGGCCCGACGAAGTCCAGCACGAACTCCAGCGCCCGGTGCAACTCCGCCGGGCGGTCGGCGGTCGAGGGAATGGAGAGCAACCGCGTCGCCGGTGCGAGAAGGTCCATCAGCCCAGGCTATCTACCATTGGTCCGGTGACAGGCGCGTACATGAGCCCCGGCGAGGACCAGAACCGGCGGCTGCTGCGCGCCAGGGACGCGATGGACCGCGACTTCGCCAAGCCACTCGACGTGCCCGCGCTCGCGCGGATCGCTCTGATGTCCCCGACCCATTTCACGCGCTCCTTCCGGGCGACGTTCGGCGAGACGCCACACCGGTACCTGCAGCGCAGGCGGATCGAACGGGCCATGGCACTGCTGGGCTCGCCGTCGGCCACCGTCACCGAGGTGGCCGCGAAGGTCGGCTTCGAGAGCCTCGGCACGTTCAGCCGCACGTTCCGCGCGATCGTCGGCGTGTCGCCGACCGGGTTCCGGGCCGGCGCGCGACCGGTCGCCGTGCCGGTGTGCTTCGTCAAGGCGTGGACCAGACCGAGTCGTTTTGGATAAGCCGTCCCGATCATCACGCCGTTAGGGTTCGCGGCATGTTCACGCGTATCAGCATTCACTCCGTGTACGTCCTGGATCAGGACGAAGCCCTGGACTTCTACGTGGGCAAACTGGGGTTCCAGGTGACCGCCGACGTCGACATGGGCTTCATGCGGTGGCTGACGGTGGCGCTGCCGTCGGACCCGGACCGGTCCATCCTGCTGGAGAAGCCGGGGTCGCCGTCGCTCAGCGACGACACCGCCGCGCAGGTCCGTGACCTGGTGACCAAGGGTGCGCTGGGCGTGGCGGCGGTGCTCAACACCGACGACTGTCAGAAGACCTACGAGACTCTCAAGGCCAAGGGCGTCGAGTTCACCGAGGAGCCCACGAAACAGCCCTACGGCATCGACTGCGCACTGCGTGACCCGTTCGGCAACCACATCCGGATCACGCAGCCCGCGCAGGGACCCGTGGAGATCACCGAAGAGGACATCGCTCGCTGGCAGGCCGAAGCCTAGTCTGGGCGGATGGACACCGCCTCGTGAGTGTTTATCGGTGTTAGAACCCTGATCCACCGGTGAATGTGTTGGTGGTGGGTATGTCGTAGACGGGCAGGTGCCCTCTGAGCTGGGATGATTGTTCTTGTCTAGGGAACAAGCCATCACAGAAGAGGGCACCTGTTAAGTGAAAGCATCGCATACCCGTGGTGGGATTGACGCGAGGTTCGACCATCCGACGTTGGTGTCGCAGGCCGGGCTGGTGCCGGCGATGCGATTAGCGCAGGATGCGGGCCTGTCTGAGCTGGCCGATAGGCATGTCCGGCTGGGTGGCTCGATCGGCGCCAACGCCGGCGCGAAGATCGCGTCGATCGTGGCGGGCATGGTCTGTGGCGCGGACTCGATCGACGATCTGGACGTGATCCGCCATGGCGGGCTGCCGCTGCTGTTCGACGGTATCAGGGCACCGTCCACGCTGGGCAGCTTCCTGCGGTATTTCGGCATCGGTCACCTGACCCAGTTGCAGCACGTGGCTCACGGGGTGCTGGTCAGGCTGGCCGCCCAGACCCCGCTGCTGCCCGGCGTCGATCAGCTGGCCTTTGTGGACATGGATTCCAAAACCCAGCAGGTGCACAGCAAGAAACAAGGTGCCGCGTACGGGCACAAGAACCTGTTCGGCCTGGACTACCAACTCATCACGCTGGGCACCCCGCTGGCCGCTCCGGTGATCCTCGACAGCCGGCTACGCGGCGGCAACGCCCACTCCGCCCGCAACGCCGCCAGCCTGCTGCGCCGCTCGCTGACCACCGCCCGAGCCTGCGGCGCGACCGGCCCCATCCTGGTACGCATGGACTCGGCGTTCTTCAACGGCGAGGTCATCACCGAGGTGATCACGGCCGGCGCATGGTTTTCCATCACCGCACGCCACAGCGGCAACGTCACCGCCGCCATCCACGACATCCCCGAACCACACTGGCAACCGGTCACCTTCGCCACCCCCATCCGCGACCAGGACACCGGGCAGCTGATCACCCACGCCGAGATCGCCGAGACCAGCCTGACCGTTCTCACCAACATCACCCGGCACCCCACCGGACCAGCCACCCTCCGGCTGATCGTGCGCCGCGTGCCCATCACCACCCCGCACACCGACCAACAACCACTATTCCCCGCTTACCGCTACCACGCCATCCTCACCAACTCCCCACTCGAAAAGACCCAAGCCGAGGCCTGCCACCGCCAACGAGCCGGCAGCATCGAACACGTCCTGGGCCAACTCGCCACCAGCACCCTGACCCACTTCCCGTCACACGCCTTCATCGCCAACGCCGCCTGGCTGATCCTGGCCACCATCACCCACAACCTCCTGCGCGCCACCGGCTGCCTGGCCACCGGACGCTTCGCCCGCGCCCACACCACCACCCTGCGCCGCACCCTGATCACCGTGGCCGCCCAACTCACCCGCCAAGCACGCCGCACCACCCTGCGCCTGCCCACCCACTGGCCCCACCGCAACGCCTGGCTACTGCTGTTCGACCGGGCACACTCCCCACCCCCACTCCAGCATTGACCACCCACCAAGGCACCCC
>NZ_JAAATY010000024.1 GCF_013280595.1 Kibdelosporangium persicum
TAGACCCAGTTTCCCGGGCTTATCCCAGAGTGCAGGGCAGATTACCCACGTGTTACTCACCCGTTCGCCGCTCGTGTACCCCGAAGGGCCTTACCGCTCGACTTGCATGTGTTAAGCACGCCGCCAGCGTTCGTCCTGAGCCAGGATCAAACTCTCCAACAATGCTTTCGTTGAAAAATTCGACGTCCTGACAAACCAGAACCAATCTGGTCCATCTGTCCATCTCAAAGGAACCTCACGACGAGGTTCATATAAAAGCTCTACTGGCTTTCAATAGATCGACACACTGTTGAGTTCTCAAACAACACACGCACACCTTTTTAGTCCGGCATTTCGCCGACCCGCAAAGGGGCTTGTACTGCAAAGTCTTTGTTTTCTTCGGTTTGCCACTCTACCAGGCTTCCGATTCGGCCCGGCGAGGGGCCCATCGAGAAGCTCAGCTGGTTGGTGGCACGTCGTAGAACTTTACTCGGTCCGATTCGCGGTGTCAAATCCGCTCGACCCGGTGGGCTGTTCCTTCTCAGTGTACCTGAGAGGCTTTCGGCCCTTCGCCGTCCCCGCCAGGCTCTTTCGTCCTGTTCCGTCCGGCTGTCCTTGCGACGGGGAGAAAGTTACTCAGGTACCCGGGGCAATGTCAAATCGGCTGGTCAGCGGCCTGAGCCAGAGGTTTCGCTCCCCCACGGACGACAGCACCTCGGCCATCTCGGGGAGCGGCGTCGTCTGCTGGTCCCCGACGAACGCGGCCTCGTAGCCCCATGTGCGGAACTCGCGGAGCGCGGTCAACGGGTCGTCGCCGAGCTCCTTCATCGCCGACGACGAGAACGAGCAGATCACGTGCGGCCGGTCGCGTCGGAGCAACCGGACGAGACCACCCAACGCACGATGCGTCCGCCCGGGCACATCGGCCTTGACCACGGACAACCGCAACTTGCCGAGCCCCGGCAACGCTTCGATCGCACGGTCGAGCCGCACCGACTTGACCGTCCGCTCGGGCTCCCCGGTGCCTGGCCAGACACTCACCCCGCCACCCAGCGCGGGGTCGGTCACCAGCGTTCCCTCGGTGTCCCACGCGGCGGCTTCGACCACGAACAACCGATCGGCGGTGTGCTCTGGCGTGTTGGCGGCGACGTTGCGTTTCAGCAGGTCAACCGCCTTGGGATCGGGTTCGACGGCGACCACCGCCCCTGAGTTGCCCATCCGGGTGAGCATCCGGAGTGTGTGGTAGCCCACATACGCGCCGATGTCGAGGAAGACCCCGTCCGGCTCGATCAGCGAGTCGATCAGTTCGGCGACCGGCTGCTCCCAGACACCGTTGCTGGACAACAGGGGCAACATCGCGATGTCGTCCGACGGCAGCCGCAACAGGCCGGCGTCGCACAGCACGAGAGAACTCCCGTCCACCCGGCCGTGTACCCGTTCGTGTTCCCGCACCACGACTCGACGCAGTGCGTCAGCGGTCCGGGTCGCGGCCGACGCGGCGCGGATGTTCTCGTCACGTTCACGCGATTGGGCGACGAGCCGGTCCTCGAGGCTCTCGATCCGGCGCAGGGCGGTGTCGAGCGCGGCCGTCAGCCGGTCGACGCGCGGGTCGGGACCGGCCGGAGCCGCCTCCACGCGCCGCGTGGCCGCCAGTTCCTCCTGGCGGCGCAGCACTTCCCTGGTCGACCGCTCCGTCGAGTCCACTATGGATCCGAGCATCGTGCGGACGTGGTTGTCGTAGTGGCTGAGCACACGCAGCACGGCCTTGCGCAGCGCGGGCGCCATCGGGATGCGGTGCCCCACCTCGACGTCCGGCTGGCGCAGCAACGCGTGCCTCGCCGCCTGCAGCGGGGCGAACGGGTCCGGCTCACCGGCCAGCTTGCGGCCATGCTCGACCCGCCAGTTGCGGTACGCGTGCTCGACCCGTTCCCGCAACTGCTCGGCCGACTTCTCGACCGCCCGCACGGCCAGCACACGCGCCCGCCCGGCGGCACCGATCTTGTCGGCCATCGCGGCGTCCGGCGCGAGATCACGCATGAGCCGCGCGGCATGCTGCACGTGTTCGTTCTGACCATCCACACGGGACACGAACATCACACTGTCCGAATCGAACAGCTCAGCGGCCACCCCGATGTTCGTGGTGATCAGCGGAACGCCCCTGGCAGCGATCGAACCCAGCTCACTCGCGGCCGCGCAATCCTTGTCGTGCAACAGAACGACCCAGTCGGCGGCGTCAACCGCCAGCCGGTGCGTCGCTTCCGCCTCGACCAGCCGGATCCTCCGGTCGTGCGCGGTGGCCAGCCGGAGGCGTTCGGCAGCGGCTCGTTGCCCTGCCGCGCCCCGGACAGCCAGCAGGAGTGTCACGTCCGAACGGTCGGGGAACGCCGCCCGGAACGCGGCGACCACATCGGTCTCGTTCGGACAGGCGCCTTCCTCGTGGTCCACGAAGCTGGTGAACACCGCGCCGCCGGAGATGCCCAGGTTCGCCAACGCCTGGTCGCGTTCGTCCTCGTCCCGTTCCCCTTGGTCCGGCACAGGCAACACAACGGCCTCTGCTCCAGGCGGTGCCGGCCACGGCACCCATACCTCGTCCACGCCGACAGGACGCGGCGCCGGTTCGTCACGGACCTGGATCACGTGCCGCTCGCGCGGCAGGTCCGTAACGTCGTCACAGCACAGCACCACGGGATAGCGCGGGTCCGACGAAATCGGCAGTCCAGACGCGCCGGCGCTCAGCCGTACGGACTCAGCGAGCGGACCGACGCCCAGCACAGACACGCCCAACTGGTCGACGAGCTCCACGCGCACCGCCGACGGCGCGGGCACAGCGACGGGATGCAAGCGGCCCTGCAACACGCCTTCGGTCTCACACCACCGACGGAACTCCTCGGCGTTGCCACCGAACGGGTCCGGATAGCGCTCACGCAGCCACGGGTCGTCCTGCCACAGCGCGTACGCCCACTTGGTGCTGCCTGACAGGCCGTCGACAGTCGAGCAGGCCCAGCGCAGGAACGCTTTCTCGTCGTCCGCCGCGGGAGGCGGCTCGGTGCCGACGGCCATCGCGTCGTGCCACGCCGACCGGAACTCGGCACGCAGGCCCTCCGGCAACGGGGTTCCGTCCGACAACCGGGCGAAGGGTTTGCCCTTGCCCGCCATTCCGGCGTCGACGAGTTTCGCCCGGTAGTCGTCACACAGGCTTTCCAGTCCCGGCCGTTCGGACAGCAGCGTGCGCGGCCGTTCGGTGATGTCCGCGGAAAGCAGCCACGGCTTCTTCGGGTCGAATCCGTGGAAATGCACGGTCCGCAGCATCACCGGCTCACCGATCGGCACGGCCGTCACGCAGTAGCCGTTGGTCAGTAGCTCAGGGTCACGCTGGCCGGCGTTCCAGACCGAAAGGCCGATCCCGACGTCCCGGATGACGTGGTGTTTGGCCAACGCGGGCAGCCCGTCGAGAAAGCCGTCGGCCGTTTCGGGCGTCCTGGCCGCGTGCTCAGCCCACGAGGTGAGCACGTCATGCGCGCCCGGCCCGACCGCGAGGAACCCGGGTTCGTAGACACCGGCCTCGATGAGGTCCTCCGGCGTGGGCGCGAGCCCGTCGTGCGGCAACGGCTGCAACACCCGAGGCACCAAGGCGAAGTCGCCGTGTTTCAACGCGTCCTTCACGATCGTGTCGACTGACGCGAGCACCAGCGTCCACGGGTCGAGGTACAGCACCGGGCCGTTGGCCAGCAGCGTCTGCAGTAACCGCGGCCGCAGCACGGCACGGACCTGCTCGGCCGTGTAGGCGGTCGACAGCATCGCGAGTTCGGCCTCGCCGATCCCGATGTCGGCCGGAGTCAGCACATCCCCGCCGGGTTCGCCGTCCACCAGCAGGATGTCGAACCGCGCACCGGGATGGACGGCTCGGAACGACTCGGCTGTCACTCGGGCGGCGGGAAGCTGGGCGCTGGTCGCCACCGTGCACGCAGACACTTCGGTCACGGACACGAAAGTAGCGCGCCGAAGATCACCCGTGTCCCGCTGCCCACCCGAGGAGATCGTCACCCCAGGTCAGCCCGCTGTGAGCGGAAATCCCGGTGGTTGCCGAGCCGGAGGGCAACCGTTTCGTGCGGGACGGAGTTTGACCGGGCATGAGACTCCACGGTGGTTCCCGTGAGCTGGACCCAGCGTTCGAGGACTTCGTCCGCAGCCGGTCACCCGCCTTGCTGCGTACGGCCTTTCTGCTGGTCGGCGACCGTGGCCATGCCGAGGACCTGCTGCAGACCACGTTGTTGCGTGTCGCTTGGCGCTGGTCGGCTGCCAGTGCGCAGCCCGAAGCCTATGCGCGCCGTGTGCTGGTCAACCTCAGCCGGGACCGGTGGCGGAATCTGAGCCGCCGGGTCCGGGAACGACACCAGTCCGAACTCCCCCAGCTGCCGTCGCCGGACGCCAGCGACCGGATCGCCGAGCGGGAGTCGCTCGTGCGGGCGTTGCGCCTGCTGCCGACACGGCAACGCGAGGTCATCGTGTTCCGGTTCTTCGCGGACCTGACGGTCACGGACACCGCACGCGCTCTCGGGTGCAACGAGGGCACGGTCAAGTCGTACACGAACCGGGCGTTGGGCCGGTTGCGCGAGTTGCTGGCGGAGCCACGAGAGATCGAGGTACAGAAGTCATGATGACCCATGACGAGCTGCGCGCTCGGCTGCGTGACGCGTCAGCGGATCTCGCGCCGCGTGACGATTTGCTCAAGTCGCTGGCGGAGGGGCACGTACGCAGGCACAAGCGGGTGCGGCGGGGTTTGATCGGGGGTTCGGTGGCGGCGACAGTTCTCGTGGCCGCGCTGCTGGGCACGATGCTCACCGGAAGTCCGCCACCGGAGCAGGTCGATCCGGCCAGGCCGACTCCGGCGCAGATCCTGGCGAAGGCTCGGGCGGCCGACGAGGCCGCGCAGAACATGATCATGTGCTTCGGCAGCGGCGGCGGACCGCAGTGGCGGAGCAACGGCTTCGCGCTGAGGTCGGAGAACCTGGGCAGGGTCACCCAGCTCGGCTCGGATCTGATCGCCAGGCCCGACGGCCTGCGGCAGGTGGACCACAGCCGGCGAACTGTGCTGTTCACCAGAATGCCTGGCGCGGACGCGATCAGGCACCTGTTCGTTCCTGGCACCGGAGACGCGCGATGGTGGCTACGCGAGGACGCCAAGGTGCAGTCGGTGAGCATCGGCAAGTCCATCCACCTGACCATGTCCGCGCCCACCGGATTCACCGAATACCAGGTTTACCTGGACCTGGAGACGTTCCTGATCAGGCAGGTCGTGGCCGACGGAGTGCTCCTGAACTACTGGTGGCTGCCTGCCACGAATGAGAACCGCGAGCGGGTGGCACAGTCCATACCGCCCGACTACCGGGAAACCGTCGTCGGCGAGTAAAGCGTAAGGGCCCTCAGGTGAGGGCCCTTTCCTTACAGCACTGGTAGGAGTGCCTTCAGCTCGTACGGCGTCACGCTGCGCCGGTACTCGTCCCACTCCGCTCGCTTGTTGCGCAGGAAGAAGTCGTACACGTGCTCGCCCAACGCCTCGGCGAGCAGTTCCGAGTTCTCCATCTCCGCCAACGCCTCGCCCAGGTTCTGCGGCAGGTTGGCGTATCCGGCTGCCCGACGCTCCGCGTCCGACAACGACCACACGTCGTCCTCAGCCGCAGGCGGCAGTTCGTAGCCCTTCTGCACGCCCTGCAACCCCGCCGCGATGATCACCGCGTAGGCCAGGTACGGATT
Organism: Kibdelosporangium persicum; assembly: GCF_013280595.1. Lineage (GTDB taxonomy): Bacteria > Actinomycetota > Actinomycetes > Mycobacteriales > Pseudonocardiaceae > Kibdelosporangium > Kibdelosporangium persicum. The sequence continues at coordinate 5,734 of NZ_JAAATY010000024.1, forward strand.
GCACGCCGAGTCCAGGCTGCGGATCTCCACACGACGCGACGAAGCCTTGCCGAGTGAGTACATCGGCACACGAACCAAGGCTGAGCGGTTCGCGTGGCCCCAGCACACCGCGGTCGGTGCCTCACCGCCGACGATCAGGCGCTTGTACGAGTTCACCCACTGGTTGGTCACCGCGGAGATCTCCCGCGCGTGCTTCAACAGACCGGCGACGAACGCCTTGCCGACCTCGGAGAGCTCGTACGGGTCCTCGGCGTCGTAGAACGCGTTGCGGTCGCCCTCGAACAGGCTCAGGTGCGTGTGCATCCCGGAACCAGGCTGGTCAGAGAACGGTTTCGGCATGAACGACGCGTGCACGCCCTGCGTCAGCGCGACTTCCTTGACGACATAGCGGAACGTCATCACGTTGTCGGCCATGGTCAGCGCGTCGGCGTAGCGCAGGTCGATCTCCTGCTGACCGGGCGCGCCCTCGTGGTGACTGAACTCGACCGAGATGCCCATCGCTTCGAGGGCCTCGATGGCGTGCCGCCGGAAGTTCGTGGCCGTGGCGTGCGAGGCCTGGTCGAAGTAGCCGCCGTTGTCCGCGGGCTGCGGGATGCTGCCGTCCGACGGCAGGTCCTTGAGCAGGAAGAACTCGATCTCCGGGTGCACGTACACGGTGAAGCCCGCCTCGCTGGCGCGCGCGAGCGACCGGCGCAGCACGTGCCGCGGGTCGGCCCACGACGGCGAGCCGTCGGGCATCGTGATGTCACAGAACATCCGGGCCGAGTAGTGGTCGCCCTCCGGCGTCTCCCACGGCAGCACCTGGAACGTGGACGGGTCCGGTTTGGCGACCATGTCGGACTCGTAGATTCGGGCGAACCCCTGGATCGCCGAGCCGTCGAAGCCGATGCCCTCGGCGAACGCGCCCTCCAGTTCCGCGGGCGCGACCGCGACGGACTTCAGGAATCCCAGGACATCGGTGAACCACAGCCGGACGAACCGGATGTCGCGCTCCTCGAGTGTCCGCAGGACGAACTCTTGCTGCCGATCCATGGCGTGAGCCTAGGCAGCACTTGTTAACGGCATGTTTCGAGGGGGTGCCCGGAACCGATCACGGAGTGTCAGATCACCTCGGCCGGCTTGGTGCGTCTGATCGCCAGCGACATCAGCGCGGCGACCATGCACAGCGCTCCCGCGCCGTACCAGGCCATGTCGTAGCTGCCGAGGTGGTCACGGGTCGCACCGGCGGCGGTCGCGGCGAACGCGGCGCCCAGCTGGTGTGACGCGAAGACCCAGCCGAACACGATCGGGCCCGACATGCCGAACCGGTCCCGGCACAGCGCGACGGTCGGCGGCACGGTGGCCACCCAGTCCAGGCCGTAGAAGATGATGAACGCCCACATCGGCGGCTCGACGGTCGGTCCGAACAGGTTCGGCAGCAGCAGCAACGAACCGCCGCGCAGGGCGTAGTAGGCGCCCAGCAGCCAGCGCGGGTCCACCCGGTCGGTCAGCCAGCCGGAGAGGATCGTGCCCGCGACGTCGAAGATCCCGACCAGCGCAAGCAGGCTCGCCGCGGTCGTCATCGGGATGCCGTGGTCGTGTGCGGCGGGCACGAAGTGCGTGCCGACCAGGCCGTTGGTGGACGCGCCGCAGATCGCGAACCCACCGGCCAGCAGCCAGAACGTGCCGCTGCGCATGGACGTCCCGAGCACCTGCATGGCCCGGCGGGCCGCACCCTTGTTCGGCGGCGGAGGCGGCTCCTCGGACGTCGCCCCGAGTGCGGTCGTGCCGACGTGGCTGGGGTGGTCACGCAGGAAGATCACGACCACCGGCACGACGAGCAGCGCCACTCCGGCGATGACCAACGAGGCCGGACGCCAGCCGATCGACGTGGCCATGTTCGCCACGACCGGCAGGAAGACCAGCTGGCCGGTCGCTCCCGCGGCGGTCAGCAACCCGCTGACCAGGCCGCGGTGCCTGACGAACCACCGCGAGGTGACGGTCGCGACGAAGGCAAGGGCCATCGACCCCGTGCCGACGCCGACAAAAACTCCCCAGAAGAGGATCAGCTGCCAACTCGCCGTCATCACGACGGTCAGCCCGGAGCCCGCCGCCACCAGCACCAACGCGCTGGCCACGACCTTGCGCATGCCGAAGCGCTCCATCAGCGCCGCGGCGAACGGCGAGATCACCCCGTAGAGCACGAGGTTCACCGACACGGCGAACGAGATCGTGCCGCGCGACCAGCCGAACTCCTGGTGCAACGGGTCGATGAGGACTCCGGGTGCGGCGCGGAAGCCGGCCGCGCCGAGCAGTGCGACGAAGGAGACGCCTGCCACCCACCAGGCCCAGTGCACACGCCTGGTCCGCACATCCATCTGTGTCACCCGGACAGCGTGACCGTGGATCACCATCGGAAAAAGTGGCCAGAACGCCAACATGTGCAAGAATCTGGCCATGTCGCATGTGGTCGCGGTCCTGGCCTTGTCCGAGGTCATCGGCTATGACATGACCATCCCGCCGATGATCTTCGACGCCGCGGGTAAGCACTACGACGTACGCCTGTGCAGCCTCGACGGCAAGCCGGTCCAGGCGTACGGGGGCTACCGGCTGCTGCTCGACCACGGCCCCGAGGTGCTGGCCGAGGCGGACACCGTGATCATTCCCGGTACGCGGATGCGCGGCCCGCGGTACGAGGGCACACTGCCAGGCGAACTGGCCGAAGCCCTGGCGACCATCCGGCCGGGCACCCGGATGATGTCGATCTGCACCGGCGCGTTCGTGCTGGCCGCCGCCGGCTTCCTCGACGGCCGCCGCGCGACGACACATTGGCAGCACTCGCAGACGTTCCGTGAGCTGTACCCGAAGGTCCAGCTCAACGAGGACGTTTTGTTCGTCGACGACGGCGACGTGCTGACCTCGGCCGGGCTGGCCGCGGGAATCGACCTGTGCCTGCACGTGCTGCGAAACGACCACGGCAGCGAAGTGGCCAACCACGCGGCGCGCTACTGCGTGGTGCCGTCGTGGCGGGACGGCGGTCAACGCCAGTTCATCGAGCGCCCGCTGCCGGAGATCGGCGAGGCGTCCACCGCCGCGACCCGCTCGTGGGCGCTGGAACGACTCTCCGAAAGCCTTGACCTGGACACCCTCGCCGGGCACGCCAGGATGAGCGTGCGCACGTTCAGCCGCCGGTTCCGGGCGGAAACCGGGATGAGCCCGGGCAAATGGCTGCTGCGCCAACGGCTGGAACACGCCAGGCACCTGCTGGAGAGCACGGACCTCGCGATCGACCGGGTCGCCGCGGAATCCGGCCTCGGCACGGCGGCGTCCCTGCGCCAGCACCTGCGGGTGAACCTGGGCGTGTCACCGTTGGGCTACAGGAAGGCCTTCCGGGCGCCTTCTTGAGGTTGTCTCAGCCGGTGCGCCCTACGATGCGTGCCATGTTCAAGCGTCTGCTGTTGCTCGGTGTGCTGGGGCTCGTCACCACCGCCGGTTGCACGTCGGAGTCGAACGAACCCGGCGGCAGTGCGTTGCCCGACGGCGCGAGCCTGCTCAAGGACGCGTCCGAGGCGATGAAACCGATCAACAGCGCCACCTTCGCGCTGAAGGTGAACGGCCAGGTGCCCGGAATCCCGGTCAAGGACGTCAGCGGCGACCTGACCAAGGCCGGCGACGCGGTCGGCAAGGCCAAGCTCGACCAGTTCGGGCAGACCTTCGAGGTCGACTTCGTGCTGTTCGCCAAGAAGCTGTACATCAAGGGCATCACCGGCTCGTGGCAGGAGTTCGGCGACGCGACGCAGATCTACGACCCGTCCGCGATCCTCGATCCGGACCGGGGCGTCGCCAGGTTGCTCGGCTCGATCCAGTCGCCGGTCACCGAGGGCACCGAGGACGTCAACGGTGTCAAGACGTACCGGGTCGCCGGCCGGGTCGGCAAGGACGTCGTCGCCGGGCTCGTGCCGAGCGTCCAGTCCGATGTGAACGTCAAGGTCTGGGTCAAGCAGGACGGCAACCACCAGCCGGTGCGCGCGCTGGTCGAACTGTCGCCCGGCAACTCCGTCGAGATCACGCTGTCCGAGGTGGACAAGCCGGTCACCGTGAACAAGCCGATCTGATGGTCGTTGTGGGGGTGCCCCGGAAAGGCCGCAAGGTCGCGATCGGGGCAGGGGGTCTCGCGGTCCTGCTCGGTGCGCTGGACACGTACGTCGTCGTCAGCGTGCTCAACGACATCATGCGCGACATGAACATCGCGGTGAACCGGCTTGAGCAGGCCACCCCGATCGTCACCGGGTACCTGCTCGGCTACATCGCCGCGATGCCGTTGCTCGGGCAGGCGTCCGACCGGTTCGGCAGGCGTGCGCTGCTGCAGGCGTGCCTGGTCGGGTTCACCGCGGGCTCGATCATCACCGCCGTCGCGACGGATCTGCCGATCCTGGTCGTCGGCCGGGTCGTGCAGGGCATCGCCAGCGGCGCGCTGCTGCCCGTGACGCTCGCGCTCGCCGCGGACCTGTGGGCCGAACGCAAACGGTCGACCGTGCTCGGCGCGGTCGGCGCGGCACAGGAACTCGGCAGCGTTCTCGGACCGATCTACGGTGTCGTGCTGGCTGTCGCGTTCGGCTCGTGGCGCGGTCTTTTCTGGGTGAACGTGCCGCTGGCGATCATCGCCATGGTCGCCATCCACTTCACGGTCCCCGGACGGGACAAGCAGGGCGCGGCACCGGCCAAGGTGGACATCACCGGCGGCGTGCTGCTGGCGGTCACGCTCGGGCTGGCGGTCGTCGGGTTGTACAACCCCGATCCGCAGCGTGCGGTCCTGCCGCCGTGGGGCATTCCCGTGCTGATCGGTGCCGTCGTGGCGTTGGTGGCGTTCCTCGCGTGGGAGAAGTTCGCCCGGACCAAGCTGATCGACCCGTCCGGTGTCCGGATGGGGCCGTTCCTCGCCGCTCTGGGCGCGTCCGTCGCCGCGGGTGCCGCGCTCATGGTGACGCTGGTCAACGTCGAACTGATCGCCCAGACGCTGCTCGGCAAGGACCGGACCGGCGCGGTCTTCCTGCTGGTGCGCTTCCTGGTCGCGTTGCCCGTCGGCGCGGTGCTGGGTGGCTGGCTGGCGAGCCGGATCGGTGACCGCTGGGTGGCGTTCGGCGGCCTGCTCATCGCCGCCGCCGGCTACCTGCTGGTCTCCGGCTGGCCGGTCGACGTGCTGGCCGCGCGGCACGACCTCGGGCTGGTCTCGCTGCCGCGGCTGGACACCGACCTGGTGATCGCCGGCCTCGGGCTTGGACTGGTGATTGGACCGCTCTCCTCGGCGGTGTTACGCGTTGTACCCGCGGCGCAACACGGCGTGGCGTCCGCGGCTGTCGTGGTGGCCAGGATGACCGGCATGCTCGTCGGTGTGGCTGCCCTCACAGCCTGGGGTCTTTACCGGTTCCACAGCCTGACCGCGGACCTCGACACGCCGCTGCCGTTCGGCAAGACGAAGGAGCAGTTCGACGCCGAAGCCGCCGAGTACAAGGCGAAACTGTTCGGCGCGCTGAACACCGAGTACAGCGAGATCTTCCTGATCACGTCGGTGATCTGCCTGCTCGGAGCCCTGCTCGCGCTGGGTGCGGGTGCCACCCGCCGGCACGATTGAGGTCGATCGTGGATTGCGAAGGCGCGGCGATTAAGAGACCCTTCAAATGTGACCGAGCAACGGGTCGTACTGAATCTAGACGAAGCCGGCGTGGCGGTTGATCTGCCCCGGCTGGACAATGCGCAGGATCTGGTCCAGGAAGTGGCGTATCGCCCGGTGGATTTCCGCGACGACGATCTGCCTTCCGCCTTGGAACGGTCGGCAGCCTGGCTACGGAAAGCCGAGCAGTGGCTCGGCGAGCCAGTGGACGTCCTCGCCATCCACCTGGACTACGACGACAGTGGAGACGCGCCGTACTACGAGGTCAAGTTGTTGTGCAACGACGAGGACCTCGCCGGTGCGCCGATCGCCGTCCGGGAACAGCAACGGCGCGCCTCTCCCTGAAGCGGCACTCTGCGGGGCGGCTCGGCGCTAGAATCGGTGGAGTAACGCGCTGCTGATCAAGGATGTGCGCCATTACCCCACCGAACGATCTCTTCAGCCACGCCAACGCCGACGACGCGGGTGCCGCGCCACGGGCGGAAGGCAAAGCCTCCCATCAGAACCTCTTCAGCCAGCAACCGCAGGAATCGACCGGAACCGAGGTTGCGCGGCCGAAATCGTTGCCGCGCAACCCGTTCCAGCTGCCGTCCTAGAGCAGCATCCTGCCGGGGTCGACGTCCTCGGTCAGCATCCCGTTCGCCTTCATCAGCGTCACAACACCTTTCAGGCGCTCGACGTCGATGCCGCTGGGGTACAGGCCGAGCCGGAGCACCCCGGCGATGGACGGGTCCACCTTCGCGTAGCCGGTGACGACGCTCTGCACTTCCGCTGTGTCACCCGCGTCCCGCTGCGCCCTGACCAGCGCGCGCCGGAAGGCGTCGACCGTCTTCGGGTTCTGCTGTGCGAACTTCGCGCTCGTGGCGTACCCCGCGATGGGCAGATCGGTGGCCTCTCCGGTGATCGTGTCCAGCACCGGCACCGCGCCGATCTCCCGGACCGCCCGCGTGATGAACGGCTCGACCAGCAGCGCGGCCTCGATGTCCTTGCGCTGCAACGCGGCCTGCATGTCCGGGAACGCCATCTCGGTGAACTGCACGGTGTTCGCGTCCGCGCCCTTGGCCTTCATCGCCGCCCGCACCGCCAGTTCGGCGACGTTGGCCCGGGTGTTCACGCCGACCTTCCTGCCCGCCAGGTCCGCCGGTGTCTTCACGGCCGAGTCCGGTGTGGTCATCACGAGGAACATGTCCGGCCTGCCGCGGTAGGCGTCGGCGACGAGCTTGAGGTCGGCCACGCCCTTGGCCTGCGCGGCGAGGAACGAGACCCAGTTGCCGAAGGTCACGTCCAGCTCGCCGTTCACCAGCCCGGGGATGCCCGCGGCGCCGCCCTGGATCGACTTGAGCTCGACTTCGACGCCCTCGTCGCGGAAGTAGCCCTTCTTGATCGCGATGTGCACCGGCGCGATGTCGATGATCGGCACCACGCCCAGCCGGACCTTGGCCTGTTCGACGCCCGGCGTCGCCGGTTGCTCACCGGACAACAAGCCACAGCCGGAAACCGTCGTGATGAGCGTGGCGGCGAGTGCGCCGACGAACGCGCGGCGTGGGCGAGTCATGCGCACAGGATGGCACGCACCAGCGTGGCCGACCAGCTTCTTCACGCTCCAATGAAGACTCAAGAGCACTTCATGCCTTCCCCGGGGAGTTTCAGCTCGATCAGGTATGCCGCGCCCGCATCGTCGACGCAGTCGTTGTCACCCAGGAACGCGGTGTGGCTGTTCGTCTCCACCGTCAACAGGCTCGCACCGAGCGCCTTGGCCAGTCGCACGCCCGCCTCGTAGGGCGTGGCCGGGTCACCGGTCGACGAGATCACCAGAACCTGGGGCAGCCCGGGAACCTTGGGCTCATGTGGCTGACTGGTGCTGGGCACCGGCCAGAACGCGCATTCGTCCAGCGCGGCGACGACCTCGTCGTCGTTCAGCGGGCTCGTCGGCACGCCCTCCCGGAGGCGGCGCGCCTGCTCCTCCACCACCGCACGGTCCTTGATCTGTGGGTCGTCGACGCAGTGCACGGCGGTGAACACGTCATGGATGTTGGAGTACTTGCCGTCCGGGCCACGGCCCAGGTACACGTCGGCCAACTGCAGCAGCGTGGTGCCGTCCGTCCCGGTCAGGTGGACGAGTCCCTCTTCCAGCAGACTCCACGTCTCCTCGCTGTAGAGGCACAGCGCCACCGCCGTCATGGCGTCCGAATAGGACAGCTGACGGGCGCCCACGGGTATCGGATTGGCCTTCAACGGCTCCAGCATCGCGTCGAGCTTCGCCTCCGCCTGCGCGGCGTCCCGGCCGAGCGGACAGGTCTGTTTGGTCACGCAGGCGGCCGCGAACGCGTCGAAGGCCTTCTTGAACCCGTTGGCCTGCCCGATGGCACTGGTCGTCCGGTCGGCGGTCGGGTCGACCGCGCCGTCGAGCACGAGCGCGCGGACGTTACCGGGAAAGGCTTCCGCGTAGGCGGTGCCGATCCTGGTGCCGTACGAGAAGCCGACGTAGTTGAGCTTCCGCTCGCCCAGCACGGACCGCAGCACGTCCATGTCCTTGACGACGTCCCGCGTCCCGACGTTCGCCAGCACGTCGGCGCCGGTGTTGGCGGCGCACTTCTCGGCGTACGCCTTGTTGTCCTTCTCTTCCTCGGCAACGGCTTGCGGGCCGGTCAGCGGCGGCTCCACCCGCTCGGCGTCCTTCTCCGCGTCGGACAGGCACTTCACCGCCGGTTCACTCGATCCGACGCCCCGGGGGTCGAACCCGACCAGATCGAACCGCTCGGACAGTGGATCATCCCACCTCTCGCGGGTGAGGGCCGCCGCGGCCACCATGCCGGACTGGCCAGGACCGCCCGGATTCATCACCAGCGCGCCGATCCGGGCCGCGGGACTGCCCGCTTCCTTGCGCAGCAAGCCGATGCTGATCTCACGGCCGTCCGGTTTCGCGTAGTCGAGTGGTACCCGCAGTTTCGCGCACCGCAGGTCTTCATCGTCGTACAGTGCTTCGCTGTCGGCGTCTGTGGCGTAGTCCGCACAAGCCTCCCACTTCAAGGGCTGCGCGTAGAACCTGTCCAGTCCAGGCGGAACCGGACCGACCGGCCCGGACGCCCCGGCACCGACCGGTGTTCCGGGCACGACCGCGGAACAAGCGGTCAGCGCGAGCAGTGTGGCCACCCCCAGCGCTCCGATTCCCCTGGCACGGCGCACGTTTCCCAGATCGGGCGATAACGGCATTTCGTTACGATTCCTTGCCTGGCCGGGAGAACGGCCGGATCGGGGCGGCTGTGCCAGGATGGGCCGCATGCCCGCCCTTCCCAAGAGTTCCGCCGAAGTCGCCGACGGGCCCGTGGCCAACGACTACGACAGTTTCGCCGAGGCGTACACGGCCGAGACCGATGCCAACCTCATCAACGGCTATTACGCGCGGCCGGCGATCCTGAACCTGGCGGGGGACGTCGCCGGCAGGCGGATTCTCGACGCCGGCTGCGGTTCGGGCCCGCTGTTCGCGGCGCTGCGCGACCGGGGCGCCGTCGTGACCGGCTTCGACTCCAGCGCCAAGATGGTCGAACTGGCCCGGCAGCGGCTCGGCGCCGACGCGGCGCTGAGCGTCGCCGATCTGGGCAGCCCGCTGCCGTTTCCCGACGGCGCGTTCGACGACGTGGTCGCGTCGCTGGTCCTGCACTACCTGGAGGACTGGGCCGCGCCGCTGGCGGAGCTGCGGCGCGTGCTCAGGCCCGGCGGACGGCTGATCATGTCGGTCAACCACCCGATCGTCTACAAGCTGTTCTATCCCCAGGCCGACTACTTCGCGACCGTCAGGTTCGCCGAGGAGTACACCTTCGACGGGCAGAAGGCCGTGCTCGCGTACTGGCACCGGCCGCTGCACGCGATGACCGACGCCTTCACCGCGGCCGGTTTCCGGACGGCCGTCATCAGCGAACCGCCGCCGGCACCGGGCGCCCACGAGCGGTTCCCCGACGAACTCGGGGACAGGCATGCCTTCCTGAGCTTCCTGTTCTTCGTGCTGGAAGCGGTCTGACCGCCGCTCACCCATCGCACGTGGTCCCGGCCGGTGGCACGGTCAGATCGACCAGGTACGCGATGCCCGCGTCGTCGACACACCGGTTTCCTTGCAGGAACGCGGTGTGCTGCGTCGCCTCGTACGTCACCAGCGCGCCGCCGAGCGCCTTGGCCAGGTTCACGCCCGCCTGGTACGGCGTCGCCGGGTCACCTGTGGTCGAGACCACCAGAACCGGTGGCAGACCTTGGATTTTCGGCAAGTGCGGCTCGGAAGTGTTGGGCACCGGCCAGAAAGCACACGCGTCCAGTGCGGAACTGGTCGGACGGCCGTCGTCGAGGAACGGCGCCACCTGCTTGTAGCGCTCCTGTGCCTGGACGACCAGCGTCTTGTCGGTGACACGCTGGTCGTCGACGCAACGCACGGCCGTGAACGCGTCCTGGGTGGTGGAGTAACGGCCGTCCTGGCCACGTTCGAAATAGGTGTCCGCGAGCAGCATCAACGTCTGGGCGCGTTGCCGCTTCAAGTCGCCGAGGCCCTTGTTCAACGTGTCCCACAGTTCTTCGGCGTAGAGCGCCTGGATGACCGCGGTCGTCGCGTCGGAGTAGGAGAGTTTGCGGCCGCCCTCGCCGAGGTCCACCGGCCGGTCGATCAACGGCCGCACCAGGTTCCAGTAGTTCGGCAGCACCTGCGCGGGGTCCTGGCCGAGCGCGCAGTCCGGGCGCTGCACGCACCACTGCGTGAACGCGTCGAAGGCCTTCTGGAAACCCTCGCCCTGCGCGACGAGCTCCTCGACCACGTTCTGCTCGGGGTCGAGCGCTCCGTCGAGCACCAGCGCGCGCACGTTCCGCGGGAACGTCTCGGCGTACGTCGTGCCGAGCCGGGTGCCGTAGGAGTAGCCGAGATACGACAACTTCTCGTCACCCAGCACGGACCGCAGCACGTCCATGTCCTTCACGACGTCCCGCGTGCCCATGCTGGCCAGCAACGCGGCGCCGTCACCAGTCCGTTCGACGCATTTGCGCGCGTAGTCGCGCTGCTCCGCCTCGACCTTGGCCACGCCCTGCGGCGAGGCGTCCAGTTCGTCGTCCTCGGCCCGTTCGGCGTCGCGCTCCTGGTCGGTCAGGCATCTGATCGCGGGTTCACTCGACCCGACGCCACGGGGGTCGAACCCGACGAAGTCGAAGCGCCTGCCCAGCTCGGTGTCCTTGGCCTGGCTCGCCGACCGGATCGCGGTGCCGAGACCGGACGCGCCCGGACCGCCCGGATTGACCAGCAACGAGCCGATCCGGCGGCTGGGATCGGTCGCGGCCACCCGCAGCAGGCCGAGGGTGGCGGTCGCGCCGCCCGGATTGGCGTAGTCGAGGGGCACGGTCAGCCGCGCACACCGCGCGCCGGGGTCCTTGAAGGTGTCCCGGTCGCCGGCGGTCCGGGCGAAGGGGGCACAGTCACCCCAGGTCAGCGACTGGCCGTAGAACCTCTCCATTCCTGCGGGTACCGTCCCCTTCGGCCCCCGTTGTTCCGTGGAGGACGGCACAACGGGCGCTCCGGTGGACGAAGTGCAGGCCGCAGACGCTGCGACCAGCATGGATACGAGGGAGAATCGCCACGTACGGCCGCTCAATGTCACATCTCGATAGTGCCATTGGGGCGAATGACGGGCCGGGCGGAACTCGACATGAACACCGTCGCGTTAAGGCTGTGCGTGCCCTGTGATGCTGGAGGTGCCTGGTGGCGAAGATGCTCGCCAAAGTCAAGGGCCGGCTGCGCCGGTTCCTGGAACGGCCTGCGTCGGTCGAGCTGACCAAGTACGAAGCCCTGCTGCCCAAGATCGCCGACCGCGAGGAAGACATCGCGAAGCTCAGCGACGAGGAGCTGACCAGTCGGGTCGGCAAGCTGCGTGCTTCGGAACGGGAACTGGCCGACGACGAGCTGGTCGAGTTCTGCGCGTTGGCCCGTGAGGCGGCCAAGCGGGCGCTGGACGAGCGCCCCTACGACGTGCAGTTGCTCGGCGTCATGGGCATGCTCTCCGGACACGTCGTGCAGATGGCGACCGGTGAGGGCAAGACGCTCGCCGGTGCGCTGACGGCCGCCGGATTCGCCGTACGCGGCAAGCGTGTGCACGTCATCTCGGTCAACGACTACCTCGCGAAACGTGACGCGGAGTGGATGCGGCCGGTGTACGAACTGCTCGGCGTTTCGGTCGGGTACGTCGGCGAGAAGGTGTCGGCCGAGCACCGGCGCGAGGCGTACGCCTCCGAGGTCTGCTACGGCTCGGTCAGCGAGATCGGCTTCGACCTGCTGCGCGACCGGCTCGTCACCAAGGCCGAGGACCAGGTCCAGGTCCCCAACCCGGCCGCGGTCGCCCTGGTCGACGAGGCCGACTCGGTCCTGGTCGACGAGGCCAAGGTCCCGCTGGTGATGGCGGGCTCGGCCGAGGGCGTCGAGCGCGACGCCGACATGGCCGAGATCGTCCGCCGCCTGCGCGCGGGCGTGCACTACGAGGAGGACGAGGACGGCCGCAACGCGTGGCTGACCCCGTCCGGGGCCAAGGCTGTGGAGAAGGCGCTCGGTGGCGTCGACCTGTACGCCGAGGACAGCCCGTACCTCGCGGCCGTGAACGTCGCCCTGCACGCGCACGCGCTGCTCGAACGGGACGTCGACTACATCGTCCGGGACAACAAGGTCCAGCTGATCAACACCTCCCGTGGCCGGATCGCCGCGCTACAGCGCTGGCCGGATGGGCTGCAGGCGGCTGTGGAGGCGAAGGAGGCCGTCGCGGCGACCGAGAGCGGCGAGGTGCTCGACTCGATCACCGTGCAGGCCCTGATCGCCCGCTACCCCAAGGTCGCGGGGATGACGGGGACCGCGGTCGCGGTCGCCGAGCAGCTGCGCGAGTTCTACAAGCTGGAAGTCGCGGTCATCGCGCCGAACAAGCCCTGCATCCGTGAGGACGAGCTGACCAGGCTCTACACCACGGAGGAGGCCAAGGAAGACGCGCTGATCAAGGAGATCGTCGCCACCCACGAGACGGGACGGCCGATCCTGGTCGGCACCCTGGACGTGGCGGAGTCGGAGCGCATCGCCAAGCGGCTGTCCGAGAACGACCTGGCCTGCGTGGTCCTCAACGCCAAGAACGACGCCGAGGAAGCCGCGATCGTCGCCGAGGCAGGTGCGTACAACGCGATCACGGTGTCGACCCAGATGGCCGGTCGCGGTACCGACATCCGCCTCGGCGGCCATGACGAGGCCGACCACGACAAGGTCGCGGAACTCGGCGGCCTGTACGTCATCGGCACAGGCCACTACCCGTCATCCCGCCTGGACGACCAGCTGCGCGGGCGCGCGGGCCGTCAGGGCGACCCGGGTGGATCGGTGTTCTTCTCCAGCATGGAGGACGAGCAGCTAGCCCAGTACGCGCCCGAGGTCCAGCTGCACGTGCTGAAGGAACCGCCGGGCGAGGACGGCCTGATCAAGGACAAGACGGCCCGCGCCTTCGTGGCCCACGCCCAGCGTGTCGCCGAGGGCGTCGAGCTGGAGATCCACCGCAACACCTGGCGCTACACCCGCCTGATCGAGCAGCAGCGCGACATCATCATGGAGCACCGCGACAAGATCCTGCACAGCGACGTCGCGGACACTCTCTTCGAGAAGCACGCGCCCGAGCGGCACAAGGAGCTGGTCGAGGAGCTCGGCGCCGAGATCGTGGCCGAGGCGGCCCGTCAGATCCTGCTGTACCACCTGGACCGCCGCTGGGTCGACCACCTCGGCTACACGTCGGACGTGCGCGAAACCGTGCACCTGCGTGCCCTGGCCAAGGAAACCCCGATCGACGAGTTCCACCGCGCGGTGGTGCCCGCCTTCAACCAGATCGTCCCCGAGGCGCACGAGACGGCGATCGCCTCGTTCGACACGGTGAAGATCGGCGAGAACGGCGCCGAGCTGGAGGAAGCCGGGCTCAAGCGGCCGACTTCGACGTGGACCTACATGGTCTACGACAACCCGTGGGACTCGGATGCCGAGCAGGCGTTGAAGAAGGTCCGCGCGCACGTGAAGAAGGTCAAGGCGGAACGTTAGCAAGAGCAGGCGGCGCGCCCGAGCGACAAGCGAAGGCGCGCCCCCGGCACACAGCGCAGGCGCGATCTCACAGGAAGTAGCGCCACGTCAAGCATTTCGGCGCGCCAGCCCTGCCCGCGTCCTTGCCCTGCCGTCGCGGCGCGCCGCCCTGGCGGAAGCCAACCGGTCCGCTCGGCGAGTTAGGACCCATCTCGCCTGGTAACCCTTGTGAAGTGACCCTCGCGAGGGCCGGTTGCCCGTGGCAGCATGGCTGGATCTGCGATGATCCGTGCGCCACATTTCCGCCTCTGAGGCGAAAACATGCGGGAGGATAGCGGTATGCCTCAACTGCGCATCGCCGCCGCTCAGGTCAACACCCGGGTCGGTGACCTGGCCGGGAACGCCGACCTGATCGTCGAGTGGACACGCAAGGCCGCCGAACAGGGCGCGCATCTCGTGGTCTTCCCCGAGATGGCACTGACCGGCTACCCCGTCGAGGATCTCGCCTTCCGCGAGTCCTTCACCGCCGCCTCCAAGCGGACTCTCACCGAGCTGGCCACCCGCGTCGCCGACGCCGGGTGCGGCGCTGTCGCGGTGTACGTCGGTTACCTGGATGCCGACGACGTCGGGCCACGAAACGCCGCCGCGGTGCTCTACGAGGGCGAAGTGGTCGCGACGCAGTTCAAGCACCACCTGCCCAACTACGGCGTGTTCGACGAGCGCCGCTACTACAAGCCCGGGCAGACGCTGGACATCGTCCGGTTGCACGGCGTCGAGATCGGCATGGTCATCTGCGAGGACCTCTGGCAGGACGGCGGGCCGATCACGGCACTCGGCCAGGCCGGTGTCGACCTCGTGGTCTCCCCCAACGCCTCGCCGTACGAGAGGAACAAGGACGACCAGCGCCTGCCGCTCGTCGCCCGGCGCGCGGCCGAGGCGGGCGCGCCGCTGGTGTACGTGAACCTGATCGGCGGCCAGGACGAGCTGGTGTTCGACGGCGACTCGATGGCCGTCTCGATCGACGGTGCCCTGCTGACCAGGGCGCCGCAGTTCGTCGAGCACCTGATGATGATGGACATGTCCCTGCCGGGCGGCGCGTCGCGAGAAGCGGGCCAGTTCGGCGAGTTCGCCGTCCGCCGCGTCCGGCTGTCGGACGAGCCGGTGCCCGAGTACCAGCCGCTGCCCATGCCGCCGGCGGCCGAACCGCTGCCCGAAGAGGCCGAGGTGTGGTTCGCACTGGTCACGGGCCTGCGCGACTACGTGCACAAGAACGGTTTCCGCTCGGTGACCTTCGGCATGTCCGGCGGCATCGACTCCGCCGTGGTGGCCGCACTGGCCGCCGACGCGTTGGGCGGCTCGTCGGTGTACGGCGTCTCGATGCCTTCGGCCTACTCGTCCGAGCACTCGAAGGACGACGCCGCCGACCTGGCCCGGCGGATCGGCGCGCACTACTCGGTCCAGCCGATCGGGGAGATGGTCGAGGTCTTCGTGGAGCAACTGGGCCTGACCGGCCTGGCCGAGGAGAACGTGCAGGCACGCTGCCGTGGCGTGACGCTGATGGGCCTGTCGAACCAACACGGCCACCTCGTCCTGGCCACCGGGAACAAGACCGAACTGGCCGTCGGTTACTCGACGATCTACGGCGACGCCGTCGGCGGATTCGCCCCGATCAAGGACGTCCCCAAGACCCTGGTGTGGCAACTGGCCCGGTGGCGCAACGCCGAAGCGGAGAAACTGGGCGACGTCCCGCCGATCCCGGAGAACTCGATCACCAAACCACCGTCGGCCGAACTGCGTCCCGGCCAGCTCGACGCGGACTCGTTGCCCGACTACGAGCTGCTCGACGACATCCTCGACGACTACGTGGAAGGCGACAAGGGCTACTCCGACCTGCTCGCCCAGGGCTTCGCGGCGGAAGTGGTCGACAAGGTGCTGCGCATGGTGGACCTGGCGGAGTACAAGCGCCGCCAGTACCCGCCCGGCACGAAGATCAGCGTGAAGGGCTTCGGCCGGGACCGCCGCCTGCCGATCACCAACGGCTGGCGCGAAGGCCACTAGCGCGCGACCGCCGATCGCTTCGACGATGCCGCGGCCGTGCCGACAGGACGCGCCAGCCCGGCTTGCCGCGGCCGCCGAAGGTCGAGGACGGCGTCCCGTCGCGGGCACGCCCGTCTTGAGTCGTGCGGGCCTGCGTACGGGAGTTCTACCTGCCCTTTGGTGGCGGCGCCGATCCCTGCTGCGCTGGATGCGCCAGTTCGTGGCCGAGCAGGCCGCGGGTGCGGCCCTGCGCCCGTGCCACCTGCTCCGGGGCCGCCTTGCGGGAACTCAGGTCCTTGATCGAGTTCCCGACGGCGCTCAGCTGGGTTTGGATCTGGTCGGACCGGCCCGCCGGCCGCATGCCTCGCTGCTGCCCACCGGACGCGTAACTGTCCCAGAGGCGGGTGATCGCGCCGATGGTGGTGATCAGGGTGTTGATCGGCTTCTCCGCGTTCGCCACGCCGGCCAGGGCTTGGCGTTCGATGTTCGCGACCGGTTTGGCGAACGTGCTGACCAGGTCGCCCGCCTGCGCGAGCACCATCGACGTCATGCCGCCTTCCAGGGCCATCAGGTGGCGTACCAACGAGATCAGGCGCTGGATCATGTCCGTGATCAGGTCGTTCGCGGCCGAGCGGCTCTGCCCGATCACTTCGGCGGTCAGTTGCACGACCGCGGCGGCCTCCTTCGCGGCGGAGGCGAATTCCGCCAGGGAGCGGGAGAAGCCGTCGGCTCGCGCCCGGTACTGGTCCGCGGACGTGCCACGCCAGTCCGCCGTTCCCTGGGCCACCGCCTGTCCGAGCTGTCCCTGGATCTGCGTGATGCGGTTCGAGACCGTCATCCATGCGTCGAGGAACGCGTGCACGCCGGAAGCGTTGCCCTCCATACGATCCAGTATCTGTTGCAGGGGCGCCACCAGGCCGGTCAACTGACCGAGGCCCGCGGCTGACAACGCGTCGACAGGCCGCATTGACGCGGAAAGCGCGTTGATGTTGTCAGACACCGACGCCTCCGAAGCCCGATCCGGTCTCCTTTTCCCGGTGGGTGAACATCCCCGCGCTTTCCCGCACGCCGTCAGACGTCGCGATCATCGCCCGTACGCCCGACTCCAGCGCACGATTCCCCGCTGTCACAAGCTGATCCACCAGCGCGGTCAAGGGGTGCCCGACCTGTCCCAGCGCGTCGGAGGGAAGGCGGGTTTGCGCAGGATTGGTCGCGCCTTGGATTTCGTCGGCCAACGTCGTCAGCGCACGAGCGTGTGCGGTCAAGGCGTCGCCGACGACTTCGTATCCCTCG
Organism: Kibdelosporangium persicum; assembly: GCF_013280595.1. GTDB lineage: Bacteria > Actinomycetota > Actinomycetes > Mycobacteriales > Pseudonocardiaceae > Kibdelosporangium > Kibdelosporangium persicum. The sequence goes on from NZ_JAAATY010000024.1 coordinate 22,767, forward strand.
CTCATGTGGGCCCTCCGATGTCCTCCAGGACAGGCCTCTCATCCCAGTCGTCCTTGTCCCCGACCACGACCATGTCGGCGCGCTTGGACGGCGGTTCGGTGCTGGGGAAGCGTTCTCGGGCCGAAGCGAGTACGAGGTGTGTGTTCGGGTCCTGCGGCCCAACGGTTTCGAGCATCGCCGTACGCATCAGGTCCGGGATTCTGGCCTGTGCCCGGCGCAGCGTCGCCATGATCTCCTCGGCGAGGGCACGGTCAGGCAGTCGAAGATCCGTCAGCACACCGGACGCCGACACGGTGACCCGCACCGACCCGTCCGGCGAGGTGTCCGAGACCTGGATCTGATCGACCCGGTCGCTCATCCGCCGGTACGCCGCGGCGGTCGCATCGATCTGCCGTTCCCAGTCGGCACCAGGCACGAGCACACCTCCCCTGGTTCTCAGGACAACCAAGGTAGTGGCCCGTGCCTGGTGCTGACCACGGCGGAATTGCCGTCATCAGACCCCGTCGATCAACCGGATCGCCAGATCGGGGCTGAACTGCCCGGCGGGAATGCCCGCGCCGATCCCGCACGAACCGTCGGAATCGCCAGGGATCTTCGCCCACACAAGCATTTCCGCGCCGCCGCCGACCTGGGCGGGCGTGCCGATCCGCCGGCCGGCCGGGTTGCACCACTCGCCGTTGGACCCGTTGCCGTTGCGGCTGGTGTCAATGACGAACGGCTTGGTGTAGCCCGGAAGTGACGCGTTGACAGCGTTTCCGTACGCCGCCGATTCGGATGTCGTGTAGTAGTTGGAAACGTTGATCGAGAAGCCGCGAACGTTGCGGACACCCGCGCTGTTGAGGCGACTCGCCATGGTCGCGGCCGGAACCCACCGCGCGTTGCCCGCGTCGAGGTAGGCCCAGGTGTTGACGCCCTTGTCGCGCAACTGTTCGGTCGCGTACGTGATCATGCTGTTGCGGGTGGCGATCTTCCCGGAGTCCATACAGTTGAAGTCCGCCAACGAATCGGGCTCGAGGATCACCACGGCGGGCCGGTTGCCCAGGCCGCTGGCGAAAGCGGAGATCCAGGTCCGGTACGCCTCGGGCGATCCGGCGCCGCCGCCGGAGTGCCCGCCGCACGCGTCCCGGCCGGGGATGTTGTACGCCACGAGAACCGGCAGTTTGTCGGCGGCGTCGGCCGCGGCGACGAAGCTGCTGACCGCGGACTGGATATCGCCGCTCCACGACCCGAACCACCTGGCCATCGGCTTGCTGGCGATCGACGACTGGATACGCGCGGCGCGGCCGTCCGAACCGTTGTTGCGGACCCACGTCGCCGGGTTGGAGTTCGGGTCGACGTAAAAGCCGCTGGTCATCCCGATCGGGTCGGCGGCAAGGGCGACATGGGTCGGGGACAACGCCAGCGCGGCCACGGCTGCGAGCAGAATCCGGCGCACAGGCTGCTCCTCTCGTCATTGAGGCAGGGTCTGGGAGCGCTCCCAGACAGTGAAGCAGCCGCCCGGGAAAAACTCAACGGGGCCCGGATCCGCAGCGGCTGCCGGGCGGGCAGCGCCGGACCGGTGAGCATGACGCCTGTGACTCTCCTCGCACCCTCCTGCGCTCCGGGAATCAGGCTGTCACCCTCGTAGACGTAGAGCCGCAGTCAACCCGGGGACCCGTACACGGGCCTCGAGGAAAGGGACGGTGGACGACGATGTCTTCTGAGCTCACAGCCCCCTACGGATCGGGCGCCGCACCCGCACCAGCGAAGCGCGTACGAATCCATCACCTGCAGGAGATGAAGGACCGCGGCGAACCGTGGCCCATGCTCACTGCGTACGACATGTACACGGCCGCTCTGTTCGACGACGCCGGCATCCCGGTACTGCTTGTCGGCGACTCCGCGTCCAACAACGTGTACGGCTATGACACGTCATTGCCCGTGACTGTCGATGAACTGATTCCCCTGGTCCGCGCGGTGACGCGGTCGACCAGGCGTGCCTTGGTCGTGGCCGACCTGCCGTTCGGTTCGTACCAGGTCTCCCCGGCGCAAGCCCTGGAGACGGCCGTCCGCTTCATGAAGGAAGGCCGCGCGCATGCCGTGAAACTGGAGGGCGGTGCCCACTTCGCGCCGCACGTCGAAGCGCTGACCGCGGCGGGCGTCCCCGTGATGGGACACATCGGCTTCACCCCGCAGAGCGAGCACAACCTCGGCGGTTACCGCGTGCAGGGCCGTGGGTCCGCCGGTGACACGCTGGTCGCGGACGCCCTGGCGCTCCAGGAGGCCGGCGCGTTCTCGGTCGTGATGGAGATGGTCCCCGGCGAGGTCGCCAAGCGGATCACGCACGAGCTGACGGTGCCGACGATCGGCATCGGCGCGGGCCCGGACTGCGACGCCCAGGTCCTCGTCTGGCAGGACATGGCCGGCCTGCGGACCGGCAAGGCGCCTCGGTTCGTCAAGCGCTACGCCGACATGGCGGGCGTGCTGACCGGCGCCGTCCAGCAGTTCGCCGCGGAGGTGCGTGGCCGCGAGTTCCCCGGCCCCGAGCACACCTTCCACTGACCCCACCACCCCCTCGTGAGTGTTTATCCGTGTTCTAACACGCATAAACACTCACGAGGGGTGAGGTGCGAGAGTGTGGGGCATGCGCGCGTTCTATCCAGCGATCACCCCGTACGACTCAGGAATGCTCGATGTCGGCGACGGGCATCAGGTGTACTGGGAGGTCAGTGGCAACCCGGACGGCAAGCCCGCGGTGGTGCTGCACGGTGGTCCCGGAGCCGGGACTAATCCCGCCCAGCGGCGGCATTTCGATCCTGAGCGCTACCGGATCGTCCTGTTCGACCAGCGGGGTTCCGGGAAGAGCACACCACACGTCAGCTCGCCGGAGCACGACCTGAAGACCAACACGACGTGGCACCTGGTCGCCGACATGGAGCAGCTGCGCGAACACCTGGGGATCGACCGGTGGTTGCTGTTCGGCGGTTCATGGGGCGTGACGCTGGCGCTGGCGTACGCACAGACCTATCCCGAGCGGGTCACCGAAATGGTGCTGCGTGGCGTGTTCACGTTACGACAGTCCGAACTGGACTGGTTGTACCGCGGCGGCGCCGGGAACGTCTTCCCTGAGGCCTGGGCCGAGTTCATCCGGCTCGTGCCCGACGGCGAGGACCCGCTGACGGCATACCACCGGCTCGTGTTCAGCGACGACCCCGAAGTGAGCCACGAGGCCGCGATGGCGTGGAGCCGCTGGGAGGGCGCGACGGTCTCCACCCAGACCTCGATGCTGACGTCCTACACCGAGGAGGAGTTCGCCGTCGCGTTCGCCCGGATCGCGGTGCACTACTTCGTCAACCGGGGCTGGCTCGAGGAAGGGCAGCTGATCCGGGACGCCGGCAAGCTCAGGGACATCCCGGCCGTCATCGTTAACGGGCGGTACGACATGGTGACGCCGATCGTGACGGCGTACGAACTCGGCAGGGCCTGGCCGGGCTGTGAGGGCTACGTCATCCACACGGCCGGGCACGCGGTCGCCGATCCCGGCATCGCCCAGCAACTGCTGCTCGCCACGGACAAGTTCGCCGGGAAGGGTCAGAGCAGCGACGAGTGAGCGTCCACAAGCGACGGACCACACCACGTCAGGTACCGGCCGCTGACCAGGACGTACCGCTTTCCCGGGAAGGCCTCGGGCCCGTCGGAGTCGGTGAACAGGTACGGCTCGTCCGGCAGCACGACGAGATCGACGTCCTGTGCCTGTAGTTCTTCCAACTGGGGACGTGGATAACGGTCCTCGTGGGTGGCGTACGCGTTGGCCACTCCGAGCCGCAGCAGCACGTCGCCAGCGAACGTGTCCCGCCCGACCACGACCCACGGTCTGCGCCACACCGGGATGATGGCCGTCGAATGCACCGGAACGGACTTCGACCACAGGCCTTCGGCTTCGACCAGCCAGTCCGGTTCGGTCAGGCCGAGCCCCTGGGTCAGCAACCGCCGGACGGACCGGAGGCCGTCGGGCACGGTGACGGCCGCCGACGTCACCCAGACCGGGACGCCGTTGGCACGCAACTGGTCCACGTCCTGCGGGCGGTTCTCTTCCGCGTTGGCCACGACCAGGTCCGGGTCGAGGTCCAGCACCGCCTGCACATCCGGGTACTTCGAGCCGCCGACCCGGGGGACGTCGAGCGATTCCGGATGAGTGCAGTACTCCGTCGCCCCGGCGATCAGGCCGGGCGCGGTCGTCTCGATCGCCTCGGTCAGGGACGGGACCAGGCTGACCACCCGTGCCGGTGACGTGACCGGCACGGGTTCGCCGAGGTCGTCACACGTCGGTGATCCGGATACCGGCATGGGCCTTGTAGCGGCGGTTGATCGCGATCAGGTTCGCGGTGAACGCCTCGACCTGGTGGGCGTTGCGCAGCCGGCCGCCGTAGATGCCCCGGAAGCCCGGGATCGTCTCGGCCAGCGCGCGCACGATGTCGGTGGCCTCCCGGTCGTCCCCGAGAACGAGCACGTCGCTGTCCATTGAGGGCACCGAAAGGTCCTCGAGGGACACCGCGGACACGTGGTGGAACGCGGCCGTGACCCGTGCCTCGGGAAGCAGAACGCGCGCTTGCTGGGCGGCGCTGCCCTCCTCGACCGGCAGCGCGTACGGGCCCTGCTTGTCGAAGCCGAGCGGGTTGACGCAGTCGATCACGATCTTGCCGGTCAGCGCGTCGCGCAGCGATTCCAGCAGCGCCTTGTGGCCCTCCCACGGCACCGCGACGAGCACGACGTCGGCCTGCTTCGCGGTCTCCAGGTTGTCCAGCCCGGTCACGGTGCCGACGCCCGCGAGCGACCGCAGTTCGGCGGCGGTCTCCTCGGCACGCTCCTGTTTGCGCGAGCCGATGATGACCTTGAGCCCGGCCTTGGCCCAGCGCAGGGCCAGGCCACGGCCCTGGGGCCCGGTCCCGCCGAAAACACCCACTGTGAGTTGGGAAACGTCGGTCACTGCATCTCCACCTTCTCGAAGGACACCTTTCGTTTCACGGTATCCGCGTCGAGCAGGCGCACGCGGATCCGCCCACCTTCCGGAAGGCTCTCACCTGCGCATTTGGCGATGACCGGGGGATCTGTGATGAACACCTCCGCCGAGTTGGCCTCGGCACGCAGCACGACCGCGTCGAACTCCTGGCCGACCCGGCCCGCCAGCACCCACGCCTCGGCCTGGTCGAGGCAGGCTTTGTCCACTTTGCTCGCGAGCGCGTCCGACGCGCCCATCAACGCGGGCAGCTCCGGCAGCGCGGCGCGGACCCAGTCCGGCACGTCCTTGCCGGCGCACACGGCGAGGCAGATCTCCGCGCCGAACCGGTCCACGAGCCGCCTCAGCGGCGCCGTGACGTGCGCGTACGCGGCTCCCAGGCCCGCGTGCGTGGTCAACTCGGGCAGCGGGCCGTCGAAGGCCGTGTACCCCGCTCCGCGCAGCAACCTGGTCGCGTCGACGTACAACGCCAGCGACTCAGGGCTACGCGGGTCAAGGCTCGACAGCATCACCGCGACGCTGTCGGTCCTCGGCCAACTAATGCCGAGTGACCGCGCTGACCGCCGCAACCACTCGATGGCGCCTTCGTCGGGCTCAGGCAGCGTCCGCAGCACGCCGACCCCGGCGTCGATCATCAACTTCGCCGCGCTCATGCCGGTCAGCAGGGACATTTCGGCGTTCCACGCGTCGACGGCGTTGCGTGGCCGAAGGGTGAGGGTCCACCCGCCGTTGCCGTCGGTCCCGACGTCCTGCTCCGGCAGCTGGAGCTCCACAGCGCCCCGGCGGACCGCGTGCTCCCTGCGCAAACGCCCCAGGGCCGGCAGTGCCGCGATCGACGGGTGCGGGGTGCCCGCGTCGATCGTCGCTTGCACGCCGTCGTAGTCGAACTGGGCGATCGACCGGACAAGCGCCCGTCTGACGTGGATCTGTGTCGGTTCGCCCTCTTTGTCCAGATCGATGGTCCACAGGGCGGACGGCCGGACCTGGCCGGGCAGCAGGCTCGCCGCGCCCTCGGACAGGACCGGCGGATGCAGCGGCACGTTGCCGTCAGGCAGGTAGATCGTCTGGCCGCGCTTCTGCACCTCGGCGTCCAGCCTTCCACCCGGCTCGACGAACGTGCCGAGATCAGCGATCGCGTAGTGCAGGCGGAACCCGTTCTCGCGCGCCTCGACGTACAGCGCCTGGTCCAGATCCTTGGACCCCGGCGGATCGATCGTGACCAACGGCAGGTCGGTCGCGTCCTCCCGATCACCGACCAGCCGGTCACGCTCGACGACGGCGAGCTCGGCCTCGGCCAGAGCGGCCGCCGGGAACTGCGTGGGGAGATCAAACTCGGCACGGACACCGGCGAAGTCGAGCGCGGCGCCGTCCTGGGTGTCCATGACGGCACCCTAACCGCACTCCGCCCGACACGTGAGTACTTGCGCGAGTCGGATGCGAAATCGCGGTCCGACGTCCGGGCGAACCGAGGCCGTGTCAGGTCGAGCCGTCCGGCCTCATCTGCTCGGCCGCCCGCTGCACGGTCTCATAGAAGTCCTCAGCGTAGTCCGCGCCGGACCGTCCGTCGATCAGCTCACGGACGATGTCGCAGTGTCCGGCGTGGTGCGCGGTCTCCGCTACCACCCGCACGAGCAGATGCCCGAACGTCGTCTCGCGCCGGTCCTCGGACCACCACGACACCGACGCCGGAGCGTCCAACGGCAAGGAAGCGATCGACTCGTCCGAGTGTGCCCATACCTGCCGGTACAGCCCCACGAGGTACTCGCGGCTCTCGTCCGGCTTGGCCCACATGTCGCCGTTGTCCCACACCGACTTGTCCTCGTACCACGGCAAGGTGAAGGCGGGCCTGCCGACACACGAGCCGAGGTAACCCAGCTCGATCCCGACCAAGTGCTTCACCAGGCCGAGCAGGTTCGTGCCGCTGGGCACCAGGGGACGGCGGATGTCGTACTCGCTCAGACCGTCCAGCGACGAGACCACGCTGGTGCGCGCCTCCCGCAGGTATCGGTGCAGGAACTCAGTTGTCATTCCAGCGCCGGTCGGCTTCGTCCTCGGACTTGGTGCGCTCGGCGGCGAGCTGGAGCGCACGCTCGGCGGTCGCCTTGTCGGGGTACGGGCCCAGCAGGTCGACGGCGCGGCACTGCTGGCCGTGTTCGACCCGGTTGTGCTTGGTGCAGTAGTACCAGCCTGGGTCGGGATTCGGGTCCGTTGTCATCGGGAGCTCCAGTTCTCCTGGGCCGGGAAGCCGCGGGGCGGGGTGTCCTGGAGATCGGCCGCGTGCTCACGGGGGATCGGGTCGAGGCAGGACACCAGCACTTTGGTGTTCTCCGGGTCGGCGATCCGCTTGCCACTCCTCTCCCGGTAGACCAGTTCGCCGTCCCCGTCGATCTCCACTATGCAGCCGACCTCCGCCAACTGCTCTTCGTCGAGGTCGGCGACGACCTCGTAGCGGGACGGCACCACGCGGTAGACCGGCCACGACAGGTGGCTGAAGGCCTGGTGGAACTCGGCCAGCAGCTGCGTCATCTGCTGCTGCCAGACCAGCGGCATGCCTTCGGCCAGGGATCTGGGCAGCACCGCGTACCCGTCGACCACGGCGGGCAACGGACCGCTCGAAAGGTAGTCCCGCAACGGTGTGCCCGAGCGCGGGACTGGGGGTTGGTCCTGGTACATGGCTCTCCTCATACTCCCGGCCGCACGGCTTGGCGCACCAGCCCACGCTCGGTGAAGCTCACCGGCCGGATGTGCACCGGCACCCCGGTCTGCTGGGCCTCCACGATCTTCCCGTCACCGAGGTACATCGCCACGTGGTGAATCGTGGTCGGGTTGCCGGTGTCGTAGGCCCAGAACAGCAGGTCACCGGGCTGCGCCTGCTCGACGGGCAGGTGCGCGCCGGCCCGGTACTGGTCGCGGGAAACCCTCGGAAGGATGACCCCGGCGGAACGGTAGGCCTGGTTCATCAGGCTCGAACAGTCGTACGCGTCCTGCCGCGTGAGCGACGCGCCCCACAGGTACGGCTTGCCTTGCTGGGCCAACGCGAACTGGATCGCCTTGGCCGCGTTGCCCGAGGCCGAGGGCAGCAGGTCGCCGGTGCCCTGGCCGCACCCGGTCGGGTCGACGACCTCGCCGACCGAGCTGATCAGGTGCGCGGCCATCGCTTCCCAGCGGTGGTACCGGTCGGGGAACGCGGAGCGTTCGACGTCCTGCGCGGAGTCGCCGGGCCGCTGTTCCTTCCAGTTCGGCACCTTCTCGAGCACGTCGTAGAACTTGTGCACGGCGTACGTCGGGTCGGTGACCTGCTGGACACTGCCCCAGCCCATGGACGGGCGCATCTGGAAGATGCCCAGCGAGTCCCGGTCGCCGTAGTTCAGGTTGCGCAGGCCGGACTCGGTCATCCCGGCCTGGATGGCGATCTGCCACGCCAGCGGCGGCAGTTTGCGCTCCTTGCCGATCGCGATGATCAGCGTCACCGTGCCGCGCTGCTCCTCGGTGAGCCTGCTGGCGTCCATCTGGCCGCCGGAGCCCGCCGCGGTGATCGGCCCGATCGAGGCGTTGCAGCTGGCGAGACTGACGTTCTGGGCGTTCTGGTTGGTCGAGACAACGGAGGTGACGGCTCCTGTCGTCAGAATCGCCGCGATGACGAGCACTGCGGCGATACTCAGGAATACCGCCAGGCGCATGGCTAGTCCACCTCGGTGTGCTCGTTGACGCGCCAGCCCGCGTCGGTCTTGATCAGTGTCAGTCGTAGTGACTTGGCATCAGTGGGGATGTCCACGGTGACCGAGCTGGTGTACGAGTCGGCCGTGGCGACCGGACCGCCGCGGACCTTGGTCTGCGGCACCGACTTCGGGTCCACCTTGGCCAGGACGGCGCCGAAGTACTCGTCGGTGGTGTACGGCTTCAAGGTGTTCAGCCAGTCCTCCGGCTTGGCGTTGTCCGGGTGGTTGCAGAACGCCTGCGCCCACAGCAAAGCCGTGTCCAGCGCCGGTTTCTCGGCCTTGGCGGGGGTTTTGTTCTCCGACACCGGCTGCCGCGTCTCGGTCAACGACTGCGAGGGCTGGCCACCGCCGCCCTGCGCGGCGGGCGGGATGACACCGGGCGCGCCCTGCGTCGGCCTCGGGGACGCGGTTGTGGCCCCAGGCGTGGCGGACGCGCTGGCCGCGGTGTTCTGCGCGGACTGCTGCCCGCCGGTCATCCTGGGCAGGACGTACGCCACGAACAACACGATGGCCAGCACGAACAGGCCGACCACGACCAGGTGCCGGGGAGAGCGGAGCGGCCATCCCCATAACTTGCGATAAACCGCCGCACGGCCACGGTTCGTCCGGATGGGCATCTGACTCCTCCTCTCACCTTATGTACGCATCGGTCTCGCGCGGGCCGTCCCGCATGGGTAGTGGCCGACGGGGTGGTGTGTTGTCACGCACTTCCAGGCCGCGCGACGGCCGGTAGATCACGTGCACCGGCCGGCCGGCGACCATCTCGGTCTCGGCGGGCCTCGGTGAGACGACCGCCGGCGGCTCGTACACCGCGACGTCGTCCCGTTGCCGTGGCGCGATCACCCGGGACGGCACGATCACGGAGTCGTCCGCCCGGTCCCAGCCGCGGTCCGCGACCGGGGCCGTGTCGACGATCCGGCTCCTTCCCTGTGCGGGCGGCAAAGCGCCCGCGGGTCCGCGTGCCGCGGGTAAACCGCGGTCGTCGCCGCTGGAGCCGAGCACGGCCGCGGCCGACGCACCGATCGCCGGAGGGCCGAAGCCGCCGGTCGGAGCGCCGCGGTCCATCCGTTCCGCACTCGCGGCGACGGGATTCGTGGCCTCGGGGCGCGGGCGACGGCCGTCGCGACGGACCACGGGCTCGTCGTCGTGCTCGCCGTCGCGGACGTTGTCCCAGAACTCGTCCTGTGGCGTGCGTTCGTTGCCCTTGCGGCGGAAACGGGAGAACAGCCCCGGTCCCGCGGACGGCATGGCTCCGCCCACCGCGCCGACGGACAGCTCGACCATCTGCCACATCCGGCGCACAGGCCTGCCTATGACAAAGAAGATCACCGTGATCAACGCGGCCAACGCCATCATCGCGATCGTCGGCAGGCTGTCGCCCGCGTTGAAGATCGCGTTCAGCAGCAGCACGTGCATACCGGCCAGCGCGGCGAGCACCAGCACGTTCAGCACGACCGCGGCGGCCGCGCGGGCGACCTTGCGCAGCAGGTCGTGGTACAGGATCGCGATCAACCCGATCAGCGGCGTGGCCAGCAGGAAGATCCGCAGCAGCACCTGGGCGAGCAGGATGCCCAGCTTGGCGAACAACTGGAACAGCGAGTACACGATTCCCTGGAACAGGGCCAGGAATCCGGCGCCGGTCCGGCTGCCGTCGGTGCCCGCGAAGTACCCCTTCGTCGGACCGAGCTTGGTGGCGATCTCCTTGTACTTGGCCTTTTTCTGTTCGAGGGCGGCCTGGTCGACCGTGTCGGTCGAGTCGAACTTCGTCCACGCCTGCGCCGCCAGCAGTTCCTGGCCGAACTGCTTGGCCTCGGGGGCGTCCTCGCTGCCGAACTCGCCGCGCAGCCAGTTGCGGTAGACGACCCGGTCGTGCAGTGCCTCGGGCAACGCGTGCAGGTCGGTCTCCGGCGCGTTGTCGGCCAGGAAGCCCGCTTGGATCTGCGTTGTCTTGGACAGGAAGCGTTCTTCCATCTCCTTGTACAACGGCCCGACGATGATGAACGACGTGGCGACCCACATCGCGGCCAGCGCCCACAACCCGCGCCGGGACACCGCTGCCAGGTCACCGCGCCAGATGTAGCGGAACAGCAGCACGGCCAGGATCACCGCGGCCAGGCCGAACCACTGCACGTAGATGTTGTCGTAGAACAGCTTGGTCGCGCCGTCGATCGCGCGGTCGAGCGGGCCCATCAGCTCGTCGTAGGCCAGCGCGTAGTGCACGCCGTTGGTGGCCGCGACGAAGTTCTTGCCGACGTCGAACAACTGGTTGCCCATCCAGTTGCCGATCGTCGAGTCCGGGTCGGTGATCGCTTTGCCGAGCCCGCAGTTGGCGTCGTAGACGTGCCAGACCTGGCCCGCGTAGGCGTATTGGCCGTAGATCGAGCCGGGTGTGCCGTGGGACGGGCGTGGCGCGTCGAGCGCGGCCACCATGCCCGCCGTCGGGCGTTCGGGGTTGGGTGCCTCCGCGCAGTCCTGCGCGATGGCGGCCGGGGCGAAAACGACGAGCTGGAGCCCGAGAATCGTGGCGACGGTCAGAAAAGCCCTACGCCGCCCGCTGTTCGGATGCGGCCACGCGCGTCTGCGCCGGCGTCGCGCTGCGAGAAACAGCGCGACGCCGACCACCACCACAACCCAGGTCATCATGCGGCGTCTTCCTGCCCCGGCTTCTTCGGGGCCCCACCGCCGACCGGCTGTTCCACCGGCTCCTCGGTCAGGCCCAGCTCGAAGTCCGCTTCCAGTTCGAACTCCTCGTCCGAGTCCGCGTACCGCGTCGGCGGCTGCGGCGGTTCGGGTTCCGGCGCGTGTTGCTGCGCCGCGTCCGCGGCACGGACCGGGTCGCGCAGGGCGTCCGGCGTCGTGTCCATGGCCGTACGGAAGTGATCCAGGTGCGGGCCGGAGAAGTCGACGCGGATGCGTTCGACACCGCCGGTGCCGTCACCGAAGATGAACTGACGTGGCGCGCGGTCCTTCTCCAGCTCGGTGCGTTGCACGGGCCGGCGGCCGAGGCTGGCGACCACCTGCTCGTAGCCCGCCCCGATCGGCACCTTCAGCAGCCGCAACGCGTCCGCCTGTGCGGCGTCGTCGTCCAGCCTGCCCACGAACACGGAGTCCAGCAGCGAGACGAAGCCCTGGATGCGCAGGAAGTCCGCGGGGATCTGGCTGGACAGCAGGACACGCACGTTCCACTTACGGGAGTCACGCGCGAACCTGTTCATCAGCACGCGACCGGTCGGCACCTCCGAGAGGAAGAACGCCTCGTCGATCCAGACGCCCTTACGCAGGTCCTTGGGACGTTCGTAGATCGACCGCTGCGTCAGCCACGCCGCGAGGTTGAGCAGCTCGACACCGAGCGACTCGGCGTCGGTCCAGTGCTCACGCCCCACGCCGTCCTTCGGCAGTGTCAGGCCGGCCATGGTGAGCACGGTCAGGCGGTCGTCACGCGTCTCGTTGTACGGGTCCGCGTCGTCTTCCGGGATGAGCAACGACATGCGTTCACGCATCTCGTCAAGGAAGTCCGCCACGACAACCGCGTGCTCGTGGTGCTCGCTCGCGTCACGCCGCAACGCCTCGAAGACCATGCCCGGGTGGGCGTCGAACCGGCCACCGACCGTCCGGACCGCGCGCAACAGCACGATCCTGGTCTGCGGCAACCGCGCGACCTCGTACGGCAGCAACCCGGTGAGCACGTCGAGCACGAGCCGCCGCCGGGTGGCCGCGGCGAGGGCTTTCTCCCGGCGCCAGGCGCGTTCCGGGTCGTCCTCGTCCATGAAGTGCTCGATCAGCGGCTCGGCGACCACGCGGTACGGGTTGAGGATGCCCGGTTGCGCGTTGAGCAGGTTGATCGGCCGCGCGTACGGCCGCAGCTCGGGCAGTTCGCACAGCCTGGCCAGCGGCCCGGACGGGTCGAGGATCGTCCAGTACGCCCCGGCGCGCAGCGTCTTGTAGACGATTCCGCCGCCCAGGAAGGACTTTCCGCCACCGAGACCGGCGACCATCGCGGTCAGGCCGGAGGAGTCACGCAACTCCTGCGCCATCCACGGGTCCCACGCGACCGGCCGCCGTGTCGCCGTGCACGTCTCGCCGAGCAGGATGCCCCGCCGGTCACCGACTTCCGCGGTCGCCGTGGGCACGGCCGAGGCCGCCCACATCACCGAACCACGGCGCAGGTAGGCCGTGGAGGCCAGCGGTTCACCGGGGATGAACTCGCGGGCCATCGCGTACTGCGCCTCGGGGTGCTCGATGGCGATCTTCGGCTTGTACAGGTCCAGCAACTGCTGGGCCAGGCGCAGCGCGTCCCGCTCGGTCGGCCCGGACACCGCCAGGCGCCACCACGACCGCACACGTGTGGCCAGTGCGGTGAACCCGGTGGTCATCTCGTCGTCGATCTCGAGCACGCGGGAAGCCTGGCGCGCCAACGACTGCGGCGGTTCCAGGCCGTGCTCGTCGGTGTAGTGCTTGACCTGCGAGCGGACCTTGTTCATCTGCCGGGCCAGCTCGCCCTGCACTTCCTCGGGCCGCCGGACGTAGATCCGGGCGGACCACTCGACCGTCGCGGGCAGGCGGTCGGAGCGCTGCACCCACGGGTCGTCGAGCTCCGGGATCTGCAGGCCGTGCATCAGGCCGACGGTCAGCACCGCGACGTGCCTGGTCACACCGGCGTTCGAGCCCGTGCGGCCGCGGACGGTCACCGTCGGGGAGTACGGGTCCTGGTGGAAATCAGCCGCGTCGGTGAAACTGGCCAGGTCCTCCGGCTCCCACGCGGCCCCCGGAACGGCGGGCATGTTGCGCGGCGCGGGCAGGCCCAGCGAGCACGACCGGTGCATCAGCCACGACATCTCCTCGGCCGTGGCCGGGCGGCCCTCCAGTCCCGCCGAGGCCAGCACCTGGTCGAGGTGCTCGACCTCGCTGTCCAGCGCGACCAGTTCGGCGTCCACCGCGTCCGGGAAGATCTTGCGCAGCAGAGGGGCGGCCCGTTCGACCGCCCTGTCCACCATGTTGCGCGTCTGCACCTGGACGCCCAGATAGACCTCTTTCTCAGCCATGGACCGGCCCATCAGCTGCTGTTGTTCGCCCACGAGGTAATCGTCGAACGACAACGCGCCGGGAACATCCGGCAAACGACCGACAGCATTGTGCACGTGCGCCTCGGCCCACATCCGGATCGGATACGGCCGCGCGGTCACGCGCAGGTGCATCCACCGGCCGTGCAGCTCGGCGTACTGGCCCGCGATCGCCGCGATCAGGTCCTGGCGTTGGGAATCGCTACGGAACGACCAGCGCTGCGGCGCCAGCCGGTACCACGCGTACACGTCCGTGCCCGTGCGCAGCAGGTGCCCGTCGATGCTGCGGGCCGAGATCTCCGGGGTGTAGGACGGGATGCCCTGTTCCCCGGGCAGTCTGCGGTTGCGTTTGGCCGCGGCCTTGGCCTGCGCCTTGCGACCGGCCTTGGTGGCCGGCGGCGGAGGCATGAAGTTGTTGTGCCCACTGGCCCTGTGCCGGTGACGCTGTTGCGGCGCCTCGTAGCCGGGAGCAGGCGGCAACGCGCGTTGCTGCCTCGCCGGTGGCTGTGGCTGCCGTGTCGTCGCAGGGGGTTGCGACTGGGCCATGGGTGGATCGAACTGTTGCCGTTGCTGCCGCTGCGGCGGCGGATCGAACGGGTTCGGCTGCCTCGCCTTTTCCCGCTCTGCCCGGTCAGACCCGGACTTGCGTCGGCGTGCGAACACCGCTGACCTCCCGCCTGTGTTCCTTCACGCGGCCACGCTTCTTCACCTTCGGCCGCGGCCGTTGGGCGTTCACCCTTACCCGCGTGGCGCTCACCGCACCACCTTGCCCGGCGCCCACCTCACGGGGAGCGGTCAGTTCCCGGCTCCACATCGTGAGCACGGCGCCGAGGGGTCGCTCGTGACTGATCCGGGAACAGATGAACCGGGTGATCAGCACGGTGATGATCAGTGCCCAGGCCGTGCTGAAGAAGCCGAACCCGATGCCCATCCACCGCTCGACGGTCATGGTGACAAGGAAAACGACGACACCGACGCCCCATGCCACGTACCGGGCGCGCCAAGGAAACGTCGCCTTCGGCGGCCCGAGCCACACCGCGTCGACGCGGTACACCTCGTCGTCCGTACGAATCCGCACGCGATCAGGCCCGGAACAGACTGGCGATCCATTCGCCGATGTCCTGACCGGCACTGGTGGTCACCGCCAGGCCGATGATCGCGAGCGCGACGACGACGCCGCCCAGCCTGCGCATGACCCCCGCGTTGTCACCCTTGCCGCCGCCCAGCCAGAGCAACAGCAGCGCGACCACGAGGAGCAGCAACGGCACCAGGTTGTTGAGGATCCATTCGCGAACCCCGCCTGTACCCAGGCCCGGCTGGCCTTGAGCGAGGGTGATCAGGGCCGTGGCCATCATCTCGAACTCCCAATTGCGACGAGCGAAGCGGAACGTTGTCCCGCTGTGCCTATCGAGTAGAACATGTCGGCTTCACGAGGTGTAGTGGGCAACGAACGCACCGTGGATCCAGTTCGAACCTCCTGCGGCCGGTGACGAAATGACCACCCCCATGATGGGGTGGCGGGCGTCCGTCGTATGCAATGACCACCCAATTCGCCCAACATCCTGCGGAGTTCACCCGCCCGATCGACCGATGTTCACCCTTGGTGCGGCAAGTCACGAGCCCGTAGCAGTCTAGCCGACCGGCAATCGCCCGATCGGCCCAGCCAGCGGTCACACAGCGGCGCAGGTCACTGCTGTCCAGTTAGGACACAACCGCAGCTCAGGGCCTCGATCAGGTGAAAATCGGCCCCGGCGCGAGACGAGTTCGTAACCGTTCCCGCAAGATCATCGATACGTCGAACATGTGTTCGATTATACCGCCGATGAATGTCGATCTGGTTCGCGGAAGCAACTCCCGGGATGTGAGACGCCGCGCGTGCACGGCGCACTGAAGCGAAACGCATTGCGGACGGAACTTGACCGCAAAAGATCATACGGTTCGGCCATGCGCTTCTCCTGGACCGATGTCTGTGCCCGCCGCCTCGCCCAGCACGGGCTGAGCACGCCGCTCGACGCCAGCCCTGCCGAAGTCGTCAGCGCGATGGCCGGGACGCACGCGCAGGTCATCTCGGCCGCCGAGCTGAGCATCGCGTTGCGGATCAACGGCGCGACGCGGGCGGATGTACAGCGGGCGGACGGCCTGGTCAGGACGTTCGGCCCGCGCGGCACCGTGCACCTGCTGCCTGCCGACGAGCTGCCGCTCTGGCTCGGCGCCCTGTCCGCGATCCCGCCTGGTCCCACCTCGTGGGACGAGCACGTGCGGATGACCGGCGAGCAGACCGAACAGGTGCTCGCGGCGATCGGCGAAGCCTTGGACGGCAAGGAGTTGACCATCGACGAGCTGACCGCGGCGCTGGCCGAATCGGTCGGGCCATGGGCCGTCGACCGAGTCATGCCCGCGTTCCAGGACTTGTGGCCGCGTTGGCGGACGGTGACGCATCTGGCGGGCATCCGGGGTGTGCTGTGTTTCGGCGCCAACCGCGGCCGCAAGGTCACGTACACCAACCCAGGCGTCACACCGGCTCCGGCGCACGAGTCGCTGCCGCACGTCGTGCGGAGTTACCTGCGTGCTTACGGACCGTCGACGCCGCAACGGTTTGCACACTGGCTGAGTGCGCCGGTCAAATGGGCGACCGAGGTGTTCGCGTCGGTCGATCTCGAACAGGTCGACGTGGAAGGCGAGACCGCCTGGATCCTCGCGGGCGACACCGCGGTACCGGAGCCCGTCGAATGCGTACGGTTGCTGCCTTACTTCGACGGTTACGCGTATCGCGTGGGCAACCAACCACCCGCGCTGTTGTACCCGGGCAAGGCCTCGGAACGGGTGCTGCCGCAGAACTTCCAGTACCTGGTCGTGAACGGCGCCGTCGCCGGGCTGTGGCACCAACGCAAATCCGGCCGAAAACTCGCCATCACGGTCGAGACGCTGCTGAAGCTGGGCAAACGCCAACGCGCCGAGCTTGACGAGCAGGCTCAGCGCGTTGGCGAGATCGTCGGCGCCACACCGGCTTTGACGCTTGGCGCGGTCACCGTCGGCGGTCACGCCTAATGTGACGGCCGCAGGAACTGCGGCGGCGTGAACCGGGTGAACGCGGCAGGCATCTGTTTGTCGGTGAAGGTCACCAGACTGAACACGTTCTGGTACGTGTCGCCGTAACCGGTCGCCGCGGCGTTCAACTTCGCCGGGCTGGTGTCCGGCCAGTGACCGGTGTCGAGCTTGTGCAGCAACGTTTTCAGTGCCGTCAGCTCCTCGGCCGCGCTGAACGCGCAGTGACCGCCTCGCTCCACGTACAGCTGTCGCATTTGGCCGGGACGGCCGATCTCCTGACCGTACCAACGAACCTGGTCGGACACCGCGCCGCCGTCACGGGTGCTGTGCAGTGTCACGATGGGAACCGTCAGCCGTCCACTCGCGACGCCGTTGCGGTACATGTACGCCACCGCACGGGGATCCGGCGCGATCCGGGGCGCCTTCGCCAGCTTGTCCAGGTCTTCGCCGAGGTTCAGACCGGCCTTGGCATAGGCCTTCCTGACCTCGTCGGACAGCGAGGACCTGCCGAGCTGGCGACGGTAGTCGACGCCGATGTTGAACGACGGGTTGCCGCCCGCTCGGCGTTCGAGGTCCTGCCGTCCCTTACCCGGCCCCATGCCGGAGATGTAGGCCCAGTAGATCCAGTCGGCCTGGTCGTTGAGCTGGTCCGCGGGCTGCGGGTCGTGCGCGCTGTACCAGCCGGGGATGTTGCCCAGCGCCGCGGCGAGGGCGATCCGTGCCCGACCGGCGTCGTCGTCGCGGGCATCGGTGACAGCGTCCAGCAAGGCCTGCGTGCTGCCTTGCGGGTCCTTGGCCTTCACCAGGTCGATGTCCTGGCCGTCGGCCAGCAGAGTCTTGACCACGAAGGTGATGTCCAAGGCGGTGTTCCACGAACCCTGCGCGTCGAACTCGGAGCACATCGCCAGCACGCCGTCGAACCGGTGCGGGTTGCGTTCGGCGAGCAGCGCGGCGATGCCGCCGCCCATCGAACTGCCGGTCGCGATGGTCCGGCGCGGCTTGCCGACGTTCTTCTCGAACCAGTCGAGCAGCGCCATCTGGTCGCGTAGCGCGGGTTCGATTGTGTAGCCGTACCGGCCTTCGAACTCCGACGCGGCCAACGCGAAGCCGTTACGCAACAACCATTCCGGCGTGTCGAACTCCCGGTTCGCCAGCATGGTGGTGAGCGGGTAGGGCGGCTCGGGGTAGTAACCGTGGCTGTAGAGCAGAAGTGTGCCGTTCCAGTTCGCCGGAACCTCGACACGGTGGTTCGCGGTCTCGTAAACACGGTTCTGTGGCGCCGCCGTGGCGGGCGCGGCCACGGCGATCAGGCCCGCGACGGCGGCGATGACTAAGCGCTTCATCACGCGTACACCGACTTCCCGGTCTCCAGCAGCGACTTGAGGTCGGACAGGACCTCGGCCCAGCCACCGCCGGCACCCTCGATCGTGCCCGCACACTGCGCGGCGGTCTGCGGAGCACCCGTGACGTCATGGGTGACGGTCAGACAGCAGACCCCGTTCCCCTTCTCCGAGATCTCGTAGGTCAACGTGGTGGCCTGCTCGCCGACAGGAAGCATCCGCCACGTCTGCACGAGCTTGTGCGGTGGATCGACTTCGAGGACCTCGCCGTCGATGACGACGTCGGGCGCCCCGAACTCCTTCATGGCGTCACTGGCCAGGCCCCGATAAGCACCGCCGACGCGCAGGTCGTACTCGACCGGTGCCTGGTAGCCGTACTTGACGGTCCATTCGGGCTTGGTGATCGCGTCCCAGATGGCCTGCGCGGACGCCTTGATGTAGACCCGGTTCACCTGCACGGTCTTGGTGGTCGTCATCGGTCTCTCCAGTTCAGCTTTGAGGTCGGCCAGCGCGGCGACCTGCTGCAACGTGTACTTGTCGATCCACCGGTCGTGGATCAACCGGATCGGGACGGCGTTGAGGAAGTGCAGCTTCTCCCGTCCCGACCGGCGCGTGACCACAAGACCGGCTTCCTCGAGCACTTTCAGGTGCTTCATGACGCCGAACCGCGTCATCTCCAGCTCGGACTCCAGTTCGGTGAGCGTCCTGCCGTCCCGGTGGAACAGCAGGTCGAGCAGGAAACGACGGCTGCGGTCGGCCAACGCCTTGAACACCCTGTCGTCGTCCTCGGTCACAGCACAGACCATATGTGACCTTTTAGTCACATGTCAAGAGTGACCTTTCAGTCACTCGTGAGCGTTTAGCGGTGTTCTAACCCTGATAAACACTCACGAGGGGGCTAGGTGGGCAGGTCACGGTCGTAAGGTGAGCGGCATGCTTGGTTTCTCGACGCTCGGGTGCCCCGGCCTGCCTTTGGCCGATGTCGCCGCACTGGCCCGCAAGTACGGCATCGGGCTGGTCGAGTTGCGATGTGCCGCCGACGAACCGGTGCACGTCGGCCTGTCCAAGGTGGAACGGGACGCGGCCCTCGAAGCGTTGGCCGGGCTGCGGATCAACGCTCTCGCGTCGTACTACCGCCTGTGTGACGACGACATCTCGATCCTGGCCGACCACGTCGAGCTGGCGCACGACCTCGACGTGCCCGCGATCCGCATCTTCCCTGGCCGCTCGCCCGGGACCTCGGTCGAACTGGCCGCCGAGCGGCTCGCCCAGGCGGCCGAGATCGCCGAAGGCGTCACGTTGCTCGTCGAGACCCACGACCTTTTGTTGCGAGGCAAGGAGATCGCGGGCGTGCTGGCGCAGTCGGGCGCCCACGGCGTCGGCGCGATCTGGGACGTCATGCACACGTGGCGCGCGGGCGAGACCCCCGCCGAGGCGGCCGAGGCTTTGCTTCCGTGGCTGGGTGAGCTTCAGCTCAAGGACGCGGCGTCGGCCACCGACCGGCGGCCGATGGTGCCCGGCACCGGCACGGTTCCGATCAGGGAGACCCTGGACGCCGCCAGGGGTTTCACCGGCCCGATCGTGCTGGAGCACGAGACCAAGTGGTACTCCGACGCGGCGCCGTTCGAGGAGTCGCTGGCCGCGTTCGTCGCCATCATGAAGCAGTAGCGAGGCCCGGCCGTTCGGCGACCGCGTTGGCGAACCGCCGCACCGCCGCGTCGAGGCCGCCGGAAACCGTTGTGGCGACTTCGTCGTGGACGTCCGCGTCCAACACGAAATGGCCAGGCACCACGTCGGTGGCGCCGCGTGCGATCAGCAAGGGCCGCAACGCGTAGTCGAGCGCGACCAGGTGACCCTGGCTGCCGCCGTTGGCCAACGGCAGCACGACCTTGCCGCTCAACGCGGTCCTGGCAAGCAGGTTCAGCAAGGACTGCACCAGACCGCTGTACGCGGCGCGGTACACCGGGCTGGCGACCACCACCCCGTCCGCCCGGTCGACCAGGTCCATCACGTTCCTGATCGTCGGATCAAGCAGGTCCGCGCTGAGCAACGCGACCGTCGGCAGGTCGCGCACAACGAGCAAATGCACCTCGTGGCCCAGGCCGGTCAACACGTCGGACACGCGCCGGAGCAGCACGGCGGTCGGCGCCTGTGGTGACGGACTGCCTGACACGATCAGGATCGTGGCCATGGCCGTCACCTCCCAGCGGTGAACAGTTCGTCGCTTGTGGACATCATCGCTCCCGGTCGGTGACCGTCTGACGCCGCCGAGTAAAGCCCTGTTGCCAACACAGGAGCAACCAGTTCCGCACCGTGAGATACGCTTTGTGGGCGGATGAGTCGGCGGGGCGGCCGCGGCACATTCCGGTGTGTCGAGGAAAGTCCGGACTCCACAGGGCAGGGTGGTTGCTAGCGGCAACCCGAGGTGACTCGCGGGACAGTGCCACAGAAAGCAGACCGCCTTGGCCTGGAAGGGCCGAGGTAAGGGTGAAACGGTGGTGTAAGAGACCACCAGCACCCCGGGTGACCGGGGTGGCTAGGTAAACCCCACCCGGAGCAAGGCCAAAAGGACGCCCACGGGCGTCCGCGCAGGCGTTCGAGGGCTGCCCGCCCGAGCCTGCGGGTAGGCCGCACGAGCCTGTCGGCGACGGCAGGCCCAGATGGATGGCCGCCACCCGGGTCTCCCGGGTACAGAATCCGGCTTACAAGCCGGCTCGTCCGCCTCCCCCGGGCACCCTCGTGGTCCTCCAGCCGCATCACACCGGCTCGGTGAGGTAGCGCTGCAGGGTCGGGCCGAGCCAGTGCACGACCTCGTCCGGCTCCAGGTCCACCACGGGCGGGAGTTTCACCACGTAGCGGCACAGGACAAAACCGAGGACCTGAGTGGCGATCATGCCCGCGCGGGCCGGAGCCCGGCTCGGATTGATCTTCAGCACTTGCGGGCCCAGTTGTGCCGCGAAGATCGTGCGCATCCGCTCGGCCGCGACTTCGTTCGTGACCGCCGCTCTGAGCAGGGCCATCAGCGTCTCGTCGTGCTCCCAGCGGGTGATCACGTGCCGGGCCAGGGTCGCGCCGATCTCGCCGGGCGGCACCTCGGACAGGTCCGGCAGGCGCAGGTCGAACTCGGCCGCGGCGGCGAAGAGTTTCTCCTTGTTGCCGTAGTAGCGCATCACCATCGCCGGGTCGATGCCCGCGTCCGCCGCGATCGCGCGGATGGTCGCGCGTTCGTAGCCGTCCGAGGCGAAGCGTTCGCGGGCGGCGTTGAGGATCGCTTCCCGGGTCGCGTCCGATCTGCGTGCCATGTCAACAAGTGTAGGCCAACACCTGTTGACATCCAAGAAACCCCGGGACTACCGTCCAAGTCAACAAGTGTTGACCTAGGGAGGACGACCATGGACGTGCTGATCGCCGGAGCCGGGCCGACCGGGTTGCTGCTCGCGGGCGACCTAGCCGAGGCCGGCCGGAGCGTCACGATCCTCGAGCGCCGTGCCCACGAGGCGCCGAACACGACCAGGGCTTTCGGTGTGCACGCCCGGACGCTGGAGCAACTCGACATCCGCGGACTGGCCCTGCCCGGCCAGCAGGTGCACAGGCTGCGCCTGTTCGACAAGGTGCACCTCGACCTGGGCATCCTGCCGACAAAGTTCAACTACCTGCTCATCACGCCGCAGTACGAGGTCGAGAAGGTCCTGCGCGACCGCGCCGAGCGGCTCGGAGTCAGGATCGAGCACGGCGAGGAGGTGCTCGGCCTCAGCCAGACCGCCGACAAGGTGACCGTGCGGAGCACCACCCGGACCTGGGAGGCCAAGTACGTGGTCGGCACGGACGGCGTGCACAGCACCGTTCGCGAGCTGATCGGCCAGCCGTATCCCGGCAGATCGGTGCTGAAGTCGATCATGCTCGCGGACGTCAGGCTCAGCACGCCGCCGCAGGACGTGCTGGCGGTCAACGCGGTCGGCGACGGGTTCGCGTTCGTCGCGCCGTTCGGGGACGGCTACTACCGCGTGTTCGCGTGGGACCGCCGCAACCAGGTCGACGACAAGGCACCGTTGGAGCTCGACGAGATCCGCGAGGTCACCCGGCGCGCCCTCGGCGCCGACATGGGCATGCACGATCCACGGTGGATGTCGCGGTTCCACAGTGATGAGCGGCAGGTCCCGCGATACCGCGTCGACAGGGTGTTCCTCGCCGGGGACGCGGCGCACTGCCATTCCCCGGCGGGCGGCCAGGGCATGAACACGGGCCTCCAGGACGCCGCCAACCTCGGGTGGAAGCTGGCCGCCGTGCTCAACGGGCACGCCGGACCGGAACTCCTTGACACGTATCAGGAAGAACGGCATCCCGTCGGCCGGGCCGTGCTCCGCAGCAGTGGGGCGATCATCCGGCTCGCGATGATCAAGTCACGCGCCGGTCAGCGGATTCGCGGCGTGCTCGGTGGTTTCCTGCTGCACCGGACCGCCCTCGCGCGGAAGGCAGCGGGCCAGATCTCGGGGATCGACATCCACTACGGCGGCAAGAAGCGCATCGGCGACATCCAGCTCGCCGAAGGCCGCTTGTTCGAAGCCTTGCGCGGCGGCCGTTTTGTGCTCATCGCGAACGAAGCGCTGGAAACTCCCGACCACATCGACGTGGTGCGGCCCGCCGAGCCGGTCGTCGAGCCGATTCTGGTGCGGCCCGACGGATACGTCACGCCGTGGGATGGTGCGAAATATCGTTGACCAGCCGCACGGACGCGTTGCCGTCCGGGTAGAACTCCACAATGGACAACGAGGCCAGGTCGAGGTGCAGCCGGAACAGCAGCGCGGGCCCGGCGTCCAGCCCCATCCGCAGCAACGATTTGATCGGCGTGACGTGACTGACCACCACGATGGTCTTGCCGCCGTGCGTCGCGACGAGCTCGTCACGCGTCTTGCGGACGCGGCGATGCACCTCGTCGAAGCTTTCCCCGCCGGGCGGCGGCACTGACGTGTCGGCCAGCCAACGGCTGTGCAGCTCGGGATCCCGGGCGGCCGCCTCGGCGAACGTCAGGCCTTCCCAGGCCCCGAAGTCCGTCTCGGTCAGGCCATTGTGGACGTCGACAGAACCGCCCGTGGCGTCGGCGACGGCCCGCGCGGTCTGCCTGGCCCGGCCCAGCGGCGACGAGATGATCGGCGTCGTCGCGTCCACGGTGCTCATCGCGGCCAGCCGAGCCGCCGCGGCAAGGGCTTGCTTCTCCCCCAACGGTGTCAGTGGCGGCTCGCCACGGCCGGAGTACCGGCGTTCGACGGAGAGGGGTGTCTGGCCGTGCCGCAGCAACAAGATCCGGGTCGGCGAGCCCTGCGCGCCGGTCCACCTGGCCGGGGTGGACTTCCGCGCCGGCCCGGCCGCCTGGTCGTCCATCGCCTCGTTGGCCAGCCGGTCGGCCTCCTTGTTGCGCTCGCGCGGAATCCAGTCGAACGTGACCCTGGCGAACTCCTTGACCAGCGTCCGGGCCTCGGCCGCGAACGGCTGCAGGGCCGGGTGCTTGACCTGCCAGCGGCCGGACATCTGCTCGACCACGAGCTTGGAGTCCATCCGCACCTGGACCTCGTCGGCGCCCAGCTCGGCGGCGGCCCGCAGACCGGCGAGCAGGCCGCTGTACTCGGCGACGTTGTTGGTGGCGACGCCGATCCCCGAGGACCGCTCGGCGAGCAGCTCACCGGTCGCGGCGTCCCGGATTACGGCGCCGTACCCGGCGGGACCGGGGTTGCCCCTGGACCCGCCGTCGGCCTCGAGGACAACCTTCACAGGCCGGACTCCGCCGTCCGGACCAGGACCGCGCCGCATTCCTCGCACCGCACCACGTCGTCCGCGGCGGCGGCCTTGATCTGCGAGATCACCACGCGGTCGAGTTCGAGACGGCAGGCGCCGCACCGGCGGGAGCGCAGCAGCGCAGCACCGGTGCCCTTCTGCTCGCGCACGCGGTTGTACAGCGCCAACAGCGGCTCCGGGAACGCCGGGAGCATGGCGTTGCGGGTCGCCTTGGCCCGGGCTTCCTGCGTTTCGAGGTCGGCGAAGGCCTCGTCGCGCCTGGTGGTCGCGTCCGCCACCGCCGCCTCGGCCTTGGCCAGCTCCGCCTCGGCGTGCTGGGCGTCCATCTGCAACGCCTCACGCCGCTCCATCAGTTCGAGCAGGTCGTCCTCCAGGGCGGCCTGCCTGCGGTGCAGCGTGTCGATCTCGTGCTCCAGGTCGGTCATCTGCTTGGCCGCGACCGTGCCGCCCTGCAGCAGCTTGTCGTCCCGCTCGACCCGGGCCCGGACCTGGTCGATCTCCTTCTCCTGCCGGGTGACCTCACGGTCGAGGTCACCGAGCTGCGTGGCCACGGCCACCTGCGCGTCCTTCTTGGCCCGCGCGGCCTTCTCGGCCTCGGCGATCTCGGCGACCTCCGGCAGGGTCCGCCTGCGGTAGTCCAGACGCGCCAGTTCGGCGTCCACCTCGGCGAGGTCCAACAGCCGGCGTTGCACGGCTGGGTCGGCTTTCAACGTGCGGTCCTCCCCGTTCTGGCCGCCCGGAGGGTCCAGGGATCGGTGCGGCGGATCGATGTGTGAGTCTCGACGTTACCCCCGAAGGCGGCGCGCACGACGCCCGCCGCCTGGTCGCACCACGGCCACTCGCTGGCCCAGTGCGAGACGTCCACCAGCGCGGGCGCGTCCGGCGCCGAGTCGATGTGCTCGCCGGTCACGTGGTGCCGCAGGTCAGCGGTCACGTACGCGTCCACCCCGGCGGCCGTGGCCTCGGCGAGCAGCGAGTCACCCGAGCCGCCGCAGACCGCGACCGTCCTAATCAGACGCTTCGGGTCACCGGCGGCGCGCACGCCCCACGCGGTCTCCGGCAGCGCGTCGGCGACGCGCTGGACGAACGTCTCCAGGGTTTCGGGTTCCGGCAGGGCGCCGATCCGGCCGAGGCCGAGCGGCGGCTCCTTCGGGCTCAGCGGCGCGCTGACCGACAGCCCGATCGCGGCGGCCAGCGCGTCCGACACTCCAGGGAACGCGGAGTCCGCGTTGGTATGCGCGCAGTACAGAGCGATCCCAGCACGGATCAGCCTGTGCACGAGGCCACCCTTCGGCGTGTTCGCCGCAACTCCGTGCACGCCCCGCAGCAGCAGCGGGTGGTGCGCCACGATGAGGTCCGCGCCGATCTCGGCCGCCTCATCCACAGTGGATTCGACCGGATCGACGCAGAACAGCACGCGCCGGGCCGCCTCGGCGGGATCACCGCAGACCAGACCGACCGCGTCCCACGGTTCGGCCAGGTCAGGCGGGTAGGCGGTCTCCAGCGCGGCGACGACTTGGCCCACTGTGATCACGTCGGAACCTCCATCGGCCATGCTGCCAGCAATCGTGCCGTCTGGTCGGGCGGGCGGACCGCGAGCCGGATGTGGTCGGCCGACAGCCCGGGAAACGTCTCACCACGGCGTACGGCGAACTTCTTGTCCCGCAACGTCTCACGCACACGTGTCCCCTCCGGGACCCGGACGAGCACGAACGGCGCGGTCGGCTCGGCGACGACCTCGATCCCGGCGTCCCGCAGCGCGGCCACGAACTCGGCCCGGTACTCGATCACCGTTCGCGCGGTGTCCTCCGCCTCGGCGATCGCGGCAGGCGAGCAGCACGCCGTGACCGCTTCGAGCACGAGCGTCCCTACCGGCCACTGAGGACGATCGATCGCCAGCCGGGCGAGCGTCTCCGGACTGCCGAGCACGTAACCGGCGCGCAGGCCCGCCAGCGCCCATGTCTTGGTGAGGCTGCGGAACACCAGCACATCCGGATCACCCGTGAGGGACTCCGGTTCGCCCGGGACGGCGTCCATGAACGCCTCGTCCACCACGACCAGCCGGCCGGGCCTGGCCAGTGCCCTGATCACGGCGGCGGGGTGCGTCACCGACGTCGGGTTCGTCGGGTTGCCGATCACGACCATGTCGGCCTCGTCCGGCACGAGTCCGGGACGCAGGGCGTAGTCACCGTCGAGCATGACGCGGTGGACCGGAATCCCCGCGGTGCGCAGGGCGGCTTCGGGTTCCGTGAACGACGGGTGCACGACCGCGGCGAGCCTGGGCCGCAGGTTCGGCAGCAACGCGAACCCTTCGGCGGAACCGTTGAGCACCATGACTTCGTCCGGTGAACGCCCGTGCCGCTGGGCCACGGCTTCCCGCGCGGCGAGGTCGTCGGCTTCGGACGGGTACGTGGCGAGCCTGTCGAGCGCGGCCGCGAGCCTGTCGCGCAACCAGCGTGGCGGGGCCGGCAGCCACACGTTGACCGCGAAGTCCACCATGCCAGGCGCCGTGTCCCTGTCGCCGTGATGGCGGAGATCTTCGCTGGTCATCGCGAAGATTCTAAAGACATCGGTAGGGTTGGCCGTCGTGCACCTCAGCTTTGTCTGTACCGGGAACATCTGCCGGTCGCCGATGGCCGCCCTCGTCGTGCGGGAACACCTACGCCGGGAGGGCCTTGCGGACGACGTCAGGATCACCAGCGCGGGCACCGGGAGCTGGCACGTCGGTGACGCCGCGGACAGCAGGGCGCAGAAGGTCCTGCTCGACCACGGTTACCCGACCGCGCACGTCGCCGCCCAGGTGGGCGAGGAGCACCTGGGCGCGGACCTGCTGCTGGCGATGGATTCCGGGCACGTCCGCGAACTGCGCGGGCTCGTCGACGACCCGTCGAAGATCCGCCTGTTCCGCTCGTTCGACCCGGCCGCGACCGGCGATCTGGACGTCCCCGATCCCTACTACGGCGGAAACGACGGTTTCCGGATCGTCCTGGCGATGATCGAAGCGGCGACACCCGGCCTGATCGAATGGGTGCGCGATGAGCTCCGCGGCGCTTGAGGCGGTGACCGAGCTGACCGGGGTCGAGGCGACCTCGGCGCACCGGCTGGGCGGCTCGGTGTACGAGGTCGAACTGGCCGACGGCGATCTGGTGGTGGCCAAACGGCACTCGCAGGTCTCCGCGGTGCTGGCCGAGGCCAAGTCGCTGGAGTGGATCACCGAGCCCGGGGTGGTGCCGGTGCCCGCGGTGCGCGGCCACAACGACCACTGGCTCGTGATCGAGCAGGTCGAACCCGGCAGGCCCGGGGACGCCGAGGCGTTCGGGCGCGGTCTGGCCGCGTTGCACCTGGCCGGCGCGCCCGCGTTCGGCTCGCCCCCGCCCGACGGGCCCGCGGACGCGTGGATCGGCCTGGCGCCGATGTTCAACCAGCCGGTGCCGTCATGGCCGGAGTTCTATGCCACGCAACGAATCGAGCCGTACCTCCGGCGGACCGCACTGCCCTGGGCACCGTTCGAGGCGGTGTGCGCCCGGCTGCCGGACCTCGTGCCCGTGGAACCACCTGCCCGGCTGCACGGCGATCTGTGGTCCGGCAACGTGCACTGGGCCGAGGACGGCCGCGCCTGGCTGATCGATCCCGCGGCGCACGGCGGGCACCGCGAGACCGATCTGGCGATGTTGCAGCTTTTCGGCTGCCCGGAGCTGGACCGGATCCTGGGCGCCTATCAGGAGGTGTATCCGCTGGCCGACGGGTGGCAGGCCCGGGTTCCGGTGCACCAACTGTTCCCTCTGCTCGTGCACGTCGTGTTGTTCGGCGGCGGTTACGCCGGCCAGGCGCTTTCGGCGGCTAGGGCAGCGCTGCGGTGAGATCCACCTCCACCAGTTGGCCGGGATAGCCCAGCTGGGCGACGCCCAGCAAAGTGCTCGCGGTGGTGAAAGCCGCCCCGATCACCGAGGCGTTCAGCCGGGTCCATGCCTCCGCCAGCACCGCCCGATCAGAGCTGGCCACGTAGATCACCGAGCGCACGACATCGCCGGGAGAAGCGTCGACCGCGGACAACGCCGCGAGAGCGTTGGCGGCGACAGCGTCGATCTGAGCGGGAAGGCCACCGGCGACGACCGCGCCGGACTTGTCGAGCGGGCACTGCCCGGCGAGGTAGGCCGTGCGGCCGGACGAGACGACAGTGATGTGGTGGTAGCCGGGTGTCGGGTGCAGTTCTGCCGGATTGATTCGGTTGATCCCCATGGGACCATGATCCCTGTGACGGCATTCGACGGCTGGACCTGGCTCAACGAGCCCACGGAGTGGTCGATCGACGACGGCCTGACGGTCCGCGCCGACCGGGACACGGACTTCTGGCGGACCACGCACTACGGGTTCGTCCGCGACACCGGGCACGTCTTCGGCCGCGAGGTGACCGGGGACTTCACCCTCAGGGCCACGTTCACCGGCGACTACCGGGACCAGTACGACCAGGCCGGGATCGCCCTGCGGATCGACGAGGAGAACTGGATCAAGACGGGCATCGAGTTCGTCGACGGCGAGCAGCAGCTCTCCGTCGTCGTGACCCGGAACGTCTCCGACTGGTCGGTGACACCCGCGCCCGGCAGTCCCGGCACGACGATCGAGGCGAAGCGGACCGGCGACACGGTCACCGTCACATCCGGCGGCCAGATGCTGCGGCTGGCGTACTTTCCGCCTGCCGTGCCCGTGTTCGCCGGTGTGATGTGTGCCGCACCGGACGGCGGCGGTTTCCGGGTCAGGTTCGAGGACGTCCTGCTCGGGTAGCTACGGTGGAACAGTGCGACTGCGGAACCTGCTACGGCCAGGGTGGCTGGGACTCACGGCGTTGGTGATCGTTTTCGCCACGGCGTGCTTCACCCTGCTCGCGCCGTGGCAGTTCGACCGCCACGAGGCCCGTAAGACGCAGAACGACGAGATCACGTTCTCGCGCACGGCCCCGACCGTCGCCTGGCAGCCGGGCATCAAGGAGTGGCGCCTGGTCAGCGCCACAGGCGAGTTCCTGCAGAGCGAAGAGGTCATCGCGCGGCTGCGGACCGTCCAGGGCGAGCCCGCGTTCGAGGTCACGGTGCCGTTCAGGCTCACCGACGGCCGGGTCGTGCTGGTCGACCGCGGGTTCCTCCGGCCGGAGCAGTCCAGGCTGCCGGGCTACCAGGCGCCGCCGACCGGTCAGGTGCAGTTGCTGGCGCGTCAGCGCGTCGACGAGACGGACTCGGAGAACCGCGACGCGTTCACCGACGAGGACGGCAAGCGGCAGGCCTGGGCGGTCGACTCACGGACCGTCGCCCGAGCCACGGGACTGCGGATCGAGCCGGGTTATCTGCAACTGGAGAAGGACTCGCCGGGCGTGCTCGGCCCGTTGCCGTTGCCGGAACTCGATGCCGGACCGTACTTCTCCTATGCGTTGCAGTGGATCGCGTTCGGCGCGATGGCGATCCTCGGCTGGCTGTACTTCACGTGGCGCGAACTGCTTCCCGGCGGCGCGCTGAGCACCGAACGGCCGCGTAAGCGCTCGGTGGCGGAGATGGTCGCCGAAGAGGAAGCCGCGGAACGCGCGAAGGCCACAACCTAGCGAGACATTCTTCGGTGCTTGCGCTGGTTCAGCGGCGGGCGAACAGTGCCAGGAACGCCGCACTCGCTCCGGCCAGGGCACCCACCACACGGGAAAGTTCCACCGCACGTGTGACGTGCCCGGCATCAGGACTACGGCCCGTTCCCAGCACGGGACGTTCCTCCACGCCGTGCTTGTACACGGTCCGCCCACCCAGGCGGATTTCCAGGGCTCCGGCGAACGCTGCCTCAACCCGGCCCGCGTTGGGTGACGGATGCGCCGTGGCGTCCCGCTGCCACGCGCGCCAGGCGCCCTGGGCCGAACCGCCGACCACCGGCGCACCGGCCACGGTCAACGCCGCCGCGGCGCGTGCGGGCAGGAGGTTCACTACGTCGTCCAGCCGTGCCGAGGCCCAGCCGAAGTTGCGGTACCTGGGCGAACGGTGGCCGACCATCGCGTCCATCGTGTTCACGGCTCGGTACCCGAGCAGCCCTGGTACGCCGAGTACAGCGCCCCAGAACAGGGGGGCGACCACCGCATCGGATGTGTTCTCCGCCACGGACTCGACCGTCGCGCGTGCCAGTGCCGTCGCGTCGAGCGCTTCCGGGTCGCGTCCACAGAGGTTGGGCAAACGCTTGCGCGCCGCCTCCACGTCGCCGGAGTCCAGCTCACGGCCCATGTACGTGCCTTCGCGGGCCAGCGACTTCCCGCCGAGCGCGATCCACGTCGCCGTCGCGGTGGTCAGCACCCGCAACACGGGGTAACGGCGCCCGATCCGTTCTGCCGCAACACCTACGGCGACAGCCGATCCGGCGAGCACGCCCGTGTAGATCACGCCGGGCACCTTGCTGTCCCGGTATGCCAGCTTCTCCAGGCGCTGCGCCAGCGCTCCGAACCCCGCCACCGGATGGCGTCCGCGCGGATCACCGAAGACACCGTCCGCCACGACACCAAGCAGCAGTCCGACTGCTCTACCCGCGGTCACCAGTCCTCCCAGCCCCTGCCCACTCCAGAACGGTAGCGCCGCCAAGATCAGCACCAAGAGCTAGGGTGGCGAGCCGTGACCCCCGAGCAGCAGGACCGCGCGGCCGAAGCCCCCGCGCGCCCGAACACCGACCGGCTCGGGCTTTACGCGTACCTGCAGGCCAGGGAGCACAAAGCGACCTACCTGGCGATCATGCGACTGTTCACCGCGACCCTGCTGGCCGACCTGTCCGCGGGTGACGTGGCCGCGGCCCTCGCGCCCGCGGAGCGGGACGGCACGATCGAACGCGGCGAGTCGCGGATCGAGAACGTGATCACCCGGCTCAAGCAGCTGGTCGAGTGGGGCAACCTGGTGCAGGGCCGCCGTGAGGTGGTCGCCGCCAGCATCGCCGAGTTCCAGCACGGCAGCGTCCGCTACCAGGTCAGCAAGCTGGCCGTGCGCGTCCAGCGGGACGTCGACGAGCTGCTGCGGGTCCCGGAAGGCGCCCGTGAGGTCTCCCGCGAGCTGCTGCCCGCGATCGAGCGCGGCCTGAGCCAGCTCGGCAAGTCGCTGGCCAAGGCCGTCAGCCACGAGCAGCGCGATGCGGGCTCCGGCGCCGCCACCAGGTCCCGTGAGCTGCTGTCCGAGCAGGTCACGACCCTCTTCCTGCAGCACGCGGAGCTCGCCGCGACGGTCCGGGACTTCTACGCCTACCTCGGCCAGGTCGTCACCCGCCACCACCTGGCGGCCGACGAGATCTCCGGGTTCCGCAACCTGCTGGTCGAGTACATCCAGAAGGTCGTCGAGGACGTCCTGCGGCAGACACCGGCCATCGCCGAGCACCTGACCGGCCGGTTCGCCGCCGCCCGTCCCGAACTGCTGCGGCTGCTCGGCCCGACCGACGGCCTCGGGCCCGCTGTGGAGCGGGCCAGGGGCCGCAGCGCCGCGGACTGGCAGGAACTGACCGACTGGTTCGTCGACCGCCCGGGACGCCCCTCGCAGGTCACCGTGCTCCGAGAAGCGACGGCACGGGCGATCGGCTCGTTGCTCGCGAGCGTGAAGCGTGCGACGGCGGGCGGCGGGTTACTGCCAGGACGCCGTGCGGAGTTGCTCAAGCTGGCGAAGTGGTTCGACGACAGCACACCCGCGCAGGCCGCGCAGATGTACGCGGCGGCGTTCGGGATGTACTCGTCACGGCACGTCCTCCCGGCGCCTGACCACGACTCGGACGACGAGCGCACGCCGTGGAGCGAAGGCCCGGTCTGTGACGTCACGGTCAGCGTGCGCAGCCGTAGCGATCGCGGCGCGCGTGGCCGTACCTCGCGGATCATGGACGACCCGATCACCGAGCAGTCCCTGCTGGCCGACGCCCGGCGCGCGGACGAGCGCAGGGCCGCTGACGTGGCGGAACTCATCGCGGCGGCGCCGAGGCTGAACGAGGTCACGTTGTCGCCGGGCGCGCTGAGCGTGCTGTGCGAGCTGCTGACCATGGCCATGGCGCAGCGTGAGAGCGCGAAGGACGCCGGCTCGGCCGAGGACCAGGTCCGGGGCCTGACCGTGCGGATCGAGTACGCCGAAGGCGAGACCGCGACCGTCCGCACGACCGGTGGAACGTTGACCCTGCGGGATTCCCGGCTGGTGGTGAGATGAGGCTCAGCGCGGCCGACCCCCTCGAAGGGCTGGCGGACATCGACGCGGCGAACGTGGTGCGCTGTGCCCGTACCCTGCTGCGCAGGCCGTTGTTGCGGCTCGGCGGGCCGGACGGGGAACTGCTGCCGTTGGTGTACCGGCACCGGGTGGTGCTCGGCGAGATGTTCACCGCGCTGCTGGGCTACCGGCTGGTCGTGGAACGCAAGTTCGCGCGCCTCTACAAAGCCGGTCCCGGCGCCGATTCCACTCGCGGTGTCCAGGAACTGTCGCCGCGCGGCTACGCGTACGTCGCGCTGACCATGGCCGCGCTGACCGGCACCGGACGGCAGGTCCTGTTGTCCCGCCTGGTGTCGGACGTCCGTGCGGCGGCGATCGAAGCGGGCATGAAGGTCGTGGACACGATCGCCGACCGGCGCGCGTTGACCGCGGCACTGCGGCATCTGGTGTCGCTGGGCGTGCTCACCGAGACCGAGGGCACGGTCGGCTCCGCCAGCCAGGACGCCCCGGCCGAGGCATTGATCACAATCGAGACGGATCTGCTGGGCCAACTGCTCGCCGGACCGGTCGGCGACGCCCAGGACGCCGCGCATCTGGTGACGCTGGCGGCGCGAACCGCGCCGCGCCGCGTGGACTTCCAGGTGCGCAGAAAACTCGTCGAGTCCCCCGTGGTGCTGTACGCCGATCTGGCCGAGGACGAGCGGGAATGGCTGCTGCGCAACCAGAGGCGCGAGTCGTACCTGCTGGAGCGGTGCTTCGGGCTTTACACCGAGACGCGGCTGGAGGGCATCCTCGCGGCCGATCCGGAGGAGTACCTGTCCGACGTGATGTTCCCGGGTACCAGTACAGTCGCACGAATCGGGTTGCTCGCACTGCCCGATCTGCTCGGCCATGACTCCGGCGACGCGGCCGGTGAGTCCGAAGTAGACGGTGCTGGCCGGCGTCCGGTCACCGCCGACCGGGTTCGTGAGGTGTGCGAACGGCTTGTGGCCGACTACCCGGCCGCCTGGTCCCGCCAGGCGGCCGAGGATCTCGACGGGATCGTCACGGAGGTGCTGGCGCTGTTCGTCCATATGGGACTTGCAGTCGCCGACGGCGAGCGGTGGTGGCTCTCGCCCGCCGCGGCTCGATGGTGGCCGGAGCCCGACGGTGATCCGGAGCGTGAGGTCCCCGGGCCCGCACCGGAACCCGAGGTACCGGGGTGGTCATTGTTCGACGAGGAGGGCGCATGACGGATCGCTGGCGGTTGCACCGGGGCGGGATCGTCAACGTCTGGCAGTACGCCGAGCAGACCTTCGACTTCTCCGGCGGGCGCGCGATCTTCCAGGGCACCAACGGGTCCGGCAAGTCCCGCACGCTCGAACTGCTGCTGCCCCTGTGCCTGGACGGTGACCTCCGGCAACTGGGCTCGAAGGGCTTCGACACGGTCAGCATCCGCAGGCTGATGCTCGACGACTACGACGGCGGGCCGAACCGGATCGGCTACGCCTGGGTCGAGCTCAGGCGCGAGGGGCACACGCTGACCTGCGGTGTCGGGGTGAAGGCGTCCAAGACCTCGCAGCAGATCTCCGACTCGTGGCGGTTCATCACGCCCCAGCGCGTCGGCATCGACTTCCAGCTGGCCGGTCCCGACCGGGTGCCGCTGGGTTCCGCGCAGCTGCGGGAAGTCCTTGGCGCCGACTGTGTCCTGGAGGAGCAGGCGTTCCGCGCCAAGATCGCCGAGACGGTCTACGGCGTGCCCGCGGGCCGCTACGGCGACCTGCTGCACCTTCAGCGGACCCTGCGCAACCCGGACGTCGGCCTGAAGGTGCTGGAGGGCCAGCTCGAGCAGATCCTGTCGGACGCGTTGCCGCCGTTGGACTCGGCCATGATCGAGCAACTGGCCACGTCCTTCGACGACCTGGAGTCGATCAGGGAGAACATCACCCGGCTGGGCACCGCCGACAAGGCGCTGCGGACCTTCCTCAAAACGTACTCCGACTACGCGCTCGCCGGCCTGCGCACGGCCGCGGACAAGCTGAAGGCCAGCGAGGACAACGTCCGGAAACTGGGCTCACAGACCAAGAAGCTGACCGCGGAGCTGGACAAGGCACGCTCCGCGCGGGCCGACGCGGAGCGGGCCGAGCAGGAGCTGGAAGGCGGCGAGCAGCAGGCCGAGGAGACTATCGGCGCGCTGAAGGAGCTGCCCGCCTTCCGTGACCTACAGGACCTGCAGAGCCGCGAGAAGCTCGTGGCCGCGGCGCGTTCGGCTGCTTCGTCGGCGTTGGACGTGGCCAACAAACAGCGTCTGGCCGAGGACGCGGCCGTTGACGGCGTCGTGCGGTTGCTGCGCCGCCTGGCACAGGATCTGGACTCCGCCGGGGAATTCGGCGAGTCGTTGCGGACCGCCTTGCAGGCGGCCGGTTTGGACACCTCGCTGTGCCCCTCCCTGCCGCGGATGGCGGAGAGCGAAAGCGAGACGATCACCGAGCGGGTCCGTGCCAAGCCGGACCCCGAGGCCGAGCCGTTGCCGATCGAGCGCAAGGTCCCGCCGCCGGTCGCGGCCGACGAACTGCTGACCGCGCTGACCGAGGCCGCCGAACGGGCCGGTCGCGCGGCGAAGGAAGCCCGGCGGCGCAGCGCGTTGACGCTCGCACTGCACCAGCAGGCCGTGGAGCAGGAGAAGCAGGAACAGCACGTCGAGACGTTGCGGTCGCAGGCCCGTGCCGCCCAGTTGGAGGCGACCGAGGCGGCCGGCAGGCGCAACCAGGCCAACCAGGAACTCGTCACCGAGTCGGACGTGTGGCTCGAACAGGTGCGTTCGTGGTGCGCCGCCGGGCCGCTGAAGACGGCCAAGCCGGAACGCCGCCTGCGGCTTCCGTCCGTTGAGGATTTGTCGGCGAATCCGGCTCAGGCTCGCGAGCTCAGCACGGCCGCGCGCCAGTGGACCGCGCCGTTGGTGCAGGCCGCGCGTGACGCCGCCCATGCCGCGTCTCAGCGCCGTACCGAGGCTCGGGACGCCATCGCGGAGCGCGACGCTGAACTGGCGGCTTTGCGCGCAGGCAAGGAACGTTCGCCCGCGTCTTCGGTCGCTCGCGACGACTCCACCGGCGCCGCGTTCTACCGGCTGGTGGACTTCAAGGCGGACCTGGCCGAGGCCGACCGGGCCGGGCTGGAGGCCGCGCTGGAGGCAAGCCGCCTGCTCAACGCCTGGGTCACGCCTTCGGGTTCGGTGCCGGACCTGGACGACGTGCTGGCTTCGCCCGGCGATGCCGTCCCCGGCCC
This sequence comes from Kibdelosporangium persicum, assembly GCF_013280595.1. GTDB lineage: Bacteria > Actinomycetota > Actinomycetes > Mycobacteriales > Pseudonocardiaceae > Kibdelosporangium > Kibdelosporangium persicum. The sequence goes on from NZ_JAAATY010000024.1 coordinate 58,161, forward strand.
GTCACTGGCCGATGTGCTTGTGGCCGTTGACGTTCCGGACAGCCCCGTGCCCGCGGACCGGGTGGAGGCCCTGCTGCGCGGCATCGGCCTGGGCGAGGCGTCGGCGAGCATGACGGTGGCGGTGGACGGCCACTGGCGGGCGGGAACGTTGCACGGCCGTGGCTCGAAACCGGCTGCGGAGTTCGTCGGCGCGGGTGCCCGGACGGCCGGGCGTCAACGCCGGATCTCCGAGCTGGAAGAAGAACTCGCGACGCTGCGCACAGAGCTGCAAGCCGCGGAGGAGCAGCTGCGCTCGGCCAATGACGTTGTGGCGGAATGGGAACGGCACCTGGAGAAGTTCCCGGGCGACGAGGAGCTGATCGCCAAGCACACCCGGATGCGGACGGAGCAGGAAGCCACCGAGCGCGCCAACAAGCACGCGCAGCAACTGCGTGAAGAGCACGACCAGATGCAGAACCGTTGGCAGGCCACAACTGCGGACCTGCTGCGGCAGGCGGGTGACGCGGGCCTGTCACCTCGTTCGGAGGACCTGCGCCAGGCCCAGCAGGCCGCGGCCGAGGCCCTGGGTGCGGCGGAACGGCTCGCCGAGGCCGTGCGTCAGCGCTGCCGTGGCACCGTCGAGGACCTGGTCGACGCCACGCACCGGTACCACACGGCCGTGGCCGACAGGACCACAGCGGAGTCCGACGCGGACCAGCGATGCGCCGAATACGCGGCGCAGGCAGGCACGTTGTCCGAGCTCACCGGCTCGGTCGGCGGCGAGGCCAAGGAGATCGCGGCCCGGCTGGCGGAGCTGGAGCAGTCACGCAAGCAGATGCGCGCCTCCCTGAAGGACATCCGCGAGAAGATCACGGCACTGCGGGAGCAGGCGGCGAAGCTGGAAGCGCAACTGGAAGGCGCGACCGAGCAACTGGCTTCCTCGGAGGAGATCCAGGCCAACGCGTACCGCCAGTTCTCCACGGTCGTCACGGCTCCCGGCGTGCTGTCCGCCGCGTTGCCGGACTTGGCGGACACGGACCTGGCCGCGGTTCGTGCCGCCGTCGCCGAGGCTTCGGACCGTAAGGCCGCCGGTGAGACCGCGGTGATCACCAAGCTCCAGGACCTGCAGACGGCTCTCGCGGGCGGCTACGACATCGCCGCCGAGGAACACGCGGGCCTGCTGACGGTGTCCGTGGCGGGTGAGGAAGGCGGCCGTCCGGTCGCCCAGGCCGCCAGGCAGGTGTCGTCGAAACTGGCGGAACAGCGGGGGTTCCTGGACGAGCAGTACCAGCGGATCTTCGCGGACTACCTGATCAGGGACCTCGCCGAGTGGCTGCGTGGCCAGATCACGGTCGCCGAGGACCTGGCCCGCCGGATGAACGAGGTTCTCGGGCAGGCCAAGTCGTCCCAGGGCGTGCACGTCCAGCTGGAGTGGAAGCCGTCGGCGGCGTTGGACGACGAGACCCGCCAGGCCTTGTCGTTGGTCCGGATGCCGTACGGCGAAAGGACTTCAGCCCAGGACGCCACCCTGCGCCGGGTCTTCACCGAGCGCATCGAGGCCGAACGGGACACGCACTCCAGCGGTTACGCGGAGATCCTGTCCCGCGCGTTGGACTACCGCTCGTGGCACGCCTTCACGGTCCGCGTGGCCGACACAGGGCCTGATGGCGCGCCTCGCGTGCGGCGCCTGCGGCAGTTGTCCTCAGGTGAGACGCGCCTGGTGTCGTACGTGACGCTGTTCGCCGCCGCGGCCGCGTTCTACGACGCGGTGAGCAGCAAGTCGGCGGACTTCAACCCGCTCCGGCTGGTCCTGCTCGACGAGGCGTTCGAACGTCTCGACGACCCGACGATCGCCCGCATGCTCGGCCTGCTGGTGGACCTCGACATGGACTGGGTCATCACGTGGCCAAGCGGTTGGGGCGTCTCGGACAAGATCCCCCGCATGCACATCTACGACGTCCTGCGGCCACGAAACGGCCGCGGTGTCGCGTGCACACAGACAACGTGGGACGGCGCCGCCATGGACCGCATCGACCCCTAGTAGCCCATTCGAGTGGCAAAGGCGCGAGTCCCAATTTCGGCAACCGCGACTATGCGAGTCTCGTCGTATCTACGCTGAGTGCCGACTTCGCAACGCGAAGTAGCTTGGCGCAGGATGTGACAGGAGGAGCAACGGTGCCTGTTGGGGAGCAGGGACCCGGAACCGCGGAGCAGCAGATCCGGTTCGAGGTCGCGATCGACAAGACCCTGCGCGCAGCCGCCGGGATGTTCGGCATCGACTACGAGTCACAAGCCGCGGGCGGAGGCGGCACAGGCGGCAAATGGGTCTTCACCAGCGTCGACCAACTCGACGACCTCATCAAAGAATGGACCGACGTTGGCCTGGCGATACAAGGCCGTTTGAAGAAGATCCGTGACGCCCAGGCGTTGATCTACCCGCCAGCGGACGACATCTTGAGCCGATTTCAAGCAGATGGGCTTGCCGACTCGCTTGAGGCGATGGCGCAGCACGCAGATAGCATGTACAAGTACGCGGACACGTACGTACAGAAGCTTGCAGACACCCGATCGGCATACGTCAACACAGAAGGCGACAACACCGCCCGCATGAAAGACGCCTACTAGGATCAGGGATGCGCCACAGCTTGCACGGATTCGCGCTCACGGTCATCGGCCTCACTTTGCTGGGTACTGGCTGCACAGTGACACAGGATGGTTCACCGCGTTCAACCGCGAAGCCCACATCCGAGACAACGCGCCCAGGTCCTGCAAACAGGTATGGCGCGCCATCAGTAAGCAATCCGCTGGATGCCACCAAGTTCCTTACACAACCCTGCGCGGCGCTGAGCACCACGCAACTGACGAGCCTGAACCTGACCGCACAAGGCGAAGCAGACACCACAAGCGCCATCGCCAGAAATGTCGGACCAGGCTGCATCTGGCAGAACAGCAGCACCGCCTACACACTCGGTTTGACCTTCATGGTCGGGAACAAGAATGGACTCGCCGACTTTTATCGTGGCCACCAGGACGGCCGTTTCAAGGGATATTGGATAGAGACCACTGTCGATGACTACCCGGCTGTATACGAAAACTCGACAGACAATCGCAAGACTGGCGAATGCGATCTCGCAATTGGAATATCCGATACGTTGACGTTCCGGACCAGGGTACAGAGTCGTGACGGTGAGAAGTCCTGCGACCAAACCAAGCAGGCTGCTTCTTTGATTCTCCAGACACTGAAAACGGGTGGTTGACGTGTTCATGTCGGCCGAGCAGATCTACCGCAACTTCACCGAGGCACGCGGCGGAGAAGGGCTCGCGGGCGCAGCGGCGATAGTGAAGCAGCTGGTCAAGGAGTACGAGGACCAGGCCGACCAGATCATCAAGCTGGCCGGGAAGATGGAGTCGGCGTGGCAGGGTGACGCGGCGGGTGCGGCGCAGCGGGGAGCTGGGCCGTTGGCGATGGCTCATGCGCAGGCGGCGCCGGAGATCAACACAGCGCAGGACCTGTCGATGCGTCAGGTCGGGTCGTTCGGCGACGCCAAGAACGCTGTGCGACCGGTTCCGCCGGAGCCGACTTTTCCTGATCCGTGGATGATGGTCACCTCGCCGGACGCGGGCGCGACCTATAAGGGGCAGATCGCGGCGTATAACGCTGCATCGCAGCACAACGTGGACGTGATGAGCGCCTACGACGATGCCAGCTCGTACAACACGACGCGGTTGCCGAGTTCGTACGGGTCGCTGATGGCGGATAACGCTGCGATGAACGTTGCCTCGCTGACTGACGGGCCGGTTCCTCCGCCGCCCCCTGGGGTTGGTGGTGGGGATCGGCCGTCGCCGCTTGGGCGTGCCGGTGGTGGGCCAGGTCCCGGCACAGGGAATCCGGGCACCGCGAATCCCGGGACTGGGAATCCCGGGACTGGGAATCCCGGGACTGGGAATCCCGGTGACGGGCCAGTCGCGCTCCCACCGTCAGGTCCGGGGCAAGTCATACCGCCGCCACAGCAAGGGACCGATCCCGGCAGCTTTGTGCCACCGTCGCCGGGAGGACCTGGTGGCGGGTCGGGCGGACTGATCCAGCCGGGGAACGTTCCGGTCACCGGAGGGAACAGCGGCGGTTTCAGCCCGGTCGGCATTCTTGGGCCGACCGGCGCGGGTCCCGGCGGCGGCTCGAACGGCCCAGGCGCAGGGTCTGGTCCGGGCGCAGGCGGCGGCCGCACGGGCGGTGGCCTGCCCGGCGTTGGCGGACAGCCGAACACTGGAGGACAACAACCCTTCGCTGGCCGCGGTGGGATTGGCCCGGTCACACCCGGTGAAGGCGGCGCTGTGGCCCGTGGAGCAGGTGCGCGCGGTGGGCCGGGAGCGATGCCGATCGGTGGGATTGGTGCAGCTCGAGGCCAAGGCGGTGAGGACGAGGAGCACAAGCGGGCGTCGTTCTTGCAGGAGCCGGATCCGGAAGCGATCTTCGGAACGGACGAGCGGACCGCGCCGCCGGTGATCGAATAGTGCTACCGAGAGCAGCGCGGCTGCCAGTGGATGCGTTGGTACGCCTGCTACGGCAGGAGCAGATCGGTGAGTTGCCCGACGTACTGGCGCCTGCTGCGGTGTGGCGACCGCGCGACGAACTGGATGCCGCGCAGGCACAGGCCTACGACGAAGCAGCGCGACTTGGCTGGCTCGATCGTCGTGGCCGCCTGGATGTCGACGTGGCCGCGTCATTGTCGGTGGTGTGTCGGGCAGCTGTGGAGTGTTCGGGCTGGATCGCGGCCGACGGGGTCGGGAAGCTGGGCGTGCTGGCCGCGGCGACCGGCCGCGAGGCGATTCTCGCGGTGCGAAACGGAAACGAAGTGCGATTGCGGCGCGCTCAACCGCGCAAACTCGCGGAAGCACTGGTCGCGCAGATACCCGAACTCCATCCAGGTTCCGGCACCCCCGTGTCGGTTCCCGTGGAAGAACTGCGAGCGGCTGTGGCGTGGCAGGAGCCGAAGCCGGGCGCGGTGAGCGTGCGACCTGTCCCGCGCGCCGACCTGCGGCAGGTGCTGAAGATCATCGCTTTGCCTACATCGGGGAGTGGCGAGTTGTGGGTGGCCGTACGCGACGATCTCGGTCGTCGCAGGGAAATCCCCCATCCGCTGCGGTACGCGGACACCGAGTGGGGCAGGTTTCTCAACCACGCGAGTGCCACCGACAGTGGCGAGTTGTGGATGACAGTCGCACCTGCCCCGCCCACTGAACTCGTTGCCCGGCTGCGGAAACTCGAGCACTCATTGGCTCGGTTCGCGCATTGACCTGGTTCTGAGTTCGGTGAGCGCCTCGGGGAACTGCTCAACGCAGCGGGCGAGCGCACGTTCGGTCAGGTTGATGGTGAGGCTCTGTTTGTGGCCGAACGTGAATTCGACGGTCCCGTCGACGGGTGACACGTCATACTTGATCACGACATCATCGATTTCTGCCCAGGAATTCAGGTCCACGTCGCGGTACACGCCTCGCTCCTCAAGGTCTACTTGGGACGGAATAGAGTATTCACCAGAACGGCACCAATACTGACATGTGCACATAATAAGAGGAACCTAGTTCAGCGAAGTCGCACCGAAAGAGTGATGCGGATGTCCGGGGTCGCGCAGACCATCCCGCGAAGGTTGCTGGGTAGCGAGTTGAAGCGGCTTCGGTTGCGGGCCGGGAAGAGCGGTGTCGAGGCCGCGGCGGCGATCAACAAGGACCAGAGCCGGATCTCCAAGGTGGAGGACGGCCGGGCGAACCTCTCCGCCGACGATCTGGCCACGCTGCTCGACCTGTTCGGCGTCAGCAAGGCCGAGCGCAAGAAGCTTCTCGCCATGGGTGTCGAAGCTCGGAAGCGCGAGCCGAAGAGGCGCGCCTATGTGGACACCCTGCCGGGTTCATACCGCCGCCTCTCGAACATGGAGGTCCAGGCCAGCCGCATCCTCAGCTACGAGAAGGGAATCTTCCCGGGCTTGCTCCAGTGCGATGACTACGCCGAGGCAGTGATCACGGCATGCGATGGTGTCTGGTGGGAAAGCTCGTACCAAGACCGAGCCAACCGCGTGTCCTTTCGGCTGGACCGGCAGCGCCTGGTGTTTCAAGCAGATCCGGCGAAAGAGCTGGAGTTCATCATCACCGATGATGCACTTCAAACACCATTCGGTCGCCCACATGTACTACGACGGCAGATAGAGCATGTGCTCCAGTTGATCGATGAGCATCCCAAGCTCAGCATCCACGTGCTCTCAGCGACGATCCCAGACAACCCAGCGCCACAAGGCGGGTTCGCTCTTATGCACTTCCCCGAGCCCGCACCTCCGATCGGTTTCATGTCGGTGCTGTACGGCCCATCGCCATACCTCGATGACGCGGCCGACACCGATGCGCTGATCCGCGCGTTCGAACGACTTCGAGAAATGTCATCGGGCAAGGCAGAATCGAGAGTCATAGTCGAACGATTCCTGACGAGGAGCTAGCGTGATACGGGACACTGGCTGGTTCAAGAGCAGCTACAGCGCCGGTGCCTCAGACAACTGTGTCGAGGTCCGCGTCACCGAGTGCACCACCAGTGTCCGGGACACCAAGAACCGCAGCTCCCGTCTTGATGTCCCGACGGCCGCCTGGCTTGCCTTCATCGCGGCTGAACTGCGGGGTTTCGAGACCTGACCAGCGCGGCCTGCAGCTGGTCGTAGATGTCCACGACCTCGTGTTCGGCCATGAACATGCCCCGGACTGCCGGCAGTGCCTCCGCGTAGTGCACGGTCGTCTCGATCTCGGAGCCGTCGTGCAGGCGGATCCAGATCGCGTAACCGCCGAGCACACGCAGACCGGCCATCGGCTTGATCTTGAACTCCTGGACGGCCGCCCAGGACCAGGTCCGTTGGCGCAGGAAGGTCCGCTTGCGGACACCTTCCTTGCTGACGTAGAGGTCCATCCGGTAGAGCCGCAGCGCGGCGGCGGTCCACGCGATCAGGATCAGCACGGCGAACCCGTGTGTCGTGCCACCCGTGACGGCGTTCTTCAGTGAGTCCAACGCCACGATGGCCGCGAAGAGCCCGCCGAGGATCGCGAGACCCCCGGTGAGCGCCATGAAGGCCCAGCGCGGCGCGACCCGGCGCCATTTCAGTGTTACCAGCGGTAGCGGTACCAATCAGTCCCCCGACTCATTCGGCTTGCGCACAGTGTAGTGAAATCACGGTGTGGTCCGCCGCCGTCTAGGCTTGGCGGATGGTCATCGTGGTGATGGGCGTGTCCGGGTCCGGCAAGACGACAGTGGGCACCGCGCTGGCGCGGCGTCTGGGCGTGCAGTACGCCGAAGCCGACGAGTTCCACCCGCCGGAGAACGTCGCGAAGATGTCGTCGGGCACCCCGCTGAACGACGACGACCGCTGGCCGTGGCTGCAGGCGATCGCGGTGTGGATTCGTGAGCACCAGCAGACCGGCGGCGTGGTCACGTCCTCGGCCCTCAAGCGCAAGTACCGGGACGTGCTGCAGACCGGCGGCGACGTGTTCTTCGTGCACCTGGACGGCACGCGGGAGCTGATCGCCGAACGGCTGGCGGGCCGCAAGGGCCATTTCATGCCGGCCGCGCTGCTGGACTCGCAGATCGCCGACCTGGAACCGCTGCAGCCGGACGAGCCGGGTGTCGTGCTCGACATCGAGGCGGAACCCGACGAGATCGTCGAAGCGGCGGTCCGTGCGACTCGATGACGCCAGGGTCGCGCGCCTGGCCACGGTCGACGCCGACGGGCAGCCGCACATCGTCCCGGTGACGTTCGCGGCCAGGGGCGACACCGTTGTCATCGCCGTCGACCACAAGCCGAAGTCGACGCGTGACCTCAAGCGGCTGCGCAACATCCGGGCGAACGAGAAGGTGTCGCTGCTGGTCGACCACTACGCCGAGGACTGGTCCGAGCTGTGGTGGATCCGTGCGGACGGAACCGCACGGATCCTCGAAACCACCGAGGCAAGCGCCTGGCTGATCGACAAGTACCCGCAGTACCGGGACAACCCGCCAGCGGGACCGTTCATCGTCATCGCCGTGACTCACCAAACAGCCTGGTCACCCTCGTGAGTGTTTATCAGGGTTAGAACACCGACAAACACTCACGAGGGGTGGGCCCAGGATTCGAGCATGCGGCGGGCTATCGACGTGGGGCCGGGCAGGCCCAGCCAGAAGTCGCGGCCTTCGTCCTCCGCGGCGAGGGCTTCGCGGACGACGTCACGGGAGACCCAGTGCGCCTCCTCGATCTCGCCGTCGCTGAGCTTCGTCGGCTGGGACGGGTCCGCACTGGCCGCGAAGCCGAGCATCAGCGAACGCGGGAACGGCCACGGCTGGCTGCCGAGGTACCGGATGTCCGCGACGTCCACGCCCACTTCCTCGCAGATCTCCCTGGCCACGCAGGCTTCCAGGGATTCGCCCGCCTCGACGAACCCGGCCAGCACCGAGTACCGGCCCTTCGGCCAGACCGGTTGACGCGCCAGCAGCACCTGGGAGCCGTCCGTGCCCTCACGGTCGTGCACGAGGCAGATCACGGCCGGGTCGGTCCGCGGATACTCCTCACGCCCGCAGTTCGGGCACTGCGTCGCCCAGCCGGACTTCACGCGATCCACCGCCGAGCCGCAGTTCGCGCAGAACCCGGCCCGGCGGTGCCAGTGCGTCAGGGCGACCGCGGTGGTGAACAGCCCGGCCGAGGTGTCGTCCAGAAAGGACCCGGCGGACCGCAGATCGAGCCACTGCTCCTCGTCGGACGAACCGATGTCCTGCCAGGCACGCCAGTCCAGGCCGGTGTCCGGCGCCGGCGACTCGACGGGCAGCGCCCAGTAGCCGACGCCCTTCTCCTCGCCCAGCAGCAGCGCCTCCGGCGGCGGTTCGTCGCCGGAGGTCGCCTGGTACGCCAGCACAGTTCCGCCCGAACGGATCGGCGTCCGGCCGCGCGGGTCCACCAGCAGGACCCGCCCTTCCGGCCAGAGTTCCGCCTGCCTGCGCGAATCCGCCCGCAACGTCTCCTCACGCTCCACAGTGGAACGGGAGAGCACCGGGAGGCCGTCGAGCTGGAACGTCACTGCTTCACGTCACCGAGCAGGCGCACGTTCCCGAACTGGGCCGAGTCGCCGACGATCACACCGGTCCAGTTCACCGGCGCGAAGAAGTCACGGGCCGCGGCCGCGATCTCCTCGGCGGTGACCGCCTTCAGCCTGCCGGGGTACTCCACCAGCCATTCGACGCCAAGCCCTTGCGAGGCAAGGCCGATCAGCTGCGACGCGAGCCCGCCCTGCGAGGCCGTCGCGGTGAGCAGCTGCCCGATCGCGTACTGCCGCACAGTGTCCACTTCGGTCTCCGACGGCGGCGTCAGGACGATCCGCGCGAGCTCGTAGCGGATCTCCAGCAACGCGTTCGCGGTGACCTCACTGGCCGTGTCCGTGTCGATCAGCAGGGTGGCGCCACCCGGCGTGAACTCCAGATAGGACCGTGCGTGGTACGTGTACCCCTTGTCCTCACGGACGTTCTCGACCAGGCGGGACGAGAAGAAGCCGCCGAACGCCAGGTTCGCCAGCTGCAACGCCGGGTATCGCGGGTCCGTCCGGGTGATCGCCTGCGCACTGAGCCGGAACTGTGACTGAACAGCACCGGTCCGCGGCACGAACAACAAGTCGCCGCCGGAAACCACTGGCAGCTCAGGCAGTTCCGTCGCCGTGCGGTCGGACTTCCAGCCGCCGAGCGCCGACTCCAGCTTGGCCACGGCCTCGTCCGTCTCGACGTCACCGACCAGGACCAGCACGGACCCGCGCGGCAGCACGAAACCCTGGTGCAGCGCACGGACTTCCTCCGGCGTCACCTTGGCGACGTCCTCGGCCTCCGGCATCTCACGGGTCGCCGGGTGGTCGCCGTAGCGGTGCTTCTGCAGCGCCTGCCGGGCGATCACGCTCGGCTGCGACTTGGCCATCGCGATCCGCTCGACCAGCCGGCCCTTCTCGCGGCCGACCTCCTCGTCGGCGTACGAGGCTCCCCTCAGCGCGTCGCTGAGCACGTCGAGCAGCGTGTCCAGGCCGCTGGCCAGCGCGTTTCCGCCGATGCTGAGCCGTTCGGGGTCGACCGACGCGTCCAGTTCGCCGCCGACCAGCGCGAGGTCGGTGTCGATCGCGACCCGGTCACGGCGTGCCGTGCCGGAGAAGAAGGTCGACGCCAGCACCTCGGCCTTGGCCGCGTGCATCAGGTCCGTGTCGGCGAACGGGATGCGCAGCCGCAGTTCGACCATCGGCACGGTCGACTGCTTGACCACGACCACCCGCAGCCCGTTGGTCAACGTGGTGTCCACATGGGACAGACCGATGGCCGCGCGCTGCTCGCCCAACGGCGGCAACGGGCGCGGCCCCAGCTCGGTACGGCCGATCTCCTCGGCGGAACGGTGTTCCTGAACGCTCACTCGGCACCTCCAGCCGGGAAGACCTGCAGTACGGCACGGGAATCCGGGCGCAGCAGCTTGGCCGCGGCGGAGACGTCCTCCGGCGTGACGGCCGCGATGCGGTCCGGCAGTTGGTAGACCAGCCCGGGGTCGCCGTACAGCAGCTGGAAGCTGCCGAGCGCGAGCGTCCGGCTGACCAGCCGGTCGTGCTCCTTGTGCAGGCTGGAAACCCAGCGTGCGGTCACCTTCGCCAGCTCCTGCTCGGACGGCGGGGTGCTGGCCAGCAGTTCGAGCTCCTCGTCCAGCGCGCCGAGCACGCGGTCGACGGTCACCTCGGGCGAGTACATCGCGGTGACGCTGAACGTGTCCGGGTCGCGTGCCTCGAACGGGCCGAACAGCCCGGCACCGGCGTTGATGTCGGTGACCATGGCTTCCTTGTGCACCATGCGCTGCTGCAGCCGGGAGCCGTCGCCCTCGGTGAGCACCGAGGCCAGCACGAGGTGCGCCAGGTAGGCGTCCAGTTCGTTGATCGGGTCGGGCATCCGGTAGCCGACGGCCAGCGCGGGCAGCGGCGCGTGCGCGTCCTGGTGCTCGCCGCGCAGTTCACCCTGGGGCCGCGGCTCGGCGAACGACGGCCGGGCCGCGGTCTCCCGGGCCGGAACGTCCCCGAAGTGCTTTTCGACCAGGTCACGGGCCTGCTCGACGGTGAAATCACCGGCGACGGTGAGCACCGCGTTGCTGGGCGCGTAGTACGTGTCGAAGAAGGCCGCGCAGTCGTCCAGGCTGGCCTGTTCGAGGTCGGTGAAGTCGCCGTAACCGTTGTGCGCGTTGGGGAACGTCTGGTACAGCACCGGCGGGAGCAGGATCCAGGGGAACCCGCCGTACGGCCGGTTCAGCACGTTCAGCCGGATCTCCTCCTTCACCACGTCGATCTGGTTGCGGAGGTTCTCCTCGGTCAGCTTGGGCGCGCGCATCCGGTCGGCTTCCAGGAACAACGCCCGCTCCAGCGCGGCGGACGGGAGCACCTCGAAGTAGTCGGTGTAGTCCGGGTGCGTCGAGCCGTTGAAGGTGCCGCCGGAGGACTGGACGTGCCGGAAGTGCGCCAGTTTCTCCAGGCTCTCGCTGCCCTGGAACATCAGGTGCTCGAACAGGTGGGCGAAGCCCGTTCGCCCCTCCGGCTCGGATCGGAAGCCCACGTCGTAGTGCACGCTGACGCCGACCACCGGTGATGTGGTGTCCGGCGCGAGCACCACACGCAAACCGTTCGGGAGAGTGAACGTGTGCAGGTCGGGTGCAGCCATGGCACGAGCCTACTTGGCCACCGCCCGGTCCATCGCCGCGATGAAGCCCGGCAGGTTTCGCCCGCCGCTGAACCAGTAGAGCTCGGCCGAGGAACCGAACGCCTCCAGCCACCGCGGCGACTCACCGAGCACGACCGCGTACGGCAGGGAGCGGGAGAACACCAGCTCACGGTCGTTCTCGGGGATGCTGGACGGCGTGGCTGACTGAAGGTAACCGCGGAGGCTACGCACCTGTGCCAGCAGCACGCTGCCGCGCTTGGTACGCGCAGGCATCAGCCGTGCACCCAGAGCGAGCGCGACGCCGGCGATGACGACCGCCAGACCGAGCAGCGCGTTGCCCACTGTCAGCGCGAGCACAGCGGTCAGCCCGGCGCCGATGAACGCGAGCCCGATACCGACCGCCATCCACCGGGTGCGCTCCTGGTCGGGGCGTCGCTTGAACCACTCACGGGCGACGACGTCGGTGTACATGGCTTCTTTGATGCGGCTGAGGTCGACGGACAGGGTGGACACGACCGCGCCCGCTTCGGGAACAGCGTCGTAGACCGCTCGTTCGTAGGCCGTCAGGGAGTCGTCCGCGGGGTTGCGGCGCATGATCTGCCAGTCGTTCCCGTTGATCTCCTGGATCCAGAGATAGTTGCGGACCGCGAGGTCGAGCACGGTCGCGGTGACGTCCACCGGGTCGACCCGTTCGTCGGTGACGGTCCCGATCTGCCCGGGAAGTACACCATCGGGTGAAGCGAAGGCCACGCCGTTCTGGTCGTGCACGAGAACGTCGACCGGTCCGACGTCGGTCGCCAGCACCTTGGCGTCCCGGCCGCGCGCCACCCACAGCAGCACGAGACCGCCGAGCAACAACACCGTGAGGCCGAGCAGGCCGAACCCGGAGAAGGGGGTGAGGGCGAACGCGCCCGCCAGCTTCTCCGGCTCGGCGAACCTGGCGTTCGCCGGGACGGTCCCGGCGGGCAGGCCGATCGCCAGGTCGACACGATCACCGGCGGCGAGGTCCGACATGCTGACGCGGGTGATGCCGCCGTTGTCCGTCCTGGCGCGGTTGCACGGTTGCTCACTGCCGTACGGGCCGCCGTTGCAGCGCACCGAGATCGGGATCTCCGGCGCGATGAACGTGGCACGCAGCAAGCCGAGCCTGGCGTCCCAGCCCGCCGCCAGCTGCCAGCGCACCTCCTGGCGGTCGCCGAGGTCGATGACCGCGCCCTCGACCTGGTAGCGCAGTACCGACTTGCCTTGGCCGACGGAGACGGTGAACTCGTCGGCCGTGGCCTGCGCGCTGCCGTTGCCTTCCAGCTTCGGGTCTCGGACGACGAAGATCCGGTCGCGGTCGCCGGACCTGATCCGCAGCGGCGAGCGCCGGTTGAGCTTCTCGCCGGACCGGACCGTGATCGTCTCCTCGACCGTCAGCAGCCCGTCCCGCTCCACTTTGAGCTGAAGCTGGGTGCGTGTCGGGAACTCGATCCCGTCCGGTGCCGCCCCGGGGTCCGATGAGGACGGAGGCTGCACCGGCCCGGTGGGCTCCGGGATGACGGGAATACTCGGGATCGACGGCGGTGGTTGCCCGACTGACAACCCGATCGCGGCGACCAGGCCCGCGGCCGCCACCCCCCAATTCGTCAACACGCCTGCGGACGATAGCGGAGCGCCCTTATGCTCACGCTCGGTTGAGAGCAAATGGGGGAAAGAAAGTGACGCGACCGCCGTACGGGCCAGGTCAGGGCGGCTTCCAGCCGCAGGGTTTCCCGCCACCGCGGCCCGTCGCACCGCCGCCGCGGCCCATGCCCGCGCCACCGATGTACCAGCCACGGCCGCCACACGGGCAGCCGCATTTCGGTCCGCCGCCGCCCCCTCCGCCACCGATGTGGCACCAGGCGCCGCCGTACCGCCCGAAGTCCAACACCGGCATGATCGTGACGATCACGCTGGTGAGCGTGCTCGTCGTGGTCGGCGGCCTGATCGGCGTGCTCGCCACGGTGGACGGAGGCAAGCGGAAACCCACCAGTGTCGCGGACTCCGGGTACGACTACCCGCCACCGGGCACTTCGTCGACGTCCGGCTCGCCGGCTTCGGCGACTCCCACTTCCGCGCAACGCCCGACGTCCTCCGCTCCCACCGCGCGGACGACTCCGCGCACGACACGGACCACCACCAGCACGCCGAGCGGCCCGAAGCCGGTCTACCGGACCAAGGACAACCCGCTTTTCGCCGGGGAGAACGGCACCAACACCGTGACGTGCAACCTGCCGCGCTGGCAGAGCACACCCGCCGCCGCGCAGGCGTTCTTCAACGCGGCCATGCCGTGCATGGAGGCCGCGTGGGCGCCGGTGCTGCAACGCGCCAACCTCCCGTGGATCAGGCCGAAGATCGCCTTCCCGAGCGGCAAGCGGTGGGAGAGCGGCTGTGGCGTGGCCGACTCGACCAAAGAGGACGTCGCGGCCTTCTACTGCGCCCCTGACCTGACGATCTACATGCCGTTCGAAGGACTGCAGACCAACGTCAACGGCAGCAAGATCGGTGCCTACCTCGCGCTGTTCGCGCACGAGTACGGCCACCACGTCCAGTCGTTGAGCGGTTCGCTGAAAGCCGCGCACAACGAGTCGTACGAACTGGGCCCGGACTCCGCGGCCGGCCTGGAAATCCAGCGCCGCAAGGAGTTACAGGCGCAGTGCTTCGGCGGGATGTGGTTCGCCGCGGCGTGGAACGGCAAGGGTTCGATCACCGACGCGGTCGTGCGCGACATGCTGGCCGACGGCTACACCCGCGGCGACGACAACAACCCAGGCGCACCTCGCGACCACGGTAAACGCCAGAACTACGGCGCATGGCAGAAACAGGGCTACGAGAAGAACCGCACGTATCAGTGCAACACGTACCTGGCACCGGCCAACAGCGTCAGCTGAGGCCCGCGGTGGTCAGGTGAGTTTGCCGTACAGGTAGGCGAAACCGCCGCCGGCGAAGCAGGCCAGGAGGAACAGGATGTACGCCACCGGTCTGCGTGCGCCGCTCTCGCCGGTGGCGGCTTCCGCACCGTGCACGGTGATCGTTCCGGCGAGCTCGGCGGGCACGCTCACGTCGACTTGCTCGCCTTCGCGGTGACCGCACGCGTCCAATGTGGCCTGATGTTCCTCGCCGTCGTGGACGAATGTGACGATTTCCCCGTTCGCGGTGTCGGCGCAGGACGAGCCCTTCGTCACTTTCGCCGTGATCCTGGTGGCGCCGGGTAACTCCGTGGACAGCCCGAAGAGACCCGGCGCCGATAACCACAGCGCGAGGCTGACAAAAACACCGAGCAGGACGACGACGGCAAGCCGGACCGCGTCCGGGCGAACCTCCACAGGCAGGATGGTGTCAGACGACCCGCCGCCGCGTCACCGGTGTCCCCGCCACCACGGCCGACAGCCTGGTCACCCTCGTGAGTGTTTATCAGGGTTAGAACACCGATAAACACTCACGAGGGGTGGGCTCCACAGGCAGGATGGTTTCAGACGACCCGCCGCCGCGTCACCGGTGTCCCGGTCACCACGGCCGGTAGTCTTCGGCGGGTGACCGACATCTTCGACCACCTCGACGCTTCCGCCCTGCCGCCACGGCAACAGCAGATCCTCGCGACGATCCAGGACTGGGTGATCCGGCACGGGTATTCGCCGAGCACCCGGGAGATCGGCGACGCCGTGGGGCTGCGGTCGTCCTCGACGGTGTCGAAACACCTTGCCAGCCTGGAGGAGAAGGGGTTCCTGCGGCGCAGCGCCTCGGTCTCGCGGCCGATCGACGTCCGGATGTTCCTGCCGGAGCCGGCTTCGCGGGACGGCGAGTCCGTGCCGGTGCCGGTCGTCGGCGACATCGCCGCCGGTGTGCCGATCGCGGCCGAGGAGCACGTCGACGACGTCCTGAAGCTGCCGCGCGACCTGACCGGGCGGGGCACGGTCTTCGGGCTGCGGGTCCGCGGTGACTCGATGATCGACGCGGCCATCTGCGACGGTGACATCGTCGTCGTCCGTCAGCAGTCCGAGGCGCACTCGGGGCAGATCGTCGCCGCGATGATCGACGACGAGGCCACGGTCAAGGTGTACCGCCGCCGCAACGGGCACGTCTACCTTGAGCCGCGCAACCCGGACTACGACGTCATCGACGGTGACAACGCCGTGATCCTCGGGACGGTCGTTTCCGTACTGCGGAGTGTCTAGCTTTCCTCGGCGGGCGGGGTGACCTTGCGGACGTACAGCAACCGGTCGCCCGCCTCGACGGCGTCGGCCTCCGCCGAGTCCACGCGGTACAGCTTCTTGCCCCGCACCACGCCCAGCACGATGTCGGCCATGTGCCGTGGTGAGCCGCCGATCTCGTCGGGCTCCACGTCCCGTTCGGCGATCGCCAGGCCGCTGTCCGGGGTGATCAGGTCCTCCACCATGTCCACGACGTTCGGCGTGTGCGTGGCCATGCCGAGCAGGCGGCCCGCCGTCTCGCTGGAGACCACGACCGAGTCCGCGCCGGACTGACGCAGCAGGTGCACGTTCTCCGCTTCCCGGACCGCGGACACGATCTGCGCCTTCGGCGCCATCTCCCGCGCGGTCAACGTGATCAGCACGGCCGAGTCGTCCCGGTTGGCCGCCACGACCACCGCACGGGCCCGGTCGACACCCGCCACCCGCAGCACGTCCGACCGCGTGCCGGAGCCGTGCACGGTCACCAGACCGAGCGCCGAGGCCGCGTCGAGCGAGTTCTGGTCGGTGTCCACCACGACGATCTGGCTGGGCTTCATGCCGTCCGTCAGCACCGCGCTGACCGCGGACCGGCCTTTCGTGCCGAACCCGATCACCACCACGTGGTCCCGCACCTTTTTCCTCCAAACCTGGATCTTGAAAGCCTGCCGGGACCGTTCGGTCAGCACCGCCAGGGTCGTGCCGACCAGCACGATCAGGAACAGCACGCGCAGCGGTGTGATCACCAGGACGTTGATCAGCCGCGCGGACGGGCTGAACGGGGTGATGTCGCCGTATCCGGTGGTCGACAGCGACACCGTCGCGTAGTAGATCGCGTCGAGCAGGGACAGCCCGTCGCCGTTGACGTCCCGGTAGCCGTCCCGGTCCAGGTACACGATCACGACCGCGGCGGCGAGCGCGAGCAGCGCGCCGATCACCCGCCGGACGATCGACGTGATCGGGCTGACGGTGCCCTCGGGGATCCGGATGACCCCGACAAGCGAGTGGTCCGGCCGGTCGGTGAGCCGGTCGGTGGCCTGCAACCGCCTGATCATGTGCATTCTCCCCGGTGGGACGCCAACGTGCGGCAGAGTAGCGCCGTGGCTCGCGGGCGTGGCTCGTGCGTCGGGCTACTGGCGGGTAACGTCCTCGCCATGACCGAATCCCGGCGCGCGACACTGCTGGCCGTCCTGCTCGGCACCATGGGCACGCTGCACTTTCTCGTGCCGCGTCCCTTCGACCGGCTGATCCCCCGCGCGCTGCCCGGCACCGCCCGCACCTGGACGTACGCCTCCGGCGTCGGTGAGCTCGGCACCGCCTTGCTGATCTCGGTCCCCCGGACCCGGCGGCTCGGCGGTCTGCTGGCCGCGCTGCTGTTCGTGGCGGTGTTCCCCGGGAACGTCAAGATGGCCCTGGACGCGAAGACGACGCCGTCGAAGATCGTCGCGATCACCCGGTTGCCGCTGCAATGGCCGCTTGTCGCATGGGCGCTACGCGTCCGTGACGGACGGGACTGACCGGACCAACGCACGTAGCCCGTCGGCGTCGAGCAGGTCGGCGGGCTGCAAGGTGTGGTCGTGGCGGACGTAGTGGAACGCCGCACGGACCCGCTCGACCGGGACGTGCGCCAACTGCGCCCAGGCCAGCCGGTAGGCGGCGAGCTGCACGGCCAACGCGGGCAGCTGAGCCGCGTCGGGGACCCGTCCGGTCTTCCAGTCCACAACGGTCCAACCGCCGTCGTCGTCCGCGTACACGGCGTCCATCCGGCCACGGACCGACAGCCCGTCGACGTCGCACGTGAACGGCACCTCGACCTCGTGCGGAATCCGGTCGGCCCACGAACTGGCCAGGAACGCCGCCCGCAACGCCTCCAGCTCGTCGTCCTGAGCGGCGCTGTCGTCGGCCGCACCGGGCAGCTCGTCGAGGTCGAGCAGGCGGCCGGAGCCGAACCGCCGTTCCAGCCACGTGTGGAACGCGGTGCCGCGGCGGGCAACCGGGTTCGGCGGGAAAGGCAGCGGACGGCGCAGCCGGCGGGCCAGGGCATCCGGGTCGGCGGCCAGTTCGACGAGCTGGCTCACCGACAGCTGGCCGGGCAGCGCGATCTTCTCCCGTCTGGTCTGGGCCGCCGCGCGTTCGGCGAGCAGCACGTCCGTGTCCCGCTGCCAGCCGTCCGGGTCCTCGTCCTCCAGCGGGAGCAGCAACTGGTCCTCGTCGGGCGGTTTGCCGCGCTTCAGCTTCGCCAGTTCGGCGCGGACCTGGTCGGCGCCGTCCAGCACGTCCTGGCGCCGCTTGCCCAGCGGGTCGATCGGCCAGCGCGCGATCCGCGCCGCGTTCGCGATCGGGTTCTCCTCGTCCTCGGCGGGCGCGGGCGCCCAGTGGTCGACCGCCGCGACGTCCACTTCGGACAACTCGGTGAGGAACTCCGACGGGCCCTTGGGTTTCGCGCCGGTCCGGCCCCACCAGTGCCCGGACACCAGCAGGCTGCGCTCGGACCGGGTGAGCGCCACGTAGAACAGCCGTCGTTCCTCGGTCAGCGCGCGTTCGGCGAAGCCCTCGTTGTGCTCCTGCAGCGCCTCTTCGACTTCCTTGCGGTTCATGTCACCGGAAAGCCGCAGCTCCGGCAGGTCCTGTGCGTCACCGCGAAGCGAAGCGGGCAGTTCGGTCACCGCACGCAGCCAGCTCGATCCCCGGCGCTTGGACGGGAACACGTCCGTCACGACGTGCGGGATCGCGACGACCTCCCATTCCAGGCCCTTCGCGGAGTGGACGGTGACCACCTGCACGCGGTCCTCGGCGACTTCGACCTCACCGGGTTCCAGCCCGTCCTCGGCGTCCTCCGCGGCGGACAGATAGTCCAGAAAGGACATGAGGCTGGCCGACGGGCTGTGCTGCGCGTAGTCCGCGACCACGTCGGCGAACGCGTCGAGGTGCACACGGGAGATCGGCCCGGGCCGCGCGGACGCCTCGATGTCCAGCTGCATGGTGCGCTCGACGTCCGCGACCAGTTCGGGCAGCGACTGGTCGAGCCGTCGCCGCAGCTGCGTGAGCTCGCCACCGAGGCCGCGGATGCGGTTGTACCCCTCGGTCGAGTACCGCTTCGGGTCGCCCGGGTCGTCCAAGGCGTCGACCAGCCCGGCCTGTTCGGCACGCTCCCCCGGCACCGCGCCCAGCAGCGGGTCCACCTGGTCGGGCGCGTGCAACCCGGCCAGTTCGGTCGCCCGGCGCCACAACGCGGCCAGGTCCGCGGCGGACAGCCGCCACCGTGAACCGGTGAGCAGCCGTGTCGCGGCTGTCCCGGCGAGCGGGTCGACGAGCACTCGCAGCGTGCTGACCAGGTCACGGACTTCCGGCTCGTCCAGCAGGCCGCCCAGGCCGACGACCTCGACCGGCAGGCCACGGGTGCGCAGCGCGGTGGCGATGTCCGCCATGTCCGCTCTCCGGCGGACGAGGACCGCCGCGGTCGGCGGTCTGCCCTCGTTCTCGATCTTGGCCCGCCAGCGGCCCGCCACCGCGTCGGCCAGCCATTCCAGTTCCGCCTGGATGTCCGGGAACAGCGCGCAGCGCACGTCGCCCTCGTCGGCGTCCTCCCGGGCCCGCAGCTCGTCCACCTCCAGGCCGGAACGGCGCAGCGGCTCGGAGACCGTGTTCGCGAGTGTCAGCACTTCCGGCGGGTTGCGGAAGCTGGTGAGCAACCCGTACCTGGTGGCAGGCCGCTTGTCCTCGGTCGGGAAGTCCGTGGTGAACCTCGGGAGGTTGGCCGCGCTCGCGCCACGCCAGCCGTAGATCGCCTGCGCCGGGTCGCCGACAGCCGTGACGGGCATCGGATCGTCCCGGCCGAACAACGACCTCAGCAGGACGCGTTGCGCGTGGCCCGTGTCCTGGTACTCGTCCAGCAGCACGGCCCCGTACTTGGCTCGTTCGCCTTTGGCGACTTCGGGATGGTCGCGCGCGAGCCGTGCCGCGATCGCCATCTGGTCGGCGAAGTCCATCACGCCGTCCTTGCGCTTGCGCTCGGCGTACGCCTTCACCATCGGCAGCAGCGCGACCCGGAACCGTTGCGCCGCAATGATCTCCTTGAGCTTCTGGGACGGTTCCGCCGCCTGCCTCGGGCCTCGCGGGGCGGCCTCGATCAGCTGGCAGAGCCGTTCGGCGTGCTCGGCGAGCTTGTCCTCGTCGACCAGGTGCTCCCCCATCTCCCCGGCGAGGTCGAGGAGGTACCTCGTGATCGTCGCGGGCACGCGGTCGGTGTCGAGGTCCTGCGTCCACGTGCTGACCAGACGGTGTGCGAGCTGCCACGACGAGGTCTCGGTGAGCAGCCGCGCCGCGGGTTCCACCGGCAGCCGCAGACCGTGCTCGCCGACCAGGCGCCCGGCGTACGCGTGGTAGGTCAGGATCGTCGGTTCGCCGGTGATCACCGCGGCCTTGCGTTCACCGCTGGGATCGAGCCGGTCCAGCACCCCGGAACCCACCAGCTTGCGCAGCCTGGCGCGGACACGGTCGGCCAGCTGACGGGCGGCCTTGCGGGTGAACGTCAGACCGAGAATCCGCTCGGGCACGACCAGGCCGTTGGCGACGAGCCACACCACGCGGCCCGCCATCGTCTCGGTCTTGCCCGCGCCCGCACCGGCCACGACCAACGCCGGTTCGGCAGGCGCCGCGATCACGGTCGCCTGCTCGTCGGTCGGGGCAGGCAGGCCGAGTGCCGAGGCCAGCTGCCGGGGGGTCATCCGGTCGTTCACAGCGACCCGACCCTACATCGGCAAACGGGGGATCGCGGTGTTCGGCATACGCACCTCCTCCGGAGCGGACCGGCGCGTCTGCCGGGGTCAGGCGGCCGGTGAGCGTGGGCGGCTCCGCACGACGTACGCCCTGGTCATTCCGTCACCTGCCGGCCTGCCGGGTGCAACGGGCAACTCGTCTTCGCCGGGCAGCGGGGGCAGTCCGGGTTCTCCCTGGCGTCGTAGTCGGGGCCGATGCTGTCGGCCGCCGCCTTGCGGACGACCGACAGCCACTCCTGGACAGCTTCCCCCTCGACCGGCTCCTGGACGCGTTCCGCCGCGCCGGTCCTGCGGTCTTTTTTCGCCACGAACACCAGGCGCGCACCACCCGGGGCGGTGTCCAGCCCGAGTTTGACGAACGCGCCGTACGCGGCGGCGAGCTGGTACACCGCGAGCTGCGGGTGCTGGGCGGCCTCGTCCTTGCTGACCGGGGTCTTGCCGCTCTTGATGTCGATCACGACCGGGCGTTTGTCCGCGTCGGCCTCGAGGCGGTCGACCCGGCCGCGCAGCCGGATCAACGGCCCGTCTTCCTCCTGCGGCAGGTCCACGCTGACGTCCTGCTCGATCGCGACCTGCGTGAGCTGGGACCGCGAGCCCGTCAGCCAGCTCAGGAACGTGTCGAGCATCCCGTGCACGCGTTGCCGTTCACGCTTGGAGTACCAGGGTGCGCCCGCGTCGACCTGTTTCCACGCCTCGTCGAGCTGCGCGCGCAGTTCCCGCTCGTTCGCGCCTTCCGCCGCGGCCTGGGCCAGCGCGTGCACGAGCGTCCCGGTGATCACGTGCAGTTCGACCGGGTCCTGGCCACCGTGCCGTTCGACCACCCAGCGCAGCGGGCACTTCGCCAGAACGTCCACAGTGGACGGTGAGACCTTGACGGGTTCGGTCTTCTCCCGCAACGCGGCGGCACTGGACAGCTCGGCCAGCCCGTACCAGGAGTCCGGGTGCGCGCCGGGCACCCCGGCTTCGGCCAGCCTGGCCAACTGCCGCGCGGCACGGCGGCGGCGCGGCGCGGGCTCCTCACCGTCGCACACGACCTTGCGCAGCTCGCCGACCAGATCAGCCAGCACCAGCGACCGCGTCCCGGACAGCGAGACGAAGGCCAACTCCTCGTCCTCGAACTCCGCCAGCTCACCGAGGAACCGGGACGGCTGTTCCTCTTCACCACGGATGGCGCTGACCAGCAGCCGCCACCGGGCACGGCTCGCGGCCACCATGAACAAGCGGCGTTCCTCCGCCAGGATCGGCGCCGTCATGGAGACGTATTCGTACGGGTCGGCGCCGTTCAGAACGTCCACCATCTGTTCGACACCCAGCAGCGAACCCCGCAACCGCAGGTCCGGCCAGGCGCCTTCCTGCACGCCGGGCACTGCGACGACCGTCCATTCACGCCCGGCGGCGGCGTGCGCGGTCAGCAACGCGACGGACTCGCCGATCGGCGCCTTCTGCGCGAGGCTGTCGCCCGCGATCTGTTGCGCGCCCAGGTATTCGGCGAACCGGCCGACACCGGCGCCCGGCAACCGGTCGGCGTACTTGGCGGCCGCGTGGAACAGGCCGACGATCGCGTCCAGGTCGCGATCCGCCTGTGCGCCGGAGGTTCCGCCTCGTTCCGCCTGCGCCACCCAGCGCCGTTCCAGACCACTGCCCTGCCATACGCCCCAGAGCACCTGCTCCACGCCGGCGCCTTCGGCGATCGCCTTGCGCGCCTCGGCGAGCAACGCGCCCACACGGCGCAGCGGCGCGGCCTCGGCATCGTCCAACGCGGCAAGCCGGTCGTTCGAGTTGAGCGCCTCGACAAGCAGTTCATCGCTCGACCGGTCGCCCTCCGCGGCCAGTTCGAGCCGCCGGAGGCCACGGCGCAACCGGCGCAACGCCATCGGGTCCGCACCACCGAGCGGGGACGACAACAGCATCGCGGCCATCTCGGCGTCCAACGCGTTCGGGTCGGCGGCGCACTCCAGCAACGCGAGGAACGGCCGGACGGCGGGTTGTTGCGCCAACGGCACCTCATCGGTCGGGATCGCGACCGGCACTCCGGCCGCCGCCAACGCCCGGTACAGCACCGGGATCGACCGTGTCGCGGAGCGGACGACAACCGCCATCTCCGACCACGGGATCTCGTCGATCAGGTGCGCCCGCCGTAGCTGGTCGGCGACCCAGCTGGCCTCGGCCGCGGCCGACGGGTGCAGCCGGAGCGCCACGTTGCCGTCGGCCGGGACGTCCCGCCCCTCGCGGATCTGGCGCTGCGGCCCGGTTCCCGGCAGGCGACCGGCGAGCCGCCCGACCGCCTCACGGATCTGAGTCGCCATCCGGTGGCCCGTGGTGAGCACGACTGTGTTGCCGCCGCTGGGATCGGCGTCGGCCAGCAGCCGGGGATCGGCACCACGGAACGAGAAGATCGCCTGGTCAGGGTCACCGGCGAGGACATACTCGGTGGCCCCCTCGGCCAACGTCTCCACCAGCTGGAACTGCAACGGGTCGAGGTGCTGCGCGTCGTCGACGTAGAGGTGGCGGACTCGCGTGCGCTCCTGGTCGAGCAGCTCCTCATCGGTCTCGAAGGCGACCAGCGCGCTGTCGACCAACTCGGCCGCGTCCAGCGCCGGGCCGCTCGCGTGCGCCACACCGGTGTCCGCCGCCGCGGCCAGCAACGTCACTTGTTCGTACTGCTTGCCGAACAGACCGGCCGCCACCCATTCGTCCCGGCTGTAGCGCCGCCCCAGTTCAGCGAGGTCCTCCGGGCCGACGCCACGCTCGGCCGCGCGCAGCAGCAAGTCGCGCAGCTCGTCGGCGAAGCCGGGAATGGTCAGCGCGGGCTTCAGCCGTTTCGGCCAGTAGTCCGCGCCTCGCTCCAGATCACCTTCGAGCAGGTCACGCACCACCGCGTCCTGCTCGGGACCACTCAGCAGCCGTGGCCCCGGTTCGTCCCGTAGCGATGCCTGCAACCGCAACACCGCGAACGCGTACGAGTGGACCGTCCGCACAAGCGGGTCACGGACCGTCCGCATGCCCATGTCGGTCAGCAGGCGCGTGATGTGCGTGCGCAGTGCGGTGGCCGCGCGCCTGCTCGCGGTGAGGATCAGCAGGCTTTCCGGATCGGCGCCGTCCTTGATCCGCTTCGCCGCCAGCTCGGCCAGCAGCGTGGTCTTGCCCGTGCCGGGCCCGCCGAGCACGCGGCAAAAACCGCCGCCGCCACCCTCGATCAGCTGGGTGGCCGCATCGTCCCAGCTCAGGTCCGCACGAGGGTGGTGCGGAGCCCGGACGAGGAGCGGCGCGGACTTCGTCACCACGGCACGATCGAAGCACGGCCCACCGACAATCCCGTCGGCGACACCCCCGGCCTGGGGATTCGATCACTCGCCCGCGGGCAGGCGGAGGTGCCGACCCACGCGCCGGAGCCGGACCGGACGCCCCCGGTGCCCGCGTCCGGCGTCCCTATCCGGGAACGGATTGGCGGGGAAGATGCCGGACGTCATTCCCAGTTGCCTGTGAACGAAAGTGATCAGCTTCTTTTTTCAAGACGTGAAGGCAATTGCCACCCATTCGGCCGAGACATGCCGACTGCGTCGTCCACCTCAGTCGTCACACCCGGACGGCAGGCTCCGGAATACTCCGTCCGGTCCAGGCGACGCCGGCCGGTTCAGCGAAAACCGAGGTCACCGGATACCGGGAAACCGTTGCCGGCTCAAGCATCCACGCACCCGCGATGATCCACTGAAAAGTGACGGTTCCGGCGTGTAACAACCGGACATCCGGCGACGAACCCCTAAGTGCCGTCGCGCCTGTATCGATCATTGCTGCCCGCCCTGCAACTGGGAGGCTCATGCCCGGCTGAGCGTTTCCGCGTCTCGTTCCCCTGAACAGGAATACCTCTTCTCCACTTCAGCGAGTGGGCGCGCTCGCCATGCCGCCATGCCCGAATAACCACGCCACTTGAAGGGTTCCTCCATGAAAAGGATCAGGGCACGGGTATTACCTGTCCTGCTAGCAGCCGTTGTCGCCGGTTCCGTCGCCACTTCCGCGAGCGGCGTTCCGGCCAGTGCCGCGCACGCCGAACACGCGCACGAACATCCGTTGATCCGGGCCGCGGTGGCCCGGCCGAAACAGCCACCGGCGCCCAAGTTGCCTGTGGTGAATGGGCCGGTAATGAGCACGGCCGCACTGGTCCAGGATGTGAACGCCAAGTCGAAGGTCGCCCTTCGCGTACTGGTTGTCGCCAGTTCGTCGGCTGATTTCGGACTGCCGACATGGAAGTCCACGCTCGATCGCATCGGGCAGCCGTACGACGTCATCTTGGCGAAGAACACGACACTTCGCGCCGGCCAGCTGGTGAACGCCGACGGAACACCGAAATACAGCGCGGTCCTGCTCACCGACAACGCCCTGATCAGCGAAGGGACCAGCGCCTTCGACACAGCCGAGTGGTCGGTCCTGTGGTCCTATGAAAGGACCCACGGGATCCGTCAAGTGTCGTTGTACACGTCGTACGGAACATTTCCCGAGGACTACTGCTTGCGGCCCGGCAGTGAAGGACCGATCACCACACCCGCGCAGGCCACACTGACGCAGGCAGGCGCGGCGTTCTTCGACTACCTGAAGGCGTCGGCGCGCATTCCCATCACCCAGTCGTACGCATACCGGTCACGGCTCCAGTCCGGCTGTTCGGCGCAACCGCTGCTGACGATCGGCAACGACGTGCTCGGAGTGACCTCGACGACCGCGGACGGGCGTGAGCGCGCGGCGCTGACGTTCTCCTCGGGCGAGTACCAGGTGCACACCGACCTGCTGAGCTACGGCCTGGTGCGCTGGGCCACGAACGGCGTTTTTGTCGGCGAGCAGCGGCACTGGCTGAACGTCGACATCGACGACTGGTTCAACCACACCGCGCACCTGTACCCCGACGGCAGGCTGGAGACCGACCCCGGCTTCCGGCTGTCCGGCGTCGAGGCCTCGGCCACACACGCGCAACAGAACTCGCTGCGCGACCGGTTCCCGCTGGCGGACGAGTTCACCCTGAACATCCCGTACAACGCCGGCGGGTTCGACCCGGCCGCGCCGTCCCGGTGCAGCGCGACGAACACACCCGACCCGCTGAGCAGCTTCTCCCGGTGTGAGGCCAACAACTTCCGGTGGATCAACCACACCCTGACCCACCCGACGATGGACTTCCTGACCTACGCCGAGAGTTTCAGCGAGATCCGCGACAACCTGGCGCCGGTTCGCGAAGCGGGATTCGTCGTGCCGACCGAGATCCTGAAGACCCCGGCGTACTCCGGGCTCGGCGTCTACTCGCCCACGCCGAACGGCCCGCTGAAGGACTTCGGCCTGACCGGCTCGAACCCGAACCTGCTGCGGGCGGCGAAGGACCTCGGGGTGAAGTACCTGCACGGCAACATGTCCTTCGAAGGACACCAGCCGCCGTGCTTCAACTGCGCGATCACGCACCCGCTCGAACCGGCGGTCTCGGTGGTGCCGGACTGGCCGGTCAACATCGGCTACCAGGTCACCACGCCCGCCGAGCAGACCTATCTGTACAACAGCCTTTACGGCCCGGACGGCCAGTTCCCCACCCACCCGAGGAACCTGACGTACGCCGAGATCCTCGCGCTGGAAGCGGAGGTCGGCCTGTCGCACGTGCTGAGCGGATCGGTGTACTCGCACACGTTCCACCAGGGCAACGCCCACCACTACGCGCCCGGCAAGAGCCTGATCTTCGACTGGACCGAGGAGATCGTCCGGCAGTACAGCAGCTTTTACCAGGTTCCGTTGAAAGGCCCGGACTGGAGCAGGCTCGCCGGGTACACCAAGGCCCGCGCCGCGCACTTCGCCGAGATCCGGACCGGGCCGGACGTCGTGTGGGACCGGCTGACCAACATCGTCACGATCAACGCCGACACCACCGGCACGCTCTTCCTCACCGGGGCGAGCCTGGTGACCGTGCCGTCCGAACGGTACGGCGCCGACCTGATCTCCCAGGCAAGCGTCCGCCCCGGCCTGCCCCAGATCCTGCTCGCCCAGCCGAGGTAGGCCGATGAATCCACGCAGGCTGGGCCGGAATCTGCCCATTCCGCTGCTGATCGTGGTCGCGCTCGGGCTCGTCGCCGTCACGCTGTCCAGCCCGTCCGGGCTCGGCACACCGCGTGGCACGGCCACGTCAGCGCAGCCCTTGTTGCCCGAACAGCCGCCACTGCCTCGCAAGAACCGTGTCCCGGTGCGCGCCGCGTCGGCCGACACCGGGCCGGGGACCCGCGTCGCCCTACGGCAGCTGGTGGTGGCGACGGACGCGGAGGACTTCGGCCTGGCCGCGTGGAAATCGGTCCTCGACGCGATCGGCACACCGTACGACGTTCTGCTGGCGAGGACCGAGCGGCTCACGCCCGAGCGCTTGGTCCGGCCGGACGGCGCCGGCCGGTACAACGCGATCCTGTTGAGCAACAACGCCTTGCTGTACTCGTCGAACGGCACCTACCGCAGCGCCTTCGACGATCCACAGTGGAACGCCCTATGGGACTACGAGCGTGGGTTCCAGGTACGGCAGGTCTCGCTGAACACCTTTCCCGGGCAGACACCGGAGGACCACTGCCTGCGGCCGGTGCGGGAGAGTTCGATCGGGACCAAGCCGGAGCCCGCCACGCTGACCGGTGCCGGGGCGCAGGTCTTCGACTACCTGCACCAGGACGCCAAGGTCCCGATCGTTCAGTCCTATCTGTACCGGACCAAGCTCGGGTGCGCCGCGGAACCTTTGCTCAAGGTGGGTCCGGACATCGCCGGTGTGCTCAGCAAGGCACCGGACGGCAGGGAACGGGCCGCGGTGACGTTCTCGCTCGGCCCGGACGCCGTGTCGACAAAGCTCCTTGGACCGGGCCTGGTGCGCTGGGCCACCCGGGGCGTTTTCCTCGGCGAGCAACGGCACTGGTTCGGCGTGGACGTCGACGACTGGTTCAGCAGCACCATGCGGCAGCACCCGGACGGCACCAAGGACGTCTACCGGCTGACCGGTGCCGAGGCGGCCGAAGTCGCCGCCCAGCAGAAAAAAGTACGTCAGAACCATCCGCTGGCGAAAGACTTCACGCTCAACCTGCCCTACAACGCCAGTAAATTCGACGCCCGTGCGCCCGCGAAGTGCAGTTCGGACACCCCCGAACCGTTGAGCAGCTACACCAAGTGCCTGGCCGACGAGTTCCGGTGGATCAACCACACCAGCACCCATCCGCAGATGAACGACACCTCCTACGACCGCAGCCACACCGAGATCCGGCGCAACCTCACCGACGCCGCGATCGCCGGGCTGCGGGTGCCGCACACCGTGCTGAAGACCCCGGAGTACTCGGGTCTCGGCGTCTACAACCCTGATCCGGTCTCGCCCGATCCGCCGACCGACCACGGACTCGGCGGTTCCAACAAGGAGATGCTCAAGGCGGCGAGTGACCTCGGCGTGAAGTACGTGCAGGGCAACATGTCCTTCGCCGGGCATCGGCCGTCGTGTTTCAACTGCGGCATCCACCACCCGTTGCAGCCGGACGTGTTCGTGGTCCCGGACTGGCCGACCAACATCGCGTTCGAGGCCGTGACCCCGGAAGAACAGACAGCGCTGTACAACGCCGAATACGGCCAGCACACGTACGAGGCGATCGTCGCCAACGAGGCCGAAGTCGCGCTACAGCACGTGATCAGCGGTTCCGCGTACGTCCACACGCTGCACCAAGGCAACCTCCACCAATACGCCGAGGGCAAGAGCCTGGCGTTCGACTGGATCGAGGCGGTTCTGGCCGGATACAGCTCGTACTACCGGGTTCCGCTGAAGAACACCGACTGGATCACGCTGGCGAACTACGTCGAGAACCGCACCTCGCACTTCACCCAGCTGACCGAGGACGCGGTCTGGAACCGGGTCACGAACGCCGTCACCTACACCCCGAAGAACGACGGGTCCCTGTTCATCACGGGAATCGAGACCCGCGAAGCGACCGAGGAGGACCAGAAAGGACCGGACGAGGCCGAACTCTACGGCACCGACGCGGTGTCCCGGCTCGGTGTGACCGCGGGCCAGGCGGTCACCCTCACGGCGAGCCCGCGATCATGACCACACCCGGCACGCTGCTCAAACCCGCCGGCCTGGCCAGCCGGAGCCTGCGGATCGCGTTGATCTCCGAAGGAGCGTACCCGTTCCACCCCGGCGGCGTCAGCCTGTGGTGCGACCAGTTGATCAACGGCATGCCGGAGCACCGGTTCACCGCGGTCGCGTTGACCGTCGACGGATCGGAACGCAGCACCTGGCCCGCGCCCGGCAACCTGGCCAAGGTGGTGAACCTTCCCCTCTGGGGCGAACCACCCGAGGACCGGAGCAGGCGCAAGGGATTCGCCGAGATCCATTCGGCGTTCCTGGAAGCCCTGCGGCCACCGGGCGACGCGGACGCACTGCTCGCCGTACTCCCGGCCATGTTCGCGTACGCCCAGAATGCGGACCTTGGCAAAGCGATGCTGTCCAACGACGCCATCGACAGGCTGATGACACAGTGGACGCCTCCGCTGCGCCTGCGTGACGCACTGACCGCCGCTGATCTGCTGGAACACATGCTGCGGCCGTTGTCGTACCGGCCGATCCAGGCCGACATCTGCCACCTGTCGATGAACGGCCTGAGCGCCCTGGTCGCGATGGCCGCGAAATGGACCTACGGCACCCCGATCCTGATGTCCGAGCACGGCGTCTACCTCAGGGAGCGCTACCTCGGCATCGTCGACGAACCCGCGCCGCACACCGTGAAAGTGCTGCTGCTCAGCTTCTTCCGGGCACTGGCGGGCGCGGCCTACCGCGCCGCGGACATGCTCGCACCGCACTCCAGCTACAACCGTCGCTGGCAGTTGCACAACGGCGCGGACGAACGCCGCATGCGCACGATGTACAACGGGATCGACCCGGCGGACTTCCCGCCCGTCGAACACGAGCCGGACGAGCCGACCATCGTGTTCGTCGGCCGGATCGACCCGTTGAAGGACCTGCACACCCTGATCAGGGCGTTCCACCTGGTGCGCGCGGAGATCCCGGACGCACGACTGCGGATGTTCGGGCCGGTCACGCCGGTCAACGAGGGCTACCACGCCAGTTGCGTCGAGCTGATCGGCCACCTGGGCCTCACCGGCGCCGCGGTCTTCGAAGGCCGGGTCCCCCGGCAGATCGACGCCTACCACGCGGGGCACCTGGTCGCGTTGACCAGCGTGTCCGAAGGTTTCCCGTTCACCGTCGTCGAATCGATGTCGGCCGGCCGGCCCCAGGTGTGTACCAACGTCGGCGGCGTGTCCGAGGCCGTCGGCGACGCGGGATTCGTCGTACCGCCCCGTGATCACGCCGCGGTCGCACGAGCGTGCGTCAAGTTGCTCACCGACACGTCCTTACGGCGCAGGCTCGGCCGGGTCGCCCGGCAACGGGTGCTGGAGAACTTCACCTTGCAGCAGTGGAACGACACGTACCGCGGCATCTACAACGAGTTGGTGGCGCGGTGAACGAGATCGAGGCGGTGGACGAGCTCGCGGACCGGGTGGCGCCGATGATCGGCCGGGCCGTGGACGAGTTGCAGATCGCGGCGGTGCTGGAAAGCCAGGGTTTCACCGACCAGGTCGCCAGGGAACGGTACGGCGTCAAGGATGTCTTCGCCTTGGCGAGCGTGGTGTTCCGGCACCTGCCTCGGGACGTGGAAGCACTGCCGGACGCGCAGCGGGCGCGAAGGACGTTCCGGGTACTGTCGCACGGACCGCTCTTCTTGTTGCCGAGCCTCGGTTATCCAGCGGTCTACGACTGGCTCGGCGGCCTGCCCATGGTCCGCGGCCTGGTCTTCACCACCGCGATCGGCTGGTGGTGGGCGATGGGCATGAGCCTGGTGGCCTACCGCTTGCTCGGCCATGGTCTCGACCATGCCGCGGGCCGCTCGTTGCGGTTGCTCGGCGGCATCGGGCTGGGGGTAGTCGCCGCGGGCTCGCTCGTCATCGACACCCGGCTGTGGGTGTTCTGTCTGGCACAGATGGGTTTTCAGGTTTCGTCCTGTGTGATGGTGATCTACAAACGGGAAGCACGGCTCGCGCTGCTGATGCTGCCCGCGTGCGCAGGTGGACTGGCGCACCTGGTGTTCGACATGATGCTCGTGGCGCTGTGCTGCGGTGCGCTGTCCATTGTGCTCGTTCTGGTCGAGTCGTGGCGCTCGGCAGGCAAAGCGGCGCCGGACACCCGTAAACCGCCACGCATGCCCATGTTGCTCCGGCTGACCGCGCCGAGCGTGGCGTACTCGGCCTTGTGCGCGGCTTTCCTGTTGAACACCGACGCACGGTTCGTGCTGGCCGAACTGGATCTCGGTCTGGCGGTCGCTCCGCTGGTCCTCGGCATGGGAGCCGTGGAGTGGCGGGCACACCGGTACTCCGAGCAGGCGTTGGACCAGCTGGACCACAGCCGGGACGTGACGGCTTTCCGGCGGTGCATCCAGTGGCTGCTGATCCGGGAACTGGCGCACTGCCTGGTGATCATCGGCTGCATCGCGCTGCTGATGCTCGGCGTGCTCGCCCAGTTCGGCCTGCTCACCACCCGGGGTTCGTTGCTCGTCGACGCCCATGTGCTGCTGGGCGGCGTGTTCTTCCTCGGGTTCGTGCTGATGCGCTACGAGGGACTGCGGTCGTCGCTGGTGATCATGCCGGTCGTGGTGATCGCCAACGTGGTCGTCAACCTCGTCGTGCCCGGTTACGAAATCCAGGTTTTCCTCACGGGCTGTGCCGTCCTGCTCGTGCTGTTCCTGCTGGTCTCGCTGGTGACGGCCGGCGAGGTCCGGCGTTACCGATGATCTGAAAAGGAGGGCCACACCATGCATGCGGTGATACTCGCTGGGGGACGGGGGGTACGACTGCGCCCGTACACGACGGCACTGCCGAAGCCACTGGTGCCGATCGGCGAGGAGTACGCGATCCTCGACATCATCATGCAGCAACTGCGATCACAGGGCTTCACCCGCGCGACGTTGGCGATCGGGCACCTCGGGTCGTTGATCCAGGCGTTCGTCGGCGACGGCTCGCGGTGGAACATCTCGGTGGACTACTCCCAGGAGGAGTCGCCGCTGTCCACCATCGGGCCGCTGCTCAACTTCCTGGACCAGCTGCCGGAGCACTTCCTGGTGATGAACGGCGACGTGCTGACGGATCTGGACTATGTGGCGTTGCTGAACCACCACACCGAGACCCGGGCACCGCTGACCATCGCGACCTACCAGCGCCAGGTGAAGATCGACTTCGGGACACTGGAGACGACCGACGGCCGGATCGTCCGGTTCGTGGAGAAGCCCACGTTGTCGTACGGTGTCAGCATGGGCGTCTACGCGATGTCCCGCAAGACACTGGCGCCGTATCCCCGCAATGTCCCTTTTGGCCTCGACGAGCTTGTGCTCGACCTGCTGGCGAAGAACGAACCTCCCGCGGCGTACGACTTCGGCGGGTACTGGCTGGACATCGGCCGGCCGGACGACTACGACGAGGCGAACCGCGAGTTCGAACGGCTCCGCCCGATCCTGGTGCCGGAGGCGGTGCGGTGAAACGAGTTCTGCTCTTCGGCGGAACCGGATTCCTGGGCAGCAAGGTCGTCACGGCGCTGGACGGCCGTGCCACGGTGATCCAGGCAGGCCGGCGGTCCGCGCTGCGGCACGACTTGGTCAACGATGACGTGACCAAGCTGATGACGTTGCTGCGGGAAGTCAAGCCGGACGTCGTGGTGAACTGCACCGGCCTGCTATCCGGTTCCGCCGCGGATCTGGTGTCGGCCAACGTGCTGACCACCGCGTACCTGCTCGACGCGATCGGCTCGGCGACGGCCGGGACCAGGTTGGTGGTGATGGGGTCGGCCGGTGAGTACGGCGTTGTGCCGGTGGGAAAGCCGGTCACCGAAGACAGTCCGACCGCTCCCGTCGCCGCGTATGGGGTGACGAAGCTGGCCAGCACCATGATGGTCGCCTCGTCGCCTGTGGACGCTGTGTCGCTGCGCGTCTTCAACCCGATCGGGCCTGGTGTCGGCGCGGACACCGTGCTCGGCCGGGCCGCCGCGAGCATCCGCACGGCACTGCACCACGGCGAGACCAAGATCTTGCTTGGCCCGCTGGACTCGTACCGGGACTTCGTGGACGTCCGGGATGTGGCGAGTGCGATCGCCACCGTCGCCCTCGCCGACGCCGTCCCGCACCGTGTGCTGAACGTCGGCAGCGGACACCCGGTGCTGATCAGGGACGCGGTCAAGCTGCTCGCCGAAGTGGCCGGGTTCACCGGCGAGATCTCCGAAGCCGACCCGCCGGTCAGCCGGTCCGGCGCGGTCACCTGGATCGCCGCCGACACCACCCGGCTCACCGCCCTCGGCTGGCGCCCGCAGCACGACCTTGCCACCGCCATCCGCACCCTCTGGTAACCCCCCTCGTGAGTGTTTGTCAGGGTTCTAACCCTGATAAACACTCACGAGGGGTGAGCAGGGATTATGGTGAGGTCCCGGGTGCTGACGAAGCAGGGCATGCCGAACCGGGCCGCTCGCTGCCGCGCGAACTCCGCCAGCCGCGGGGTGTCGGCGTAGTCCAGTGCGAAGACTTCGACGTCCAGGCCCAGCAGGGTTTCGGCGTACCGGGCGTGGACGTCGAGCACGTCCGGGGGCCAGGGCGCGTAACCGCCTTCGACCCACCGGGACGTGAACGACTCGAACAGCACACCGTCGACCAGTTCGGCCAGGTGCGGCAGCAACCCGAAACCCCGGTTGGCGAGCAGGTAGTCCGGGTAGGTCAGTTCCCGCAACGCCGCGACCAAGGTCAGCAGATGCGGCAGGTCCTCGGGGAACGTCAGCTCGATGTTCAACGTGTCGAGGAAGAACCCCCGGTAGCCGCGCCTGCGCATCTCCTCCGCCTGGTCGAGCACGTGCTCGCTCCAGCCAGGGTGTCCAACGTGGACGAAGTGGCCGCCCCAGTCCGGATTGCGGTCGCCACGTTGCCACGCGGCAGGCGGTCCCGTGTCCTCGGTCATCGAGAGGTAGCAGAGCGGCCGCACTCCCCGTACCACAAGCGACGCGATGTCCTGTTCGGAGTACGCGTCGCCTTGCAGCACCACACGGTCGAACGCGGCGAGCCGATCGATCTGGTCCGTTCCGTAGTAGAACGCGATCGGCCCGCCGCGCGGATGGTTCACGCGTTCCCGCGATACCATTCGAACGTCCGTCTGACTCCCTCTGCCAAGGACACCGCGGGTTCGTACCCGGTGAGCGCACGCAGTTTCGTCAGGTCCGGGCACCGCCTGGCGACCGAACCCGCCGGCGCGCTTTCGACGTCGAGCGCCGGGTCGTGGTCGGCGATACGCAGCACGAGTTTGGTCAGATCGCCGATGTTCGTCTCCTCGTCGTTTCCGATGTGGACGATCTCGCCGGTCACCTTGTCCATCGCCAGCAGCATCGCCGTCACGGCGTCGTCGACGTAGCAGAACGCGCGGTACTGATCGGTGCCGTAGACCTTGAACGGATCTTCCCGGCGCACGGCACGCAACGACAGCTCGGGGATCACGTGGTCCGTGCCCATCCGAGGACCGTAGACGTTGTGGAACCGGCCGATCACGAACTGAAGGCTCTTCGCACGGCCGATGTGCACGACCGCTTCTTCGCCCAGGAGTTTGCTGGCGGCGTACGCGAACCTCGGCGCGGTGACGTCGTCGATCATCACCGGCACGGTCTCCGGCGTCGGCACCTCGACGATGCCCGCGCTCACGCCTCCCGCGTACACCTCGCTGGTCGACGCGAAGAACAGCTTCTCCTCCGGCCGGATCCAGTCCAAAGTGTTCAGTACGACCAAGGTGTTGACGCGGACCACCTTGCCCGGGTCCTTCTCGACGTTGCGCACGCCGACCACGGCCGCGAGCAGGTACACCTGGTCCCAGCCGTGCGGAATCCGGTCGAACGCCTCCGCGTCGGTGAGATCCGCCGAGATGACCGGGACTTCGAGCGCCGCGAGGTCCGGATCGTTGCGGCCACGGGAGAAGTCGTCGACCACGGTGACGTCGTGACCGTCCGCGAGCAAACGCCTGGTCAGGTGCACGCCGATGAACCCGGCACCACCGAGGACGAGGACCCTCATGCGGGCACCTCGTATCCCAGCGCCGCGTAGCGCACGCCGTGGGCCGTGATCTTGTCGGCGTCCAGGATCCGCCACGAGTCGTAGACCACACGGACGTTCCCGCCCGGCAGCAGTTCGTCGATGTCAATGGCCTTGTAGTCGGGGTGGTCGGTGATCACGAGCACCGCGTCCGCGGCCCGGAAACCCTCGGCGAGAGTGACCGGTTCGCCGCCGTACTCACGGATCACCCTCGGCAGCACGAGCGGATCGTGGCCGAGCACCCGGATTCCGGCTTCGGTGAACACCGGCATCATCGACGCGATCGGCGTGCCGCGCATGTCGTCCGTGGGCGGATGTCCTTTGTAGGCCCAGCCGAGGACCATCAGCGTCTTCGCGCCGTCCATGAGGTCGACCATCCGGTGCGCGACGTGCACCGGCGTCTCCTCGTTGAGCGTACGGGCCGCGGCGATCAGCTTCGGTACGTAACCGTTGCGTTCACCGCTGGTGAGCATGATGTACGGGTCCTTCGACAGACATCCGCCGCCGACGTAACCCGGCTTGGCGATGTCCGGCCGGGGGTAGTCGATGTTGGTCGCCCGGATGACCTCCAGCGGATCAAGGCCCAGCCGTTCGGTGAGCATCGCGACCTCGTTGCCGAACGAGTAGATCACGTCGGTGTGGCAGTTGTTGGTCAGCTTGACCAGCTCAGCGGTTTCCAGTGTGGACACCGGGACGACCTGGGCGGACAGCCCGGCGAACAGCCTGACGCCCAGTTCCCGGCTCTCGTCGTCCAGACCGCCGACGACCTGCGGCAACTCGACGAGCTCGCGCAGCGCCTGACCTTGGATCGTGCGTTCCGGCGCCATCACCAGCCGCGCGCTGTGCCACTTCTCGATCAGCGGCGGCAGCACCACTTCGCGGCTGGCGCCGACCGGAACCGTGCTGCGGACGACCACCAACGTCGTCGGCGCGCACCGGTCGGCCACGTGTTCCGCCGCGGCGGCCAGGTTCTTCAACCTGGGTTCGTGGGTTCTTTCATCGACCGGAGTCGACACGCAGATGATGGCCGCGTCGACGCCGTCCCGCGGCAGTTCGCGGGAGATGAAGATGTTCCTGCCGATCAATTCCGTGAACGTCTCGGTGACGCCCGGCTCGAAGATGTGCGGTTTTCCGCGGGACAACGATTCGAGCACCAGTGGATCGGTGTCCACGCCGTGCACTTCGAAGCCCTTGCGGGCCATCGCGGCCGCCAGCGTCAAGCCGACATAGCCCATTCCAACGATGCCGATTCTGCGTAAATCCGGCATGTGAACAGTCACGCTCACTCCTTGAGGATTTCAAACACCGGCCACTGTGTTCGTCGGTGTGACCCAAGGATGTGTTAGCGATTTCCGGCTGGTCCTGCCGAGTGAATTCAGCAGACCGGAACCTGCTCCACGGTAATCGCCGCGCTGTACTCCTCCGGTGGATCTTCCGCGGTGAATCCGCTGAACACGACGACCTGCCTGGACTGACCGGCGGCCGGGACACGCCAGTGGAAAGAACCTGCTTTTTCCGCTACCAGCGGCCGCACGTCCGGCACTCGTTCCCACGCCCAGCCCGGCCCGGTGTGCCGATAGAGAAACGCGTTCTCGATCATGAGGTCGACACCGGCGGGCAAACCGGGCGGCAGGTGCCAGCCGGTGGCCGGATTGTCGTCCGAGTCGATGAACACCCGATGATGGGAGAACGTCGCCCCGAAACTCACCCGGTAATCCGCGGCCGTCGGGCTCAGACACACGGACGCGTCCGTCAGCGGCGGGCCGCCGGACGGCGTCGTGATCACCAGCGGCGCGCTCGCGGCGGAGAGGTTCCCGGCCGCGTCCCGCGCTTTCACCGCGAACTCGTGCTGGGTCGTATGCGGCAGACCTGTTGCCTGGTAAGCGTTGTCGTACGTGTCCGCGATCTTGGCGCCGTTCACGAACACCTCGTAACCCGCCACGGCGACGTCATCCGAAGGCGTCGGCCAGGTCAGTCGAACCTTCGCGCCGGACGGGTTCGCCCGGGTCGTCGCCGTCAGGCCGACCGGCGCCTGCGGTGGTGTCACGTCGGCGATCCCCGACGCGGCAACGAGTTGATCGTCCCAGTAGGACGTGAGCCCGCTCCACGGGTACGGGTCCATCCGCAGCTCGGTGGTGTAGACGAAGCCGGCGTTGTTGACCTTGCTGCGGGCGATGACCGTACGCATGTCGTCCGCGGTCGGGACGTTGTGGATCAGGTGCCAGAACTTGCGTGGGTTCGGATGATCACGTTGCCAGTCCGGCGAAGTGTGCGTCTGATAGGTGGCGAAGTCGCCCTCGAAGGAGACTATCGTGTCCGCGACGTCCTCATAACACCGTTCGGCCGGCGCGCCGGGATTGATCACGACGTACGCTTCCGGATGCCTGGCCCTGATGTGATCACGAATCCCGGCGTAGAGCCGGGCGTAGTCGTCGTCCTTGCCGCAGTTCAGAATCGTCTGGTCGAGAAAGACGCCGCTGATCCCGTGCGCGCCATAAGCGGCATACCAGTCGTCGATGTCCCTGCGGATTTGCGCGGACCATTCCGGAATCGAGGTCCCGCCTTCCCTGGTGCGGTGACCGCCCTGTCCGAAGTCGATGCCGTGATAGCCGGTGTCGACGTAGACCAGTGTCGTGGTGCCGGTCGCGGCCAGCCTGCCGATCGCCGCCGCCCAGGCGGGATGAAACGGCAACTCCGGCATGCTGCGGCTGCCGTTGAGCACGACGATTCCGTTTGTCGGCCGGTTCTGCGCCAATCGGTGGAAGATCGCCATGCCTTCTGGCGTATCCGGTCCCCAATATGCCGGAACGGCGGTCTGCTGGCGATCGGCGGTCGCCCCGGCCGGGACCGGCAAGAACAGGGCGATCGCGATCAGGACGCAGGTCAGGGCGAGCTTTCGGGCCATCGCTGGACCTCCATACCCGTGCGGTCCCCCTAACCGTAATGGGCGGGCCGGAATTCGGGAACACGTACCGAAAAGGGATCATCACCGCCGCCGTGGGATCATGGAGCGGTGAGCCCGATGTTGCATGTGCGCCAGTTCGGTCCCGAGGACGGCGTGCCAGTGCTGATGCTGCACGGCGTGACCGGCCATGGTGGACGGTGGAAGCGGCTCGCCGAGGAGTTCCTTCACGGCCACCGCGTGATCGCGCCTGACCTGCGCGGGCACGGGCATTCCACGCACCTTCCACCGTGGACACTCGAACAGCACGCCGCGGACCTGCTGACCGTGTTGGACAGTCTGGCGGTGACCGGGCTGCCGGTGATCGGCCACTCCTTCGGTGGTGCGGCGGCGATCCACCTGGCGCGGCTGGCGCCGCAGCGGGTGACGAAGCTCGTGCTGCTCGATCCGGCGATCGGCCTCGACCCGCAGTTCGTGCTCGAGACGATGCAGCCGTGGCCGCAGGTCTTCCAGTCCCTCGAAGAGGCAGGCGAGTGGCAACGCGACAAGTGGGCGGGCATCAGCCTGCGTGACGTCGAAGAGGAACTGCTCGAGAACTTCGTGCAGACGGGCGACGGCCGCTGGATGCCCCGGTACAGCTATGCGGCGGCGACGACCGCGTGGAGCGAGATGAGCCGCGCGGCCCAGCTTCCGCCGCCGACCACGCACACGATGCTCGTCACGGCCACCCGCTCGCCGTTCGTCCGGCCACAGTTCGTGCACGCCTGCAAGGTCACGATGCGGGACAACCTGGAGACGACCGAGTTCGACAGCGGCCACATGCTCCAGTTCGAGCACCCGATCGAGACGGCCGAGCTGATCATGGACTTCCTCGGCCGGTGACCCCCGACCCCCCGTGTCCACCATTGCGGCACCTCGTGTCGACCTTTCCGGCACCCCGAAATTCCCCAGCATGCGGCCTTGATCGTGGCGGATCCCGGTTGCCCGAGTTGCCCGCCCGGTAGGGTCTTGGCGTGCGAGTTGTCCTTGGGGAGGATCTGGCCCTGCTGCGCGACGGGCTGATCCGGTTGCTGGCCGCGCACGACTTCGAGGTGGTCGAAGCCGTCGACAGCGGCCCGGCGCTGCTGGAGGCGCTGGTGCGGCACAAGCCGGACGTGGCGGTGGTCGACGTGCGGATGCCGCCGACCTTCACCGACGAGGGCCTGAAGGCCGCGATCGAGGCCCGCAAACAGGTGCCCGGCCTGCCGATCCTGGTGCTGTCGCAGTACGTCGAGCAGCTCTACGCCAGGGAACTGCTGTCCGACCGGGCCGGGGGCGTCGGCTACCTGCTGAAGGACCGGGTTTCCGAGGTGGGTCAGTTCGTCGACGCGGTGCGCCGGGTGGCGGCGGGCGGAACGGCGATGGACCCGGACGTGATCTCGCAGCTGCTGGCCCGCCGGGAACGCGACGAACCGCTGGGCTCGCTCACGCCGCGTGAACGCGAGGTGCTGTCGCTGATGGCGGAAGGCCGTTCGAACGCGGCGATCGCGGCCCGGATGTTCGTCACCGAGAAGGCGGTCAGCAAGCACACCAACAACATCTTCAGCAAGCTGATGCTGCCGCCGTCGGAGGACGACAACCGGCGCGTGCTGGCAGTCTTGGCGTACCTGAACGACATGAACGGCTGACGATGGACGAACAACTCCACGAACGCATCCGGGAAGTCATCGCGACGGTTCCCGCAGGTTCCGTCGCCTCCTATGGGGACATCGCGGCGATCGCGGGCGCGCCGTCACCGCGACTGGTGGGCAGGATTCTCGCCGAGGACGGACACGACCTGCCATGGCACCGAATCCTGCGCGCGGACGGCACGCCCGCACCGCACCTCGAAGAGGAGCAGTTGGAGCGGCTACGCGCGGAAGGCGTTCTGGCGGACGGCAATCGCGTCAGTATGCGCCAGTATCGCTGGACCGCGGCGGCTCAGCAAGAAGATGCCGAGCCGCCTGGCCTGTTCTAGCCGCAACTCCATTCGGCCGCACGCAGAGTGCTGTTCTCTATGTACGTTCCGACAAGCGTGTCCCGCCCGGTGACGAAGGTCGAATAGTAGAGGGGCGACGGGTCGGGCAGCGGGACACGGAGACCCGCACGCCACAAGTGGGCATCGAAGCTGCCACTCACGGTTCCGAGGACGGTGCCCTGGGCGTTCGCCGAATATCCCAGGCCGTCAGGCAGTGAGTAGCGGAGCGAGCCGTCAGGGTTCCACAGCAGCAGGTGGTCGCCGCCGTTGAACGTGGTCCACCCGACTGCCAGGCCGTTGTCGTAGGACTGCACGTAGACACCGGTGGCACCGGCGGGTTTCGCGAGCGGCCAAGCGAATCCGGGAGTCACGTACCTGGCGCCGTACCGGGTCACGATGACGCCGGAATCGTCGATGCCCGCGGGGACCGTGTTGCCGAAGAGCCTCGGCGGCCCGTAGTCCGGGCCGGTCCACAGGGCGATCCTGACTCCTTCGGGGCCGGAGGCGTATCCGACGACATCACCACGGCCGTTGATCGCCACGGCTGTTCCAGCCCACCCGGCTGCCGGATCGGCCAGGAACTTGTGTGTCCCGTCAGGCTTGGTGACGTACGGACGACCCGCGCCGGGGGCCGTCAACGGAGTCAGCGCGGCCAGGACTGTCCCATCGGCACCGACGTCGATCGGTGCGCCGAAGAAGTCAGGCTCCGTCGTGGGCAGTCCGATGAGCGTGGCCGCTCCGTTGTGCCAACGGACAATGCCCGGTGCCGGCGAATTGATCTGCCCGACGGCGTAGTCACCGCCGATCCCACGCACCTCCGGCATGCTGTGCCCAGGCGGCAGCGGCAGCTCTGTCCGCTGCCAGGTACAAGCCGTCTGCGCTTCGGCCGTCGCCGGAAGCACCAGTCCTAAAGTGACAATCACGCCTGCGAGCAGGCGCACGGATTTCCTCACTTGACCCCCCTCGTAAAGCGGCTCTAGCCGCAACTCCATTCGGCGACACGTGGATCCCACATGCCCTGGTCCAGGTACGAACCGACAAGCGTGTCCCGCTCGGTCACGAAGCCCGCGTGGTACATCGGCCACGGGTTCGGCAGCGGAACCTGTTCCCCAGCGCGCCAGATGGTCGGCAGGTTCACGCCGGTCAGACCGAAAACGGTTCCCTGGCTGCTGCCCGAATACCCGATGCCGGACGGCATGACGTAGCGGATCGTCCCGTTGGCTCCCCACAACACCGCCCGGTCACGGTCGTCCACGCGGGCCGAACCGACAGCCACGCCGTTCTCGTAGCTGGAGACGAACACCGACGTCGCGCCCGCGGGTTTGGGCAGCGGCCACGCGAATCCGGGAGACAGGTATCTCGCCGCGTTCTTCGTCACGATGACACCGGTGTCGTCGATACCCGCGGGCATGCCGTTGCCGACGATCCGAGCCTCGTCATAGCCGGGTGCCGACCACAGCACGAGTTTGGCGTCCCCGTTCACGGTGGCATAACCAGCCACATCGCCGCGGCCGTTGATGGCCACCGGTGTGGCGCTCACGTCCGGCTGCGGGTCGGGCAGGAACTTGTGCATGCCGTCAAGCGAGGTCACGTAACCGCGGCCATCCCGCGTCGCCAGAACTGTCCCATTGGAACTCACGTCGACCGGCGAGTGGAAGCCTTCCGCGGACGGCGTGCCCACCACAGCGACCTGACCCCGGTACCACCGAAGGATCTTGTGCCCCTGGTAACTCGCCGATGCCACCGTGTAGTCGCCGCCGATGCCCTTGACCAAGGGATTCTGGTGGTCCGGCGGGATCGGCAGCTCGGCCTGCCGCCAGACGCAGTCCGGTTGGGCCGAGGCCGAGGTCGCCGGAAGGACCAGTCCAGTTGCGACGATCGCAGCAACGACGAGCCTG
This sequence comes from Kibdelosporangium persicum, assembly GCF_013280595.1. Classification (GTDB taxonomy): domain Bacteria; phylum Actinomycetota; class Actinomycetes; order Mycobacteriales; family Pseudonocardiaceae; genus Kibdelosporangium; species Kibdelosporangium persicum. The sequence goes on from NZ_JAAATY010000024.1 coordinate 99,767, forward strand.
CGCATGGGAATCACCTTCCCCCAGGAGGCGCTTGCGGTGAAACGCTGTCAATGCCGGGATCGTTGGTCACTCTTTGGTCGTTACTGCCGTCAATTGTGTGTACAGCGTGTATTCGCATCCCTCATCATGCTTGCGTGACGCAACCACCTCCCGGCCCCATGATGCCGCCGCCGCCCGAAGGCGTCGCGCCGCCTGCGGGTTACTACCCTCCGCCACCGAACCTGCCGCCGCCGTCCGGCCGCACGAACGGGTTCGCCATCGCCTCGCTGGTCTTCGGCATCATCGGCGGCGTCCTGCTGGCGGTGATCTTCGGTTTCGTCGCGCTGAGCCAGATCCGCAAGCGCGGTGACAAGGGCCGCGGCATGGCGATCGCCGGTCTGGTCCTCTCGGCCGTCTGGGTCCTGCTGCTGGTCGCCGTGTTCGTCGTCGGTGACGGCCTCGGCGCCAAGCGCGACACCAGCACCGGCCAGGTGACCGAGAGCGGCAAGCTCGAGGTGTTCGACCTCAAGGACGGCGACTGCTTCAACAACGTCCCGGCCGAGGACAAGGAGATCATGGCGGTGGACGCGGTGCCCTGCACCCAGCCGCATGACGCCGAGGTCCTCAGCCAGGTCCAGGTCAGCAGCACCGGCGAGTACCCCGGCGTGGACAAGATCGCCGGCGAGATCGAGAAGCTCTGCGTCGACAAGGTCGGCGCGCGGGTCGAGGCCAGCCCGATCGCCGACCAGCTGGGCATCTTCTACTTCTACCCGACCAAGGAGTCCTGGGCGCGCGGTGACCGGGCAGGCACCTGCGTGGCCGTGGCCAGCACCAACGGCAAACTCACCGCGCCGGTCGGCAAGTAGGCATTGCGGTAACGACGGACCACGAGCTCGACGGCGCCGGGATGGGCGCCGATCGGCCCGGCGGCGACGCGGGCTCCAGCGTCACGCACGACTCGATGGAACAGCCCAGGAGCCAGCAGCCACGAAGCGATGGCAAGCCTCCGGTCGCGGACCAGATCCGTGACTCGGGGGCTTGCTGTCGTTATGTACCCGACCTCGACGTCCACACCGGTCCGGGTGTGCAGCAGCTTCGCGGCACGCCCGACGTCGGCCAGCGCACGGGAGTCGGACGACCCAGCAGCGGCGAGCACGATCGGCTCACCGTCCCAACCGGCCTCGACAAGCCGCTCGTGCACGACGGCCACAAGGGACGGTGACGGTCCAAAAGGTTCGGTCACCACTGTCTGCGGATGCCCGGCTTCCTTGATCTGAGCCGGAATGTCGACCCGCACATGGTAGCCGGACGCGAGGAACGCGGGGACCACGACAGCCGGACCGTCGACACGGCGCAGGACATCGGTCACGCTCGGCGAGCAGACGTCGGCGAACGCCACCCAGACGTCCACATCGGGCAGCCGGTCACGGACGCGCTCCGCCAGGTCACTGATCACGCGGGCGCCCGCCGGGTCACGAGTCCCGTGGGCGGCAAGCACAAGAGTCATACCGGAATCGCCAACCTGTACCCCCGTTTGACAACGGTCTGGACAAGGGTCGAATCCCCCAGCGCCGACCGGAGCCGGGCGATTGCCGTCTCCACCGCGTGGGTGTCCACGTCCTCGTCACGCCCGGAATGCCGGCGCAGCACGCCGACCAACGCAGGCCTGGACAGCACACGTCCAGGTGTCGCTGTCAGGGCACGGAGAACAGCCATGGGCGCGGGCGGTACGACTCGCAGTTCGCCGTCGACCACAACGCCTTGGCCCCGAATCTCCAGAGTGCACTCGCCGACACGCAGCCGGGTCGCCCGGGCTGGCAGTTCGGTCGCGACTGTCCTGGCCAGTGCGCCGATCCTCGGCCGTTCCGGCTGCGACACCGTGATTCCCGCGTCCACCAGCGGCCCGGCGGTCACTGAGCCGACACAGACCGGCAACACCGGGCCGCGCAGGGCGTTCAGCAACGCGTCCTGCCGATTCTGGCGCCGCGCCATCGTCAGGAGGCTTGCCGCGGCGGGTGCGCTGGTGAACGTCAACGCGTCGACAGATCCGGCCAGCACGGCGTCGAGCAAGCGCTCGAGCGGTCCGACGTCCGCGGGCAACGTCCAGCGGTACACCGGGATCTCGACCACCTCGGCGCCCGCCCCACGCAGCGAGTCGACGAAGTGCGGCAACGGTTCGCCGTGCAGCTGCACCGCGATCCGCTTGCCGTCCACTCCGGACTCCAGCAGGTACTCCAGCACCTCGGAGTTGCTCTCCGAGGCCGGGGACCAGCTTTCCACCAGGCCGGCGGCCCGGACCGCGCCCTTGGCCTTGGGACCACGGGCGAACACGTCCGCCTTGCCGAGCACGCCGAGCAGGTCCGGCCCCAGCCCCCAGCCTTCGGCCGCCTCCACCCAGCCACGGAACCCGATCCCGGTGGTGACCACGACGTAGTCGACCGGGTCGGCGATCATGCCCTCGGTCGCCGCCTGCAACTGGGCGTCGTCGGGCAACGGCACGATCCGGATCGCCGGACCGTGGACGACGGTGGCGCCGCGGCGTTCCAGCAGAACCGCCAGTTCGTCGGCACGGCGGGCAGCGGTGATGCCGACCGTGTACCCGGCCAGCGGCGGAACCTCGGTCTCGACCATCGACGTCACGGAGCCCCAACCATGACCATGCCCGCGTCCACCCGCACCGGATACACCTCGAGCGAAACGTCCGGATCGTCCACGCACACCCCTGTGCGCAGGTCAAAGGCGTTCTTGTGCATCGGCGAGACCGCGACGGGCACTCCGCCGCGGTCTCCCACGATCCCCCTCGACATCACCGCCGCCCGTGCGAACGGGTCTATGTTGGACAGTGCGAAGACCTGGTCGTCGTGCGTGCGGAACACGGCAACCTGGATCTCGCCGGGCAGCAGCACCGCCGCGCCTCGGTTGGGCTGCAACCGGGCCAGGGGGAACACCACCGACGTGGTTGTCGCGGTCATCGGGACAGCACCTCCGGAATACCCAGCTGGACCGGAACACGCTGACCGCGTTCCTCGCGGAACGTGATCGTCGGGTCAGGCGTTCCCGGCGCGTTGACGAACGAGGTGAACCGGGCCAGTTTCTCGGGGTCCTCCAGCACCCCACGCCATTCGTCGGCGTACGTGCCGACATGCCGTTCCATCGCGGCCTCCAGCTCCGCGCAGATGCCGAGGCTGTCGTCGACGATCACCTCACGCAGGTGGTCCAGACCGCCCTCCATCGCCTCGATCCAGGCCGCGGTGCGCTGCAGCCGGTCAGCCGTCCGGATGTAGAACATCAGGAACCGGTCGATCAGCCTGACCAGGGTCTCGCTGTCCACGTCGGACACGAGCAGGTCGGCGTGGCGTGGCTTGAACCCGCCGTTGCCGCCGACGTACAGGTTCCAGCCGTGCTCGGTGGCGATCACGCCGAAGTCCTTGCCGCGTGCCTCGGCGCATTCCCTGGCGCAGCCGGAGACCGCCGACTTCAGCTTGTGCGGCGACCGCAGCCCGCGGTAGCGCAGCTCCAGCTGGATCGCCATGGCGACCGAATCCTGTACGCCGTAACGGCACCAGGTCGTGCCGACGCAGGACTTGACGGTACGCAGCGCCTTTCCGTAGGCGTGGCCGGACTCCATCCCCGCGTCCACTAACCGCCGCCAGATGTGCGGCAACTGGTCGACGGTCGCGCCGAACAGGTCGATCCGCTGCCCGCCGGTGATCTTGGTGTACAGGCCGAAGTCCCTGGCCACCTCGGCGATCACCATCAGCTTGTCCGGGGTGATCTCCCCGCCGGGGATTCGCGGCACCACCGAGTAGGTCCCGTTGCGCTGCAGGTTGGCCAGGAAGTGGTCGTTGGTGTCCTGCAACGAAGCCTGTTCGCCGTCCAGCACGTGCCCGTTGCCCAGCGAGGCGAGGATGGACGCCACCGCGGGCTTGCAGAGGTCGCAGCCGAGCCCCTTGCCGTGCTTGGCGATCAGCTCACTGAACGTGCGGATCCCGGTGCCGCGGATGATCTCGAACAGCTCGGCCCGGCTGTACTCGAAGTGCTCACACAGGGCCTTCGACTGCTCGACGCCGGCCTCGGCGAGCAACTGCTTGAGCATCGGAACGCACGAACCACAGGTCGTTCCGGCCTTCGTGCAGCTCTTCAGACCGGGGACGTCCGCGCAGCCCCCGGCGATCGCGCCTTTGATCGTGGCCTTGGTGACGGCGTTGCAGGAACAGACCTGCGCGTCGTCGGGCAGCGAGCCCATCGCGACGTCGGTCCCCGCCGGGGCGATGAGCGCGGCCGGGTCGCCGGAGATCGCCCGGCCGACCATCGGGCGCAGCATGGTGTACGCGCTCGCGTCGCCCACCAGGATGCCGCCCAGCAACGTCTTCGCGTCGTCGGAGACCACGACCTTCGCGTAGGTCCCGGCGACCGCGTCGTTGAAGACGACCTCAAGCGCGCCTTCAGTGGCGCCGTGTGCGTCACCGAAGCTGGCGACGTCCACGCCCAGCAGCTTCAGCTTGGTGGACGTGTCCGCGCCCGGGAAGGTGGCCGTGCCGCCAAGCAGGCGGTCGGCCACGACCTCGGCCATGGCGTAGCCGGGCGCCACGAGTCCGTAGACCATTCCGTCGATGCAGGCGCATTCGCCGATGGCGTAGATGTTCTCGTCGTCCGTCCGGCAACCTTCGTCCACCACAACGCCGCCACGCGCGCCCGTCGCCAGGCCCATTCGCCTGGCCAGGTCGTCACGCGGCCGGATACCTGCGGAGAACACGACCACGTCGACGTCGAGCTCGACGCCGGAGGTCAGCTTGACGATCATCCGGCCGCCGTCGCGCTCGATCACCTCGGCGGACGTTCCGGTGTGGACGGTCAGGTCCAGCTTCTGGACCAGGTTCTTCAACAGGCCCGCGCCGCCCTCGTCGACCTGGATCGGCATCAGCCGCGGCGCCAGTTCGACCACGTGCGGGGACAGCCCCATGCCGCGCAGGGCGTTCGCGGCCTCCAGGCCGAGCAGACCGCCGCCGAGCACCATGCCTGCCCGCCTGCCAGGACGATCGGCTTTCTCGACGGCCGCCCGGATGGCGTCGAGATCCTCGATCGTGCGGTAGACGAAGCAGCCCGGCAGGTCCCGGCCGGGAACGGGGGGCACGAACGGCGTCGAGCCGGTCGCCAGGACCAGCGCGTCGTAGTGGACGCGCTCGCCCCTGCTCGTGATGATCTCGCGCTTCTCGCGGTCGATCTCCAGCGCGGTCTCGCCGAGCCGGACGTGCACGCCGTCGATGTCCGGCAGCGTCAGGTCATCGGCGTTCCAGGTGTCCACATAGGAGGACAGGGCGACCCGGTCGTACGCCGGGCGTGGCTCCTCGGCGAGCACTTCGATCCGCCATGCGCCGTTGACGTCCCGGTCCCGCATCGCCTGCGCGAGGCGGTGACCGACCATGCCGTATCCGACGACGACCAATGTCCGTGTCATACCGTTCCAGTCCTCCCTGTCGGGCACGTTCCATGCTGGTTCGCGAGCGTGTCGAACCGGGATCTGCCGTGTTTCCGGCGCGTTAAAGCAACCTCCCGCCGCAGGTCACACCTTTGCGAGAACCGGCTCCCCGGTCGTGGCGGCCGACGGTTTGCGCAGGTAGACCACCCACGTGACGACAAAACAGACGCCGTAGAAGACCAGGAACGCCACGAACGCGGGGATTCCGGTCCTGGCCGTCATGAAGGACTCGCGGAAGGCGAGGTTGATGAACACGCCGCCCAGCGCACCGACGGCGCCCGCCAGCCCGATCAGGGCGCCGGACAGCCGCCGGGCCCGCAGCAGGGTGGCCTTCTCCCCGGCTCCGGCCTCGATCGCCGACTGCGCCCTGGCGCGGAAGATCGCCGGGATCATCTTGTACGTGGAGCCGTTGCCCAGTCCGGAGAAGACGAACAGCGAGATGAACCCGACCACGAACAGCGGCAGGGATTTCAGGTTCGACGCGAGGATCGTCACGCTGGTCCCCACGGCCAGCGCGAGGAACGTCCAGAGCGTGACCTTCGCGCCGCCGATCCGGTCGGCCAGCCAGCCGCCGACCGGCCTGATCAGCGAGCCCACCAGCGGTCCGAGGAACGTCAGCGACGCCGCCTGCAACGGCGTGCGGCCGAACTGGTTCTGCAGCACCAGGCCGAAGGCGAAGCTGTACCCGATGAACGAGCCGAACGTGCCGATGTAGAGGAACGACATCACCCACGACTGCGGGTCCTTGACGACCTCGCGCAACGCCTTCGTGTCGCCGCTCATCGTGCCGAGGTTGTCCATGAACAGCAACGCGCCGACGGCGGCCACGATGAGCAGCGGCATGTAGATGTACAGGATGATCCGCGGTGCGCCTGCGCCCGCCGTGCTGATCACCACCAGGCCGATCACCTGGATCGCGGCCACGCCGAGGTTCCCGCCGCCCGCGTTCAGGCCGAGCGCCCACCCCTTGCTGCGCTCGGGGAAGAACGCGTTGATGTTGGCCATCGAGGAGGCGAAGTTGCCGCCGCCGACCCCGCCCAGCGCGGCGACGAGCATGAACGTGCCGAGCGACGTGCCTGGCTGCATCACGACCGCGGCGAGGATCGTCGGGACGAGCAGCAGGCCCGCCGAGAAGATCGTCCAGTTGCGGCCGCCGAACTTGGCCGGCGCGAACGTGTACGGGATCCGGATCAGCGCGCCGATCACGGTCGGCGTGGAGACCAGCAGGAACTTGTCCGCGGCGGACAGGCCGTACTCCGGTCCCATGAACAGGACCATGACCGACCACAGTGTCCAGACCGAGAAGCCGAGGTGCTCGGCGAAGATCGAGAACCACAGGTTGCGGGTGGCGACCCGGCGGCCGCCGCTGTCCCAGAACCGCTGGTCCTCAGGCTCCCACTGGTCGATCCACCGTCCACCGATACGCTTCATGTTCTTCCTTTACGTCGTGGTCGAGAGCCATTCGGCGATACCGCACACCGCATCACGGCAACTGCCGCATCCCGTCGTCGCCCTCGTTGCCGACGCCAGTTCCGTCACGCTGGTGGCGCCGGTCCGCCACGCCGTGACCAGTTGCGCTTTTGTCACCGAGTTGCATCGGCACACCAACGCGTTGGCGGGCAACTCGGCTGGGCTTCCGGCAGGCGTGGCCTCCGACGGCAACGCCCGTCCCAAGAGGACCGCCAGCCTGTCCGACGGCACAGGCACCCGGCTGTCGTACAGCTGTGTGATCGTCGCCGCCGCGTCGGGTGCTCCGATCAGGATCGCTCCGGCGACCCGGTCCTGCCTGATGACCAGCTTGGCGTACCGGCCGCGGGTGGGATCGTTGAGACACAGGACTTCCGCGTCGTCGGCGTCGGTCCCGGTGTGCACGTCGCCCAGTGCCGCGAGGTCGACGTCCCTGGCCTTGAGCCTGGTGACGACCGGCGTCCCGCGGTACCGCTTCGAGACGTCCTTGCCGGTCAACAAGTCCGCCAGGACTTCGGCCTGTTCCCACGCGGACTGCACGAGCCCGGCCACGGTCCCCGGGTGCTGCGCGCAGTCCCCGATCGCGTGGACGCGGGGATCGCTGGTGCGCAGGCAGTCGTCGATCACGATGCCACGGTCGACCTCGATCCCGGCCCGCACGGCCAGTTCGGTCTCGGCCTTGACGCCTGCCGTGACCACCACCATGTCCGCGGGCACCAGGCCGTCGTCCAGCTTGAGACCGTCGCCGGGGACATAGCCGTTCACCTTGGCGTCCAGCTTGACCTCGACGCCCAAAGTGGACAGCTGGTTGGCCAGGACCCGGCCGGCGGCCAGGTCGAGCTGGCGTTCCATCAGGTGGCTGACCGGGTGCACGACTGTCACCTGGCAGCCTCTGCCGACCAGTCCACGCGCGGCCTCGATCCCGAGCAGACCGCCGCCGAGGACCGCGACCGGAGCGCCGGGACGGGCCGCCGCGAGGATTCCGGCGCAGTCGTCGAGGGTACGGAAGGTATGCACCCCAGGGGCTTCCGGGCTCAGACCTTCGACCGGCGGAATCCACGCCCGGCTTCCGGTCGCCAGGACCAGCGCGTCGTAGCCGATCGTGCTGCCGTCGGTGAGAGTCACCTTGCGGGCGTCGCGGTCGATTTCCGTGACACTGACGCCGAGGCGCACCTTCTTGTGCCACTCCTGGCCGTGCAGGGTGACGTTCTCCGGTTTCATGGTCCCGGCGACGACTCCGGACAACAGCACACGGTTGTACGCCAGGTGCTGTTCCTCGCCGAGGATCGTGAGGGATACGCGCTCACCTTCCGGATCGCGCCGCAGTATCTCCTCGGCGAACCGGGCACCGGCCATGCCATAGCCGGCGACGACGATCTGACGTGGACTCATGAATCCCCCCACGGGGCTAGGCGTACCGCGCAGACTTTGAACTCCGGCATCCGGCTGACCGGATCGAGCGCCGGATTGGTCAATCGGTTGGCACTGTTCGCACCGGGGAAGTGGAACGGCAGGAAGACGGTGTCCGGCCGCATCGAGGAAACACACCGCACGCGTGCCTGGACCTCCCCGCGTCGTGACTCGACTTTCGCCATGTCACCCTCGGTCAGACCGGCCCGCTCGGCGGTGTCCGGGTGAACCTCTACATAGGACTCGGGGGCGGCCTTGACGAGTTCGTCGATCCGGCGCGTCTGCGCACCGGACTGGTAGTGCGCCAGGACCCGGCCGGTGGTGGCGTACAACGGGAAGTCCTCGTCCGGTGCTTCCGCCGGGCCTTTGTGGTCGACCGGGACGAATCTCGCCCGGCCGTCCGGGTGGGCGAACGCCTCGGTGAAAAGCCGTGGCGTGCCAGGGTGTTGCGTGCTGGGCACCGGCCAGTGCAGGGCTTCACCGTCCCGCAGGCGGGCGTAGGTGATGCCGGAGTAGTCGGCGATGCCGCCCCGGGATGCCCTGGCCAGTTCGTCGAAGACCTCCTCCGGGATGGTCGGGAACGCCTTCGCCGGTGTGCCGAGCCTGGTCGCCAGCTCTTGCAGGACTTCCAGATCCGAACGCACCTCCGGCGGCGGCAACAGCGCGGGCCTGCGGTGCAGGACACGGCCTTCCAGGTTGGTCAGCGTTCCCTCCTCCTCGGCCCACTGCGTGACCGGCAGGACGACGTCCGCCAGCGCCGTGGTCTCGTTCGGCACGAAGTCCGCGACGACAAGCAGGTCAAGCGCCTTCAGGCGGTCGGTGACGTGCCTCGCGCGCGGCGCCGACACGACCGGGTTGCTGCCGAAGACAAGCAGGCCCTTCGGTCCGTCCGGCCGGCCCAGCGCGTCGAGCAGTTCGTAGGCCGACCGGCCGGGCCCCGGTAGAGAATCCGGGTCGACGCCCCAGACTCCCGCCACGTACTCGCGTGCCTGGGGATCGTCGATCCTGCGATAGCCCGGGAGCTGGTCCGCCTTCTGGCCGTGTTCCCGGCCGCCCTGGCCGTTTCCCTGGCCCGTCAGGCAGCCGTAACCACTGCCTGGCCGCCCGGGGAGGCCCAGAGCAAGCGCCAGGTTGATCCACGCGCTGACGGTGTCGGTGCCTGACGCGTGCTGTTCCGTGCCGCGTGCGGTGAGGATGTAGGCGTTCTTGGCTTTCGCCAGCATCCGTGCCACCGCGCGCTGATCCGTCGCGGACACGCCCGTGACCCGCTCCACACGCTCCGGCCACCACTTCGCCGCGATCCGCCAGGCGTCCGCAAAGCCCTGAGTTCTGTGTTCGATGTAACTGTGTTCCGCATATCCCTCGCTGAACACTGAATGCAGAATTCCCAGTGCCAGCGCGAGGTCCGTGCCAGGGGCGGGCTTGAGGTGGAGCATGGCGCGCTCGGCGGTGGCCGTCCGGCGCGGGTCCACGACGATCAGGCCCGACTTCACGTGCTGCATGAACGGCGGCATCGTCTCCGCGGGGTTGGCGCCCACCAGGAGGATGACGTCGGCGTCGTCGAGATCCGTGACCGGAAAGGGCATCCCACGGTCCACTCCGAACGCCTTGTTGCCCGCCGCGGCTGCTGACGACATGCAGAAGCGGCCGTTGTAGTCGATTTGGGACGTCCGCAACGCGACACGGGCGAACTTCCCGAGCGCGTAGGCCTTCTCGTTGGTCAGTCCCCCGCCGCCGAAGACGGCCATGCCGTCACGGCCGTGCTCCTCTTGGATGCCTTGGATTCGTTCGGCCACGAAGTCAAGCGCCGTGTCCCAGCTCACAGGGTTGCCGTGCAGTAACGGCTTCGTCAGCCGCATGGGGTTGGTCAGCAACGCACCGGACGTCCAGCCCTTCTGGCACAACCCGCCGCGGTTCGTGGGGAACTCGCGAGGCGTGACCTGGGCACCGTCCAGCGTCATTCCGCACTGCAGTGCGCAGTACGGGCAATGCGTCTCGACCGTCACGCGCAAGACGCTAAGCAGCCGTTGTTACCTAGGGATGCGGTCGTGTTTCGAGCGTGCGACATTGCCTGCTCAGCAGGATGATATTTGCGGTGAGGGTGCTAAAGGAGCTGGTCGACCTGTTCGGCGACCCGGGCCAGGCCCTTCAGCGACTCCGCCGTCGAACGCGGGTGCAACGCGTGCACGGCAAGGCGGAAAAGCAACGCCTGCAGCATGGTTTGCGGCCACTCGGCCAGGTGGGACCACCGGCCGATGATGCCGTCGTCCGCACCGCCCCACGCCAGCGCGTCCACCACGACCACCGCGGCGGCCCACTCCGGCGGCCGCCAGTACGGCCGGAAGTCGATCAGACCCGGGTCGGCCTCGCCGACGAACAGGACGTTGCCGAACAGATCACCGTGCACGACCTGCTTGGTCAGCTTCGTCGGCTTGCTCTTGGCCTGCAGCTCGGCGAACAGGTCGCCACCACGGTCGGGCTTCAGCGGCACGTCCAGTTCGCCGCTCGAGACCCGGTCGGCGACGGCGAAGACATCCTGACGGGCATCGATGAAGCGCGGCCGCGGCTGGCCCTTCAGGGCCTCGTGCAGCGTGAGCGAGACGGAGATGACCTCGTCGTGGCGCGGCTCCGCGTGGCCCTCGATGAACCGGTACGCCGCCCAGCCGCCGACGACCCACCGGCCGTCCGTGCTCCTTAACGGCCGCCCGATCCGCAGGCCGGGCACGTGCAGCTCGCCCATGGCCTTGGCGACCCATGCGGCCTCGGCGGGACTGCTCGCCGGCTTGAAGGCGCCGTCCCCGCATCGCCACATCGGACCGGCGTCAATCAACTCCGGCTCCGCGTCCCTGGCACCGAACGCGGCGCGGACGTGTGGTGGAGGCGGCTTCGGAGTACCCATCGGCAGGCACGCTACCGCGTCCAGGCCGGAATCAGGCATCCCGCCACGCCTTTGTCGCGACGCAGTCCACCGGCTGGCGGCAAACACGCCGGTCGCGGCCGGCCACTTCCGAGCACGAACGTGGCCCCACGGTCCACCCGTGGGGCCACTTCGGCGAACTCAGTACGTCGGCAGGCTCGGGTCCACGTCCCTGGCCCAGCCGAGCACACCGCTGCCCACGTGCACCGCGTCGGCGAAACCCGCCTTGTGCAGCGCGGCCAGCGCCTCCGCCGACCGGGCGCCGGACTTGCAGTGCAGCACGATCGGCTTGTCCTGCGGCAACTCCGCCAGTGCCTCGCCGGACAGAATCCGGTCCTTCGGGATCAGCACCGCGCCGGGGATCCTGACGATCTCGTACTCGTGCGGCTCGCGGACGTCGATCAGGGCGAAGTTGTCGCCCCGGTCGAACTTCTCCTTCAGCTCGCGCGGCGTGATCGTCGAACCGGCCGCCGCCTTCTGCGCGTCGTCCGAGACGACACCGCAGAACGCCTCGTAGTCGATCAGTTCCGTGATCTTCGGGCTTTCCGGGTCCTTGCGGATCTTGATCGTCCGGTAGGTCATCTCCAGCGCGTCGTACACCATCAGGCGACCCAGCAGCGGCTCACCGATGCCGGTCAGCAGCTTGATCGCCTCGGTCACCATGACCGAACCGATCGACGCGCACAGCACGCCGAGCACGCCGCCTTCCGCGCAGGACGGGACCATGCCGGGCGGCGGGGGCTCCGGGTAGAGGTCCCGGTAGTTCAGGCCCTGGCCGTTCGGCGCGTCCTCCCAGAAGACACTCACCTGGCCTTCGAAGCGGAAGATCGAGCCCCAGACGTACGGCTTGCCCAGCAGCACCGCGGCGTCGTTCACCAGGTACCGGGTCGCGAAGTTGTCCGTGCCGTCCAGGATCAGGTCGTAGTCACGGAAGATGTCGAGCGCGTTCTCCGAGCTCAGATGCGTCTCGTGCAGGTTGACCTGAACATACGGGTTGATCTCCGCGATCGATTCGCGCGCCGAGACCGCCTTGGGCTTGCCGACGTCGGACACGCCGTGAATCACCTGACGCTGCAGGTTCGACTCGTCCACCACGTCGAAGTCCACGATCCCGAGCGTGCCCACCCCCGCGGCCGCGAGGTACAGCAGCGCGGGGCTGCCGAGGCCACCCGCACCGACGACGAGCACCTTCGCGTTCTTCAGCCGCTTCTGACCGTCGACTCCGACATCCGGGATGATCAGGTGCCTGCTGTAGCGGGCCACCTCGTCCTTGGTCAGCTCCGCGGCGGGCTCCACCAGCGGCGGCAGCGAACTACCTGGCATCGACTCCTCCTCAGCGTCCGCTCCAATCCAACACCGCCGGAGCCCGGAACCTTCCGGATGTCCACAATGCGGGACGCGATCAGGTGCCCGGCGCCTTGCCCTGCGGGTTGGGCCAGGGGTTGGTCTTGCAGACCTTGCCGTCCTTCTTCACCGGATCCGGTGAACCCGGGACAGCGTCGTTGAGCAGGGCGACGTAGTCGTTGGCGACGCCGAACGTCTGCTGCATCATCACCGGCGCCAGCGCTTCGTTCTGCGCGCAGCCCTCGTGACCACGGCCGAACGCGTGACCAACTTCATGGTTGATCGCGTAGATGCGGTAGCTGCCGATGTCGCCGTTGAACGCCAACGCGCCGCGCACCCAGCGCGAGAGGTTGATGACCACGCGCCCGTCGCGGGACAACCGGCACGACGACTCGTACGGGATGGTCCGTCCGCACAGCCTGTGCGTCGTCTCGGGCGTCGCGAGCGTGATGCGCACGAGCGGCTTGTCCGCCACGCGCTGCACCGCGATACGGGGGTCGCTGGTCCACCCACGCGGCTCGGCCAGCGTCGAGTCGACGAGTCCGGCGAACGCGTCGTCACCACCGCCCATCTCCGCGGCGCTGATGCCGTTCTCGACCTCGATCGTGTACGTGTACGTCTTCTGCGTGCCCTGGCCGACCTTCGGGCCGCTGCCGGGGACCACACGGAAGGTGCCCGCGCCGGCCTGGGTGAAGTCACGGCCGGGCGGCAGGTCGGCGGTCGGGATCTTGGCGTCGATCGGGGTCACCGGGCGCTCGGTGGCGTCCGGAGTGTCCGTCGGCACTTCCGGTCCGTTGAACGCCGCCGCCTGCCGCGGATCGCCGTTGACGGCCTGCGCTTCACCGGGCGGACCGGCTTTGGTCGTGTCCCACACGACAAGGGCGGTGATCACCAGCAGGACCGGGAGCGCGTACAACCGCCAGCCGTACACGGCCAGAATGCCGCGCTTCTGAACAGGGGGGATGCGCCGGTACGACTCCTCAGCGGTCTGCGCGTCCGGCTTCCATGCCGCGGCCAGCGGCTCGCCGGACACGCGACGCGCGCCACGCTCGTATCGCTCGTCACTGGCAGGGCCCTGTGGTCCACCCGCTGCTCCGGAGCGTGACTTTTTCGGCGGCGAGACTTCTCCTCCTTGCGTCATCCGGCTCACGGCTAACAGGGTGCCACATCACTCTTCGCTAACGAATGAGCGACTGGCCGACTACCACCCACCCGTGCGTTCGGCCTCCCAGAGGCCCAACGCGGCCCGTGCGACCGTCTCCGGCCGTTCCATTTGCGCGACATGCCCGGTTCTGGGCAGCACGAGCAGCCTGCCTCGCGGCAACAGCCTCGCGGTCCGGGGAGCCTTACGGACAGTGACCAACTTGTCCTCGGCGCCCCAGATCACCAGAGTCGGTGCCGTGATCTGTGGCACGACCCGCCACAGCGACTGCGACGGCGGCACGAGCCACGCCCGGAACAGCCCGAGCGTCATGCCGATCAGGGACTGCGCGGCCCAGGCGATCTTGGCGCGTTCGGCGAACTCGTTGGCGGTCTCGTCCATCCGGTGCGGCGGGACGAGCGACGGGTTGGCGAAGCACAGCCTGACCAGCTGCTCGGCGCGCTGCATGGGCGTCAGGGCAGCGAGTTGCCGCCGGAACCGGGAGCCGACGAACGGCAACATCGCGAACGGGATGCGTGGATCCGACATCCGGTTGGGGAACGGCCGCAGGTCCGGCACGGCCGGTGAGATCAGCGTCAACGTCTTGACCAGCTCAGGGTGCTTGGCCGCGAGGATCATCACGATCGCGCCGCCCATCGAGTTGCCGAACAGGTGCACCGGCCCGTGCCCCAGCCCGGCGATGAACTTCGCCAACGTGCCGGCGTGGTCGGCCAGGTCGAAGGTGTACCCGGTGGGCGGCTCGGTCCGGCCCGCACCGGGCAGGTCGACCGCGATGCCCTGCGCGTGCAGGGACAGCTGCGCGGCGAGGTCCGTCCAGTTGACCGACGACCCGCCGAGGCCGTGCACGAAGACCGCCGTCTCGTCGGCCGGGCCCGGCGTCCTGCGGATGTGCAGCCGTACGCCGCCCGCTTCGCAGTGCTCGGCGGGCCACGGAGGCTGGTGAAGATCCAGCGGCGGCCGTGGCGCGTCGGACAGCGGGACACGAGTCAACGGGGCGCGCTCACTGGTCACGTTCATCTGTCCAGTGTGCATGCGAGCCGTCACATCCACGCGACTGCGAACATGTGACTGCCACCTGCGGGACATACCGGCGAGTAAGGTTGTGGCGAAGCGAGGAGGCCGTATGTCGGAGACGATGCAGCAGAGCACGAAGAGCGCGAGGCTGCCCAGAAATGCCCGGCGCGCGCAGCTGCTCGCCGCGGCGCAGGACGTGTTCGCCGCCAACGGCTACCACGCGGCCGCGATGGACGAGATCGCCGAGCGGGCCGGTGTCAGCAAGCCGGTGCTCTACCAGCACTTCCCCGGCAAGCTCGAGCTGTACATGGCGCTGCTGCAGACCCACGCCGACGAGCTGATCGCGGGCGTGACCGGCGCGCTGGAGTCCACCACCGACAACAAGCTGCGCGTGCAGGCGGCCGTGGGCGCGTACTTCGACTTCGTCGACAAGGAAGGCGAGGCGTTCCGCCTGGTGTTCCAGTCGGACATCCGCGGCGAGCCGGTCGTGCACGAGACGATCGAGCGCGCGACCAAGACCTGCGTCGACGCCATCACCGCGACCATCACCGCCGACGCGGGCATGGACGAGGAGCGGGCGCGTCTGCTGGCCGTCGGCCTCGTCGGCACCAGCCAGGTCGCGGCGCAGTCGTGGCTGGCCAGCAACCGCCCGATCGACAAGGACGAGGCCGTCAAGCTGATCTCGGCCCTGGCCTGGCGCGGCATCGGCGGCTACCCCCTCCAACCCTCCTCGTGAGTGTTTATCGGGGTTAGAACCCTGATAAACACTCACGAGGGTTGAGCTGGGGTTATGGGAGCAGGAAGGACGCTTTCCACCAGCGCGTGCCGGGTGCGCCGACCAGCCCGGCCTCGTCGAGGAACTTCATGATCCGCTCGCCGGACCACCGCAGCGTCTCCTGGTGGTGCGGGTTCTTCAGGGCGACCTCGGCGGCGTGCTTCGGGTCGAGCCCGACCGCCTGGTAGACGCGCGGGTTGATCAAGCTGCGGGTGATCGCGAACGCCACGATCGAGATCAGCAGACGCTGGTACGGCAGCTCCCACTTGCGCAGGTTCGCCATGCCGCGCACCACCTCCTGGCGCGCGAACGTGACGTGCCTGGCCTCTTCGAGGACGTGGATCCGGTTGACCATCCGGACGAGCGGCTGGACCTTCTCGTCGGCCATGCTCTCCCGCTGGATGCGGTCGAGGATCTCCTCGGCGATCAGGATCGAGCCGTACAGCGCGGGACCGTAACCGATGACCGGCAGCAGTCTGCCCAGCTTGTGCAGGATCGGCGGCGGACCGTACGCGGGCGCACCGACCTTCTCGATGGCACGGGCGAACATGGTCGAGTGCCGGCACTCGTCGGCGATCTCGGTCAGCGCGTACTGGGCGTGCCGAGTGGTCGGGTCGATCCGGTAGACCTCCTTGAGCAGCATCTGCATCAGCAGCACCTCGAACCAGATGCCGTTGCTGGCGATGCTGGCGACCTCGTGCTTGCCGAGTTCGATCCGCTGCCCCGGCGTCAGCTGATCCCACAACTCCGTGCCGTACAGGGAGATCCTGTGGTCCGGCGCGTAGTACATGCCGTCCTGCAACGGTGCGTTCCAGTCGATGTCGACCTCAGGGTCGTAGAACTTGTCGGCCGACGAGTTCAGCAGCCGCTCTGCGGTCTTCTCGCGGTCAGAACCCTGGGCAACTCGCAACGCGCGGCTCATCGGAACACCCCTTTAAGCGTTACCGGAAGTAACAGTTACTTCTGGTAGCATGCAGCCGCATGGGCGAAGGTGTCAAGGGACAGGGTGGCGACGCGCGGCGCGAACGCTGGCGCGAACACCGCGCCGCCCGCCGTGCGGAATTCGTCGAAGCGGCGCTGCGCGCACTCGACGAACACGGCCCCGAACTCGGCATGGAACACGTGGCGGCAGCGGCGGGCGTGACAAAACCCGTGCTGTACCGGCACTTCACGGACAAAGCAGACCTGTTCGTCGCATTGGGACAACGCGGCACGGAGATCCTCTTCGAACGGCTGATCCCCGCGATCAACCGCGAAGAGGCCCCGGTCCCGCGGATCCGCAAGAGCCTCGACGCCTTCTTCAGCGTGATCGAGGACTACCCGAACCTCTACCGGCTGCTGGCCCGGCGTTCGTTCGGCGACCGGCCCGTGGACTCCGACCCGGTCCGCGAGGACAAGGAGATGATCGCCGCGGCGCTGACCAGCCTGCTCGGCGACTACATGCGTGCGTTGAACCTGGATTCCGGCGCGGCTGAACCGTGGGCGTACTCGATCGTCGGCATGGTCCAGACGACCGGCGAGTGGTGGCTGGAACGCCGCTCGATGACCCGCGACGCGGTCGTGGAGTACCTGACCACGATCATCTGGGCCGCGATCGACGGGTTCCTGCGCCAGCAGGGCGTGCAGATAGCGCCCGACAAACCCTTCGAAGTGAACAAAGTGGTCCAGTTGAGGAGAGTCCAGTGAGCGATCACGACGAAGAGGGCTACACCGGCCCGGCGACCCTGCTGGTCCAGGACAGGGAACTGGCGGTGGAAGTGGAGCTGCGCGGCTACTTCCAGCCGATCGACGGCTACTACCGCTGGTACGGCCGCATCAAGGCGAACACGGAGCTGTCCGCACTGGCGGGCGGGAAGAAGACGGCGGTGAAAGTCCGCACGCCGCAAGGCGAAGCAGCCGCCGAACTGTCCGATCCGGACCCGTGGAACCGCTACCGCATCATGGGAACGAGCAGGCCCCCGTTCACCACCGAGCTCACCTCGGCCCTCACGGCCCCTGAATAGCCCCCACCACGCCCGG
This sequence comes from Kibdelosporangium persicum, assembly GCF_013280595.1. GTDB lineage: Bacteria > Actinomycetota > Actinomycetes > Mycobacteriales > Pseudonocardiaceae > Kibdelosporangium > Kibdelosporangium persicum. Next base: position 117,333 of record NZ_JAAATY010000024.1, read on the forward strand.
TAGGGGTCGGCAAAGTGTCCATGGGGCGGGCACGGTCACAGTCCCATGATCATGGTGAGATCCGTGCCCTGCCCGCCTGATCGCTGGTGCGTTCGATCGCCTGGCCCGTCCGGTGACGTGTCGGCCGAGTCCGCGATGGACGGCGATCATCCCGCTGACCAGTGGAAATGCCGGGGGCAGGCGTCGGACCCGCCTGCTCGGCGGGTTCGATCCGAACGCTGACCACGGCGCCGGTCGGGGCCCGAACGCGCTCCTTCGGCCCGATCGGGACATGGACTGCCGCTGCCCCGTCACGACCCGGCCCGGCCCCTGACCAGCCCCCACCGCTCCCGGGGGGCGACCCCGGACCCAGTCTACCGGGAAAAGGCCTGGCCAGGAGGGTTACCGGCGGGTTGTGGACAACTGGATTCGCCGAAGGTGCCATCACTACGGACCGGCACGCCCGCTGTGGTGTCCGGGCACGTCGGCGGAAACGACAAACCGGCTCGTGCGCCAGGCACGAGCCGGTTCGCGTCGGGTGTCAGGCCTTGACCGAGAACCCGACCTTGCGGGCGTCGGCGGTGCCGATCTCCACGTAGGCCACCCGACCCGCCGGGATGATGTAGCGACGGCCCTTGTCGTCGACCAGGGTCAGTTGGCCCGCGGGGTTCTTCAGCGCGTCGGCCACCAGCGCCTCAACCTCGTCGGGCGACAGGTTGCTCGTGAGGAGCAGCTCCCTCGGGCTGTCCACCACGCCGATCTTGACCTCCACGCTGACCTCCAGCTTGTGCCTCTTGGTGATGACGAAAGGTTATCCGAGTCCGAGCGCTGTCATCCGCTTGCCGTGCGCCTGCTGCAGCCGCCGGAACAACGCCGCGATGCCCGCCAGGTCGCCCGAGCCGGTCACGATCAGCTCGGTCAGCCCGTCCCGTTCGGCCACGATGTACTGGGCCTGCGTCAATCCCTCGCCCAGCAGCCTGCGGCCCCACAGGGTCAGTCTGTCGCGCAGCGTCCGGTCCGCCTCGCAGGCCGCGCTGACTTCGCGCTCAGCGAACGCGGAGTGCCCTGTGTCGGCGAGCACATCGAGCACCAGTTGCTTGGTCGACTCGTCGAGCCAGTTCGCCAGCTGGCTGTAGAGGTCCGCGGCGAGACCGTCGAACACGTACGCCTTCACCAGCGACTCGTGCCAGCTGCGCGGCGGCGTCGACGCGTGGAACGCCTCGAAGTGCTGGATGAACGGTTCCATCGCCTCGGTCGGCCGCACGCCGTGCGCGACGAGGTACTGCTCGATCTTGCTGTAGTGCCCGATCTCGGCGGCCGCCATCACCGCCAGTGCCGCGCGCCCGGCCAGTGTCGGGGCGCTGCGGGCGTCCTCGGCCAGCCGGTCGAACGCGGAGAGTTCGCCGTACGCCAGCACGCCGAGTAGATCAACAACTCCGTCCTGTAGCCGTGCGGAGTCCACCACAGAATCAGCCTCGCTCATGGCGGTGAGCGTAACGGCAGGACTGCCCAGGTAGACTCGGTATGACGCCCGGCGTACCCAACGCCGTGAGGCGACGTTATGAAGACCGTGACGGCAAGGCCCGTCACGCGGAGGGTGTGTGCACGCCAAGCTGGCCCTCCCGCGCAGGTGCCCCAGCGCCATGCAGCGGTCGAGCGGCCCGACCAGGGCAGTGCGCACTGGTAAAGAGAGGCGATCACCCTGAGTTCAACCCACAACGACAAGCTGGATCCGCTGGTACTGGAACACAGCGAGGCCGGCGTTCCCGACACCGACACTTCGCATCCGCTGCTGGCGGATGCCCCGGTCGCGTCCGACTCCCCGACGTTCGCCGAGTTCGGCGTCCGTGAGGAGATCGTCAAGGCGCTGACCGCCGCGGGCATCGAGCGCACGTTCGCCATCCAGGAGCTGACGCTCCCGCTGGCCATGGCCGGCGAGGACATCATCGGCCAGGCCCGGACCGGCATGGGCAAGACCCTCGGTTTCGGCGTTCCGGTCCTGCACCGCCTGCAGACGCCGGGTGACGGCACCCCGCAGGCCCTCATCGTCGTCCCGACCCGCGAGCTGTGCCTGCAGGTCACGCACGACCTCACCGACGCGAGCAAGCACCTGGGTGTGCGGATGCTCGCCATCTACGGCGGCCGCCCGTACGAGCAGCAGATCTCCGCGTTGCGCAAGGGCGTCGACGTGGTCGTCGGCACCCCCGGACGGCTGCTCGACCTGGCCGAACAGCGTCACCTGGTGCTCGGCAAGGTCCGCTCGCTCGTGCTCGACGAGGCCGACGAGATGCTCGACCTCGGCTTCCTGCCCGACATCGAGCGGATCCTCGGCATGGTGCCCGACGAGCGGCAGACCATGCTGTTCTCGGCCACGATGCCGGGCCCGATCATCACGCTGGCCCGCACGTTCCTGCAGCAGCCGACGCACATCCGGGCGGAGGAGAACGACCAGGGCGCCATCCACGAGCGCACCCGTCAGTTCGTCTACCGCGCCCACTCGCTGGACAAGGAGGAGATCGTCGCGCGGGCGCTGCAGTCCCAGGACCGCGGCCTGACGATGATCTTCGCCCGGACCAAGCGGACCGCCCAGAAGGTCGCCGACGACCTGACCGAGCGGGGGTTCGCCGCCGCGGCCGTGCACGGTGACCTGGGCCAGGGCGCCCGGGAGAAGGCGCTGCGCGCGTTCCGGGCCGGCAAGGTGGACGCGCTGGTCGCGACCGACGTGGCGGCGCGCGGTATCGACATCGACGACGTCACGCACGTGATCAACTTCCAGTGCCCGGAGGACGAGAAGACCTACGTGCACCGGATCGGCCGCACCGGCCGGGCCGGGCGCACCGGCGTCGCGATCACCCTGGTCGACTGGGACGAGGAGTACCGCTGGAAGGCCATCAACGACGCCCTCAAGCTGGGCATGCCCGAGCCGGTGGAGACGTACTCGACCTCCGAGCACCTGTTCACCGACCTGGGCATCCCCGCGGACGCCACCGGCAGGCTGCCGGAGAACATGCAGACCCGCGCCGGCCTGGACGCCGAGCAGGAGGAAGACCTCTCTGGCGGCAAGAAGCAGCGCCGTCGGCGCAGCGGCGGTGGCAGTGGCGGTGGCGGGTCGCGCAGCACGCGGTCGTCGTCACGCACGAACGACACTCCGGCGGGTGACGGCGAGGAGCGTCCGCCCAGGCAGCGTCAGCGCAGGCGCCGCCGGGCCGGTCAGGACGTCACGGCCGACGTCACCGCGACCGAGGAGGCACCCGCGGCCTCGTCGGACACCGGTGAGAAGGCCGCTGACCAGCCGCCCCGCCAGCGCCGGCGCCGCCGTGGCGGTGTCGAGGTGGTCCGTGACGCGGGCGAAACCTCGTGAGTACCGTGAAGTAAGGACTTTGCGAGCATCTCGAGGAGGGCGACGTGCCGGAGACCGCCGAGCACGACGGGCACGGCACGGCCGTCTCACACGAGGATGTCCTTGACGGACCGGTGCACGAGGAGCCGCCGAGGCCGCCGCGTACGTCGTTCCACCGCCGCCGTGACTTCGTCGGGGTGTTGCTCATCGTCGTCGCGGTGGTGGCCGGCTGGGTGCTGATCGGCACGAACAGCGACTTCGCCGCGACGTCGTCGCAGACCGGCCCGGCGGACGTCGAGGTGCCGGAGGCGCCCAGCACGCTGCCGCCGTCGTTCGGCGAGGCGTGGCGGGCGCCCAGCGGCGCCACTCCCATCCCCGTCGCCGTGGGCCCGGCAGTGGTCACCGGCGACGGCACCGAGGTCGTCGGGCGTGACCCGTACACCGGGAAGGTCCGTTGGCGTTACGCCCGCGACATTCCACTGTGCACGGTCGGCGAGGGCTGGAGTGACGTGGTCGCGGTGTACCGCAAGCCTGCCAACTTCCTGCCGTCGGACGACCCGTTCAAGAACGGCAACTGCAGCGAGGTGACCTCGCTCAAAGCCGCCAGCGGCGAACGGGACCGGCAACGCAACGGCGACGCCGAAGCGGATACGCAGTTGGTGTCCGACGGCGCGCACGTGACGGCGACCGGGAAGCGCCTGATCAACACGTGGCGCAGCGACCTGGTGCAGACCATGGAGTACGGCGCCGTGCCGGACATCGTGAACCCGGACAAACAGCCTCGGGCCGGCTGCACGTACGGCTCGATCGCGGTGACGCAGGGCCGTATCGGTGTGATCGAACGATGCCCTGCCAAGGCCGACCCGGCAGCGACCGGGGACGACCGGCTCACGGTGTACAAGCCGACGGGCAAGGAGAACGAGAGCGACACCCCCATCGTCGACTTCAGCATCACCGTCGGCGGCACCAACGCTCAGGTGCTGGCGATGAACGAGACCTACACGGCGATCGCGATGCCCAACCCGTCCCGGATCCTGGTGTACGACGGCCAGGGCAACAAGGTGCGGGAATACCCGGTCTCGGTGCCCGATGCCGACCTCGCCGCCGATCCGGCCCGCGGCGTGGCCTCGGTGACCAGGGGAACCGACGCCGTGTTCTGGTTCACCGGGACCCGCACGATCGCACTGTCCACTCAGGACCTGCGACCACTGTGGACGATCGAGAACACGCTCGGTACCGGCACGGTGTTCGCCGGATACCTGCTACTACCGGTGAAGGACGCCTACGTGGTGACCGACCAGGTGACCGGCGCGCGTGTCGCGCAGACCGCGGTGAACCGCGACGGGTACAACGGCCCCGTGCGGATGTCGACGCTCGGCCCCATGGTCCTGGAACAGCGTGGCCCGACTCTGGTCGCACTGCGATGACCGCCTCGCAGATCACCGCGCACGGCGCCGACCACGTCGAACTGCCCGGCCGCCACGGCCCGCTCGCCGCACTTCGCCGGCCGGTCCCTGGCCAGACGCCGATCGCCTTGCTGGTACCGGGTTACACGGGGTCCAAAGAGGACTTCGCACCGCTGATCGACCCGATCGCGGACGCGGGCATCGAGCCGATCGCGATCGACCTGCCCGGGCAGTACGACTCCCCCGGGCCGATCGATCTCGAAGCGTATCTGCCCGCGTCGCTGGGAGGCATGGTCGCCGAGGTCGTCGGAAAGCTCGCTGCCGACGGGCGGCCCGTGCTTCTGCTCGGGCATTCGTACGGCGGGTTGGTGTCCCGTGGCGCCGTCCTGGCCGGGGCGCCTGTTCGCGGGTTGACGTTGCTCAGCAGCGGACCTGGCGAACTGCCGGTCGGCCCACGACGCAAGATGCTCGACTTGGCCGAGCCGGTGCTGCGCGAGCACGGGATCGAGACACTGGCGGAGTTCCGCCGGGCGATGTACGAGAACGACCCCGCTTGGCTTCAGTTGCCCGCGGAGTTGCGGGAGTTCCTGACGTACCGGTTCCGCCGGACGAGCCGGGAATGCCTGCTGGGCATGGCCGTCGGCCTGCGGACCGAGCCCGACCTCGTGGACAGTCTCGCGCGGCGACTGGAAACCAGCGCCACGCCGTGCCTCGTGGCCTGCGGCGCCGCCGACGACGCCTGGCCGATCTCCGCCCAGCGGGACATGGCCGAGCGGCTGGACGCCGACTTCGCCGTGATCCCAGGCGCTCGGCATTCGCCGGCCGTCGAGAATCCCGAGGCGCTGCTGGGTGTTCTGCTGTCGACGTGGCGAATGTGGCTGGCCTAGGCCGTGTTTCAAATGCCCGATCGCGATAGCCGGGCCGGATGCGGCCCCTGACGCCACCGCGGGACCGCCCAAAGACAACCAGTATTCGCGGCGATCCCGCGGCGACGCCAGGAACCACCCCACCGAGCCGATTCCGGCCTCCGGCCGGGGCAGACTCTCATCGACCGGGACATCCGAAACACGACCTAGGTCAGTCCGAATCCCGCCAGGGTCGCGTCGAGCATCGCCGACTGTACGGCAGCCGGGTAGGCGGCTGGGTCTGTGGACGCGAGGGCGGCCGCGCCTTCCACCATCGCGATCAGCGCGAAAGCCGTTGTCGTGACTCGTTCTTCCGGCCAGTCCGGCTCGGTCGCGGAGACCAGCCTGCTGATCCGTACCCGCCAGGCCTTGTTGTTCGTGCGGTGCAACGTGAGCAGGTCTTCGTCGCCGACTGCCGCGGCCAGGAACCCCATCCAGACAATGCTTTCGGCCGCGGTCCTCTCGTCCAGTGCCATTCCCTGCGCGAGAACGGCCCGTAGCGCGGCGCGCGGGTTTCCGGCTTCGGCTTCGAGCGCATCGGCTCGCTCCCGGGTCCGTTCGTGCAGGAGCTGACGGGCATGCTTCAGCAGCGCATGCCGGTTGGGAAACCGATGCATGACCAGGCCTGTCGTGCAGCCGGCCGCGGCGGCGACCGCGCGGATCGTGAGGCGTTCGATTCCCTGGCTGGCCAGCACGTCCCACACCGCACGGGAAAGCTCGACCTGGTGGGCGGTTCGTGACACGGATCGCACTCCCCTCGAAGCCGTAACAGCTGTTACGGTAACAGATGTTACGAGGGAGTGGATGATGCTGATCGAAACGCGACGGTGGGACGACCCGGAAGGCGCTGAGCTGCGACGACAGCAACGCGTCGAACTCGACGCACGCTACGGCAGCTCGGACCACGAGCCCGGCCCGCCGCCGTCAGCGGCCGACACGGACGTCTTCCTCGTCGCGGTGAGCGATGGGAAGGCCGTCGGGTGCGGCGCGCTGCGGCAGTTGGACTCCGGATCAGCCGAGATCAAACGTATGTACGTGGTGCCGCAGATGCGCGGGACCGGGGTCGCGACCAGCCTGCTGCGCGCGTTGGAGGCAGCCGCCGTCGAGCGGGGCTGGCACACGGTACGTCTGGAGACTGGCACCGCACAGCCTGACGCCCTGCGGTTCTACCGCCGTGAGGGCTACCGCGAAATCCCGCTCTTCGGCAACTACATCGGCTCGACGCTGTCCGTCTGCTTCGAGCGTGACCTCACGCCCGACAGGACCGGGTCGCGTTGCGAACGTTCCCCGCGGTAGTTCAGATCCACCAGAAGAGGACCAGGACCAGCACCACGGTCGCGGCTAAGCCGAAGCCCGCGAGCAGAGCCGGGCGGCCGGGTCTGCGGTCGATCACGCGTTGGGCGTAGACCGCGACGCCCGCGCCGACGATGTGGCCGATCAGCTCGACCACGCCGAGGCCGGGGACGCCGTTCGCCCAGGAGATGATCTGCAGGACGAGCACGGCCAGGGCGAGGACGACCAGGCCCGCCGCCAGCGCGCCGGTCAGCTCTCGCCAGAAACGGCCCTTGCGGCGCCGGGGTTCTTCTTCGGCCACCGCCGCCGAATCCTGGGTGGAAAGTTCCTCGGTCGCCTGCTCGGAGATCATGGGGGCAACATCCCCCACGGGGCCGTCGGCGGCCCTGCCGCCTGGCCTTCTGGGCAGTGGCGACGGAAGTCGCACCATGAACATTGCCTTCCCACTTGCGGCGGGAACAACACGTCGGGATCGCCGCCTGCTTCGAGTGTGTCGGTCGCGAGCTGCAGTTCCTCGGCTGTCTCCTCCGCTCGTGCCTGGTGGCGCGCCAACGACTCGTCGGTGTGCTCCCACACTGCGACTTCGCCCGTGGGCAGGTGGTGGAGTTCCACACGCCTGCACTTGCGCCGCAGCGTTCGGGTGGTCGCGATGGCGTACATCGCCAACGCCTGCGAGCCGCGGGCGTCGTCGGTGGTCAGCGCCTGCCTGCCGGTCTTGTAGTCGATGATCACCAGTTCGCCCTGGCGGTCGTCGATGCGGTCGACCCGGCCCTCGGCCACGATCGTGCCCGCCGGCGCCGAGACCCAGCGTTCGAGCCCGACCGGGTCGACCGTCACGTCCGTCTCGGCCAGGTAGCGGGCGACCCACTCACGGGCGCGGTCGCGGTAGGTCGCGGCTTGCGCCGAGTCGGCGAAACCGTCGTCCTTCCAATGGGTCGTCACGAGTGCCGCACCGGCCTCGGGCGTGCGCTTCTCCAACGGCAGGTCGAAGAAGGCGCGCAACGCGTTGTGCACGACGGCACCCAATGTCGAGTGCGCGTACGCGCCGCCGCGTTGCGGAGCCGGGCGGTCCACGTAAGTCATCCGGTAGCGGCGTGGACAGTCCATCCACGTCGCCAGCTTCGACGGGGTGACCCGCACCAGCTTCTTCGGCATGCTGTCGAATCCGAGCTGCCCTTGCACACGTCCAAGTTACCCGGAGCCACTGACAAAACCGCGAACGGAGTCGGCCAGGAGTTGCACCGCGATCGCGGCGAGCAGCAGACCTGCGATCTTGGCCAGCAGGACGATCCCGCTCTCCTTGATCAACCGGATCACCACGCCGGAGAAGCGCAGGCAGATCCACAACAGGAAGTGCACGGCCAGGATCGCGAGTCCGAGCGCGACGTACGCGCCCGTCTGGCCTTCCGCCTGCCTGACGAACACGATCGTGGCCGCGATCGCCCCAGGCCCGGCGAGCAACGGCGTGCCGAGCGGCACCAGGGCGACGTTGACGTCCTCGACTTCCTGCGCCTCGGTCGTACCGCTGCCGTGCAGCAGGTCCAACGCGATGAGCAGCAACAACAGCCCACCCGCGCCCTGCAACGCCGGGATGCCGATGTGCAGGTACGACAGGATCGCCTGGCCGCCGATGGCGAACAGGCTGATCACCGCGAGCGAGACGAGCACGGCCTGCCGGGCCGCCTTGGCCCGCGCCGCCCGTGACTTGCGGCCGACCAGGCTGAGGAACACCGGGATGGTGCCCGGCGGGTCCATGATCACCACCAGCGTGATGGTGGTCGCGGTGAACATCCGCGCGTCGAAGTAGTCAGCCAGTGCCACCCGCCCATCCAAACAGGACACAGCCAAAACCGCAGGTAACCCCTCGTGAGTGTTTAGCCGTGTTCTAACCCTGATAAACGCTCACGACGCCACGCTGGGAGTCGGCGGGACACTTCCTCTATAGTACTAGTTAGATAGATAAATGGAGGAAGTCGTGATCGAGTTCCATCTGAACGGCAGATCCGGCCTGTCGCCGTACCAACAGCTGGTCCAGCAGGTACGGCACGCGCTGCGGCTCGGTCTGCTGCGGGAGGGCGATCAGCTGCCGAAGGTCAAGGACGTGGTCGCGCAGCTGGCCATCAACCCGAACACGGTGCTCAAGGCGTATCGCGAGCTTGAGCACGACGGGCTGGTCGCCGCGCGTCCCGGCGTCGGCACGTTCGTCACCGCCACGCTCAACGACGGGTCCAACGCCGCGCTCGGCGCGCTGCGCCACGACCTGGTGCGGTGGCTTTCCAGGGCCCGCAAGGCAGGTCTCGACGAAGAGAGCATCGAGGCCCTGTTCACCACCACCTTTCGCTCCGCCGCGCAGGAGGACATAGCGTGATCCTCAGAGCCCAAGGACTGGGCAGGAAGTACGGACGGCGGCGGGCACTGGCCGACTGCACGCTGGACATCCCCGCGGGGCACGTCACCGGGCTGGTCGGCCCGAACGGCGCAGGCAAGTCGACGCTGCTCAACCTGGCCGCGGGCATGCTCACGCCGACCGAAGGCATCATCGAGGTGTGCGGCGGCCGTCCCGGCAGCGGCACCGAGCAGCTGGCCAAAGTCGGGTTCGTCGCCCAGGAGACGCCGACGTACGCCGGGCTGACCGTCGCCGAACACCTGCACCTGGGCGCACAGCTGAATCCCGGCTGGGACAACGCACTCGCCTACGAACGGATCACCAGGCTCGGTCTCGATCCGGCACAGAAGGCCGGGAAGCTGTCCGGCGGGCAACGCGCCCAGCTCGCGCTCACGATCGGCATCGCCAAACGGCCGCGGCTGCTGTTGCTCGACGAGCCGGTCGCCGCGCTGGATCCGTTGGCGCGCAGGGAGTTCATGCAGGACCTGATGGAGAGCGTCGCCGAGCACGGGCTCAGCGTCGTGCTCTCGTCGCACCTGGTCGCCGACCTGGAACGGGTCTGCGACCACCTGATCGTCCTGATGGACTCCCGCGTGCGGATCTCCGGCGAGTTCGACGAACTGCTGGCCACGCACTTCCGGCTGACCGGCCCGCGCCGGGACGTCGACACGTTGCCGCGCAACCAGCAGGTCCTCTCGGTCAGTCACACCGACCGGCAGACCACGCTGCTGGTCCACACCAGCGAGCCGATCCTCGACCCGGCGTGGTCGGTCAGCCCGGTGACCATCGAGGACCTCGTCCTGGCCTACATGAGCCGCCCGCAAACCCGTCCCGCGCTGGAGGTGCTGCGATGATCTGGTTGACCTGGCGCCAGTTCCGGTTACCCGCCGCGGCCGTCGCCGCCATCGTCGTCACGCTCGCGATCGTCCTGGTGATCATCCAGCTGCCGTCCGCCGCCGACGCGCAGTCCCTGTTCGACCAGATCACCGATCTGGACTACTCGCTCTACTACGCGGGACTGATCGTGCTGTACGCGATCCCGCCGATCATCGGAATCTTCTGGGGCGCGCCGCTGATCACCCGTGAACTGGAAACGGGCACGTACCGCCTGGTGTGGAACCAAACCGTCACGCGTGGCCGCTGGCTCGCGGTCAAACTCGGCACGGCCGGGCTCGTGGCCGTGACCGTCGGCGGGCTGGCCGGCCTGGTGGTCAGCTGGTGGGCCGGTCCGATCGACACCGCGACCCTGACCACCCCGAATTCGAGTTTCGGTGCCCGGATGGAGCCGGTGGTGTTCGCCGCGCGCGGGATCGTGCCGATCGGGTACTCCGCCTTCGCGTTCGTCCTCGGTGTGACGGTCGGGATCCTGGTTCGGCGGACGGTCGCGGCGATGGCCGTCACGCTCGTCGCCTACATCGCCGTGCAGCTCATCGTCCCGGTGGCAGTACGGCCGTACATCGTGCCGCCGGACCAGCAGACGGTCGCGATCACCGAAGAGAACATCACGATGATCGGGATCAACGAGTCCGGCAGGGTGGAGCGACTGGGGGTGGAGAACCAGCCGGGCTCGTGGCTGCTGTCCAACGAAACCGTCGACCCCGCAGGCAATCCGATCAAGCTGGGCGAAGCCGTCGCGCTCGCGGAATGCAGCGTCACGCTGCCGAACCAGGCAGGCCCGCCGCCTGGCCCACCGACTGCCTGCTTCGCGAAGCTGACCTCACTGGGCTACCGCCAGGAGCTGACGTATCAGCCCGCCAGCCGGTTCTGGGGACTGCAGGCGTTGGAGCTGGCCGTCTACCTGGCTCTCACCGCCTTGCTGACGTGGTTGTCGTTCCGGTTGATCCGTCGTCGCCTGTCCTGAAAGGAAGACCAAGATGCTTCGAGCCTTGACGGCGGTCGCCGTGACCGCGACGCTCGCGACCGGTCACCCAGCCGCCGCGGAGACCGCGTTGTTCCTGCCCGAACCGACCGGCCGGTACGCGGTCGGCGCGAAGTCCCTGTACCTCAAGGACTTGTCCCGCGCGGACCCGTGGGTCGGCGGCCCCCGGGAGCTGATGCTCACCCTGCGGTACCCGGCGTGGACCACGGGCACGCGACGGGCGAAGTACATGACCGCGGACGAATCCAGGCTGTTGCTCGCGGGCATTCCCGGCGTACCGCCCGAAATCCTGACCACGGTCAGGACCAACTCGTTCACCGACGCGCTCCCGGCTCCGGGCAGGCGGCCGCTCGTGGTCCTCTCCCCTGGCTACACCAAAACTCGCGCCACGCTGAGCACGTTGTCCGAAGAACTGGCCAGCGCCGGCTACATCGTGGCCACGGTCGACCACACCTACGAGAACACAGGCATGTCCTTCCCGGACGGGCGCGTCGCCACCTGCGCCTCCTGTGACGTCCCGCACGACCGGGCTTTCTGGCTGAAGCTCGAGGCAGGCCGCGCCGCGGATGTCTCGTTCGTGCTCGACGAGCTGACCAGGAGGTACCCGATGATCGACCGGAACCGGATCGCGATGGGCGGCCACTCGGTCGGCGGCATCAGCACGATCCGGGCCATGCTGGCCGACCGGCGGATTCGCGCGGGCATCGACATCGACGGCGGCTCGCACGAGGACAAGCCGACTGCCGAGCTGGACCGTCCCTTCATGTTCCTCGGTTCGGAAGGCAGCGGCCCTGAACAGAACACGGGCTGGGTCAATGAGTGGCAACGGATGACTTCGTGGAAACGGTGGCTGCTGGTGGACGGCACCAGGCACGCGTCCTTCACCGACGTCGGCCTGCTGGGCGAACAGCTCGGCCTGGCGGGCGGGGGCCCGCTGCCTGCGGACCGAACGGCCGTGATCACCCGGGCTTACGTGCGGGCGTTCTACGACCTCCACCTTCGCGGCGTGCCACAACCGCTGCTGGACGAGCCGTCCACGCAGTACCCGGAGGTGCGGTTCTGCACCGCCTGAATCTGGGCTAGGTCGTGTTTCGAATGTCCCGGTCGATGAGAGTCTGCCCCGGCCGGAGGCCGGAATCGGCTCGGTGGGGCGGTTCCTGGCGTCGCCGCGGGATCGCCGCGAATACTGGTTGTCTTTGGGCGGTCCCGCGGTGGCGTCAGGGGCCGCATCCGGCCCGGCTATCGCGATCGGGCATTTGAAACACGGCCTAGCCGTGCAGTACGGGGACGCCGGAGGTGCGGGAGACCAGTTCTGCCAACGCCTCCGGCGACGTGGACTCCTGGCCGATCCTGATCGTCTTGTTCGTCCCGTGGTAGTCGCTGGAGCCGGTCCGCACCAGCCGCAGGTCCCCGGCCAGTTCGGCCAGTTCCGCCCGGGTGGCCTCGTCGTGGTCGGGGTGGTCGACCTCCAGGCCGGTCAGCCCGGCCGCGGCGAGTTCCTTGATCACGTCGGCCGTCACGGTCGGCCCACGGTGGTGGGCGAACGCGTGTGCCAGCACGGTGACGCCACCGGCGTCGGCGATCATCTCGATCGCGGTGTGCACGGGGGTGTCGCGGCGGCTGACGTGGAACCGGCCGTTCGAGTTGAGGAACACAGCGAACGCCTCGTCGACCGTCTGCACGACACCGGCCTTCACCAGGGCCATGGCCAGGTGCGGACGGCCGGCTGGCGAGTCCTCCGGTAACCCCGCCATCAGCTCGTCGGCGTCGACGGGATAGCCGTCGGCGGCCATGCGCCGGGCCATCTTGTGCAGCCGGGCACGGCGTTCGGCGCGCAGGCGCGACTGTTCGGCCACGATCGCGGGCGCGGTCGGGTCGAAGAGGTACGCCAACAGGTGCACGGTGGCCGTGCCACCGCGCCCGTTGGGCGATGTGCAGGACAGCTCGGCGCCCCGGATCAGGGACAGCCCGGCCGGCAGCGCCGCGGCGGCTTCAGCCCAGCCCGCCGTGGTGTCGTGGTCGGTCAGCGCGACCGTCGACAACCCGGCGGCGGCCGCCGTGGTGATCAACTGGGTAGGCGTGTCCGTGCCATCCGAGACGGACGAGTGCGTGTGCAGATCGATCACCATGCCATCCAGTGTGCTGCATGGCATGGCTCACCCTGCTAGCCGTTGGCCTTCTTGCCCAAGGCGGCCTTCTTCGCCTTGATCATCGAGAACCGCTCGGCCTGTGCCTTCTTGTCACCGAACACCAGTTCGGAGATGGCGTCGTAGACCTGCTCCGGCTTTGGTAAGTAGTTGATCCGGTTCAGTGCCTGGATCTGACCCGCGGACTCGACGACCATCGTGCCGTATCCGAAGATCCTGCCCACCCACGAGCGTTCGTACGTGAGGTCCGTCACCTTGCCGATCGGCATCATCAGGACTCTCGTGGTGAACACGCCAGTGGTCAGCATGAACCGCTTGTCGGTCACCACGATCCGCTCCACCCACCACTCGATCACGAGGTAGGCGAACCGGAGCAGCACGATCAACGCCGCGTACCAGAGCACGTTCTGCAACAACCACATCGACGACGGCAGGATGTAGGAGATCATCACGGCAACGGCCAGCAGGGCCGCCGCCTCGAAGACGTCCCACGCCAGCACCGTCCAATGCCTGCGCACCCGAATGACTCGTCGTTCCGAGTCGAGCAGGTACTCGTCTGGGTCCCTGGGCGCGAACATGTGCTCAGTATCTCGCGCCTACCCGCTGAAGACACTACGGACGAACAGAATCAGTGCCTCCGCGGCGTCCTTGATGGTGCTCAGGATGTTGTTGACGATGCCGGCAGACGCTTGCGGTTGAGTAACCAGGAAGAACACGAGCAAAGCGACTCCGGTCAACACGAGAATTTTCTTCGTGTTCACGACGACCAACCCCGTCTCTTCTCCGCACCCGATGGCGCCTGTTGAAAACCGTTGTACCGCACAAAGCGGTCGGCTGACGAGAGTTGTACAGCACTCGGAGCACACACCCGGACACCCAGCCGGATCTCGCTACGCTGTGTGCTCGTGCAAGGTGGGTCGGTTCGTAAGATCAGGTGCGTCGGAGGGGTGACCCACGACACATATGGCCGTCTTTTGATGATTCGCCGTGCGCACGCCCCGGGCGAGGGCCTGTGGTCCATTCCCGGCGGACGGGTCGAAGCCGGCGAGTCCGATGCCGTCGCCGTGGCCCGTGAGCTGCTCGAAGAGACCGGTTTGACGGTCTCGATCGGCCGTCTGGTCGGTACCGTCACCCGGCCGGCTCCGAGCGGTTTGTACGAGATCCACGACTACGAATGCCACGTCGTCGCGGGTGTCGCGGTGCCGGGAGATGACGCCGCCGAGGTCGCGTGGATCGACCTGGCGACGTTCACCACACTCGAACGGACGAATTTGCTCACCGAGGGCCTCGCTCCCACACTGCGGGACTGGGACGTGCTCCCGCGCGCGTGAGTTCCTACAGCCACATAAGCGTTTGGCCATGCGGGCCGGTGCGCCCGAGCAACCGCACGTCGGGCTTGCCCGATTCCCACCGTACGAGACCGAGCACGCCCCGGATCTCCCCGGAGCCGTCCTCGAAGTCCTTACGGCCGGGCACCAGGTAGGCCATCGCGGCCAGGTAGTGCTCCTGGCTGACCCACCAGAGGGGCCTTCCGGCCGCCAGATCGGCCACAGCGGCCACGAACTCCTGCCGCCGTTGGTCGGACATGTACGGCAGCACGTGACTCGTCAGAACGACCAAAGGGAGCTCCGCGGGCACTTGCGCGGCGGCCGTCGCGAGCCCGTCGACGGCGTCGCCGGTCACCAGCGTCGGCCGGTCCTTCTCCTGCATCTCCGCGGCGACCCGCAGCCGCCGGGACCGCTCCGGCTGGTCGGCCCACACGCACGCCTCCAGCCACGCCAGCTCCTCCTCGTCCCGCAGGTCGATCGGCCTGCGGTCCAGCCCGACCTTCGCGCCCACCGCGAGCTTCTTCGGCAGCCTGGGCAACGGCCGGCCGGACACCGCGCACGTCAGCACGAGCGGTGTCTTCGCCGGGCCCGCGTTGATCTGCTCGCCCGCCTCGGTCTGGTAGCGGAAGCCGTACCGGTCCACGCCGAGCAGCAGCCCCGCGCTCGTGCCGACCTCCAGCAGCCCGATCGGCCCCTTGGCCTCCTTGGCCGCCTGCGCGATGGCCGGGAACAGCGGAGCCGCCCGGCGCACCTCGTTGGTCTGTGTCGTCCGGGTCGAGATCAGCTCCCGCATCTTGTCCGCGCGCTCCAGCACGAATTCACGGAACAGCGGCCACACCCGCTCGTCCGGGCCGAAACTGCCGCCCATCGTCAGGTAGTAGTTCGCCAGCTCGATCCACGGCTCCGCCTGAACGAGACGTTGCGCGGCGGCGAAGAACAGCGTGCCGTGCGCGAAATTCTCCGGTGCCGCGGCCAGTAACGCCGCGACTTCGTCGTCGTCCTTGGCGTGCGTGGCCAGCAGTTCGTACAGCGGCGAGATGCCGGCGGCCTCGTTCACGGCGAAGTTGGTCAGCCTCGCCTTGGCCATCTCGAGTGACGCCATCAGGCGCTGTCACCCTTTGGCTCCGGGCGTCCCGGCTGCTCGCCGCCCCGCGCCTCGCCGTACGAGCGCTTGGGAACCATCACCTTGCGACGGAAAACACACACGATGGTTCCGTCCTGTTTGTACCCACGAGTTTCCACGTAGACCACCCCACGGTCGTCCTTGGACTTCGACGGTGTCTTGTCCAGCACTTCGGTCTCACCGTAGATCGTGTCACCGTGGAAGGTCGGTTTGACGTGTTTGAGCGATTCCACCTCCAGATTGGCGATCGCCTTGCCGGACACGTCCGGCACCGACATCCCGAGCAGCAGCGAGTAGATGTAGTTGCCCACCACGACGTTCTTGCCGAAGTCGGTGGTCTGGCCCGCGTAGTGCGCGTCCATGTGCAGCGGATGGTGGTTCATGGTGAGCAGGCAGAAGAGGTGATCGTCGTACTCGGTCACCGTTTTGCCAGGCCAGTGCTTGTACACCGCGCCGATCTCGAACTCCTCGAAGTAGCGACCGAACTGCACTTGAACTACCTCCGTGTAACGCTGCCGATGGCCAGAGACGACAGTCTGGATGCACAGGGAGTATTCTGTGCAACTGGTGTGTGAGCGACTCCACCGCTCACACGACCCGACCCTGGGAGGTGAGGACGCATGAGTGGCACAGATAGCGCGCCGAGTACCAGCAGCGTCCCCACCGGAAGGGTCTGTTAGGCCCCGCGGTACCGGCCGGGACGCTCACGGCCGGGGAGGATTCCGATCCCTCCGGCACGTCGCACGCCCGTAGCACGAACCACGTTGGAGGCCTCATGGCTGCGCTCCGCCCGCTCGGCAGTCTGCGCGGTAAGCCAGACCGCACCACACCGGCGCCACTCCCGGTGCCCGTCTCGGCATATGTGGTCAACTGCGGGATCTACCGCGACGGCACCCGTGTGCCCGGCCGCTGGACGCACGCGGACGCGATCGCCGAAGTGCGTGAGCACAACGACGGCTTCGTCTGGATCGGACTGCACGAGCCGGACGCCGAGCAGATCAAGGGCATCGCGGACACCTTCGGCCTGCACGAACTGGCCGTCGAGGACGCGGTCCAGGCCCACCAGCGGCCCAAGCTGGAGCGCTACGACGACACGCTGTTCATGGTGCTCAAGACAGTCCGGTTCGTCGAGCACGACTCCCCCGACACCACCAGCGAGATCGTCGAGACCGGCGAGCTGATGGCGTTCCTCGGCAAGGACTTCATCGTCACGGTCCGGCACGGCAACCACTCCGGGCTCGCGTCGCTGCGGGCGGAACTGGACAAGGAGCCGGAGCGGCTGAAGGTGGGCCCTGCCGCGGTGCTGCACGCGATCGCCGACCGGATCGTGGACAGCTACCTCGATGTCACCGAACGGTTCGAAGACGACATCGAGACGATGGAGAGCACCATCTTCGCGCCGAGCACGCAGGTCAGCGCCGAGCAGATCTACCTGATGAAGCGGGAGGTGCTCGAACTGCGCCGCGCGGTGAACCCGTTGGCCAACCCGTTGCGCCGCTTGGCCGAGGGCTACACACCGCTGGTGCCCGAGCAGGTGCGCTCGTACTTCCGTGACGTCGACGACCACCTGACGACCGTGACGGAACGCGTGACGGGCTTCGACGAGATGCTGAACACGTTGATCGACGCCACCCTGGCGAAGATCACGCTGCAGCAGAACACCGACATGCGCAAGATCACCGCGTGGGCGGCGATCATCGCGGTGCCGACCTGCGGCGCCGGGATCTACGGCATGAACTTCGACTACATGCCGGAACTGAAGTGGACGTTCGGGTATCCGATGGTGATGCTGGTGATCCTGGCCGTCTGCGTGTATCTCTACCGCGTCTTCCGCAAGAACCGATGGCTCTAGCCGGGCGTGCGCCCGGCTGTCCTCTCCCTTCCCCCTGCCCACCACCCTGAACCCACAGGGAGGCCATCGTGTCCCGGTTCCTGCTCAACCCCCTGTTCTGGCTCGTCACGATCCTCGTCGCCTGGATCGTCGTGGTCACCATGTCGATCGCCAGCAACCCCGAGGGCGCCCGCGCTCACTCGCTGCAATCCCCGCAGCAGGTGGAGATCACCCAGCGTTAACGCAGGGTGGCCGCGAGTTTCCGCAGCGCCGAACGGATCTCCTCGGGGGCGAAGGGGTTCACGCTCATCCAGTCGCCGTCGCCGTCCAGCTGGTAGCGGCCGTTTTCGGTGTCCAGCCAACGGATTTCGTCACCGGCGCGGTGCCAGTCGCCGTCCGGTCCGGCCCTGCGGGCCACTCCGGCCTGCCCGTTGCCGAGCACGGGCTGGAGGTACTGGACCATCCGGCGGGACACGCGATCGTCGACGCCGTGCTGGGCAAGGATTTCCTCGACCACCCGCGGCGGGAGCCTGCGTGGCCGTACGCCGTCCTCCGTCGGCAGGTCGGCGATCAGTGCTTCGAACGCGGCCTGCAAAGGCTTGCGCGGCAACGTGAACGGCGTGGTCGGCGCGGCGTCGAGGCGCGGGATGATCTGGTACAGCTCGTCCACGGCCCTGTCGAGTGTGGCCTGTCGTAACACGACAGTCCCGAATGGATCGGCGGCCCGTTGGACGACGACCAGCGCGTCGCCGCGATGCACGAGCACGACCGCGCCGACGGTGGTCTTCTCCTCCGCCACAACGAGATCCAGCACTCCGCCGCCGTACCGCAGCAGGTGCACGAACTCGTCGGCGAGCCCGAGCGGGCCTTCGTCGTCGGCGAGCCCGCGCTCGGCGAGTTGTTCCCCGGCGGCGTGGAACACCGCCGAGCGTTCGGCCTCGGTGAGCCCGGTGTCCGGGATCTCCAGCGGGAACGGCGGTTCCACCTCGGCGAACGCGCACAGCAGCTCGACTTCGATCGGGTGCAGGGCGACGTCCTCACTCACGGAAACCGTCCCGGCTCGCCGCGTCGACCTCCTCGTACTTCGCCGCCGTGCGTTCGGCTCCGTCGACGAACTCCTGCAGGTTGGCCAACGCCGTCTCCAGCTGGCCGGCCAGCCCGTGGTCACCGGCGATCCGGTCGGTGAACTTCTCGGCCAGCTCCCGCGCGGGCGGGCTCGTGCCCAGCTGAGGCATCAGCGCGGGATCGCGGAACTCCGCGACCTCCTTGCGGACCGCGTCCAGATCGGCCTTCACCTGAGCGATCGCCGAGGCGAACTCACGCAACCGCTCCGGCGTGATCTGCCAGCCCTGCCCGGCCGGTACGTCCTCGTGCATCGCTTGTCCCCTACAGTCCGATGACCGGCGGTGCGGCCTTCAGGTCCCCGGTGAACAGGTCCTCCTCGTGCGGGTAACGCCGCCGGTGTTCCTGCTCTTCGTCTTTCCGCCCCGGTGCGGCGCCCATCCCGCCCGGCCCGTACCCGGCGAGATTGCCCCTGCCATACCTGTTCGCGTGGTCGGTCGGCCGTGCACCGCCGCCGAACATCGGCGGCATACCGACGCCAGGCACCGCACCGGCGAACCGTTTCGAGTCACGCAACGCGTCAACGTTGATTCCGCTGCCGATTCCGCCGCTGTACGGCCCGGCGCCGGTCAGCGCACCCCACCGCGCGGAAGCGTTGTCCGCGAAGGACGGTGTCGTGCCGTACGACCACTCGGACGACCCCATACCGCCGGAACCCACACCCGTGCCCGATCCGGATCCGGGCAGTCTGACGCCGGACGGCATCGTGCCGACACCACCGCGTCCGCCGGGCTGGTTCCAGATCGGGTCCACGATTCCGTCCGAAGGCGGGCCGAACCGCGGAGTGGCGCGGTCGATGCCGAGGATCGCGGTCTCGTACCGGGTCATCGTCTGCACGGCCTTGCGCTTGAGCTTCTTCTTGTCGCTGCCGAACCCGAACGCGCTCGCGATACCGCCGATCACCGCCCCCGCCGCGGCACCGAACGGGCCGCCGATGGCGAACCCGGCCGCCGCGGCACCGCCCGCGGTCGCGAGCCCCGACCACAAACCGCCCTTCGGCGCGCCCGGCATCGTGCTCTGCGCTGAGGACAGCGCGCCGCCGGAGTCGTCGACCGGTTCGGCGATCTGGGTCGCGGTCTGGCCGAGCCCGGCGATCCACCGCGCGTTGTGCGCGACCTTGCCGCGCGCCTCGTCCGCGCCCGCGCCGGACCAGAACTGCATCAGCGTGCCCAACGAGCGCTGCAGGTCGGCCGCACTGGCGGAGAGCTTCTCGCCCTGCCTGCGCCACGTGTCGGCCAGGAACTGCAACTGGGCCGGGTTGGCCTCCCGGGAAACCATCTTGATCAGCGACTCGAGGCTGTAGCCGTTCCAGTGTGTGCCGCCGGTGACGTAGATGTCGTCCTCGACGCGACGGCCTGCCCGTACCGGCAGAGCGCCGCGGACGTGCTGGAGCAGTCCCTGGTAGAAGGTGCCGAGCCCACCCAGGATGCCGCCCTGATCTCCCTGCACCGGTCTGTCCTCCCTCGGCCAGTACCCGTTGGCGAGTACCCGATTGTCGGACATTGATCGTGACCGCGCGACGGCCGAAATGCGGTCGTAGGCTCAGTGCCGTGCCCAAGGTGCTGGCTGTGTCCGACGAAGTGGTCGAATCGCTGTGGACCGACCAGGTCCACCGGCATCCGGTCGATCTCGTGCTGGCCGCGGGCGACCTGCCGTTCGACTACCTGGAGTACCTCGCCAACGCGCTCGAACTGCCGTGTGTCCTGGTGCCCGGCAACCACGACATCGACCTGGGCGGCTATGCCCGGCGGCGTGGCCTGTGGATGCGTGACGGCTTCCCGGCGCGGTGGCCCGGGCCGCAGGGCTGGGTGGACTCCGACGGGCGAGTGGTGGACGTGGCGGGGCTGCGGATCGCCGGCCTCGGCGGCTCGATCCGGTACAGCGACGGGCCGAACCAGTGGACCGAGCGACAGCAGGCACGGCGGGTGAAAACGCTCGCCCGGGCCGCGCGGCGCCGGTACCGTCGTGACGGGCGAGGCGTGGACGTGCTGCTCACGCACGCACCACCGCTGGGGGTCGGGGACCGGGAGGACCCACCGCACCGCGGCTTCGCCTGCCTGCACGACGCGGTGCGCCGGATGCGTCCGGCATGGCTGCTACACGGACATATCCATCCGCACGGTGACGACGTTCTTTCGGGGAACGACGGTCCCGATCGGCGGCTGGAGGACACCAGGGTCGTCAACACGGTCGGCTACCGGATCCTGGACATCACGCCGGGAGGTGACAGTGCAGAGTGACACGGGTTTTCCGCGCGCGGACGCGGAGAACGACTTCCTGAAGGCACGCCGCCGGCAGGTGCTCTCGCGGCTGGCGGCGTGGCTGCGCCGCGAACCGGACGACGTCAACATCATGCTGCCGTTCGACGAGGTCGTGGAAGCACTCGGGCGCGCGGGCGAACGCCGGCTCGGCCCGCAGGTGATCCGGCTCGACTCGATCGTCGGCAGCGTGGACCGGACCAGGGACTTCGACCGCCGGTTCCGGCCGACGTCCGGCCGTCTGCGTCAACGGTGGGAGCGCCTGGCGCGGGCACAGCGACGCGGCGAGCCGATCCCGCCGATCGAGGTCTACCGAGTCGGCGACCTGCACTTCGTGGCCGACGGGCATCACCGCGTGTCCGTGGCGCTGGCGCTCGGGCAGGACACGATCGAGGCGTACGTCACCGAGGTGCGCACGAAGATCTCGGCGGACGGGATCCGGTTCCGCGGCGACCTGATCGTGAAGAACGACCGCAGGCTGTTCCTGGAACGCGTGCCGCTGCCCGGCCCGGCGCGAGCCGCGATGGTCCTCAGCGACCCGTGGCAGTACACGGTGCTGAGCGAAACCGTTGAGGCGTGGGGATTCCGGCTGATGCAGGACGAGAACCGGTTCCTCACCCGCGCCGAGGTGGCGGCCCGGTTCTACGCCGAGGAGTTCCAGCCGGTCGTCAGCCTGCTGCGGCAGGCCGGGCTGATCGGCGACCGGACCGAGGCCGAGGCGTACCTCGCGGTGAGCGAACAGCGTTACCGGCTCATGCGGACACACCGCTGGGACGACGAGGTGATCGCCGCGTTGCGTCAGCGATGACTCGGCTAGCGCTTACCTCCCGCCACTGTGACGCGGTCGGGCAACGGACGGACCTCGTCCATCAGGCGGTCCGCGTAGTTGTCCAGCAGGCGCGTGCCGACCTGTTGGGCGTAACCGAAGAGCACCGCCCAGAGCAGCAAGGCGGCCTGTGATCCGACGTAGACGATCCCGCTGACCAGACCTGCGCCCAACGCGAGCAGCCCGACCACGGACAGCGTGGCGCCCAACAGGATCTTCACCAACGCCTGGTATCCGACCAGGACGTACGGGCTCAGGTCAGGTCTGCGCCGGATCAACAGCAGCACAACGGAAATCGTGGCTCCCAGCGCGCCGAACAGCTGCACCATCCAGACGTCCCAGCCACTCGCCGCCGCCCCTCCGGTCGGGCACAGTTCCTGCGGCACAGCCTGGTTCGGCGGCATGCACATCGGCACCAGGCCGGGCTTGAGGATGCCGGCCAGCCCCAACGCCGTGTTCAGCACGAACAAGGCCAAGCTGATGACGATCAGCTTGTTCCGGAGCGCCCTCGCCGCGGCGTGGGCGTCGTCCGAGGCGTCGAACGCGGCCCGCATCGCGTCCACCACCGTCGCGCGGTCAGGGTTCTCCCGCTCCACGGCCGCACGGCGGGGGTCGCCTTCTTCGAGGTACATCCGGACGCGGGCTCTCAGACCGGGCAGCCTCGACTGCAGGTCAGGATCGGCCGCGGCCAGGTAGATCTCGGCTTCGTGCAGGGCACGCCAGGCCCGCTCGATGTGCCAGCCCGACCACCAGGACGCGCCTGACCGCCACCACTTGTTGTCCGCGCTGCGCAGTGCCGCGTCCACGATCTCCAGGGAGACCTCGGCCGCCCTGCGCGCCACTTCCGTCGCCGGGGCGGGCGGCAACGCGGCCAGGTCGGCCCGCACCCGCCGTGCCCTCGACTCGACTGTCAACTGCCAGTCGGTGACGTCCGCGCCGACCTGCCAACCGACAGTGACATTTTCCGCCATGATCGATCACCCCCAGTACAGGATGACATCTTTCCCGGGCCGGTGACGCCAGCCGAACGAGTGCTTTTTCGCAGGTCAGCGCGGCGCACCGAGCGGAAGCACGGCGAACACCCGCTGCCGGAACGGTGGACACGAGCTGCCAGAACGGCGGACACGACGTGCCAGAACGGCGGACACAAGGTGCCGGAATGGCGGACACGACGTGCCAGAACGGCGGACACGAGCTGCCAGAACGGCGGACACAAGGTGCCAGAATGGTGGACACGACGTGCCAGAATGGTGGACACGACGTGCCGGAACGGGCATTTCACGGTGCCGGAATGGTGGACACGGCAGGGCTCACGCGGGGAGCAGGGTGAACCCCTCGGCGTGGGCGGCTTCGCGCAGGTGTTTGTCCCAGGCGGCGAACTCGGTGATGTCCGGATCCGCCTCCGCGGCGAGAACCGCCGAGGCCAGCTGGATCGCGTCCAGTGTTCGCAAGCCATGGCGCCGGGTCAGTCGCGCCGCGGCCTCCAGAACGACAGGGTTGAGATCGACGACCACGAATCGGAGTGGGTGACCGGGGGTTCCGTAGTAGTCGGACTCGAAGGCGGCCACCAGGATCTCGGCTTCGACCTGCTCGAACATCCCGTCGCGCTGCTTGCGCCAGAGCGCGGCAGGAACCTCCGCCCGTGCGACCTGGGACACGACAAGAACCGGGCGCGCACGCACGAGCTCATGTCCTGGCTCGTCGGCATAGATCTTCACCACTGCCGACGAATCAGCGAAAGTGGTCACTCACCGCGCCCTTCGCTCACGTAGTCGGACAGCGGCTTTCCCCTGCCTGCCGCCTTTCTCGCCTTCTCGACCGCTTCCCGGGACGGGCGTGTCCGAGGCCGCTCATGCCCCTCGTCATCGACGTAGACGAGCATGGGCGTCACCACGAGGTCCATCCGGCTCAGCCGCTCCCTCACCCTCGTGTATTCGTCCTGTTCCAGGTCGGGATTCGTCGCCGCTTCCAGCACCAGGGTGATGAAGTCGTTCATGCTGCGCCGCTGCGCCGCCGCCGCCCTGCGGACGCGGTCCACCAAGTCCTCGTCTGCCCGCCAGCTCACCTGCGCCATGCTTGCATGCTAGCATATCGCAAGCATGCTTGCATGACGGCAGGCCAAAAGAAAGGCCGGCCCGCAGGCCGGCCTTCCCCCGTCGTTCAGCCCGAGTAGGTCAGGTTCTTGCCGTTCGACGGGTCGAAGAGCTGCACCTTGTCGGCGTCGAACCAGACTTCCAGCGAGCCGCCCTGAGTGGCCTCGGACGCCGCGGAAAGCCGGGTCACGACCTGGGACCCGCGGTCGGGCACGTCGGCCGAGCCGGAGTCGGCCGCGAGCTCCTCCAGCTCCTGGGACGTGGCCTGGTCGCCCTCCACGGTGAAGTAGGCGTACTTGTCCGAGCCCATCGACTCCAGCACGTCCACCGACGCCGTGAACGTCGCGCCGCCCGACTTGGCCGATTCGTCGAGCAGCCGGGCGTCCTCGAAGTGCTCCGGCCGGATGCCGAGGATCACCTCACGGGGCGCGCCCGCGGCCTCCACCAACGAGCGGATCCGGTCGGTCAGCGCGAACTTGCCGATCGGCGAGTTGACCTCGTTGTCGGCCAGCGTCGCGGGCAGGAAGTTCATCGACGGCGAGCCGATGAACCCGGCGACGAACAGGTTCGACGGCTGCTCGTAGAGGAACTGCGGCGAGCCGATCTGCTGCACGATCCCGCCGCGCAGCACCACGACCCGGTCGCCGAGGGTCATCGCCTCGGTCTGGTCGTGGGTCACGTAGACCGTCGTGGTGCCGAGCTGCTTCTGCAGCTTGGACAACGATGTCCGCATCTGCACGCGCAGCTTGGCGTCCAGGTTGGACAGTGGCTCGTCCATCAGGAACGCCTTGGGGTTGCGCACGATCGCCCGGCCCATCGCGACCCGCTGCCGCTGGCCACCGGACAGGTTGCCCGGCTTGCGGTCCAGGTGCTGGGTCAGGTCCAGCGTGGCCGCCGCCTCCTCGACCTTCTGCCGGACCACCTTGTCGTCCACTTTGGCCAGCCGGAGCGGGAACGCCATGTTCTCCCGCACGCTCATGTGCGGGTAGAGCGCGTACGACTGGAACACCATCGCGATGTCCCGGTCCTTCGGCGCCTTCTCGTTCACCCGCTGGCCGTCGATGCGCAGCTCGCCGTCGGAGATGTCCTCGAGACCGGCGATCATGTTGAGCGTGGTGGACTTCCCGCAGCCGGACGGGCCGACCAGGATGACGAACTCGCCGTCGGCGATCGTGAAGTCCGCCTCGGACACCGCGAGGGCACCGTCCGGGTACCGCTTGGTCACCTTGTCAAGCACGATTTCAGCCATGATCAACCCTTTACCGCACCGGAGGTCAGCCCCGCGACGATACGGCGCTGGAAGAACAACACGAACAGGATGATCGGGATGGTGATCACGACGGCCGCCGCGGACACCGTCCCGGTCGGGTCCTCGAAGTACGAGGCGCCGGTGAAGAACTGCAGTGCCGCGGGCACCGTCCTCGACGCGTTCGTCGACGTCAGCGAGATCGCGAAGAGGAAGTCGTTCCAGCAGAAGATGAACACCAGGATCGCCGTGGTGAACACGCCCGGCGCGGCCAGCGGCGCGATCACCTTGCGGAACGCCTGGCCCGGCGTCGCACCGTCCATCTTGGCCGCTTTCTCCAGCTCCCACGGGATCTCACGGAAGAACGCCGAGAGCGTGTAGATCGACAGCGGCAGCGCGAACGTGATGTACGGCAGGATCAGGCCGGGCCACGTGTCGAACAGCCCGAGCGCCCGCTCCATCTCGAACAGCGGGGACACCAGCGACACCTGCGGGAACATCGCGATCAGCAGCGAGACGCCCACCAGCGCGCGTTTGCCGGGGAAGTCCAGCCGCGCGATGGCGTACGCGGCCATGGTCCCCAGGATCACCGCGATCACCGTGGCGATCACCGCGATGCCGATCGAGTTCACCAGCGCCCTGATGAAGTCCGTGGTCTTGAAGATGTCGGCGTAGTTCTGGAACGTCCACTCGGTCGGGATGAAGCTCCGGTCGGCGATCGCGTCCTTGGTCTTGAACGACAGCGAGAGGATCCACAGCACCGGGACCAGTGCGTAGACCACCACCACGACGTCCACCACGGTCCACTTGAACACCCGGCCCGGCGTCCGGGTCGCCATCATGGCCATCAGCGCTTACCTCCCGAGTCGGACCCCGGCGCAGCGGTGCCGAACACCTTGATGAACAGGAACGCGATGATCGCGACCGTGATGAAGATCAGCACCGACATGGTCGAGCCGATGCCCAGGTTCAGACCCTTGATCAGGTTGTTGTAGGTCTGGATCGACACCGACGACGTGCCCGGCGTGAGCACGAAGAGGTTGTCGAAGATGCGGAACGCGTCCAGGGTGCGGAACAGCAGCGCCACCAGGATGGCCGGCTTCATCACCGGCACGATCACCTTCGTGAACCGCTGCCACGGCCCGGCGCCGTCCATCGCCGCGGCCCTGAGCAGGTCGTCCGGCACCAGTGCCAGGCCGGCCATCAGCAGCAGCGCCATGAACGGCGTGGTCTTCCACACCTCGGCCAGCACGACGGTGAAGAACGCGGACGTCTGGTCGATCAGCGCCGACTCGCTCGACAACAGGGCGCTGAGATAGCCCGTCTTGTCGTCCCAGGCGTAGCGCCACGAGAACGCCGCCACCACGGTCACGATTCCGTACGGGATCAGCGAGACCGTCCGGACGAGGCCCCGGCCCACGATAGTCCGGTGCATGATCAGCGCCAGGCACATGCCGAGCACCAACTCGATGATCACCGAGACGACCGTGATCAGCGTGGTCAGCCCGAACGCGGTCCACCAGTACTCACTGCCGAGCACGGTGATGTAGTTGTCCAGGAAGACGAACTCGCTCTGGTTGGGGAACCGCAGGTCGTAGCGCTGCATGGACAGCCAGACCGAGTAGATGATCGGCCAGCCGGTGACCGCGACCATCACGAGCGCCGCGGGCGCGCACAGCAGCCAGCCGAGTCTGCGTTCGGCGCGTTTTCCCTCGCTGAGTTCCGGCTTCGGCTTCTTCGCGGCCTTGGCGGGTGCGGGTTTGACCGCGGTCTCGGTCACGGCAGGACCCCCTTCGACTGGAGCGCGTCCTGCAACTCACGGCGCAGGCGATCGGCGGTGACCGGTGGGTCGATCGCCGTCGGTGGCGAAAGGATCGTCGAGATCACCGTCGACGCGTTCTGGTACGCCGGGGTGAGCGGCCGCGCCGCGGAGTCCTCCAGCGACGGGACGATCGCGTCCTTCATCGGGTACGCCTGGTCCATCGTCGGGTTGTTCTTCGGGTCCGCGGGCTTCGACGGATCGACCGGTGTCGGGTCGTCGTAGACCGACTGGATGGTCGGCGGCAGCGACTCGAGAACCGCCTGGTACTTCTGGCTTTCGGCCTCACGCAGGCACAGTGTGGCCTCGAAGGCCTCCTGCGGGTGCCGCGAGTACGAGCTGACCGCGAGGTTGTAGCCACCGATGGTCGGCTTCGACGGCTCGCCCGGATTCACCCCCGGGTACTGCGCCCACCCCAGGTTCTGGAACAACTCGGGGTTGGCCGTCTGGATGCTGGCGTAGACGAACGGCCAGTTGATCTGGAACGCCGCCTTGCCACCCGGCTGCTGGAAGCCCAGCTGGACCTGCTGCTCCTTGGCCGCGGTCAGATCCGGCGCGGTGACCCCGGCGGTCGAGAGCCGCTTGAGGATCTCCAGGCCCTTCACCGCGCCCTGGTCCATCACGACGCTCTTGCCGTCCTCGGACAGGATGTTCCCGCCCGCGGAGTTGACGATGGTGTTGTAGTTGACGACAAGGCCTTCGTACTCGGCCGCGGTCAGCAGGATCTGGTAGGGCTTGCCCTCATCCCTGAGCCGCTCGGACGTCGTGATCATCTCGTCGAAGGTCCGCGGCGGCGTCGGCGTGACCCGCTTGTCGTACCAGAGCAGTTGCACGTTGGTGTTCTTCGTTGCGGCGTAGAGCTTTCCGTTCCACTGGGCCGTGCTCAACGGCCCGGGGAACACGTCCCGCTCCGCCTCGGCCTTGTTCTGCCCCGTCCACTCCAGGATCCAGCCGGCTTCGGCGAACTCCGCCACCCAGACCACGTCGAGCCCGAGGATGTCCATTTCGGAGTCGTTGGCGGCCAGCCTGCGGACCATCTGCTCGCGCTGCCCGTCCGCCTCCCGGGGCAGCTTGTTGTAAACAATGGTGTATCGGCCGTTGGCCCTCTCGTTGCACTTCGCGACAACCTTGTCGAAGACCTGCTCGGGTGCGTAGTACACGTTGATCGTGATACCCGAGTCCGATCCGCACGCGGTCAAGAGCGGAGCGGCGACTAGTGCCGCCCCGACGGCCGCGACAAGGCGTTTCCGCGCCGTGCGACTGGCGCTGCGCATGAACCCTGCCTCCTCGTCCTGCGAGGAACCGGGCATGCCCCTCACCGCGCGCCCGGCACCTCGGTGTGCCCCCGAACGCGGTGTGCCCAACCTCACCCGTAACGCGCTCGGGCCCACTGAACTTAGGCGGGTTGATCACCCCTCGCAAGCGAATGGCCAGTGTCTGCAGACACGATTACATCAAGGTATTACGGGGTACCACCCGATGGGCGCATTGACAGCTTCGCCAGCAGGTCCCGTCCACGCTCCGCGTTGCGCGGCTGGCACAGCACGTCGTAACGACCGGCGACCAGTTGGCTCGCCGACGCGAAATCGCGGCGGCCACGCGTGGACAGGTAGCTGACGGCCGCGAACGTCAGCCCGAACAACACCCCCGCCACGACTCCGACGAGCACCGGGCCGAACGACATGCCGCCCTGGTTGGAGAAGTACGCGAGCAGCACACCGACGAACAACCCGAACCACGCGCCGGAAAGCGCACCGGTGCCCAGCACCTTGCCCCAGGTCAGCCTGCCGACGATCCGCTCGACGAGCATCAGGTCGACGCCCACGATGGTCACCTCGGTGACCGGGAAGTCCTCGCTGGCCAGATGCTCGACCGCGCGTTGGGCACCCTCGTACGTGTCATAGGAACCGATCGGCCACCCCGTCGGCGGCGTCGGCAACCGCGGCAACCCCGGATTGGGCCGCCCCTGCCCAGAAAAACCACCGGCCACGACAGTTCACCTCTCCACGCCAGCACGCTGTGGTTCCATCCTGCCAAGCCGGACATCAGGATGCGAACCCGGCTGCTCCCGGGCCTGGCGAAACGTCGCCGCCGGCGGCGCGCCTCAGAACGCTCGTGAGTGTTTATCCGTGTTCTAACCCTGATAAACACTCACGAGGGTTTAGCTGCGGGTTTTGTATTCGCGCAGGAGGCCGCGGCTGATGATGGTCTTCTGGATCTCGCTCGTGCCTTCGCCGATCAGCAGGAAGGGGGCCTCCCGCATCAGGCGCTCGATCTCGTACTCCTTGGAGTAGCCGTAGCCGCCGTGGATGCGGAACGCGTCCTGGGTCACCTCGGCGCAGTACTCGGAGGCGATCAGTTTGGCCATGCCCGCCTCTACGTCGTTGCGGGCACCGGAGTCCTTCAGGCGGGCCGCGTTGACCATCATCAGGTGGGCGGCTTCGACCTTGGTGGCCATCTCGGCCAGTTTGAAGGCGATCGCCTGGTGTTCGGCGATCGGCTTGCCGAAGGTCCTGCGCTGCTGGGCGTAGTCGATCGCCAGTTCGAACGCGCGGATCGCGATGCCGCAGGCGCGCGCCGCCACGTTCACCCGGCCGACCTCGACGCCGTCCATCATCTGCGCGAAGCCCTTGCCCGGCGCCTCACCGAGCACCCGGCCGGCCGGGATCTCGTAGCCGGAGAACACCGCTTCCGTTGTGTCGACGCCTTTGTAGCCCATTTTGTCGATCTTGCCGGGGATCGTCAGGCCCGGCGCCACCTCGCCGAAACCGGCCGGCTTCTCCACCAGGAACGCGGTCAGGTTCTGGTGCGCTTTCGGCGCGCCCTCGTCGGTCCTGGCCAGCAGGGCGATCAAAGTGGACGTTCCGCCGTTGGTCAGCCACATCTTCTGGCCGTCGATGACGTACGAGTCACCGTCCTTCTTGGCCTTCGTCTTGATCGCCGCGACGTCCGAGCCGAGGTCCGGTTCGGACATCGAGAACGCGCCACGCACCTCACCGGTGGCCATCCTCGGCAGGAAGTACTGCTTCTGCTCCTCGGTACCGTGCTGCTTGATCATGTGCGCGACGATGAAGTGCGTGTTGATCACGCCGGAAACGCTCATCCAGCCGCGCGCGATCTCCTCGACGACCAGCGCGTACGTCAACAGCGACTCGCCGAGACCGCCGTACTCCTCGGGGATGGTCAGCCCGAACAGGCCCATCTCCTTCATGCCCTCGACGATGTCGCTCGGGTACTCGTCGCCGTGTTCGAGGGCCTGGGCGTGCGGAATGACCTCCTTGTCCACGAATCCCCGGACCGTCGCGAGGATTTCGCGCTGGATGTCGGTCAGTCCGGCGGTCTGGGCAAGGCGAGCCATGGCGCGCTCCTGGTCAACGTCGAGGACAGTTACCGGTCAGTATCGCGCTTGATCCCGGACGTGCGATGTGAAGCGGCTCTCAGCTGGCGATATCCAGCTCGTAGCCGCAGTGGCGGCACCCGGCGGCGAACACGTGCACGTCGGCCTGACAGCCCGGGCAGGTCCGCATGCTGCGTTCAAGAAGGTCGTCTTCCGAACGCTTGCGGAAGATCCGAAAGCGTTTGCTCATGCCGACAAGCGTTACCCCGTGACCCGGCCGGCGCAAAATTGATCAAACATTTTTGTGGGCGTGCTCATAGCAACCGGCACACCATGTGATCAGTCGGCTTTTCCGCGTGATCGCCCTGTGATCCTCGCCGCGTTCACGCCCGGCACCCTTTCTTACGGCGTCTCGGGCTCGGCGACGATCACCCGGAAATGGGCGGTGCGGTCGTTGGTGCCGCGTACCTGTACGGTCCAGAGGTCGGTTCCGGTACGGAATATCCGGCGGCTACGCTGCTTCGCTGGATGTTCGGGCTCATACGTCCGGGCCAGGTTCGCGGCCTCCCGCACGGCGTCGTCCCGGCTGCCGAAGGATTTGATCCGCGTCAGTTCCCACCGGATGTAACTGCTGTGCCCGACGGACTCCTCGATCAGGACACACCACCTGCCTGCCGGCACCCGTCTGGTGACCTCTTCGGGCTCCGGGTCGTGCTGCTCTCCAACCATGCCCACTGGGACGCGATGGGTGCGTCCCGCGTTGCCTCACCCAGCCTGGTGCCGCGCGACCGACACGCGGAAGTGGTAGTCGCTCGTCGCGCCCTGCAGCCAGACGACCCACGAGTCCTCGCCGATCTGGTAGATCTCCCGGTCCTTCTCGAACGCCGGGTGCTGCGGCTGGTACTCCAGCGCGGTCTGTGCCGCCGCGTCGAGTGCCTCCTCCCGGGTGTCGAACTTGCGGACGTCCGACAGCCGCCATCGCTGGCTCTCACCCCTGCCTAGCGTCTCCTCCACCAGGACGCACCAGCAGGTGACCGGGTCCTGCACCCGCCCGTCGCCGGGCTCGGCGTCCTTCTGCTTGCGCACCATCGTGAGTGTTTATCAGGGTTAGAACACGGATAAACACTCACGAAGGGTAGAAGCCGCGCAGCCGCGCAGCGTCGGCTGAGGCCGACTAGCCTGGTCGCGTGGCCGCCACAAACCGGGTTTTCGCGGGTCAGCTCGCCGGGCTCGCGGTGTTCGGGCCGGACGGTGAGCAGATCGGCCGGGTTCGCGACATCGTCGCCGGGCTGCGCACGGACCGTCTGCCGCCCAGGGTCCTCGGGGTCGTCGTCGAACTGGCGACGCGACGACGCATCTTCGTCCCCATGCTGCGGGTCACGTCGATCGAGGCCAACGCCGTGACGCTGTCGACCGGGTCGGTCAACCTGCGGCATTTCCACCAGCGCCCCAACGAGGTCCTCGTCGTCGGCCAGTTGCTGGACGCGCCCGTCACGGTCGAGGCGACCGGGGCGAGAGCGACCGTCGAGGACATCGGCATGGAGCCGACACGCACGCGGGACTGGGTGCTCGGACGCGTCGCGATACGGGAGCGTGTCGGACGGTTCGGCAGACGCGGGCCCGTCGGGATCGTCAGGTGGGAGGACGTACGAGGCCCGGGGATTCTCGAACTGGCCGCCCAACCCCAAGGCGCGCAACAACTGCTGGCGGTCTTCGAGGGCATGCGCGCGGCTGACGTCGCCGTGGCGCTGCGCGACCTGCCTCCCAAACGGCGTTACGAGGTCGCGGACGCGTTGGACGACGAGCGCCTCGCCGACGTGATCGAGGAACTGGGCGAGGAGTACCAGAAGGAGCTGCTCGCGCACCTCGACGACGAGCGCGCGGCCGACATCCTCGAGGCGATGGACCCCGACGACGCCGCCGACCTGCTCGCCGAACTGTCCGAACGGGACAAGGACCGGCTGCTGGAACTGATGGAGCCGGAGGAGTCGGCACCGGTCAAACGGTTGCTCGAATACTCGTCGGACACCGCGGGCGGTCTGATGACGCCGGAGCCCGTCGTGCTGACGCCGGACGCCACGATCGCGGAAGCGTTGGCGCGCGTGCGCAATCCCGACCTGACACCGGCTCTGGCGAGCATGGTGTTCGTCACGCGACCGCCTTCGGCGACGCCGACAGGCCGCTACCTGGGTTGCGTCCACGTGCAGCGGCTGTTGCGTGAGCCACCGTCGGAGCTCGTCGCCGGTGCGTTGGACACCGAACTGGCCAAGCTGCCGCCGACGGCGTCACTGGCCGAGGTGACCAGGTACTTCGCCGCGTACAACCTGGTCTGCGCGCCGGTGGTCGACGAGAGCGAGCACCTGATCGGCGCGGTCACCGTTGACGACGTGCTCGACCACCTGCTGCCGGAAGGCTGGCGGGAGAACGGGTTGTGGGAGGCCACCACCGATGCCTGAACTGCTGTCCCGCCGCAGGCTCGACCAGCCCGGCAGGCCGCGCCGGCTGCTGCGGGTCGAGTTCGACCCCGAAGCGTTCGGCCGGTTCTCCGAGCGGCTGGCCCGGTTCCTCGGCACCGGCACGTTCCTGTTCTGGCAGACGCTCTTGGTGATCGGGTGGATCACGCTGAACCTGACCGCTGCGTCGCTGGAGTGGGACCCGTACCCGTTCATCCTGCTCAACCTGGCGTTCTCCACGCAGGCGGCCTACGCGGCGCCGTTGATCCTGCTGGCGCAGAACCGCCAGGACGACCGTGACCGGATCTCGCTTGAGGAAGACCGCAAACGCGCGGCGCAGACCAAAGCCGACACCGAGTATCTGGCACGCGAGCTCGCCGCGTTGCGCATCGCCGTCGGCGAGGTCGCGACACGGGACTACCTGCGCGGCGAACTCGACCGGCTGCGGCAGGACCTCAACGCCAAACCGCGCCGCCGTGCCTCCGCTGAAGGCATCAAGGACAACCCGGCCTGGCAGGACAATCAGGGCTGAGCGTCGGCCACCCGCTGGGCCAGGTCACCCAGGGTCTTGAGTTCCTGTTCGTCCAACAGCTCCACGAAGTGCCGGACGACACCCGCCAGATGCGTCCGTGACGCCACCAGCAGCCTGCTCGCGCCGGAGGACGTCAGCCGGGCCACGACACCACGGCCGTCACCGTCGACGCGTTCCCGCGCGACAAGACCAGCGCGTTCCAGCCGGTCGACCAGCCGGGTGACGCCCGAGCGGGACAGCAGGACGGCTTCCGCCAGCTCGGCCATCCGCAGGCACTGGCCGGGCGCTTCGGCGAGTTCGGCCAGCACGTCGTACGCGCCGAGGGAAAGGCGCTGCTCGGCGAGCAGTTCAGCCTCGAGGCACCGGGTCACCTTGGCGTGCGCGCGCAGAAATGAGCGCCAAGCGTCCATTTCGCCACGGGTAGGCAACCGGGTTGCCCGTAACTCCGGCACAGTCCGATGTTACGGAACGCGCGCAAGCGGATGCACAGTGCCCCGGTTCAAGTGCCCTAGTTCATAAGGCCGACCACGGCGTTTCGGTCTACCCGCCGTAGCATGAGAAAGGTGATACCCACTGTCGAAGCGGTCCGTAAGGCGCTCGCGGGCGTGCAGGACCCGGAGATCCACCGGCCGATCACGGACCTCGGCATGGTCAAGGACGTCACGGTGCACCCGGACGGCCTTGTCGACGTCGGCGTGTACCTGACCGTGGCGGGCTGCCCGCTGCGGGACAAGATCACCCGTGACGTGACCACCGCGGTGTCCGCGCTGGAAGGCGTGCGCGACGTGCGCGTCGAACTGGACGTCATGAACGACCAGCAGCGCACGGAGATGCGCAGGTCGCTGCGCGGTGACGAACCGAAGATCCCCTTCGCCGAGCCCGGCTCGATGACCAGGGTGTACTGCGTGGCCTCGGGCAAGGGCGGCGTGGGCAAGTCCAGCGTGACGGTGAACCTGGCCGTGGCGATGGCCGAACGCGGCCTGTCGGTCGGCGTGGTCGACGCGGACATCTACGGCCACTCGGTGCCGCGGATGCTGGGCGCGACCGGCAAGCCGACCAAGGTCGAGCAGATGATCATGCCGCCGCAGGCCAACGGCGTGAAGGTGATCTCCATCGGCATGTTCACGCCGGGCAACACCCCGGTGGTGTGGCGCGGGCCGATGCTGCACCGCGCGTTGCAGCAGTTCCTGGCGGACGTGTTCTGGGGCGACCTGGACATCCTGCTGCTGGACCTGCCGCCTGGCACCGGCGACATCGCCATCTCGGTGGCGCAGCTGATCCCGAACGCCGAGATCCTCGTGGTCACCACGCCGCAGCAGGCCGCCGCCGAGGTGGCCGAGCGGGCGGGCGCGATCGCGCTGCAGACCCGTCAGCGGATCGCCGGCGTGATCGAGAACATGTCCTGGCTGCAGATGCCGGACGGTACTCGGATGGACATCTTCGGCGCGGGCGGCGGGCAGACGGTGTCGGACTCGTTGTCGCGGGCCGTCGGCTCCGAGGTGCCGCTGCTCGGCCAGGTCCCGCTGGACCCGAGGCTGCGTGAAGGCGGCGACGCGGGGACCCCGCTGGTCAAGCTGGACCCTGAGGCCCCGGCGTCGACGGTGTTGAAGGACATCGCCAAGAGGCTGACCGTGCGGGCCCGTGGGCTCGCGGGACGGATGCTCTCGGTCACGCCCGCTGGTCGTTGAGGTGTGGTGGTGGGGCTCCGCGAGCCCCACCACCAGGCGATCAGGCCGCCATTGACTGCTTGGCGATGGCAGCCTTCCTGCTGGCGCTCTGCGCCTTGGTCTGCGGCTTCTTGGTCACGCTCTGCTTCTTGTCGGCGATCTGGGCGTCGCGGTTCTTGGCCTGACGCTTCTGCTCCGCCTCCGTCTCCCGCTTCGCCGTCTCCTTACGGTCGGCGATTTGGGCGTCGCGGTTCTTGGCCTGACGCTTCTGCTCCGCCTTGGTCTCCCGCTTCGCCGTCTCCTTACGGTCAGCGATCTGCGCGTCCCGGTTCTTCGCCTGCTTCCGCGCCTTCTTCTCCGCCGCGGTCTCCTGTTGCGCTGTGTACTTACGGTCGGCGATCTGCGCGTCGCGGTTCTTGGCCTGACGCTTCTGCTCCGCCTCCGTCTCCCGCTTCGCCGTCTCCTTACGGTCAGCGATCTGCGCGTCCCGGTTCTTCGCCTGCTTCCGCGCCTTCTTCTCCGCCGCGGTCTCCTGCTCGGCCGTGAACTTACGGTCGGCGATCTGCGCGTCCCGGTTCCTGGCCTGACGCTTCTGCTCCGCCTCCGTCTCCCGCTTCGCCGTCTCCTTACGGTCAGCGATCTGCGCGTCCCGGTTCTTCGCCTGCTTCCGCGCCTTCTTCTCCGCCGCGGTCTCCTGCTCGGCCGTGAACTTACGGTCGGCGATCTGCGCGTCGCGGTTCTTCGCCTGACGCTTCTGCTCCGCCTCCGTCTCCCGCTTCGCCGTCTCCTTACGGTCAGCGATCTGCGCGTCCCGGTTCTTCGCCTGCTTCCGCGCCTTCTTCTCCGCCGCGGTCTCCTGCTCGGCCGTGAACTTACGGTCGGCGATCTGCGCGTCCCGGTTCCTGGCCTG
>NZ_JAAATY010000025.1 GCF_013280595.1 Kibdelosporangium persicum
GCAACACGATCCGAGACCGCAACGCCAACGCCTGCGCCGTCTTGCGGCGCCGCGTCCACCCCTGCAACGTCCGTGTCTCAACGCCCGACAACACCAACTCAGGCAGCTTCGGGTTAGGCATGCCACACCCTACACACTGCGCGCGAATTAATGACTCAGGACACTAGGACCATCCGGGCACTCAAAGCCCGGCGGTGGACGAACCTCCAACGCATGAACTACGCCTTGTTCGCACTGGTCGTCGTGCATGAGTACTTCTATGGGGCGCTGTTGCGAATGACATCCCCATTCAGTCTCGTGCTGATCCTCGCGGTCATCGCTGTCCTTATTGGACAAGCAAGAGGAATCCGGCTGTGGCGGCACAAGCAGACTGACAGAGGAGGAGAATCCCGTGGCTAGCCTTCCGGAAGTCGACACCAGGGAGAATCCCGGCCGTTACACCCCCATGCCGAGGTGGGTGAAAGTGTCCGGGGTCATCGCTCTCGTTGTGATGCTGGTGGTCGTCATCACGCTGCTCGCCCGCGGTCCTCACCGACCGGATATGACCGGTGGTGGCGACATACCTGCCTCAAACACCGTAGCGCCAGGTAGTGGCCATGACTCGGGCTGGTGGGGGCACTGATGGTGATGAAACCCCGGCTGCGCAAACTCGCCCTCACGGCACATCTTGTTGCCTCGATGGGCTGGCTCGGTGCGGTCGTCGTGTTCCTGGCGCTCGCTGTCATCGGCCTGACCAGTCAAGATGCTCAAACCATGCGCGGCGCCTATCTCGTGATGCAGCCGGCCGCGTGGTGGGTTCTCGTCCCATTGGCTGTCGCTTCGCTGCTCACCGGTATCGTCCAAGCACTGGGCACCACATGGGGGTTGTTCCGGCACTACTGGGTCCTGTTCAAATTGCTGATCAACGTCGTGGCCACCGTGGTCTTGCTGATGTACATGAGAACGTTCGGCATCATGGCCCGCACGGCGTCCGATCCGGCAACGTCCCCGTCGAGCATCCGAGCACTGGGCGCCTCGCCTAGTCAGCATGCCGCACTGGCCCTGATGCTGTTGCTGGTGGCCACGCTGCTGGCGGTATACAAGCCGAAGGGCGTCACCCGATACGGGCAGCGCAAGCAGCGAGCTGAACAGGCCCAACGGCGCGCTGTGTCTGTGCGGTAGTGCGGCCGGTGTCGTGCCGACTGCGCGACCAGCGGCTCGGGGCCGTGAACGGTGGCGTTTGCGAATAGTCTACTATGCTGTCTAGTAATGTAGCGTTTCGCTCTCCGTCCGTCGTGCTGTCCAGGGACGGGGCCCAGCCGCCGAGTCTGTTCTGTCTGGAGCGTGCCCGACATCATGCGGAAGTCTTTGGTGACAGCCACGACCGCGCTGGTGGTGGCGGTTCTGAGCACCGCGTGTGGCAGTGACGTGCCGTCGCCGGAAACGCAGAGGCTTC
This sequence comes from Kibdelosporangium persicum, assembly GCF_013280595.1. Taxonomy (GTDB): domain Bacteria; phylum Actinomycetota; class Actinomycetes; order Mycobacteriales; family Pseudonocardiaceae; genus Kibdelosporangium; species Kibdelosporangium persicum. The sequence continues at coordinate 1,436 of NZ_JAAATY010000025.1, forward strand.
CGAGCGGTACGGCTGCCCCACAAGCGGACCACGACGAACAGGCTGTGGCGTTCGCGCGGCAGTTGATCCCGCACCTCGGTGAGGTGCGGGACCTCGCCAAGCTGGTTCCCTCGCGCAGCACCAACGCGGCGGTCCTCGACCTGGCAGCGAGGATTGGGAGATCTCAGACCCCCGACATCCAGCAGCTCATGAGATGGTTGCTCATGTGGGGCGTGGAGTACGTGCCCGACACCAATAAAGAAGCGGTCCGGCAACTGCAACAGGTTGATGATGCGCAGTTCGATCGTGTGTGGACACAGATGACGATCGAGCGGCACGAACGCGCGATCGCCGTGGCCAAGACCCAGCTTGAGAACGGCGGAAACCCGGCCGTCAGGCAATTCGCCCAGAAGATCGTCGACACGCGCCAGGCGGAGATCGACGAAATGCGAAATCTGGCGTAGCCCTTAACGGTTAACGCAGTTGAGCACGTACGGAAAACGTACGGCCGCCGTCGAGGGAAGTGTGGATCGCAGACTCGGTGGCGATGTGAACCTCACCTGATCCGTTCGCGGTGACAGCTCTTGACTCACCTGGCACCTTGCCCTGTTGCGACCAGGTCGCACCGGCATCTTGACTCGTGTGGACGCTGCCGTCCGGAGTGATTCCGAGCACCACCGTCGCGGATGGCCAGTCCACCAGGAGAAGATCCGGAGCGTTGGAGACTGGTGTGAACGTGCGACCGCCGTCGGTACTGCGGGCGAGTCCCCGTTCGGTTGTGGCGAGCAGAGTGTTCGGGTCGATCGGTGAGACAGCGAAGTCGGCAAGGGCGACGCTGACACGGGGATCCCAGTTCTGTCGATCAGTGGACACGAGGAGCCGGCGAGTTTGGCCGTCGTAGCCGTACACCTGGTTGTGTTTTGCTTCCAGGGCGTGGAAGTCGGCAGCGCCGCTCAGTGAGAGTGATCGCCAGTTCTGGCCGGCATCTGTGCTTTCGATCAGTCCCAGGTGGTTGGGTCCGTCCTGAGCTGGATCCGGATGCCCGCTGCCGAGGAAATGCCGTGGTCCGACGACGGTGAAGCCCATCGTGTCTTGGCGCGATTCGGTCACGCGCGCGGGTCGGTCGGTTGCCGGAATGCGGAACAAGCCGTAGTGGCTGGCCGCGTACAGGGTCCCGTCAGCGGGGTCGATTCCGAGTCCGTGCACATGTACGAGACCAGGATCGGCCGTAGGCTGCTTGCTTGGTGGCGTGATGGGCGTCTCGCTGCACGCGGCAAGGAGCATGCCGCTCGTGGCCAGTAGCGCGAGCTTGCGCATCGCAGGCATCCGGTGCGCCATGACCGCCTCCCTTATAACTACTAGACATCCTAGTAGGTGTTGTTGGGGGAGTTGCGGCAGGGTTGAAGGTTGGGCCTGCGCTTGAGCTGGACGAATGGGCAAGTGCGCTTGGGACGGGACTCGCCGTCTGTCCCAAGCGCACCTCCCTAGCGATCAGAGGTTGGCCGCGTACGTTCGGCGGCTTGGAAGCCCTCGCGTTTGTGGGCGCCGTCGCAGAACGGTTTGGTGGCCGACTTTCCGCACCGGCAGAGCAGGTGTGTCCGCCGTCCTTCGAGGTCATACACGTTGTTGTCGTGGTCGACCAGTCGTATGGGCCCTTTCACTTGATATGGGCCGTTGTCGACTGTCTTGATCACGACCGTGGGTGGCGTTGGCGACTCGCTCGTCATGGTCGTCTCGGCTAGCTGACTACCTCGTAGCCCACTTCCTTGATCGCCTGCCGGATGCGGTCGGCATCGACAGGAGTTTCGCTGAGGACGGTGAGTTCGCCGTTGCTGATGTCCACATCCACATCGTTGACACCGTCAAGACCGGTGACCGCGTTCGTCACCTTGGTCATGCAACCGGTGCACGTCATTCCCTTGACGGTAAACACGCTGCTGTTCAATGGATTCCCTTCGTTCTCACTGTGTTCGATACGGCTTGGTCATGTCGCGCTGCGGAATCCACGCAGCCGCAAGCTGTTGCTCACCACGAACACCGACGAGAACGCCATCGCGGCGGCGGCGATCATGGGGTTGAGCAGGCCGAGGGCGGCCAAGGGCAGGGCGGCGACGTTGTAGGCGAAGGCCCAGAACAAGTTGCCCTTGATCGTGCCCAGCGTCCGGCGGGCCAGGCGGATGGCGTCCACCGCGGCACGCAGGTCACCCCGGACCAGGGTCAGGTCGCTGGCCTCGATGGCGACATCGGTGCCGGTGCCCATGGCGAGACCCAGATCGGCTTGGGCGAGCGCCGCGGCATCGTTCACGCCGTCGCCGATCATCGCCACGACCCGGCCTTCACTCTGCAGCCGTTTCACGACGTCCACTTTGTCCTGGGGGAGGACTTCGGCGATCACTTCGTCGATTCCGACTTCGGCGGCGACGGTGCGGGCCGCGGCTTCGTTGTCACCGGTGAGCAACACCGGCCGCAGACCGAGCTCGCGCAATCCGCGAATGGCTTGCGCCGAGGTGGGTTTCACTGTGTCGGCGACCGAGAGCACCGCGCGAGCCTGGCCGTCCCACGCCACGAGTACCGCGGTGTGGCCTTTCTGTTCTGCGGTCTGCTTGGCGTGCTGGAGGTCCTCGTCGAGGTGGACGCTCCAGTCCGCGAGCAGCTTCGCCCGGCCGACGACGATGGCCTTGCCCTCGACGACACCTTGCACACCGAGTCCTTCGGTGTTGTGGAAGTCCTCGACCGCGGGAAGGTCCCCGCGTTCGGCCGCGGCGGCGCTGATGGCCTTGGCGATCGGGTGTTCCGAGGCGTGTTCCAATGCGCCGGCCAGCCGCAGAGCTTCGTCCTCGTTGACGCCCTCGGCGACATGGATGTCGACCAGGCTCATCTTGCCGGTGGTGACGGTTCCGGTCTTGTCGAGCACCACGGTGTCCACCCGACGCGTGGACTCCAGGACCTCCGGACCCTTGATCAGAATGCCGAGCTGCGCACCGCGGCCCGTGCCGACCAGCAGCGCGGTCGGCGTGGCCAAACCGAGGGCGCACGGGCAGGCGATGATCAATACCGCGACCGCGGCGGTGAAGGCCGCCGTGGCCCCAGCACCTGCTCCAGCCCAAAACGCCAAAGTCCCGACAGCCAATGCGATCACAATGGGCACGAAGACCGCAGAGATCCGGTCGGCCAGCCGCTGCACGGCGGCCTTGCCGTTCTGGGCGTCCTCCACCAGCTTGGCCATCTGGGCGAGTTGCGTGTCCGAGCCCACCCGGGTCGCCCGCACGACCAACCGGCCGCCTGCGTTGACGGTCGCGCCGATGACCTGATCGCCGGCGCCGACCTCGACGGGCACGGATTCGCCGGTGAGCATGCTGGCGTCGACCGCGGAACTGCCCTCGACCACGACGCCGTCGGTGGCGATCTTCTCGCCGGGACGGACGACGAACTGGTCTCCTACGGCCAGCTGGTCGATCGGGATGCGCTGCTCACGTCCGTCTCGGAGCACGGCGACGTCCTTGGCTCCGAGTTCCAGCAATGCGCGCAACGCTGAGCCTGCGCGGCGCTTGGCGCGGGCTTCGAAGTAGCGCCCGGCGAGGATGAACGTGGTCACCCCGGCGGCGACTTCGAGGTAGATGTTGCCGTCACCGGCCATCCGCTCGATGGTCAGCTCGAACGCGTGCTGCATCCCCGGGATCCCGGCGGTGCCGAAGAACAAGGCGTACAGCGACCACAGGAACGCCGCACTGACCCCGAGCGAGATCAACGTGTCCATGGTGGCGGCGCCATGCCGCAGGTTGATCCACGCTGCTTTGTGGAACGGCCAGGCGGCCCAGACCACCACTGGTCCGGCCAGCGCGAGCGCCAGCCACTGCCAGTAGGTGAACTGCAGTGCCGGGATCATCGACAGCAGGATCACCGGGACCGACAGCACGACGGAGGTGATCAGCCGCTGCCGTAGCGCTCGTGTTGGATCGTCAGCCTCAGCGTGCGGCTCGTCGCCCCGCGGCGGGGCGGGAAGCTCCGCGGTGTAACCGGTGGCTTCCACCACCTTGATCAGTTCCTCGGCAGATACGCGCTCCGGGAAGCTGACCTTCGCCTTCTCGGTGGCGTAGTTGACGGTCGCTGTCACACCATCGACCTTGTTGAGCTTGCGCTCGATCCGTGCGGCGCACGAGGCACACGTCATGCCGCCGATGGACAGCTCCACCTGATTCGCTGGTGCGTCGTGTGTGGTCGAGGTCATCGGTGGCCCTCCTCATGAGTGTCCACAGTGAATTCCGCAGTGCGGACCCTTCCTTCGTGCTGGAAGTCCAGGAACAGTCGGTAGCGGCCGGTGGTCGGCACTTCGACAGCGAACTGAACCTTTGGTCCCGCGGTGGTCGTGCCGTCGCCCGGCTCGCCCAGCGGGTGGACGTGCAGATAGCCGAGATCGGTCGCGCGCAGGGCGACGAGATGCCCGTAGGCGCCCAGGTAGGGCTGCAGATCGGTGACCTGCTGTCCGTTTCGGGTCACGGTAGCCGTCACGGTCGAAGACTTGCCGGGCGTGAGGTTGCCATCCAGGGTGACCTGGTACCCGTCCACGGTGGATGTTTGGATGGGACTGTCGTGCTGAGTCGGTTCAAATTGCCCGGGTACCTGGATGTCGGCGCCGAGCGTGGTCTTCACACCGCCGGTGGGTTTGAAATCCGCGAACACGCGGTAGGACCCCGCCGCGGGCAACGTCAACGGCACACTCCATGTGCCGTCCGGGACCATTTCGGGGTGCAGATGCTGGTAGCCCGTACCGTCGCGGCGGACCAGGACGAGGTGCAGGCGCTTCTCGTGCTCGACATCGAAGCCGGTGATCGCGGCGTCCTCGGGCCCGAGAATGCGGAAGCGGAACTGCTCGGCACTGCCGGTGGGCACGGTCGTCTGGCTCAGCTCCAGCCGGTAGCCATTGTCGGCCAACGCCAGACCGGGCAGTCGTGTATCCACTGGTTGGGCCGCTGCGGCGTCATGTCCGCCCGAGTGGCTGGCCTCGCTGGGGGGAGCGCTGTCGCTGACCGGGCCGACTGCCGCGCCGGCCACCCAGGCGCCGCCGAACACGATGGCCAGGGCCAGCCCGTAGGCGGACACCTTGGTGGCGGTTCTCATGGGATTACTCCTCGGGGTCAGCCGGCAAGCTGGTATCCGGCCTCGGTGACCGCGGCGCGGACCTCGTCCTCAGTCAGGTTGCGGTCACTGGTCACGGTGACCTTCCCGGTGGCGAGGTCGACTTGGACGTCTTGGACGCCGTCGATCTGGCTGACCTCTTCGGTGACCGAACTGACACAGTGGCCGCAGGTCATCCCGGTGACGGTGTAGGTGGACTGCGACATGGTGTTTCTTCCCTTCGAGATGGTTCGTGGTCAGGAGCGGACCAGGCGGGCGATCGCGTCGCTGGCTTCGGTGATCTTCTTCTCGGCGGTCTCGCCGCCTTCGGTGATCGCCTCGCTCACGCAGTGCCGCAGGTGCTCGTCGAGCAGGGACATGGACACTGCCTGCAAGGCCCGGGTGGCCGCGGAGATCTGCGTCAGGATGTCGATGCAGTACTCGTCGCTGTCGACCATCCGCTGCAGGCCGCGGATCTGTCCTTCGATCCGCCGCAGCCTGCGCTGGTGGTCGTCCTTGTTGTGCGTGTAGCCCGCCATGCTCGTACTCCTGTCGATCCGGTCCACCGCGCGGCCGGCCAAGGTGGCTGGGGGAACGGTGAACACCTAGGCCATTTATACCCCCAGGGGGTAGGGGTAATGCAAACGATCTGGCATGTGGGCCGTGACACGTCCGCGTTCCGGTTACTACCCGGTCGGATGTCATGCAATACTATGTCAAATAGTACTTTTGGTCGTGTCGGGGTTGTGGATGGGGATTGACGACTGGCTGCGTCTGCAAGCCGAGGAATGCCTCGGTGACCTGCTGGCGGGGGCCTATCAATGTGCTGGAACGTCTGCGTTATCAGTTACAGTTGGATGCCTGTGGAGTGTGAGCGCGAGTGGCGGGAGCTCTCGGAGCTAGCTGGACTGCTGCGCTGGATGTGCGCCCGCGACGTATGGGACCGGTTCGACGAGCCCTTAACTGACCCTTGCGTGGATACAGGGAAGGGGTATATAACTGCTCTCGGCCTAGATACCCCTAGGGGGTATAGTCAAGTGAGGAAAGGTCGACCATGACCGAGATGCGGGCAGGCGAACACCATGAACACCACCACCAGCACCAAGGCAAGGCGAGTTGGTCCACCGCCGCGTCGGCGACGCTGCACTGCCTCACCGGCTGCGCCATCGGCGAGGTCCTCGGAATGGTCATCGGAACCTGGCTGGGCCTGAGTAACATCGCGACCATCGCGCTGGCGGTGACCCTGGCCTTCATATTCGGATACGCCTTGACGATACGCGGTGTGCTGAAGGCCGGGCTGAAGATGAAGCAGGCGCTGAAGGTCGCGCTCGCCGCCGACACGGTGTCGATCGTTGTCATGGAGGTCGTCGACAACGCCATCATGGTCGGCGTTCCCGGAGCCATGGACGCCGGGCTGGGCAGTTGGTTGTTCTGGGGCGCTCTGGCGTTCGCCCTCGCGGTCGCGTTCGTGCTGACGGTGCCTGTGAACAAGTGGATGATCGGCCGGGGCCGTGGTCACGCGGTGGTCCACGCATACCACCACTGAGGACGCCCGAACACTACGATGGGCAATAGTAAGAACACTCGGGGCCGTGAAGGGATCCATATGTCAGACGGTGACCGGCTCCCGACGGCACGCGATTGGGGATTGGTCACGGGTGGCATGCCCGCACAGTGTGCGAAGGCGTGCTGCCGATGACCGGTTCACTTGCAGTCCTACTCGGGGGTTGCGGTTGTGGCTTGGGGACTACCACGACTGCTGAGCCGGTTTAGATCTGTGGCGCTACGACCCCTTGCCCATCATGGTGGGCCTGCTGGTCTCGATGGCCAGCGTGCTCGTGGCGGCGGTCGGCGGTGTGGTGCTGCTCCTGGCCTCTGACCATGGTGCAGTGCCACCGCTGCTCGCGGTATTGCACCATTGCTGGTCTGCCTTGCGGCACGGTCCACCTCCGCGGATCGAAGAACTGGGTGGTCTGCTGGGAGCTGTTGTCCTGATCGGCGTCGCTCTGCGAGTGATGATCGTCGGAGCTCGAGCGGGCTGGCGCCGGGCGCGGACTCGCCGGAAGCACCTGGTGACTCTTCGGCTGGGCCGCGCGGGTCGAGACTGGATCCCCGAGTACATGGTGGCTGGCCCATGACCGTCCGCTGGCCTTCAGCCTCGCCGGCCGACCTGGCGTGATCGTGGCGACAGACGGGCTTACCGAGCATCTCGACCCTGCTGTGGTTGGGGCCCGTGTGGCTCACGAGCGAGCACATCTGCGTGGCCGACATCATGTCCTGATCGGCTTGGTGGAGAGTGCTGCCCGCACAGCCGGGGCGCCGTACTCCCGGACTGCAGTGACATCCGTTGCCAGTTCAACCAGTTGACGCATCATCTTGGGAGCCAACCGGAACAACGGGACAAACGGCAGCGCCGTCGCCAGGCATTGCTGAGTGTCAGTGGACATGGCTCGCACCGCGGAAGTCTACTACCATTTCTAGTAGATGAGTGGAGGCTGTCGTGTATGGACTCGGTGAGCTGGAGGCTGCGGTAATGCAGGTGTTGTGGCACGCCTCCGAGCCGGTCACGGTCCGCGACGTCCTCGGGAAATTGGACACCGGTAAGCCGCTCGCCTACACGACTGTCTTGACAGTGCTGGACAACCTGCATCGCAAGGGCTGGGTGCAGCGGACTCTGGTTGGCAAGGCCTACTGGTACCGGCCAGTGCACAGCATGGTCGAGACGGCCACGCGTTCGCTTCGCGCGGTACTCGACGAGTCCGGCGATCCTGAAGCGGTGTTGCTTGATTTCGTCAGCTCCGCATCCGATCATGAATCGGAACTGCTGCGGAAGGCTTTACGGGAACGCGGCCCGGACTGAACCGGCAGGAGTTGACGTGCTCGATCCGAGCTGGTACTCCACATTAGACGCGCCGCCAGAAATCCAGTCCAACTAAGAACGACCGTAGTTGAATCGCGGCATGCGACGCCTGCCGTTCTGCGGACGATCCAACCTTGTAGAAGGTGGACCCGCCCGATGACCATGCTGGGGACGCACGTCCCGGTTTCTTGGTGGACATTACTTGTCCTGCTATGCGGCGTGATGCTCGGTCATCCCGTCAGCCACTGGCTGGCCGCATCGCTGGGATGGCGCCACCGAGCCTCGGTTGTCGCGTGGGTAGCGTTCAGTGCGGTGTTGGCGCTCACCATTCCTCCGGTCTGGGCGGAGCCTGCCGATCCGGATCACTGCTTGCCGGACTATCCGGCCCAGGTTTGGATAGAGCCGTTGCACACCAGTGGAGGCGTCGGCGGTGGCCTGCTGAACGTCCTGCTGCTGCTTCCACTCGGAGCGGCACTGGTGCTGGCGGCGGGGCGAGCCCGGATCGCTGTGGTCGTGGTTCTCACGCTTCCCGCGATCGTCGAAGCCGCGCAAAGATCGATACCGGGTCGGCTGTGCAGCTTTTCGGACTATTTGGCGAACGCCACTGGTGGTGTGCTCGGTGTGGTCATCGGCATGTTGATCATCTCCTGGCGTGTCCCGTCGAGGGAGTGCTGCGGAAAGCGGCCGCACTGTGTGCGCTGTGGCGTGACGGTGTAGTCGCGGCGATCCACTTCCCGCGTCGCGTCCGCCAGCGGTGTAGGGCGGTGTGCCGTATCGGGTGTGCTGGTGCGGCTCGCGCGACAAGACCAGCTCAGCGCATCCGACCGGCGGTGACGAACGTGAGCCGTCGGGCGGGACGAGGGCGAGCACGGAGTATGCGCCCCTTGTGTTTTGTTAGGCGCATCCCATAACCTCCGTCTTGGCAGCGATTATCAATATCGAGCTACGTATGGGAGGAACACACTCGGATGACCGACTCCGCACCGTCGAACCCGATCGCGTCGCTGCTGCGTCCCGTGCGTGGCCGTCTGATGCTGGCGGCGGGTTTGCAGGTCGTGTCTGCGGCACTCGTGCTCTCTCCGCTCATCACCTGCAGCGCCATCGCCCGGCAGCTGCTCGCCGATCCGGCCGACCCGGATATCTGGCGGACCCTGCTGATCGGGTCATTCCTGCTCGGGCTGGGCCTCGCCCTGAGAGGCGGGGCGGATCTGATCGCGCACCTTGCTGACAACACGTTGACGCTGATTCTGCGGCGGCGTGTCGCGGCGCGGCTGCGTACCGCCCCGCTCGGCTGGTTCACCGACACCACCGCAGGGCAGGTGAAGCAGGGCATGCAGGACGACGTCGGTGCGCTGCACCATCTGGTCGCGCACTCCTACACCGAGATCGCGGGTGCCGTCGCGACGCCGATCGCCGCCTACGCGTACCTGTTCCTCATCGACTGGCGTCTGGCGTTGATCCTTGCGGTGCCGGTCCCGGTCTTCGTGCTGATCTACCGGCGCATGATGGCCGACAGCGGGAAGCAGATGGGCGAGTACGGTCGCGTCCTGGCCGGTATCAACAGCGGCGTGGTGGAGTTCGTCGACGGCATCCCGGTCGTCAAGACCTTCGGTCAGACTGGCCGCGCCCACGCCGCCTATCGCGCCGCGGTCGAGCGTTTCACCGCCTTCTTCGTCGGCTGGACCCGGCCGTTGATCGTCCCGGAGACCATTTCGAACCAGTTGATCGCGCCGATCGCCCTGTTGGTCCTGACACTTCTGTTCGGCACGGGGTTCGTCGCGGCGGAGTGGATGGATGGGATCGATGTCTTGCCGTTCGCGTTGGTGGGGCTTGGCCTGGCCGGTCCGGTCGGGGCGTTGACCTCGAACCTGCAGGCGCTGCAGATGGGACAGGCCGCAGCTGCCCGGCTGAGCGCGCTGCTGCGGATCGACCCGATCCCAGAGCCAGTCGCGCCGGTGCGCCCGTCCGGTACACGGATCGAGCTCGACCACGTCCACTTTGGTTACGAGCCGGACCGGGAGGTCCTGCGCGACATCACCGCCACGTTCGAACCCGGCAGCGTCACCGCGATCGTGGGCGCCTCCGGGTCGGGCAAGTCGACCCTCGCGCGGCTGCTGCTGCGCTACGCCGACCCCACGGCCGGGCAGATCCGGCTCGGCGGCGTCAGCCTCGGCCAGATCGCCTCCGCCGAGTTGTTCCGCACGGTCGGGTCGGTCTTCCAGGACGTCCGCCTGCTGCGGGCCAGCATCGCCGACAACATCGCCCTGGCCCGTCCGGACGCGACGCGTACGGACGTCGAGAGAGCCGCTGCGGCGGCGAATATCCACGAACGCATCCTCCGTCTCCCTCGCGGTTACGACTCCGTCTACGGGGAGGACGCCATTCTCTCTGGCGGCGAAGCACAACGCGTCAGCATCGCCCGCGCGTTCCTGCTCGACCCTGACGTGCTCATCCTCGACGAGGCCACCTCCGCCGCCGACGCCGAATCCGAGCACGCCATCCAGACGGCACTGTCGGCCCTGGTGACCGAACGTTCCCGCACCGTCATCGTGATCGCCCACCGGCTCGACACCATCCGCGACGCGGACCAGATCCTCGTCCTGGACCAGGGCCGCATCGTCGAGCGGGGACGCCACGACGACCTGCTCGACCTCGGCGGCGCCTACCAGCGTCTCTGGCAGGCGCAGCACCACACGGAAGGACTGTCCCGGTGATTCGCCGCCTCGCCCGCTACCTCGGCCCCGAACACGCTGTCCTCATCTACCGCTATCTGCGATGGGCCATCTGCTCCAGCCTCATCCAAGGCCTCACGCTGGCGTTCACCATCCCGATCCTGCGGACGCTGCTGACGGGGGACACCAAGGCCGCTGCGGGCTGGCTGGTGGGTTTCTGCATCACCGCCGTCATCTCGTGGGGAATCGAGTACTCGGCAACCCGGAAGGGCTTCGACGCGGCGGGCGAGTTGCTCACCACGCTGCGATACCGCATCGGCGATCACGTCGCGACATTGCCGCTGGGATGGTTCACACCGAGCAACACCAGCACCCTGGGACTGACCCTGAGCAGGGGCGTCATGGACATCCTCGCGCTGCCCGTGCGCCAGTTGACCGCCCTGATCAAGTCGATCGTGATCCCGTTGGTCCTCATCGCCGCCCTTGTTGTCGTCGACTACCGGATCGGGCTGATCGCCCTGGCCGCGGTACCCGCAGTCGCCGCCCTGTACTGGTGGGCCAGCAGACTCGGCCGCCGGGCCGACGCCGCCGTCAACCGGGCCACCGCCGACGCGAGCGACCGCATGGTCGAATTCGCTCAGGCACAACCCGTGCTGCGCACCTTGGGACACGCAGGATCAGCCACCGACCGATTCGACCAGGCACTGCACGAACAAGCCCGCACCGAGCGCCGCCAACTCTGGCTCGTCCTACCGCCGGTCATCCTCAACGGCATGGTCGCCCGGATCACCCTGCTCACGCTGCTGTCCACGGTGATCGCGTTCGCTGCCGGAGTCACCGACCTCCTCGCTCTGGCGACCTTGCTCGCGACCTTGCCGGTCATCAACCGCCTCGTCACCCCACTCGGCGAGGTCGCCAGCCACGCCACCGTCATCCGTACCGCCACCGCGCACATGGACGCGGTTGACAGCATCCTGCACGCCCGGCCTCTTCCAGAACCGGCCGAGCCGCGCCGCCCGGTCGATGCGACGGTCGAGTTCGACAACGTCTCCTTCGCCTACGGCACCGGCACCCCGGTACTCGACGACGTCACCTTCACCGTTCCGCAAGGCACCACGACCGCGATCGTCGGACCCTCGGGCTCCGGCAAGAGCACACTCATCCGGCTCGCCGCCCGGTTCTTCGACCCACAGGACGGGGAATCCGCATCGGGAGAACCCCGCTTCCGCTGATCGGCGCTGAGAACCTCCAGCGCATGGTGGCGCCGGTCTTCCAGGACAACTATCTCTTCTCCGGCACCCTTGCCGACAATGTCCGCATAGCCCGTCCCGATGCCACCGACGCGGAGCTCGACCAGATCGCTGAGTTGTCGGGCCTGACGGACGTCATCACCGCGCTGTCAGAAGGATGGAACAGTCAGGTCGGCGAAGGCGGCACGCGCCTGTCAGGCGGGGAACGGCAACGCGTCGCCATCGCCCGCGCCTTGCTCAAAGACGCACCCATCCTGCTGCTCGACGAAGCCACCGGATCGCTCGACGCCGAGAACCAGCAAGCAGTCGCGACCGCCATCGACACTCTCCGGCGTGACAAGACGGTGATCGTCGTCGCGCACCAGCTCTCGACCATCACCACAGCGGACGAGATACTGTTCCTCGAGAACGGGCACATCGTCGAACACGGCACACACCAGGAACTTCTCACCATGAACCAGCGCTACGCGGCACACTGGCGAGCGCTCAACGCCGCGCGCACTTGGCGACTTCTCAAACAATGACCGCTCCCCGGCGAGTCGGCGGGCGTCCGCGAAAGCTCACCGATCGCGACATCATCGACGCCGTCCTTGAGGAAGGGTTCGCCGGCATCACCGTCCCCGCGGTCGCGCGCCGGCTCGGTGTCTCGACCATGACGCTCTACCGATACGTGCCCACGAGAGCCGATTTGCTCGCCCTCGCCTGGAACCACGTCATCACCACCAGCGACTGGCCACCCCTCACCGGACACTGGCGGCAGATCCTTCATGCACACGCAAGAGCGTTCTGGCACCTCCTGGCCGGATACCCGGGCGTGGTCACCGAACTGTCCCAAGCGCTCATGCCGACCGAGATGATGAACCGCATCGACGACCTCGCCGTCGCCCTCGTCGACCAAGGTTTCACCGCCGAGGACGCCGTCCTGGCCGTCGACCTCGTCATCGATCTGACGATCGACCACCGCCGTGGCGTCGAGAACATTCACGGACTGGCCGACACTCCGGCGACGCTGGAAGCCATGGCGCAACTCTGGGCCCCCAACGACGCCGATCCACCCAACAGGCGAGCCGTACGAGCCGCGATGACTAACGCCATCACGCTCGCACCATTCGAGTGGTTCACCCGGAAACTCGATCTCGCGATCAACGGCATCGAAGGCACGTTTCACCAGTAGTCCGGTACTGGGCACGTCACTTCACCCGGTCTGTCTCGTGAACGATGCTTCCGCCTGAAACGTCCACTTCGGATCCAGAGTGCTCTGGGCCGGCATCTCGGTCGTGATCGGGCTTAGACCCTCACAGTCGCTTCCCGATGGGAGCCCAAGGCAGTGCAGATGGGTCTGTCCCGAATCTGACGTGGTGACAGATGCCACCTAAGTCGTACTCGCATGTTCGGGTTGTACATGTATTCTAAGTCGAACAATGATGTTCAACTTAAGGGGGTCTAGTGGCTCAGGACGTGGCATCTCCGCACGTCACACGGCGGTGGTGGGGGCTTGTACTGCTCTGTTTCGCGCAGTTCATGGTGATCTTGGATGTGACCGTTGTGAACGTGGCCTTGCCCGTGATCGAGGAACAGCTCTCGCTCAGCCGGGTGGCGCTGACCTGGGTCGTGACGGCGTACACGCTCTGCTTCGGTGGACTGATGATGCTCGGCGGGCGTCTCGCGGACACGATCGGGCGGCGGCGAACCTTCCTGATCGGCTTGGTGGTCTTCACGATCGCGTCGCTCGGCTCCGGCCTGGCGGAGAGCGGAACTCTGCTGATCGCGGCGCGGGCAGCCCAGGGAATCGGTGCCGCCATGTTGTCTCCGGCGGCGCTGTCGATCGTCACCACGACATTCCACGGACCAGAACGCAACCGTGCACTGGGTGTATGGGCGGCGATCGGTGGTGCGGGTGCGGCCGTCGGTGTGCTGCTGGGCGGCGTGTTCGCGGCCGGGCCCGGCTGGGAATGGGTGTTCTTCATCAATGTCCCGATCGGCGTGCTGGTCGCGGCGCTGGTGCCGTTGACGGTCGGCGCAGGCTGGCCCGACGAACGGCCGGGGCGGGTCGACGTGCCAGGGGCGGTACTGGTCACGGCGGCAGCCGGGTTGCTGATCTACGGACTGGTACAGGCAGGCGATACCGGCTGGGATGCGGCGGTCACCCTGCTCACGCTCGGGGCAGGGCTCGCCCTGTTGGCTCTGTTTGTGCTGGTCGAGCGCAACACGAAAGCGCCGCTGGTGAGGCTGGCTGTGCTGGCGCGGCGCCCGGTCGTGGCGGGCAACCTGGTCATGCTCGCGGCGTCAGGTCTGTTGCTGGCCAACTTCTTTCTCAACTCGCAGTACCTGCAACACGTGCTACGGCTGGATGCGCTGCGAACGGGGCTGATCTTCCTGCCGGTCGCCCTGGTGATCGGGCTCGGCACTCATCTCGGGGTGCGGGTCATCGGGCGCTTCGGTGGTCGCGTCGCCGGAACGGCGGGCTTCGCGTTGGCCGCGGCGGGAGCGGTGTTGCTGGTGCAGGTGCAGGTAGAGGACAATCCGCTTATCCACGTCCTGCCTGGGTTCGCGGTTTCCGGGCTTGGGCTTGGCGCTGCGTTCGTGACGGCGACGACAACCGCGATGGCCCACGTCGACCACGTGGATGCGGGAATGGCGTCAGGGCTGATCAACACCGGCCATGAACTTGGCGCGACGCTCGGAATCGCGTTCGTGTCCACCATTGCCGCGACCAGCTTGACCGGTGAAGGGACCGCTGGGTACAGCTCTGCCTTCGTCGCCGCCGCGGTGGTCGCTGCCCTCGCTGCCCTGATCGTGCTGTGGCTCGTCCCGCCGGGCCGGCCGCCGGCGACGGACGGTCCGGTGTTCGCGCACTGACGTCCGTAGGCTGATGCCTGTGAGTGCGACTGACACCAGGCGCGGCGCCGGAGAACCTCGACGCCGCGCCGACGCCGAGCGCAACATCGCCGCCATCATCGACGCCGCGACCACCTGTTTCATCGAGCGTCCGCAGGTGAGCATGGCTGACGTCGCCAAGGCAGCCGGTGTCGGCCGGGTAACCCTGTACGCCCATTTCTCCTCCCGCGAGGCGCTGCTCGAAGCCGTCCTTGAGCATGTGATCGTCCACTCAGCGGGGATCATCGAAGCTGAGGCGCCAGACCAGGGGGCCGCGGACGAAGCGCTCCGCCGATTGGTCAAATCCTCGTGGCGTGAACTCGACCGGCACCGCAGGCTCTTCGAGCTCGCCCAGCGTGAGCTGGGTCCACAGCGGCTGCGGGCCTATCACGACAAAGCACTGGCCCATGTTGAGCGGCTCATCGGACGAGGCAGGAAAGAAGGGGCGTTCCGGACAGACCTCCCGTTGCACTGGTTGGTGACCACGTTCTACAGCCTGCTGCACTCCGCTGGTGAGGAGGTGAACGCCCGCCGCCTGCGCAAGTCGGACGTTGCCGAGGTACTCACGGCCACCTTGCTGCCCGCGCTCTCACCGCCCTGACCTCCTACGGTTTCGGATGGCGGCCACCAGCCGGTCCTCCTAAGCTGCCTCGTAGAGCGATCTCCGAACCTGGGGGCGGCTGATGAACGTCGTGGCAGTGCTGGTCGTGCTCGGCGCGGTCGTCGTGCTCGCCGCAACGGCATACGCCGTGGCCTGGCTGGTCCGGCTCGCGCCTGCGGTTACCGATCGGATGCCGTTCCTGTCAGGGCATGCGCCGGCCGAGCATGCTGTGTCCCGGTACCACGTCCGCTGGTACACGCTGACCATGATCTTCCTGGCGTTCGACATGGAAATGGTCTTCATGTATCCGTGGACGCTGGTCGTGTCCGAAGTCGGTACTCCGGCTGTGGTGGAGATGTTTTTGTTCCTCGCGGTGTTGTTCGTCGGAGTCTGGTACGCGCGGCGTGAAGGTGCCCTGCGGTGGAGCTGACCAGATGGCTGCTGCGGCACATGCCTGTGCGGCCGCTCATCGTCGCGGCACCGGGCAACACAGGTACCCGTCTGGCCGTCGAGCAGGCCGCGCGTGAGTGGGGATGGCGTCCAGCGGTGAGTCCTGCTGAGGCGAACATGCTCGTGCTGGCGGGCTCGCCTGGCGAGACCTATGTGGACGTGGTGTGGCGGCAGATTCCTGTTCCGCGGGCGAGGGCCGAGATCGACACCGTTGCCGACACTCGGCCTGTGCTCGCAGGGGCACTTGCGCAGTTGCAAGATCCGTTTCGGCAGCAGCCGGAACGCAGCCCAGTTGCTGAATCGCAGCACGGGAACGGCCACAACAGTCATGACCACAGTCATGACACGCACGACCATGACATGGGTGAACACGACATGGGCGGTCACGGCATGCATGGCCATCACATGGGCGGCATGCAGATGCCTGGCGGCATCGTCATGGCGGATCGGGCACAGGACCGAGACGGGCTGAAACTCGATGTTCTGCACGTGCCACTGGGCCCGATCCTCGCGGACTGGCCCGCCGGGCTCGTCGTGCACACGACGTTGCAGGGAGATGTCGTCCAAAACGCTTCCGTGGAGATGTTCGGAAAGCCAGGCGGCTACTGGACTGCAGATCGAGCGTGTGCACGGCGGCTGGACAGTTGCGGCCGCTTGTTGGCGGTGGCGGGATGGGAGTCCGCGGCCATGCAGGCCCGTCGGCTCCGCGATGAAGTCCTCTCCGGACGGACAGACGTGCGTCCGGCGTTCGACCGGTGGGCTCGAAGGGTCCGGCGTTCCCGGGTACTTCATTGGTCGCTCACCGGGCTCGGAGAGTGGGAGCAGGCGGATGCGGCGGCTCGGCTCGTCCGGTGGATCGATCAGGCGGACACGACGCTCGAAGGCGCCGCAGGCGAGGTGGACGATGCGAGAGCGATTCTCGATGCGTTGCCCGGCTTGATGAGGGGCTGCGAACTCGCCGGAGCGCGACTGCTGCTCGCCAGCCTTGACCCGGACACTGACCAGGTGATCGGTCGTGGTTGAGGCGGGCCCGTGGTGGAGCGGTGTACTGCTGCCGTTGATTCTGGTCGCGTTCGCGTTGGCCGCGGCGATGATGGATTCGTCGCTGGCTGCACGAGATGCCGGTGGGCGAGCGGGGTGGTGGGAACCGCTGCGATCGGTTGGCGGGCTGCTGGTGCAGCAACGTCGCCGTACCCTTGCGGCCGATGTTCTGTTGTGGCGAGGGGGAATCTGGGCGTTGCTGGCCGGAGGTGTACTCGCCTCGCTGGTGACGCCGTTCGGTAGGTGGTCGGTGGCCGACCTGTCAATCGGCGTGGTGTGGTTCAACGCCGCCGAAGTCGTGGCGTGGGCTGCCGTGTGGCTTGTCGGGTGGGGCGCGAATTCGGCGTACGGGCTCGTTGGTGGGTTTCGGTTCGTGGCTCAGGGTTTGGCGTACGAATTGCCGCACATGTTCGCGCTGATCACGGCAGCGCTGGGGGCGGAATCGTTGCGGGTATCCGACATCGTGGCCGCGCAGGAGTCGTTGTGGTTCGTCGTGTGGATGCCCGCGGCGTTCGCGGTGTATCTCATCTCGATACTGAGCATGGCGTTCTGGGGGCCGTTCGACCAGCCTGCAGGCCGGGACATCACCGGTGGTGTGCTGGCTGAGTTGTCTGGTGTGGACCGTTTGTTGTTCTCGGCCGGTCGATGGATCCTGCTGGTGTCGGGGGCCGCGTTCGCGGTGCCGCTGTTTCTCGGTGGCGGTGCCGGTCCAGTGCTGCCGGAGTGGCTGTGGTCGGTGCTGAAGACTGCCGCGGTGCTCGCGTTTCTGGTGTGGGTGCGGCGACGGCTGCCGACTGTGCGGCTGGAGCGATACGAGGAGATCGCCTGGATGGTGCTGATCCCCGTGATGTTGGTCCAGGCGCTCATGGTGGCCGTCGTTCTGCTGGTTCGGTAGGAGGTGGTGAGACGTGTGGCACCAAATGGCGTTCTGGCTCTGCGCGGCCGGAGCGGTCGGCACCGGGATCGCGGTGTTCCGGGTGGACTCGATGGCACGAGCCACGTTCGCGCTGCTGGCCTCGTTCATCTTCGCCGCAGGAACCATCCTGCTGCTGCGGTTGACGTACCTCGGTGTGCTCGTGGTGCTGATGATGATCATGGAAATGGTCATCATGGCCGTCTTCATGATCATGTACATGATGAATCCGGCCGGGCTGATGCCGATGTCCATGGTGCACAACAAGATAGGTTCCGTGGTGATCGCGGCCGGGACCTTCGCCTTGCTCACCGCGGTCATCTTGCTTGTGCCGTGGCCGTCCCGTAATGGAGAACCACCGCCCGATCCGACGCGCGCACTCGGCGAAGCGCTGATGGGATCGAAGATGCTGGTGATGATGGTGCTCGGGCTGGTCCTGTTCGCCACCATGGTCGCTTCTGTCGTACTGGCAACACATCGAGGCCGCTACGACCGTTATGGCGACCGGCTGGACGCCAAGCGACCCAACGACCCGGTGCGAGGAGGGCTGCGCCGATGACATTGCAGATGTTCCTGATCTTCGCCGCTGCATTGTTCAGCATCGGGCTGTACGGTGCCCTGTCCCAGCAGTCGATCGTCATGATCATGATGGGCCTCGAGCTCATGGTGAACGCGATCATCGTGGCCGCCGCCGCGTTCTGGTACTTCGTCGCACCGGCCACGGCTGACGGTCAGGTCCTGGTATTGGTCGCGGTGACCGCGATGGCGGTGGAGATGGCCATGGGCTTCGCGGTGACCACGGCGATCTTCCGGAAACGGGATGTGGACATGACCGACATGGCCGCGGACCTGAAGGGCTGAGAGCCAATGGTCCTGTGGCTGCTCACCGGCCTGCCGCTTGCTGCAGGCGCGGCGTTGCTCCTCGTGCGGCGAGCAACCCATCGCGTCGCACCAGTGATCGGCATTGCCACGGCGGTCCTGGCGGTAACGCTCGCAGTGCTGGCGGCCGTAGGCCGACCGGCTGTGTCGGCGCCGCTCATCGAGGGGCTGCCGGTCGGGCTGGCCGTTGACGGGTTGTCCGCGGTGATGGTGGTGACCATCTCGACGGTCCTACTCGCGGTGCTGGTGTACGCCGCGGGTGAGTTCGGGCGCGATGAGGCCCATTCTCGCTTCTACGGGCTGATGCTTCTGTTCGCCGGAGCGATGCTGATCACCGTCACCGCGACCAACCTGGTGACGTTGCTGATGGCCTGGGAAGTCATGGGCGCCATGTCCTACGCGTTGATCGCGTTCTGGTGGCGGGAGACCGACCGGGCAACGTCGGGCATGATCGCGTTTCTGACGACCAGAGGGGGTGACGTCGGGCTCTACCTCGCCGCGGGCGCCGCGCTGGCAGGGGGAGCGCTGGGGCTGGACCTGGCTGGGTTGGCGGGTGTGCCTGGTGTCTGGCGGGATGCGGTGGTCGCAGGCGTGGTGCTGGCGGCGCTGGGAAAGTCAGCGCAGCTGCCGTTCAGTTTTTGGCTGTCGCGAGCGATGGCAGGCCCGAGTCCGGTCTCCGCGCTACTGCACTCCGCGACCATGGTCGCTGCGGGAGCCTACTTGTTGCTCCGGTTGCAACCCCTGCTCGCCGCGACGCCATGGGCAGGTCCGCTGGTGGCCTGGGTCGGCGTGTTGACCGCGCTGGCGCTGGCGGCGGTTGCCGTGGCGCAGAGCGATCTGAAGCAGGTGCTGGCCGCGTCGACGTGTTCCCAGATCGGATTCATGGTGCTGGCTGCCGGAACAGGTGCGGTGACCGCCGGCGCCGGGCAGCTGGTCGCACATGCGGCGACCAAGAGTTTGCTGTTCCTTGGCGCGGGAGCATGGCTCACCGTACTGGGCACCAAACAACTCGGTGAGTTGCGCGGCGCGGCTCGCCGCTATCCGTTGCTGGGGATCACGTTCACCATAGGTGCGCTGAGCCTGGCTGGAGTGCCGCCCTTGTCCATCTGGTTGACCAAGGACGCGGTGCTCTCGGCCGCATTGCACACCTCTCCGGCACTCTACGTCATGGGGCTGGCTGCGGTAGTCCTCAGCGGCGCCTACGTCGGCCGGGCACTCGGATTCGTATGGGCGCGCACGCCGGACCGGGCCGAGAACCGGGCCAGCGTGCTTTCCCAAGTCCCTTTGCCGTTCTTGGCCGCCGCGTCAGCGTTGCTGGGTGTCGTGATCGCGCCACAGCTGTCCCTGTCGTGGTGGGAACTAGGGCTGTCCGGGCTGCTTGCCGTGACTGGTGTGCTGGTGGCGCTCAGGATGCGTGCCGGAACTCGTGGACTACTCGGAAACTGGCTTGGCATCGAATCCATGACGCGCAGCGTGATCGTAGGGCCCACGCTGTCGCTGGCCACCGCGCTCGCCCGCTTCGACGACAAGGTCGTGGACGGCGGAGTGCGGGCCGCCGCGGCAACGGGAGCCGCGGTCGCGCGGCTTACCAACGCCCGGCTGGAGATATCGCTGGACGCAGTTGTCGGCTGGGTCGCGAGGGGATCCAGGGCGTTGGGACGGTGGGCGCGCCGTCCGCAAACCGGACAACTGCACCAGTACTACGCCCAGGCCGTGGTCGGGTTGGTCGTGCTCGCCGTACTGCTGATGATCGTGAGGTGAGGCGTGCTCAGTGCCGTCGTTTTCCTGCCCGTGGCCGTCGCCGTGGTGCTGCTCGCCGTGCCACGCACGTCCGACCGTCTCGTGCGGTGGCTGTGGATCGCTGCGACCGCGATCGACCTGGCGCTGGTCGTCGGACTGTGGATCGGCTATTCCCCAGGCCCCGGAGGCTTCGCCTACGAGGTGAACGTCAAGTGGATCCCCAGCATCAGCTCGGGCTATCACCTCGGCGTCGACGGCCTGAGCCTGCCGCTGGTGGCGTTGACCGCAGTACTGTTCTTGGCGTGTGCGGTGTATTCGTTCCGGGACAGCGACCGGTTGCGGTCCTATGCCGCACTGTTCCTCTTCCTCCAGACTGTGTGCCTCGGGTTGTTCGTGGCGCTCGACCTGATCCTGTTCTTCGTCTTCTTCGACTTGTCCATTGTGGGCATGTACTTCGTGATCGCCGGCTGGGGGCACCGGAACGCCGCGAAGGCGGCTCTGAAGTTCTTCCTGTACACGTTCCTGGGTTCGCTGGCATTGCTGCTGGGTTTCATCGGCCTGTATCTGGCTGCCACGCCGCACACGTTCGACATCGTCGAACTCGCCCGCCAAGCGCCGCTGACGGGCACAGGTTTCGCAGGTGCCGCGGTGCTGATCGCGTTGGGAATCGGTTTCGCCATCAAGACACCCACAGTTCCGTTCCACACCTGGCTCCCACCCGCGCACACCGAAGCTCCCGCCGCCGGGTCGGCGATCCTGGCGGGCGTCCTGCTCAAGATGGGAACGTATGGGTTTGTACGCATCATGATGCCGGTCCTGCCGGACACCTGGCGCCGCTACGCGATCGTCTTCGTCTTCGTCGGAGTCGTCAGCGTCATCTATGGCGCACTGGTTTCCTTGGCTCAGCGTG
Source organism: Kibdelosporangium persicum (assembly GCF_013280595.1). GTDB lineage: Bacteria > Actinomycetota > Actinomycetes > Mycobacteriales > Pseudonocardiaceae > Kibdelosporangium > Kibdelosporangium persicum. The sequence goes on from NZ_JAAATY010000025.1 coordinate 22,723, forward strand.
ATTTCAAACGCATGATCGCGTACACCTCGGTGAACCACATGGGCTACATCCTGCTCGCGGTCGGAGCTGCCGGGATTGTCGCTTCGTCTACGGCACAGGCACGCGAGATCGCCGTGACCGGAGCGGTGACCCAGATGGTCAGCCATGGTCTGATCACCGGCGCCTTGTTTCTGTTGTCCGGTGTGCTCTATCAACGCGGGCAAACCTACGAGATGGACAGCTACGGCGGCTTGGCTGGCACAGCGCCGCGGTTCGCCGGCCTGACGGCGCTTGCCGCGTTCGCGTCGCTCGGACTGCCCGGATTCTCCGGTTTCATCGCCGAATTCCAGATCTTCACCGGATCGCTCGGCAGCGCACCAGTTTCCACAGTGGTGGCGTTCCTGGGCATTCTCGTCACAGCGGCGCTGTTCCTGCGGGCGTTCCAGAAGATCTTTTTGGGTCCATACCGTGCGCCGACCGATCGAGTCGGGGACATCACGGTGGTGGAGGGAGTGGCCATCGTGCCGTTGATCGCCGCCGCGGTGGTCATCGGGATCTTCCCGCGGTTCCTGCTCGAGGTCATCGAACCCGCGTCCCGGATCGTCGTCACGCTGGTCGGCCGGTGATGCCCATGGAGATGATGGACGAAGACCCCACCGCACTGCTGCCGGAGATATTTCTCGCGGTGGCCGCGGTCCTGGGACTTCTGCTCGGCTCCTACCTGCCTCGGCATCGCCAGTGGCTGGTTGCGCTGTTGGCCGCAGTCGCCTGTGCGGGAGGCATCGCGGCCACCATGCTGGCGGGTCCGACCAGGACAGTGTTCGGCGGCAGTTACATCATCGACGTCGCCACCAACGCCGGCCGTCTCATCGTACTGATATCGCTTGTGGTGGCGCTGTTTCTGAGCATCGATGAGTTCCGTGGCCACCCCCGGGAGAGCGAGTACTACGTCCTGACACTGCTCGGCGCGCTGGGAACGGTCATCCTCACCGGCGCCAACGACCTCATGTTGCTGATGGCCGGTTATCTGCTGGCGAGCATTCCACTCTATGCCGTGGCCGGTTTCGCCAAGGATGATCCCGGCACTGAGTCGGCGTTGAAGTATTACCTGCTGGGTGCGCTGCTCGGGGTCATCATGCTCGGCGGCGTCACTGTCCTGTTCGGAGCCGGTGGTGCGACTGCCTATCCAGACTTGCGTTCGGCACTGTCCTCCGCCTCCCCGGCGGTTGTCGCGATCGGGCTCGTCGCCGTACTGGCCGGGTTGTTGTTCAAGTCCGGCGCGGTTCCTGTTCATTTCTGGGTTCCCGACGTCACCGAAGGATCCCGTCCACCAGCCGCGGCGTTCCTCACCACGATTCCGAAAATCGGTGCTCTGATCGCCATCTATCGCCTGGTGTCCCAAGGCCTGCCCGAAACTGGGATCGATTGGCCACTGGTGATCGCTGTGATCGCCGCCGCGAGCATGACGGTTGGCAACCTCGCCGCGTTCTTCCAGGACAATGTCCGGCGACTGCTGGCCTACTCGACCATCAGCCAGGTCGGTTACCTGCTGATGGCCGTCGCTGTCGCCACCCGCAGTGATCTGGCACTACCCGGCCTGGTGTTCTACCTCGGCGCATACGCCCTGACCAACCTCGGCGCATTCGCCGTCGTGTGCGCGTTGCCGTCGGCCGGGAATGTCACGGACTACCAGGGATTGATCAAGACACGACCGTGGCTGGCAGCCAGCCTTGTCATCTGCCTGTTGGGCCTCGTGGGAACTCCACCGACCGCCGTGTTCGTCGGAAAGCTGACCGTGTTCACAGCCGCACTCGATGGAGGATTCACCTGGTTGGTCGTGCTTGCCGCGGTCAACACCGTCACCAGCCTGTTCTACTACTTGCGCTGGATCGTCCCGGCCGTCCGTCCGTCCCCGGCGCCTGCGGCTACTCAGGTCCGTTGGGCTGCTGTCGGCGCCTACATCGCCGCCGTGTCGGCACTCGTGCTCGGACCGCTGTCGGATGTGGTGCTGCGCGGGCTATGGCTGGTCGGCCGCGGCGCTTGAGAGTCAGCTTCCAGCGATCGGACAGGTCGCCACGCCCATCACGATCAGCAGGGTGGCTGCGGTCAGGAGAGGTACTGCTGCGGCGGCTATTCCGGCCAGGCCACAGCTCATTGCCCGCCGCAGGTCGCTGGCGGCTGGTGGCGCAGAACGCAGGCGGGCCAGTCGCAGTTCGATCGCGTCGCGCGCCATGGCAAGCGCTACTCCGGGTGCCTGGCCGGACACACACGTGGTAAGGGCGGCGTGCACCGCGGCGGCTCCGTGTACCCGGACCGCGGCGACATCGGCGGCCAGTTCAGCCAGTTCCCGCATCGCTGCGGGTGCCTGCCGGAACAGTGGCACGAACGGCAAGGCCGTGCGCAGCGCGTCAGTGGTGGCGACAAGCAGGTGATGACGCCCCCGCAGATGAGCACGTTCGTGGGCCAGCACAGCCGCCACGCTCTCGGCTGAGAGATGCCGACGCAGCCCTTCGGTAGCGACAATCACGCCTGGCCGACCGATCATGCTGAACGCCAGTGGCTCATCGTGGGCAAGCCACAACGTCGACGGCGAACCATTGTCCTTCCTGCCCGCCAGGCGGAGAACACTGAGATGCTCCCTGCGCCGGCTCGCCCGCTTGCGGGCCCCGCGTACCGCGATGACGGTCAACCGCACGGCCATGGCGGCCACGACCGCACTACCCACCACCCCGCCGAGTGCCTCGACGCTGGGTGGCGAACCGTGCCGCACAGCGTCCCAACAGTGGTGCAGTGCCGCGACGAAGTATCCGACGTTCCCGTGGTTCGGGATGAGCAGCAGCACGACACCGGCCACGGCCGCGAACGCCACACCGGCCATGGACATCAGCCACGCCACGATCAGCATGCGCGGGTCGCGCCGGTGAAGATCAGCGCGGTCGAGCCATCGCGGCGCCAGCCACCCGGCCATGGCGGCACTGACCAGCAGTGCGACTGCTACCGTCATCGGCCGCGCGCCTTCTTCCGCAGCCCGCTACGCAGAATCTCGCGTTCCCGGTCGGACACGGACGTGGCGAAGTGCATCAACACGGCTTCGGCATCCCCCGATGCGGCGATCACCTCGCGCAGGGCGCGCGTCGCAGCTTCCTCACGGCTGATGGCCGGCTGGTAGAGGTATGCCTTGCCGTCCAGTTCACGCTGGACCCAGCCCTTGCGGTACAGGTTGTCCATCACGGTCATCACGGTTGTGTACGCGAGCTTCTTGCCGGTGTCGAGGTTGTCCAGGACATCACGCACCTTCACCGGCTCGTCCGACTCCCACAAGACGGCCATCACCGCGGATTCGAGGTCACCGAGCCCAAACATGACACCTTCCCCAACGCGCACCGGGCCGCCGCCCGCGACCTCCTAGGAAGGATAGTCGACCCAGCCCGGATGGGGCGGCCTCCTGCCGAGACCGCCCCACACGGTCACTTCATCAGGCCCTGCATCTCGGTGATCTCGGCCTGCTGAGCGTCGATGATCTTCTGTGCCAGCGCCTTGGCCTCAGCGCTAGCGCCCTTGCTCAGCTCGGTACGGGCCATCTCGATCGCACCCTCGTGATGCTTGATCATCATCTGCATCCACATGCGATCGAACTCGGCGCCCTTGGCGGCCTCGAGCTGCTTCATCTCCTCGGCGGTCATCATGCCGCCGCTGCCCGCCGACCCGTGTCCGCCATGATCCATGCCCGGCGTGCTCGGTGTGCTGGTAGGAGCCGAGCCCCACTCCTTGAGCATGTCCGTGAGCTGCTGGATCTCCGGATCCTGCGCCTGCTGGATCCGCTTGGCGAGGTCGAGCACCTTCGGATCCGTGCTGCGGGACGGCACCAGCTTCGCCATCTCCACTGCCTGGCCGTGGTGCGGGATCATCCCCTGCGCGAAGCTGATGTCGTCGGCGTTGTTTCCGGTCGCGGCGGCTGGGGCACTGGTGCTGGTGCTGGTCGGCGTGCCGGTGTTCATGGTGCCGTGCCCGGCCATGCCGGAGTCGTTCCCGCTGTTTCCGCAACCGGCGATCAAGGCGAGCGCGGCAGCCGCGCTCGCGCCAATAAGGAGCTTCCTCATGGTGTGGTTGTCCTGTTCTGCGTCGTCGAATGGCAATGAGATCTCGGGCGGCGACACATCGGAGTGCCGCCGCTGGACCTCCTATAGCCGCAACATGCAGACCGAACTGAGTAAGTCTCGCCCGAACAATCTGGGCGGGCGCTCCACACGCTGGACGTTCCGTGCCGGGTGGAGTGATTGAGCACGATCGGGCCGCCATCGTGCGAGCAACAGTCCGAAGAGGACCATTCCGACGATGCCACACAGCACAGCCATGCAGAGGTGCAACAGATCATGCGCCGGGCTCGGAACCGGTCCGTCCGGCTCGTGCATTGGGTCTGGCGCAGGTACGTCCGTCATCGCGTGAGAAACCGCGGCGAGAGGCTGTTCGTGTGCTTCAGCCGGGGTGAAATGATGCATGCCGACCACGCCGAGAAGAAGCAGGCACAACAGGAGCCATCGTGGCCCTGCCGCATGCGTGCCCAGCTTCATGCCCACCAACGTAGTCCCACTCCGGATGTGTGCCAGACCATCGATGCACCGAGTGCTTCCCCTAGACAGGGTAGTACTAGCCTCGACCGTCGGTGCGAGGGCGCCTCAGCAGCGGCTCCATTTCATTACGTGCAAGGCACAACCACGTCGGTATTCCAGCCAGCACGTGATATCCAGGTCGGCCCAGACCCTCGCGAACGAAGTGACCCTCGGTAATCGAACGACTGCCGTTGTTGTGCATCGTCATACTCCGTTTCCGTGCAGTCACCTTTGGTAAGCATCGGGTGCTGTCGACATGGTGGGAGCCGTGCGGCTCACCCCTGCGGAAGGGTCGTCGGGGCAGGCCACTGCGGCGAGGGCTGCCACGACAATGTGTGGCTGATCGCCCGAAGGTAGCCGCGTGCAGGAACCAGTTGAGCAAGGGTGTCGCGCGCGGCTGCCAGGAACGGATTACGCCATTGGCCGATTCGGCCAGCCAATGCGGAGACACGGACCAATCGCTGCGTGCGCGGTCGTCGGATGTGGTCATAAGCCGCCAGCGCGGCGTCGATATCAGGCGTGCGGACAACGAGACCTGCCAGGGTGACCGCGTCTTCCAGTGCCTGACAGGCGCCCTGCCCCAGATCAGGCGTCACGGCGTGCGCGGCATCGCCAAGTAGTGCAACGCGGCCGGCCACGTAACGGGGAAGTGGCTCCGTCAACGAGTAGATGTCATGACGCAGTAAGTTCTTCGGCGGGCTCGCGTCGAGCAGCTCCGGTATGGGCGCGTGCCAGTCGCGGAACAGTCGCGCGAGGTCGGCGAGTTCGGCATCCCGCCGCGCGCCTTCCGGTAGCGACACGCTGGCGTACCAGTAGACACGCCCGTCGGGGAGCGGAACGATGCCGAACCGCTTGCCCCGGCCCCAACTCTCCGTCAGGCCGGTCTCGACGTGGACACCGGCCTCGGCAGGCACGACGTTGCGCCACGTGACATAACCGGCGTACCGAGGTCCCGGGTGACGGGGGTACAGGGAACCCCGGAGGCGACTGTGCAGACCGTCGGCGACGACGACGAGATCAGCGGTCGCCGTGACCGGCCCGCTGGGGCTCTCGCACGTCACGGTCGCCGCGTCCGGTCGGCTATGGACAGACGTCACCTCATACCCCCTCATCAGCTTCGCGCCTGCAGCGGCCTCAAGAAGCATCCGATGCACGTCAGTCCGGTGCAACGCGAACCCTGGCACTCCGAACCTCGCTTCGAACTCCGCCAGATGCGCGCGCATGAGCCAGTGTCCCGACGATGTCCGCAAACCAGCGCCGCCCTGAGCCGTCCCAGCAGCGCGCAGCCGGTCTCCGAGGCCAAGCCAGTCAAGGGCTCGCACAGCGTTCGGTGCCAGTGCCAGGCCGGCACCAACCGGACGAAACTCCTCAGCCCGCTCGAAAACAGTGACCTGCCAACCGCTTCGAAGCAGTCCGATGGTCACTGCCAGGCCGCCGATGCCTCCACCTGTGACGATTGCTGTCCGTCCCATCGCTACCTCCGGATCCATAACTCGAACGCAAGTGTTCGAGTTAGGAGCATACGCGCATCTCGCGTATGGAAGTACGAGATCGGGTCGATGTCGGCCCGCTGCCTGCGCTGGCCGCATGGGGTGTGGTCGCCGCAACCGCGGCCGGACTGGCCGCGACCTACTGGGACGACTCGTGGCACACCTTCCCGGGGGTGTGACAGTGCGTTCATCCCATCACACGTGCTGCTCCCTATCTCGATCCTGGGCGTCGGCGCGGCTGGCCTGGTGGCTCGCGCCATTGCGGTGTTGGTGGCACCTGTGGATGCTTGTCTGGCACACGGCGTTCGGCCGGGAGTCGGTGCTCTCGGCAGGGATGACCTCCGCCATCGAGTGATCACCCGTTCCTGCTCGCTCGGGCAGTCGCCGCCATGCGGGCTCATTGTGATCGTTATAGCGTCATTGCCAATTCTGTTACTACCATGCATAGTATTCCAGTGCTCGACGGTTTCCCGGCTGTCGGAGCTCCCTTGAAGGTGGGCGGCCCATGTGTGCCCCTGAAACGGCCGCCCACCGGAAGGGTCGGAATGGGCTGGTCGGCCGCGCTTGGGTCATCCATCAGCGCTGAGCTGAAGGTGTGAGATCGCCTTCGCGACTTCGCGGGTCGCGTGCCTGACGGTTGACACGGCCAGTAACGCGGCGGGTGCAACGATCACCGAAGTGAAAGCCAGGCGCAGCAGCATATCTGTCACCCGCACCCTCATCGAGGCCTTCATATTGCGACGGACGCCTCCATGTCGGAAGGCGTCCGTCGGGTTGCTACAACTCGTCAGCCGAGGGGGAGGATCTGACCAGTCAATCCATACTATCTGACCTAGTAGATCGATCGCAAGGGACTGGTCACGGAGGACTGGCCACCGCCGGGGACTCCGGAACGGTGGGAGTTCGCTCTGACGGCGGGCATGTCCCCGCGGAACAGGTTCGACGGCGCCAGCGTATGACCACTGCCGCGCTGAGTGCCGCCAATGACAGTGCTGCGAGAATCGGTTGCATCGGTGCCCAAATGCCCAGCGCGCCTGACAAGCCCAGCAGTCCGACAACAATCTTGTTGCAAACCGGGCATGCGACGGCGAACACCACGGTGGTGACAGCTCCCGCGACTCCCACCTGGCCACGCGTGCCTGATGCACGCGGAATCGTCGCCCACAGTCCGGTCAGCACCGCGGTCAGCGTCAGGACCGGATATTCCCACCAGCGGACGGATGTCATCCGGGTGAAGTAGTCGGTGTCCAGGACATCAGTGGGGATCCCGACGATTGCGGCGGTCGCGGCGGCCACGCTGATCCCTCCCGCCAGCCGCCGGCTCTGGTCATTCCACATAAGACACAACCGTCATCATCCCGGCTTCACCGTGGTACACATTGTTGCACAGTAGTCGCTCTGGTGTGGTGCTGGCAGCCGAAGCGACTCAGGATGCCTGCTCTGGCACTGGTGGTCGGGTGTATCGCTGCGGCATGCCCACAAGCACGTACTTCTCGACCAACTCGTCGGTACGCGCGGTTCGTTTTCCGCTGTGGACGGTCTCGAACTCGTCGGCAGTGAGCCGGATGGCCGTGGCGTGATAGCTCAAGGATTCCGCGTTCTCGAACGCGTACCAGGTGGAAGGGAACTCGAAGACCAACCTCAGTCCATCGGGCGAGGACATGGTCCGGTAGATGGGATTGATGCCCAGTGGGCCCTCGCTGTGGGGCATTCGCTCGAACCGGCCGTAGTCTCGAAACAGTGCGGTGTTGTCAGTGATGACCAGTGAAAGCCACTTCTGTTCGGAGAACTCGTCGACGTCGCGCTGCCGGGCGAGTTGCGGCCCGTGGCAGCGTAGGTAACCTTCGACGAGTTCGGTCTGGCTGACCATCCGCCATGGGGTGTCACGAGCCAGGCCGACGTAGCCTGTCGGATCGAGTTCGCGTTCACCGTCGTGTGGTTCCACCATCTGATTGCCGACTCGGTCGACGACGACCGTGCGGTCGCGGGCGCAGCGGCGCATTTCGTCGAAGCACGTTTGTTTGTCGTCCAACAGGTGGAAGGCGTCCGTGCACAGGGAGGCGGAGAAGCTGTCGTCTGTGAAGGGGAGCGGCCGTGACACGTCGGCACAGACGTAATGCCCGCCGGGGACGATGAAACGTCGAGCTACCCACAGCTGGAAGAAGTTCCGATCCACGCCGATCGTGCTGAGTGGACGGGAGCGGATGGCGAGGTGGTGCATCACGTGACCGAATCCGCACGCAACATCCAACACCGGCAAAGGATCTTCCTCGAGGATGCTCGTCAGCGACAACGAAGCCAGGTATCGAGGCTGGCCGAATCGGTTCAGGAAGTAGGGGTGCAGCTCTCGGTCGACGTTGCGGCTACGGAGGTAGCTCAGGTCGAGCCAGTCCTGGGCGCACTGCTCGCCGAGGCGCCTGAGCATTCCGCGTACCAGTCGGCGGCGTTTGTGCGCGGTCAGCCGGGCCACTGGGCCCTTGGTCAACGGAAGTCTTAATCCGGGGCGTCGTTCCAGGTCGAACGGTAGTGACGGAGGGAATGCCAGCAGGGTGACCAACGCTTCCAGAGGATCTACGCGTACGCGGTAGAGCAGCTCCTCCACGGATGGCCCGGCGACGTCCGCTCGGCCGGTCAGGTGATCTTGAACGTCGATCCGGCCGGACCGCAGGACGGGAATGCTGTCGATGACGGGGAACGTGTGCTCTCCGCAGGACAGGACGCCAAACGTGCCGTCGGCCAAAGGCTGGCTCGGCGAAGGAACGAAGTGGAAGGCGCTTGTGCACTCCGGGCAGCGCAAGTTGGCCGGTAAGGCATCCGGGAGTGTTGCTCTGCTCGCTGTCATCGCCCACCTTTCGCACGTGCATGGTCTGACATCGCACACGATACTACTAACAGTCTTAGTAGATGTTCCGGTGGGAGACGCCGGGCCCGGCCGGGTGGAAGTCCCGGCCGGGACCCAAGTTGTGTGGCTAGCCAGCGATGCGGCGCGCGCCGATGAAGTGGCCGTCGCCTCTCATGGAGCGCACGTCGACGAGTTGGCCCTCGGTGGGCGCGTCGACCATCTTGCCGTTGCCGACGTAAATGGCCACGTGATGGATCTTGTCGGGGTTGCCGGTGCCGTCGTCGTAGAACAGCAAATCACCGGGCTGTAGTTCGTTGGCTGCCACGGCTCGGCCGACCTTGTACTGCATCCGGCTGGTACGTGGCAGCTTGATCCCTGCGGCGTTGTAGGCCCAACTGGTCAGGCCGGAGCAATCGAACTCCTTCGGCCCGGTCGCACCCCATTCGTATTCGGAGCCGCGCTTGGCCAGTGCTGCCTGCAGAGCGGTGTTCGCGGCTCCGGGGGGTCCGAAGTAGGCACCGTTGTCCTTGACGGTACTCAGCGACTTCTTCTCGGTCGGGCTGAGCCTGTTCAGCGCCTGCTTGACCTCTTTGATGCGCTTGTCCAGCTCGGCCTTGCGCTGCTTGACCTCATCGACGAGCTTCGCCGCGCTGTCGGTGGCTTCCTGTGCCTTGCGTTGGGCGTTGGCCGCCTCGACCCGCGCGTTGTCAGCTGCCTGAACTGCGGACCGCATCTGCTGCATGGCGTTGGAGTTGTCGACCGCGAGGACGTTCAGCGCGGACATCCGGTCCAGGAAGTCCTGCTGAGAGCCACTGACCAGCAGTGCGGAGATCCCGCTGAGGCGTGCCCCGCGGAAGGACGCCGAGGTGAACTCGTCGACCTTGCCTTCGACCTGTGTCATGGCGGCTTTGGCCTGGTCCTCGGCACCGCGCGCGGCGGCCAGGTCGCTGTTCGCCTTGGCCAGGTCGCCCTGCCTGGTCTTCAGGTTTTCCTCTGCGTCGGCGAGGTCCTCGTCGGCCGAGGCCGCCTTGGCCCCGAGGTCGTTGTACTCCTTCATGGCATCGGAACTGGTGTCCGGCGGTGGTGTGGCCGGTTGGGCACTGACCGGAGTGGACGACAAGGCGGCCGCGAGGACCGCACTGACCGCCAGTGACCTTCGTAGGGTGCGTTTGAGTCTATGCGACGCCACGTCGCGTGTATCTCCTTCGGGTGTCGACCGCCGGCCTCGCTGCGAACTCCCACGGCGGTATTCCCCGGAGCGCTGTCCGGAGCGGACGGCAGTCGGCCCCGGGGAACGCCGTCACCCTAAAGAAGTAACGATCCGATGTCTACTAATGCAGCTAGTACTAGGTGTGATCGGTGGTTATGTCCTCGGTCAACTCGATCCAGCGTGGCCAGCAGGTCCTCCTAAGGGACTTAGTACTGCGGAGGAGGTGTACCCGACGTGGCCGCCGTGATCCGTGTGGTGGCCCGGGTGGGTGCTGAATCCCGTGTCCAGCACCCACCCGCGTCAGGTCGTTACGCGGCTACTGGCTCGGTGACCAATGTTCGTCTGCGATCCAGCAGGTAGAGGCCGAAGGCGCAGCAGAGTCCGATCACTGCCAGGCCTGCCCACGGCGCCTCGGGCATTCCGGCGTCCCGCGCGAGGTCGAACACCGTGCCGGCGAACAGGTTGCCCAGCATGATGCCCACGCCGACCACGGTGTTGTAGAAGCCGTAGTGCGTCGCGACAAGGCGGTTGCCGGACAGTCGCACGATGGTGTCCATCTCGAACGGGTAGACCACCACTGTGCCCAGTGTCAGGAACACCACTGCGAGCACGAGCGCCGCGGCGGAGTGCGTGGCGAGCATCGGTGGCAAGAACGCCGCTGTCAGCAGTCCCATGCCGATCACCAGACAACGACCAGGTTGCCAGCGGCGGCGAGCCCATGCAGTGATCCGCAACTGGCCTGCGATCGCGAGGACCCCGGACACCACGAACAATGCGGTGACCAACGCAGTCGCGGCCGTCTCCGAACCGGCAATCGCCTTGGCTTGTAACGGGAAAGCCAGGTACACCTGGAACGACAACACGTTCGACCCGATCATGACCAGAGCGAACAACAGGAACGGCCGGTTGGTCATCACCGTGCGCCAATCGCTCAGCACCGACCGGCGTTCCTCGGTGCTCGCCCGCCGCGGCAGGGCCCGGACCTGGAGAATCGTCAATACCGCGAAAACCGCGGCCGCGACGAGACAGGTCAACCGGAAATCCACTGCGGTCAACGCGAGACCGACGAGCGGGCCGATCAGGATCCCGCCCTGGTAGAACACGTTGAACAACGCGAACGCCTCGACGCGGCGCTCACCGGCATCCGCCGCCAGGTAAGCCCGCACCGCCGGGTTGAACAACGCGCCAGCGAAACCGGTCGCGGCTGAAGCGATCACCAGCGTCGGCAACGAATCGACCAGGCCCAGCAACAGGAACCCAGCGGTGCGCAGCACGCAGCCGGCGACGATGAGCGGCTTGTAGCCGAACCGGTCCGCGAGCGTGCCACCGACGAGGAACATGCCTTGTTGCGAGAAGTTGCGGACGCCGAGCACCAGGCCGATGGCCCAGCCTGCCAGCCCGAGCGGACCGGCGAGGTACCCCGCGAGGTAGGGCATCAGCATGTAGAAGCCGACGTTGATGGTGAACTGGTTGACCATCAACAGCTTGCTCGGCCGGTCGAACGACCGGAACTCGGTCACCAACCGCTTCACCGCGTCGCTCCAGCGGGAACCGACACGTGTGCGCACCGCGTCCACCGCTCGACGACACGATCCGACGGCGAACCGATCGTGTCAGGCTCCGGCGCGGGCTCCACGTCCAGCAGCCCATGTTTCTGGCAGTACTCGTCGTTGTAGACGGTGTCGAAGTACCGTTGCGGTCCATCTGGGAAGACCGCCGCGATCCGGGTGTGCGGCTCGTTCACGCGGGCCAGCCACCCCGCGACCAGCGCCACCGCGCCCACACTCCAGCCGCCACTGGCGTGATGGGTCGCGGCGAGACGCCGGCACGCCCACACCGACTCGCCAGGGGCGACCCAGTGGACCTCGTCGAAGGCGTCGTAGTCCACGTTGCGGGGATAGATACTCGATCCCAGTCCACGCATCAGCCGCGTGCGCGCGGGCTGGCCGAAGATCGTCGATCCGACCGTATCCACGCCCACCAGGCGCAGATGGGGGAAGAACTCCCTCAGCACGCGGGCGATCCCCGCCGAATGCCCACCCGTACCCACCGAGCAGACCAAGACGTCAATGCGGCCGAGCTGCGCGACCAACTCCAGCGCGAGCGAGGAGTAGGCGGTGACGTTGTCGGGGTTGTTGTACTGGTCCGGGCACCACGCACCCGGGTACTTGTCGAGTACCTCCTGCACTCGGTCACGCCGGGCCTGCTGCCAGCCGCCCGTGGCGTGCGGTTCGCTGACAAGTTCCACCTCGGCGCCGTACGCGCGCAGCAGGCGGCGCACGATCGGCTCCATGCCGGGATCGGTGACCAGCGTGACCGGATGGTGATGAGCGATACCGGCCAACGCCAGTCCCAGACCGAGCGTGCCGCTGGTCGATTCCACGATCCTGGCTCCCGGAGCCAGGTCACCGCGCTCCTTGGCCTTAGTCACCATGTGCAAGGCAGGACGATCTTTCATGCCACCCGGGTTGAGACCCTCAAGCTTGGCCCAGAAACCGCGCCCGACCGGAGCAAACGGCTCCCCGATCCACAACACCGGCGTGTTGCCGACAGCGGTGGCAGGGGAGTGGCAGCTGACCGCCGAGGTCAGCAGCTGGGCCGGGGAAGCCGGCGCCGAGAACGGCGCGGTAAGCAGTGTGTTCATCAGTCCTGTGAGATCTCTCGATGACGTGCTGCGACGTACGCAGCGCGGACGGAAGACGTCGGTGGTGCCGCATCGGAGCCGCGCGAGTACGACCCAGGACAGTCCCCCGGGTGGGTCGTCTGACGGCTCGGCGCAGCGAGGCCTTTCTAGGGCCGTGCGACGCAGAGATCGATCAGGAGTGCGCGCCCAGGCCGACATCGACGCCGACTCGTCGACCACAAGCTGTGGTCCCGCGTCAAGCGGGTACGAGCGTTCGTAAGCGGTAGCCCGATGGCCACGACGGCGAGCAGAATGTCCACGGCGCCGGACGGCCGCGCGGGTGCGGCTGGAACATAGGCGATCGAGTGGGAATGCCGGTCGTCGTGGTGACACCCTTGTACATCGTCTGGATGCTCCTCGCCGGCAGAACCCTCGATCGCGGCGTGCGTCGTGTGACCGACGTGGTGGAGACCAGGAGCGCACATCGCGGCCTGCAGCCACAGAAGCGAGGCAACAACGAGGAACACCACCGACACCCGCAAGCGTCGGCGGTGAACGTTAGCTCCCCGTATCCTCATCGTAATCTGACGGTACCAGTGCGGAGTGGATCAGGCACGCTCGGTGGTCATCTCGTTGGGGCATAACTCTCCAAACTGTCATTCCGCGTATACCGGCGGGACATATGCCGCGTCCGGCGTGCAGAGCTGCGCCGCTAACTCGAACAGTGATGTATGAGTTAGTCTTGATCGTGTGATGAAGGCGCTGATACTCGGCGGCTACGGCGCCGTCGGCCGTCACCTGGTGACCGAGTTGCATGAGTACGGAGATGTCGCGGTGCAAGCTGGCCGCGACGCTACGCGCGCGCAGGCGGTGGTCGATCTACGGGAGCCGGATCTCCGCTCATACCGCCTCGCGCTGTCCGATGTGGATGTTGTAATCAACGCTTCTGGGCTGGAAGACCCGAAGATTGCCTTGCTGGCTGCCGAAAGCGGCGCCGCGTTCGTCGATGTCACGGCGACAAGCTCGTATATTGCCAGCCTGGGGAGGCTCGATCTGCCGCGTCCGGTGATCGTGGATGTGGGACTCGCTCCCGGGCTGGCCAACCTTCTCGCGGCCGCCGTCCACGAGACCACAGGCGGACCGATCGACCTGGCCGTCGTCCTTGGCGCAGGTGAGCAGCATGGCGCCGCCGCCACCGCATGGTCTTATAGGCTGCTGGGCAGTCGTTTCGACGACCGCGGTCAGAGCGTTCGCAACTACACGCGCCCACGGCAGTTCAACCTACCGATGTACGGCCGTCGACGGCTGTACAGAGCGAACTTCTCCGACCAGCACTCGCTCAGTCGCGACCTCGAAGTGCCAGTACGGACCTACTTCGGCCTGGACTCCCGGCTGGCCACAACGGCGCTCGCCGTGCTGACATGGGTTCCCGCAGCGTCGAAAGCGCCGCGAGGTGTGAACCTGCCAGGAACTGACCGGTGGCTCGTCCTCGCACGCGGCCACGACGGCACGACCCGGTGGGCCACGGGCCGCAACCAATCCCGTGCCACAGCGATGATCGCGGCGATCACCGCCCGCGCAGCTGTCGGACTACCGCCAGGCGTGCACCACCTTCACAAGGTCCTCGACCTGATCGACATTCCAACCGGCAAAGGCATCTCCGTGAACGACGCGGAGCATCCGGTCGTTCCCACTGATCTCGATCAATGACCGTGGCGCCCACCAGGTAGTGGGCGCCACGTGTCAATCTCGGTTTGTCGGTACTTCTCGACCAACGTGTGCACCGCTGGAAGCCCGCGGCACACACGGCGGGCTACTTCCGGACGGCGTCCGCCATTTCCGGCTGCCGTGTACGCACGGTAAGAGCCGCTAGCAATCCGCCAACAACCGCGATCGCCGCTGCACCGATGAACGCTGCCGAGAATCCGTTCGTCAACGATCCCGGGTTACCCAACTGGCTGGCACCCAGCGAGGCGGCAACCGCGGTCATCGCAGCCAGCCCCAGAGCGGAGCCGACCTGGTAGCTGGTGTTCACGATGCCCGAGGCCAGGCCGCCTTCCTCGGGGCGAGCGCTGGAGATCGCAGTCCCCAAGGAGGGGATGAACGCCAGCGCCATGCCGATCGCGGCCACAAGAGACGGTGGCAGCACGTCGACCCAGAATGACCCGTCAGGACGCACGAGCGACAACCAGAACAAGCCCGCAGCCAAGGCAAGCAGACCCGTCACGATCAACGGCTTCGCGCCGAACCTGCCCTGCAGGCGCGGTGCCACCACCGTCATCGCGATCATGATCGTCACCGTCATCGGCAGCAGTGCCGAGCCACTCGCGAACGCACCCAGGTGCAGAACCTGCTGGAGGTAGAGGTTCAGGAAGAACCACATGGGGATCCATGCGCCACCGAGCAGTAGTTGTGCGATGTTCGCGGCTGCGAGGTTGGATGTGCGGAAGATGCTCAGTCGCATCAGCGGCTGCCGTCGTTTCGCCTGGATACCAACGAAAATCGCCAACAGAAGGATGGCTGCCGCCAGTACCAGCACAGTTTCCGCCGAACCCCAGCCCACTTCGGGAGCCCGGACGATGGCGTACACCACACCGGCCAGGCCGGCGGTCACCGTGAGGGCACCCAGGACATCGATCGATCCGTGCTGCCTACCGGTGGCGGGCATCAGCCGTGGCACCGCGAACAACGTGATCAGTGCGACCGGGATGTTGATGTAGAACACCCACGGCCAGCTGACGTACTCGGTGATCACCCCGCCCAGGAAAACTCCGGCGGTCCCGCCGGCCGGTGCGGCCGCGCCGTAGATGGCAAGCGCCTTGGGGAGTTCCTTGGGGTTACTGCCGAACAGCATCATCAGGAGCGTCAGGGCTGCTGGCGCGATGAGTGCCGCACCGACGCCTTGCACAGCACGGCCGATCAGCTCGACGGGTACCGAGCCCGCCAAGCCGGCCACCAGTGAGCCGATAGCGAGGACCGCCCATCCTGCGGCGAACACCCGGCGGGCGCCCAGCAGGTCGGACAGCCGTCCGCCGAGCAGGAGCAGGCCGCCGAAGGCGATCACGTAGGCGTTGAAGACCCAGGACAGGTTCTCTTGGGAGAAACCGAGTTCGGTCTGCATGTCCGGAAGTGCGACGCCGATGATCGAGGTGTCCATGATCACCATGAACTGGGCGGCCGCGATCACCAGAAGCGCCAGCCAGCGGCGCGGGTGAACTGGAGATGGTGTTGACATTGTACTTCCTTAGTACGGGTAGGGGGTATACGTGTCGTTCGCGCTCCTGGTCGGATCCGCACCTATGGGCAGGACCCGTACTGGCATCCGCGACATCGCCGCGCGACCGTCCATCCCGCGTCCCGTCCGTAGTTTCCCTGTGTCATAGCCATTCCTCTTGGCAACGCTTCCCGGTGACCGGCCGATTCGAGCCGGTGCCGGATACCATACCCCCCTAGGGTAATCGGTCAAGTCCTTCGTCAGTGGCCGCCGTCACACGCCGGGCGGTGGCCGGGCGCAACGCTCTCTGCTGGATCATTCGACTCAGCGGTGTGACGATGTAGGTGGAGGTGTGGGAATGGGCAGATCCAATGCCGGCAGGCCGCGGATGGGGCGACCCGCGCTGGTCGACCGTGAGGCGATCGTGCGGGCAGCGATCGAGATCGGCTTCGATCGGCTGACCATGTCGGCGGTCGGCTCTCACCTTGGCGTCGCGCACTCCACGCTCTACCGCTATTTCGGCAGCCGGGACGCTCTGGCGTCCGCCGCGATCGACCACTGTGTCGATTCGGTGCAATGGCCTGAACCCTGCAAGGACTGGCGAGAGTTTCTGACGGCGACGGCATGGTCTTTCTGGACGCTGTATGAGGTACACCGTGGCCTGGCGCTGGAGGTGTCCACGCTGCGCACGACCTCCGAGGCGCTGGTTGTGGTCACGAACCGGTCAGCGCTCGCCTTGCTCGATTCCGGCTTCGATGCGGACGATGCGATCCTCGTCATCGACATGCTCGGCGAACTGGTCACGCAGGCGTTCCTGGGCGCCACCTCGGCTCCCGAACCCACTGTCTCCGGTGCCTCTGCCGCCGATGGGCAACCGCACACGGTCAGCGTGGTGGACGGTGTACGCCAGCGACGTGTGGAGCTGATGCGTCCCTGGTTGGACGCATATGCGGCGCCGCTGCGCGATGCCTTCGCGGAGATCATCCTCCGTCCGCCTGTCCACCAGTTCGAGAAGAAGCTGGGGATCCTCCTCGACGGCGTGCGCAGCCTGGCGAACGGCGACTGACCGACCCCTCACCAGCACACAGGAACATCCGCTGGCCAGCTACGACGACTTTGTGACAGTATGTCACTAAGTAGCGAATGGGGGTTGGGATGGAGCAGGAGCAGGTCAACGCGGCAGCCTCGGGTGCGGCGGCTCAATTCGAATCGCGGCAGGCCCGGGCTGCGCTCGCAGTGGTCGTGGCAGCCCAGTTACTCGTCGTGCTCGACGCATCGATAGTGAACATCGCGCTACCAGCGGCTCAGGCCGACCTGGATATGGCCGACTCGATCAAGCAGTGGGTAGTGACCGGCTACTCGCTCGCCTTCGGCAGTTTCCTCCTCCTCGGCGGACGGGTGGCGGACGTGTTCGGCCGGAAAAAGACTTTTCTGGCGGGCTTGGCCGGGTTCACGGTGGCATCCGTCCTCGGCGGAATGGCAGCCGATCAGTCGATGCTCCTCGCCGCGCGAGCCGCGCAGGGGATCGCGGCCGCATTCCTCGCGCCGGCCGGCCTCGCGATTCTCACCACGGTCTTTCCGCAGGGCAGAGCCAGGGCAAAGGCCTTCGCGATCTTCGGAGCGGCAACAGGCAGCGGAGGAGTCGTCGGCATGGTTCTCGGCGGCGTGCTGACGGCCGGTTCCTGGCGCTGGTGCCTGCTGATCAACCTGCCACTGGGCCTGGTCGTGCTGATTCTGGCCCTGCGTTGGCTGGAGGAAAGCACCTCGACGCGATCGGCGAGCTTCGATCTGGCTGGTGTCCTGACCGCGACCCTGGGCGTGGGGTCGTTGATCTACGGCATCTCGAACGTCGCGGTCGACGGGTGGCTGGCTCCCGTCACCGTGGGATGCAGCGGCGCAGGCCTGGTGTTGCTCGTCGCCTTCGTCCTCATTGAGCGTCGGTCTGCCGAACCGATGATGCCGCTGCGGATCGTGGTTGACCGCATCCGGGGCAGTGCGTTCCTCATCATCCTGATGGTCAACGCCGCGGCCTACGCGTTCTATCTCCTGCTCACCTACTACCTGCAGGTCGTCAAGGACTATTCGGCCTTCACCACGGGTCTGGCGTTCGTGCCCATCGGGATCGGAATCCTCCTCGGCTCGGCCGCTGCCGGACGCGCAGTCTCACGCTGGCAGCCACGCCGGGTTGTCATCATGGGCCTGCTGGTGGCTGTGGTCGGCGTGGCCGCGATGGCACTGCTTCAAGTGGACACTCCCTTTTGGGCTCTGGTCCTGCCCGTGCAGGTGGTCGCCGGCGTCGGTTTCGGCGCGACACTCACCACCATCGTCAGCCTCGCGCTGTCCGGCATCGGAACAAACGAATCCGGTGTGGCGAGCGCGCTCACCAATGCCATGGGGCAGGTCGGCGGAGCCGCGGGTGTCTCCGTGCTGAACGTGATCGCCGTCGTCGTCACCGCCGCCCAACCACATCCGGACAGTGATGCCGCGTTGAACAGCGGCTACGTGGCGGCATTTCTCGCAGCCGCAGCGCTGCTCACGGCCGCGCTGCTGATCGCGACCTTCGGTACCCGAACGCGACTCCGGTAGACAGCGCAACACGGAGTAGGTCCATGCTCACGCCCTACCGTCAGTTGCTGACTCACCGAGGCGTCCCGCAGATAGTCGGCGCAGCGATCCTCACCAGGCTTGGCCCGCCCATGCTCAGTCTCGCGCTGCTGCTCGCGGTGTTCGACAAAACCGGGTCCTACAGTGTGGCCGGGCTCGCGCTGGCCAGCCACGCCCTCGCGCTCGCGCTGTGTGTCCCAATCGGAGGGAGGTTGGTCGACAGGATCGGCGCCCGGCGCGTACTCGTTGGCTGTCTCATCGCGCACACACTCACGTACGGCATGCTCGTGTTCGTGTTGGCGATGCCGACGCCAAACTGGGTTCTGCTCACAAGTGTCGCCCTGGTCGGGGCCACCAATCCGCCCGCATCACCCATCATCCGAGGCACGTGGCCACGCTTGGTCCCCTCGACGTCACTCGGCCCGGCCTACGCGGTGGACAATGTGACCAACGAGTTGATGTTCGTCATCGGACCTGTCCTGGTGTCGCTGCTGCGCCTCGCCATGCCTACCGAGATGATCGTCGGCATTGGCGGCGCTGCCGTTGTCGTCGGCGCTGCCCTTCTCCTCGGGTCTCACGCTGCCCGGCAATCTCCGCTGTCATCACCTTCCAGTGTGGACGCCGTGCGTCGGCTCCGCCGTCTCGCAGGCCCGCTTGGCCACCGATCAACGCTGATCCTGCTGCTGATCGCGGCCTCTGGCACCTTCACATTCGGCTGCTTGAGAATCGCCACGGCTGCATCTGCGGCGAACTTCGGCTCGGTCAACGCAGCGGGGCTACTCATGGGACTACTGTCCGCAGGCACGATTGCCGGAGCACTCGTATACGGAGCCCGAACATGGCCACTGAACGACCGACGTCTGCTGGTCGTCGCCTGTCTCGCCGATTGCCTGGTCCTGCTCGCCGACGCCGCAGCGCCAACCCTTCTTGTACTGACGCTGTTGATTATCGGAACGGGGTTCCTGACCGGCCTTCGCGAGACTGTGCTACCAACTCTGCTGGCCCAACAAGCACCTGCCAACCACACCACCGAAGTCTTCGCCTGGCTCAACACCTTCATGTGGGTGGGCTACGGCCTGGGCACGATCGTCGCAGGACACTTCACTGAACCGGCCGAGAACGGCGCGGACGCCTTCATAGCGGCCGCTGTCGCCGCACTGGCCGGGGCGGCGTTCGTACACGCGCTACGTCTTCCGTCGACCGACCCGCAACAATAAAGCGAACATGAGTGTTCGATTTAGGGTAGGGTTCGGTCCGGCTGGACTGGACGACATGTTCGGCTCGGAGGAGAGCGCGTGAGCCACGTAAGCGACGGACAGCCACAAGGCGGGCCGATCCAGGAGACCTTTGTGGATACCACGGCAGCCCGTTTCCACTACGCCCGTGCCGGAACCGGGCCGCCGGTCCTGCTGCTGCCCGGCGCCGGTGGGTGGAAACTCACCTTCCAGGCGATGATCGGCGCGCTCGCGCAACACCACACCGTCTACGCGTTGGACCCACCAGGGCAAGGCCGCACCGAGATCCGCGATCGAACCTTCCCCTTCGGGGTCGACGCCATAGCTCGATCCATCGGCGGCTTTCTTGAGGCCGTGGGCGTCACTCGGACGGCGATCGTCGGACACTCGTGGGGTGGAGGATTCGCGCTGCGCTTCGCCGAGCTATACCCCGAACGTGTAGTCCGGCTGGCGCTGATCGCGCCAGCCGGCATCGACGTCAAGGACCCGTGGGAGTTTCGCTTCGCACGGCTTCCGCTCGTCGGCGACCTCGCCGTTCTATTCATGACCGCGACCGCGGTGCGGCACATGCTGCGCAAATCCTTCACCCATCAGGAACACGTGCCGATCGATCGTGTGGACGAATTCCTCCGGACGATACGGTCACCGCACCGCAGAGCCGCTCGGCTCAGCGACATGCTGCGCGTAGAGCGGTCGGTGCAGTGGCGGACAACGGAACAGCACCTGGACCTCGTTGAAGCGCCTGTTCTTTTGATGTGGGGCACCGACGACCGGTACTTCCCGGTGCGCCTGATCGAGCGGTTCACCACCCGACTGCCCACTGTGGACGCTCATGTTCTGCCACATGGCGGGCATTCGCTGCACGACGACTTGCCCGAGCAGACCTTGGCGCTGCTGACTCCGTTTCTCACGGCCGACGATGTGCCGCGAAAGTAGCAGACGAGGAACGCGCCAGGCCGCGTCTCAGTCACCCCATCCGGCGGCGTCCAAAATCATGTCCCAGGTCTGGTACGGTAGGTCTGGGCGCCGCTGGTGGAGCACTTCGCCGGGAAAGGTCATCGGCGGGGCCTTACGCGGGTCGGACATCGCGTGCCGAACGATCGCATCAGTCAGCGTGCGGGCGCCACCGAGACGGGGATACACGGCGTGCACGCGGTCAACGTAGCCGGGTGGAAGGGTGTCGGGGCCGCCGATCGCGTTGATGCCGACCACGTCGATACCGATTCCGTCGATGGCGATGCCGATCTCCGGCGCGCGGCGACGCCGGAACACCGGGGAAGCTTGGTAGGTGGGGGAGGTGTGCAGAGCGATCGCGTCCCAGACGGTGTCGACACGGCTGTCGGTGACACCTCGCTGTTCGAGGAACTGCGCGGCGAAGTCGGCGCCGGCGACTTCGAACCGCTGGTTGCTGCTGGCCGACGCGGTGAGTCCCATGTCGTGCAGCGCGCAGATCAGGAAGGTCAGCTCGACGTCGTAGTCCTGGCCTGGCTGTTGGCCCGCCTGTTCGGCCGCCGCTCGGGCGAACAGGAAGCTGCGCAGGCTGTGGTTGCGCAGGTAGGTCTCCTGCGTGCGGCTGACCAGGTGCCGGGCCTCGCGGGTGAGCCGAGTCGACGGGAAGGACAGGTTAGCCTGGGCGGGCGCGGGTGCGTCGGGTTGAGCGGCGGCCGGCGAGCCGGTCAGCGCGGTGGCGGTGCCGGCGAGACCGGCAGCGAGCACGGTGCGGCGGGATGTAGGGGACGTCATGGTCACATTCCTCGAATCTGAAGGTCTGGCGCGGCCCTGTCGTTGGCCAGGCGAAAGCGATGTCTGTAGGTCGATGGCGCGACGCCGAGCACTCGCAGAAACGCTTGGCGCATCGTCTCCGGCGAGCTGAAGCCGGACAGGCTGGCGACAGTCGGTATGGCAGCGTCGCCGGATTCCAGGAGGGCCTGTGCCGCTTCGACTCGGAGCCGTTCGACGAACCGGCCGGGCGTCATTCCGAACTCGCGGCGAAACAGGCGGGTCAGGTGGCGCTCGCTGATCGCGAGTTCGGCGGCCATCGTGGTCAGACGATGATCACCGGACGGGTTGGCCACCACCAGGTCGATCGCCCGACGCAAAGTGGCGTTACTGGGCGTGGCAACGGCGCCGAAGGCGCTGAACTGGGATTGACCGCCGGGCCGCTGCAGGAACACGACCAGGTACTTCGCGACCGCGCGGGCCCTGTCCTCACCGAGGTCTTCGCCGACAAGTGCCAGTGCGAGGTCGATCCCAGCACTGCCGCCTGCCGAGGTGACGATCGGGCCGTCCCGCACGTAGATGGCGTCGGGATCCACCGTGACCTGTGGGAACCGTGCCGCGAACTCGGCGCAGGCCTCCCAATGCGTCGTGACCCGCCGACCGTCGAGCAGCCCTGCTTCGGCGAGCACGAACGCACCAGTGCAGACAGAGACCACCCGCCGGGCACGAGAGGCCATCCGCCGCACGCTGTCGGCCAACGCGGGCGCCACGGTGCCGAGCTCATGCCGTGGGTATCCCGGCACGATCAGCGTATCCACTGCGACGTCTAAACTGGACAATGAGAGGTCGACGCTCAGCGAGATACCGACATCAGCGCGGACAGGTCGCCCGTCCAACGAAGCCAGCCGCACCCGGTATCCACCGGCGTCGTTAAGGACCTGGACCGGACCGGCCACATCGAGCAGCAATACTCCGTCGGACACGGCGACGATCACGTCACCGGTCCCGTTCGTCGTCACAGGCGTAGTCTGTCGACGCACGCCGAACGCCCGCAAGGACACCTATCCCAAGGATCCGGACATCAACATGATGGTCGCGGAGCCGGTGGACTGTCACAGATCGATACTGCACTCCAGAGCCACCAGCAAGGTCGCGTCGCGTCGGACTGCAACGACATCCAGCGAAAACCGACGATCAATCTCACTCAAGCAGGCCCGTAGTTGGGTGACGTCGGCCTCGAACGCTTCGGCTCCCCGAATCTGCTCGGTCCATCGCTCGACGAACTGGCAGCAAGCGTCGAGTACCTCATTGGCGGCTCCGACGACTTCACTCGGTGCGTTCTGGTGCTCTGGCCTCGACAACAGGTCAGCTACCTGTCCGGCCAGTGCTTCGACTTGCCGTGTGACGTCCTGGGGTGCGAACACCGGAAGGAGATGCGGCCGGTACATCACGAGCTTGAGCCACAGCAACGTGCCGAGCAGCGAGTCTCCTGTGTGCGCGGACTTTCGGCTCTCGTACTGATCAGTCGCCCCATGCTGTACCTGAACCGCGTACCCCTCACGCTACTGCCTCCAAACACGTCCCCAGAATGTGTACGCGGAAGATCGAGCAGAGAAGACGCAGTGTTACTCCTCGGTATCCCGCACGATCTGGTGAACGACAGGATGCAGCGGAAGCCTTCGCGGCATGCCTGGTCACGATCGGTGACGTCCGCGGGAGTTCGGGGTGAGCGGCGGGCGTGCGTACTGGTAGCTGTTACCTTGTCGTGGCTGACCACAGCTCGCATTTGGACGGAGTCGACGTGCAAGCAGAAGGTCCTCAAGACGTGCGATTTGAGCTTGACCAGCGCGGCGGTGCCCGAGTCCTCAGCGTGCACGGCGAAATCGACTTGGCCACGGCACGAGATCTGACCGAGGAGATCGACAACGTGCTCCGTGAGCCTGCGGCTCAGTTCGTGCTGGACCTGCGAGGGGTGACGTTTATGTCGTCCCTCGGCATCTCGGCGTTGATCGCGGCTCACAACCGCGTTCAGGCGCAAGCCGGGACGTTGACGATCGTCATCGGCGACCGCGTGCGCCGGATCATCCAACTCACCGGTCTCGAACAGGTGTTGTCGACTGCTTCCACTGTTGACGACGCGATCAGCACAAGCTGATCGCAGTCTGCGATTCGCACTCCTCGCCCTCGTCCGTGTACCGCTGTTCGACGACCATGCGTTCGATCAGTGTGATCGATTCGCGTTGGCTAAGTGCCCTATTGCGCAGATGCTCAAGGACGTTGTGAGCCTCCCGCACCTTCCCTTGATCGTCTATGTCTAGCGGCCCGGTCAGATGGTCAACGTGAAGCAGCTCAGGGCCGTCCGAGTCTGGCAACGTCAGAAGAGTCAACGCTCCCGCGGCTGCCCAATGAACCTGCTTGCTCCTCGGAAGTACGTGTAGAGCGACGGTTGGCAGCGCAGCGGCTTCCACAAGATGCCTTAGCTGGTTGTGCATTGTCTCGGGTCCGCCGACTGTGCGGTGCAATACCAGCTCGTCGATGACGGCGATCAGTTTCAACGGACGGTTGCTATCGGTGAGCCGGTTTTGGCGAACTTGTTGGACTGTCGCTTCGTTCTGAGGTGCGGGATGGTTCCGGCAATTGAGCAATGCCAGCGTGTATTGTGTGGTTCGCAGGAGCTCCGGAACGATCAGTGTTGAGAAGTCCCATACCGTCGCGGCCTCGGTCTCGACGTCGACATGATACCGGTTTTTCACGCCGTATTTCTCATACCACGGCGGTTTCAGCGCATCGCGGACTTCGTCGAGCAATGCAGGACTGTAGTGCTCGTAGAGATCCATCATCGAACGGACCACGTGAACGTCGGGTTTCCCTTCGCCCGTTTCGATGCGGTGCAAAGCACTCCTGGTCTTGTCGAGGCGGAGTGCTGCATCGTCGAGGTTGAGTCCTGACCGTTTTCTCATCTCACGGAGCTTGGCGCCGAGCTTGCGGCGTTTGAATGACGGACGACAGGGTGTTGGGCTCATGGCGTGTCGCGAGTTCTGTGCAGTGGCCTGTTTGGCGGAATGGCTACTGTGGACGGATTGGGCGATGACGGGACTTGCTGAGGCCCGTCATCGCTTCGTGATGGATGGCTCTATTCCTGCGTGTGCACTGCCGGAGTTGCCCATACCAGGCTTGAAGTGATGTTCGCGTCGCTGCGTACGTACTTCAGTGCGGCTTCGGCGTTGGCCAAGGCGTACTGGTTCCGGCCGTCGACCGTGACCATGTAGGCACTCTCTTCGAATGCGATGCCCCATGCGACGATCTGGGCATCGACCTGGGTGCCGAGCTCGAGCACCACTGCGAACAACCGAGGTGCTTGGTCTGCGACCATCTCGGCCACCAAGTCGGCAAAGCCCGCCTCGCTGGTTGGAGGCTGCAGTTCCGTCAAGTCATCAGTCTTCGTGTCCACAGCGGACTGGATCGTCGGGTTGGTCATGTCGAACTCCTTCGATGATTGAGTATTGCTATTCCGTCATGTGCAATGACGGCAACTGTGGTCCGGTCCGCACGGTCGCGGAGCGGCCTCGGCCATGCGGACCGGTGGGTGACGCACTTCGGGGTGGTCTCAACGGATCGGTGCGGTGCCGAGATCCGGAGCCCTGTCCCGTCGGGGCAGGCGTCTACCCGGGTGTGTGGCAGGACGTGGCGTCACGATCCTGGCCGGAACCTTTGAGCGACTGAGCTGCTGTCCAGGATTTCCTCCAGAGCGATGCCGTGGCTACACCGAGCTGCCATACAAAGTCCTCGAAGTCCTCAGTGGGAGCCGACAAGTTGACCCGGATAGTCAGCCAGGGCTCGATCGCCTGTGGGTCGTGGGACCAGCTCAGTACCTCGCCTGGCAACAGAGCGACTCGCTTGGAGCCGGATACCGGGCAGTGGTAGTTCAAGAGAGTTCGGAACGCGTCGAAGCTCTGCTCGACAGGATGCGGGAACAGCCGCGGGGAGAAGTAGAGCGCGGTGTGCCACCCGCCGGCTGCCTGATCGGATACGGCCAAGCCGTCGAACCCGAACTCCGCTGTGTTGAAGTCGAGGACGGCGGCGCGGAGCTTGTGGAGGTTGTCCGCGGTGTGGTCGTTGATCTCGTCGAACCAGTGCTTGGGGACGAGGCAGAACGCTGCGGCGGCGATTAGTTCGTCGAGAGCGCATGTGCTGGCGTAACCCAAGCTGTTGTTCCAACATTCCATGGATTGACGCAGCCACTTGTTGTGGGTGATGGCGAACGCGATGGGGGAAGTCGGAAGGGCGAGGTGTGGGGAGATGACGCTGAGGGTCCAGTCCGACATTCGGCCCCAGGTCGGCTCGCCGATGTCGGCGCCAGTGACCGCGCCGATCGGTTGGATATCGGATTCGACGACTTCGGAGTGACAAGTGTCGATCGCTGAGTCGTCTGCGAACACGAACACCGGTTGGTGCGGGTACTTGTGATTGTGGCGCAGTACCACCCGGGCAAGGCCGTACGCCCGTCGCCGGGTGAGGACCTGCCCGGTGAGAGAGTTCACCAGCGGTACGTAGACGGCACGTGGCCCATCACCACCGTCACGCGAGAGCCACTGGGCGAGGGTAGTGGCGGTGAGGTCGTCAACGAGACATACGCATCCAGCTTGCGCATCGGCCATCGTGCACCACGAGCTCTCGATCCCAACCGGCGCGAGTAGCGAGGTGTGGTCATCGTTCTGGGTTCCTATTGCCGACGCGAACGCATGGAACTGTCCACGAACTCCGGCCCTGGACACCTGTACGTCGATCGGCGAAGCAGGAAGCGAGTATCCCCGGAAGCGAAGCGCTGCGAACCCACGCGCCTCGTGATCTTGTCCTGATACATCACCTGGACGTTCATGGTTGACCACATGCGACAGATACTCGTCAGTGTCGCATCCGGACGGACGCCACACTGCCGCAAGCGCGTCGAATGTCGACCTGGTTGAGACGCGTCCGTGCGCCTGCGCGTCGAACGCGCTGAGACCGTCAAAGTTGGGAGGCTGGTCGCGGATCGCGAACGCGAGCAGTCCACGGCGAGTCGTGTTCACCCATTCGTCGAACTTCAAGATCTCCGAGTTCACCTGACCGTACAGGTTGGACTCTCCGTCAAGCCGCAGGACGGGGTGCTCCTTCGTCACCTCGGTGATGGCGGCGTCGACCTTCCGGCGTTCGTTGCACTCGGACATAGCCATCGTTACCTCGAACTCATGTCGCTACCGGTGAAGAACCTTCTCCGCTCGGATGATCCAGGCTCGGATACGTGGATCTCGTTGCTCGTGATCACTTTGTCTGGTCGGGCACGTTCGCGGAAGGGATTGAGCGCTCCGGTTTTGCTCCAGCCATGCTCAGCTGTAGAACGACTTTTTGAACCTCTGTGACAGGTGACGGAACCCAGCCATCAGCTGGTATTCTCGACAATTGAGATACGGTTCTGCGCACTCGTGGCACCAGTCGCTCGATGTGGGTGTCGCTTACGCAGCAAGGCTCGAATGGCGGGGTCGGGACAGCGATGACAACAGTTCGCCCTTGGACAGGCCGGGAGGCCTCGATCCTCAGGGACGTACTTGGGATGAGTCAACGAAAGTACGCCGCCACGTTGAAGGTCGGCGCCAGCACTGTCGCGGAGTGGGCCCGTCGCGGCCCTGGGATCACCTTGCAGACGGTGACCCAGGATGTCCTCAACCGTTTGCTCGAAGCCGCATCGTCAGAGCAGCGGGACGAGTTCGCCACGAGGTTGACGAAGACGGAGCAAACTGACCCATCGAATTTCCCCATGTCGGCACTGGATACGGCCGAGATCATCCACAAGTCGACCGCTGACGACATGGCCGCCCGACGCGAGGTCCTCGTAGGCTTGGCCGCCTTGTCAGGCGCCGCGCTGGTGTCCCCGGTTCGACGGTGGGCTGCGGCCATGCCGATGACCCCGCGATCGCAGCTGGGCACGGGCCGGGAGAACTTGGACGAAATCGAGAAGGCTGTGTCCTACTTCCGCCGTTGGGACAGCGCGGGTAGCGGTGGCCTACATCGCAAAGCAGTCATTGGTCAGCTGAATGCGACCGCGGAGAGCCTCATGGACCGAGCCTCTGTGGTCGACCAGGACATGCGTCGCCGTCAGTTCCACGTTGCCGCGGAGTTGCTGCAGTTGACGGCGTGGATGTCTTACGATGACGGCCTTCACCAGCAGGCCCAGAAGTATCAGATGCTCGGCTTGCACGCCGCTCACCACGCTGATGCGCCCGAACTCGGCGCGAAGATCGTCGGTGACATGACGCAGCTGTCGACAGCCTTGGGCAACTACGACGACAGTCTCTGCATTGTGCGCACCGCGTTGTCCGCACTGCCGAGGCAGGCCAATCCTCTTGTCCGGTCGGAACTGTACGGTTTGGAGGCTCGTGCCTTAGCGCATCTCGGCAGCGGCGAATCGTCACATGCTCGCCGAGCTGCTGAAGCGTGCGTCGAAGTGTTCCACACCGCAACGCCGGACCACAGGCCGGACTGGCTGCACTACATGACTGCGGCAGAGGTCCGCTGTCTTGCCGCCAATACGTACATTCAACTTGCACTGCAAGAGACCAGCCGAGGTCACGCCAGCCGGTACGCGTCCGAAGCCGAGCAGTACACCCTTGCCAGCATTGAAACTCGCGAGTCAGGCTACAGCCGTAGTGCGATGTTGGACAGCATTCGGTTGAGCAAGGTGCGGATTGCTCAGGACGAGCCTGATGAAGCTGTACGGATAGCATCGAACGCGTTGGCGAGCATGGGGCCGATGACCTCCGCAGTGGTCACCAAGTGGCTGGTCGACCTGCATCAGGTACTCATGTCCCGGTGTGCGAGCGCGTCACAGGTCCAGCAATTCCACAATGAACTCGCCGACTACCTGGCGCGGGTGGCGCCGGAGAAACAGGATGAACTCCTTGCCGACAGCGCCCGATGACATCGAGTACGTACATCTCGGTCCCGACGAAGCGCTTGCGCACCTTGACGCACTCAGTGACGTGTACCTGAGTGTCTACAGCGAGACCCCTTACAACTGGGGCGACGAGCAAGTCGAACTGTTTAGGCAACGCTTCGCCGGCCAGGTGAAGGATCCGGGCTTCGACCTCGTCGCAGCCCGTGTGACGGAATCGGACCAGATCGTCGGTTTCATCTTCGGGGTTACCTTGCGGCCCACCACTCCATGGTGGCATAACCTGATCACCGAGGTACCTCCCGACCTGGTCGACGAACGACCGGGACGTACCTTCGCCGTTGTCGAGCTCGTCGTCCTGTCGTCTTGGCGTCGGCGGGGCATCGCGAGGCACCTGCATGATCTGTTGCTGGCTGGCCGGACTGAGGAACGAGCCACCTTGACCGTTCTGCCCGCAGCCGCTCCAGCGCAGCACGCCTATCGTGTCTGGGGCTGGCACAAGGTTGCCCAAAAACGGAATCCGCTGCCAGGAAGCCCGATCTTCGACGTGATGATCAAGCAACTCGACTGACTCGTCAGCGTCAGTCACACTGGACAACCACGTTACGGCCACGAATTTTGCTGCTCGCTCAGACGATGACGGCCGCGTGGGCGAGTCTCAGGTCTTGGTGTGCCCGCAGCGGACTCTGGCTGCTTACGCAGCAAGGAACGTGCCCTGGCTGCAGCTTCCTCAGCACGGCTGATGGATCGTTGCCCTGCGATGATTGTGACGACAAGGCATGCAGCCGAGAAGATGGCGAGCACGGTCTGCAGCGCGGCGTATCCGGCCATGGAGCTCGCCTCACCTCGAACGGGCGCGCGGTGACCACGTCACGGCGGAACTGTCCGCGGGTAGGGGGCGACCAGCCAACTCCCACTCCGCGAAGTAGGCGACGATGTTGTCCCACAAGCCTATCCCGCCGATCTCGGCGATGTGAGCCTGTGTGCGGCCTGTTCGATCGTCCCAGCGGGCCAACACGCGAACGCCGACTCCGGCACTATGGTCCACGAACACGTGCTCATCGATGTCCCACACCAGGGACTGGCGGCGATGCGTCACCGTGGGGAAGCCAGCACGCAGAATCGCGTCTACATGCTGGTGGTCGATTCCGTCCATGTGGACAGCGCGGACGAACTTCGCCGTCAACGTCGCGACCAGCGCGTCTGCGAATGAAACTTGCTGAACGGGCAAGCAGGTATCTCGGTCGGTCACCACGTGCTTGCTTCCTTCCGGATTACCGATGTGAGATTCCCGAATGTCGGTTCGGCGAGCAGCGCGCAGGACACGTCATGTTGGACCGCCAGTCGGTCCAGGAAGTCCAAGCGGTCGAACATCGCGTCCCGCAGGGCCGCGATCAGCACCGTGTCCATCGGTTACCCCCGATCGAGCGCTGGTTTTCCCCAACAGCTCCGATACTGTGTTCTTGCGGTGTTGATACTCGTACACAACCGGAGGCAGTGGCACGGAAACACCGCAGGAACGCCGCGGTTTCGCCGCATCGATGCCGCATCGGTGGGTACGGCCAGCGGATTCGCGGGCAGCCGAATCTTGGGGAGGCATGAGATGGCCCTCAGACGCACGGGCCTGGCTCAATGCCGACGGGCCTGCGGACTGACACAAGAGGCGTTGGCCGAGAAGTTGAACGTCGAACGTACTACGGTACAACGGTGGGAAGCTGGACAAACCGAGCCGCAGCCGTGGATACGCCCGCGGCTACAGCAGGTGCTGGACATCTCCTCACAGCGGCTCGACTACTTGCTCTCCGGCGGAGAGACTGACGACGTTGACCTTGAACCCGCCCCTTGGGGCGGCCACGACCAGCCGGAGAGCGACGAGATGAGACGCCGCGAGCTGCTTCGCCTGTTCAGCATGGTCGGCACACTCGTGGCCATGCCCGCCATCGACTCGGACCGAGTGGCCTACGCCGCGGACCACCCTGGCCAACTCGACCTGGCAATCCTCGACGAGTACACCGAGTTGAACCGCCATCTCTGGCGAACTTTCCAGCTCGCATCCTCAAAGACTGACGTGATGCCACTGGTCCGGCATCAACTTGACGTCCTATGCGCAGGGCTGAAGAACCAGCAAGATGACGTCGTCCGGGAGCGGCTGTTCGTCCTGACCGGAGACTTGCTCCAACTCGCCGGCGAAATCTTCTTCGACGCGAACGACTACACCGCAGCCGCCCACAGCTACACCCTCGCCGCCGACGCCAGCAAGGCCGCCAACGCCTACGACCTCTGGGCCTGCGCCATGGTCCGGCACTCCTTCGTCGCCCTCTACGAGCGCCAGTTCAGCGACGCCGCCCCGATGCTCAACCTCGCTGCCGCAGTCGCACACCGCGGCGACAGCACCCTCTCGACGCGGCATTGGGTATCAGTCGTGCAGGCCCAAGCCTTCGCAGGTCTAGGTGACCAGGCCGCGTGCGAACGGGCCCTCGACAGCGCCGAGCAGGTCCAGCAGCTCGAAGGAACGGTGCACAACGGTGGCTGGCTGCGCTTCGACGGCGCGCGCCTCGCCGAGGAGCGAGGCGCCTGCTACGTCACCCTCGGCCGCCATGACCTCGCGGAAACCGTCCTGAACGACGCCCTGGCACACAGGCTGACCACCCGCCGCCGCGCCAACGTCCTGACCGATCTCGCGATGATCGGCGTGCACCGCCGGGATCCCGACAAGGTGCTCACGTATGCCACCACTGCGCTGAACTTGGCTCGCAAGACAGGCTCCGGTGTGATCACTCGCAAACTTCAGGCCTTGCAGCCGAAGCTGGCGCCGCTGCTCGCCGACAAACAAGTGCATAGGCTGCACGCCGAGATCACCGAGCTTGCCGCTGTCTGATCACGAGGGAGAACCGTTGCAGGTCGAACAAGGACGCGTGTTTCGAGAGGCATGGATCGCGGGCGTCAAGAAGTACTACCCCGGTGAGCCCAAGGCCAGCTACATCACCCCGTGGGACGAAACGCCGGACTGGGAACGCGCCAGCGCCGCCGCCGTGTACGACCAGGTTCGCGCTTTCATCGACGTCAGCGATGGCAACACCGCCAAACTCACCCGGGAGCAGAAGGGCCGTTTCGTCGCCATCTGCTGGATCGCTCAGATCTACAAGCACATCCCCGACCCGAAACCGGCCTACGTTGCAGACTGGGCTGACATGCCTCAATGGCAACGGGAAACTGACGCCGACATCTTCGAACGCATCCAGAGCGAGATGTAACTAATCGCCTCGTGCGTGACAACAGCTCGGACAAAGCAATCGGGTTGGCGACATCGCCAGACGGCGGGTTGTCCAGGTACGGCGTACCAGGCTGCTGGCCATACGTGTTGGCGACGACTCACCACTGGGTACTACGCTGCGTAACCAGATTAATACGATCTGGTGAATCCGGGCTCGCGTGACGTTGAAACCCGTGTTGCGACCTACTGTGGAGATCCAAACGGAGGTGATTCAAGCGACGTAATCCACAAGGCGGGGGAGTGTGTTGTGGTGCGGGCGAAGCGGGTGAAGTTCGGCGAGCTTTGGCGCGTCGGCGAGTTCAGGTCGTTGTGGATCGCGGAGACGGGTTCGGTCTTTGGAGACCAATTGGCCCGGGTCGCGCTCTCGCTGCTCGTGTTCGCGCAAACATCCTCAGCTCTGCTGACTGGCTTGACCTATGCGTTGACGTTCGTCCCTGCGGTGCTCGGTGGGCTTCTGCTGTCTGGTCTGGCAGATCGCTATCCACGCCGTCGGGTGATCATCGCTGCTGACCTGGTCCGAGCGGCTCTTGCCGCTTCGATGGCGATACCCGGCCTGCCGCTCGGTGTCCTTTGGGGACTGATCGGATTGCTTACGCTGGCGAATGCGCCGTTCAAGGCTGCTCAGTTGGCCATCCTTCCGCAGATCCTTCAGGACTCGCGCTACTCAGCGGCGCTTGCGTTGCGCCAAATTTCGTCCCAGACCGCTCAGGTCGCCGGCTTCGCGCTGGGTGGGGTACTTGTCACGGCGCTCACTCCGCATGGCGCACTTCTGGTGAACGCGGCGACATTCGTCGCCAGCGCGGTGCTGGTGACGGCAGGAGTTCGCATACGTCCGGCGCCTCGGCAGGACACCCACTCCAGCGTGGACAGTCCGAGTGCGACACTGCCTGGCAGTGGACGACTGATTCCGATCTTTATCGCGGTGGCCCTTACAGGGCTTTGGGTCGTCCCCGAAGGTCTGGCTGCACCGTACGCAGGTGTGCTCGGAGCGGCGGCCTTCGCGGTAGGTGTGTTGATGGCCGCTGATCCGCTCGGAAGCGTCCTGGGTGCTTGGCTGGCGGCGGCTCGGCCGAACCCCACTCCTAGCCTGCGATCGGTGATGCTGCCAGCGTTTGCGGCTGGGATTCCGCTGATCGCGTGCGCGGCCCGGCCCGGCCTGCTCGTGTCCGCAGCGCTATGGGCCATTTCTGGGGCGTTTTCGACCATCTTCCTCGTGCGCATGCAGGAGTACGTCACCCAGATGGTCGCGGACAGTCGCCGTGGCACGGTCATGGGACGAATCAGCGCCTGCCTTTACACCTCCCAGGGCGTCGCGATACTCGGTGGCGGAGCTCTGGCAGACACCGCTGGCCCCTTCGTCGCGGTGAGCGTCGCCGGCGCGCTCGCCACCGCGATCGTCGCCCTCCTGATGCTTGTTTGGCGGCGTGCTCGTCCGCCGCACCACCCAGCGGACGAGCAGCAGCCGAACGACGACGACAAACCTGCGGATCAGATCTCCTTGTTGCGCATCGCACCCTCCGGGGTTCGCCGTGACGGTCCCGACGCCGACGGAGACGACAACGCAGGAGCGCCAACACCTGAAAACGGAAGCGTGACCAGTATGAGCGCCGGTAAGACCGAGAAGCAGCCCCCACATAGGGGTGGAGTACTGAACGTGCGCGGCTGGGAACTCTGGGCGAATCCTCCAGGTGGAGCGCTATTTCTGACACTTGTTGACGCGGTGGCAATAAGCCTTGCGGCCGTCGCCTTCGTCGTCGCTCCGCCGACCAGGACAGATGTGTTGATCGCAGCAGGCCTGTGTGTTCTCGGTCTGGGCGCGGCCGAGGTGTCGATCCGGGTCGAGCAAATGCGTCGATGGTTGTCGGACGCGCCGCGAACCCCGCACGTCAACCTGACGTCGGTGTGGACTATGGCGGCCGCACTCGTTCTGCATCCCGGTGTCGCTGCGGTTGTGGTCCTGATCCTGTACAGCCATCTGTGGATACGGATCTGGCGTCATCTCTCCCAGGTTCAGACTTATCGATGGCTGTTCAACGTGGCAAACGTTGTCGTGTGCTGCCAGATCACTGCATGGTTCGTCGAAGCTGTCACACCGTTGGGGCCGCCAGGCACCGCGATAGAGCTGCTGTGGCTCGCTGCGGCTATCGCGGTGTACTTCGTTGTGAACTCGGTCCTGGCAGCGGTGGCAATCGCCACCCTGCAGTCGGACTGGTCGCTCAGGCGACTGTTGGGCAACTTCGACGACAACAGCCTTGAGCTGGCGACGCTGTGCATGGGTGCGTTGGTCGCGCTACTGCTTGGGTGGAAGCCCTGGCTAGCGCCATTGGTCCTTCTGCCGATGTACCGCTTGCACCGAAGCGTTCTTACTCAGGACTACGAGATCGCGGCCACCATGGACGGCAAGACAGGTGTGCTCAATGCGGTCAGTTGGAACGTCCGTGCGAAGAAAGAGCTCGACCGAGCTCGCCGGCACGGAGCGAGTCTCAGCATCCTCATGATCGATATCGATCACTTCAAAAGAGCCAACAACAAGCACGGGCACTTGGTCGGCGATCGCGCACTGCGAGCTGTCGCGAAGACGCTTCAGCAGGCGACGCGGAGCTATGACTGCGTCGGACGGTTCGGTGGCGACGAGTTCTCCGTCTTGCTGACCGCGACCGGCCGTGAGGCGGCAAAAGACGTCGGCAACCGCATCTGCGAGAACATCCGCAAACTTCACATCGACACAGAATCGGGCCTTCAGCGGCTGAGTGTTTCGATCGGTATCGCGACGTATCCACACCATGGTGACACGCTGGAGGACCTGCTCAAGTCGGCTGACGTGGCGTTGTTCGCCGCCAAAGACAGCGGCCGAGACCGGGTTCGCTCCTTCGAATCCGCCTAGGGTCGCCGAAGCCTGGCCATTTCTTCCCGGTACTCCTGCGCCCACGTAGCCAGTGGGCGGAGTGCCAACAACAACGACTGACCCATCGGGGTCAGCTTGTACCAAACGCCCTGGAATTGAGTTTCTCCGGCAAGGCGATCAACGAGACCTGCTTCCCGAGCGCGCTGCAGGGTGTCGGTCAGTGTGCGGCCGGTCAATGGCTTGTCGTGGAACGTCCAGTTTGACCGAGCCTCGAAGCCATTGATCTTCTCCAAGAGGTCCTTGTACTGAACTTGGCCCAGAGCCAGTTCGGCGAGCACGGCTACGGTCCAGGATCCCTTGAGGACTTCGAGGGCTTCCAGGATGCTCTGCCGGTACGAGACCTCCCACTCCTCCATGCGTCTTAAGTACACGAGCGCACACGACACCGCGATCGGAATCGCGGGCATGCTCGATAACGATCTCCGGATTCCCGCCTGCCCTCCTCCGAACGAGTGAATCTCGCCCTAGTGAGTCTCGACTCACTGGCTAGTGAAGTTGCACTCACTAGGACGGGGCCGAGTACAAACAGCCTCGTCAGGACGCCTTCGGGAACCTGGACACGGAAGCAGGCGGCCGATCGTCGACCAAAGTGCCCCTAACTGCGATGACGATCGGTCGCCCCCTTTGCAACTGGCTCACCGAGCACGTCGCAGTGAACGCGCGGCACCCGCAGAAGGGGTGCGGCGGCCGACCGAAGGGACTCGTATGTGGACATCTATTGCGTCCGCCGGAGTCGGTGTCGCTTGTAGTCCGATGCTGGCTACATGGGCGACTCGTAGCGTCGCCGGCCGCCCATTTTTCGTAGCCGGTTGGTGGCGTGGAGCTGGTGTCGATTGGCTTCGTATCGTCTGGTTCTGTCTCGCGACCGCTGGCTTGAGCTTCTGCCTTGCGCAACGCTGGCTTGGCTCTGCTGCCATTCCAGCATTCTGTTGGTTCGCCATGACCTCGATCGTGCTTGGTGTGATCGACATCGAGTGCCAGCGTCTACCGCGAACTGTCGTGGCCGGAATGGCCTTGGGCGGCGTGGTTCTGCTAGCCCCCGCTGCATTACTGGACGGGCGCGTCACCGACTTGGCGCGAGGGCTCGTAGCTGCGTTTGGAGTCTTCGTCATGTACACGGTGCTCGCAGTGATCGCGCGCGGTGGTCTTGCTTTTGGAGATGTCACATTGTTTGGAGCAGTCTCGCTCTATCTTGGCTGGGTCGGGTGGGATGCTGTATTCGCGGGAATCATGATCACTACGGCACTCGGCGGGATCATCGGGCTACTTGTAATGCTTTTCGGGAGAGCAAGGATGGGCGATCGATTCGCATACGGTCCGATGATTATCGCGGGCGCATCGCTCGCCCTGCTGGTGCCGTAGTGGCTGGGCTTAGGGCGTCGGACAGACGGGCACGAGGGAGGATCATGCAGGGCACTTGCAAGACAGGGTGCATAGCCGCGGTGTTCGTGCTGACGGTGGCCTCGTGCAGTGCGGGACCTCGCACATCGGCAACGACGGCGCAGGCACCGCCGACCGTGGTGAGTACTTCCTCGGCGAGTTCAGCTTCGGACCATGCCAAGTCGCAAGCTGTTGCCGCGTATCGCGACATGTGGCAGGCAATGGCAAAGGCTGCAGAGACCGCGGACGCACAGTCACCTGAGCTCGCGAAGTACGCCACTGGTGACGCACTCGGGGTGCTCAACCGCAGTTTGTACGCGG
This sequence comes from Kibdelosporangium persicum, assembly GCF_013280595.1. Lineage (GTDB taxonomy): Bacteria > Actinomycetota > Actinomycetes > Mycobacteriales > Pseudonocardiaceae > Kibdelosporangium > Kibdelosporangium persicum. Next base: position 59,057 of record NZ_JAAATY010000025.1, read on the forward strand.
ATCGGCTCAACGGAGTGGTGTCGAAGGGCAGGCCGACCAACAACCCGACTGTGTCCACTGTGGATCCCACAGACAAGCCGACTACCGTCGCGGTCGCGGACTGCAGCGACAGCTCGAACTGGCTGAAGTACAAGGGCGGGAAGTTGCTCGATGACACGCCAGGGGGACGGCGGTCCATCACGGCGGAGGTCAAGAAGCAGCAAGACGGCACTTGGAAAGTCACCCGCTTCGCTGTGGAGAAGGTGGGTTCATGTTGAGACGCTTCAGGATCCTTGGTGGCATATCCGCAGCCGCCATGTTGGCATGCGCGGTTCCTGCCTTGGCCGACGATGGATACGGGTTCACCGACTGCAGCCAATACCCTCATCCAGGCTGCGAGCTCATAGCTGGTTCAGGTGGATACAACGGTTCGGGTGCAGGATCTGGGAACCATCAAGCTGGTTCGAGTAGTCCTGGGTCTGATGACCCTTGGTTGGGATTCGACTGTGTCAACATTCCGCTCGATGACGTCGATTCAGCTTTGGCTCACCCAGAAGGTCCGGGAGGCTGGTACTACATACTGTGTTCGGCTGACGGCAAGGACCCCCGTTCTCGCGGTCCAGTGTGGATACCTGCTGGAGCAGAAGGACCGTCGATCTCCCCGGCGCAGGTCGCGGCGATGGCACGCGCACGTCTTCGATTGCCAAGCCCTGTCGTAGCAACGAACCCTTCCGCCGAACAACTCGTGAACCTGCCGACATGGCTGTGGTTGTCGCGTGGCTGGCAGGAGGTCTCGGCGACTGCTTCAGTGGCGGGTGTATCCGTGACTGCAGTTGCGAGACCAACTTCCGTGACTTGGTCCATGGGCGAAGGCGGATCCGTCACCTGCGGTGGGCCTGGGTCACCGTTCCCCGCGGGCAGCGACCCGACGAGGTCCTCGCCGGACTGCGGCTACACCTACAGGAGATCGTCGGCGGGGCAGCGCGCGGATGCGTACCCGGTGACCGCCACGGTGACCTGGACCGTGACGTGGTCGGGCGCGGGCCAGGGCGGCACGTTCCCGAACATAACGACCTCGGCGTCGGTGGCGTTCCGCGTGGCAGAGAGCCAGGGAATCGCAACCGGCTGAGCGAAGCCTCCCACCTCACGGGTGGGCACATAACGAAACGCCCTGTTGAAACAAGGCACGTCGAACACCCGAGTCGACGCGTCACGATGGCGTCATGCCTGAAGGAGGTCGGTGGTGACCACTACCGCAGGTTCGACCAGCACGCCCACGACGACGCAGAAACCAGCGTGGCCGAACGCGTGGACCGCTCGAGACGGCAAGACTCCTGCGCGGATGAGCGGCGGCGCCCGACGCCGCAGCGTGCCCTACCTGTTGCTCGGCGTCCTGCTGGTTCTGGTGTGTGCGGCCGGCGGCGTGTTCGCCGGAATGCGGCTCGGCAACCGGGAAAGCGTTCTGGCTCTGGCCCGTCCTGTTGCGGTGGGCCAGGTCCTCAGCGCTCAAGACCTCAAGCAGGTCAGTATGGCGGTGGACTCCGATATGGACGTGATGCCCGCATCGGCTGCGTCCGCCGCAGTGGGACAGCCGGTCGCGTTCAGCCTTCCCGCCGGCTCGCTCGTGACCCGCTCTGTCCTCGGCACACAGCAGATTCCACCCCAGGGCAAGGCAATCGCCGCCGTGGGACTTAAGCCGGGACAGTTCCCGCCCGACCTGTCGCCCGGCGCCACAGTCGCCGTGCTGACCACTCCGGGGCAGGGCACAACGACCGGAACGACGACGGGTTCCGGACAGACGTCGTCGTGGACCGCAGTAGCGATAAGCATTGCCACGCGTGAGACCGAGCAGACCACGGTGGTGTCGCTACAACTATCCGAATCGGACGCTCGAGCCTTGGCCACAGCCCCGGCAGGACAACTCAGTCTGGTCGCCCTCGCGGGAGGAGGTCGCTGATGCTCATCGCCGTCTGTTCACTGAAAGGGTCTCCGGGCGTGACCACCCTGGCAACCGCGCTCGCCGTCCGCTGGCCGGGCCAGGAAAAACCGATCGTGGTCGAGGCCGACCCAGCCGGCGGTGACCTGATGGCCCGCTTCCGGCTGTCCGACACACCGGGCTTGGTCAGCTTGGCCGCGGCGGCACGAGGCCGCAGCGCGGCTGATCCGAACCTACTTCCCCAGCACACCCAGCTTCTCCCCGGCGGCCTGCGGGTGGTGCTCGGTCCGGTCGGCGCCGAACAAGCTCGCGCCGCTTTGACGGTGCTGGCCTGGGGGCCATCGTGGCCGTTGCGTCGGGCCGCCGATCACCCAGAGACCACGGTCATCGCCGACTGCGGGCGGGTGGATCCCGACTCACCTGTGTTCCCGATCATCCGTAGCGCGGACGCGATGCTGCTGGTCGCCCGCCCCCACGACGATGAACTCGCACACGTCGCGCTCAAGCTGCAGGCCGCCCAGCAGTGGTCGCGCCGCCCGTGCTTCGTCCTGGTCGGCGACGGCTACCCGACCGCGGAGGTCTCCCAGGCGCTACGCATCCCGGTGATGGGTCGCGTGCCGCGAGACGACAAGGGTGCCGCTGTGCTGTGCGGCCAGGGCACCGGTCGACGTGGGCCCGACAAGTCCGCGCTCGGCCGCGCCGCCGCCAAGATCGCGCACAACATTCACGCGCTGGCCGTGAACAACGGCACTCGTGTTCCCCACCTGCGGGTGGCCGTTCCCGGTGAGCCGGTCTCGGCCGCGCCACTGCAACCGCTCGGGCCGCAGACCCGTAGCGGAGCGACATCATGACCCGGTCCGGCCTCGGCGACCCGCGCCTGACGGCCTCGAACAACGGCACTGGCCCGAACCCGGTTATTGCCCAGCATCTGCCTGGACCGGCGGAGCTGCCTCACCGGCCGGCAGGCGAGGCAGCCGCGGTCGAGCGACTGCGGCAGCACCTGCGCGAGGAGTTGTCCACCCAGCTCAGCCAACGCATTCGGGCTGACGAGACCGCCGGCCGCCCACCGATGGACGCCCCGCAACGCCGCCGGTTGGCCGAGGCGATCCTGACCGACGCCGCCGAGGCGCATGCGCAGGCTGAACTTCGTAACTCCGCCACCGGCGGGATGCTGGTGGGGCCCGAGGTCGAGCAGCGGCTGATCGGCCAGGTCCTCGACGAGGTCTTCGGCCTGGCCGGCCTGGAACCGCTGCTGGCAGACACCGACATCGAGAACATCAACATCAACGGCGACCGCGTCTTCGTCAAGTACGCCGACGGCCGCCGCAACCGTTTGCCACCGGTCGTCGGCTCGGACACCGAGCTGATCGACCTCATCCGCGACCTGGCCACCCGCTCCGGGGTGGAAGAGCGGCGCTTCGACCGCGGCAGCCCGATCGTGAACTTCCAGCTGCCCGGTGGCGAGCGCGTCTCGGCGGTCATGGCGGTCACCACGCGGCCGTCGGTGTCGATCCGCCGGCACCGGTTCGCCAAGGTCACCCTGGCCGAGCTGCGCGAGAACGGCACCATCGACCTCGCCCTGGAGAGCTTCCTGAAAGCTCTGGTGCGGGCCAAACGCAACGTTCTGGTCACCGGCGGCACGGCGATCGGCAAGACCACGCTGCTGCGCGGCCTGGCCTCGGCCATCCCGTCGTGGGAGCGACTGATCACAATCGAGGACGTCTTCGAGCTCGGCCTAGGCGAGGACGCCGACGCCCATCCGGACGTGGTAGCGCTGCAGGCCCGCGAACCGAACATCGAGGGCCAGGGCGAGATCTCCCTGTCGGACTTGGTCTGGCAGTCCCTGCGGATGTCGCCGGACCGGGTCATCGTCGGCGAGGTCCGCGGCCCGGAGGTCATCCCGCTGACCAACGCGATGTCCATGGGCAACGACGGCAGCATGGGCACCCTCCACTCCTCCAGCAGCCAGGGCGCGTTCACCAAGCTGGCCGCCTACGCAGTGCAAGGCCCCGAGCGGCTGCCGATGGAAGCGACCAACCTGCTCGTCGCCGCGGCGCTGCACTTCGTGGTGCACCTGGAGAAACCCCGCGACGATCCCAGCAAGCGGGTCGTGTCCTCCATCCGCGAAGTCGTCGGCGCCGACGGCGCCCAGATCATCAGCAACGAGGTCTGGCGCCCCGGCCCGGACCTGCGAGCCGTGCCGGGTGCGCCGCTGCGCACCGACACCGTCGACCTGCTCGTCGAGGCGGGCTACGACCCGGACCTGTTCGAGCGGCGCGAAGGGTGGTGGACGCCATGACCACCGCCGCCGCCCTGTTCGGCCTGCTCGGCGCCGGTGTGGCCGTCGGTGTCCTGCTCATCGTCGCCGGACTGCGCGGCCGGTCCGCCCGCGCGGCGACGCCGTCGCGGCTGAGTGCCTGGCTGGCGGCACGGCACGACCGCAAGCTGGTCGGGTGGCTCGTCGTGGCCGTGCTCGCCGGCTTGGCTGTCGGCGCGGTCACCGGCTGGGTGGTCGCCGCCATCCTGACCGCGCTCGCGGTCGTCGGCCTGCCGCGGATCCTCGGCTCGAACGTCGACCACAAGCGTCACCTCGAACGCATCGAGGCGATCGCCGGCTGGACCGAGATGCTGCGCGACACCCTGGTCGCCGCGGCCGGTCTGGAACAGGCCATCCTCGCCACAGCCCCGGCCTGCCCCGAGGCGATCCGCGAAGAGATCACCGAACTGGCCGTCCAGCTGGAACGCGGCGAACGCCTCGCGCCCTCGCTGCGCCACCTTGCCGACCAACTGCGCGACCCCACCGCGGACCTGGTGATCTCCGCGCTCGTGCTGGCTGCCGAACACCAGGCCCGGCAACTGGCCGACCTGCTCGGCGAACTCGCCAGCGAGGCACGCGAGCAGGCATCCATGCGGATGCGGGTCGAAGCCGGCCGCGCCCGCACCCGGACCAGCGTGCGCGTCATCGTGATCACCACGCTGTCCTTCGCCCTCGGGCTGGTGCTGCTCAACCGCGGCTACCTCGCCCCGTACGACTCGGCGTTCGGCCAGATCATGCTGCTGTTCGTCGGTGCACTGTTCGCTGCCGCTTTCGCTTGGCTGGCAAGGATTGCACGTCTCCGGGAGCCCGAAAGGTTCCTCACCGAGCTGGGCACGATCCGTCCGCACGACGCCGACGTGGACGTCGATGACCTGCTCACCGGAAAGGGGGCGTCGTCATGATCAGCGCGTTGCTGTGGGGCGCCGGGCTCGGCGTCGGATTGTGGGCGCTGGTGGTCTACGTGTTCCCGCCCCGGCCGCCGCTGCGAGCGCTGGTCGACCGGCTGCACGCGACCCCCGCGCCACCGCCGATCCTCACCGCGGACTCCGACGGTTGGGCCTTGCGCGTGGGCCGTCCGTTCATCAAACCGCTGGCGGCACTCGGGTTGCCCAACCGCAAGCTGCGCAACGACCTCGCGGTCACCGGCAAGAGCATCGAACACCACCTGGCCGAGAAGGCCACGTTGGCGCTGACCGGACTGGTGCTGCCGATCCTGATGCACCTCCTGCTCGTCGCGGCCGATGTCGGTCTCGGCTGGGAAGTCCCTGCGGTCGCGAGCCTGCTGTTCGCGCTCGGCGGGTTCCTGCTGCCGGACATCAGCGTCCGGCAGGAAGCCGAGCGGCGCCGCTCGACCTTCCGGCACGCGTTGTCGACCTATCTGAACCTGATCCGGGTCCTGCTGGCTGGCGGCGCCGGAGTCGACGGTGCCTTGTCGGATGCGGTCGGTATCGGCAGGGGCTGGGCGTTCCAACAGCTGCGCCGTGCGCTGGTCACCGCCAAGCTGACCCGCACCACACCATGGTCCACCCTCGGCCAGCTCGGCACCGAACTCGACGTGCACCAGCTGTCCGAGCTCGCCGCCTCGGTCAGCCTCGCCGGCACCGAAGGCGCCCGCGTGCGCGCCAGCCTCGCGGCCAAGGCCGCCGCGCTGCGCACGCGCGAGCTCACCGACGCCGAAGGCGACGCCCAGGCAGCCACCGAACGAATGAGCCTTCCCGTGGTGATGCTGTTCGGCGGATTCCTGATTTTCATTGGGTTCCCGGCACTCGCGAGCGTGCTGGGAGGTCTCTGAGTTCCACAAGAACTGTCCATACCGGACCCCGAATCGCAGGAGAGAAGCTGATGTTCACCGAAGTTCAGATCCTCATCGCCCGCATCCGGGCCGAGCTGGAGCGGCTGCGCCACCACGAGGGCGGTTACTCGACCGAAGCGGTCGTGGTCACCGCTTTGCTGGCTGCGCTGGCCATCGCGGTCATCGCGATCATCGTCGTCAAGGTCACCCAGAAAGCCAACGGGATCAACCTGTAGGCCGGTGACCACGATGCCTCGACGCCCCAGCCGATCCCGCACGCCGAAAACGTGCGAGCGTCCACACCGAACGCGCGTGCGGGCGGCGTTGCGCAGGCTGCGGACGGATCAGCGTGGCGCCGGCACGGTCGAACTCGTCATCGCCACGCCGCTGCTGTTGCTGCTGATCCTGCTGCTCGCGCAGTTCGCCCTGTACATGCACGCCACCCACGTCGCCCAAGCCGCTGCATCCGAAGCCTTGTCCGCGGCACGGGTGTATGGCGGCAGTACGGCCGCAGGCAATGCCGAGGGACAACGAGTCCTCACTCAACTCGGAAGTGGCCCGCTGCAGGGGACATCGGTCAACGTCCAGCGAGGACCGACCCAGGCATCCGTGATGGTCACCGGAACCGTGATCAACGTGATCCCGTTCGCGACCTTCACGGTGCACGCCGAAGCCGTTGGGCCTGTTGAGAAATTCACCCCGCCGACCGGCACCGGAGCGGTGTCACCATGACCGCGGCCCGCCGTCTTCCCGCGTTCACGCGCTCGATGCGCGCGGGGATTCATGCGCTGCGCCAGGACGAACGAGGCTCTGCTGCGGCCGAGCTCACTCTACTGACCCCGCTGCTGATCCTGCTGCTGCTGTTCGTGGTGTTCTGCGGCCGACTGGCCGACACCAAGTTGCGGATCAACGACGTCGCGCACCAAGCCGCCCGTGCCGCCACCCTGGCCCGCACCCCATCGCAGGCCACTGCCAACGCCCAAGCCACCGCCAGCGCAGCCCTGGCGTCCGCCGGGATCACCTGTCAGTCGCTGTCGGTGTCCACCGACACCCAGGGACTCAAGCCGGGCTCCACGGTGACCGTCACTGTGTCCTGCGGCGTCGGCCTCGGTGACCTGACCTCGCTCGGTGTGCCCGGCCGTCGGACGTTCGAATCCAGCTTCTCCTCCCCAGTTGATGTGTGGCGCGGCACCTCGCCGAACGCCCAGGCAGGAGGCACGCCATGAGGTGGACCGTATCGCTGCGCCGCCGAACCGGCCGGCTGCGCGAGGAGCAGGACGGTCGGGTTACTGCCTTCGTCGTCATCATCGCCCTCGCCGCTTTGCTGTTCGCCGGGCTCGTGCTCGACGGCGGGCTCGCGCTGGCCGCCAAGGTCCGTGCGATGGGCGAGGCACAGGAAGCTGCACGGGCTGGCGCCCAGGAAATCGACCTGGCCGCCTACCGTGCCGACGGCACGCTGCGCCTGGTCCCGCACCAAGCCAGCGCAGCCGCTCACAGCTACCTCGCCGCCGCGGGCCACACCGGCACCGTGTCGGTCGCGGGCAACACGGTGAACGTGACCGTCAGCATCAACCAGCCCACCCAGCTGCTCGGACTGGTCAGCATCGGCTCGGTCACGGTCACCGGAACCGGGCAAGCCCAACCGCAACGCGGAATCTCCGGAGTGCTCCCATGACCACCCGCACACGCTCGTACCAAATTCAGTGCCACAACGGGGAAGGAGACCAGGATGGCGACGACTGAAGAGATCGAACGCCGCATCGAGGAAGCCGACGCCGCCCGCAGCGCGAAGCGGGCCGCCGCGGCCAAGCGCGTCGGTGAGCTCGCACAGCTGCGGGCAGAGGTGGCCGAGAAACTCGGCGACATTGAGCGAGAACTCGGCGACGTCCTCGCTAAGTCCAGCGACGTCATCAGCGTTGACGAGCTGGCCAAGTTCACCGACGTACCGGCCACCGACCTCACCCAGTGGCTCAACGGCCGCAAGACGACTCGCCCCAAGCGCAAGCGGTCCACCGCTACCGCGAAACGGGACGCGAGCCAAGCACCGTCCACATCGAACACGACGCCGGCCACCCAGCCGTCCGCGTCACCTCAGCTCGCCGGGCCTCGCAACGGCGCGACGGACACCTCCACCCGGACTCTCACGCCGGTGACATGACGCCGCTGTCTCTGGTGGCGAAGGTGCAGCCGTAAACCTGTACCTCCGAGGAATCGAGTACGTCATGACCGCACACTCGCACTTCTCCCACCGGAAGCCGATACGGCCGAGTACAGGCCGCCCCTCGTGGTGGGCACTGGCCGCGGTGCTCCGGTTCGTGCGCGGTCTGCTCGCCCTCGTCGTCCTGCTCGCGCTCGTGGCGGGCTTGCCCTGGGCCCTGGTGCACTTCGTGGGATGGCCCCTGCCCGACCACGTGCCGACCTGGGACGAGATCCAGGCGACGCTGCTCAACCCGATGAGCGCGCAATTCCTTCTCAACACGTTGGCGGTGCTGTGCTGGATCGTCTGGTTCTTCTTCGCGCTCGACGTCCTGCGCTGCACCATCGACGCGGCGCGCGGGATCACCTGGCCGCAGGTCCGCCCACCCGGCCCGCTGCACGGGCTCGCCGCGGCCCTGATCGGCACCATCGTGCTGACCCTGCTCGGCAACCGGGCCCCGTACACGGCGCCCACCCCGACAACCGCAGCCCTGACCGCCGATCTCACGCCCGTCGCGGTCGTCGCACCGCTGACCCCAGGCCCGGCCACCCAGGCAGTAGCCTCGCGGACGGCCGCGACCGTGGTCCCGGCGACCACCTTGGTGATCGATCGCGCCGCACCGGCCCCTCCGGGCATGGTCGAGATCACCGAGGTAGTCCGGCTCCCGCACGACGGGATCTACGACAGCCTCTGGCGGGTCGCCGAGCGCATCTACGGTCCCGGCGGCGGCAGCCGCTGGCCGGAGCTGTTCCAGCTCAACCGCGGCGTGGAGCAGCCCGACGGCCGTGTGCTGACCAAGCCCAACCTCGTGTGCCCCGGCTGGAAGATCACCGCCTACATCCCCGCCTCGCCCGAACAGCATCCGCCCGGTGAGCAGCAACCGCAGGAGCCGCCCCCGCAGCCACCACCTCCTACACAGCCCGCTCCGAACACGACCCCAGCGCCGGCCACGGATCAGGCCGGCGAGCACAGCGACGATCAGGCTGAACCAGGGCTGGACCTGCTGACGGGCGTGTTCGTCAGCCTCGGCCTAGCCGGAGCGATCACGACGGCCATGGTGTCGGCCCGGATGTGGCGCCGACGCCGCTATCGCATCGGCAGCGGCGATCGCGGCGACCTGCAGCGCCCGATCGCTCCCGTGGTCCGTGTCCTGCGGGCCGCGTACGACCACGACGAAGACAGTGACCGCAGGCCAGGTGACGACGTGGAGTTCGTCGACCTGGCGCCGGCTCCACCGCGGATCCACATCACCGCCGCCGGGGCCCTGGAACCCGACGACGAACCAGTCCCCGTACCGGCGAGGGTCGGCGTGCGGGGCGGTCGCGAACTCGCCCTGAACCTGGCCAGCACCCGCGGCCTCGGTCTCGCCGGACCCGGCGCCACCGCCGCTGCCCGCGCGCTCCTGTTGCACCTGCTTACCGAACAGCAGCCCGGCAACGGCATCCGCGTGTTCGTACCCACCGACGACCTGCACCTGGTCTTCGACGGCACCGACGTCGAGACCCTGCCGTCCACCGCCCACGTCGTCACCACGCTTGACGCCGCCCTCGACGAGATGGAAGCGGCCCTGCTCACCCGCACTCGCCATGCCATCGAGGAGACCGAAACCCAACCCATCCCGGCCTCACTCGTGCTGCTCGCCAGCCCCGCACCTCACGCCGAACGCCGCCTGCAAGCCGTCCTCGACAACGGCTCCACCCTCGGCCTGGCCGGCGTGCTCCTCGGCCAATGGCGCCCAGGCGCGACCGTGCGCGTCCGTCACGACGGCACCATCAGCGCAACCAGCCCCGGTATCGGCGACGCCCTCGCCGATACACGCCTGTTCAACCTGCCCGCCACTGACGCCACCGAGCTGCTTGCCGTGCTCCGGGACGCCGAAGGCCCCGCCGACCTGACAACACCCGACTACGCAACCAGTGGCGTCACCGGCGACGAGCACGCACCGCCTGCGGACGATCACGACGTCGTACCCACCCCACCCGTGCCCGAGCAACGCTCGGTCGACGAGATGACCCAGCTCGAATCCGCCCGCCCACTGGAACAAGAAGCCGACGAGCAGCCCCCACCGAGCCGGAGCCTGCAACTGCTGGACGTTGAGCCCATCCCTGTGGATGTCCAACCGAAGGACCCGACCTCAGCCAGCCGGGATGACACCGAGGACCGCCGCACGTCCGCCGAGGACGTCAAGCCAGCCGCCGATCAGGCACCGGCTGCCGTCGAGGATTCTCCGCAGCCGAAGAACGGTGACGGGGCAGCATCGCAGCGCCCGCTGGTCGTGCGTGTGCTGGGGCGCCTGCACCTGGCCCTGCGCGGCGACGAGGGAGACCGCGAGCTCAGCGGCGTGCTGACACCGAAGCAACGGGAAGTGCTCGTCTACCTCGCGCTGCACCCCCACGGCGTCCGCCGCGAAGTGCTCAACGAGGCCGTCTGGCCCAACAGCCGGCCGCCGCGGCCGTACAACTCATTCCACAACACACTGTCCATGTTGCGCCGCGCGCTCGCCGACGCCACCGACGGCAGGATCACCAACCTCGTCCTCAACGACGATGGCCGCTACCAGCTCAACGACGAACTCGTCGCCGTCGACTACTGGCAACTCCAGCACGCCCTGCAGGCGCCGCGCCCCATCGACACCGAGGCCCAGGCTCAGCTGCACGACGCCGTTGAGCTCTACCAGGGCGACCTCGCCGAGGACCTACTCGTGCCCTGGATCGAACCGTTCCGCGAGGCCACCCGACGCGACGTCCTGGACGCGCTCGGCGCCCTGATCCGTGCTCACGGCGACAGCGACCCGGAAACCATGCTCACTCTTTTGGAACGCACCCGGAAGCTCGACCGCTACAACGAGGGCGTCTACCGCGACATCATCCGCACCCAAGCCCGCCTCGACCAGTACTCCGCCATTCCACGCACCCTCGCGCTGCTGACCGCCACTCTGGATGAAATCGGCCAGCACCCCAGCGCTGACACGGTCAACCTCGCCGACTTTCTTCAGCGCCGCGGCAGCGCCCGGCGGCCGGTCTGCACAGACAACGCTGCGGCCAGCTGAACCGTGTCCGCGTCAGTGCAGCGGTACCTCAGTCAGGCTGGTCGTCGTCGTCCTGCGGCTGATCGCCGTCATCCGGCGCCTTCTGCAGGCGCTCGAGCAGATCGCGGTGCAATTCGCCCAGTCGATCAGAGGCCGCGCCCGGTCCAGCAGGTCCGCGCTGGCGGGCGTCAGCCCCGTACACCACCGACTGCGGAACGTCGTCCTCGTCCTTGGTCCACCAGGCCCGGCGGTCTCCATCTGCCGCAAAATCCGGCCCGATGCCCGGCTCTAAATCCTGCGGACCGTCCCGGTCGACAGATCGAACGTGGTCATTTCCTGGATGGCGGCATGAAGCTCGTTGTAATGCAGCGGCCCAGCATTCAACGCCACCAGAATGGGTGTGATCCATTCCCGTTGAGCACGTGACGGAGATCCTCGCCTACACTCCGCCCCGCGGCACAGGCGAGCCCTGAAATTCAAGGCTGGAATCGCCTCCTTGCCGCTTACAGGCGCGTATAATTTCGTGCGGTACCAGCGGCCTCGATGAGAAGTGTCAAGGTTGTCAATGTTAAGTCAAACGGGGTACTCGGTGCAGCGTATTTCTGCTTAGGGCGAACCTGTGCCACCAAATTGAGTGACCAGCCAATAGATCGCAGCGTAGTCGGTGATCAGTTGTAGTGTCCTGGTCACCTGCCGGACGACGGTCCGATCCAGCTACCTGTTAGTGCGGTAGCCCACCGACCCTGCGAAGTGCCTGGTCATGCTGTCCGCAAGGGCTACCGATGTAACCCCCGACTCGGTGGCCGGCAGGCATATGAACAGTCGATTTGGGTGGGTGGTCACCTGCCGCTATTCGTGATCCCGTGGTCACCCTGACTGCGTTGCTCACCATGCGGTCGTACCCCACTTCCCGCTGTTCGATGGCAATGCATTGGCCCGACTCTCGCTGCTCCGATGCTCGGTCGCATCCCCCCTGCCGCACATTCGTCGCTGATCAACCTCGTCGAATCTGACACTTTGTATCAATTCGCGTCCGATTGTCGTTTGCGCTTGACAAGCACAGTTTCGACCGAGTGTCAATACTCAAACTTGATTTGAGTTCTCTCGGGTGAATCGCATGAGCTGAACGAGGACTAGACGCGCTCGCGATTCGCCATTTCTCTGCATTTCGCCATTCATAAACCAGAAAAGCAAGAGGGAAGCTGTCCGCTCCGCTGGTGTCGCCGTGCTGGCCGCTATGGCTCTTCTATGCCCGGTTCGGACAGTCAAGGCCCAGGGGTCGGCTGACTCTGTGCAGCTCTGACCAGCGACTTTGCGCGACGAGGTAACGGAACGATAACGACGGGGCTCCTTGGTCTTGCAAAGTGTGGACCGAAGGTGTGTACTTCTACATGTCGACTCCACACAAGGAAGTCAACAGATCAAACCGAGAGGGTGAGGACCAGGGCACGGCGTTCCTGCGAGCTCTCCGATTCGGTCAGTACCTCCTTCCGGGTGTCGGGATGACAGTAGTCCCGTAAAGCGCGGGCAACGGCTTGGGCCGTGCGGACAGCAGCGAAACCGTGCAGAGCAGCGTGAAGAACGACGCGTAGCCAAACGCGCATTTCTAATTCTGGAATGCGTAGTAACTGTGCTTGCAGCTTCGCGACGTAAAGCTCTTGCTATAAAGCGGAGAAGCGCGCATAAATGGCATGCCTGCCACAGGTATGTCCCCAAGATAAGTCAATGGTGGTCTAGCACCGAAAAACGTCGCAATGTGTAGGCGTTCGGGGTTGTATTAGGCGGTTGCCGACATTGGGTTTCTCTGGCTTGAGAGCATCGCTCTCGCCTGCCTGTAGCACGCCAAACCCTTACGGGCATGGTTCCTTGCATTGCGCACTAGACATAACGGCTTATCCCAACAGTGTTTAGAGATTCAGGGAATGTGCCATCGAAACGCGCAACCCTCACCCGTGAGCAGTGCCGTATTGCCCGGATACAGGATGTGTCCCCTTTGCGGAGATCTCACAACGGAGAGGGTTGCGCGTTTCGGTGCCAGTTCACAACTGGTCTGAATCGCTGCCAGTCAACCACTTTTCGTACACGAAATGGAGTACCGCCATGACTATGTCTCTGATCGATTGGTCCGCCCGGATTAGCGCGATGGCGGACGCTCTGTCCGTTCCGGACGGTGGTTTTTCCGTCAAGCCTGACGACGGTTCGGACGTCCGTACCGGCTATGCGGTTGCTGTGCATCCGGAACACGAACGCGTTTTCGATGGTCCGGTGACCAGCAGCGACATACACGAGTACATCGCGCAAGCGAAAGACGCTCTTTCGCGGCCCGGTCGCGTTCTCGGCGGATGGCGCGACCCTGCGACCGGTCGCGTCTACCTGGACGTTTCCGTCGTGACCGCGGACCTGTCCGAGGCAATGACCCTCGCGCGGGAAACCGCCCAGGTCGCCATTTTCAATTTTTCCGCCATGGAATCCATTCCGGTCACGGTCGCGGCGTGAGTCAAGGAGTGGAACCGATGAGTGCAGTCATCGTCATGATCAGCGACGGACAAGCGCGACGCATCGCGTCCGAGTGGCATAGCGGTATGTCGTCCGCTCTGTATTCCCTCGCGTCATCGGGTGCGATTGACCTTGACCACATGCGGGATGAAATCTCCCGTGAGCTGTGGCAATTGGACGTCGGAGAAGTGCGACGCGAATTGCTCGCATTGGACAAATATGTGCGAACGGCCGGCGCGCATCCCGCGCAATCGAGATGGTCCTGCTTGTGGGACGACTCGCCGGTAAGCGTGAATCACACCTAAGAGGACTGAATTGTCATGCCTGCCCCCAGCGATCACCCATGGTTCCGGGCGCACCCCGTGAGCCACGAAAACATCGTGTGGCACTGGGAACAGGCCACACCCGACGAAATCGCGCAAGGAATGCGCTGGTATGCCGATGCTCACCACGTGGCAACCGCCATCGCGAGCGGTGACGCTCATCTCGGCGCCGGAATGCTCGCGATTTACTCCCCACAACAGGGATGGATCGGCAACGTCCTTAATGCCGCTCGCGTATTTCGCGCGGGTAGAGGAATCGGCGGGCCCGGTTCCGGAATATTCGCCACGGCTGGCCAGAAACGAGCGGCTGACCGGCTGCTTGCCGGTGAGCGGTATGAGGACATTCTGAACGGTCCCAAGATCCGCGACTTTGCCCACCTGATCGAGTTCGGTGGAGATCAAGATCCGGATGATCCACGCGTGGTGATCGATCGGCACGCGCTGTCGGTTGCGCACGGTCGCGCGCTCAGCTCCGAGGAGTACGCCTCCGCGCCGGTCAACGGTTTCCGTCGCAAGGACGGATCGATTTCCCGTCGGCAGTACGACCACGTGGTGAGCCTGTACCGCCGTGCCGCGGAGCTGATCTCCGCACGCGGGGGAGAGCGGATCTCGGCGCACCAGGTTCAGGCCGTGACCTGGTTGACCCGTCAACGCCTCAACCAGGAAGCCGAGCAACGGCGCGGACCCAACCGGCTGGACCGGGGACGCAACCGGGCCCGCGCGAACTCCGAACGCGCGTGGAACGCATTCCGGACTGTCCACCTGCCCAATCTGGTCATTTGCCCTGGCACGGGTTACCAAACCGTCGCATAGACATAAGGAAAGTTCGACATGGATGGAAATCGGTGTGTCTGAAATGTTCACGCACGGCCGTACCTGAACGACACCATTCGACCTTGAAATCAAACAGTAAAACACACTATGGAGGTATTCCGTGTCCATCGAAAACTCAGCCCAGCAGCGAGAACACATATGGTCAGCCGAGGTCAACATCCCACTGGGCGCGAGCACCGACGAGGGCACCTGGACTCGGCTCTGCACCCGACTTGAGTGTGGTATCGCGGAGCTCTCATACCGGACCAACCCTCAGTCGTGTACGGGTCACGACGGCCTCCGAGTGAACACATTGTCATCACCTATGCAGATCGGCATGTATCCACACAGATCGTGACGACCGGGACAACGTTCGAATTGCGTTGGAACGACTGGACAGCGAACGAATGGGTGGAACCCTTTGAAAATCTACCGGCCGCTCTCACGCGTCTAGCCACACTGATCCACTGCGTTCAGTCAAAACCTGAGCGCATGTTCAGGACTAGCCCTCGACAGTTTGCCGTTGTTGCGACGGAATTCCATCAGTACTTTACTGGCGTGCCGGGCCGTAACGATTAATGCAGCCAGTGCGTAGTCGTGGCCAGTCAGGACTTGGTGGATCCTGGTTGTGCGTGTCGGCGCGCCACGTAGCCGCCGACGGTCGGCGGTGTCGTTCTCGCCGCTGTCCGCCTACCGGTAACGATTTTCGGACCTGGCGGACGCTGCGGAGTACGTCGCCAAGAAGTGCGGCACCACGGTCCGCCGAGTCGATTCCTGGATCTAGCGCAATCGCCCAGCGCATCCCCGGAAATTTCACTGATAGTCAGCCGCGTGTCTTGGCGCCCGTTCATAACAGGCGCCACGCAGCGCTCACCCGCGCGCAACGGTTGCAACGGCTCTGCTTTCCGTTGCGGATTGTTCGACTCATCCGCGCGTACGTCATCACCACCGTTTCCCGAATCAGTAAAGGAGTTCAACCATGTTCGTGTACGGCGTGTCCCTCACCGATATTCACAGCGTCGTACGCGACGTGTCCAGCGCGCTCTACGACGGAAACATCACTGTGCGCACGGGCGAGGATCGCAGCAACCGCGCTGGACCCCGCGCCACGTTCACCCTTCGCGCCACCGACACAGCGGGTTCCGGCGCCAAGGGAAGCGCGTCCGCGTTCGGCAAGGGCACCGGCCCGAACGGCAGGCGCCGCACAATTTCCGCGTGCTGGCACGCCCACTACGACGTGCTGGCTGAGTTGTTCGCCCGATTCCCGGCCGCCCGCGTGGTAACCGCGATCGCCACCTATACGGCGCCAACGTTCCGGGAACGCGCGTTGGCCACCGCCTGCCTGAATGTCGGAAGCGAGTTGTACCCGGTGACTGCGCCGGACTGCTGCGAATGCGATCACACCGACTACGTCGACACCTTCGACCAGGTCTCCGGCACCGGTTACGTGGACGACTCCGACTGGATGCCGTCGGGCGACGCGATGCGCCCGAACACGGACGTCGACTACTTCCTTGATCAGCTCGACCGCGTGCTCGCCGAACAGTGACCCCCTTTCCCATCACCTCCGCACATCCACGCAATTCGACCGACGAAAGCGAGCACCCACGATGACCAACGACCACTCGACCACCCTGGACGCGCTGCGCGCGGAGCTCGACCGGGAACACGCACGGGCCGACTCCCTGGAGACCGTGAACCGCGTGCAAGCCAGCAGCCTCACCAGCCTGGCCAGGCTCGCGGAGGAACTCCGCTGCCAGGTCGCCGACCTGCACGACGACACGCTGAGCTCGCACCCGATGCCGGTGCACGGCTTGCGCAACGTCACCGGCCGCATGGACGGCTTGGCCACGACCTTGAGCCGCGCGGCACGCGGATACTCCGGCGCCCGGACCACGGACATGATCTACCCGACCGTGGACGATGACCTCCGCGCAAACGGGTGGACGCCCCGACCGGACCGGGGTCTGGATGGCGTGTTGCCGGCGATCCCGATCACCGAGCTGGGCGACCGGCGCGGCTATGCGCGCGGCTGGCATCGCGGCCCGCAGTGGATCACGTTGTGGTTCACCGGGCCGTGCGCACTGGCCTACGCGGACAGCAGCGACCACGGCTGGCTCACCGACGTCGACGCCGTGCGCGCCGTGATCACCTCCCGCCGACCGTTGTCCGCGGACGCGCTGGCCGAATGGGCTGCGGCCCGGCAGGAAACACACACCGCGCAGTTCGATGCCTCGTACGTCCGGGTGTTCGCGCACCTGCGGTCGTCCTGGGGTGGTGGCCTGGTCGTCGATGATCGGTGCGACGAACACGGCGCTCCCGCGCCCGACGGGCCCGGGAAGCGCTCCGTGTGGGCCTGTCCGAGTGACCCCGATTTCCGGCTCTACGTCTGGGGAATCGGCAACAAACCGGCCCATGTCCGCTACTGGGCCGGGCCCGTGGTCGACATGGCCCACCTGGTCCAGATCACCGGTCACTGCCGCTGACCTCAGTCCGTCCACACCCGCCGGTCGATCGTCCGTCGACGGTCGGCCGGCGCGCCGGTTACCGCCACACCTCACCACCAGGTCGGCCAGCTCGGTTCGGGCTGGCCGTCAACCAGCAACCACGGGAGAACCCCATGACCACCCTCGACCTCGCGCACACCGTCGCCGAGCACCTCGGGACCGGGTGGCGCGCCTACACCGGCAAGGCCAACGACGGCTCGGAAGCCCATCTCGCCGGACCGAACGATCAGGTCCTTGACCTGGTCGACGGCAGCACCACCGGCCGCAAGACCGACCAGGGCCGATTGATCATTACCGGTCATCTCGGCTTCCTGCGTAACCACGTCCCGCAGGACCACGAACGAGACCACAAGATCACCGTGGACCAGCGCAAACCGCCCGACGTGATCGCCAACGAGATCCGGCGCCGGCTGCTGCCGAACTATGAGGCTGCGCTGCACGCGGCCTGGGACGAGAAGCACGCTAGCGACGGCATCGCCGCCGCACGCGAGCAACTCGCCGCGACCGTCGCGACACGCCCTGGGCGTGCAGCGCCAAGACCAGGCGACCGACTTCCACTTCGGCACGGTCGACGTAGGCGTCCACGGCCGCGTTTGCGTGCGGCCCGGCGCGTCCGACTCGGTGTTCACCGTCCGCGTCCCGCACGACAGGGTGGCCGAGTTCGCCCGGCTGCTGGCCACGTTCGGACACCTTCCTTGATCACCTCCGGCCGTTCGGTCCGCCCCTTCGGTGGCCGAACGGCCGGTCTGCGTCCTTGCCGACCACCCGCCCACCCCGGACCCCACCGGGATCGGCACCGGCCGCGCGATCGACCCGACCGTCGGCACCACAAGCTGCTACGCGTGCTCGAACGAACGCGAACGCCCGCGATGACCCGCGCGAACACTTTCGTCGCATACGTGTCCTCGGCTGGCGACGCGCTGACCACTTGGCCCGGTCCTGGCCTCGTCATCCGCGTCCACCGGTTGCGCATGCGCACCTGGCAAACCGAGTTCGCAACGGCGGACCTCCGCGCTACTGCCACCGCCGCGCCACCCACGCCTGGCCAGGGCGGCGCCTTCGACCTCTACGGCTGGATCACCACCGCCCCGCCACCCCGCGCGCTCGCCCAGACCCGCGCGTGAAACCGCGCCACGGCAAGGAAAGGAGTCCCTCGTGTTCGTGAAGTTCTACGACCGCCTCGATCTGTCACGGGCCCGTCTGGACGACGTGCTCACCGTGCCCGCCAACCGCGCCAAGGCGTTCGACGTGGCACGGGAGCGCCACCTGCGCGCCAGTCGCTCACTCGCGCGACCAACCGCATGGGCTTCTGGGTCTACGTCTTCCAACTCGGCGCCGACGTCCAGCTCGGCACGGTCACCCTGGCCGGCGCCCAGCCCGGACCGGGAACGTGGTCACGCTGCCGGTCCGCCAGCTCGATCACTACACCACCCCCGGCATGCCGCTGACCGAGATGGCCGGCCTGCTGGCCGCGGTCGCCGAGGACTACCCGCCCACCGCTCTGACCGCGTTGTTGGTCGACAGCCTCACCAAGGTCCTCGACCTGTGGGCCGACGCCCGCAGCAACGGCCGGCCCACGATCGACCTCCGCGACCTCGACCGCGCCGTCACCAGCGAATTCCGCCTGCTATCCGCGCCTGGCGCACCGGCGACGCCTTCCCACACCCCCGCCTGGCCGACACGGCCTGGCCCGAACCCGTTCCGAGGTGAACACCATGCCCATCGACGACCCCACCACCGCAACCCCGTCCGAGATTGACGAAGAACTCGCCCGGCTCGACATCGAGCACGCCAAGGCCCAGGACGCCCTCAACAAGCTCACCGCGCGCGTCCAGCGTCTGGTGAACGACGGCATGGCCGAGTACGCGACCGAGTTGCAGCCCCGGATCGAGCAGGCCCGCCAGACGATCGTCGAGTGCGAGGCCGCCGCGCGCCCTCTCGATGCGGAGTTCGAGCGTCGGGGCGGCTGGACCCGCGCCTGGCTGGTCCTCAACACCGGCGGCCACGTCCACCGCACCATGGCGTGCCGCACCTGCTTTCCGTCCACCCGGTTCGCCTGGCTCACCCAGCTCTCCGGGCACGACGAGACCGAGATCGTCGAGCAGGTTGGCAAGGCCGCGTGCACCGAGTGTTACCCCAGCGCGCCGGTCGACATCCGCAACCGGCCCAGCCGGATCAAGACCCCTGAGCAACTCGCGCGGGAAGCGGAGAAGGCGGAACGTGCGAAGGCCAAAGCCGCGAAAGCGATCACCGCACCGGACGGAACGCCCTTGCACACCAAGGGGTACGGGCAGATCGACACCGAGTTCACCGCCCGCCGCTCCTACGCGGACGCCTTGGCCTACGCCCGGCACCTGGCCAGGGCAAGCATCGCCCACCACCGAGACACCATCGCCGAGTACCGCGAGGACGCTCGGCTCATCCTGGCCGCGCTGGCCGCGAAACATGGCCGCACCGAGGACGACCTGTGCGCCGAACTGGCGCCCAAGGTTGAAGCCAGGTGGAAGCGCGAATACAAGTAGCGCCGCCAACCATCGCCTGCTCCTGGCCGCATGCGCCCCTTCCCGCGCACCAATCCACTTCCCACGAAAGGCCCAACCGATGATTCTGGTCGAAACGCTGGAAGAGCTGGTCTACCACTACCTCGAAGATCCCGCCCGGCCCGGCTCGGCCGTCGGCAAGGTCAACGCGCAAGACGTGGTCAGCCACGTCGTGCAACACCTCGCCGAACGCGGTGTCGACGTGGATTTCAGGACGGCTCACGTCTCACCGTATCGGGCAGCATGCCCCGGCGGCCGGAGCCCGAGCGGCACCGCCTTCCCCTGATACTCCAGGAAAACGACGACGGACACGTCCGCATCTACTGCGACGGCCGCGACTGCGTGTGGTCCTGGCCGCTCTACCAGCACGCCAGCGCGCAGACCAACGGTGACACGATCACCAACGCCGTCGAGCACGCCATCCGGCGACACCGCCACACCTGACCACTCTGGCAACCAGCTACGCCACATCGGCGCGATGCCCTCTCCAGCACCAGCTCGTCAGGGGGAGGGCATCGCGCTGCATGGGCTGATACACATCCGAAGGATCTAGACCACATGACTACCAACGACATTCACCATGCCCAACAACTCATCGCCGAGATCAACGTTCCCACGGAACGCCCGCGCTGGGCTTGGTGGGCCCCGGTGACGCCACCCGGTACCACGCCACGCTGATCAACGCAGCACCCAGCGCCACCATGGTCGGCACCGCGCCCCGGCGGCACCTTCCGCGCTCTCGTGATCACGATCGACCTCTTCACCTCCCGTCCCATCTCGATTGTGATCCCACGGCCCACTGACGACGAAGATCGCTACACCGCCGAGGAATGGTCTTCCGGAGGTTCCCCGATGGCTGGTGGGCCGGCATCCGGCCGCTGCTCGCCGCACTGGGCTGGACGCCGACGACCGACCGCGACACGAGTTACCGCACCACCGACCACCGCGACATCACCACGGCACAGCGCAACCCAGACGCCGACCGTTAGCGCCTGGCGCCGCTGTTCCCCGGCCACACGGCCGGACCGCCCTCCCGCACCCACGCGACATCGACCCGCGTCCGCGCGGGCCGGTGATGACGGCTGCCCATCAACGCCCTGCCAGACAGCACACCAGGATTGTCCACTCAGGACACAAATTGCGTCACGTTGATGAAGAGGTGACTCATGCACGCGTCAACCACAGAAATGCCGAACCTCGCCCCCTATGACGTCATCCTCGTCAACAGCAGCGGCGGGAAGGACTCACAAGCAATGCTCGACGAGGTCTGTACCCTCGCCGAGGCCGTGGGAGTCCTCGATCGCATCACGGTCCTGCACTGCGCGCTCGGCCACGTCGAGTGGCCCGGCACCAGCGAACTCGCCCGTAAACAGGCCGAGCACTACGGGGTACGCTACGAACAGTGCCACCGCGAGCAAGGACTGCTCCTCGACCAAGTTCGTCGCCGCGGTCGCTGGCCTTCGGCCTCGGCTCGCTACTGCACTTCGGACCAGAAGCGAGGCCCAGCAAGGAAACTCTCACGCAACTGGTCGCCGAGCTCGGCGATCTAGGCCGTCCGGCCCGCGTGCTGAACTGCATGGGCCTGCGCGCCGAGGAGTCGCGGGCACGGCTGAAGAAGATCGAGCACTGCCCGACATGAGCCCAAATGCACCCGAACAGCTTCCGATACGGCCTATGTCAGCGTCCTGTCATACCGACGAGCGGAGATCCAGTGTGCGACTGTCTGTATGGCAAGCGATCAATGCGCTCGCCGATAGGTACGTACTCGCCACCCGTGGTTGACGTAGCCTTTGGTGCCGCGATTCGTCCGCCTGGGAACCGTAGGCGATGTGAAGTCGATGGAGATTCCCTCCTCCACCCTGTTGACCGGAACTGCAG
Organism: Kibdelosporangium persicum; assembly: GCF_013280595.1. Taxonomy (GTDB): domain Bacteria; phylum Actinomycetota; class Actinomycetes; order Mycobacteriales; family Pseudonocardiaceae; genus Kibdelosporangium; species Kibdelosporangium persicum. The sequence goes on from NZ_JAAATY010000025.1 coordinate 80,863, forward strand.
AGTGCAGCCTGGCGAATCTTCCCAGAAGTTCATCATCCGTATGGAGAAATGCGGAAGATGTTTGAGCTACGGCGAGTGTCAGGATGTCATTGAGCGAATTGCGGAAATTGTTCTTCAGAGCGAAGTTCAGTGCGAACGCCTGGAACAGGTGCAATCCTGTCTCACATGATGTCTGTCCCAGTGGCACACAGCGAACTTTATGATCGAGTAGAAAGTGTAGACGTCGGACCACAACTCGGTGGCGAGCCGGCTCCAACGCGCGGGCCATGTGCTCCAGCAGACCGAAGTCGCCGCGGTTGAGTGCGGAAGCCACCGCTTGATGGGAGTATTCGACAACCGCGGGATAGTCGCGCCCGAAGTTAAGGATCAGGCGATCCGTCTGATGCATGGCCATGGTGGCGCGCCGATTGCCGGGCCAGGATCGGCTGGCTTTCCGAATAATGTTCAAGAGCCGCCCGGCCCGCAAGCTGGATGGCGATGTCGGGATGTAGTAGTTGTTGCGTGTTGGCTCAGGGCTTTGGATCAGCAGGAGTTCTTGCGCTGTCGTAGAGCTGATAGCCACGTCCAACGACGGCAGATCGCGACCCTTATTGATCGCGTAGCTGACCAGTTGCGTGTCGAACAGATGCAGGGTCACAGTGGAACTCCTGCACCGCCGACGTGTCTCGGCGGATTGTTCAAACCTCCCGGGCGTACCCAGGCGTCGATAGAAATGTCGTCGGACTCGAACCTCACAACATGGTAATCGCCTGGGCGGCTCACTCTGCTACACCGCCGCAGGTTGCGCCAGCCAGTCAATCTGCGAGCACGGCCAGCAATGACCGCGGTGCGCTCATGCCGCGAGAAGCGAGTCTTCGACGTCCGCTTCTGTCGAGCGGCGGAACGTTCGACGACAGAGGTTCTGGAGGTTGCGATGCTAGCTGGCTGCGAGAGATCCGGCAGGTCAGGATAGATCGGCGCACGACACTGATCAAGGGCCAGTGCTGGCGAACCACCATGCACATCCACCATCCGGCGTGCTCTCGATTCCCGGCCGGCGCGCACCCCCGGTAACTCAGAGTCACATCGGCTAGCAGGCATTCGTCCTGTACAAGCATTGCTCGTTGCCAGCAGGCACGCCTGAGTCGTGACGAGGCCGCCAGCAGTGGTCGGCGCACTGTGGACACTTGGCTTCCGATCCACGACTGGACCGAAAGCCAAGTGTGGCAACGCATTCGTACGTCCGGTGTGCCGTATCACCCGGCCTACGACCAGGGCATGACCCGCCTGTCGTGCTCGCTCTGTGTGCTCGGCAGCCGCGCGGATCTCGTGCGCGCCGCACAACTCCGTCCGCCACTGGCTGCCGAGTATGCCGAACTGGAAGCCGAGATCGGGCACCGGTTCCGCAACGACCAGTCCATGGCCGAGATCATCACCGCCGCCGAGCAAGCCGCAACCGCGGAACACAGCGAGGGGGCAGCCACGATCGGGCTCGGCCAGGGCCAACTGTGGTGGCCGAGATTCGAGCGCCAATCCGACCGTTACGGCACCGTGTTCCTGCTTACCGGCCCGGACGCCGAGGACTACGTCTCGTTCGAGAACGCACCCGTCGGCCGACCTGGACGACTCGTCGCCGTCGTGGTCGAGACACGTCGCTCTGGCCACTGTGGCGACATCGCGCGGGCCTTGGCGCCCACCACGCCGACGGTTGGCGAGGAGATCACGCTCGGCACCGGCACGTTGTTCACCGAAACCGACGTCGACCTCGGCGTGCCCACCGCAGTCGGCCTCGCGCCGGCCGACCACCGGGACACGCGCTGGTCGAGGTACACCACTATCTCGACCTAACTCGCCCACTCGCGGTCGAAGGCTCCGCGTGGCGGCCTCCGGTGAGGGCCGGTGAGCCGTTGCTGGTCACAGCGTCCGACGGGGTCGGGGGCCGAGTGAACGGCAAGCGGGTGCGGTGGGCGGCGTTGCGACCGGCCGAACGCTTGCGCCTGGTCGCCCCGGGCGGTGGGTCGATGCTGGTCGCAGTGCGCGGTGACGGCGGCCCCTTCACTGCGTGGGCGACGGTGTTCGAGCGTGCGTCGGATCGCATCCGCGACCGGTTCGAGCCTCGATTTCCGACGGTCAATCCGCACCGCCTTCGGCACTCGTTCGCGATCCGAACACTGGAGATGCTGGTCGAGGGCTACTACGCCCAGGCTGCCAAGCTGGTCAAGGACACCGACGCGGACGCTGCGCTGGCTCTGTACCTGTCCAAAGCGGATCCGTTGATGGTGCTGCGGGACTTGCTCGGTCACTCCTCGGTACTGACTACCGAGGCGTATCTGCGTCGGCTGGACATGACGCGGATCTACCGCAACGCCTATGAACGAGCAGGCCAGACGCACGGGCTCGCGGAGATCGCTGCAGCCGAACGCGAAGCCGACGACGAGTTCTCCGATGAGTTCGAGGACGCTATCTGATGCCCGCGGAACTGATCGACGAGCCCTTGGGCATCGAGTTTGTGTCCACCGCACGGCGCACCACCGCGACGGTGTACATCGGAAAGACCTGCAATCCGCAGCTGGCCCGCGAGATGCTGATCGGCCTGTGCAACCTGGTCCATCCTCACGGACCGATCGACGAGCTGAAGACCTTCCAGCAGTACGTCACCGCGATCCGCCGATTCGTGGCCGAGCTGGCCGAACGCGGCCACACTGGCGGGGCGGCCGACCTGTCTCGGGCGAGGCTGGCCGAGTACTGGATGAGCGCCGGCAACGCCCGCGAGTACAAGACCCGCCGCATGGTGGCCGCGCTGGACCGAGAAACGTTCGTGCTGCGGCCGGACGTGCGTGCGCTGGTCGGCGGGCGCCACTTCAACCCGCAGCGCCGCCGGGACAAGCGCCCTTCGGTGCCCTACACCGAAGGTGAGTGGCAGCGGTTGCAGCAGGTGTGCCGCGCGATCATCCGTGCCACGTTCGCCGAGCACCGTGCGGCGTTGGCCGCGGCCGAGCGTGGCCGTGATCCGCGTGAGTACGGCTGGTCGTTCGACAACCTGTGCTGGCTGCTCGGGCAGCACGGACCGGTGACGTGGACCGCGTTCGACCGGGAGCACGGCTCCGCGGCGGGCAAGGCGTGTATCGAGTTTCTGCCCAGGGCGTGTACGGCGTTGTTCGTCGACACCAACGTAGCGCTGGCGTATCGGCTGCTGCTGGGGACCTACATCGGGGTCGTCCCGGACGGCATCGAAGCTCTCGGTGTCGAGGACCTGGACTGGACCGGTGATGCCACGATCCTGTTGGGCTACCTCAAGGGCCGCACCGCCACCGAGAGCGTGACCCTCAACCGGCGGTCCGTGCGGCTGGTGGAGCAGTGGCTGGAGCACTCGGCGCCCACCCGGAACCTGGCCCCGCCGGAGACACGGGCGAAGCTGTGGACCCGATACGTTCCGGGCCGCTACGACGACGTCGCCACCGTGCCATTCACGTCCGGGCAGGTCGCCGAGTGGGCGGAACGCGGCCATCCGGCGTTGACCGCGGCCGGTCTCGCGCTGGTCGCGGACGACGGCGGCCCGCTGCGGATCGACCGGCGCCGTATCCGCACGACCTTCAGCTCGCTGCGGGACCGCAAGTCCTGGTTCGGCAGCACCCGGTCCACCGTGGACCCCAATCACACGCCGGCGGTCGAGGGTGACAACTACCTCACCGCGACTACCCCGGCGCAGCGCGACGCGGTCGAGACGATCATCGAGAACAGCCAGGCGGACCTGCTGCGCAAGGCTCAGCCGCCGATCGTGCTGAGTACCGAGTCCACTGCGGAGCTTGTCGAGCGGTTCCCGGACGTGATCCTTGCGATGGGGCTGCACGACACGACGGTCACCGAGCTGGTCAACACCGCGAACCGGGACGTGTTCGTGGCGGCGTGCGCCGACCAGTTGTCCGGCCTGCACGGTCCGGTCGGCAAGCCGTGCCCAGCCCGGCCGTGGGTATGTCTGCTCTGCCCGCTGGCGATCTTCACGCCCCGGCACGCGGTGAACCTGCTGCGCATGCAGGCGTTCTTCGCCCGCCAGTGGCAGCAACTGCCCTCCGCACAGTTCATGGTGCTCTTCGGCCCCTACGCCCAGCGCATCGACGCCATCCTCGCCGCCTTCCGCGACCGCGACCCGGAGTTGCTGGTCCGGGCGGCCCGCGACGTCGCGGACACCGACGCTGAACTGCCCCTGCTCCCGGAGGAACGCACTACCTCATGACCTCACCCGTCACCGCCGCCTACCAGGTCATCGGCAGGTCCCCGTTCGCGGGCATGGATCTGTGTCGCGAGATCGGCATCACCGTCGCGCCCGGCGCGGCAGGACCGAACTTCGACCAGGACGTCTGGGACTTCAACCCGGTCACCGACCTGGCCGCCTACATGGCCGCGTCGCACAAGCGCTGGAACCTCGCCGCGATCCGCAATCCACTGTGGAGGATCGTCGCCAAGGAGTACCTGGTCGCGCTGATGATTCCCACCCACGAAGCGGTGCGGAACCTGCCGAGCGCGTTCCGCGTCGCTCGCACGGTCGCGGCCTGCGTGAACAAGCACTACGAGCTGATCCGCTGGCTGAACTGGCTGACCGACAACGGCGTCACGCAGCTCGCGCAGGTCGACGATCACCTCTGCGACTCCTACATCGCCTACCGCCGCACCGGCCACGACAAGAACGGCGCGATCGTCGAGAAACGCGGAGCGGTCAACGGCGCGGCCCAGGTGGTGGCCGGCCTCGCCCAGTATCGCGACCTGTTCACTACCGACCGCTACCCAGCCGGTTTCCGGCCCTTCGGCGGGAAGGCTGCGGTCGCGGTTGCCGGCCTGAAGACACCCGCCGAGAACAGCACACCCCCGGTGTCGATCGAGGTTCTCCAGCCGATTCTGGCCGCGGCGCTCTACGTCGTCGACACGCTCGGCCCACACGTGGTGTCGCTGATGCGCCGCGTCAAGGCGGAGCGCGAGCGGGTCAACCGGCTGCCCGAGCCACGCAGTCCGGGATGGGGCGTGCTGCTGCAGGCGATCAACCGGCGTGTGGCCGAGGGCAGGCCGTTCAACCGCGTTCCGTCGCGCATCGAGCCGATCACGCGGTACGCCGTCGACGAGTCCGACCCGCTATGGGGAATCTCGTTGCGCGATGTCGCGGCCGAGGCCGGCTTCGGTCATTTCCGCGGCGAATGGCTGGCGGTCCTGCGGCCCGCGCTGGAGCGGGCAGTGGCCCAGGTGGGGATCGACGAACCGATCGGCCGCAACGCCACGCTCGTCGCGCGAGCCGACGACTAGGGCGACGTGCCCTGGACACTGCCGCTGTCCGAGCGCCACGCCCGCGTTCTGCCCGACGTCGTGCGCACGGCCTGCCTGCTGGTGGTCGCCGCCGCGACGGGCATGCGTTCCAGCGAACTGTTCGAGCTCGCACTGGGATGTCGGCTTCCGCCCGAGCGCAATGCTCCTGGCCTGGTCCGCTACCGGCTGGCCGGGAAGGTGATCAAGCACCGGGGTCACGGCGGCGAGGCCGACGAGTGGGTGGTCGTCGGGGAGGTGCATCGGGCGGTCGCGCTCGCCGAGCAGCTGCTGGACGCCGACGCCGGGCCTGGCGCGTTGCTGTTCGGCCGGACGGTGTTCAAGAACACCTACGGGACGTTCCGAAAGTGGGTGAACGGCCCGTCGGGGCAGCGGCTCGGGCTCGCCCCGATCCCCGAGGCGCCGGTGGAGTTGCGGATGCTGCGCCGCACCCTCGCGATCGAGCTTGCGTATCGGCCGGGTGGGCTGCTGGCCGCGAAGGTGGCGTTGAAGCACATCAGTGTGGTCACCACCGAGGGCTACGCCGGGCGGCCCGGCGGCGCCCAGGCGAAGTTCCTGGCCGAAGTCGGCGCCGAGGAACAGAAACGCAACCTCGGCCTGATCCTCGGCGAGATCGACAACTACCAGCGTGGTGTCCGGCCCTCGGGACCGCACGCCGATGATCTGATCGAGTTCTTCGACGCCGTCGACGGCAAACTCACCGACGAGCAACGCGCGGCACCGAAGATCATCCTCAACGACCAGGAACTCCGCCGAATGCTGGCCAAGCGCGCCAAGACCCTGCACCTCGGCGTGGCGAACTACTGCTGGTTCACCGACCCCGGCAAAGCGCTGTGCCTGCGGCTGGCTGGCACCCCGACCGCGGATCGGCCGCTGATCGGCATGTGTGACTCGGCCCGATGCCCACAAGCCACGCACCACCCCTGCCACCGGCCCGTGTGGGAACAGGCAGTCCGGAGCTCAACGGTATTCCTCGGCAACCTCGGTCGCTCCCAGAAGACCGAGCGCGCTCGGCTGGAAGCGCAACGAGACCGCGCGCAACGAGTCCTGGCTGACATCGACGCCGCGAACACTCCGGTGGACGCCGACGAGGAGGCGAACTGACTGTGGGGCGGCTGAACGACCACACCCGCGCGCAGAACGAAGCGGCGATCCGGGCCGCGCTGGACCGGCTGCTGCGCGGGGAGATCCCACCAGGCGGCAAATGCGACGTCAAAACCCTGGCGAACACCAGTGGTGTCACCCGCTCCGCGCTCTACACCACCTACCTCCACCTGAAAGAGGAGTTCGAGCGCCGCCGCGACCAACTCCGCGACGCCGGCGTCATCGCCGATCCGCGGGACGCCCAGATCGACCGGCTGAAGGAACAAGTCCGCCAGCTCAAGGAACGACTGGCGAGCAAGGAACAGGACAACGCCGACCTGACGGCGTTTCGCACCCAGGCGCTCTCGCAGCTGGCCGCCCAGCACGAGGAGATCACACGTCTTCGTACCGCGGTGGCCAGCACGAGCAAGATCCGCGACCTGTCGGCAGTCCGTGATCACAGAGCCGGGGCGCCGGCGCCGGACGACTCGTGAACCGTGGTTCCGCCTGACCGTTCGCCTGTGCCGACCTCGTCCCTTGGCCAACTCACCGACCGCCAAAGAGCACGCACTGCGAAGGCGCACAGGTGGCCACCCCGACCGGGCCGAAGGCAACCAGACCGGTAGAACGTCGCGTGGTTGATCACGGCGTTCAGGCTGAGCGATCAGGGTGCGGTGAGCGTGAGGCTGTCGGGGATGGCGTGAAAGGCGTCTTCGACCCGGCGGATCAGCTGAGTGCTTCCGCCGGGGCCTTTCCAGTGTCCGAGCTTCTCGCGGGGGCCTTGTGGTCCGTCGTAGCCGCGGCCGGAGATCCAGTTCTTGGCGGCGCAGCGCCAAGCAGCTAGGGACACCTCGCCCAGCAGGCGTAGTCGTACATCGTCGCGACTATCGACGCCGAGTTTGGTTTCCAGCTCGTTGACCAGTCTCGCTTGGACGGTGATCGATCGCAGCAGGCTGCGGTCCCACAGCACTGGGGTGCGGGCGATGAGACCGCGGGTGGCAAGGAACCGCCGGTCCCAATCCTCGCCGAGGCCAGTGATCGCCGCGACGAGGGTCTCGCGCAGGAAGTCGAGTACCGGGCCGTGGAGTTCGCGGGCGGCGACCTCGGCGACGTAGGCGTCCCACAGCTCCAGTTCGGCGGCCATGGCGACGTCCTCTTTGGACTCGTACATGCGGAAGAAGGTGCGCTTGGAGACCTCCACGGCGTCGACCAACTCGTCGAGGGTCGTCTCCTGAAAGCCTCGGTCGAGGAACAGTCGCAGGGCGGCGTCGGCCAGCGCCTTGCGTGTGCGCAGCTTCTTACGCTCCCGCAGCGGTAGGGCGCGCTCGGCCGGCGTGGGCGTCGACATCGTCATACACCCAGTCTAGCGCCCCTCCGCACCCATTGCCTCTCGACAGCGAACGCCCCTTGAACTACTATGCCACTGAGTGGCACTTCTTGATTGGGGGTGGAGATGCAGTTGAACGCGCGTAAGCACGCGGGCAGCAGGGCCGCTCTGGTGGTCCTGCTGGCCGCGTCGACGCTGGGTGTGATGGGCGGCGCGGTGATCGTGCCGGTGCTCGAACTCATCCGGGGCGATTTAGGGGTGAGCGGCACCCTGGCCGGCTTCATCCTGACCGCACACGGACTGGCCATCGCGGTGTCAAGCCCGGTGTTCGGGCGGGCCATTGACCGGTGGGGTATCCGGCGCCCGATGATCGGTGGGCTGGTCGTCTACGCGCTCGGCGGCGGCGCCGGGTTGGTTGTCACTTCCTACCCGGCGCTGATCGTCAGCCGGCTGGTGTTCGGGGTCGGTGCGGCGGCGGTGTTCACGGGCACCACCGTCGCCATGCTCGCCTTCTACCGGGGAGCGGAGCGCGACCGGGTGATGGGCTGGCGCTCGACGGCGACCAGCGTGGGCGGCCTGGTCTGGCCCTTGCTGGGCGGGGTGCTCGGCGGGCTGACCTGGCACGCCACATTCGCGGTCTACCTGATCAGCCTCCCGCTCGCGCTGCTGGCGGTGTGGTCGCTGCCGGACACGACCGAGCGGCCACGGGATGCCCAGGCGGCCGGGATGATCGGGATGCTGCGCCGGCGGCCGGCGCTGCTGGGCTGGTACGGCTTGTGGATCGTGATCGCGGTGCAGATGTACGTGCTGGCCATCTTCCTGCCGCAGCGACTGGCGCAGATCGGGGATCCGGGCGCCGGTGCTGGTGTCGCTCTACGCGGTGGTGGGCGCGGCGATCACCACCAGCCTGGTCGGCCTGGTCTACGGCCGGCTGCGGGCGCGGCTGAGCTACGCGGCGCTGCTGCGTACCGCCCTGATCACCGCGCTGGCCGGGTTCCTGATCTACGCCACCGTCACCCAGCCGGTCGTCCTGCTGCTGGCGCCCGCGCTGTTCGGCATCGGCAACGGGATCCTGTTCCCGGTAGCGACCGTCTTGGTCGACCAGGCGGCCGGCGCCGACTACCGCAGCCGCGCCGCCTCGCTGTCGGGCACCGCGATCTTCGCCGGCCAATTCCTTTCACCGCTGCTGTTCGGCCCCCTGATCGAGGCGACCTCGACCACCACCGGCTTCCTGGTGGCCGGCGCGGTATCGGCGATCCTGCTGGCAGTCGTACTCGCCCGGCGGATCGGCGCGGACGCCGAGGACGACGCAGGCCACCGCGGCGAAGCTCAGCAGGACGCCGAGATGGGAGTGTCTCGAGACACCGCGTAGCCACCGCCTCGACGCCTGGACCAGCGGACCGCATCAGTACGGTGGGGTGTCATCGACGAAAGGGACGCGGCGTGGGCGAGCAGATGCAGATCGGTGAGGTGGCCGAGCGCACCGGGCTGTCGCTGCGCACCATCCGCTACTACGAGGAAGTCGGCCTGGTCGTACCCAGCGCGCGCAGCCAGGGCGGGTTCCGCCTCTACATCGAACCGGACGTTGAGCGGCTGCTGCTGATCAAGCGCATGAAACCGCTCGGGTTCCAACTGGACGAGATGCGTGAACTGCTGGCCATCCTCGACCCGCTGCCGCACGACGCACCGCTGGACGACCCGGCCGCGCGGCTGCGGCAGTACAGCGCCACGGCCGAACAGGCATGCGAGGAACTTCGGGCCAAGCTGCGGGTCGCCGAGGAGTTCGCCGCGCTACTGCACACCCAGCTCACCACCCATCGACGGCAGACCGGCTCGGCCCTGCCGCAGTCTCCCTAAACCGCTCGGCCGCACCCGCGACCGGTCCATGATCGTGATCTCGACCTCACTTCACGGTAGCGGTGACACGCGCCGAACAACTCTGCCCTAACGTAAGGGTCGAGTTGCGGTGGCTCGCGGCCCGCCCAGGCCAAATAGCGAGCGCCGTTCGAGGCGGCACTCGAATACGCCGCCACCCAGGAGCAGTGCCGCTCCTTGTACCCCTCAGTCCTCGTCACGGCATCGACAGGCAGCAGGCTGTTTGCTTGTCGGCGTGCCGTGGCCCGCCCTGCGCCGGGAACAGCTCGGCGCCGAACACGTCAGGTTGTCGCGTGCCCTCATCCTCGTCGTTGTCGTTGCCCCGTGCGCGGTGGACCAGGCCGTCGTGGCTGTCACCGAAGGTGGCCCGCACGGAGATCCTGGCCGGCCTCGTGGTCGCACTGGCGCTGATCCCGGAGGCGATCTCGTTCTCCATCATCGCCGGGGTGGACCCCAGCATCGGGCTGTTCGCCTCGTTCACCATGGCCGTGGTGATCTCGATCGTCGGAGGCCGGCCAGCGATGATCTCGGCGGCCACCGGCGCGATCGCGCTCGTGGTCGCCCCACTGGCCCGGGAACACGGGCTGAGCTACCTGATCGCCGCGGTGATCCTGGGCGGACTGTTCCAGATCGTGCTCGGCGCGCTCGGGATCGCCCGGCTAATGCGGTTCGTGCCACGCAGCGTGATGGTCGGGTTCGTCAACGCCCTGGCCATCCTGATCTTCATGGCGCAGGTCCCCGAACTGATCGACGTGCCGTGGCCGGTCTACCCGCTGTTCGCCGGCGGCCTGGCGCTCATGCTGGTGTTCCCCCGGCTGACCAAGGCAGTCCCTGCACCGCTGGTGTCGATCGTGGCGCTCACCACACTGACCATCGCCGCCGGAATCGCGGTGCCCACCGTCGGAGACAAGGGCGCCCTGCCCACCTCATTGCCGGTGCCCGGCCTGCCGCAGGTGCCGTTCACCCTGGACACCCTCGCCCTGCTCGCGCCCTACGCGCTCGCGTTCGCCCTGGTCGGCCTGATGGAATCGCTGATGACCGCGAAACTGGTCGACGACATCACCGACACCCACTCCAACAAGACCCGAGAATCCATCGGCCAGGGCATCGCCAACATCGTCACCGGCTTCTTCGGCGGCATGGGCGGCTGCGCGATGATCGGCCAGACCATGATCAACGTCAAGACCGCCGGCGCCCGGACACGACTGTCGACGTTCCTGGCCGGGGTGTTCCTGATGGTGCTGTGCATCGCCTTCGGGCCGCTGGTCTCCGACATCCCGATGGCCGCGTTGGTGGCGGTCATGGTGCTGGTCGCGTTCGGCACCTTCGACTGGCACAGCATCGCGCCCGCCACGCTCAAGCGGATGCCGACCGGCGAGATCACCGTCATGGTCGTCACCGTGGCCGTCGTGGTGGCCAGCGACAACCTGGCCATCGGCGTGATCGTCGGCACGATCACCGGCCTGATCATCTTCGCCCGCCGGGTCGCGCACCTGGTCAACGTCACCGCCGCGGTCGACCCCGACGGAACCCAGGTCGTCTACGCCGTCACCGGCGAGCTGTTCTTCGCTTCCAGCAACGACCTGGTCTACCAGTTCAACTACACCGGCGATCCGGACAAGGTCGTCATCGACCTGACCGACGCCCACATCTGGGACGCCTCCACCGTCGCCGCACTCGATGCGATCACCACCAAGTACGAGGCACGCGGCAAGAGCGTCGAGATCGTCGGCCTCAACGAGCACAGCGCCACCATGCACGGCAGGCTCACCGGCGAGCTCGCCGCCAACCACTGACAACACGCACCACGCGTGAGCGGCGGCTGTCACGGGCCGCCGCTCACGCGAGTTCCGTGGCGGAACGACCGCACTGTCGTCGCTGTCAGCGCCGGAACAGGGTGTCCAGGTGGTAGCGGAGCACCGTCATCGCACCGTCCACATCATATTGTCCTATAAGGACACTGGTGCCCAGGCCATGGCTGAGTGTCACCAGACGTGCCGCCTCCACCGAGACGTCCACGCCTGCGGCCACCTGCCCGTCAGCCTGCGCTTGCCGCAGCGCGTCGGCGAGTTGCCGTTGAAGGTCATCCACGTTGGCGATAAACGGCTCCGCGGTCAGACTGGGGTCAGTCATCGCCAGTACCGCGTACGAGGTGCCGACCAGATGGAAGGTTCGGCTCTGCTCGTCGGTGGGCAGTGCTTCGGTCAGGAATGCCTCGACGAAGGCGCGCGGCGGCACCGGGCTCGGTAGCTCGGCCACGCGTGCCGCCCACCGCTGACGGCTCTGCTGCTCCAGGTGTCGCAGCGCGCCCAGCAGCAACTGTTCCTTGGTGTCGAAGTAGTACTGGACCAGCCGCAGCGACACCCCCGATTCGGCGGCCACCGCGCGCATCGTGACCGCATGCAACCCCTCCTGGGCGGCGACCCGAACCAGAGCCTCGGCGATGCGGGCGCGACGTTCCGCGTGATCGACGGTCCTCGGCACCGGTACGTCCTTCCTCCGTTTCACCGCTATTGTGGTACAAGCGTATCTGATACGGCGGTACCATTAAGTGTAGGTGCAGACGCAGTGAGTCTGGAGGTGCTGTGGGGTATCGCGACGCCCATGCCGTCGATCCGACGTTACGGACGGCCGGACGGCACGGCCCGCAGGTGGTTCTGGCGCTGGCCTGCGCGGCGCAGTTCATGGTCGTGCTCGACATCTCCGTGGTGAACGTCGCCCTGCCGTCCATCCAGCGGTCGCTCGGTTTCGACGAGACGAGTCAGCAATGGGTGGTCAACGCTTACGCGCTGACGTTCGCCGGGCTGCTCCTGCTCGGTGGGCGCCTGGCCGATCTCTACGGCCGCCGACGGGTCTTCCTCACTGGGCTCGCGCTGTTCTCCGGCGCGAGCCTGGCAGGTGGTCTGGCCGACACGGCCGGGTTACTCATTGCCGCCCGCGCGGTCCAGGGTCTGGGCGCGGCCATCCTCGCCCCGGCTACGCTGACCGTCCTCACCAGCACCTTTCCCGAAGGCACTCGGCGCACCCGCGCGCTGGCGCTGTGGACCGCGGTAGGGGTCGCGGGCGGCACGGCAGGCAACCTCCTCGGTGGCGTGCTCACCGAGTACCTGTCCTGGCGGTCGATCCTGCTGATCAACGTCCCGATCGGTGCGGTAGCCATCGTGCTGGCGCTGCGGTTCATCACGGGGCACGACCGTCCGACGGCGCGGCCACGGCTCGACATGGCCGGCGCGGTCCTGGCCACGCTGGGCCTGACCGCGCTGACCTACGGCATCGCACAGTCCCACGCCGAGGGTTGGGGCGCCCCGGTGACGGTCGTGAGCATGCTGGCCGGGGTCGCGGCCTTGGCGGGGTTCGTCGTGGTCGAGGCGCGCTTCGCCCCGGTCCCGGTCATTCCGCCGCGCCTGTTCCGGGCGCGGGCGATCAGCCTTGGCAACGTGGTGATGCTGCTGGCCGGGGCCTGTCTCAACCCGATGTGGTTCTTTCTGACCCTGTCCATGCAGAACGTCCTGCACTACAGCCCACTGCAGACCGGTCTCGGGTTCCTGCCGCACACCGTGGTCACCATCCTGGTCGCCGCTCGCGTCACCCCATGGCTCATGCGGTGCGTCGACAGCCGGACGCTGATCGCGATCGGCGCGCTGCTCGCCGCCGCCGGGTTCGTCTGGCAGAGCCAGTTGACGCCGGACAGCGGGTACCTGTTCGGGATCCTGGGGCCGGCGATCGTGTTCTCCATCGGCGGTGGTCTGCTCAACACGCCGATCACCACCACCGTCACCTCCGGTGTCCACACCTCGGACGCCGGTGCCGCGTCCGGGCTGATGAACACCGCCAAGCAGGTCGGCGGCGCGCTCGGCCTGGCCATCCTGGTCACCGTCGCCGGCAGCCACACCGCCACGCCAGAGGCGCTTGCCACCGCCTACAGCCGCGCGTTCGTGGTGATCGCGGCACTGATGGTGGTCGTCGCCTCGCTGGCGTGCATCCTGCCGTCCCAGCGCGACGAACGCCGATCACCCGAGCCGACGCGCTGAGGACCACGGGATCGGCTAACCCACAGGTGCGGTGAGGCTGCGGTGGAGGTGATAGCGCTTGCCGCCGAGCGGCAGCACTCCAGGAGTGTTGGCCAAAAGGTCGTGCAGGTCGTCGTGCGCGCCACTCGCCGCAACTTCACCGTGCGCCTCCTGGGAAGTCCACTCGGTGTAGTTGAGCATCCAGCCGCCGTCGAGGCTGAGATGAAAGTGCGCTGAGATCGCCCCCGGATGGCCATCGTCCTCGGGCAGCGCGGCGATCAGCGAGTCGACGAACCGGCGCTGCCGCTCCGGACCGTCCACTGTGAACAACGCGGTCACCAGGCAACCCGGCACGCGGGTCTCCTCCGCCGTAGTCAGGCTGCGATACACCCGGTAGGCGATCGACTCCGCGCCCAGGGTCCGCAAGCCGGGCAGGTCGGCAGAGGGGCGCTCGGACGTGCACTGGATATATGCCAGCACGCTCGCGCCGTCGGTACTCAGAAAGCAGGTCAACGACACCACGTCCGCAGGCCAGGGCTCACGCTGCCAGTCGATGCACAGTTGCTCGGCGAGCGTCCGTTGCACCCGCTCATCGGTCACGTCAAGGGAAGCGACCAGAACAGTAGGGGCGTCGGGTCGGTCGACGACTGGGAACGGCAATGCTACGGGCATCTCCTCGTCATCAGGTGCAGTCAGGTCCTATCCGATACCGGACGATCCGGACAGGGCAACGGAATTTCCGGCTACCTGTGCCCTCACCACCTGCCGCCTCCTGGCCGCACGAGCGGCGAGCACCGCCACCAGCCCGATCAGCACCCACACCGGCACCGCCACGTCCACCAGGAGCGCATCCGCCACCAGGGACCGTTCAGGCGACGGCAGTGCGCCGCCTGCGCTTGCCCTCTGGCGGACGGTCAATCTGCGGGAGCAAGGGGCTCCGGCGACGCGGAGTATCGAGGCCCTCTTACGACGTAAGATCATCTCGTGATCTTCGTCATGAGAGTCGCACGAAAACGAGACACATGACGGCCCAGCAAGGATCCGGCACCATCCGCCGCCGCGCCGCTGGACCAGGACACGAATCAATGTAGACACGGCGACTGCGGCCAGAAACTGTCCGTACGCTGGCAACAAATCCGGCTGGCCTGAGCAACTCGCACGGTTCGCCGCGCTCCCAAGCGAAGCGGCGCAACACATCGTCGACGAACGTCTGTCTGGCGCTCAACCCTCGATCGGGACTGTTCGGGCCCGGCAAGTCACTGATCACGCGACTTCACCGTGACCAGGTGACCGAGCCCATCACCCTCGCCGTCGCCCGCATGAAGACGATGCCGTGGGCGATCTACCGCGTGCGCCGGCTCTACTACGCGCCGGCCAACGCGGCCCGGTCCGTGGACAGTGTCCTGCTCGGTGGACACCGCACTGTCCACACCGCGCTGGCAGAGGTCAGCCGGCTCGTTGACATCCCGCTGGCGAAGAACGATGAGATCGCCGGAGCACCGGCTCGCGATGGTGATCGAGATACCCACCGCCGGCTATGGCTGTGCAGGCGCGGCGACGGGGTCTATCCGACCCAGGAGGAGTTCTACACGGTCGCGCCCGCCCAGGCACAGGACAAGGAGCTCGACAGCTTCGCCGACGCCTGGGCCGACAACACCGACGAGGCACTGGCCCGGCTGGAACGCCGCGTCGACACGGCCGTCGCCGCCGTGCAGCAAGCCCTCGTCGAGGGCCAGGGCCGCAGCAACGCGGCCTGAACCCCTCACCGAAATTTCTGTTCTCTTCGAAGGGATATCGCCATGTCTCGGTTCGACCTGCACCCTGCGCACATCGACGGACTCGTAAACGCCGGCCTGCAATTCGGCCTGATCGGCGTCTTCGACGACCTCACCCCGGTCGGCCAGATGCTGCGTCAGCAGCACCGACCCCACCGCGACGTCGAGCAACAGGACGGAGAGCCGCCGGACTACGTCGCGGCGGTGACCGACCGCGCGCTGCACCCGATCGCCGTGCTGTGCCTGCTGGAGTGCTACGAGTACCAGACCAGCGGCACGATCGGCTGGCACACCAGCGAGGCGCACGATTGGACGCGTCGCTTGCGCGAGACGGTGTTGGCCCGGCTGCCCGCCAAGGCCAAAGCCACTGTGCGCCATGGAGCCGATTACGTCCCGGTCTACCGGCTTCTGGCTGCCTACACCGAGACACCGTGGGGCATCACGGAACTCGACCAGATCCCCGAAGTAGGGAATGGCGTCATCGAGGTCCCGGTGATCCGGAAAGGACTGCGCGCGGAGATCCTGACCGGCCCGATCCACTGCCCCAACAAGGGCCTGTCCTCCCGCGTCCGCTACGTGACGATCCTCGGCGTCGGGGAAGACCGGACGCTGCCCGCCTTCGCCCGGATCTCCGAACCCTCCGACGACGCGCCGGGCGTCTACCTGCTGTTCCAGCACGGCCGCTACGTCGCCCGCCCGGCAGACGCCCCGCCCGGCAAGTGGTTCATGGCCTCCGGCGCTCACCTCCACACCGGTGACGGGCGCTGGCGCGAGCTGATCGGTCACAGCCTGCCCATCCCGCTGCACGACCGCACCGAGCCCTAGCCGGGCCAGCGCCAACCGCACCTGCGAAGCCCACCGATCCGAGCACGCCCGACCCATTGAGGAGTTGAACCATGCTTTCACACGACGAACTGCACGCCCGCCTGTTCCTGCTGCACGCGGCCGAACCACCCGCACCCGCCCTTCACCACTATGTCGCCGTCCACGGGCCGGTCGACGCCGTCGCGCAGATCCGGCACGGCACCGCCCCCGCCGCCGTGCTCAGCGAGGTCACCCGGCCTGACGCGCGGATCGACGACGACCTGCGGGCCCTCGACAGCGGCACGGCGCGCATGGTCACTCCCGAAGACGACGACTGGCCGCTCGGACGGCTGACGGGTCTGGCCAGCTTCGGCGTCCCGCTCGCGCTTTGGGTGCGCGGCAGCGGCTCGTTGGCCGAGCTCACCAACCTCGCCGTCACCGTCACGGGCGCCCGCGCGTCGACGGAGTACGGAAACACAGTCGCGGGAGACGTCAGTTACGAACTCGCCCGTGCCGGCGTGACCGTCCTCAGCGGCGGCAGCCTCGGCGTTGACGAAGCAGCGCACCGCGGCGCACTGGCCGCGAACGGCAAGACGATCGTCGTGCTCGCCAACGGGGTCGACCGGACCCATCCGCACCAGCACGCCCGGCTCTACCAGGCGGTGGTCGAGCAGGGCGGGTTGCTGGTCAGCGAGTACCCGATCGGCACACGACCGACCCGCATCCGGTTCCACGCGCGGTGCCGGCTGCTGGCTGCTCTCACCGCGGCGACCCTGATCGTCGAGGCAGGGCAGCGCAGCGGCGCCCTCGCCGTCGCCCGAGCCGCTGGCGAGCTCGGCCGGCGGGTCTACGGCGTACCGGGACCGATCCACTCCGTGACGTCGAAGGGCGTCAACGAGTTGCTGCGCACCGGCGTGGCCACGGTGGCCAGCTCGGTCGAGCACATCAACTACCAGGAGGGAGTGCGATGAGCGGCCCTGACGCCTTCCTGGCCGCTCTGGCCGCCCTCGACCTGCCGCCTGAGTGGCAGGTCGAGGTGGCCATCCGTCCGCGGCGCCGTACGACCGGCATCCAGGTCAATCCGGGAGGAGGTGTCGCTGTGCTGATCCCGCCGACGGCCGCCCCGGAGCAGGTTGCGCGGTTTGTCGGCAGCCGTCGTGGATGGATCACCGAGAAGGTGGCCACCGCCACGCAGTTGGCCCCTGATCACGCGGTCAAGGAGTTCGTCGAGGGCGAGGAGTTCGACCTGCTCGGCCGGCGCTACCGGCTCCGGCTCGTCGACGCCTCGCCCGCGGGTGCCGCACAGCTGCCTGTGATCACGTCCGACGGCGTCCTGTCCGCGCGGAGACAGCGACCAGAGCTGGTCCGCCGGGCAGTGATCGGGTTGTACCAGCAGGTCGGGCTCGCCTGGTTGCGCCGCGAGGGACGCCAGTACGAACTGGACGGCCACATCACCGGCCTGAACTACGCGGTTCGCGACCTCGGACGGCGCCGCTGGGGCATCTACGAGGGACCGCCGAAGCACACGACGACGCTGCACTGGGCCGTGTTCGGCCTGCCGCTCCGGTTGATCGAGTATGTGCTCGTCCACGAACAGGCCCACGCCACCCAGCCCAGCGGAGCAGCTCATGGCCGCGCCTGGAAGCGGCAGATGTACCTCTGGATGCCGGACTGGCAACGGCGACGGACCGAACTCGCCGAGGTCGGCCGCCACGCCTGGCTCGGCGACAGAAGCCGCAGGTCATAGGTGGCAGTGATCCGCCTAGTAGGCGGGGCGTCGCGTCGAGCGGGCCGCTGGCCAGGTCTCGACATGACGCCCCAGCAGGTGTGGAGCTGGAGTGTTGTCCTCTACAGCGTGATACAACATGGTGTGAGGGTCAGTGTGACCGGCACGACGAGCAAGCCGGAAGGAGACAGGACGTGGACAGGGACCAGCACTTCGAGCTGCTTCGCGAGAGCGCTGCCCAGGTCAAAGGGCTCCAGGAGCAACTCCAGAGCATTCGTGATCAAGAAGCGGAGCTGCAGGCCCAGCGAGTCACGAAGCTCGAAGAGCTCAAGAAAGCCCGCGAGGTGCGCTTCCAACGCATGACAGCCGCCATTGAGGACAGAGTCCCGAAGGCTCAGGTCGCCCGTGAGCTGGGGATGGACAGGACCAACCTGTACAAACTCCTCGAAGGCAAGGACGTCGAGTAGGACGCCACCACCGACTGAAATCAGGCGCTATCGGGAACCGCTGGCGCGGAGTTCGCGCTCGCCTTCGCCAATGAGCGACGAGGCAGGCGAGCCCGTCACGGTGCCGGAGCATGTCGCCAACATGTTCGACTTCCTCTACGCCGCCGGCTTTGGCTGCCGGAAGTCGACTCCCGCGCGGAGGCCGCCGCGTGGGGCAGGGGGGACCGCGTGGCGACGTGGAGATTTGGGAGGACGCCGGGTACAGACCTGCGCCGCGCGAGCGGAGCGAGGCAATCCAACACCGCCCAATCCCGATGAGTTTCTCCCGACCCGGCAGTCTGTACTGCCATGGGAAAGCTGACCTATGGCATGAACGTCTCGGTGGATGGCTACACCACCGACGCGAACGGCGACCTCGGCTGGAGCGTGCCGGACGACGAGTTGCACCAATACTGGAACGACCGGACCCGGGATATCGCGCTGTCGCTGTACGGGCGGAAGCTGTACGAGCTGATGTCGGCCCACTGGCCGACCGCCGGCCAGGCACCCGGCGTGCCCCCGGTGGAGGCCGAGTACGCCCGACTGTGGCTCGCGATGCCGAAGGTGGTGTTCTCGCAGACCCTGGACTCGGTCGACTGGAACTCCAGGTTGGAGCGGGGTGACGTCGTCGAGGTGGCGAGGAGGCTCAAGGCCGAGACCGACGGCCTGATGGAGGTGGGTGGCGCCGCGCTCGCCGCGCCTCTGGTCCGGGCCTCGTGGACGAGTTCCAGGTGCTGGTCACACCGGCCGCGACCGGCGGCGGTACCCCGTTCTTCCCGTCACTGGACAAGTGGCTGAAGCTGGAGCTGGTGGAGAACCGCACCTTCTCGTCGGGCGCGGTCCTCCTCCGCTACGAGCCAGTGCTCGGCTAGGAGACGCTGACGACCGGGGAGCCCATTCAGACGGCCTCCCGCCACTTCGGCGACGCGCATGGCGCTAGAACCGGAGGCGCTCGACGAACGCGAGCGGCTGCGCGAGGCCCACTAGCCGGGTGACCGGCCGCCCCGAGCGACTACTTTGCGCCGTAGGTCAGAGATAGGAGACCGAGGCCTGCTTGGCACTCTTTCCGCGGTATCTGATCAAAGATCGGACAACAGTCATTCTTGCGCGGAACCTACAGCCGAGGATCGACAACTGGACGGCTCGCCGCAAGGTAGTCGTCCCCGTTCCAGCGGTAGTTGCTGACCTGGACTGGCTGGCCGAACGTCGGGGCGTGCACCATCTTGCCGGCGCCGATGTACAGGCCGACGTGGTGGACGTTGCCGGGTGTGCCGTAGAAGACCAGGTCGCCGGGAAACAGCGGCTGCCCCGCGGGTACCAGCGGACCGGCGTTGTACTGCGTCTGGGCGGTCCGGGGCAGGTTGATGCCAGCGGCGTTGTAGGCGGCTTTGGTGAGGCCGGAGCAGTCGAAGCCCGCGTGGCCGCCGGCTGGTCCGTTGCCGCCCCAGACGTACGGGAGGCCAAGCTGGCCGCAGGCGAAGTTGATCGCCATGATCGCGGCCGGGTTGGGTGCCTGGATCTTGTTGCAGTCACCGGTTCCGACGGTGGCGGTGCCGTAGCGTTTTGCTTGTTCCAGAACGCCCTTGACGTACTCCTCGGAGTGGTTGTAGGCGAGCAAGGCTTTGCGGATGTCCTTCTGTGCTCCGGAGTCGCACAGGTAGAACGCGGCGGCGTAGATGGCGTCGTGTGGGTTGTAGCGGGAGGGTGGGTTCGAGCCTCCGGGCGGGATTGTGTGGCGTGCGATGACGCCGTCGAAGGTCGGCTTGAGGAACTGCATGGGGCCGCCCGCGCCCGCGAAATTCTCACCGCTGCTTACTCCGGGCAGGGTGGAGCGGCCGTGGTTGCTCTCGATCTTGCCGATGGCGGCGAGGATCGTCCAGTCCAGCCCTGGGCACACGGAGGCTGCTGCACGGTAGAGCGACAGGTAGTCGTTGGGGATCTCGGCGATTGCGGCCTGGCTCGGCTCGGTGCCACCGGTGCCGAACAGCGCACTGACGATGGCTTTGCCGACACCCCCGATGACGATGGGGACGGCGATGATGGCCGCAAGAGCGGCAACGGCGATCTTAATGGAGTCACCTCCGGAAGCGGCTGGTGGGGAGGGGCGGCGGGAGCGGGTCCGGCGTGGCCAGTTCCGCGGGCGCCTGCTGGGCCTGAGCCGCGGTCGAGGACGGCGCCGTGGTGGGCGGGTCGGTGTGGGGCCAGAGCTCGGCGAGCCGCAGCCGGCCTGGCCGTCGCGATGCCTGGCCGGAGATCGGCAGCCAGCGGGCGACGGCGGGGTTGTTCTCGCTGGCCACGCCTGCGACGTCCACGGCGCTGGTGGCTACGGGCACGAGCGCCGGTCGGTCCAACTGGGACAGTGCGTCGGCGAGTGCTCGGCGCGCGGTGGTTTCGCGGCGGTTGGTGGGCAGCCACACCAGGACGGGTGTGGTGATTCCTGTTGCGGTGGCGAGCTTTTCGTAGCCGTGCAGCTTGCGACCGAGCTTGCCGAGGTCCTCGGTGCCGAAGTCGAATTCGAGGAAGAACTCGATCTGGTGGCCGTCTTCGCGCCAGCGGCCGTAGGCGTCGGGGCGGACCATGTCGCCAAAGAGCCGTCCGCAGCGCAGCTCGGACCACCACGCGGTCAGTCGGCCGCGGGCACCGGGCTGTCGGCTGAGTGCGACGAGGGTGGTGAAGAAGCCGTTGACGCCCACGGTGTGCGCGAGGCGCAGGGAGTGGGCGATGCCGATGGCGTCTTCGTGGCGGTAGCCGAGTTGCTTGGGGTCGAGACCGTCCTCGTAGGCCAGGGCGACCGCTCCGGCGATGTCGAGCACGTAGTGCATCGGTGCAGTGCCGGAGCTGACGAACGGCTGGAAGCGGTCGACGACGCGCCACTTGAACAGGTCGAGCAGGCGGTGGTTGGCCGCGCGCATGGTTGGGTAGCAGAGTTCGACGATCTGCTGGGTGGTGAAGACCTTGTGCTCGTGCAGCATCCGGGCCAGCCACCGGTCCCGGAGGGTGAGCCGCCCGGCGAGTTGGGCGTGGTGTTCGCCGGTGGTGGCCGCCCGTGGTGTGGGGCGTTGGGGCATGTGCCCGCGCAATGCCCTCTGAGGCGTGGGATTCGAGATCATGGTCAGACACCTCCCAGGCGAAATGAGCGGAATTGCATTGGATGCAACATTGGACAGAACGGCCTAACTGCCGTTTTCGCTGGTCAAGCGACTGACACGAGTTGTCGCTGAGATGGGTGAATCCACTGTGGACCAGGGCCTCGTTGCCCGGCGCATCGATGTTGCGTCTGATACAACGGCGCGGTGGGTCTTGAAGCGCCTGGTTCAGCGCGTCTTGTATTGGTGGAGAATGTCGTTCACCTTGATCCGGCGCCGGCGGTGTTCGAGGCGATGCTGGAGGGGTGGCGGCGGCAGCAGTCCGCGCGTTTCCTGAAGGCGTCGACGATCACGCCGAGGCTTCGGCTGGTTCGCCGGATGGAACGGTTTACCGGTTTGTATCCGTGGCAGTGGGCGCCGGCGGATGGTGAGGCGTTCATCGATGACATGCGCGGCGGCCAGTTGCCGATCGTGTCGTCCACGGCCCGGTCGTACGAGGTGACGATCAGCCTGTTCGTGGAGTTCTTGCTGGATTCCCGCTACGGCTGGGTGCGGGTGTGTGAGGAACGGTTCGGTGACACGCCGCAGCAGGTGTTTCACGAGGGCAATTCGGTCCTGCACAAGCTCGACTACGAAGGCGATCCGCGTCGGCGGCCGTTGACCTATGACGAGGTGCAGGCGTTGTTCGACGCTGCGGACGCCCGGCCTGGTGTGATCGCGGCGCAGGGCCGTAAGGGCGCGTTGTGCGCGGCGCGGGACGCTGCGGTGCTCAAGACGGTGTATGCGTTCGGGTTGCGTCGCCGGGAGGCGTCGCAACTGGACATGGTCGACTTGCGCCGCAACCGCGCGGCACCGCAGTTCGGCGAGTTTGGCAATGTGATGGTCCGCTACGGCAAGGCGCCGAAGGGGTCGCCGCCAAAGCGGCGGACGGTCTTGTTGGTTCCGGAGATGGATTGGCTCCTCGACACGCTGCGGGACTGGGTCGGTGAGATACGGCCGCGGTTCGAACCGGGCAGTCATCCGGCGTTGTGGGTGACCGAGCGGGTTGGGCGGTTGTCGCCTCGGTCGATCAACGAGGCGTTCGTCGCGGCGCGTGAGGACGCCGGGCTCGATCCGAGCCTGGATTTGCACTGCCTGCGGCACTCCTACATCACGCACCTGACCGAGTTCGGCTATCCGGCTCGTTTTGTGCAGGAGCAAGCTGGCCACGCCTATGGGTCGACTACGGCGATTTACATGGGAGTGTCCAATGAGTACCGGAACAAGCTGCTGGAGAGGGCGTTGAAGGGTCGGCTGGGCGAGGATTGGGAGTGATGGCGTGATCAAGAAGATGGGGTACCAGTGGCGGTTGCGGCACCTGATGGCCGAGCGCGACATGTTCCAGACATCGGATTTGGTGCCGTTGCTGGTCGAGCGGGGCATCGTGTTGTCCCGTGAGCAGGTGTACCGGTTGGTGACCCAGTCACCGCAACGGTTGAGCATGGACACGTTGGTGGCGCTGTGCGACATCCTCGACTGCGCACCGAACGACCTGATCAAACCGGAGGTCGTCAACCAGCAGCTCCGCAAGACCGCCGACGATGCTGCGGGATCGACCGGCGGTCCGGCACCGACACCCCGGCGTTCGATCGTGCGCCGCCCTGGCCAGCGGTGACCACACCAGACGCGCCGTCGACCCGGCCGACGGCGCGGCGTCGGGTGCGCAACCGTGACGGTGAGAAGCAGCGCCTGGATCGCATCGCCGCCCGAGAGGGCGCCCGAGCCAGGCTGATCGCGGACGTCCAGAACATCACCGAGCCCGCCGTGACCCCGCCAGAGGCCCAGGAGATCTTGGAACAGGCACAGGCGTGGACGGCGTGGGGTGCGCTGGCGCTGCACCGTTACCTCGACCAGCATCCCGACGCGCTGCGTGTCCCGCCGTCGGACTGTCCGCTGGCGTTGGCCCGGCTCTTGCACCTGCTGGCCGCCGCCGGCCACCCGGTCACCGCGCCTGCGTGCTCGATCTGCGGCCGGTCCGATCGACTGCTGGAGTGCCGCACCGCGGACGGCCGGTGCTGCAACTGGTGCAAGCACAAGACAGCGGCGCGAACCTGCGTCCGATGCGGGCAGGAAGCCGTCGTCGTCACCCGTCGGCCGGAGGGACCGATCTGCCGGCGTTGCTATGCGACCGACGAGGACCTGTTCGAAGAATGTGTTGAATGCGGGCGTCGTCGGCGGCCGACCAAGCGACGAGCCGACGGCGCCGCCTGGTGCGAGTCCTGCGCCCCCAAACTCACCCGCCAATGCAGCCGATGCGGTAACCACCGCCGAACGGCGGCCCTCACGGAAGAAGGGCCGGTCTGCCATAGCTGCTATCAGCGTCCGCCACGGCGCTGCGGTGTCTGCCAACAAATCCGCCCGATCCGCATCCGAGCGGTCGGCGACCAGCCAGACCGGTGCGCCCAGTGCTACCGGCAGACCGGCCAGTGCGTGGTCTGCGGACGTGTCCGGCCGGGCAGCGGCCTCGGCGGCCGAGGTGGAGCGTTCCATTGCACCGCCTGCCGACCCCGCCGCTCCGGGCAGTGCGGCGACTGCGGCCAGACCGCCCAACTGTATGGCGAGTGGCCGCGCGGCTCGGTCTGCTTCCGCTGCTACTTTCACCACCTGCGCAACCCAGCCCAGTGCCCGCAGTGCGCCGTCCTCCGAGTCCTGGTCGGTCGCACCGACACCGGCGAGGACATCTGCGGACCGTGCGCAGGGTCCACGGTGGACTTCACCTGCCGCAAGTGCGGCCGTCCCGGCCGACTGCACGCTGACGGCTGCTGCGCGCGCTGCGTGGTAGCCCACCGCGTAAGCAGCCTGCTCGGCGACAACGATGGCGTTGTGGCGCAACAACTTCAGCCACTGGCACAGGCACTGACCGCTGCCCCGAACGAATACTCGGTCCTGAACTGGCTCTACTATCACCCTGCGGCGACCTTGCTGGCCGATCTGACCGCGCAGCCCATCGAGATCACCCATGCCCTGCTGGACGGGCTGCCGCCCACCCGCAGCACCCGCTACGTCCGCGACGCACTCATCGCCACCGGTGCCCTGCCACCGCGGGCCGAACACCTCAATCGGCTGGAAGCCTGGGCCGACCGCACGATCGACGGGCTGCCCAAACGCCAGCAGCGAACCATCCGCCCCTTCGCGGAATGGCACGTGATCCGCGACGCCCGCCGACGCGACGCCCGCAACCGGTACACCGAGGGAGCCGCCGCGGCCGACCGCACCGCCATCCGCACCGCCATCGTGTTCTTGGACTGGCTCTACGCCACCGCGACCACGCTCGACATGCTCACCCAACATCAGCTTGACCACTGGCTGGACACCAACCCAACCCGGCGCGGCGACCTTGCGTCCTTTCTGCGCTGGGCACACCAGCGACGGCTCACCAACCGGCTTGAGCTCCCGGCCAGCAAAAACAGCCTGCCGATCCACTTCCAGACCGAGGAGCAGTACCGCCGACAGTTGCGTCGCTGCCTCAACGACGCCACCCTGCCGCACGAGGTGCGGATCACTGGCAGTCTGGTCAGACTCTTCGGCCTGCCGATCAGTCGCATCGTCGAACTCACCGCCGACCGGTTCCATCGCGACAACGGCGACGCTTTCCTCACTCTCGCCAAGCATCCGGTGCTGCTGCCACCCAAACTGGCAGCGCTGATCGAGGAGCACCTCGCCGACCCGTGCTACCGGTTGATGGTGCGACCACCAGAGGGTGATCGACCCCGATATCTGCTGCCCGCCAGCCAGCCGGGCAAGCCACGAAGCGCTCGGGCAACGCAGAAACTCCTGCGGCAGTATGGATTGCCCACGCTCGCCGCCCGCAACACGGCGATGATCGAGGCCGTCGGTGAGCTGCCGCCGATCGTGATCGCCGACCTGTTCGGCATCCACCCCGGAACAGCTCACACCTGGGCCAAGTTCGCCCAGGCCAGCTGGACTGACTACCTTGCCGCCGACACGGCTACCAAGCCAATAGCCGCCGAGACGTAAACACCAGAGCAGTCGGGTGGTATTATTGGCTCCGGCCGTCGCGCTGGCCTGAGCTGACGCGTAACAGCGTCGAGCCAAGGTTCTCGGAATCGCGCTTCTTCTTGTACGCCATGAAGAAGGAGTTGCGGGATGCGGTTGGGCCTCGAGTTTCAACAGGTGGCGGCTTCCCTGATCGACGCCCCCGTACTCACTCTGTCCGGCCTTATCGGCGTGGTCTATGTCGTACTGATCGCCGCCGCATCGCTCACGGCAATCCTTACAGGTAAAAAGGATCGCCGCGCAGCAGCCTTGAAGGTGTTGAGGATGCTGTTGCGCAGGCGAGGCCGTGGATGATGGTGGCGAGTACGGAACGAACACTCTTTCCCTGAGCCCTAACTGGCAATCAGGAGAGTTGTGCAACATCGGAGTACCGTCCCTTCACCAGTATTGGCCGGAATGGGGAAGGCGGAGGCAACGCATGCGGATCACTGGAGCGGAACGTGCGCGATAGGTGAGACCGCATGTGTTGTGGGAGAACGAGATTCGAGAGATCAGGCCGCGCGGCGTGGATCCACAGTGGGCTGCCCGGATCCGCCCACGGCGTTGTCGGGGTCGCTGACGGGCGAGCGTGTGTTGACCCTGGCTGCTTTGCGGATTGCCTTGGCACGTCCAGGAATCGCGGGTGGCAGCTTCTCGGTCACCGCGGTGAACGGCGGTGCTTCTTCTCCGCCCAGGACGAGCCGGGCGGCGACGTGGTACACGCCGAGGTTGGATAGGTCGTGATCAGAAAGGCGCGGCATGGTGTGCCGGGCCAGTTTTTTCGCGTCCTCGGGCGAGGCGTTGAAGAAGATCTTGCTGCGGGCGTTGGTGCTGATGCCCTCTTCGAGCTCTTTCGGTAGCTGTCCGAGGTACTGGTGCGCCAACGCCATGGAGAGCCGGTAGCCGCGGGCCTCGGCGAGCATGTCCTCCAACGGATAGGCCAAGTTCAAGAAGTTGTGGCACTCGTCCACGTACAGCCCGCAGTCGCGGCGTTGACGCTGCGGGACGCGGGCCCGGCGGGTGGCCGCTTGCCAGGTGCGGGCCACGACGATGGAGCCCACCAATCGCGCGGTTTCCATTCCCAACGCGTCGCGAGCGATGCGCACCAGGCAGATGCCACCCGTGTTAAGCACCTCGTCCATGTCCACTGTGGAGGCTCCACCGGCGATGGCGGCGCGGACGAAGGGGCGCAGCAGGAATCCGCGGATTTTGTTCATCAGCGGCGCGATCACTTGTGCGCGGCTGGCTTCGGACAGGTCGTCGTACCAGGACCAGAAGCCCTTGAGGACTTCGTCGTCGATTTGGTCGCGGGCTCGTTGCCGGAACGCCGGCACGGTCAGCAGCTTCGGTAGGTCGACCAGGGTCGGCGTGCCGGGCATCGCGGTCAGGGTGAGCAGTCCGGCGCGCAGGATGTCGTCGGTGCGCGGCCCCCAGGAGGAGGCGTAGATCCGGGAGAAGATGCTGACGAGGTTGTCGACGGCGCGGGCCTTGTCTGCACCCTCTAGCGGGTTGAGCACCGGCGGGCGGGCGCGGGAGTCGGCGTCGAAGAGCACAACTTTCTCGCCGAGCTCCTCGGGCAGACGCATCAGGATGTCCGACACGAGGTCGCCCTTTGGGTCGACCACGACGACACCGCGGCCGGCCTCGGCGTCGGCCAGGATCATCCGCGCCATCAGCTCAGACTTGCCCGAACCGGTAGCGCCGAGGATGTGCAGGTGATGGCGGGCGTCAGCGACGTGCAGGCCGACCGGGCGGGAGTGCCCGGAGTCCGACAGCCCGAGCGGTTTGATCTGCTCGCCGATCGTGGCGATGCCCGGCGGGGGCGGCACGGCCTTCGCGCCGGCCCGCTGCAGGCCGGGGGTGGACTCGTCGATCGGCAGGTGCGCGATCGCGGCCAGCTCGGGGATCGAGAGCAGGTCACCCTTGCCCAGGCGGCGTTCGGCCAACACCGTGACCGGGTCGCGGCGGAGCCGGACCCGGCGGTAGTAGTTGTGCTCGGAGTAGGCGGCGAACGCCGAGGCGATCGCGTGCCCGCGGCCCCGCAGGACCTCCCGCACTGCCTGGACCTCGCCCGAGGTGGCGTCGTCAGGGACGGTGGTGGCCACGGCGTAGCGGATGCGGGTCTCGAACTGGTTCGCCCGCAGCTTCTCGACCACAGCACGGTCCTGGGCGGCGTACTCCAGGCTGTTCTGCCGATCCAGGCCCGGCGTCCGCGTGCTGGTCGACGGCTTCGGGGTCTTGCCCGGCGTGATGACGTCGAGCAGCCGGCCGACCAGATGAACCGACCCACCCGCGTGCACCCGCCGGGCGGCGCGGCGGGCTTTGGTCACTCGGTGACCGGCGACCGGGCGGGCGAGGATCTGCACGCAAGCCCGTTCGTGCGGGCCGAGCCCGACCGGTGCTCCGAGCATCGCCCGGATGGGGTCGGCCGGGTGCTCGGTGCGGATCGGCAGCGCCTCCGAGCGCGCCAGCCGCAGTTCACCACCGACAGCCTCGAGCCGCCGACTCGCTGCCGCCGTGATCGGGATCGGGGGCTTGGCGGGGGTGGTGCGGGTGTGCGCGCCGGGCCAGGCGGCCTCGATCGCCCGCTCGACCATGCCGGGCGGCACCAGGCCGGGCACCCACAGGCGGATCTGCACGCCGTCGTCAGTGAACGTCAGCTCGAAGGCCAGGTGCGGCTGCCCGCTGAACCGGCGCAGCCACCCCGGCCGCAGCAGGCCGACGAGGTTGGACCACACAGTGATTGCTCCGGACGGGTCGACCGTTGGTGGCGCTAGCACGGTGATCAGGCGGGCATCGGTCATCAGGCGCTGGTGGTAGCGGCGGCGCCACCGGCGACGCGCGACGACCGCGGCGGTGACGGCGAACGCGACCACCGGCCCGACGATCGGCCCCCAGGTGAGGGCGAGGTCGCGCAGGTCGGCCAGCACGTTCTGGAACGCACCTAGCGGGTCACGCAGGTAGTCGTCGACAGCTGAGGTCCGCACTTCTGCGGCGTGCTCGAAGCGGGTGGACAGGGGTGTGGCAGTGATTGGCCAGGACATCGGGGACC
Organism: Kibdelosporangium persicum; assembly: GCF_013280595.1. Taxonomy (GTDB): domain Bacteria; phylum Actinomycetota; class Actinomycetes; order Mycobacteriales; family Pseudonocardiaceae; genus Kibdelosporangium; species Kibdelosporangium persicum. Next base: position 109,410 of record NZ_JAAATY010000025.1, read on the forward strand.
TCCCCACGCAAAAGCGGTCGACGGGGACGGACGCGATCGGCGGTCAGGCCGCCCGCGGCTGGTCAACCGGCTCGGTCGTGAGCGGCTGGCTGTGGGCGGGGCTGGTGTTGTCGACGACGAGCCGCAGGCGTCGGCGGCCTCGGCGGGCGGCGCGGTCGGCATCGACTTCGGCCTGCCACTCGGAGAACCGGCGGCCAGCCAGCCGCTTGAGGTAGGCGGGAATGCGGTTGGCCGGCACACCGACCAGCCGCGGGCCTAGGACCGCAAGCAGGTCGCTGGCTTCCTGCGAGGCCCAACCCGCCCCGGCGATCGCGGACTCGTCGGGAAACACATCAGCGACCCGATCGACGGCCGGATCCAGTACGGCATCCTGTGTCCCGCCGTACGAGTAGACCCACAGAAAATTCGGCGGCGGGTCAGGCTCGACGAGCGCCCGGAATCGGGACACCTCTTTGGTGTAGGCGTAGAAATTCGTGCCGGATCGGGCCCGGCAGATGTCCAGCCACGCCTGAAGGTATGCGTCGGAGAAGAAGTCGCCGCTGTCGTGGATTCGGACCCAGCCGCCGCGGAACTTCGGCGCGGCCAGCTCGGCGAGCATGGCGGACCGCCATCCTGCGGGGTCGTCGAGGACGAAGGCCAGGTTGGCTTCGTGTTTGGCTTTGACCATCGGCCAGGTGTAGGTGCCGTGCCGGGCGTAGCATGCTTGTGCGCAGATTCCGGCGCTCGGGCAGGTGTTGTAGGTGCGGCCATCGGCCAGTCGCCCGGCCCAGGCAGGTAGCGACCAGTTCCACACGCCGATGCGGCGCATCTCGCTGTTTTGCGTGAGCAGTCGCCCGGGCCGACTAGCTGTGTCCGAAATGGACCGTGGTGAAGACATGAGTGTCCCTCGATGCGATTCGGTGTGAACGGTGCCCGTGTCGGGTCGTTAGGCGGCGTCGAGTTCGACCTGCGACGCGTCGCCGTCGTCGAACGCGTCCGCGATTGCTTCGGTGTCGTCCGAGCTGAGTTCGACGAAAGAGTTCTCGATTCCCGAGGAGATGTCGGAGTATCCGGCGATTTCCGCGGGGTTGGACGTGACCAGGTGATGCTCGACCGGTGAGGCGATGGACTGGAACGCCACCCGCTGGGTTCCGGTGCTGAGCAGACCTTGGCCGCGGTCTGCGGAGAGCAGGAACTGCCGCTCACCCATGGACAGGTCGAACGTGCGGGTTATCTCGTCGATCGCCTGGGAGGCTTGCCGTAGCAGGATCTGTGTTGCCGCGTTGGCCACTACGGCCTTGCCGAGGTCCGAACCCAGGACGTCGGCAGTGTCCTGAGTGGCTACTGTGAGGCCCGCCCACTGCTTGCGGCTCGCTTTGGCCATGCGGAACAGGAACTCGGCACCGGCGGGCTCCTTCATCAGCAGCCAGGCCTCGTCGACCACGACCAACCGGGGTTTGCGGATGGCCGGGTTGGACACCTGCCGCCATACCGTGTCGAGTGTCAGCAGCGTCCCGATCGGTTTGAGTTCGTCGGCGAGATCCCGCAGCGCGAACACCACCAGATGTCCCTCTGGGCGGGTCGAGGTTGGCCCGGAGAACAGCCCAGAGAACGCGCCGGTGACGTACGGGTGCAGCCTGGCCGCGAGCTCGACCCCGGCGGGATCACCGGTTTCGGCGAGGACCTCGGCGAAGTCGGCCAGCAGCGGCGCCGGGCGGGTCCAGGTCCGCGGATCCGACGTGATGCCCACGCGCTGGTAGGTCGCGGTGATCGCCCGGTCCAGTGCCGCCCGTTCGGTCGCTTCGAGCTCGCTGCCCAGCAACACCGAGATCACCGTGTGCAGGAACAGCGACCGCCGGATCAGCGCGTCGCGCGGCGCGGTGCGGCGTCCGTCCGGGCGGGTGTGGATCGGCAGGTCCATCGGGTTGAGCCGCACCTGCTCGGCGCCGAGGTGCACATAGGTTCCGCCGACCGCGGCGGCCAGGCGGGCGTACTCGTCCTCGGGGTCGATGACGTGGATCTCGATCCCGCGGTACAGGCTGCGCAGGAGTTCCAGCTTCACCAAGTACGACTTGCCCGCGCCGGACCGGCCCAGGATCACCGAGTTGTGGTTGTCCAACGCGAACCGGTCGTGATGGACCAGCCCTTGGCTTCCGACGTTGAAGCCGTAGAGCACTCCGCTCGGCGCACCGACCGAGGTCGGGTCGGGTGGTGGTAGGTCGGGTGAGGTGAACGGGAACGCCGCGGACAGCGCCGAGGTGTCGAACGTCCTCCGCATGCCGACCAGGTCGAGGCCCATGGGCAGGCTGGTGATCCAGCCCTGGAGGCTGCGGTAGGTGGTGGGTTTGCAGTCCAGCAGCAGCGATGCCGCCAGCGACCGGATGGCCGCGACCTCGTCGTTGAGGGCTTCCTCGGTGGGGGCGTGCACGGTCAGGTAGAGCCCGAGCCGGTAGAGCTTGCCTTCGCCGCGGGCGACGCGTGCGGACAGGTCGTAGGCGTCCTCGGTGGCTGCTTCGACGTGCGGGTCGATCAACCGTCCTTTCTCGCTGGTGTGTCGCCTGCCGGACTCCAGTTTCGACAGTTGTTTCTTGAGTCGGTTGGCCGCGGTGACGGGATCGATCGGTTCGATGTGCAGGGAGACGTCGACGCGTCCGGGGTAGGTCAGCAGCGGTTGCAACCAACCGGGGTGGACCTCGCGGGGGTAGCCGACGACGGCGAAGGACGCGACCCATTCGCCGCCGACTTCCAGTGCGCGGGGGCGGACGGAGATGGCGTCGGGGGTGAACGCGCTGGCCCGCCCGAGCGACGGCTGCACGGCCTGGGGCTTCCGGCCGCGGCGCTTGGTCTTGGTCTTCATCAGCGGTACCTCCCCGCGTAGTCGTCGGGGTCCTCGTCGTCCCAGGCGTCCTCGGCCTCGCCGAACTCGTCGTCGGTGGGGAATGCGGCGCGGCCGAACGCGCCTGTGTCCCAGCCCTCGTCCGGGACGGTGGTGATGACTTCGTCCGAGGCGGCGAGGCCGGAGTTGGGCGGTATCAAGCTGTCGGGGTTGCAGGCCGCGGCGAGCACCGCGGTGGCTTGGCCGGCGTCCAGCGGGGTGACCACGATCCCCGATGGGGAGAGCAGCTCGACCGCCTCGCCGAGCCGGCGGACCAGCCGGGCCTCGGCGGCCCGCCGGGTGGCGTCGTCGACCAAGGCGGCCTGCTTGGCGGCCCGGCGTTTCGCGGTCAACGCCGCCAGTGGCGAGGCGCCGCCGAGTCCGTCGGTCGGGCCCGTGGTGAGCAGCGGCTCGCGCAGGATGAGCAGTACTTGGCGGCGCAGCAGGTCGGTGGCGCGGCCGAGTTGGTCGAGGTACTCGGCGTGCTCGCGCGCCGCCTGTTCCAGTGCCGGGTGCGGCAGGCCACCGGCCTGTTCGCGGAGCTCGGCGATCTGCCCGGACAGGTCTAGCCGTTCCGCGCGCACGAGCACCTGCACCGGCGCGGTCAGCGAGTGCAGATACCGCCCGAAGGAGGCGACGAGTGACTCCTGCTCGGCCGGGGTGCGCAGTCCGAAGTTGATTGTGGAGCAGACCGCGACAACGGCGACGCCGTCTTTACCGAGGTCGATGACGCCGGTCTCGGTGATCGCTTCGGCGGGCAACCGCAGCGCGGCCGGCGAGACCGTCGACGCCACGGAGTCCCCGCCGTCCTTCGCCTTGGCGCGGCCCTTGCTGCTGGCGTTCGTGACCTGGGTGCCCGGCCACTCGGGGACCGGGCGGATGCCTTCCGGCGCGGCCACTCGGTGCTGTGGGCTCATCCGTTGCCGCAATGCCGCCAGCACCAACCGGTCGAGGGTGATGCCGTCGCGCTGACCCAGCGCGAGAAACGCGGCGGTCACCCCGATCGGGATGGCGACGATGAGGAAGGCCACCAGCGGCACGAAATCGCGGGTGATCGTGTACGTGCCATACAGCACGATCCCGGTGACGGCGAGGATGAGCAGCTGTCGCGCGGTCAGGGGACCGATCACCCGGTCTTCGCGGTCGACGTCGGCGGGAATCCTGACGGGCTGACTCATTTCCCTTCACCTCCTGGCGCGGGTTTAGGTGCGCGGAACACCGGCGGCGGAACGGATTGGGTGCGCCGGTAGGCGTCGCCGATGCGCGGCTCGGGCTGCGCCTGCCGGAACACCGGCGCGGCAGGAGCGGACGCCGACCTGGGTGGCGACGACGGCTGCGGCGCGGGCGGCGTGGCGGGCCGGAACTGCAACTGCGGGGGCACCGACGCGGTGCGGATTGGGCGGGCTGGCGGTGGGGTGGCGCCGCGTCGACGCGGCCCTCCGGCGGCTTGGAACTGGGGTGCCGATCCCGGCCGCTGGCCTCGCCGGGGCGTGGGCGTAGCGGGCTTAGGTGCGGAGCTGAACTCAGGAGGCATGGTTGGTCCCTGGTTCGCCGGGGTGACGGCGGGATCGTGGGTGGTGTCTTGAGGTGAGGGCTGCAGGAACTGCGGCGCCTGGGAGGGCACCCGCGACCGGCGGGCCGCGCGGGCGCGCTCGGCCTCGCGGGCCGCCTTGAGCCGCTTGTTGACCATGTCGGGTGTGGGTGCGATGCGCGGCTGAGCAGGCCACGGCGGGTCTGCTGGCGCACTGCCACTACCACCGCTGCCACGGCCGCCGGCTTTTGCGGCCCTAGTGGTGCCGGCCGCGCTGAACGCACCGGCCTTGCCCGCGACCATGCCGAAGGTTTTGGCCATGATGAAGGCCCGCGCGAGGCCGCCCAACAAGGAACGGCCTGAGCTGACTTTGACTGCGGACAGCAGCCAGAACGGGATCTTGAACAGAATGTAGAAGAGCGCGATGGCGCAGATCAGCGTACCCAGGCCAGTCACCAGATGCCTCCGAACAGCTGAATGCCGCCGGACAGCAGAGTGTTCACGGCGATGATCAATACGAGGGATTGGGCGAGCTGGATGCTCAAGACCGCGGCCATGGCCTTCCACCACCAGAAGGCCAGCGCTTCGGTGTGCGGCAGGGCGTGGCACATCAGAAACAGCGGTCCAGAGATGATCAGCAGCAGGGTGATGACGATCCGGACGACGTAGACCACGAGCAAGGCCAGACCCAGGACAACCAGCACAAGGCTGGTCAGAATCAAGAACAACCCGCCGGAGAGGACACCGCGGACTATTTCGACGATGGTGGGCCCGAGTGTCGGCGGTTTCGCGCCGCTGCCGAGCACCCCCAAGGTCAATCCGTTGGCGAGGCGAATGAACTTGTCAGCGAAGAACAGCGACAAAGCCGACGCCACGAACGCGATCGGGATACGAGGCCCGATCTCCTTGATCGAGTACCGCCCCTGGACGCTCTCATGGCCCATCACGACGATGCCGCCGAGCAGGATGAGCAGGCCGTAGGCGGCGACCACGATCTCCCAGGAGTTGTTCCACAACTCGCCGATGCCGGGAAGATCGCTGATCGTCGGCGTGGACAACGCGGTGCGGCCGATCAGCTCCAGGATCGGCGAGAGTGCGGCTTCGACGATGCCGCGGAACGCCGAGTTGATGGCCTCGGAGATGCACGCGCCGATGTCGGTGATCCCGCAGTCCGAGTCGCTGTCCCCACTGCCCGTGCCGGGCTGCTGCGGGCCCGTACTCGGTGGCGGCGTGGTCGGCTGTGGGATGCAGTCCTCACCCGTGCACGGCGTGGTCGGTTGGCCGGGTGTGCTCGGTGGCTGCGTCGGTGTGGGGGCCGGAGCGCAGGGGATCGGCCGCGGCTCGGGCCCGGAGCAGGGGTCGGGGTTCGGCGTGGTCGGCTGGGCCGAGGCGCTCACCGTGAGGACGCTGATTAGGAGCACGACGATGCTCAGCGCCAGCATCCAGCCCGCGCGCCAGCGCCGCGGCCGACCAACCGGTGGCCGGTCGGCAGGGGGCGCGACCGGGCCGCCGGACCGGCGGTGCGGGCGAACCGTGGGCGGGGTGCTGGCGGCCATCGCCTCAGGCCCCCACGATCCCTTTGAGAATCTCCACGACCAGGGGCGCGAGCGCCGCCAGGCCGTAGCCCCACCCAGCGGACTTGAACGCCGTCTTGGCCTTCTCGACCTCGCCGGGCTCGCCGCCGCCCATCACGTAGCGGACGCCGCCGATGGACAGGAACACCGTGGCCAAGCCGGCCAGGATGCCCATGATCCAGTTGCGGACGTTGTTCAGGACTGTGGTCACCGAGTCCGCGAGGGCGACGACCATCGTGTCGGCGTGCGCCGCTGACGCCGAGGCCAGCAGGGCGAGGATCGCCACTTCGACGATCAGCGCCACGTGCGACCAGCGGCTGGGGCGGACCGGGGTCCAGTCCTCCGGCGTAATGATCGGAGCATTCGGGCGCTCACTGCCGGTGAGCTCGTCCGGTGTGCTCGACGCTGCGGCCTCGGCTGGCGGCTGCGGATTGCCGTCGAGGCGGGCGCTGCGCAGTCCGCTCGCGCGATCGATCAGGCGCATTGGGGCACCTCCGAAGGTCGGGCTGAGCGCGGGTGTGTCCCGCAGCCCTGAACTCCGGATTTCGCGTCCGTTTTGGACAGACGATCCTGAACTTCCTGCGTTGATTCGACTCCAGCGACGGACACGGACAGTGACGACCGTGGCAAGTCGCGGGCTGGCGCGACTGGGCGCGCCAGGGCCACCACGGTGGCCACCTGGTCGGTCAGGGGGTCGGTCGGATCGGTCTCAGCGGCGCCGTCGCGCAGGTACGCGGCGAGCCGGAGTTCGGCGCGTTTGCGCGCCTTGTAGACCGCCCACTCGCCGGTCTGGTGCTGCGCGGCCCAGTCCGCGACGGGCACGTCCTCCAACCGGGTCGCGCCGATGAGCGCGGCCTCGGTCTGGGTCAAGACTCCGTCCGCGACGGCGCGAGCGAGGACCAGATCCGGGTGTCCCCACGGCGTGTGCGGCGGGCTGGATCGGAAGCCCGGTGCGACCGGAGTCGGACCCGCCAGCGCCTCGGCGAGCGCGTCGTAGCCGGACCGGTAGGCGGCCCACCGCAGGCGCAGCATGATCCGTGGCGGACGCAGATCGATGGTCGACAACGCGGTCAGGAATCCGCGCAACACCTCGGCGTGAACATCGGCCGGATCGCCGGCGAACCGATCGGACAGGGTGGCCGCGACAGAGGTCAGCGCGGGCAGTGCGACCCCGACCGCGGCGACCGTCCAGGTCGCTCCTTCGCTACGGGAGCGCAGCACCAGATGCGCCCACACCGCGTCCCGCGTCGCCTGGGGGCACCGGCGCGCCAGCAGCCGGTCGCGGACCTCGTCCAGCGGGATGTGCCGGTCCGGTAGACCGGGAAAGAGCTGGCCGTTCAGCGACACCGGATGCGGCCCGGTCACCAGCCAAGTAAAGGTGTCCCGCGCGATATCCAACGAGTTCGGGACAGCCTCGTCGCCACCCCGGCGAAAAATGGATTGTGCTGCCATGTCGTGACTCCCACGGCGTCGATGCGAACAACAACGACGTCAGGAAGCCACGACCGATACCACGGAAATACCACGCAATTACTAGTCGTCAACTAGCAAACCGTGCCGGGGCTACTAGTGAACTACTATTTCGCCCCACGGACGCGGCCAGTCAAGATCAACAGGACGGACTTGCCGTCTAGTGCTTTGATCGATTCTAGTAGCGGCTGAGCTGGATTTATAGTCGCTCGCTAGTCTAGTGCTAGTAGTCACCACAGTGCTTCGGGCGGAGCAGCGCCGAAGATCAAATAATGCGACACTCAAAAATCTTGAAAAATCTCTCCACGACTGTTCGGGAGACGGGTTCGCGCCGGGTCGGAGTCGACCGAACAAGCGACGCCCGGCGGAGGGCTTTGACAGAACTGCCCGGATGGCTTCGAGTCGCGATAAACGCGAGCCGACGCGGAGTAAGAGATTTGGCAAGGCGTGTCCAAAACGGGGTCGAAATACGGAGTTAAGGGGCGTCAGAACGCAGGGCACCCACCTCGCCGGAGGAGACCGCGATGACCCCGATACACGGCAACGACTCCCCAGGAGACGACTCCCAGGAGCACAGCCCGACCGAACCGCCGACCGTCCCGATCCCGCTACCGCGTAGGCGGCGAACACCGCGTCTGCGCACCCTGCGCCTCACGCTGCGCCAACCCCGTCCCACCCGGCCGAGCACCGTCTGGCCGTGCGCTCAAGACGACCATCTCCGTGAAGGCACCGGGCTGCTCGCCCACTGGCTGCTGACCGCGGTCATCAAGCTCGTCACCACCTACACCCAGCCCGGCCAGCGAGTCCTCCTGCTCGACCCCGCGCCCTACCTCGCACCGCGCAGGCCGTGGCCACCAACCGGGGGCCACAACCAGCCCCGGCCCAGCCCGTACGCCGGACTACACGAAGCGGGCTGGACCGTGGTCCGACTCGGCCGCGGCATCCAGACCCAGACCGCCGCCGCCCACCCCGACCCACTCGGCGAACACCCGGACGACGCGTCGGCCGAGTCCGAGTCCGGACGCCCACCGCGCACCGACAGTCCGACCACCGACCACGCCGCCGGACCGTCGACACACCGCCGTCCCGGACCGGACTCGACCGCGACCGGCGTCGGTCCGGACCGCTACGACCTTGTTGTCACCGCGGCCGAACCGCGCGCACTCGACTGGTTCCGTCCGGCCGACTGGACCGGCCTGCTCACCCCGGCCGGCACCCTCGCCGTCATCACTAACGGTGACCGCTCCCGTGATCGGCTCGCCGACCCCGCCGGCTCTCTGGTACGTGCCGCGCACCGCGCCGGACTGCGCTATCTCGATCGCATCGCCCTGCTTCGCGTGCCCGTCCGCGACGGCGCCCTCGCCGTCGCGACCCCGGCCCCGCACGCTCGACCGACGGCTTCAGCCCCACCGCCCGCGACGCCCGCTCGGCACACCCAGGTGCACGACGACCTCTTCCTGTTCACCCGGCAGCCGATCTCCACCGGTGCCGTCGACGGGAAGGAGATCTCCGATGACTGACCGCCCCACGTCGCCCTGGCCACTCTCCCTGCCGTCCCTGTCGGTCTGGCCGACCGGACAGCGCGACCTTCTCGCGCAGCTGCGCGACGCCGGCTGCGTGCCCGGCACCGAGACCGACACCGAGCGGATTCCGCCCGCCGTCGCCGCCCACGCGATCGCCACCTACACCCGCCCCGGCGACCTCGTTCTCGACCCGGATTGCGGCGCGGGCACCGTGCTGACCGCGGCACTGCGCGTCGACCGGCACGCCCTCGGACTCACCGCCCGCACCCGGTGGTGGCCACTCGCTCGCGCCAATGTCACCGCCGCCAAGACCGCGGGCGCGTGGCGCGACGGCTCTGTCCTCGACGCCCAACCGAAGATCCTTGCGACGGTCTGTGCCGCCGGGTTGATCGGGCGAGTCGGACTCGTCCTGACTACCCTGCGCACCGCAGAGCTGACGAGCGGTCCGGACTTCGACCCGGTCGAGTCCGCTATCACCGAACTCGCCACAACACTTTTCTACTGCGAGCCGCTGCTGCGTTCCGGCAGCCATCTCATTGTCGTCGCGCGCCCCCTCCGACACTCGGACGGCTCGCTGGTCGACCTGACCACCCGCCTCGTCGCCGCCGCGACGTCGGCCGGGTTGGCGCTGGTCGAGCGGTGCATCGCGCTGACCGCCGGTCTGCGTGGTAGCCGACTGGTCATTCGAGCCTCTCTTACAGAGCGTCGCACCGCCGGTCCGCCGACCGCCCTCACCGCGCACCTCGAGGTGCTCGTCTTCCAACGCGCACACGACGTCGAACTCGCCGCCGAGGCGGCAGTCGGCATCCCGCGGCCGACCCAGGACGAAGCCACCTCGCCGATCGTCAACGGTGGCGAGTACCGCGGCTGGAGGCGAGCGGCATGACCACCCGCCTGTACTGCCGCGAATGCGGTTGGCACCCCAAGTTCCGACGCAAGCGCTCCGCGCTCCGCGCCGCCGCTCGCCACGACTGCACCGGCACACCGGTGGCCAGTACTCGTCCATCGTGGTGGTCCCAGTTGTGGACAAACCTGTGGACGGATTGGTCGAGTACGTCTGCACTCGATACCGACGCACGTATGGACGACCAGACCGGTGACGACGAATTGCTCGATGCTCGCGGCAACCGCATCCAGTGGGCCGCGCTGTCCGCACACCACGCCGAGACGACCCGCCGTGCACGCCAGGCGATGGTCGAACTCGTCCGCGCCGGCTACCAGATCGGGCCGCCACCCTACGGCTACCGCGCCCTGCGCATTCGGGTCACTGACCCCAGTGGACACAGCAGATTGCGGGCCGTCCTCGTCCCGGACTGGCAGACCACCGCGGCCGTCAAGCAGGTCTTCACCTGGCGTGCCGACCACGGCCTGACGTTCGCCGTCATCGCTGCACGACTCAACAGCGACCCGCGCCAATACCCACCCCCGACGCCGAGCGGACAGTGGACCGCCAAGACTGTCCGGCGCATCGTCACCAACCCGAAGTACGTCGGCCGCCAAGTCTGGGGCCGCACCGTCGCCGGCCGCCCAGTGTCAGTCGAGCAATGGGTCACCTCCGCGCCGAAGGTGCACGAACCACTAGTCGACGAACGCACCTTCCGACGCGCCCAGGCTGCTTCCGCAGAGCAACCACACGAAGCGCCGACCATGGCCCAGACCCCATGGAGCGCGGTATGACCGGCCGTTCCATGAGACCACAAGGCTGCAGACGCCACTTCCATAGGGCAGGGCGATCACTGTCCCAAGTAGAGCTTCACCGACCGCTGAGCATCGGATCGGTCCGCTTGCATGTGCCAGGTGACGACAATGTGGTCAGGACCGCCCCAGCTCTTCATGAAGACGTACTTGTGCGCGTCGCCAGCCGGGAACTCGGCAAAATCGACCTCACCCCGTGCCGGCATCTCTCCCGTTTCGACGTGGACCGCGTATGCGCAATCGGTTCCAGCATTGCGCAGCAGATATGCCTGAGCATTCTGGTGCTCGAGCTTGAAGCGCACTCGATGACGCTCGGCTTCGGCGACTTCGTCGGCCCGCCGTTCCTCTTCGATCGAGGCCATCGCGGCCGCGGCATCTGCGGATCGTTTGGCCTCATCGGCCGACTGCTCGGCCGCGTGAGCCTGCCTACGGGCATACCAGGCGGCGATGCCGGCTACGACGAACGCGAGGCACGAGATCACGAAAGACGCGATGGTCACCCGACTAGTGAACCATCAGGACGAATTTGGCCTTGGCTGAACACGCCGGACTCCCGTACCTCGCAGCAGTCTTGGCGGTGGTCGACGCCGTCGCTATGTCTTGTTGGTGATGACCGCGAATGGACAAGGGCATGAACCTCGCCATCGTGCCGATCACGTTCCGGCAGGCCTGCGGGTTCATCGCCGACCATCATCGTCATCATCAGCCTCCGAGGGGAATGAAGTACGCAATTGGCGTTGCGCTCGACCATGTCCTTGTGGGTGTGGCGACGGTTGGGCGTCCGGTTGCTCGCCATCTTGACGATGGGCGCACCGTGGAGGTCACCCGCACGTGCACGTTGGGAGTGCCGAACGCGAACTCAATGTTGTATGGCGCCGCGTGGCGTGCGGCACGTGCACTGGGGTATGGGCGGATGGTCACTTATACGCAACAAGGGGAGAGTGGTGCCAGTCTGCGGGCGGCAGGGCTGTGTCCGGTCGCGGATCTGCCCGCCAGGTCTGGGTGGGATTCGCCAGCACGGCGCCGTCAAGTTCGTGGGACGGATTGGATTCCGCGCATCCGCTGGGAGATCCGGTCCTCAACCGTGGACGATCTTCACATCGATACTGCTGCCTAGCTTCGCACTGGCGAGTGAAGGCCTTGTCTCGCAGCTGGATGAAGTGGTACAGCTGTCTGCATCTGTGTCGCATCAGCTGTTTCACCGTTCAGCTCGCGCATTGGAGCGTGATGGAGTTGGAAGATCCGCGGAAGGACTCCGACCCGCCGGAGCGCGCTGCCAGCGGTGACGTTATCCCCCTCTTTGGCGGCGGGGGAGTTCGTGGTCAGCGTAACGACGAAGCGAGGCGCTTCGAGACGAGTGTCCACTATGTGACTGGTCACGAGGCTGAGTGGCTGCGCCGCGAACTCACCGGGGTTGTTCGAGAGCTGCTTCTCTGGGCGCGCGATGAACCTAATCGGTCTGACGAGCAGGACAAGGGTTGGGAAGCCGCATGAGTGTTCACGACTCGACGCCTCCGTCGCCGGCCGTCGGATCTCGATTCGGTGGATCTGGGTTGAGCGATCTGGCGGTGTCGCCATTCGGGTTGCCGCTTGCCCTACACGCTAAGGAAGTTCGTGTGGCGTGGGTCGGGCGTACCTCGACCGACGAGCACCAGGATCCGCGGCAATCACTGGTGCGGCAACTTGGACGGTCGAAGTCCGCGTTGCCCGAGTCGTGGGTGATCGTGTGCCACTTCTTCGACGTCGAGTCCGGACGCATGGAGCTCGACAAGCGGGGGCGGGGTGTCAACTATGAGCGGTACGACGTTCCGATTCCGCGTGACGGTGGCATCGCTGACTTGCTGGCCGAGGCCAAGCGCAAGGATCGCCGGTTCGACGTGGTCATCTGCGAGTCGACATCTCGGCTCGCCCGCAGCATGTTCGAATCTCTTGCAGTAGAGCGAGAGCTCGACCGTTCCGAGGTCTGCGTCTTCGCCTCCAACGAGCCCATCACGTTGTCGGGTGGGCGTGCTCAGCAGATCCTGCAGCGACGGATCAACCAGTCAGTCGCCGAGTATGAAGTGCTCAACATGCTGGAGCTGTCTTGGGGCGGCCTCTGCACACACGTCCGCGAGGGCTACAACATCGGCAAGCCCTTGTACGGCTACAAGGCCAAGAAGATCCGGCACCCCAATCCCAGCAAAGCCGCGAAGGGCATAACCAAGACGCGGCTGGAACCAGACGGGGTGCGAGGTGAGGCCGTCACGTTGATGGCGATGTGGCGGCACTTGGAAGGGCTGGGATTCGACACGATCGCTGAACGGCTCAACACGGATCTGGAGAAGTATCCACCGCCGGAGCCTCCTGGCAAGGAGCGAGCGCGCAAGGCGTGGTCGAAGTCCAGCGTGGCCGAGATCCTGAAGAACCCGAAGTACACGGGGTACCAGGTCTACAACCGCCGGGCTCGACGCAGTCGCGGCGGACGGAACAAACCCAACCCGCCGGAGATGTGGGTGTGGTCGCCGGAACCAGCGCACGAGCCGCTCATCCCAAAGTGGATGTTCGACGAACTCAACGCGAAGAGCCGCGATCGCCAAGGCTCCCGCGACGGCGCCGGAGCCAAGAAGGACCGGCGAGCGACGCGGACGTACCTGTTCCGGCGGCGAGTCCTGTGTGACTGCGGTCGTAGGATGATCGGGAACCCTCGGCATGGCCGGACCTACTACCGATGCCACCCGGAGAACAACAACCGTGGCAGGCCGGACAAGTACGAGGGGCATCCGGCGACGATCTACATGCGCGAAGACCTCATCATCGCGGCGGTCGACGAGTTCTTCTCGACGCGTGTCTTCGGTGAGGCTCGGCATGAGATCTTCGTCGCAGAACTCGATCAAGCGGGTGACGAGGAGCGCCAGCAGCGGGAGGAGCAACGCCAGCGCCTCCAACGCAAAGTAGCGGACATAGCTCGCAAACAGGACAACGTGTTGAGGCAAGTCGAGGACGGCGATCCAGCTGACTCATTCACGCAGGGACTCCGCAATCGATACAACGACCTCGAGTCAGAACGCTGCGCAGTGCTGGCAACTATTGCCGAGTTGGACGAGAAAGAAGCGCAAGAACCTGCCAAGCCCAGCCGTGACTCGGTGGGCCTTCTCGAGGCGCTGCCACGTCTCAAGGCGAACTTGCGCCGAGCTCCTGAAGGGCTCTTGACTCGGCTGTTCGACCTTACACAGCTCACCATTCAGGTGCACTACAAGACTGGCGAGGCGACGCTCAAGGTCACTCTGCCGGAAGAGCACATTTCGGCAGTCGCCGAAGCAGCGAGTGAATTGGAGGATGAAGTGCCCGCAGGATGCATCAAAACCGCAGGTCAAAGCCTGTGTGCATCCTGTACGTGCCCCCGGTGCGACTCGAACGCACACTGGACGGATTTTGAGTCCGCTGCCTCTGCCGATTGGGCTACGGGGGCCGACGGGGTGGAACTTTACGCGATCAGCGGCGGCCGGGTGCGAGGTGGGTGTGTGTCGGATAACTCTCCTCTTCGCGGCGCTGCCGCCCTGGCCCCGGTACGCTGCAGTTTCCGGCTTTCGTACCCCTACCAGCGACAGGAGGACCCCGGTGACCGAAGTGGCTACCGAGGCCCGTGTGCAGCGGCGCGTGCTCGTCGCCGAGGATGAGGCGCTCATCCGGCTTGATCTCGTCGAGATGCTGAACGAAGAGGGCTACGAGGTCGCGGGCCAGGCCGCGGATGGCGAAGAGGCCGTGCGGCTGGCCACCGAGCTCAAGCCCGACCTGGTCATCCTCGACGTCAAGATGCCCAAGATGGACGGTATCGAGGCGGCCTCCAGCATCGTCGGCGACCGCGTCGCCCCCGTGGTGATCCTCACCGCCTTCTCCCAGCGTGAGCTGATCGAGCGGGCGCGGGACGCCGGCGCGATGGCCTACCTGGTCAAGCCGTTCGCCAAGCATGATCTCGTGCCCGCCATCGAACTGGCGGTCAGCCGGTTCTCCGAGATGCAGGCCCTGGAGAACGAGGTCGCCGGCCTCACCGACCGCCTGGAGACGCGCAAGGTCGTCGAGCGGGCCAAGGGCCTGCTGATGAGCAAGCAGAGCCTCACCGAGCCCGAGGCGTTCCGGTGGATCCAGCGCACCGCCATGGACCGCCGCACCACCATGAAGGCCGTGGCCGAGGCGGTTGTCGAAAACCTCAGTTGATCAGGGCTATGCCCACGGACGTCGATTGCGGCTGCCTGCTCTGATCCGCCGGGTGTAATCGGACCTCCACCGTCTGATCTCCCGGCAATTCATCCGCCGCCCGCACCGTCAGCCGATAGGTCCCGCCCACCGCGGGACCTTGCAAATCCGTCGGCACCGCGGCTATTCGTCTTTCGTTCAGGAACACCTCGATTCCGCGGACCGCCGCCACCTCGTCCGCGTCGCGTTGTGCCAGCTTCGGGTCCAGGACGATTTCCAACTGGAATGGCGCGTTCGCGGACGCCGTTTTTCCCAGATCGATTCCGTTCACGTCACGCAACCGCACGTTCACCGTCGGCAGCGCCGGTACGCGGTTGGCCAGCCGCGGGTCGGGCAGCCGTGCGGACGGCGCCGTGCCGACTATCTCCAAATAGGACTCCAGCACCGCGCCGGTGCCCTGACCGCGGATCACCAACGGGCTCAACGAGGCCGTGTCGCCGGCCAACAGGTCCGGCGGCAGCTGCGCCACCAGCGTCACGTTCGAGCCCGGCTCCGCCGGTGGCCCTGGTGTCGCCGGAACCATTGGCACGGTTCGATCACCGACCTGCAACGACATGCCGTGCGGATCCGCGCCCGCGCCCAGCGTCACGGTGGTGCGCACCCGCACGGCGGACGCGCCGAGCATCGGCTGACGGCTCACGCCGATGCTGGGAGCGTTCTCCTGCGGGCGAAGCACCCGCTGCGTGCCGAACACCGCCCCGAATTCCACGACCTGCTCCGCGGGCGGCACGACCGCCGACATCCCCACCGCGTCCACGTGCGCACGGCTCAGCCTGCCCGGAGGTCCGATCATCCCCACCAGCACCGTCGACGTGGCCCACGGCGGCACGACGTCACTGCTGACCACCAGCGAATCGTCTTGGAACACCTGCGTTCCGGCCGGCGTGAACACCACGTCGAACCGGTGCAGCACACCGCTTCCCCGGGTGGCCGCGGGCGCCGAAATTGGCATGAACGTGCCACGGCCCATGCCGGGCCCGGTGAACAGCCGGGCACCACCGTCCGAAATGGAAACGCGGATCGTCCCGGGCGGCAGCGCGGGGGAGGGATTGCCGCGCGAGCCCACCCGATCCGCGGGCCCGGGCACGAAGTCGAGATTCAGCCCGCCACGGGGCCCGGCCGCGTCGGTCACCACGGTCAGCCTGCCGTTTCCCCCGGCAAGCCGGAACGCGGCCCGCGACCGCAGTACGACGTCGTCGGCGCCGCAGCCGAACTGCACAATTAGCTTGCTATGTTCGGAAGCCAGGTCGATACAGCCCTTGTAACCCGACACGTGCCATTTCGATCCGGGAACCTCCGAGTGCACGGAGTCCGCCGAATCGAACTCGTCGACGTGACCAAGGGGCAGAGGCGCTGCCCTCGAAGGCATTCCGGTCACCCGGACCGGCTCGGACCGCCTGCCGAACGGGTCCACCGACCGCACTTCGACGTGGTGCTCGCGTTCGGCCAGCCCGTCCAGCTGGACGACCGGCTGCGCCACCAGCCGAACCTGGTTGTCCCAGCGGACTTCGTATCCCGTCACGCCGTCAAGCGGCTGTCCGCCGGCCACACCGTCGGCCCACGCCAGCCGCAGACGCCCAGGTCCAGGCGACATCCGTACTGGGCCAGGCGGAGGTACCGACTGCGCCGGACGCGGTGGATCCACCGCGTCCACAGCGAAACCCGGGAAACCGACCGGTTCGGACGGCCCGGTCTCGTTGCGCAACAGGATGATCGTCCCCAATAGCAGGGCGGCGCCGAGGACCCAAACGCTAATGCGGGCGCGTCGAGTCATCCCGGGCAGTCTATGCTACGGCGACGCCAGCAGTTAGCCGGAACTGCGAAGTGTCCGCTGAACGTACGCGAACGTTGCGTTCTGGTTACGCTCTCGCACGGATGGCTGACTGTCGGCTGGTCCATCGCCTAAGTTCCGCCCAGCGCTCCTCGCAGGCGGGGGCGAAATGCGGGTTGCGTATTTACGTGGCTCGGCACCGAGGAGGATTGTCTCGTGCGTAAGAAAGTAGCTACAGCTGCTGTACTCGCGGCTGGCGCTCTGTTGATTACTTCGTGCAGCACCAATAAATCGGAAACCCCGGGTGGGAATGCTGCCGGTGGAAATCAGTGCGACACCAGCAAAGGTACTCTGACCGTCGGTGTGATCGCTCCACTCAGTGGCGAATTGACCGCGCTGGGTGTCGGTATCCGTAACTCCGCCCAGCTCGCTGTCGACCAGGCCAACGAGAAGTGCACCGTCAAGGGCTACAAGCTGGTTCTCGACCCGCAGGACGACGAGAAGAACCCGCAGAAGGCCGGCCAGGCCGCCACCAAGCTGTCGTCGGACCCGAACACGGTCGGCGTCATCGGCACGCTGAACTCCTCGACGTCGCAGACCGTCCAGCCGATTCTCTCCGGCAAGAAGATCGTCCAGATCTCCCCGGCGAACACCAGCCCCACGCTGACCCGCGGTGAGGACTACAAGAACGCGCCGAAGCGCCAGTTCGACACCTACTTCCGGGTGTGCACCACGGACGACAGCCAGGGCCCGTTCGCGGCCAACTACCTGGTCCAGAAGGCCGGCAAGAAGAAGATCGCCGTGATCGCCGACGGCAAGACCTACGGCGAGGGCCTCGCCAACGAGTTCGAGGCGAAGGCCAAGGCCAACGGCGCCACCATCGTCGCCCGTGAGAAGGTCGGCGAGAAGGACACCGACTTCTCCGGCGTGATCGGCAAGATCAAGCCGCTGGCCCCCGAGGCCGTCTACTACGGCGGTGAGTACGGTGCGGCCGGCCCGCTGTCCAAGCAGATCAAGGAAGCCGGCCTGAACATCCCGCTGATGGGCGGCGACGGCATCGTCGACGACACCTACGGCAAGCTGGGCGGCGCGGCCACCCAGGGCGACCTGGCCACCTCGGTGGGCGCCCCGGCTGACAAGCTGCCGGAGGCCAAGGCCTTCATCGACGCCTACAACGCCAAGTTCCCGAAGGACCAGGGCTACAGCGCGTACGGCAGCATGTCCTACGACGCGACCAACGCCCTGATCGGCGCGCTGGCCACGACGCTGGCCAACGCCGACTGGAGCGACTCGCAGCGGGAGACCCTGATCAAGAACGTGCAGTCGTACAAGCAGAAGGGCGCGAACGGCGACATCGCGTTCGACCAGTACGGCGACAGCACCAACAAGTTGCTCACCGTGTACCAGGTGAACAACGGCAAGTTCGAGCCGGTCGAGACCGGCAAGCTCGACAGCTGAGTGACAACCGAATAGCGGACTAGCAAGCTCCGCCCGATCGGCGGGGTGGTCTGGCGGGGGCAGGTCACGGGATGGCCTGCCCCCGCCTTGTTGGAGGTAGATTGTGACAACGCTGCTACAGCAGCTGGTCTACGGGTTGATCCTCGGTGGAACTGTCGGTCTGATCGCACTCGGGTACACCATGGTGTACGGCATCGTGCAGCTGATCAACTTCGCGCACGGTGAGATCTTCATGGTGGGCGCGTTCGGCGCGCTGGCCACGTTCACCTGGGTGATTCCCGAGGGTGTGAAGGGCACGTGGTACATCACGTTGCCGCTGATGGTGATCGCCGGGGCGGTGGTCTCCATGGTGCTCGCCCTGATCATCGAGCGGCTCGCGTACAAGCCGCTGCGCAACGCGCCGAGACTCGCACCGCTGATCACCGCGCTCGGTGTGTCGGTGGCCCTCAAGGAGGCCGTCCGGCTGTGGTACCCGGGGGCGACGGCGCCACTGCCGTTCCCGAAGGCCTTCCTGGCGGGCAACATCGACATCGGCCCGGTCGTGTTCCCGAAGACGGGTCTGCTGCTCATCGTGGTGACGATCGTGCTCACCACGCTGCTGCAGATCTACATCAACAAGTCGCGGATGGGCCGGGCGATGCGCGCCACCGCGCAGGACCCGGACGTCGCCCGGCTGATGGGCATCAACCCGGACCGCACGATCGTGCTGACGTTCGCGATCGGCGCCGTGCTGGCCGGTGTCGCCGGCGTGCTCTACGGCATCCACCTGACGAACATCAGCATCGACATCGGGTTCCAGAACGGCATCTTCGCGTTCACCGCGGCCGTGCTCGGCGGGATCGGCAGCATCCGCGGCGCGGTCATCGGCGGGTTCATCATCGGCCTGGTCAAGACCATCGCCGGCCAGTACCTGCCCGGCGGGACGCAGTACGACTACGTCTGGATCTTCGTCGTGCTGATCGCGGTCCTGGTCTTCCGGCCGCAGGGCCTGTTCGGTGAGACCGAAAGGGTGCGGGCATGACCAAGACGTTCCTGAGCCCGCCGATCGCGCGGATCCTGGGCATCGCCGGTGCGGTGCTGGCGATCGTCGCGGCCATGTTGCCGTGGACGACGTTCGTGCTCAACAAGGGCGCGTGGCCGGACAAGGCGACGCTGCAGTTCTTCGACGCGCCCTTCGCGCTCACCGGTTTCCGGTGGGAACTGTTCCTCGTCGGCATCGTGGCCTTGGTGTGCTCGGTGGTGAAGGTGCCCGCGCAGCGTCGCGTCCTGCGTGGACTCGGCTTCGGCGTCGCGGCGATCGGCCTGGTCAACTTCCTGTTCATCACGGCCGAGGGCGGCGGCCTCGGCGCGGTCACGGCCGCCGACGGCGCGTCCGCCTTCGGCAGCGTCGCCGCGCTGGTCGCCGGCGGGCTGCTGATCCTGGGCACCTTCGGCCAGCCGCTGGAGGAGATCCCGCGCTGGAAGACGAACCTGCCGACCCCGGTCGAGTACCTCGGGTTGCTGGTCTCGTTCGCCGTCCTGCTGTACGTCGTCTCGCTGACGCTGACTGCCGGTGGTCAGGGCGGTGCGGCCAACCCGTACTCGGGCCCGATGTTCCTGTCGTTCCTCGGGTTCGGCGGTGGCCTGATGGCCGCGGCCGCCGGGCTGGGCATCCTGCGCTGGATCTCGAAGCTGTCCGAGAAGCACCGCGCGTTCAGCATCATCGTGCTGCTGCTGTGCGCGTTCCTGTTGCCGTTCACCAACGCCGGTACCGAGTACTGGATGACGGTGGCCGCCAACATCGGTGTGTACGCCGCGACCGCCATCGGCCTGAACATCGTGGTCGGCCTGGCGGGCCTGCTGGACCTCGGGTACGTGGCGTTCCTGGGCATCGGCGCGTTCGTCGCGGCGAACCTGTCCGGCGCCGCGGCGTCCTCACTGGGCATCCACCTGCCGTTCTACCTCGTGGTGATCATCTCCGCGGCGATCGCGGGCATCTTCGGCGCGGTGGTCGGTTCGCCGACGCTGCGGGTGCGGGGTGACTACCTGGCGATCGTGACGCTGGCGTTCGGCGAGATCTTCCAGATCGCCGCGCGCAACAACATCGGCGGGCTGACCGGTGGGTCGAACTCGATCCCCAACATCCCGCCGCTGCAGTGGTTCGACGGCACCGCGTACAACGAGTCGATCACCCTGTTCGGCACCCCGCTGCCGTCCGGCGTGCTGTACTACTTCTTGATCGTCGTGCTGATCGCCGCCGTCATGGCGGTGTTCGCCAACCTCAAGAACAGCCGGATGGGCCGTGCCTGGATCGCCATCCGGGAGGACGAGGACGCGGCCCGCGCGATGGGCATCAAGACCGGCAAGGCCAAGATCCTCGCGTTCCTCTGCGGCGCGGTCCTGGCCGGTATCGCCGGTGCGGTGTTCGCGCACAAGACCAGCACGGTCGGCTACGAGAGCTTCCTGTTCATGGAGTCGGTGACGCTGCTCGCGGCGGTCATCCTCGGTGGCATGGGCTCGATCCCCGGCGCGGTGCTCGGCGCGTCGCTGCTGTTCGTGCTGCCGGAGAAGCTCAGGGCGTTCTCCGACTACCGCCTGCTGATCTTCGGTCTGGCGCTGATCCTGATCATGCGGTTCCGGCCGCAGGGTCTCATCCCCGACCGGCACCGCAGAGCGGAGCTGGCCGGGGAGGACGCCGAGGGCCACACGCTGGCCGAGACACCCGGTGACGAACCGGAACAGCCGAGGCCGCAGGAGGTGCCGGCGCGATGACCGCTCCGATTCTCAGGGCGCAGGACGTCACGATGATCTTCGGCGGCCTGACCGCGCTGTCCGAGGTCTCGCTGACCCTGGACCGCGGCCAGATCGTCGGGCTGATCGGCCCGAACGGCGCGGGCAAGACGACGTTCTTCAACTGCCTGACCGGCCTGTACACGCCCAGCAAGGGCCAGGTGCTGCTGAACGGCAGGCAGTTGCCGAGCGACCCGGCGCAGGTCACGATCGCGGGCATCGCCCGGACGTTCCAGAACATCCGGCTGTTCCCGAACATGACCGCGGTGGAGAACGTCATGGTCGGGCGGCACGCCCGGATGAAGCAGGGCCCGATCGCCACGATCTTCCGTGGCCCGCGGTTCCGCAAGGGCGAGAACGAGGCCCGGGACCGCGCGAAGGAGCTGCTGGCCTTCGCGGGCATCGGCCGCGCGGGCGACGAACTCGCCCGCAACCTGCCCTACGGTGACCAGCGGCGGCTGGAGATCGCCCGTGCGCTGGCCACGGACCCGCAGGTGCTGCTGCTCGACGAGCCGACGGCGGGCATGAACCCGCAGGAGACCGAGGCGACCAGGCAGCTGATCTTCAAGATCCGCGACCTCGGTGTGTCGGTCGTGGTGATCGAGCACGACACGAAGTTCATCTTCGGCCTGTGCGACCACGTGTCCGTGCTGGTGCAGGGCAAGCTGCTGGTCGAGGGACCGCCCGAGGTCGTGCGGAACGATCCGCACGTGATCGAGGCGTACCTGGGCAAGCCGCCGGAGGAAGTACAGGCCGAGGTGCAGCACGCGGCCGAACTGCTCGGCGGGCACGACAAGGGAGTGAACCAGTGAGTCCGTTGCTGGAGGTTCGCAACCTCAGCGTCGCCTACGGCGCCATCGAGGCCGTCCGTGACGTGTCGTTCTCCGTGGAGGAAGGCCAGGTCGTCAGCCTCATCGGGGCCAACGGCGCGGGCAAGACCACGACGCTGCGGACCATCTCCGGTCTGCTGCGCCCGACCCGCGGCGACATCCTGTTCCGCGGCGAGCCGATCCACCGCAAGGCCGCGCACGAGATCCTGGCCAGCGGCATCGCGCACAGCCCGGAGGGCCGCAGGCTGTTCGGCCGGATGACGGTCGAGGAGAACCTGCAGCTCGGTGCGTACGTCCGCGACGATGCCGCCGGGATCGAAGCCGACATGCGGCGCGTGTACGAGCTGTTCCCCGTGCTCGGCGAGCGGCGGCACAACAAGGCGGGCCTGTTCTCCGGTGGTGAGCAGCAGATGCTGGCGATCGGCCGGGCGATGATGTCCAAGCCGAAGCTGCTGATGCTCGACGAGCCGTCGATGGGCCTGTCGCCGATCATGACCCAGCGGATCTTCGACACGATCAAGGAACTCCAGTCGCAGGGCACGACCATCCTCCTGGTCGAGCAGAACGCGCTGGCGGCCTTGGCCTTGTCGGACCGCGGGTACGTGATCGACCTCGGTTCCACCACCCTGGAGGGACCCGGCACCGACCTGCTGGCCGACCAGCGGGTGCGGGCCGCCTACCTCGGCGAGGGATAGCCGGTCACAACCGGCGGTTGTGCGTGATCACAACCGCCGGTTGTGCTCAAGGCCGTCATGGCTGTTGGACGTACCCCCTGACCAGGCTGTTTGCTGGACGTATCAGCCGAGAACAGGGAGTAGGAAAAATGAGCATCACCGGTATCGCGGCGGGTGTTCCGTTCGTGGCTCTCAAGCCCGCGGGCGTCGACGGGCCCGCGCCGCTCGTGGTGACGTGGCACTTGATGGACGCGCCCCGGACCGAGGCCGAGATGGCGTCCGCGCTGCCGATGAACGACCTGCCGGCGTGGCGCGTCTACTTCGGACTTCCGATGTCGGGACGGCGGGCGCTGCCCGGCGGCGACGAGGAGTTCTTCGCGTTGTCGGCGCAGGACGCGGTGCTCAACGTGTTCGGGCCGGTGACACGGCAGGCGGCCGACGAGTTCCCGGCCGCGGTGGCCGCACTGCGTGCGCAACTGTCCATTTCGGACGGTCCGGTGTCCGTCGCCGGTGGTTCGGCGGGCTCGATGGTGGCGTACGAAGTCATTGCCAGGGGCGACGTTCCGATCGCGGCGGGCGCTGTGGTGAGCCCGGTGACGCAGCTGGCCCCATTGATCGCCGCCAACGAGCGGCGCTTCGAGATCACGTACACCTGGAGCGAGGAATCCCGCGAGGTCGCCGAGCACTACGACTTCGTGCGTCGCGCGGACGAGATCCACGTGCCGCTGCTGATAGTGGTCGGCTCGGACGACGACATCGCGGTGCGCGAGCCAGCCGCGTTGGGGCACAAGGAGATCGCCGGTTCCGAGCTCGTGACGATCCCGGGCATGCGGCACGAGGTCGTGGGCCGGGACGCCGAGCGGGTCGACGCCGAGTTCACCCGGTGGTTCGCCAAGTACATCGCGGGTTGACCGGCACTCGCAACTCCTGGGGGACGACTCCACCGCCGTCGCCTGCCTAGCTTGGCGGCATGTTGGGGAGAAAAGCTGCCGCAGTGGTCGGCACAATGGTAATGGCACTGGGGATCGGTACTTCGGCCGGCGCGTCCGGGGACGACGGGGCCCAGTTCGCGCGGATTCTCAAGCAGCAGTACGACGCCTGGTACGAGGAGGACGGGGCCAAGTTCGCCGCGACCTTCACCGAGAACGGCGACATGGTCACGTTCAACGGCGAGCACCTTTCCACCAGGAAAGGCATCGCCGAGGGAATGCAGTACTACTTCGACAATCACATCCCGACCTCGCGGTTGAAACTGCTGGACGAACACGTCCGGTACGCCAAGCGGGATCTCGTGGTCATCGTGCGCCTCACGTGCATCGTCGAGGCGACGGACTGCCGTGCGGGATCGCTGTCCCGCAACACCAACGTACTGTCCAAAAAGGACGGTAAATGGGCGCAGGAGTCGTTCCAGAACACCAGGGTCGAGCCGCTTCCGCCCGGGGTCGTGGCGATGCCGGAACCCAAGCCGTACGCCGGGACGATCGACCAGATCCGGCAACGGCAGGAAGATGGCTGGTACGAGGAGGACGGCGCGAAGTTCGCGTCCACGTACACCAAGGACGCGGACGTCGTGACGTTCAACGCCGATCACCTGAAGACCCGCCAGGGGATCGCCGAGCGGATGCAGTTCTACTTCGACAACTACATCGACAAGACCCGGTTGAAGACGCTCGGCGAGCACGTCAGGTACGTCGGCAAGGACGTCGCGGTGGTCGTGCGGACCGGCTGCCAGCTGGTCCCGCCGAGCACCGAATGCCGCCCGGATTCCTTGTCCCGCAACACAAACATCCTGGTGCGGCGGCACGGCGAGTGGCAGCAGGAATCCTTCCAGAACACCCGCTACGTCCCCATCCCCTGAAAACCTCTCGTGAGTGTTTATCCGTGTTCTAACCCTGATAAACACTCACGAGGGGAGCCAGGAGGTTTCCGGGGCGTAGGAGCACCAGCCCTCCGCGTGGCTTGTCCTGCGCACCAGGGCGAGCAGGTCGCGGAGGGCCGGCCGCTTGTTCTGCCTGTGCCACACGACCGACCACGGGAACAGCGGCAGCGGCTTGAACGGCAGCACCGCCAGGTTGAGGTCGCGCGGCAGGTCCATGTCCGCGCCGACCAGCGTGACCCGCGGTCTGCCGTACCGGGCCTGCTCCAGCGTGTGCCTCAGGTCGTAACTGATCCCGCTGTCGTCCACCCACAGTCCGAGACTGCTGCCGAGCTGGTGCATGTACGTGCGCCACTCGGTCGGGCTTTTCCGGGACGGCAGCCACAGGCCTTCGTCACGGAGGTCCTCGATCCGGACCTCGTCGTGCCCGGCCAGCGGGTGCTCGGGCGGCAACAAGGCCAGCAACGGCTCCAGGCGGACCACCCGGTGGTCCAGCTCGTCCGGCAGTGGCCTGCCGATGCCGCCGACGTAGCCGAACGCCACGTCCAGCTCGCCGTTGAGCAGCGGCTCGATGGCGTTGCCCAGGCCTTGCAGGGCGCTGCGTTCGACGACGAGCTCCGGGTCGTTCTCGGCGAGTTTGCGCAGGATGGACGAGGGGGCGAGGCGGAAGTCGATCAGGTCCAGCCGCAGCGGCCGGTCACCCAGAGCGACGACGGCGGCGTCCGCGACCCTGATCAGCTCACGCGCGTGCGCCAGGAACTTCCGGCCGTCCTCGGTCAGCTCGACCGCACGGTTCGTTCGCGAGAACAGCTGCGTGTTCAGCGATTCCTCGAGTCGTTTGATCCGTTTCGACAACGCCTGCTGGGTCAGGAACAGCGCTTCCGCCGCCCGGCTGAAATGCCGCTGGTCAGCCGTGACGACGAACGCCCTGACCTGGGCAAGGTCGAGATCCACCTCACGAGCCCGGGGCGGACTGCAACACCATGCAGGTCAGCCGCGCGGTACAGGTGCGGCGGTCGGACTCGTCGGTGATCACGATGTCCACGGTGACCGTGCTGCGGCCGACGTGCAACGGCGTGGCCACGGCCGTCACCAGTCCTTCCCGCACGCCGCGGTGGTGGGTGCACGACAGTTCGAGACCGACAGTGGGCTGCATACCCGACTTCAGCGCCGCGCAGACCGAGCCGACCGCCTCGGCCAGCACCGCGTTCGCGCCTCCGTGCATCAGGCCGTACGGCTGCCGATTGCCCTTCACGGGCATGGTCGCCACGACCCGGTCGGGATTCCAGTCGATGATCTCGATGCCCATCTTGTCGTTGAGCTGCTCGTCGAGCTCCCCCATGCGGGTCCTCCGAAAGTTTCCGTACGCAACCACTAGAGGGTATGCAAGGCCCGAGTAAAACTGTCGGTGGGTCGGCCTAGACTCGCTCGCGTGGCAGACCAGCAGCATCGACTCCTCCTGATAGATGGCCATTCGATGGCCTACCGAGCCTTCTACGCCCTGCCGAAGGAGAACTTCCAGACCGGCACCGGGCAGCACACGAATGCCGTTTTCGGCTTCACGTCGATGCTGATCAACCTGCTGCGCGACGAGAAACCCACGCACGTCGCGGTGGCCTTCGACCTGTCCCGCAAGACCTTCCGCAGTGAGAAGTACACCGAGTACAAGGCCAACCGGAGCGCCACGCCGGACGAGTTCAAGGGCCAGGTCAGCCTGATCGAGGACGTGCTGCGCGCACTGAACATCCCGATGCTGACCAAGGAGAACTACGAGGCCGACGACATCATCGCCACCCTGGCCACGCAGGCGGAGACCGAGGGCGGTTTCGACGTCGTCATCTGTAGCGGCGACCGTGACGCGATCCAGCTGGTCACCGAGCACACCACGTTGCTGTACCCGTCGCGTGGCGTGTCCGAGATGACCCGGTTCACCCCGGAGACCGTCGAGGCGAAGTACGGCCTGACGCCTGCCCAGTACCCGGACTTCGCGGCGCTGCGCGGCGACCCCTCGGACAACCTGCCGAAGATCCCCGGCGTGGGGGAGAAGACGATCACCAAGTGGATCCAGGAGTACGGCTCGCTGGACAACCTGATCGACCAGGTTGACAAGGTCAAGGGCAAGGTCGGCGACAACCTGCGGGCGAACGTGTCCTCGGTCGTGCTCAACCGGGAGCTCACCCAGCTGGTGCGGGATCTCGATCTTCCGGCGAAGCCCGCGGACCTGGTCGCGCAGGCGTGGGACCGCGACGCGGTGCACCGGCTGTTCGACGAGCTGGAGTTCCGGGTGCTGCGCGACCGGCTGTTCCAGAGCCTGCAGGCGCCGGAGCCGGAAGCAGAATCGGGCTTCGAAGTCAAGGCGACGAGCGTCGAAGAGGGTGAACTCGGCGCCTGGCTGGCCGAGCACGCACCCGCCGGCAGGCGCACTGGCCTGGCGTTTCGCCACACCGGCGGGCCCGGCGCGGTGGATCTCCAGTCGATAACCGTGGCCGGTGTCGACGGGGATGGAACCTTCATCGACGTCACGGCGTTGCGTGAAGGAGACGAGCGCGCGCTCACCGCGTGGCTGGCCGATCCCGCTGTGCCGAAGGTCGCGCACGCCGTCAAGCTCGCGCTACACGGGCTGGCCCAGCGCGGCTGGGAACTCGGCGGCCTGGTGATGGACACCGAGCTGGCCGCCTATCTGGTGCGGCCGGGTCAGCGGTCGTTCTCGCTCGACGACCTCGTGCTGCGGCATCTGAAGCGGGAGCTGCGCGTCGAGGAGGTCGAGGGCGAGCGGCAGCTGTCGATGTTCGACGAAGCCGACGAGAGCGAGAAGCTCGCCGCCACGGAGGTCGTCCGGGCGCGTGCCGTCGCCGAACTCGCCGAGGCACTGTTCACCGAGGTCGAGGCGACCGGCGGCGCGAAGCTGCTGGCCGAGATGGAACTGCCGTTGCTGCAGGTGCTCGCCGAGATCGAGGGCATCGGCATCTGCATCGACATGGAGCACCTGGCCTCGCTGGAGGCGCACTTCGCCGCCCGGGTCAAGGAGGCCGCGCAGGCGGCGTACGGCGTGATCGGCAAGGAGATCAACC
The DNA here is from genome assembly GCF_013280595.1 of Kibdelosporangium persicum. Lineage (GTDB taxonomy): Bacteria > Actinomycetota > Actinomycetes > Mycobacteriales > Pseudonocardiaceae > Kibdelosporangium > Kibdelosporangium persicum. Next base: position 136,739 of record NZ_JAAATY010000025.1, read on the forward strand.
TCGGTTCGCCGAAGCAGCTGCAGGTCGTGCTGTTCGACGAACTGCAGATGCCGAAGACCAAGAAGACCAAGACCGGCTACACCACCGACGCCGACGCGTTGACGACGTTGTTCGAGACGACCGCGCACCCGTTCCTGCAGCACCTGCTCGAGCACCGCGACGCGACCCGTCTGAAGACCACTGTGGATGGCCTGATCAAGTCGGTGGCCGACGACGGCCGGATTCACACCACGTACAACCAGACCATCGCGGCCACCGGGCGCCTGTCGTCCACCGAGCCGAACCTGCAGAACATTCCGATCAGGACGGACGAGGGCCGCCGGATCCGGGACGCGTTCGTGGTCGGCGCGGGTTACTCCGAACTGATGACGGCCGACTACTCGCAGATCGAGATGCGCATCATGGCGCACCTGTCGCGCGACGAGGGCCTGGTCGAGGCGTTCAACTCCGGCTTCGACTTCCACGCCGCGACCGCCGCGCGCGTGTTCTCCGTCGAGCCCACCGAGGTCAGCGGTTCCCAGCGGGCCAAGGTCAAGGCGATGAACTACGGCCTGGCGTACGGCCTGTCCGCCTTCGGCCTCTCGCAACAGCTGCGGATCTCCACCGAAGAGGCCCGCGGCCTGATGGAGGAGTACTTCGAGCGGTTCGGCGGAATCCGCGACTACCTGACGTCCATTGTGGACAGGGCCAGGCGCGAGGGGTACACCGAGACCATCTTCGGCCGCCGCCGCTACCTGCCGGACCTCAACTCCGACAACCGGCAGCGCCGCGAGATGGCCGAGCGGATGGCCCTCAACGCGCCGATCCAGGGCAGCGCCGCCGACATCATCAAGGTCGCGATGCTCAACGTGCACAGGAAGCTCAAGGACGCGGGCCTGAAATCCCGGATGCTGCTGCAGGTGCACGACGAGCTCGTCCTCGAGGTCGTCGCCGACGAGAAGAAGGCCGTCGAGGAACTCGTCCGCGACGGCATGGGCAGCGCCTACCACCTCGACGTCCCCCTCGACGTCTCCGTCGGCTTCGGCCGCTCCTGGAACGACGCCGCCCACTAGCGCGCAAGCGGGGCGTTAGTGTCCCGGCGTGGATTTTTATGAGGTGATCACCCGGCGGCGGGACGTGCGAGCCGAATTCACCGGGCAACCGGTGGCCGACGAGGTCCTGAGGCGGGTGCTGGGCGCCGCGCACGCGGCGCCCAGCGTCGGCTTAAGCCAGCCGTGGGACTTCGTGATCGTGCGTGATCCGGTGACCCGCAAGGCTTTCCAGCATCACGTCGCCGAGGAGCGGGCGGTCTTCGCCGATCAGCTGACCGGCGAACGCGCGCGGACCTTCAGCAGGATCAAGGTGGAGGGCATCCTCGAGTCGACGCTGTCGCTCGTGGTCACGTACGACCCGGCGAAAGGCGCGCCCGCGGTGCTGGGCAGGCACGCGATCGCCGACGCGGGCCTGTACTCGGTGTGCCTGGCGATCCAGAACCTGTGGCTGGCCGCGACCGTCGAAGGGCTCGGCGTCGGCTGGGTCAGTTTCTACCGGGAGGAGTTCCTGCGCGAACTGCTGGACATCCCCGAGCCGATCCGTCCGGTGGCGTGGCTGTGCCTCGGCCCGGTCTCGCAGGTCCACGACGTGCCGGATCTGGAGCGGCACGGCTGGCGCCGTCGCCTGCCGTTAGAGGACGTGCTGCACCAAGAGCGTTTCGGATCGCGACGTGATCCGCTAGCGTAGATGTAAACGTTTTCGAAAAGTTTCGGGGGCGGCATGAAACGCTACGCACTGGTGGGCACGGGCAATCGCGCGAAGCTGTACGTCCGCGCGCTGGCGGACAACGGGCTCGTGGCGCTCGCCGACGTGAACGAGACCAGGATGGCGGCGCACAACGCGCTGCTGGCCGAGCCGGTGCCGGCCCACCATCCCGGCGACTTCCTCAGGATGCTCGACGAACGCCAGGTCGACACGGTGATCGTGACGACCGTGGACCGGTTCCACGAGACGTACATCGTCGAAGCCCTGGACGCCGGGCGCAGCGTGATCACCGAGAAGCCGATGACGGTCGACGTGCCCAGCTGCGTCAAGATCCTCGAAGCGGTCGACCGCAACGACGGCGACCTGACGGTCACGTTCAACTACCGCTACAACCCGATCCACGAGAAGGTCCGCGAACTGCTGAGCGGGGGAGAGATCGGGCAGATCGGGTCGGTGCACTTCGAGTGGCTGCTCGACGTGCGGCACGGCGCGGACTACTTCCGCCGCTGGCACCGCGACAAGGCGAACTCCGGCGGCCTGATGGTGCACAAGGCCTCCCACCACTTCGATCTGCTGAACTGGTGGGTCGGCTCGACGCCCGAAGTCGTCTACACCCAGGGAAGGCTGTTCTTCTACGGCGACGGCCAGCCACACGGCTACGAGCGGAACTACGAACGCGCCAGCAGGTCGCCGGAAGCGGCCGCGGACCCGTTCGCCATCCACCTCGAGAAGGACCCGTGGCTCTCCAAGCTGTACCTCGACGCCGAGCACGAGGACGGGTACCACCGGGACCAGAACGCCTTCGGCCCAGGCGTGTCCATTGAGGACGACATGGCGGTGCTGGTGCGGTACGCCTCGGGCGCGAGCCTGACGTACCACCTGACGGCCTACTCGCCGTGGGAGGGCTACCGGTTGATGGTCAACGGCAGCAAAGGCAGGCTCGAGCTGGAGGTCGTGGAGAACGACCACGTCAGCCTGGGTGAGACGAGCGAGGAGTCCTGGGCGAAGCTGACCGTGCACCCGTTCTGGAAGAAGCCGTACACGATCCCGCTGGATTTCGTGCGAGAGGACCACGGTGGGGCCGATCAGCGGATGGTCAAGGCACTGTTCGCGGACTCGTCGCCCGATCCGTTGCACCGCAAGGCGGACCACCGTGATGGCGCGCTGTCGCTGGTGACCGGGTTCGCGGCGAACCAGAGTTTCGTGACCGGCGAACCCGTCCGAACGGCTGATCTCCTGAACCTGACACTTCGTTAACTGTTGCCTTTCGGGCCCGGCTCGGTAGCCTGGGACGATGCCGTCGCAACGTCGCGCGCTGGTCCTGGGTGGGACGGGCATGCTCGCTGGTTGCGTGGAGGTGTTGACCAGCGAAGGCTGGTATGTGGTCTCTCCGAGCCGGCGGCGGCCGTTGGACACCCATGGGGCGGTCTGGGTTCAAGCTGACTGGGCTCAGCCGGACGAACTGGCTGAGCGGACACGTATCGCACTGGGTGGCGAGGCGGACCTGCTGGTCGCCTGGGTGCGCGGGAGCTTCCGGGTGCCGGTGCTCCGCGCGGTGAGCCCGCTGCTGAAAGCGGACTGCCCGGTGGTTGAAGTGCACGGCAGTGCCTCGGCGAACCCCCTGCAAGGCTGCCCGGAGCCGGTGTTGTCAGGCCACCCCACGCAGCAGGTGGTCCTGGGTTTCCGGAGGAACGCGGGCAGGACACGGTGGCTCACCCATCGCGAAACCGCGGACGGCGTGATGGCCGGAGTCCGCCGCGCGCTGGACGGCCGCCAGCCCGCCGTGCACCAGGTGGGTGAGTTCAGGCCCTGGACCGCGCTGCACTGAGGAAGTCCTGCCAGTGCGCCGCGGGAAAGGTCAGAATCCCAGCGGTGGGATTCTTGGAGTCACGGACGGCGGAGCCGTGCGGTAAGCGAGCGATCTCGACGCAGGACGCGTTGGTCTGGGCGCTGCTGCGGCTGCTCTTTCGCCAGGTCAGTTCCACGGTCAGTCCCTTGTTGTCATGAGATCAGTCGCTCGATCAGGGCAACCGAATCGGTCGGGCTCAACGACTTCGCGTGCACCTGCTCGAAGACCAGTTTAGCTTCGTGAACCTCGGATTCGTCTTCGATGTGCAGTGACCCGGTGGGGTATTCGACATAGAGCATTTCCGGGTCCGCTGGGTCTTCGAAGCCGAGCAGGGTGAACACACCGTTGGGGACATATAGCGCCTTGAGCGGGACGATCTGGAGGGTCACGGTGGGTAGCTCCGACACTTCCACCAGGTGCCGGAGTTGTTCGCGCATGACCTCTGCACCGCCGACCTCTCGATGCAGGGCTGCCTCATAGATCAGCGAAGTCAGTTGAAGCGGCCGATCCTTGCTGGTCAGGCGACGCCTGCGGATGCTTCTGACCTTCAGGTCGTTTTCCATCGTGAGCGGTCCGCCACGATGGTAAGCGTCGAAAAGCGCGCGCATGTAGGCAGGCGTCTGCAACAGCCCTGAGATGTCGACCGGCTGAAACTCTCTTACCCGGGCAGCTTCGGTCTCCACGTCGACATAACCCAGGTCCTTGAAGCCATAGGCGCGATACCAGGGCGTCTTGGCGGCGGCGCGTGCCTCCTCCACCAGATCCGCGTCGAAGATGTCGTACACGTCCATCATCGACCGGATCAGGTGAACGTCCGCCCTAGTCTCTCCTTTCTCTATCCGGTGCAGCGTGCTTCTCGTCTTGTCCAGCCGCGGAGCCGCGTCATCCAACGACATCTTGGCCTGTTCGCGCATCCTCTTCAGCTTGGCGCCCAGCTTGCGGCGCAGGAACGTGGAACGACTCGGCTCCGTCACGGCAAACTCCTTTGTGCTCACCCTCCGCGCATCTTTACATCGGCGGGGTACACAACTGGGAATCTCACCGCCTGGTGTAAGTGGTTCCTTCTCGGTGTACGTACGGGATCGACGTAGTCCGGTGGAGTGAACCAGGCGATGCCTCCGTCGAGCCTCACCTCCCACTCGCTGCGGTGAACGAGCCGATGGTGTTGTCCACACAGGAGCACGAGGTTGCTCAGAGCGGTCGGTCCGCCGCGCAACCAGGACTTGATGTGGTGACTGTGGCACACGCTGGCAGGCCGGTCGCACCCCGGGAACGCGCACCCGCGATCCCGAAGCACCAACCCACGCCGGATATGCGCAGGTACCACATAGGCCGGAACGGCGACGTCGAGTGGCTTGGAATCCCCGCCCATCACGGCAGGCAGCGCATGCGCGTCGCAGGCAATCCGCCGCGCCTCGCCCGCAGTCAACCGAGTGCCCGGCAACACCCGATCGTCCACGGACTTCTTCAGCTCATCCATCGAGATCGTGAAGGCAACTTCGGTCTTGTACCCGTTGTGCGTCGGCAAGTCGGGACAGTTGGCTGCCTTCTGCAGGACATCGGCGAAGGCGTCGCCGCCACGCTCGGCATACTCGCGCGTGTCGTCCGCTTCGCGCTTCTCAAACGGCGCAAGCAGCGCGTCGAACAGAGCGGCGGTCTCAGCATCCAACCGTCCCTTGAACTCCATCCGCCCGTCGCGAAAGATATGCCGCCGCAGTTCTCGCTCCGGCCGCTGCGGCTCATCGTCCTCAGGCGCCGCGCCATCCGGGTCGATGACATCACGCACCCACCGCTCCCCATACCGGGCCAAAGCATTCGGGTCGTCCTCGGCAGCACGCTCGACCATCAACTCTTCAGCCAGAGCAACCTTTTCGGGCTCCACATGGTCGAGGCTGCCCACAAACTTCCGGATGACCTCCACCTGTC
>NZ_JAAATY010000026.1 GCF_013280595.1 Kibdelosporangium persicum
GGCAATCCGGGTTCGGGGCGGGTCGTTTGGCGGGTGGTTGGCTTGGTTGCGCCGATCATTTACGCCACGCAACACGCCCGGCATCGTCCCGGCCACAGTGTTGATCTGCCATCAGCGGAGATGTCGGCTGCGTGGGGCGGGGCGTAAATGGTTGGCTCTGGCGACCAAGCCCGTCCTCGCGGAGCGAGGACAATCCAACATTGTCGGACCTTCTCGATAGTCTGCCGGTGATGAGTTCGTTCGATGACAGCCTGCAGCCCGTACTGGGCAAGAAGTCGGCCGACGCCCTGGCGGCCGCCCTTGAGCTGCACACCGTCGGTGACCTGCTGCGGCACTATCCGCGCCGGTACGTCGAGTTCGGCGAGCTGACCGACATCGCCGGGCTCGAGATCGGCGAACACGTCACGATCCAGGCCGAGATCACCCGGGTCACCAGGCACCAGATGCGTCAGCGCCGCGGCACCCGTACCGAGGTGGAGATCACCGACGGCAAGAGCAGGCTGACGATGTCGTTCTTCAACCAGCAGGGCAAGTACAAGGACCAGCTGAAGGTCGGCGCGCGCGGGTTCTTCGCCGGCAAGGTCGGCGTGTTCAACAAGAAGTTGCAGCTGCAGAACCCGGAAGTGCAGATCTTCGACGAGGAGGACGACGCCGAGCTGCAGAAGATGCGGCCGATCTACCCGGCGGCGGCCAAGATGCCGACCTGGAAGATCGCCAACTGCGTCAAGCAGCTGCTGGGAGTCTGGGAGGGAGCGGAGGATCCGCTGCCGCCCGCGTTGCTGAAGGACCGCGGCATGCTGCCGCTCGACGCGGCGCTGCGCGCGATCCACATGCCGGAGGGCTGGGACCAGATCGGCGCCGCCCGTAAGCGCCTGAAGTGGGACGAGGCCATCGCCGTGCAGCTCGCGCTGGCCCTGCGCCGCCAGGCCGCCGCGGCCCGTCCCGCGCCCGCGTGCCCGCGCAAGGCCGGGGGAATCCTGGACGCGTTCGATGCGCGACTGCCGTTCGAACTGACCGCGGGCCAGCAGGAAGTCGGCGAGGCGATCGCGGCGGACCTGTCCGGCCAGCACCCGATGAACCGGCTGCTGCAAGGCGAGGTCGGTAGCGGAAAGACGATCGTGGCCCTGCGGGCGATGTTGCAGGTCGTCGACTCCGGCCGGCAGGCCGCGATGCTCGCGCCGACCGAGGTCCTCGCCGCCCAGCACGCACGGTCCCTACAGGAGATGCTCGGCGACCTGGCCCAAGCAGGCGAACTCGGGGCCGCCGAACAGGCGACCCGGTTGACCCTGCTGACCGGGTCCTTGCCCGCGGCCGCGCGTAAACAGGCTTTGCTCGACGCGGCTTCCGGCGCGGCCGGGATCGTGGTCGGCACGCACGCGCTGATCCAGGACAAGGTGTCGTTCGCCGACCTCGGCTTTGTGGTCGTGGACGAGCAGCACCGCTTCGGCGTTGAGCAACGGGACGCGCTGCGGACTCGTGCCGGGGACGGCACCAGCCCGCATGTTCTGGTCATGACCGCGACGCCGATTCCCCGGACCGTCGCGATGACGGTCTATGGCGATCTGGAGACGTCCGCTTTGCGGGAGCTGCCGCGTGGTCGGTCGCCGATCGCGACGAACGTGGTTCCTGTGGCGGAGAAGCCGCAGTGGCTCGACCGGGTCTGGCAACGGGTGCGTGAGGAGATCGCCGCCGGGCACCAGGCGTATGTCGTCTGCCCGCGTATCGGCGAGGCCGGAGCCGAGGAAGCCGAGGAGCCGCCGCTGAACGACGACGGCCGCCGGCAACCGCTGGCCGTCGAGGAAGTCGCGCCCATGCTGGCCGCGGGGCCGTTGTCCGGACTTCGGGTGGCGGTGCTGCACGGCAAGATGCCCGCGGACGACAAGGACGCGACCATGCGGGCGTTCGCCGCGGGCGAGGTGGACGTCCTCGTCGCCACGACGGTGGTCGAGGTCGGCGTGAACGTCCCGAACGCGACGGCGATGGTGATCATGGACGCCGACCGGTTCGGCGTGAGCCAGTTGCACCAGCTGCGTGGCCGTGTCGGCCGGGGCAGCGCACCCGGCCTGTGCCTGCTGGTCAGCGAGGCCCTCGAAGGCACAACGACCCGTGAGCGCCTGGACGCTGTGGCGTCTACTGTGGACGGGTTCGAACTGGCCCAGCTGGACCTGGAGATCCGCCGTGAGGGCGACATCCTCGGTGCGACCCAGTCAGGTAAACGGTCCCAGCTGAAGATGCTGTCCTTGTTGCGGGATTCGGAGATGATCTCCCAGGCCCGCGAAGAAGCCCAGCGTCTGGTCGCCGACGATCCCGGCCTTGCGCGAAGCCCGGGACTGCGCGGAATGGCCGAGACCCTGGTGGACTCCGAACGCGCCGAATACCTCCAGAAAGCCTGACCCACCCCCCGCGCGTGTCCACCTTTCCAGCACCCTGACTTGACCTTTCCGGCACCGCGACTTGACCTTTCCGGCGCCGTGTCTTGGCGTTTCCGGCGCCGTGTCTTGGCGTTTCCGGCGCCGTGTCTTGGCGTTTCCGGCGCCGTGTCTTGGCGTTTCCGGCGCCGTGTCTTGGCGTTTCCGGCACCGCGAAATCTCCGCGGCGACGCGGGCGGAAATCTCGTCATGCCGCAGCGAGCATCTCAAGGTGTCGGAGTGGTGGACACGGGGTGTCGGAGTGTGTATCTGGGGGGTGCCGGAGTGGTGGACACGGCGTGCCGGAGTGGGCATCTCGCGGTGCCGGAGTGTGTATCTCGTGGTGCTGGAGTGGTGGACACGGGGTGCTGGAAAGGTGGACACGCCCGGGGCCGCAGCGCGCTGTCGGGCGCGGCCGTGCGTAGTCGGCCGGAGGCCGGGCGCGGCCGGGGTGGGGTTGGGGGCTATTTCTTTGCGGGCTTTTCTTCGGATTCGAAGTGCTTGATCGCTTCCTGGACCGCTTGGTTCGTCGCGGTCAGCCGCTCGGCGATCTGGTTGCGCAGTTCGATCAGGCGCTTTGTCGACGTGTCCGCCTCGGTCTGCTTCTGTTCGGCTTTGCTGAGGATTTCGGCGGCGATTTCCTCGGCGCCCGCCTTCGTTTCCGCGGCGACGCGCTCGGCTTCGGCTTTCTGGGCGGCGATCGTCTTCTCCGTCTCGTCGGCCAGTTTCCTGCGCTCGGCAGCCGCTTCCTGGTCGAGCCGGGTCCGGGTCGCCGCCGACTCCTTCTCCAACTGCTCCACGGCCTTCTTCGCCTCGGCCACGATCTTGGCGGATTCGGCCCTGGCCTCGGTCATCAGCTGGGTGTGCTCGGCGGTCAGCTTCGCCTTCAGCTGGTCGTACTCGGCGTCCAGGTCGTTGTGGTGCTTGGTGTACTTCTCTTCCAGCTCCTTGCGGCGCCGCTCCAGCTCGGCCATCCGCGCGTCGTGCTGGGTCTGCAGTTCGCCCGCCAGCGCGTCGGCCTTCGCGCGCGTCTTGGCGGCGTACTTGTCCGCGTCGTCGCGGATCTTCACCGCGTACTTGTCCGCGGCGAAACGGGTCTCCGAGGCGTACTTGTCCGCTTTCGCGCGCAGTTCCTTGACGTGCTCCTCGCCGCCGCGGCGCAGCTCGGCCACTTCTTCCTCCGCCAGGCGCATCATCTCGCGCACGCGCTCGGTCATCGCCGTGGCGCTGCTGGGGTTGGTGGCCATCCGTTCGAGCCGGGCCTTGGTGTCCGTCAGCTCCTGCTGCGCGTAGTTCAGTGCCTTGGTCAGTTCGGCCACCCGCGCGTTCGCCTCGTCGCGAGCGATCGTGGCGTCCTTCAGATCGCTCACGAGCCCGGTGACCCGCTCGTTCACCTGCTTCTTGTTGTATCCGTTCAACGCGGAGTCGAAGTAGGTGGGCGTGGACTTCTGGGACTCGTTGGCAACGGCCATTCCACCACTTTAGTGAATCCCTCGATGGCGCAACGTGTGAGGTACACCCTGCACGTCGTAGTGATCTTGGTCCGGTCGGCCCAGTCGTGATCACCTGATCGACTCCGGTCGAGCGCGGACGGTGATCCGGCGGTCGGCCTCGCCGGAATTAGCCCTAATGGTCCAGACCTGTGCGTCGCCAGTCGTTTACCCTGTGTTCACACTCCTACGCGGCGTGGCGGGAAGTGGGCCGCACTATGTCGGATTACCGGCACACGGTCGTCCTGCGTTGCGTGGACGGCTTGTTGAGGGATGCGCTCGCCAACTGGATAGCGTCGTTGCCTGGATACCTCGTCGCCGGAGCGGCGGCGACGGGCGACGGCCTGCTGCGGCTGTGCACGCTGCGGTCGCCCGACACGGCGGTGGTCGAACTGCGTTCGGCCGAGCCGGAGGAACTCGAACTCGTCGCGGAACTGCGCGCGGCTCGGTGCGAACCGCACATCGTCGGCCTGCATCGCGCGCTGGACGCCCACAGCCTCGCGTTCCTGCACCACGCCGGTGTACACCGGCTGGTCAGCACGCGGTTCGGCGTCGCGGCCCTGCGCGACGCCCTGGCCGAGGCCGAGAGCGGCTGGCGTCCGGCCACCCCTGGGCACGGCCTGAGCGCGCGTGAACTGGAGATCCTCGCGTTGATCTGCGCGGGCTGCTCGGCCGCGGAGATCGCCGACGAGCTGGGCATCAGCCCGCACACGGTCACCAACCACAAGCGGCGGATCTTCGCCAAGCTGGACGTGCAGAGCCGGACGCAGGCCACCGCGGAGGTCGGCAGGCTGGGCATGCGGCTGCCGGGCAGGCAGGCCCGCGGCCCCGGCGGCGAGCCGCCGCGCACCCTGACCAAGCGGGAACGCGACATCCTGGAGTCGATCGCCAGGGGCGAGTCGGTCCGGCAGACCGCGCAGGCGCTCGGCATCGCCGTCAAGACCGTCCAAAGCGAACAGCGGCAGCTGTTCTCCAAGCTCAGCGCCCGTAACCGGCCGCAGGCGCTGACCAACGCGCGTGGTTACGGCCTGGTCGATTCCACCTAGTGGACACGTCCGCATGACGTCGATCACCACAACCCGTGCCCCGGATGCCTCCGACCGGTAGCGTTCTCCGGACGACCAGCGCGACCAGGAGGTATCCGGGCGATGTTCCGCAAGATACTCGTCGCCAACCGCGGCGAGATCGCGATCAGGGCGTTTCGCGCCGGCTATGAGCTCGGCGCCGGAACGGTTGCCGTCTTTCCTTACGAGGACCGCAATTCACTGCACAGGCTGAAGGCCGACGAGGCGTACCAGATCGGTGCGCAGGGCCATCCGGTACGTGCGTACTTGTCGGTGGACGAAATCGTGAAGGCCGCTCGTAAGTCCGGTGCTGACGCCGTGTACCCCGGTTACGGCTTCCTGTCGGAGAATCCCGACCTGGCACGAGCCTGTGCCGAAGCCGGAATCACCTTTGTCGGCCCGAGCACCGAGGTGCTCGAGCTGACCGGGAACAAGGCCAGGGCGGTCGCCGCGGCCAAGGCTGCCGGGTTGCCGGTGCTCGAATCGTCCGCTCCCTCGTCCGATGTGGACGAGCTGCTGGCCGAGGCGGAGCGCATCGGTTTCCCGGTGTTCGTCAAGGCCGTCGCCGGTGGTGGCGGCCGTGGTATGCGACGGGTGGAGCAGGCCAGCACGCTGCGTGAGTCGATCGAGGCCGCGATGCGTGAGGCCGAGTCGGCGTTCGGCGACCCCACCGTCTTCCTCGAACAGGCCGTGGTCGACCCACGGCACATCGAGGTCCAGATCCTCGCCGACGGCACCGGCGAGGTCATGCACCTGTTCGAGCGGGACTGCTCGATGCAGCGCAGGCACCAGAAGGTCATCGAGATGGCGCCCGCGCCGAACCTGTCCGACGAGCTGCGGGAACGCATCTGCGGTGACGCGGTGAAGTTCGCCAGGCACATCGGGTACCGCAACGCGGGCACGGTCGAGTTCCTGCTCGACCCGTCCGGCAAGCACGTGTTCATCGAGATGAACCCGCGGATCCAGGTCGAGCACACGGTTACCGAAGAGGTCACCGATGTCGACCTGGTGCAGTCGCAGCTGCGGATCGCCGCCGGGGAGACCCTGGCGGACCTCGGGCTGAGCCAGGACGCCGTGCGGCTGCGCGGGTTCGCCCTGCAGTGCCGGATTACGACCGAGGATCCGGCGAACGGGTTCCGCCCGGACACCGGCATGATCAGCGCCTACCGCTCGCCGGGCGGCGCGGGCATCCGGCTGGACGGCGGCACCGCCTTCGCGGGCACGGAGATCAGCGCGCACTTCGACTCGATGCTGGTGAAGCTGACCTGCCGGGGCCGCAACCTGGAGACGGCCGTGGCCAGGGCGCGCCGCGCGGTCGCGGAGTTCCGCATCCGCGGCGTGGCCACCAACATCCCGTTCCTGCAGGCGGTTCTCGACGACCCGGACTTCCGGGCGGGCCGGATCACCACCGGCTTCATCGAGCAGCGGCCGTACCTGCTGACCGCACGGCACTCCGCGGACCGCGGCACGAAGCTGCTGTCGTACCTGGCGGATGTGACGGTCAACAAGCCCAACGGCGAGCGGCCGAAGTTCGTCGACCCGGTGGAGAAGCTGCCGTCGGTCGAGATCAACGGCGACCCGCCCGCCGGCTCGAAGCAGAAGCTGACCGAGCTCGGCCCGGAGGGGTTCGCCCGGTGGCTGCGTGAGGCGAAGCTGGTCGGCGTCACCGACACGACCTTCCGTGACGCGCACCAGTCGCTGCTGGCCACACGAGTACGGACCAAGGACCTGCTGGCCGTGGCGCCGTACGTCGCGCACACCATGCCCGAGCTGCTCTCGGTCGAGTGCTGGGGTGGCGCGACCTACGACGTCGCGTTGCGGTTCCTGGCTGAGGACCCGTGGGAACGGCTCGCGCGCCTGCGTGAAGCGGTCCCCAACATCTGCCTGCAGATGTTGCTCCGTGGCCGCAACACCGTCGGGTACACGCCGTACCCGGAGGCGGTGACGCAGAAGTTCGTCGAGGAGGCCACGAAGACCGGGATCGACATCTTCCGGATCTTCGACGCGCTCAACGACGTCGAGCAGATGCGCCCGGCCATCGAGGCGGTCCGGGAGACCGGCACGGCCATCGCCGAGGTGTCGCTGTGCTACACGTCCGACCTGTCCGACCCGGGCGAGCAGCTGTACACATTGGACTACTACCTCAAGCTGGCCGAGCAGATCGTCGGCGCGGGCGCGCACGTGCTGGCGGTGAAGGACATGGCAGGCCTGCTGCGGCCGCCTGCCGCGACCAAGCTGATCACCGCACTGCGCAAGGAGTTCGACCTGCCGGTGCACCTGCACACGCACGACACCGCGGGTGGCCAGCTGGCGACGTACCTCGCGGCGATCCAGGCCGGTGTGGACGCGGTGGACGGCGCGACGGCGTCGATGTCCGGCACGACCTCCCAGCCGTCGCTCTCGGCGATCGTGGCCGCGACCGACCACGGCGAGCGGGAGACCGGGCTGAGCCTGCAGGCGGTGTCCGACCTGGAGCCGTACTGGGAGATCGTCCGGCGGGTGTACTACCCGTTCGAGGCGGGCCTGCCCGGCCCGACCGGACGCGTGTACCTGCACGAGATCCCCGGCGGTCAGCTGTCCAACCTGCGCACGCAGGCCAAGGCGCTCGGACTGGGCGACCGGTTCGAGGAGATCGAGACGATGTACGCCGCGGCCGACCGGATGCTCGGTCACCTGATCAAGGTGACTCCGTCGTCCAAGGTGGTCGGCGACCTGGCGTTGCACCTGGTCGGCGCGGGCGTCGACCCGAAGGAGTTCGAGGCCGACCCGGGCCGGTTCGACATCCCGGACTCGGTGATCGGGTTCCTGCACGGCGAGCTCGGCGACCCGGCGGGCGGCTGGCCGGAACCGTTCCGCACCAAGGCGTTGCGCGGACGTCCGGCACGCAAGGGCGTCACCGAGCTGTCCGACGACGACAAGAAGGCGCTGGAGCAGGACCCGCGCGGCACGCTGAACCGGCTGCTGTTCCCCGGGCCGACCAAGGAGTTCCTGGCCCACCGCGAGCAGTTCGGCGACACGTCGGTGCTGGCCAGCAAGGACTTCTTCTACGGCCTGCGGCCCGGCGTGGAGTACCCGGTCGACCTGGAGCCGGGCGTCCGGCTGCTGATCGAGCTCGAGGCCGTCGGTGAGGCCGACGAGCGCGGCATGCGGACGGTGATGGCGACGCTGAACGGCCAGCTGCGGCCGATCCCCGTGCGGGACCGGTCGATCGCGTCCAACCTGCCGGTCGCGGAGAAGGCCGAGCGGGGCAACGCGAACCACGTGCCCGCCCCGTTCGCCGGCGTGGTCACGCTGGCGGTGGCCGAGGGCGACGAGGTCGAGGCCGGTGCCACGGTGGCCACGATCGAGGCGATGAAGATGGAGGCCGCGATCACCGCGCCGAAGGGCGGCCGCGTGCAGCGGCTGGCGATCGGCTCGGTGCAGCAGGTGGAAGGCGGCGACCTGCTGATCGTGCTGTCGTAAGGGATGTCCTGGGCGATACGGTGGCCGTGGCGATGGGTTCGTCGTCACGGCCATTCGTATGCCTGGGGGACCTTGTGCAGATTCATGCTGTGCCGCAGCGGCAGGGCGCTTTGGTGGACAAGGCGCGGTTCCTGCCCGACGGGTGCCTGGCGCTGAGCAGGCTGGCGGGTGAGATCGCCGGGGTCGAGCCGTCCGTGGTTCCCGTGTCCACTGAGGACTCGCCCGCGGTCGGCGGGGTGGCGAACCGGGCGGCGTTGATCGTCAACCGGACCGCCCAGCTCGCGGCCCTGGAGGCGCCCGGCGGACCGGTGCTGACGATCGGCGGCGACTGCGGCTCGGACGTGGCGCCGATCGGGGTCGCGCGGTTCCGGCACGGCGAGAACCTCGGTGTCGTGTGGTTCGACGCGCATCCGGACCTGAACACGCCGTCGACGTCGCCGTCGGGCGCCTTCCACGGGATGGCGTTGCGGGTGTTGTTCGGTGAGGGCGACCCGGAGTTCGTGGCCGGCCCGGCTTTGCGGCCGGGCAACGCCGTCCTGGTCGGCGCGCGGTCGATCGACCCGGGCGAGCAGGCCGCGATCGACCGCGGGCTGGTCACGTCCGACTCGTACCCGGGCGAGCGGATCTATCTCCATGTCGACCTGGATGTGCTGGACCCGTCGGAGTTCGGCGGCGCGACCTTTCCGGAGCCCGACGGGCTGAGCATCGCCGAGGTGGCGGCCACGATCGACGGAATCCCAGTGCCTGTGGTGGGCGCCGGGATCACCGAGTGTGCGACCGCCGACCCGGCGCAGATCGCCAAGCTCAGGCCACTTGTCGAGGCGGTGGTGGGAGCTCTGCGGCGCGGCGCTCAGGACTGAGCAGCTCCCGGCCGGGAACGGGCTATATCGGTTGGCGGGCTCGCGGCCAGCGGGTTATCAATGCGGTATGGATTTCGGTTACGCCGACCCGCAGGCCGAGAAAGTGCTCCGGACGTTCATCCGGGACGGCCGCCTGGTTCGCTTCCCGGCCAAACGCGGCCGCAGGCGAATCCTGCTCGAACACATCGCGGCCTCGTTCGAACCGGGCCGCCGCTTCCCCGAGAAGGAAGTCGACGTCGTCCTGCGCGCGTGGTGCGACGGCGGCGAGACCGACTACGTCACGCTCCGCCGCTACCTGGTCGACGAGGACCTCCTCACCCGCGAGCACGGCCAGTACTGGCGCACCGGCGGCTGGGTGAGCTAATCCCTACGGGCGTGTCCACCATTCCGGCACCAGGAGTTGCACGTTCCGGCACCCCGAAATTCCCGCGCGGGTTCGTGCGGGGGAATTTCGGGGTGCCGGAATGGGTGTTTCGGGGTGCCGGAATGGTGGACACGGCGGCTCCTAGGCGGGCCAGTTCTCGTCGGTGGTCAGCACGGTCAAACGCTGGGTGGCGCGGGTCAGGGCGACGTAGAGGGCACGCGGGCCGGTCATCGACTCGGTGACCATCTCGGCCGGCTCGACCAGGACCACCGCGTCGTACTCGAGGCCCTTGGCCTCGATCGCGTCCACCACCCGCACGCGGTCGTCGTCCACTTCGGACATCCACGAGCGGACCTTGTCGATGCTGGTCATCGACGCGATCACGCCGACCGTGCCGTCCACCCGCGTCAGCAGGTCCCGGGCCGCGTCCCGGACCGCGCCGGGCAACGAGCCCGGGACGACGGACTCGATCACCGGCTCGATGCCGGTGTCCCGGACCGCACGCGGGAGTTCGTCGTCGGACGCCACGTCACGGACCACGCGGGCGGCGAGGTTGAAGATCTCCGCCGAGTTGCGGTAGTTCGTGCGCAGGGTGAAGCGGCGGCGCGTGGTTCGCTTGCCCAGCGCGGTGTCCCGGGCCTGCTGGGCCTCCGCCACGTCCGGCCACGTGCTCTGCACCGGGTCGCCGACCAGGGTCCAGCTGGCGTACTGGCCGCGGCGCGCGATCATCCGCCACTGCATCGGCGACAGGTCCTGTGACTCGTCGACGACGATGTGCGAGTAGTCCTCGTAGTTCTCCGGACGGCGACGGCCGCTCGGCTCCGGCTGCTCCTCAAGCACCGCACGCCTGTTGCGGCGCTTGGGCGGCGGGCCGATCAACGTGCGCAGCTCGTCCAGCAACGCCACGTCGGCGACGGACCAGTCGTCCTTGCGCCACGAGGCCGCCAGTTGGTCGACTTCGCGCTTCGACAACGTCGAGCCTGCCGCACGGGCCAACCGGGCCCGGTCGCCGAGCGAACGCAGCACGTCGGTCGGTGTCAGAATCGGCCAGAACACCACCACGAACCGGTGGAAGTCGATTCGCTCGCCGAGGTCGATTAGCAGGTCCTTCTTGGTGACGTCGTAGCCCTCGTACGACTCTGCCTTGTGCCACAACGCTTCCAGCAACGCCTCGGCGGCGTCCACCCGGGACCGGTTGGGCAGGCGGCCCAGGCTGTGCACCTGACGGCGAACCTTCGCCAGTTCCTGCTCGTTGAGCTTCAACACCTCGCCGCGGTACGTGATCCGCAGTTCGGTCGGCGCGTCCGGCGGCGTGTCGCGCAGGGCCTTCTTCAGCACGCGCCGCATCCGCAGCGAACCCTTGATCGCCGCGATCGGCGCCGGGTCGATCCGGGTCGCCTCGACGCCGTCGAGCAGGTTGCCCAACGAGCGCAGTTCGACGCTGTCCTCACCCATCGAAGGCAACACGCGCGAGATGTATGACGTGAATGCGGTGGACGGTCCGAGCACCAGCACGCCCGCGCTGCCCATCCGCTTGCGGTCGCGGTAAAGCAGGTACGCCACGCGGTGCAGGGCCACGGCGGTCTTGCCAGTGCCGGGACCGCCGGTGATTTCCGTGACACCGCGCCACGGCGCCCTGATCGCCTCGTCCTGCTCCTTCTGGATGGTCGCCACGATGTCGCGCATCTGGTCGCTACGAGCCCGGTTCAGCGACGCCATCAGCGCGCCTTCGCCGACCACCTGCATGGTGTCCGGCTGCTCGTCGGGCATCAGCAGGTCGTCGTCGATCTCCACCACCTGCTGGCCGGACGAGCGGATCACCCTGCGGCGCACCACGCCCATCGGCTGCTCGGCCGTGGCCTGGTAGAACGGCGCGGCCGCGGGAGCACGCCAGTCGGTCACCAGGTTCTCGAACTCCGCGTCCCGGATGCCGAGCCTGCCCACGTACAGCGTCTCACCGGTGCTCTCGTCGAGACGACCGAACACCAGGCCCTCGTGCTCCGCGTCGAGCGCCTGCAGGATCCGGTTGGCGTGCCGGACCATCACATCACGCTCGTAGAGCATGGACGCCTGCTCGAACACGGCTTCGGTGCCCGCACCGTGTGCGAGGCGATCACCGCGATCGCGCATCTCTTCGGCTTCCACCCGCATGTCGGCCAGCCGCGCGTAGACAACGTCCACGTGCTTCTGCTCGATCGCGATCTCCGCCTGTCGGACTGCGGCCTGCGACACCCACGACCCCCGGTTCTTCTTTGGGACGGAAGAGCCACATTACGCTCTCTCAGCGGTTGACAAACCACTTGTCGACAGGATGTTGGTTCAGATCACGTTCCACGGATGTGAAAGCTTGACCGGCTCCGTCCGCAACCCAAGATTATGCACCCATGACATTGACTGCTGTTGTCACAGGCGGTGGGACCGGAATCGGCCGTGCCATCGCATCCCAGCTGGTCAGCGACGGTGTGGACGTGGTCGTCACCGGACGCAGGCCGGATGTGCTCGCCGCGACCGCCGCGGAGATCGGTGCCAGGCATGTGGTGTTCGACGCCACCGACCCGGCCGCGGTCCAAGCGGCTCTGGACGAACTACCCCGAACGGTCGACATCCTCGTCAACAACGCCGGCGCCAACATGGCGCGCCAGGGCCTCGCCGCCCCGGCCGGCGACCTGGCCGCGCTCAAGCGGCTCTGGCTGGCCGACTACGAGTCGAACGTGATCTCCGCCGTGCTGGTCACCGAGGCCCTGCTGCCGCGGCTGGCCGGGAACGGCCGGATCATCAGCATCAGCTCGATCGCCGGTGTGCGCGGCAGCGGCTCGTACGGGCCCGCCAAGGCCGCGATCGTGCCGTGGAACGTGGAACTGGCCAGGAAACTCGCCGGTCGGGCCACCGCCAACGTCGTGGCGCCCGGGATGACCGTCGAGACCGAGTTCTTCAACAACACGCTCACCGACGAGCGCCGGGACTTCCTGGTCAAGGAGATCCCGTCCGGCCGTCCCGGCGTCCCGCAGGACGTCGCCGCGGCCGTGTCCTACCTCGCCTCACCTGGCGCCGCGCACGTCACCGGACAGGTGCTGCACGTCAACGGAGGCGGCCACAACGGCCGGTGAGATCATCACCCGGTGACTCGGATCGTGGCAGGTACGGCCGGCGGCCGCCGGTTGGCCGTACCACCCCGGGGGACCCGCCCGACCTCCGAACGGGTTCGTGAGGCGCTGTTCAGCGCCGTCGACGCGTTGCTCGACCTCTCCTCCGCCCGTGTGCTCGACCTCTACGCCGGGTCCGGCGCCTTGGGGCTCGAAGCCCTCTCGCGGGGTGCCGCCTCGGTCACCTTCGTCGAGGCCGACCGCAATGCCGTGGCCGTGCTCAGGCGAAACGTCGCCACCGTCGGGCTTCCCGGGACCTCTGTGGTGTCCTCGAAGGTGCTGACGTTCCTGTCCGGCGAGGCGTCGCCGTTCGACCTCGTGCTGGCGGACCCGCCCTACGATCTGGACGTCTCCGCCGAGATCAACGCCCTGACCGGCTGGACCGCGCCGGGCGCCCTGGTCGTGCTCGAACAGTCCGTGCGGGCCGCCGAACCCGTCTGGCCTGCCCCTTTGGCGGCGCTGCGGACGAAGAAGTACGGCGACACGGTGTTGCACTGGGCGGAACACCCGGCCGAGTGACCGGCGCCACGAGAGCGGTGGGTGAGCCCGTTCGGCTGCTACCTTTCGGCCCATGCGGAGGGCGGTCTACCCAGGCTCCTACGACCCTGTGACCAACGGGCACCTCGACATCATCGAGCGGGCCGCCGAGGTCTTCGACGAGGTCGTGATCGCCGTGATGATCAACAAGTCGAAGCAGACGTTGTTCACGGTCGACGAGCGCACCGAGATGCTCAGGGACGTGACCAGCCACCTGGGGAACGTGCGCGTGGACTCGTGGCACGGGTTGCTGGTCCAGTACTGCGAGAAACACGGCATCAAGGCGATCGTCAAAGGTCTGCGCGCGGTCAGCGACTTCGACTACGAGTTGCAGATGGCGCAGATGAACCAGCAGCTGTCCGGCATCGACACGCTGTTCATGCCGACCAGCCCGGCGTACAGCTTCCTGTCCAGCTCGCTGGTCAAGGAGGTCGCGAAGTACGGCGGCGACGTCTCGCACCTGCTGCCCGCGCAGATCAACGACCGGCTGCTCAAGCGCCTGGCCGAACGAGCCTGAGACGGTCTCGCCGCCGGGGTGCCGGGCGCCGTGCTCACCGTGCACGATCGCGGGAAGACCTGGCGTGCCGAAGCTGGAGCGTCCGATGTGGACACTGGGACCCGCTGCCGTGCGACGGGCGGTTCCGGATCGCCAGTCTGACCAAGCCGATGGTCGCGACCGTGGTGCTCCAGTTGGTGCACGAGGGGCGGCTCCCACCCTCCACATTGGACATTGCCGTCCGGTGAGGCGCGCTCCGGCCGAGTCAGAGGGGCAGCTTCATGCCGATGTGGCTGGCCTTGAAGCCGAGCCGCTCGTAGAACCGGTGCGCGTCCGCGCGGCTGGCGTCCGTGGTCAGCTGCACCAGCCCGCATCCGCGTGACCGTGCCTCCTCGATCGCCCACTCGATGAACCGCTGCCCGAGTCCCGAGCCGCGGTGGTTCTCGTGCACCCGGACCGCTTCGATCGTCGCCCGCCTCATCCCCAGCCGGGACAGTCCCGGTGTGAAGGTCAGTTGCAGCGTCCCCGCGACGGACCCGTCCACCTCCATGACCGCGAGGTACTGGTTCGGGTCCGCGGCGATCTCCTCGAAAGCCGCCAGGTACCGGGGATCGCCGGGCCGCTCCCGCTTCGCTCCCAGCTGGTCGTTGGCGATCATCTCGACGATCGCGGGCACGTCGGTCGCTTCAGCTCGTCTGATCTGCACGGTCACGCCGTCCATGATTCATCTGACTGTCACACGACCGGGCTACGGTGCGTGAATGACCAACATCACATTACGCGCAGTGAAGGTCCTGTTCGCTCTCGTGATCGGTCTCGTCGGGGTCACCGCGCCCGCCGGCGCGGGCCAGGCCGCCGTCCAGGCCGTGTGCGGCGACACCTCCGGGTTCACCAGGGTCAACCTGTCCGCACTGCCCAGCCAGGCCACCGACACCGTGCGGCTCATCCGGCAGGGCGGGCCGTTCCCGTATCGGCAGGACGGTTCGGTGTTCCAGAACCGGGAGCGGCTCCTGCCGCTCTGCTCCACCGGCTACTACCACGAGTACACCGTCAAGACTCCGGGCAGCTCGACCCGTGGCGCCCGCCGGATCGTCACCGGCAGCGCCGGCGAGTACTTCTACACCGCCGACCACTACGCCAGTTTCCGGCTCGTCGACATTCGGGCTTGACACACCCTCCGACGTCCACCCCAGTCCGCCCGGTTACCGGCAGACTGGGGTTGGCGGAAAGTGCGTCTGACGAGGGAGACAACAGGTGTACCGGGTGTTCGAGGCTCTCGACGAGCTCGTCACGATCATCGAGGAGGCCAGGGGCGTCCCGATGACCTCCAACTGCATCGTGCCGCGAGGGGACTGCCTCGAACTGCTCGATGAGATCCGCGACGCCATCCCCGGCGAGCTCGACGACGCGCAGGACGTGCTCGACAAGCGCGACGAGATCGTGGGCAAGGCGGAGCACGAGGCCGAGACCAAGATCAGCAAGGCCACCTCCGACGCGGAGAACACGCTGGCCCACGCGCAGGCCGAGGCCGAGCGCATCCTGGCCGACGCGCGGGCGCGGGCCGAGCGCATGGTCAGCGAGGCCGAGCAGCGGGCCGACCAGGAGATCGAGAAGGGCCACGCCGAGTACGACGAACTCGTCGGCCGGGCGCACGCCGAGGCCGAGCGGATGCTGCAGGCAGGCCGGGAGTCCTACGAGCACGCGGTCGAGGACGGCCGGATGGAACAGGCCCGGCTGGTCTCGCAGACCGAGGTCGTCCAGGCCGCGCACGTCGAGTCCACCCGGATCCTCGAGGCCACCGCGGCCGAGGCCGACCGGCAGCGCGCCGAGTGTGACGCCTATGTGGACGGAAAGCTGGCGGAGTTCGAGGACCTGCTCGCGCACACGCTGCGGACGGTCGGCAAGGGCCGCACGCACCTGCGGGCCACCCAGGCGACCGGCGTCCACACCCCGAATCCGCACGTCCAGGCCGTGGCCCCGCAGAACAACGGCGCCGTGCCGTTCGACTACGACGGCTGACGATCGCCCCGATTTCGTGACCGGCATGCCGGTCACGTACGCTTGTCGGGTTGACCTTTCCCGTCCCACTACCTTCCCGAGATCGAACATGTCCGAAAACCGGCAGGCCCCGACCCGGAACGCCGCCGCCAGCCCGTGGGTGCTCGACACCCGTGAGCTAGGCCGCCGCCCGGGCAGCAGTCGCGCCGTGCACCGGGAGGTGACCCTCGAGTCGCCGCTCGGTGTCGAAGACGTCATCGCCGCCCCGCGCGGCGCCGTTGTCGACGTGGACGTGCTGCTCGAGTCGGTGGTCGAGGGCGTACTGGTCTCCGGCACCGCGTCCGCGCCCGTCGAGGGTGAGTGCGCGCGGTGTCTCGACCCGCTGACCAGCCGGGTCGAGGTGGAGCTGACGGAGCTGTTCGCGTATCCGCACAGCGCCACCGAGGAGACAACGGACGAGGACGAGGTTCCGCGCCTCGTCGACGACCGGATCGACCTGGAGCCCGTGGTGCGTGATGCCGTTGTGCTCGCGTTGCCGCAGGTCCCGTTGTGTACGCCCGACTGCGCCGGGCTGTGCCCCGGCTGCGGAGTGAAGTGGGCCGATCTCGGCCCTGACCACGGGCATGAGAAAATCGATCCCCGTTGGGCCGCGCTGCAAGAGCGGCTCGGGGATTCCAGTGACCGACCTGAGGAGAAGTAGCCGTGGCCGTTCCCAAGCGGAAGATGTCGCGCTCGAACACGCGCTCGCGCCGCGCCCAGTGGAAGACCACCGCGATTCCACTTGAGCCGTGCAGCAACCGCGCGTGCCGCCAGCCCAAGCCCCAGCACGTCGCCTGCCCGAACTGCGGCCAGTACAACGGCCGCCAGGTCACCCAGCCTGCTTGATCGAAAAGGCGGAGGCATACAGGGCAATGGGAGGTAGGGGCGGCCGGAACGGCGCGGGAGATCCCAGCTCGCTGATGGACGCGCTCGGCGTCCAGTTGGACTCCGACTTGTTGCAGCTCGCCCTGACCCATCGCTCGTACGCGTACGAGAACGGCGGCCTGCCACCCAACGAGCGGCTGGAGTTCCTCGGCGACTCGGTGCTGGGCATGGTGATCACCGATCACCTGTACCGCACGCACAGTGAGCTGCCGGAGGGCCAGTTGGCCCGGTTGCGGGCGAGCGTGGTGAACATGCACGCGCTCGCGCGGGTCGCTCGTGGCCTCGGCGCGGGCGGTCTTGGTGCGCACCTGTTGCTCGGCCGCGGTGAGGAGCTCACCGGCGGCCGGGACAAGGCCAGCATCCTCGCCGACACGTTGGAAGCCGTGATCGGCGCGGTCTACCTGCAGGAAGGCATCGACGTCGCGCGCAAGGTCGTGCACAAGCTGTTCGACCAGCTGCTCGACGAGGCGCCCAGGCGGGGTGCGGGCCTGGACTGGAAGACCAGCCTGCAGGAGCTGTGCGCGTCGGCCGGGCTGGGCGTGCCGGAGTACCGGGTCGAGGAAGAGGGGCCGGACCACCGCAAGGAGTTCAAGGCGACCGTGGTGGTCGCCGGGCAGAGCTACGGCAGTGGTGACGGCAGGACCAAGAAGGAAGCGGAGCAGAAGGCGGCCGAGGCGGCGTACCGCGAGCTCTCGGAGATCCATCTGCCTCCCGAGAACGGCTCCGGTGCCTGAACTCCCCGAGGTCGAAGTGGTCCGCCGCGGTCTCGCGGACCACGCCGCGGGCCGGGTGATCACCAAAGCCGAGGTCATGCACCCGCGCGCGGTGCGCAGGCACGTGCCCGGCGCGCGGGATTTCGAAGCCCGTCTGGCCGGGCAGCGCATCGACGCGGCCCGGCGACGTGGCAAGTACCTCTGGGTCGAGCTGTCCGGCGGTGACGCGATGATCGCGCACCTGGGCATGAGCGGGCAGATGCTCGTGCGGCCGGTCGGCGCCCCGGACGAGAAACACTTACGGGTCCGTCTCAGCTTCGACGACGACGGCCCGGAACTGCGGTTCGTCGACCAGCGCACCTTCGGTGGCCTGGCTTTGTCCGATGTGGTCGAGGTGGACGGCGACCGGCTGCCGTCCCCGGTGGCCCACATCGCCCGTGACCCGATGGACCCGGCCTTCGACCAGGCCGCGGTCGTGCAGGCCATGCGCCGCAAGCACACCGACGTCAAACGCGCCCTGCTCGACCAGACTTTGGTGTCCGGTATCGGCAACATCTACGCCGACGAGGCCCTCTGGCGCGTCAAACTGCACTGGGCCCGCCCGACGGATCGGCTGACCGCGCCGAAGACCGCCGCGCTCCTGGACGCGGCGGCCGAGGTGATGAACGAGGCGCTGGCCGTCGGCGGGACGTCGTTCGACGCGTTGTACGTCAACATCAACGGTCAGTCCGGGTACTTCGACCGGTCGTTGAACGTCTATGGCCAGGAAGGCAAGCCGTGCGCCCGATGCGGTCGGCCGATCCGCCGTGAGGCGTTCATGAACCGCTCGTCGTTCTCGTGCCCCAGGTGCCAGCCCCGCCCGGCCTCGGCGTCCTGACTCTCCACGTACTCCGGTCCTGTGTGGACGGACATGGGCTAGGTCGTGTTTCGAATGTCCCGGTCGATGAGAGTCGGGATCGGGGCGGTTCCTGGCGTCGCCGCGGGATCGCCGCGAATACTGGTTGTCTTTGGGCGGTCCCCCGGTGGCGTCAGGGGCCGCATCCGGCCCGGCTATCGCGATCGGGCATTTGAAACACGGCCTAGCGCAGCGCTCGGCGTTGTGCCGCGCTCAGGCGATCCGGCCTCGGGGCGACCGTGTACGTCTCGGGCGCGATCGCCTGTAGCGCCAAGGGATCGGCGAGTGCCGGTTTCGCCCTGATCGCGTCGACGGCCGCGACGACCCGGTCCCGCGGCCAGTCGAGCGCGGTGGCCATCGTGTCCGGTGTCAGTGGTCGACCGGCGTGCACCAGGGCGGCCACGACGGTCAACGCGTCGTACACGACGGCCTCCGCGAGCGGGCTGTCGTTCATCTGCTCGCTCAGGCGGCCGAAGAACTGTCCCATCTGCTCGAGCCGGACACCCGCCGGCGTGGTCGCGCCGAAGATCTCCATGCCGGTCTGTGCGGCGGCGGCGATCTGTCCGTGTGCCCCGGTGTCCGCCCGCCATGCCCGGCGCCAGATGTCGTCGTCGATCAGGTAGCGCTCGCGGCGTCCGGTCGAAGCCGGTTGGCGCACGACCAGTTCCATGGCTTCCAGATAGCTGATGGACTTGGATACCGAGGCCGGGCTCACCCGCAACGCTTCGACCAGGTCGGCTGACGTCAGGCCGTCGGCGTCCGCGGTGAGCAGGCAGGTGAAGACCCGGGCGGTCATCCTGGGCATGCCGGTCGCGATCAGCAGGGGCGCGAACTCGTCCACGAAGGCCCTGGCGGCATCGTTCGGCGTCGGTTCGGCCCGAGGGGGCCGCTTGCGTCGCCGGGCACGGTCGCCGGCGGCCTGTTGCGCCTGGTCGGCCACGTAGTCGCCGTGTGTGCCGTTGCGTGCCACCTCGCGGCTGATCGTGGACGTCGGCCTGCCCAGGCGCCGGGCGATCTCGGCGTATCCAAGACCCTCGGTCAGCCATTCGGCGATCCGGCCTCGGTCCTCGGTGGTCAGCCTGGGGCCTGGCACCGTCGCACCTCCTTGCGTTCACGAGCAGTACATTGCAACGGCTCTGCTGTCATAGTTGCATTCCCGGCAAGCCTGTTGCAATGATTTGGGCTCTACCAGCCATTTTATCGCCCGAATCGTTGACGTCGGTTGAAACGCAACATAGCTTTTCCGCATCCGGAAAGCGAAAGGGATCATCATGCACGTGCTGGTCGTGTCGACCGTCTCCGACAACACCAAGTTCTGGAACGGCCTGAAGAAGGCGCATGCCAGGCTGCCCAAGGGCGCCGGGTGGAAGTTCGCTGTCGCGAGCACCGACGGGACGAAGGCGGTGAACGTCATCGTCCACGACTCGGTCGACGAAGTCCGGGACTTCTTCGAAGCGCACGCCGGCGCCCATGCCACCACCGAGTACTTCGAAGCGGACGCGGCGAACGCGGTGGGCCTTCCGCGATGACGATCGACGTACCGCGGATGCGTGGCCGGGTCGCCGATCTCCTTGCCGAGTACGGGATTCCGAGCGCCGCGATCGGTGTGCTGCACGACGGCGAGGTGACTGAGTTCGCCGTCGGCGTGCGGAACGTGGAAACGCGGGAACCCGCCACGACGGACACCGTCTACCAGTGCGGCTCCATGACGAAGACGTGGACCGCGTTGGCGTTCATGCAACTCGTCGACGAGGGCGTGGTCGGCCTCGACGAACCAGTGCGGGCCTACCTGCCCGGGTTCGCGGTGGCCGATCCCCGGGCAAGCGCCGAAGTCACCCCTCGGCACCTGCTGAACCACACCAGCGGGATCGAGGAGGCCTACGGTGATCCCGGCGAGGACGACGACGTCTACGAGCGCATGATCGAGAACATCGCGGACGCACCCCAGGTCTTCCCACTGGGCCGGACGCACGGGTACAGCGCGGCGCTGGGGTACGCGATTCTCGCGCGAATCCTGGAAGTGCACAACCGCAAGCGCTGGGACGGTGTCATGCGGGACCGTCTCTTCGAACCCATGGGCCTCACCGACACCAATAGCTGGTGGGAACAGGTCGATGAGACGCGCGCCGCGACCGGACACCTGATCCGCTCGCTGGACGAGGGCCCGATCGTCACGCCGATCGACTTCTTGCCGCGCGCGTTCGGTCCGGGCGGCAACATCACGTCGACAACCCGCGACGTGCTGGCTCTGGCACACGTACTGCTCAACGAAGGCGTTGCGCCGAACGGGAAACGAATCCTGTCGGCGGAGGGTATCCGGGAGATGATGCGTTCGCGCGTGCCCGTGCCAGATCCGTACATGTTCGGGCCGGAATGGGCACTGGGCCTCATCGTGTGTGACTGGCACGGTGAAACCGTCTACGCGACCGACGGCAGCACGATCGGTCAGAACGCCCGGCTGCGGCTGCTGCCGGACTCGAACACGGCCGTCACCATGCTGACCAACGGCGGACCGCGGGAACGCTTCTACCGTGAGGTGTTCAACGAGATCCTCGCCGACCTGGGCGCGGCCACCATCCCGGACCTGCCCGTGCCGGACGCGACACTTGATCTCGACCTGGCCAGGTACGAAGGCGTTTATGAGCGCCCCGGCGCGCGGCACGAGGTGTCGGTCGCCAATGGACGGTTGTCGCTGACCTTGGTACTCGATCCGATGCAGGCGGAGTTCATGCGGAAACCCGACCGCGTCGAATACGAGCTGCTTCCGGTGAGTGCGACGCACTTCCTGATGCCGCCGACCGATCCGCTCGAGGACACCCAGACGGTCGCGATCTACGACTTCACCGACGGCGCGGCCAAGTACCTGCACACCAACTGCCGGGTGCACCCGCGCGTCTAATGCCGTATCAGGTGGTCCAGGCACTCCACGATCCGATCGGCCACCGCGAAGCCCGGCTTGCAGGACTGACCTGTGCGCGGGTATCCGTCTTCGTGCCGGAGCCTCCGGGCGGGGAAGAAAAGATGTCTCGGGTCGTGGGGTGCCTCCCGTGCGCGAAGCGCGGCCGCTTGGGTATCTGTCCCTCCGAAAGGCCGGGGGTCTCAGGATCGCGTAAATGCGGTGGTCCCGCGCATAAAGAGGCCATCAGGTGATTCCCGGTCGGGCGGTTCGGGCATGCACGCTCGTCACAGGCGGGCCGCCGGCGGGGCGGCCCTGTCGTTCGAGATGGGAGCGCGCACATGGCCGACCTGGCCTACGCGGTGCTGCTGATCGGGGTTTTCGCTGTGCTCGCGTTGATCCTGCGGGGACTGGAGCGCTTGTGAGCGGGACGTCCGATCTGGCCGGCATCGTCGCGGGTGTGCTGGCCCTTGCCTTACTTGTCTACCTGTTCGTCGCGTTGATCCGACCGGAGAAGTTCTGATGTCGCCGACTTGGGCCGGCCTGGCACAGGTCGGCCTGCTTCTGCTTGCCCTGGCAGTGGTCTACAAGCCGTTGGGCGACTACATGGCCAGGGTTTTCACGTCCGCCAGGCACTTACGGCTCGAGAAGGCCGTCTACCGGGTCGGGCGCGTCGACCCCGATTCGGAGCAGCACTGGAAGACCTACGCCGCCAGCGTGCTCGCCTTCTCGTTCGTCTCGGTCGTGCTGCTCTATCTCATCCAACGGCTGCAACACCTGTTGCCGTTCGACTTCGGGCGTACGGCCAGTCCGGGCGTCGCGTTCAACACGGCGATCAGCTTCGTCACCAACACGAACTGGCAGTCGTACGTTCCCGAGACCACGATGGGCCACGCCGTCCAGATGCTCGGCCTGACCGTGCAGAACTTCGTGTCGGCGGCGGTGGGGCTGGCGGTCGCGATGGCGCTGGTACGGGGGTTCGTCCGGGCGAAGACCGATCGGCTCGGCAACTTCTGGGTGGACCTGACCCGGGGCACGGTGCGGGTTCTGCTGCCGTTGGCCTTCGTCTTCGCGATCGTCCTGATCGCGCTGGGGGTCGTGCAGAGTCTCAAGTCCGGTGTGGACGTGACCAATCCGGACGGCAGTGTGAGCCGGATCGCCCTGGCGCCCGCCGCTTCCCAAGAGGCCATCAAGGAACTGGGCACGAACGGCGGCGGCATCTTCAACGCCAACTCCGCGCATCCGTTCGAGAACCCCAGTTCCTGGACGAACCTGATCGAGATCTTCCTGCTGACGGTCATCCCGGTCTGTCTCACGCGCACGTTCGGTGTGCTGGTCGGCAACAAGCGGCAGGGCACGGTCCTGCTCACGGTGATGGGCGTGCTCTGGGGCGGGATGCTCACGGTCATCTGGTGGGCCGAGTCGCACCCGAACGGCCCGCTCGCGCTGCTGGCGGGCGGTGCCATGGAGGGCAAGGAAGTCCGGTTCGGCATCGCCGGTTCGGCGTTGTTCGCCAACGCGACCACGTCCACGTCGACCGGCGCGGTCAACTCGATGCACGACAGCTTCAGCGGCCTGGGCGGCGGCGGGACGTTGCTGAACATGATGTTCGGCGAGCTCAGCCCCGGCGGCGTCGGCAGCGGCCTCTACAGCATGCTGGTGGTGGCGATCATCGCGATGTTCCTCGCGGGCCTGATGGTCGGCCGGACGCCCGAATACCTGGGCAAGAAACTCGGCAAGCGTGAGGTCACGTGCGCCGCCGTCGCGATCCTGGCGATGCCCACGGTCCTCCTGCTCGGCACAGGCGCGGCGTTGCTGATGCCGGACACCGCGGGCGCGTTGAACAACCCTGGCGCGCACGGGTTCTCC
Organism: Kibdelosporangium persicum; assembly: GCF_013280595.1. GTDB lineage: Bacteria > Actinomycetota > Actinomycetes > Mycobacteriales > Pseudonocardiaceae > Kibdelosporangium > Kibdelosporangium persicum. Next base: position 23,120 of record NZ_JAAATY010000026.1, read on the forward strand.
GAGGTGCTTTACGCGTACACCTCAGCGAGTAACAACAACGGCAGCGCGTTCGCGGGCATCACCGTGACCAACGACTGGTTCCAGTCCACGCTCGGCCTGTGCATGGCGTTCGGCCGGTTCGTGCCGATCACCGCCGTGCTGTGCCTGGCGGGTTCGCTTGCCGTGCAACGGAAAGTGCCCGAGACCGCGGGGACACTGCCGACCACCGGTCCGCTGTTCGCCACCATGCTCGTCGGCACGGTCGTGCTGGTCGCGGCGTTGACCTTCATCCCGGCCCTCGCTCTGGGCCCGATCGCAGAGGCACTGGCATGACCACGACCGTCACGCGCACCCCGGAGGAGGAGACCCGGCGCCACGTCGAGCACGCGGGCCGGGTGGGTGCCGGGGTCTTCAGTCCCGGACAACTCGTCTCCAGCCTCCCTGGCGCCTTACGCAAGCTCGGCCCGCGCCACCAGGCCCGCAACCCGGTCATGTTCGTGGTGTGGGTGGGTTCCCTGCTCGCCACGGTGCTGGCGATCGGCGACCCCGGTGTGTTCAGCATCGGCACCGCGCTGTGGCTGTGGTTCACGGTCCTGTTCGCCAGCCTGGCCGAGGCCGTGGCCGAAGGCCGGGGCAAGGCGCAGGCCGAAACCCTCCGGCGTACCAAGAAGGACACCGTCGCCCGCCGGTTGCGCGCAGACGGCAGCCAGGAGCGTGTGCCGGGCGCTGACCTGCGGATCGGTGACCTGGTCGTCGTCGAGGCCGGTGACGTCATCCCGGGGGACGGCGATGTCGTCGAAGGCATCGCCACCGTGGACGAATCGGCCATCACGGGCGAGTCGGCGCCGGTGATCCGGGAGTCCGGCGGCGACCGGTCCGCGGTCACGGGCGGCACCACGGTGTTGTCCGACCGGATCGTCGTGAAGATCTCGGCCAGGCCGGGCGAGTCCTTCGTGGACCGGATGATCGCGCTGGTCGAAGGCGCACAACGGCAGAAGACGCCGAACGAGATCGCACTGACCATCCTGCTGTCCACGTTGACGATCATCTTCCTGCTCGCGGTCGTCGCCCTGCAGCCGATGGCCGCGTTCGCCGGGTCCCGCCAGTCGGTGATCGTGCTGACCGCGTTGCTGGTCTGCCTGATCCCGACCACGATCGGCGCCCTGCTCTCGGCGATCGGCATCGCGGGCATGGACCGGCTGGTGCAGCGCAACGTCCTGGCGACGTCGGGCCGTGCGGTCGAGGCCGCCGGTGACGTGAGCACGTTGCTGCTGGACAAGACCGGGACGATCACCTTCGGCAACCGCCGGGCGACCGAACTGATCCCGGTTGGACAGTCCACAGTGCAGGACCTCGCCCGGGCCGCTCGGCTGTCCAGCCTGGCCGACGGCACACCGGAAGGCCGCAGCATCGTGGAACTCTGCGCCACCGAACACGGCCTGCCCGCGTCGCCGAGCGAGCACGAGAGGGGCGGCGAGTTCGTCGAGTTCTCCGCCCAGACCCGGATGTCCGGTGTCGACCTCGACGGCACTTCGGTCCGCAAGGGCGCGGCGAGCGCGGTCACGGCCTGGGCCGGCCAGGACGTCCTGCCCGAGGTCGACGAGATCGTCGAAAGGATCAGCTCGGAAGGCGGAACGCCGCTGGTCGTCGCCGAGGGCACGGTGATCCGGGGCGTGGTCCGGCTTTCGGACGTGGTCAAACCCGGGATGCGGGAACGGTTCGGCGAACTGCGCGCGATGGGCATCAGGACGGTCATGATCACCGGCGACAACCCGTTGACCGCCAAGGCGATCGCCGGACAGGCCGGTGTGGACGACTTCCTCGCCGAGGCCAAGCCGGAAGACAAGATGGCGCTCATCAAGAAGGAGCAGGAGGGCGGACGGCTCGTCGCGATGACCGGCGACGGCACCAACGACGCCCCGGCGCTCGCCCAGGCCGACGTCGGCGTGGCGATGAACACCGGCACCATGGCCGCCAAGGAAGCGGGCAACATGGTCGACCTGGACTCCAACCCGACCAAGCTGATCGAGATCGTCGAGATCGGCAAGCAGTTGCTGATCACGCGGGGCGCGCTGACCACGTTCTCGATCGCCAACGACCTGGCCAAGTACTTCGCGATCCTGCCCGCCATGTTCGCCGGGATCCACCCGCAGCTCGGCAGGCTCGACATCATGGCACTGCACTCGCCGTCGAGCGCGATCCTGTCCGCGGTGATCTTCAACGCGCTGATCATCGTGGCACTGATCCCGTTGGCACTGCGGGGTGTGCGGTACCGCCCGGCCGACGCGCGTTCGCTGCTGCGCCGCAACCTGCTGATCTACGGCCTTGGCGGGATCGTCACGCCGTTCGTCGGCATCTGGCTGATCGACCTGTTGGTCCGACTGATTCCGGGAATGTGACGACGATGGTAAGGCAAGCATGGGCCGGGTTGCGGATTCTGATCGTCCTGACGACCCTCACCGGCGTCCTCTACCCGCTCGGTGTCTGGGCGGTGTCCCGGGTTCCGGGCCTGCACTCCACCGCCGAGGGCTCGATCATCAGCCAGAACGGCCGGAACGTCGGCTCGGGGCTGATCGGTGTCGATCCTGTCGCTCAGGACCCGGAGCACGACCCGTGGTTCCACACCAGGCCGTCCGCCCTGGCGCAGGACCCGCTCGGGCCGGCCGACCCGTCCAGCTCAGGAGGATCCAACAAGGGCGCGGCCAATGACGACTACGTCAAAGTCGTGCGGGAGCGCAAGGACGCGATCGCCAGGAGGGAGGGCGTGGACCCCGCGCGGGTTCCGGCCGACGCGGTGACGGCGTCCGCTTCGGGCCTGGACCCGCAGATCAGCCCGGCGTACGCGCATCTTCAGGCACCGCGCGTGGCCAGGGAGAACGGCCTGACGCCGGCCCAGGTCGACCGCTTGATCAGCGAGAACACCAGCCAGGGGATCGGTGATCCGGGCGTGAATGTGCTCAAACTCAACCTGGCCGTACAGGCCATGAAGCGCGGGTGAGCACCTCCAGAGCGCACACTGGCGACGTGGACTACAAGCGTCGTCGCGGTGAGCTGCGGATCTACCTGGGTGCCGCACCCGGTGTCGGCAAGACCTTCGCCATGCTCGGCGAGGCCCACCGGCGCCGGGAGCGCGGCACCGACGTGGTGGTCGGCCTGGTCGAGACGCACAGCCGGGCCAAGACCGCGGAGCTGCTCACCGGCCTGGAGGTGATGCCGCGGCAGCACTTCGAGCACCGCGGCATGCGGGTGGACGAGCTGGACGTGGCCGCTGTGCTGGCCCGCGAACCGGAAGTCGCGGTGGTCGACGAGCTCGCGCACACCAACGTCCCCGGTTCCCGCAACGGCAAGCGCTGGCAGGACGTGGAGCAGTTGCTGGACGCCGGGATCGACGTGCTGTCCACGGTGAACGTGCAGCACCTGGAAAGCCTGAACGACGTGGTCGAGCGGATCACCGGGGCGCGCCAGCAGGAGACCGTGCCCGACGAGGTGGTCCGCCGGGCCGAGCAGATCGAACTGGTCGACATCACGCCGGAGGCGCTGCGCAGAAGGCTCGCGCACGGCAACGTCTACCCGGCGCACAAGATCGACGCCGCGCTGGCCAACTACTTCCGGCCCGGCAACCTGACGGCGTTGCGCGAGCTGGCTTTGTTGTGGGTGGCCGACCAGGTGGACGTGGCGCTGCGGCGGTACCGCGCGGAGAAGGACATCACCGACACCTGGGAGGCCAGGGAACGGGTGGTCGTCGCGATCACCGGCGACACGGAGAGCGAGACGCTGATCCGGCGCGGCAGCCGGATCGCGGCCCGGGCCGGGGCCGAGCTGATGGTCCTGCACATCCTGCGGGGCGACGGCCTCGCCGGGGTGAGCCCGGGTGCGTTCAGCAAGCTGCGCAAGCTGACCGACGACGTCGGCGCGACGTTCCACACGGTCGTCGGCGACGACGTGCCGACCGCGATGCTCGACTTCGCCCGCGGGGTGAACGCGACCCAGCTCGTGGTCGGGACCTCGCGGCGGTCCCGGCTGGCCAGGGTGTTCGACGAAGGCATCGGCGCGGCCGTGGTGCAGCGGTCCGGGCCGATCGACGTGCACATGGTCACGCACGAGGAATCGGGTGGCCGGCTGCGCGCGACGCTCGCCCGCAGCCCGATCTCCCGGCGCCGCCGGATCATCGGCTGGACGTTGGCCATGGTGCTGCCCGCGCTGGCGACGGCGATCGGTGTCTGGTTGCGGCAGGACCTGCTGCTGTCGACGAACGTGATCGACTACTTCCTGGCGACCGTCGTCGTCGCCCTGGTCGGCGGGCTGGGACCCGCGCTGTTCGCGTCGATTCTCAGCGCCGCGCTGTTGAACTTCTTCTTCACCGAGCCGTTCTTCACGCTGACCGTGGACGCCCAGCAGAACGTCGTCACGCTCGTGGCGATGGTGGTCGTCGCGGTCATGGTCGCGGTGGTGGTGGACCGTGCGGCACGACGAGCCGAGCTGGCGGCCCGCGCCCGTACTGAGGCCGCGCTGCTGGCCTCGTACTCCCGGACCGTGCTGACGCACGACAATCCGCTCGACCGCCTGCTGGACAAGGTCAGGGAGAACTTCGGGCTGCATTCGGTGGCGCTGCTGGAGAAGACCGACGGCGTGTGGCACCGGGTGGCGTGCCGGGGGGAGCGCCCGTGTGACGAGCCCGACGAGGCCGATGTGGACATTCCAGTCACGACGGACGTGCATTTGGCCTTGCGCGGCCGGGCATTGCCCGCGCACGACCGTCGAGTCCTTGAGGCGGCAGCGGGACAGGCGCTGCTCGCCCTGCGTCAGCAGCGGATGGCCGCTCAGGCGGACCAGGCACGACGCCGTGCGGAGACCACCGAGTTGCGGACCGCGCTGCTTTCGGCCGTGGGACACGATCTGCGTACGCCGCTGACGTCGATCAAGGCCGCCGTAGGCAGCCTGCGCGCACCCGACCTGACGTTGTCCGAGCAGGACACGGCCGAACTGCTGGAAACCGTCGAGGAGTCCGCCGACCGGCTCACCGGCCTGGTGGACAACCTGCTCGACTCGTCCAGGCTGGCGACCGGCGCGGTCGAGCCGCGGATGAAGGCGGTCGGCTACTACGAGGTCGTGGCCCGAGCCCTGTCCGGTGTGGATGGCAGAAACGAGATCGCGGTCGACGTGGACGAGCGGCTGCCGCTGGTCAGGGCCGACGTCGGCCTGCTTGAACGGGTGATCGCCAACGTGGTGGACAACGCGTTGCGGCATGGGACTTTGGTGCCGCGCCGCAACGTCGACGTGGACGGTGACGGCCGCGTGAGCGTGGACGAACCGTCGATCGCGCTGCGGGCGAGCGCGTACGGCGACCACGTCGAACTGTGGGTGGTCGACCACGGGCCGGGCCTGCCGAAGGGCACGTCCGCAACGGTCTTCCAGCCGTTCCAACGGCTCAACGACCGGGGTACCGGCGTCGGGCTCGGGTTGTCCGTGGCGAAGGGCTTCACCGAGGCGATGGGTGGCACGATCAGAGCCGAGGACACGCCGGGCGGCGGGCTGACCGTCGTGATCTCACTTCCGGAGGCGAAGTCATGACGAAGGTACTCGTGGTCGACGACGAGCCGCAGATCGTGCGTGCGCTGCGGATCAACCTCTCGGCCCGCGGCTACCAGGTGATCACCGCGCACGACGGCGCCGCCGCGCTGCGTGCGGCCGCCGAGGGCAAGCCGGACGTGGTCGTGCTCGACCTCGGCCTGCCCGACATCGACGGCACCGAGGTGATCGCCGGGCTGCGCGGCTGGACCACCGTGCCGATCATCGTGCTGTCCGCGCGTACCGACTCCGGCGACAAGGTCGAGGCACTGGACGCTGGCGCGGACGACTACGTGACCAAACCGTTCGGCATGGACGAGCTGCTGGCCCGGCTGCGCGCCGCCGTCCGCCGCTCCACAGTGGCCGGGCCAGGCGACGAGCAGGCGGTCGTGGACACGGGCTCGTTCATCGTGGACCTGGCGGCGAAGAAGGTGCTCAAGGAGGGCGCCGAAGTGCACCTGACGCCGACCGAGTGGGGCGTGCTCGAGGTGCTGGTCCGCAACAAGGGCCGGTTGGTGGCGCAGAAGCAGTTGTTGCAGGAGGTCTGGGGCCCCGCGTACGCCGCGGAGACCCACTACCTGCGGGTGTACCTGGCCCAGCTGCGGCGCAAGCTGGAACCGATGCCGTCCCAGCCGAAGCACCTGCTGACCGAGCCAGGCATGGGATACCGCTTCGAGACCATAACCCCAGCTCAACCCTCGTGAGTGTTTATCCGGGTTAGAACACGGATAAACACTCACGAGGGTGTGGTCCTCAATGCTGGTAGAACTCGGTGAGCGCGGCCGCGAGCACCTCGTTCGGAAGGCCGTGCCACTCGCCTTCGAGGCGCTTGTGCACGGCATCCGGGATCAGCCGGGCCACTTCCTCGACGCCGTCGTGCATTTCCTTGCCCGTCGCCGTGCTGTCGAGCACGAGAGTGGGCGCCGGGACCGCCGCGATGTGGTCCTGCGTCGTGGTTCCCGCGATCGTCCAGTCGTACGGGTAGGTGTGGGCGATCTTCTCCAGGGCGGGCTTGATCGGGGCCATCTGGGCCATGATGTCCTCCGGCACGCCGATCACGGTGTGGAAGAGATCCACGGCTTCGCCACGTTTGCCTTCCGCGACAAGGGTTTCCAGCTGTGCCCGGATCGTGTCGTCGTGTTCGTCGGAGCCGCCGTACGGCGGCTCGAACACCGCGAGGCGGGTGATCGGCAGTCCACTCGCGGCCGCTCGGATGGCGAGCAGCGCACCGGACGACCATCCGTAGACCGAGGCCTGGCCGCCCGCGGCTTCGATCACGGCGGCGAGGTCCTCGATTTCGCGTTCCACCGCGTACGGCTGGGTGTCCGTGCTCAGGCCCCGGCCTCGGCGGTCGTAGGTGTAGGTGGTGAAGCCTTGCTCGGCGATCAGGTCGGCCAGCGGACGCAGCGAGTTGAAGTCGCGGTGACCGCCCGCCGCGTCGACGAGCACAACGGCGGGTCCGCTGCCCGCGCTCTCGTAAGCGATCTTGGTGCCGTCCGCCGAATGTGTCATGCCCATGACGGTGTCCTCTCTCGTCGTGCTGTTGATGACTGAGACTGTGGGCGCGGCGGAAACTCATCGCTGGTCCGAAAGGGTTGTGTCGATAACGTCCCGGTTACAGGTGATCACACGATTGGGCGGTTTTTGTTGCTGTGGACCAGACCATCCCGAGATATTTTCATGTGTGGAGGGCCTGTTCGCCAGCGACGACGAAGAAGGTGAGCAGTGTGAATGAGTGCCCAGTCTGCCTCGGGTCGGGAATGGCGCCGAATCGCAAGGACTATTGTCGGGCCTGTGGCGGTGTCGGCCAGGTTCCCAAGTGAGTGCCCGATGTGCCGGGGGGAAGGTGTGCTGCGGTGGCGGCAGCCTTGCCTCGACGGGGTGCTGCGCGATCTGGAGCACCCCTGCCCGAACGGCTGCGGCCAGGGCGGGCGCCGACCGGCAGGGAAGAACCACCAGGTGATCGAGGTTGCCGGGGATCTCGGCGACGACGAGCGGGACAGGCCGGCGCGCCGGCGTGGCCGCGCCGATCAGGCCAACGACGTCGGCGGTGAGTTCGTCGCGACCGCGTTGGAAGCCTGGGGATTCAGCGACCGGGATTGATCGTTTTCCGCGAAGCCGCCGAGACGGCGTGCGCCTCGGCGGCTTTGTCGTGCCGGTGCACCGTGCACGTCATCGATCGGGCGCTTCCCTTTTTCAGAAGCCGAAATTCTGCACCCAGTAGAAGCCGTTCGTGTCCAGGCCGACGCCGATCGTCCGGAACCCGCAGCGCAGGATGTTCTCGCGGTGTCCCTCGGACCTCATCCAGCTTTCCATCACCTGCCTGGCGGAGCGCTGGCCCTGGGCGATGTTCTCGCCGCCGGGGCTGGGATATCCCTCCGCGCGGATCCGGTCGGCGAAGGACCGGCCGTCCTTCGAGGTGTGCGAGAAGTACCTCTGCGAGGCCATGTCGGTGCTGTGCTTCTGCGCCGCGCTCGTCAACCGGGCGTCCACGGTGAGGGAACCGCACTGCGGGACGAACTGCCTGCGCACGTCGTTGACCATCTGCACGACCTCGGCCGCCATGCCGGCGTTCGGGGAGGCCGTCTGCGTCGGGGACGGAGCCGGCTTCTCCGGCTGCGTCGGGGACTGTGGCGGCGGGGGTGCCGCGGGGCTGCTCGGCTGTTGCGAGGCGGAGCTTGAGGAGGGCGGGGCTGAGGAACTGCTCGCCGCGGTGCTCGACGAAGTCGTCGGGGACGTCGAGCCGGGGACCGAGGCGGACCCGGGCGCGGCTGCCAGCGCCGTGGCCGAGTCGGTGGGCGGGATGGAGCCCGTCTGTCTGGCGTTGTTGGCGCCGTTGTAGCCCATCGCCATCGGGACCTGGGGGGAGTCGCCTTGGGGTAAGGCCAGGATGGTCGCCCCGCCCGCGATCGCCGCACCTGCGGCGAGCGCGGCGAGACTTACCATGATCGTGGCGCGTCGGGGTCGCGTTTCACTCACGGTCGCGCAACGTACCACTAACGGGTGATCTTCACACCCTTTCGGGTTGTTCCCGTTGGTATCGGCTGCTCAGCGTGTTTTTACCGCATTCAGCGGATGTTCAGCCAGTCGGAGGTGTCGTCGGACTCGTCGGCGTGGTGGGGGTCGTGGGAGTGCTGGACGACGGCGGCATGGTGACGCTCGTGGGCGGGTTCTGCTGCGTCGGCGACGTGTTCGGCGGAGGCGTCGAGCCGCCACCGCCACCACCCGGGTTGGGCGGCGGCTGGTTCGGCTGACCAGCGGGCTGGCTGGGCTGATGCCCCGGCTGGTTCGACTGGCCCGGCTTGTTGGGCTGGGCGGGCCTGTTCGACGGCGAACCGCCCGGCGACGGCGCGCCGGACGAGGTCTCCGTGCTGGACGTGTCCGTCACCGGGATGTCGGTCGTGGCGGTCTCGGGCAGCGGCGTCGCGCTGCGGGGCGCGTTGACCTGGGACACGGGAGTCTGCGACGTGCCGCCGCCCGGCTGGGCCTCACCGCCACCCGCGACGGCGAAACTGGCCAGTGCCGCACACGCGGTCGCGACGCCGACACCGGCGGCCGCGAGCAGCGCGTAGGAACGCTTCATGCCGGACGCCGGGTGCTCAGCCGGGGGCTGGACCTCGGTCCGCTCGGGTGTTTCGGCCATGCGGGGGGCTCCTCCTCGCAGACACGCCGTCAGTCGGGAGTGTGCGAATTCCTGTCCGGCCCCGAGTGGGACGAACAGGGCGTCACGGCCCGGTAACGTACCACTACCGAACGAGGCCTGTTCGATGCGCCTGCGATCATTCGGGGCATGCCATCAACCGCCGATCAGCCTACGGTGCGACTGACCGCTTGGGTGCACGGGCACGTTCAGGGAGTCGGTTTCCGCTGGTGGACGCGGGCACGCGCGCTCGAGCTCGGCCTTGTCGGAGGTGCTCGCAACCTTCAGGACGGCCGGGTGGAGGTGGTCGCCGAGGGAGCCAAAGCGCACTGTGAGCAGCTGCTCGCCGTGCTGCGCGGCGGAGGTTCACCCGGTCGTGTGGACACGGTCGTGGAGCGGTGGTCCGAGGCGCGTGGCGGCCTCATCGGGTTCGTAGAACGTTAACTAGTAACCACCGGACTGCTCGGTGCCCTGGTCGTCGGACGCCGGGCCGTCGGTGGGGGTGCACGCGGCGAAGACGATCGTCGCCAGCACGCCGATGAGCGCGCCCACGGCACGCGCCGCGATGCTGTAGTTCATGCGTCTCGCTCCTTCCTCGGGTTCGCTTCTTTCACGTCCTGAACTTCACGAAGGTTCACCCGGCTGACTTGAACCGAGCGCGGTGACCGGGCGTAATAGACGCCGTGGGGAACACCCCCGAGCAGAGCGATGAACTGATTCGCGAGCTCTACGACAAGTACCGCCGACCGTTGCTGGCCTACGCGCTGCGCTCGGTCGGTGGCGATCTGCAGCGGGCGGAGGACGTGGTTCAGGAGACGTTGTTGCGTGCGTGGCGTAACGCCGACACGTTGAGCGTCGATCAGGCCGGGCCGTGGCTGTACACGGTGACCCGGAACCTGATCGTCTCCGGCTACCGTCGGCAGGGTGCGCGGGTCACCGAGGTGCCGATGCCCGCTCAGGACCTCCCGCATACCGACGACGACTTCGACCGGGTACTGCAGAGCTGGCAGATCGCCGAGGCGATGCGCGCGCTGAGCAAGGAGCACCGCGCGGTGATCGGCGAGCTGTTCTTCCGCAGGCGCACGGTGGCCGAGGCGGCGTCCGTGCTCGGCATCCCGCCGGGCACGGTCAAATCGCGGTCGTTCTACGCGCTACGGGCGTTGCGCGACGCACTGGAGGAACGGGGGGTGACCGAGCCGTGACCTGCCGTCAGACCGTCTCGCTCGGCGCCTACTTGCTTGGCGCGCTCGACCCGGCCGACCGGCCGGCGTTCGAACGGCACCTGGACGAGTGCCCGATCTGCACTGCCGAGATGCTCCGGCTCGCGCCCCTGCCCGGCCTCCTGCAACGTGTCACGCCCGAGGACTTCGAGGCCGTCCAGCAGATGGACCGGCCTGGGGCCGACCCGGCCGGTCCTGACGCGGCCGGCCCCGGGCCGGTCCCGCCGGAGCTGGTCACCCAGTTGCCGGTGATCGAGGCGTCCCCGCCCGTCATGGAGCCCGAGCCGCAGGAGCGGGCGGGTTGGTGGCGGCGACGCGGCGTCGCGTTGGCCGCGGCGGCCGCCGTGGTCCTGCTGGCGCTGGGCGGCGTGGTCATGTTCCGGCCGGCGCAAGACGGCGGGTCGACCGCGATCCAGGTGACGTGGACCGCGACCGACCCGACGACCGGGGTGCACGGGCGGGTCGACCTGACCGGTCACCCGTGGGGTACCGAGGTCAAGGTCTCGATGCAGGACGTCCCGGCCGGCCGCAAGATCTGCCACCTGGTCGTCTACAGCCGGGACGGCCGCCGCGAGGAGGCGGGCAAGTGGTCCGCGGACTACTACCGCGAGGTCACCGCCATCCCCGGCAGCAGTTCGATCAAGCTGACCGACATCGACCGGGTCGAGGTCGTCGCCGCGGGTGGCGTGCTCGTCGGCATGCAGTCGCGGTAAGCCGGGCATCCGGGCTGGTCAGTGCCGTGCCCCCGCGACGCGGGGAGCCCGCCTGCGCGGATCGCCGGGCCCGCCCGGGTACCCTCGGCGGGATAGACGTGCCAGCTTCCAGCGAGAGGTCGACCGTCACGTGCACCTCAAGAGCCTGACGCTGAAGGGCTTCAAGTCCTTCGCCTCAGCGACGACGCTGCGCTTCGAACCGGGGATCACCTGTGTCGTCGGGCCCAACGGGTCCGGCAAGTCGAACGTGCTCGACGCGCTGAGCTGGGTGATGGGGGAGCAGGGCGCGAAGTCGCTGCGCGGCGGCAAGATGGAGGACGTCATCTTCGCCGGTGCGGGCGGCCGTCAGCCGCTCGGCCGGGCCGAGGTCACGCTGACCATCGACAACTCCGACGGCGCGCTGCCGATCGACTACTCCGAAGTCTCGATCACCCGCCGGATCTTCCGGGACGGCGCCAGCGAGTACGAGATCAACGGCAACACCTGCCGCCTGATGGACGTGCAGGAACTGCTGTCGGACTCCGGCATTGGCCGGGAGATGCACGTCATCGTCGGCCAGGGCCAGCTCGGCGCGATCCTCGAGTCGAAGCCGGAAGGCCGCCGGGCGTTCATCGAAGAGGCCGCCGGTGTGCTCAAGCACCGCAAGCGCAAGGAGAAGGCGCTGCGGAAGCTGGACGCGATGCAGGCCAACCTGACGCGCCTGACGGACCTGACCGCCGAGCTGCGGCGTCAGCTCAAACCACTGGGCAAGCAGGCCGAGATCGCCCGGCGCGCCCAGGTCGTGCAGGCCGAGCTGCGGGACGCGCGGCTGCGGCTGATCGCTGACGACCTGGTCAGCGCGCGGCATGAACTGGCCAAGGAAGAGGCCGACGAGGCCACCGCCCGCGCCAAGCGCGGTGAGACCGAGCGGGCCCTGCAGTTCGCCCAGGCCGAGCAGAACGAGATCGAAGCGAGCCTGGCCGAGGACGCCCCGGCGCTGAACGCGGCCCAGGACGCCTGGTACCGGCTGTCCGCGCTGGCCGAGCGGCTGCGCGGCACGGTCCGGCTGGCCGCCGAACGCGCCCGGCACCTCTCCGACGAGGGCGAACGGCAGAACCAGGGCAAGGACCCGGAACTGCTCGAAGCCGAGGCCGAGGAGGCCGCCGAGCTGGAGGTCGAGCTCGCGGAAGGCGTCGAGATGGCCCGTGAGGCGCTGTCCGAGGCGTTGGCGCGGCGCTCCGAGCTGGAAAGCGCGGTGGCCGAGGCCGAGAAGGCGCACATCGCCGCCGTCCGCGCGATCGCCGACCGCCGGGAGGGCCTGGCCCGGCTGGCCGGTCAGGTCGAAGCGCTGCGCAGTAAGACGAGTGCGACCGCCGAGGAGATCGAGCGGTTGTCCACCACCTTGGCCGAGGCCGAGGAGCGCGCCGAGATCGCCGCGACCGAGCTGGCCGAGACCGAGCTGGAGACCGGCGTCGAGGACTCCGACGACGAGTCCCTGCAAAGCAGGCACGACCAGGCCGTCTCGGCGGCCGCGCAGGCCAAGGCGCGGGTGGACGAACTCGTCGCCGCGGAACGCAAGGCGGAGCGGGAGATCGCTTCGTGGCGGGCCCGGGTGGACGCGCTTTCGCTTGGCCTGAGCCGGAAGGACGGCGCGGGCGCGCTGCTGGCGGCCGGCCACCGGCTGCCCGGCCTGCTCGGGTCGATCGCGGCTTTGCTGACCGTGCGGCCCGGTGCCGAGGTCGCGTTGGCCGCGGCGCTCGGCCCGATCGCCGACGCCGTCGCGGTCGCCGGTGGTGACGACGCGCTGTCGGCGTTGTCCCTGTTGCGGGACAACGACGCCGGCCGCGCGGGGATCGTCATCGGCGGTGGTCCGTCTACTGTGGATCGCTCGGCGTGGCCGTACCTGCCTGATGGTGCGCAGTGGGCCGTGGACCTGGTGCGGTGCCCGGAAGCCTTGCGCCCGGCCATGGAACGCGCGCTGGACCGCGTTGTCGTCGTCTCGGACCTTGGCACCGCACGGCAGATCGTCGCCGCGCACCCGACGGTGCGGGCCGTCACCAGGGACGGTGACCTGCTCGGTTCCGACTGGGCGGTCGGTGGTTCCGGTCGCAGTGAGAGCGTGATCGAGGTCCAGGCGGCGGTCGACGAGGCCAACGACAAGCTGACCTCTTTCGAGCACACCCTCGCGGAAACCGTTGGGGCACTTGCCGGGGCACGGGCCGAACAGGAAGCGCGGCGCAACGAGGTCAACGCGGCCAAGGAAGCGTTAAGCGAAGCCAGGGTCCGCCGGGCCCGCTCCGGTGAGCGGATCGCCCGGATGCGCCAGGCGGCCAACGCTGTGCGGGCCGAGGTCGACCGAATCCGCAACCAGCGCGCCAAAGTCGAGCAGACCAGGGAGGACCAGCTCACCAAACTGGCCGAGTTGGAGGAGCGCCTGGTCGGTGCCCAGGAACAGCCGCTGGACGACGAACCCGACTCGCGCGTCCGCGACGAGGCCGTGGCCCAGCTGAACACCGCGCGCCAGCAGGAAATGGACGCGCGCCTGGCGTTGCGTACCGCCGAGGAACGTGCGCGCGCGGTCGCGGGTAAGGCCGAAGGACTGCGTCGTGCGGCTCGTCAGGAGCGCGAGGCTCGCGAACGGCACGAGCGCGCCCGCCAGGCGCGGGCGCGCGGCAAGCGCGTGGCCGACGCCGTGGTCGAGGGCGGTGAGCTGGCCATCGAGCGCATCGAGATCTCGTTGCAGCGCGCCGCGGCCGCACGGGACGAGGTCGCGTCCCGCCGGACCCAGCGCGAGGCGGCGTTGCTCGACGTCCGCGGCCGGGTCCGTGAACTGTCGACCGAGCTGGAGAAACTGACCGACGCCGTGCACCGCGACGAGGTGCTGCGCGCCGAGCAGCGGCTGCGGATCGAGCAGCTGGAGACCAAGATCGCCGAGGACTTCGGCATGGGCCTGGACGACCTGGTCCTGGAGTACGGCCCGGACCGGCCGATCCCGCCGCCCGCCAACGAGATCGCGGAGTACGAGGCGGCCAAGGAGCGCGGCGAGGACGTGATCCGGCCGCCGTCGACGCCGTACGACCGCGACACCCAGCAGCGCCGGGCCAAGAAGGCCGAACGGGACCTGGCCCTGCTCGGCAAGGTGAACCCGTTGGCGCTGGAGGAGTTCGCCGCGCTGGAGGAGCGGTACAAGTTCCTGTCCACGCAGCTGGAAGACCTCAAGGCGACCCGGCGTGACCTGCTGACGGTCGTCAAGGAGGTCGACGACAAGATCCTCGAGGTCTTCGCGTCGGCCTACGAGGACGTGGCGCGCGAGTTCGAGATCGTGTTCAACACGCTGTTCCCCGGCGGGGAAGGGCGGATGCTGCTGACCGATCCCGACGACATGCTGACCACCGGCGTGGACGTCGAGGCACGGCCGCCGGGCAAGAAGATCAAGCGGCTGTCCCTGCTGTCCGGTGGTGAGAAGTCACTGGTGGCGGTGGCGATGCTGGTGGCCATCTTCCGCGCCCGGCCCTCGCCCTTCTACGTGATGGACGAGGTCGAGGCGGCGCTGGACGACACGAACATGCGCCGGCTGATCGGCCTGTTGCAGGAGCTCCGGGCAACCTCGCAGCTGATCATCATCACGCACCAGAAGCCCACCATGGAGATCGCCGACGCGCTCTATGGCGTCAGCATGCGCGGTGACGGCGTCACCCAGGTGATCTCACAGCGGTTGAACAACAAGGGCTAAGCACTCCCAGGCAAGCCAGTTTCCCTGTGCGGCACTCACGCACTCGCGAACTCGCCACGGTGGACGGTTCCGATGTCGTTCAACCATTCAGTTTCACGATCAGCGCCTCGTACACCGGCGCATCGTCGAACGGCTGCAAGTCACCCAGTTTGTACCAGCCCCAGTTGAGGTAAGCCGTGCGTGCCGGAATGTTGTCGGGCCGCACCAAGAGCGTGGCTCGTTCCTCCGGACGGTCGTGAAGCAGGGCATTATGAAGGGCATGGGCGTAACCGCGGCGGCGAAACTCTGGCAAGACCATCAATTCGTTCACCGCGAACGTCCGACGGCCGTCTTCATCGAGCAGCGAATGGTCGATCTCGCCACGGAATCCGTTCCACCACCGAGCGTCCGGCGGCAGCGTATGGCCCAAGGTGTAGCCCACCAGTACATCACCGACATGCCCAGTGACCAGAGAAAAGCCATCTCTGGCAGCGTAAGCCTCCAGCCGTTGCCAGAACCGCTCGACTGTGAAGAACGGATTGGCCAGCCTGTCTGCGTACACTTCGCGATAGACATCGAGCAGCGCGTCGCGTTGCCTCCGCATGTGCACGGAGTCGTGGCGGCGCGTGGTCAACTCAGCAGACATCTTCATCGTCGACCTCTTCGCATCGGGTTGATCTGAACCAGGGACCGGTCGACCTTCGATCACGATGGGCAAGAGAACAGTATCCGCCAAGTTGCCCGTACTGACACCGCAACTCGGCGGGGGATCGTCTTGCCTGCTCAGCCGGAACGTCCTTCGACAGAGCCGGTACGCCCGGTTCAAAGCGCTCGACGTGTCGAACCCGTGTGAGTACGGCTTTGGTGGGTGGGCACGTTACCCGGCATACGGTTGGCGTCCGTGATCGCCTTGCAGGAACGCCAGTGCCTGGCTCCACACCTCGGGCAGTTCCGGGTCCCGCGTGGTCCACGTGGTGGATCGCAGTGTGCCGCGGTTGCGGTACGTGCGCATGATCTCGCGGTGTTCCGGCAGCGCGACGAAGGCCCGCAGCGCTTTGCCGTTCTGCCATAACGAGACGGAGCCGCACCGGCGTCTCAGCGGCTCCGCCCAGAGCCAGTGCCCGACGGCACCTTCGAGGCCGGGCCACAACCGTGCGAGACGTGTTCCGGCGAGGTGGATCCCCGGCATGTCCCTGAGGTGGTCGGCGGTGAAGTCGGTGACGCTGACGAGCACCTCACCGCTTCGGCCGGCCGGTCCGGAAGTCCAGGATTTCACCACTGTTCTCAGTCCTTCGGCAGGAGAGCGGGATCGGTGGTTAGGGCGCGCAGCCGGTCGAGGACGGCTCGCCGGGCGCGGGTGAAGGTGGCATCGCGGTCGACGAGCCGAGAGTGGATCACTGTGGACTCGCCCAGCGCGTCGATCTCGTAGGCGAGTTGGGCGGTGTCGATGTGGTCCGGGAGTTCGCCGAGGGCCACGGCCTCGTCGATCAGTGACCGGATGAACTCCAGCCAGTCATGCAGCGAAGCGGCGGTCCGGGCGTGCACGGTGCCTGGCCGGTCGTCGAATTCGGTCTGTGCGGCGAGGAAGAAACAGCCGCCGGGCAACATGCCGTCCGCATAGAAGGCCAACCGTGCCTCATGGAGTGCGAACACCCTGCGCACGCCGGGCGGGGTGCGCAGGGCAGGCGCCATGACGCAGTCGGTCCACTGACGACGTGCCCAGTCGATGGTGTCGAGCTGCAGTCGCTCTTTGTCCTTCCAGTGTGCGAACAGCCCGGATTTGCTCGTGCCGAGGTGTTCGGCGAGCTGTCCGAACGACAGGCCCTCCAGTCCGTGCACCGAAGCCAGGGCTACGGCGGCATCCAGCACTGTTGCCCTCGTGCGCTCGCCGCGTGCCAGACGGCCGTCTCGCTCGTTCGTCATGACGGCGACCCTACACTAAAAAACCGATCGATCGGTTTTATTTTTTGCCGCGAGGAGTCATCCCCGGGGCTGACGTTCCCGGGCCTGATGTGCGTGGCCTGTCCTCCCGGCAGGCTGCGCCCATGCGGAAAGTCATCCTTCTGGCGTTGGTGTTGCTGGTGCTGGGCGGCGGCACTGTGCCCGCGCACGCCTCGACCCTGGAGTTGCCCGAGCCGACCGGACGGCATCGTGTGGGCGTGACCGAGTTGCATCTGGTGCAGCACGGCCGGTCTGACCCGTGGTTTCCTGATGAGACAAGGGAATTGATGGTGAGCGTGTGGTATCCCGCGTTCCCCGTCGGCCGCCGTGCGTCCTATGTCCCGCCAGCGCTGGCCAAGTACTACGAGATCGAGCCGCCGGTGGGGATTCGCACGGACTGGGGCGCGATCCGGGCCAACGCCTTCGTCAACGCGCCTTCCCTGCCTGGGAAGTTCCCGGTGGTGCTCTACTCGCCGGGCGTCGGCAACTCCCGGACGATGGGCACGATCCTGGCCGAGGAACTGGCCAGCCGCGGATATGCCGTGGTCACCGTCGACCACACCTATGAGGCCGCGGTCGAGTTCCCTGGCGGAAAGGTCAGGACCGACAAGGTCTTCGACCTGCCCATCGAGGACCCCGCCGAGATCGAGAAGGCCAAGCAGCGCCTGATGGACGCCCGCGAGCACGACGTCCGGTTCGTCCTGGACAAGCTGAGCGGGCTGAAGATGCTCGACCTGTCCCGGGTCGGCATGGTCGGCCATTCCGGCGGTGGTGTCACCGCTGCCCGGGTGATGCAGGTGGACAGGCGCGTCGACGCGGGCATCAACATGGACGGCTGGTTCTCGTTCGGCTACAACCGGCCCGAACTCGGGGTGGACCGCCCGTTCATGTTCATGGGAGCCGGGTCTTCGCCACAACAGCCGCCGCTGTACGGAAAGCCGCGGACCCATCTGTCCGAACCGGACTGGCGGACGTTCTGGGACGCGTCCACCGGCTGGCTGCTCGACCTGAACTTCCCAGCGGGCAGGCACTACACGTTCACCGACGCGCAATGGCTGCTGCCCAAGCTGGGCGGTGACCACACCGGCCTGATCGGCACGGTGGACCCGGCCGGTGCGATCGACGCCCAACGCGCCTACATCGCGGCGTTCTTCGACGAGCATCTCAGGAAACGGCCGCAACCACTGCTCGCCGGGCCGTCGCCGCGTTACCCGGACGTCTCGTTCATCCGCTGAGCTACTTCGGCGTCGGGAACGTGATCCGGGCTTAGGCCGTGTTTCAAATGCCCGATCGCGATAGCCGGGCCGGATGCGGCCCCTGACGCCACCGCGGGACCGCCCAAAGACAACCAGTATTCGCGGCGATCCCGCGGCGACGCCAGGAACCGCCCCGATCCCGACTCTCATCGACCGGGACATTCGAAACACGACCTAGGGCGCGTCGCCTGTCCGGTCCAGGTCAGCCTGCGTTTCGTGCATCCGGGCAACCGTCAATGAAGCGGCGTTCACTAACAAGCCGGTAAACCAGATGCGCACAGCCGTTCAGAAGTTCAGGATTCCGTCATGACAGAAATCCGTCCGGCTACGCGGGGCGACCTGCCCGCAGTCGTGTCGCTCGTCGCACGCCTGCAGGCCGACCCCGCGCACCACATCGGTTTCTTCGGGTACACCGAAGAGGAAATCGCTGACGAGCTGGCCGGAGTCGACCCCGAATGGCAAGCGGGCGCCCTGCTGGCCTTCCGGTCCAGCGGCGCGCTGTGCGGCGTGCTGAGCACCGACGTCAACGCCGAAGTCGGGCGTGGCTGGCTGTACGGCCCGCATATCGACCTGCCCACCGGCCACCCAGCCACCCCGCAGGCGTGGCACAGCACCGCGGACAAGCTCTACGAGGCCGCGCTCAAGCTACCCCACCTGCGGAACATCCGTGACCTGAATCTCTACGGCCACACCGAGCACCGGGAGCTCGCCGAGTTCGCCAGGCGGCACGGCTTCGAACGGGAGACTGCCACCTGGATCTTCACGTTGAAAGGCGCCGACCTGAGGTCCATGCTGACCCAGGAGTGCGAGAAGGTCGAACGGCTGCCCGCGGACGGCAGCATGAACGCCCAGTTCGCCGACCTGTTCGGCCGATGTTTCCCCGACACGACGAACACGGCTCAACAGCTGCTGGACAACGACAAGCACATGGTCGTCGCCCTCCGGCAGGCGGACGGCAAGCTCGCCGGGTTCGCCGCGGGCTATACGCAGGAGAGCGAGCACCTGGTGGACTATGTGGCCGTCGAACCCGACATGCGGTGTGTCGGAGTCGGCAGGCGGGTCGTCCAGGGCCTGCTGTGCGAGCTGGACGCCGGGAACGGCGCCAAATCACAGGCCGCCGCGGTGGTGCGTGTCGACAATCACTCCTCGGCCACGATGTTCCGGCGGCTCGGCTTCGACGCCGAGCTAGAGCTTGTCGCCTACCGGCGAAAGCCATGACTGCAAAGCCCACCACCAGCGCAACGCGTGCGCGAGCGAGCCGTTGCCGTTCGGCGTCGGGTCGAACGAGGTCAGCTCGGCCATCCGGCGAAGCCGGTGTTTGACGGTGTTCGGGTGCACGTGCAGGGCACTGGCCACCAGATCGGTCCGGCCGCCGTGTTCCAGGTACGCCAACGCCGTCTTGGCCAGCAACCGGTGGAACTCGTCGTCATGATCCAGCCCGGCCAGGTGTTCCGCGGCGAGCATCCGCCCTAACGCCGGATGGGTGTCCACGCTCAACGGCAGAGCGAGCGAAGTCAGGTGCTGCAGGCCGCGCAGATTGCGCCGGCGCGCCGAGGCGAGCGCCGTCTGACAGAGCCGGTACGCGCCGGCCAGTTCCGCGGCGGGCACAGCGGGCGCCGCGACGAGCAGGATGTCGAACTTCTTCTCGGGTAACCGCCCGCTGACCGCGCACAGGTAGCCGTCCACCATGCCGCACAGACCGTCGGCGGTCGTCAACGCGGCTTCGAACTGCCGCGCCTCCCGCGGCGCGCTGACGTCCGCGATGACGCAGTGGTAGCGCTTGCGGGGATCGAGGCCGACCGCGGCGGCGTTGCCCGTCGGTCCCTTGTGGAGCAGGCTGCGCAGTGCCTGCAGCCGGACGGCGTGCGTCGTCCTGGTCAGGCTCAGCTCGGTCTCCCGGTAGACGTGGACGAGCCGGTTCTGCATCTCGTTGGCCATCGCGTCCAGTTCGATCAGGCACTCGAACACCTCGGCCGGCTCGATCTCGGTCCCGGCCGTCCGCTCGAAGATCTGGGTCATCACGTAGTGCCTGCCCGCCTGGAAGCCCTCCAGCAGGGACGCGAGCGGGATGCCCTGGAGCGCACGGTCCTCGGCCAGCCGGTCGGCGACGTGGATGCTGTCGCCGAGCTCGACGCCGTCGATGTACGCCGAGGACACCGCGGCCATCAGCGCGGCGATATGCCGTTGCACGTCCTGTTGGGGCAGCGCGGCGACCAGGGCCGACTTGGCTCTGGCCGCCGCGGTGACGCCTTCGACGGTGTCCGGCTCGGCACGCATCTGTTCCATCAGCCGACGCAGCTTTGTCCGACCAGCAGGCATCCTTGCCTCCTCGCGCAACCTTCAAGGGTGAAGGTATTGCGAGAAGGACAGATCAGCCAAATGCCGCGACTGCTTCCTGGCTGAGCACGCCGAGCCGTTCGCGCTGCGGGAAGTGCCCGACCGGGATCTGGGCGACCTCCTTGGCGGTGGCGTAGTCGACGACCGAGATGGCGTTGCGGTTGCTGAGCGACACCAGGCAGTACTTGCCGTCCAGACTGGTCGTCGACCAGTACGGCAGGGCGTCGGTCGGGTAGTGCACGTATCCCTTGGCCGTCAGGCCGGGCCGGTCGAGGATGACCGTGTAGTCGTCGATCGTGCCCGCGGCGCAGATCCGGTCACCGGAGTACGCCATGCCGTGGTGCGCGGAGTTCTGCGGGTAGTCGTCCGGGTTCATCTGCGCGGCCTTCTGGCTGTACGGCAGTTCGACGGTCCGCACGATCCGGCCCGCCTGCAGGTCGTACTCGACCAGGCCGTTGAGGTACGAAAGCTGCGCGTACATCGTCTTGTTGTCCGGCATGAACAGCGCGGGACGGATGCCGTAGTCGAACTGGTAGGTGCGTTTGACCGTCCAGGTCGCCGGGTCCACGGCGGTCAGCTGGCGCTTGCCCTTGGCCCAGTTGAAGGCCTTGATCAACGACGTGGTGCCGATGCTGGAGTTGTACAGCGTCTTGTTGTCCGGCGCGTAGTCGTTGCCGTGCGGGTACGTCCCGGTGGGGAAGCTCTTGAGGATGGCGCCGGTCCTGGTGTCGTAGACGTGCGCCTTCTCCACGGTCAGCGCGGAGACGATGAACTGGGTGCCGTCCGGCGAGATCGCGGCGTGGTCCGCCTTGAAGCCCTCGACCTTGGTCCGCCACAGCTGGCGCTTGCTCGCCACGTCGTACGCGACCACGTCGGCGAGATTGCCCCGGGAGACGTACAGCGTCCTGCCGTCCGGTGACATGGCGACGTCGTCGACGAACTTCTTGTAGCCCTGGATCGCGTTCACCGTCTCGTACCCGATCCGTTCGATCGGGTTCATCGCGGCGAGCCGCTGCTCGAGGTCGGGAATCGCGTTGAGGGTGCCGATCACCTGGAACGTGTGACCGTCGAGGAAGCTGACCGTGCCCGCCTGCGCGTTGCCGACCAGCACGACATCTTTGAGCTGTTGCGCCTGCGCCGCCGCCGGGACAACGCCGGTCAGGGCGACGACCACGCCCGCCGCTGCGGCCACCAGCCGCTTGGAGCGCATGGAATCTCCTCTCCATCGAGATTCACTCCGGGTGACAAGTCTGTTTTCCGGGGTGACCGTGCGCCAAGAGCCGGTAGACCAACGTGCGGGCCGGAGAATGTCCGAAAAAGCCAATGAACCGGACTGGACCGAGCGGCGTAGTACCGGCATGGGCAGATTCAAGCGGCACTGGAAAGCGTGGCTGATCGGCGCGATCGC
Organism: Kibdelosporangium persicum; assembly: GCF_013280595.1. Taxonomy (GTDB): domain Bacteria; phylum Actinomycetota; class Actinomycetes; order Mycobacteriales; family Pseudonocardiaceae; genus Kibdelosporangium; species Kibdelosporangium persicum. The sequence continues at coordinate 44,873 of NZ_JAAATY010000026.1, forward strand.
GCTGGGACTGCTGGCGTTCGTCGGCGGGCCGTGGTTCTACATCAACGTGCTCTCCGACCCTCCTGCCCAGGAGCTGGCTCTGGGTGAGGGGCAGCAGGGCGGTGGCGAGGCGGTGCCGGTCGACGGCACGTGGACGGTGTCGGAGGGATCACAGGCGGGCTACCGGGTGCAGGAGATCCTGTTCGGCCAGGACACCACCGCGGTCGGCCGGACGGGCAAGGTGACCGGCACGGCCGCGCTCAGCGGTACCCGGATCACCAGCGGCGAGGTCACGGTGGACATGGCGTCGGTGGCGACCGACAAGAGCGGGCGCGACGAGCAGTTCCGCAACAACATCATGTCGGTGTCCCAGTTCCCGACGTCGACCTTCGCGCTGCGGGGACCGGTCGACTTCGGGTCCGTCCCCGCCGCCGGGCAGAAGGTGTCCGTCAAGGCGGCCGGCCAGCTCACGCTGCGCGGCGTCGGCAAATCGGTTCAGGTGGACCTGAGCGTGGTCCGCAACGCCGACACCATCCAGGTGCAGACCAGCATCCCGGTGAAGTTCGCCGACTACAGCATCCCGGACCCAGGCATCCCCGGCATCGACATCGAGGACAACGGCATCATCGAGGTCCTGCTCAACCTCAGGAAGACGACTTAGGCCGGTGCGGTGATGGCGGCGACCGCCAGCCGGGTGACCTCGGTGCAGAGGTCGTCCAGCGGCCTGCTGCGGTTGTGCATGGACCAGTAGTACACCAGTTCGTTGACCGCGCCGATGAACGCGACGGCCGTCAGGTGGAAGTCGCGCGGCGCGGCCTCCCCTCTTCGTACGGCCCGCTCGGCCTCCGCGACGAGGGACTCGACGATGCGTTCCCGCCAGCTCAGCCGGTGCTGTTCGACGGCCGGGCTGACCCCGACGACCTCGACGTACGCCAGGCGCGTCCACTTCGGATCGCTGGACGTCGTCGTGATGTACGCCCGCACCATCTTCCCGACGCGCTCGCGCAGCGGATCGTCCTCGCTGCCTGCCAGCGCGGCGAGTGCGTTCGCCATGGCCCGTTCGGTGATGCGGTCGTGTAAGGCGACCAGCAACGCCTCCCTGCCGGGGAACTCCTCGTAGAAGTTCCTGGTGGACACACTCGCCGTCGCACACAGCCGTTCGATCGAGGTGGCCGCGTAGCCCTCGGAGCCGAACAGTTCGAGCCCGGCCTCCATCAGGCGTTCGTGCCGTTCGGCTCGCCGTTGCGCATCGGACCTGCCGCCGTAGTGTCTTCGCGGCGCACGCGTGGTGCCGGTCATGCCGTTCCCTCCCAAAGGTGCTCCCACAATAGACGCCCCGGGCCTGGGAGAGGGGTTCGTTCTTACGCGGCCTTGACCGCCTCGGGCTGGCCGGTGTCCGGTGGCGGGGCGGGTGCCCGGTGGCGCAACGAAAGCAGCCCGCCGACCACCAACGTGATCAGCACGCCGAGCGCCGGGAACCACGGGTAGGCGAGGCTCACCGAGTTGCCCGCGGGCTTGCCGAAGTCGACGGCGAGGAACGCGCCGGTGTCCTTGGCGAACTTCAGCCCGAGGATGACGAACGCCATCACCACGATGGTGGTCAGGAACGCCACGATCGCGTCGCCCTGCCTGGACCTGCGGAAGATCAGGCCGAGCAGGAACGCGCCGAGCAGCGCGCCGGACGTGAAACCGGCGATGGACAGTCCCTGCTCGACGATCGGCTCACCGCGCCGGAAGAACGTCGCGAACAGGCCGGCCACCACGACCAGGATGCCCGCCCATATGACTGTCCAAATACGACCCTGACGGAAGATCTCGGCGTCGGTCAGCTTGCGCCGGACCACTTTCTGGTACACGTCGGTCACCGTCGACGACGCCAGCGCGCCGAGCGACGAGCTCAGTGCGGCGGCGAGGATGCCGGCGAGCACAAAACCGGACAGCCCGGTCGGCAGTTCGTTGACGATGAAACTCGCGAACAGCTCGTCGTTGTTGTTCAGCTTCAGCGCCTGTGTCGGCGAGGCGCCGTTGTAGAACGCCCACAGCATCACGCCGATGAACAGGAACAGCGCGAACTGCAGGAACACCACGATGCCGCTGCCGATCAGCGCCTTCTGGCTGGCCCTGACGTCGCGGGTGGCCATCAGCCGCTGCACGATCAGCTGGTCGGCGCCGTGCGAGGACATCGACAGCACCGCGCCGCCGATCACCGCGGTGAGCAGCGCGTACTGGTTGCTCAGGATCGGCGAGGAGAAGTCGAACAGCTGGAACTTGTTGGCGTCGGCGGCCTTGCCGAACCAGCCGTCCGGCAGCTTGTTCGCCAGCACGATGATCACCGCGGCGGCGCCGAGGACGTACCAGAGCATCTGGATCGCGTCGACCCAGACCACCGCGCGCACACCGCCGAAGTAGCTGTAGACGACCATCGCGATGCCCAGCGCGGCCACGATCCACCAGTAGTTCACGTCCGGCAGCCCCAGGCTGGCCAGCACCACCTTGATCGGGATGGCGGTGGCGAACAGCCGCAGCCCGTCCGCCAGCAGCCGGGTGAACAGGAACGTCACCGACGCGGTGCTCTGGATGCCGGCGCCGAACCGCTTGCCCAGAAAGGCGTACGCGGTCACCAGGTCACCGGCGATGTACTTGGGCAGCAGCACGAACGACACGACGATCCGGCCGATCACGTAGCCGAGCGCGAGCGACAGGAACGTCATCCCGCCCGCGCCCGGAGCGGCCAGGTAGGCGACCGTCGGCACGCTCAGCACGGTGAGGGTGGACGTCTCGGCGGAGACCACCGACAGGCACACCACCCACCACTTGATCTTGGATTCGCCGATGAAGTAGTCGTCCGACGACTTCTGCCTGCCGCCGATCAGCACGCCCAGCAGCGGCATGCCGACTAAGAAGATCGCGATGATGGCGAGGTCAAGAACGCGCAAGGTGCCCTCCCAGTGGTGCTGCGACTCGAAGTTGGCTCACGCTGGTCGCCGCCGGGGCGGGCATGCGGAGCGGATCACGGCCGGGCGTGATGCTGCCCAGCAGGCGCGGTCCCGCGGCACCGGTCCGCGGATCAGCCGGGATTCCGTGCCAGGTCAGGAAACCGAGCAGAGCGGTGAGGTACGCCTCCTTGGCGTCGCTCGGGATTCCCAGTGCGTCACTGGTCACGACGTCCAGGCGACGAGCCAGGGCGGCCATCAGCGCGGGATTGCGGACCCCGCCGCCGGACGCCACGACGCGGTGCCCCGCGCACGCGTCGGCGATCGTGACGGCGGTCAGTTCGGCCAGGGTGGCCATCAGGTCTGGACCGTCGACCGCGGGCACCTGGGCCAGCGCGGCCTTCAGGTAGCCGACGTTGAAGTGCTCCTTGCCGGTGGACTTCGGCGGCGCGAGCCGGTAGTAGGGGTCCGCGAGCAGCACGTCCAGCAGGTCCTGGCGGACCGTGCCCGCCAGCGCGAGCGCGCCGTCCTTGTCGAACCGTTCGCCGGTGAGCATCTCCGCGGCCGCGTCGAGCAACGCGTTGCCAGGGCCGGTGTCGTACGCCTCCTTGCCGGGCAGTGTGACGTTGGCGATCCCGCCGATGTTCAGGGCGGCTTCGTTCGTCAGCCACAGCCGGTCGAACAGCCCGGCGAGCGGAGCGCCGTGCCCGCCCGCGGCGACGTCACGGACGCGCAGGTCCGCGATCACCGGCAGGCCGGTCAGTTCGGCGATCCACGCGGGCTGTCCCAGCTGGAGGGTGCCCTTGCAGGTGCCGTCCTCGACCCAGTGCCAGACGGTCTGGCCGAGGGATGCGATCACGTCGGCCTCACCGAGCTCACGGATGGCCGTCGCGGCGGCATGGGCGAACGATTGTCCGATTCGGGTGTCGAGTCTGCACATCTGGTCCGCCCAGGAAGAAGACACTGTGCAGGAACCGGCAGTGAGCAGTTCGGTCCGCAGGTCGTCCGGGTAGCCGATGTCCATGTGCCCGCCAGGTACGAGCTCGATGACGTCCCCGGACAGCCGCATGTCGGCCAGGGCCACGTCGATGGCGTCCACCGACGTGCCCGAGATCAGCCCGATGACCCGGCACGAGTCCATGAACCTGTGGTGTATTCCACACGTCGGGATCACGCAAGCCTTACGGTGAATTCTTGACCTAAACGAGTTAAAAGCAGTTGAAGCTTGTCGAAGCGATGGATGCGAGGATGGCCCTGTGTCCACCGAACTCATCGTGATCCTCGCGGTCGTCCTGGTCCTGGTCATCGGGGCGGTGGTGACCGGACTGGTGCTGGCCAGGCGCCGGCGCGTGAGCCTGACCGACACCGAGCGCAAGCCGGTCGAAGACCGGGCCAAGTACCAGGCCGGCGGCGGTATCAGCCTGTCGTCCGGCGGGGCCGGCCCGGCGTCCGGCACGGCCACGATCGAACCGCCGGTGCACCCGGTCGAGGACCGCACCGAGGTCGACGGCCAGCCCGGCGTGGGCGACGACGCCTCGGTACCGAGGGATTCCGAGAAACGCGACATAGTCGACATTCCGCTGCCCGGCGCGGACACCCTCGTCGTCGAGGAGGAGAAGCCCCAGCTCGACGAGATCGAGCCGACCGCGGGCCGGTTGGAACGGCTGCGCGGCAAGCTGGCCCGCTCCCGGTCGACGTTCGGCCAGAGCCTGCTCGGCCTGCTGGGCGCGGGCGACCTCGACGAGGACTCGTGGACCGACGTCGAGGACACGTTGCTGCTCGCCGACCTCGGCGCGGCCACCACCGCCGAGATCATCTCGAAGCTCCGGGAGGAGCTGAAGGCCCGCGGTGTCCGGACCGCCGACGAGGCCCGTACGGTCCTGCGTTCGGTGCTCGTCGAGGCGCTGCACCCGGAGATGGACCGTTCGGTGCGTGCACTGCCGCACGAGTCCAAGCCCGCCGTCGTCCTGGTCGTCGGCGTCAACGGCACCGGCAAGACGACCACCACCGGCAAGCTCGCCCGCGTGCTCGTCGCCGACGGCCGGACGGTCCTGCTCGGCGCCGCCGACACGTTCCGTGCTGCCGCCGCCGAGCAGCTGACCACCTGGGGCAGCCGCGTCGGCGCCGAGGTCGTCCGCGGCAAGGAAGGCGCCGACCCGGCCGCCGTGGCGTTCGACGCCGTGAAGCGGGGGACCGACACCGGTGTGGACGCCGTTCTCGTCGACACGGCGGGCCGCCTGCACACCAAGACCGGTCTGATGGACGAGCTGGGCAAGGTCAAGCGGGTGGCGGAGAAGCAGGCCACGATCGACGAGGTGCTGCTCGTGCTGGACGCGACCACCGGCCAGAACGGCCTCACCCAGGCCAAGGTCTTCGCCGAGGTGGTCGACGTCACCGGCATCGTGCTGACCAAGCTGGACGGCACCGCCAAGGGCGGCATCGTCTTCCAGGTGCAGCGCCAGCTCGGCGTCCCGGTCAAGCTGGTCGGTCTCGGCGAGGGCGCCGACGACCTGGCGCCGTTCGAGCCCGGTGCGTTCGTCGACGCCCTGCTGGGCTGAGCGCTGACCGGCTGACCGGTGGGGTGCCGGTCACTGCAAGAGCTATGTCTTCTTCGCCCGGAACCTGCGAGGATTCTCCCGCGGGGATGAATGGCCTGGGCTACAACGGTTCCGTGGGGGGTGCCGGTGCGAGTCCCCGCCTTCGTGTCTGAAGGGGACATGGCTTGACATCACGAAGATCCGCACGCCTGCTGGCGTGCGCCCTGGCTCTGGTGTGCCTCGGTGCGGGAACCTCCGCGGCACACGCCCGTCCCGGGGTGTCCGGGCTGGACGTTCCGGTCGAGCTGCCCGAACTGGGCACCGAGACCACCAGGGTGTTCCAGAATCCGTCCGGGACAAGGACACTCGAGCAGTTCGTCCGGCCGTTCCGGGCCAGGACGGCCGATGGCTGGGCTCCGGTGGACACGACGCTGGTGCGTGACGCGGACGGCTCGGTCCGCCCCAAGGTCACGCCGATGAAGATCCGGATGTCCGGCGGCGGCCACAGCCCGCTGGCCTCGCTGGAGCAGGACGGCAAGGTGCTGGCGCTGTCGTGGCCGGGCGCGTTGCCCGCGCCCGAGCTCACGGGGGACACGGCCACGTACCGGGAGGTGCTGCCGGGTGTCGACCTGCGCGTCACGGCCGACGTCGACGGGTTCTCCCAGGTCCTGGTCGTGCACAACGCCGAGGCCGCGGCGAACCCGGCGCTGCGCGAGATCAGGTTCCGCACGTCCGGCCTGAAGATCAAGGCAGGCGAGAACGGCAAGACCATGGCCGTCGACGAGGGCGGGAACGTGGTCTTCGAGTCGGGCGCGCCGACCATGTGGGAGACGCCACCCGCCGCTCGATCCGCGGTGGAGCAGGAGATCGAGCACCACCCGATGGGCCTGCGCGTCGGCGACGGTGAACTGACCGTCGTGCCGGACGCCGGGATGCTCACGTCACCGGACACCACCTTCCCGCTGTACATCGACCCGTCCTACAGCGGCACGCAGAACCGCTGGGTCTCGGTGGACTCCTATTCCCCGAACACCGAGTACTGGACCTCCGACCGGGACACCGCACGGGTCGGCCTGCAGACCTTCTCGTCGCCGTACGGCCGGCACCGGTCGTTCTTCCAGGTCAACACGTCCCCGATCGCCGGCGCGCAGGTGGTGGACACCTGGTTCGCGATCACCCTCGACCACTCCGGCGCCTGCGCCGCGACACCGGTGGACCTGTACCACACCAAGGGGATCGAGGCGGGGACCAAGATCACCTGGAACACCACGACGGAGACGAGCACCGACAAGAAGTGGTGGCTGACCAAACTGGACAGCCGGTCCGGCAACGCCAACGAGGGCGGCGGCTGCACGACGACCCAGCCGGACCTGCCGATGGAGTTCGGGTCCGCGGCGCTCAAGACGTTGGTGCAGAACACCGCCGACGCCAAGACCGGCACGCTGACGTTCGGCTTGCGAGCGCCCAACGAGGGCACGAACTCGCAGTGGAAGAAGTTCATCCCCGGCACCGCCCGGCTTGTCGTGGAGTACAACAACAAACCGCGTGTGCCGACCGGTTTCACGACAGTCCCGCCCACGCCGTGCGGCACGGCCACCGCGCCGACGGCGTTGAACACGAGCTCCCCGACGTTCTCCTCGGTCGCGTCGGACCCGGACGGCGACAACGTCAAGGGACGGCTGGAGATCCTCGACGGTGACACGGTCGTGCAGACCATGGACACCCCGATGTTCCGCTCCGGCGGCGCGTTCTCGTGGTCCCCGGTACCGGCCGGTGTCCTGCCCGAGGACCAGCCGGCGAAGGTGTTCAACTACCGCGCCCGGATCATGGACGCGCTGATCGCCGGCCCGGACTCGCCGAGGTGTTACTTCACCGTGGACCGGACCCGGCCCGTCCCGCCGGTCATCACGTCGACCGACTTCCCCGACAGCACACCGGTCCGGTCGGTCGGCGAACTCGGCACGGTGACCTTCACCCGGGGCGGCACGGACACCGACATCGCCGGGTTCCGTTACGGGTTCCAGCAGGACAAGACCACGATGTGGGTCGCGGCTGACGCGCAGGGCTCGGCCACGGTGCCGATCACGGTGTGGGACGACGAATCCACCCGGCCGCTCTACGTCAGGGCGGTCGACAAGGCAGGCAACATCAGCCCGTCGGCGCCGTCGTGGACGTTGACGGCCCAGGTGCGGGCCGTCCCGGGCACGGCGGTGCGCGCGGACACCAACGGCGACCGGCGCGCGGACTTCGCGATGCTGTTCGACCAGGGCAACGGCCGGACGGCGGCGTGGAACTTCCTGTCCACGGGCGGCGGTTTCTCGTCCGGCTATGTCGGCTGGGACACCGACGTCAGCGGCGGCTTCCCGATGTACCGGATCAAGAGCGCGAACGGTGACTTCGACGGCGACGGCCGCAGCGACATCGCGGTGCTGCGCGAGGACCCCGACCGCAAGGTCAGGTTGTTCGTGTTGCGTTCGGACAGCAACAGGTTCAACGCCGAGAGCGAACCGGCGTGGACCGGTGACTACCGGTTGTCGCACCTGCGCCTCGCCGCGGGCGACTTCGACGCCGACGGCGATGACGACCTGGCCGTGTTCCAGGGGCTCGCCGGAGCACAGACCAAGCTGTGGCTGCACCGGTCAAGCGGAGGAATGTTCGCGGCGCCCGTCTTGCAGTGGGACAGTGGCGCGGCGGGCCTGGACGTCAACCACCTCTCGCCGGTCGCGGGTGACTTCGACGGTGACGGCGACGACGACATCGCCGCTTTCCGTGGTGCCCCGGGTGCGTCGCAGACCAAGCTGTGGCTGCACGTCTCAACCGGCACCACGTTCGCGGCCCCGGTGTCGCAGTGGGAAAGCACCGCGTTCGACCGGTCCAAGGCGACCTTCGTGACCACGAACGTCAACGGTGACGCGGGCGGCAAGGACGAGATCGTGGCCTCGTACAACCGTGGAGGCACGTCGACCCAGGTGCAGATCTTCACCACCACGGGCAGCGCATGGTCCGTGGCAGTCGGCTGGGAGAGCACGGCGTTCGACTCGCTGAAGTCCTCGCTCGCCGCGGGCGACTTCAACGGCGACGGCAAGGGTGACATCGCCACGTTGTACGACACCGGCAACGGCCAGCGGCAGATGTACACGTTCGTCTCGACCGGAACGGCCTTCGCCGACAAGCGAACCGACTGGCAGGGCGCGGTCGCCAACGTGGCGGACGCGGTCTACATCGAACCGAACCGCAAGTACCGCCTCCAGCCGAGCCACAGCGAGAAGTGCTCAGGCACCCCGGCGGGCAACGTGGCCGACGGCGGGCCGTTCCAGCAGCAGGACTGTGTCACGTCGGCGACGCACCAGCAGTTCGACCTGGACCGCATCGGCAGCACGCCGTACTTCCAGATCAGGACGGTCGCGGGCAAGTGCCTGGACATCCCGAGCTGGAAGCTGGAGGACAACATCGCGATCGGCCAGTGGACCTGTGAGCCGACCGGGGCGCCGCAGGCGAACCAGCAGTTCCGCCTGGACTACGTGAGCGGCAGCGGCATGGACGTCGTGGTCCAGCCGCGGATCGTGCACAGCGACAAGTGCCTGACGGTGAGCGGCGCGAGTACCGCGACCAACACGGCGATCGTCCAGTCCGCCTGCACGGGAGCGGCGAACCAGCGCTACATCCTCCGCATCGAACCCTGACCCCCAGGTAAACCCTCGTGAGTGTTTATCCGGGTTAGAACCCGGACAAACACTCACGAGGTTGTTTCAGCTGTACTGCGGGAAGTCCTCCGCGATCCAGCGGAGGGCCTCCTCAGGCGAGTCCCGGACGGCATCCTTCAGGAACTCGAGGATGTCCAGCCGGCCGACCTGTTCGAGCAGCACCGCGAGGGCGCGGAGCTCCTCCCACCGGTCGGGGTCCGGATCGGCGATCTCCCGTGACGCCAGCGCTTCCAGTTGCGGGTCGCGCATGTCAGCCCGCAGCCCGGCCAGGATGTACCTGGCACGAGCGGCGATCGGAGATTCGCCGAGTGCCGTGTCGAACAGCTCGGGCAACAGTGCCTGAACGAGTTCCGGCCGGTCGGCCGCACGATCCCCGATCAGCCGCACCGCGGTGTGGTGGCTGCGGCCCGACGCGAAGATCGCCCGGAGCGTCTCCACCGGGTCGGCACCGGCCAGCACCGCGTCACCGGCTTCCCGGTAGGACGCAGTGGCCCGCTCAAGCGCCTTCCACGCCTTGTCAGCTTTGTCCACTGCTCATCCCTTGGGTTTCGTGCTCTTGACCTTCTTCACATACTCCCACGGCAGCCCTTCGATCTTCGCCTTGTACTCGCTGAACTTCATCCGGCGGGTCGCGTAGATCGTGTAGTGGCCCGGCGGGTCGTTGTCGTTGACCCAGTCGAGGCCTTCGGGCAGTTGCGCGTCCTTCGGCAGCCGCCACATCGCACCACCGCTGGTGTTGCGGGCCAGTGCCTCCTCGTTGTCGAACGTGGAGTGCCCGAGGTGCTCGCCGTCCTTGTTCGGCTGGGGCAGCACGTCGTCGCCGTCGAGTTCGAAGTCCTTACCGGCACGTCTCGGGTTGACCTGCGGCCCGACGGTGGTGTTCTTGCCGGTCGCGACGAGGTCCGGCCTGGGGTCGCGCTTCTTCGCCTTCTGCTTCTTGCGCGGTTTCTTCGGCTCCTGCCGCTTCTTCTTGACCCGCTCCTTGATCTTCTTCCAGACCCGTTTGACCTTCTGGACCGCCTTCTTGATGCGCTGGACGTTCTTCTTGCCTATCCATTTGGCGATCTTCTTCTTGGCTTCCTTCCAGATCCTGGACTTCTTGATCTGTTTGACGATCTTGGGGACCCAGACCCGGACCGTCTTGACCACCATCACGGTCACCCATCGGGAGACTTGCACCCATTTGATGCCGATCTTCTTGGCCAGCCAGGCGATGCCGCTCACGATCTTCTTGCCGACCCAGACCATGACACGTTTGAGCACCGGCACCACGTACCGTTTCAGCACGGGCACAAGGACCTTGGTCGCCACGACCCTGGCCACGATCACCCAGAACCGGCCGTCGGGGTCGGCGTAGGTGGTCGGGTTGTTGTTGGCGTACGCGTACGCGTTCATCTGCTGCGGCTCGGCGTAGTCGATCTCCGGGTCGGCTGAGACGAACTTGCCTGTCGACGGGTCGTACGCGCGTTCACCGAGCTGGGTCAGCCCGGTGTCGGCATCGATCGTGCCGCCGACGAACCCCTGCTGGCTCGGCCACGACGCCGGAGCGGTGCCGCGCACGGAGCCGAACGGGTCGGTCCGCCGCCGCGTCACTTCCTGCGTGTCCGCGTCGATCGACAGCTCGGCGGTGCCGACGTGGTTGGGGTCCAACCAGTGCAGCTTGCCGTCCGAGGTACGGACCGCGACGGTCTCGTCGTCGTGCACGTAGTGCCGCGTGCCCTGAGCCACGCCCGCGGGCGTGAGCAGGACCTCGGTCGTGCCGAGGTACAACGTGGTTCCGCTGCTGTCACGACGGATCAGGCGTTCGCCGTCCGCGTCGTACACGTACGACGTCACCTTCGAGCCCTCGGTGACCTTGGTCAGCTGGCCTTCGAGGTCCCACTCCAGGGTCTGACCCTTACGAGCGGTGGTGTTGCCGTTCGCGTCGTAGCCGTAGTCGTCGACCTTCGTGCCGGACGGCCCGGTCGTGGTCACCTTCTGCACGGCGTGCGGACGGGCCTGGCCGGGCTCCGGGTAGGTGTACACACTGGACGTCGTCTTGCCGTCCGGTGTCACCTTGGTCTCGCTGGTCCGGTTGCCGACCTTGTCGTAGGTCCACCCGTGCCAGTACGGCGCCGGGCCGCCGAGGTTCGCCGAACTCGGTGGCGTGGCACAGTTCCCGTCGCGCGGCGTCCACGCACCGGTCATCCGGCGCAGGTAGTCGTGCTGGAAACACTGGGTGTCGGCCGCTTCCCCGGTGTCCGCGCCCGGCTGGTTGCGGATCCGGGTGATGTTGCCCGCCGGGTCGTAGGTGAACGACGAGTTGGCCACCATCCGGCCGGGCGTCTCGCGCTCGGTCACGGCCCGCAGCAGCCGCCGGGTGCCGATCTCGTACTCGGCGGACCGCTTGACCCACTTGCCACCCGCGGACAGCGTGACCTGCTGCGGCTCCGAGTACGGGGTGTAAGTGGTGTTGGTGACGTACGTCGTCTTGCCGGACAACGTGGTCGGCAGACCCAGGCTGTTGTAGCCGTAGGTCAGCGTCTCCTCGGCCAGTCCGCCCGCGGCCGGCATCGTCGCCGTGGCGATGTCACCGTCCTGCCGGTAGGTGGTCGAGAACTTGTACGTACCGGCCAGTTTCCCTTCCACCGCCGGGATCGTGAGGCTCATCCCGGTCGGCCGGTTGCCGGAGTCGACGCCGGTCACCGTCTGGGTGTACGCGTGGCCGTCGATGTACCGCGTCGACGAGACCGGAACGCCGGGAACGGCGGTCCCGTCCGACAGCTTGTCGAACGTCCACTCGGCACGCTTCGGCCCGGCCAGCGAACCCTCGTGGATCGCGGTGTTGCGGCCGATGGCGTCGTACGCGAACGCCAGCACGTTGCCCTTGGCGTCCTTCTTCGTGGCGACCTGGTCACCGTCGTCATAGGTGAACTCGGTGACGCCACGGTCCGGGTCGGTCGTCTTGATCTCACGGCCGAGCAGGTCGTACTCGTGCCGCCAGACGTTGCCCGCCGGGTCGGTGATGGTCTCCAGCTGACCGTGCGGGGTGTAGGTGTACGTCGTCTTGTCGTACTCCCCGGTCGGCGACGAGCCCTTGTACTGCCGCAGCTCGACGAGCCTGCCCTCGGCGTCCATGATCTTGCTGGTCGGGGTGGCCCCGTCCGGCGGATCGATGTCGTAGCGGTTGCCCGAGTACGAGTGCGTGGTCCGCCACTTCTCGACGCCCTCGACCTTGAAGATCTCGGCCTTCAGCCGGTTCTCGCCGTCGTACTCGAACAGGGTCTGCGCGGGCAACATCGCTTCGTCCGGCGTGACCACGTCGGTGCCGGGCGGAGCGTCGTTGTAGTACGGGCCGTTCGTCTTGATCTCAAGACCACGCGAGTCGTAGATCGTGTCGGTGATGACACGACCGCCGCCCGGCGCGGGGTCCTGCGACTGCCGTTGACGCATCTGGCCGTCGAGCAGATCGATGTCCGTGACGTACTGGCCGTCGGGCTGCAACGTCTTGTTGATGACCGCGTTGGGTCCGTTGGTGCGCACCAGGTAGCTGTGTTCGGTGCTGGGGCTCAGCGAACGGTCCCGGCCCGGCAGCCACGACTTGGTCACACGGCCGAGCGGGTCGAAGACCTTCTCGGTGCGCTTGCCGTTGGTGTCGGTGATCGCGGTCGGCTCGCCCCACGCGGGCTCGTACTCGGTGCTCGACGTGTGCCCGAGCGGGTTGGTGGTGGTGACCTTGGTCAGCGCACCGCCCACACTGGACTCGAACTTCGTCGTGCTCTTCTTGCCGAACACGTCCGACGCCTCGATCGGACGGCCGTAGGTGTCGTACTTGGTACGGCCGACGGTCTTGAAGACCGGTGCGCCGTTGGCCCAGCCGTTCAGCTCGTCACGACGGGTCGGCTCGCCACGAACCGGTGGCGCGCCAAGGGTTTCGTTCTCGTCGTAGTACGTGCGCTCGATGTCGACCAGGTCCGCAGGCAGGTTCGGCGTCTTGTCACACGCGACCCGGACCGTCTCCTCCTGGTACTCCACGTCCAGGACGTACGTCTGCGGGTTCTGCGTGTAGCTGTACCGGGTGCACGTGTCGTCGTTCGGGTTGGCCAGGTCGTGCAGGTTCTCGGTCCGCACCAGCAGGCCATTCGCGTCGAAGAAGTTGTTGGCTCCCGACTTGAACTGCGTGCCGTCCGGGTGGACCTCCGTCTGCCGGACCGCCGACTCACCCGTCCTGCGGGCCCTGGTGGTGCCCCAGCTGCGGACCCGGGTGGCGGTCGGCGCGGACACCCACTGGTCGTTGATGGCCCGTTCGGTGACCTTGCCGCCGACCTTGTCGTAGGTGATCTTCTCCCGCTCGGCGCCCGCGAGTTCGTTGCTGTCCTCGACCGCGACGCCGTTGGAGTCGACCACCTTGACGTCCTTCACGCCGCCGGTGGCCGTCTTGTCCTCGTCCATGCCGCGGAAGAAGAGCGTTTCGGTCTGTTCCCGCTCGCCGCCCGGCTGGCCCTTGATCGTCTGGACGCGGTCGTACCCACGCCACTGCGACCACGACTTGCGCTCGGCCGGGATCAGGCCGTCCTCCTCGTCGTGGTGCCATGCCGGGGCGCCGAGGTACTTCATCTCGGTGACCTGCGGGGCCAGACCGGTGGTCAGGTCCTTCTCGGTCACGTCGGCGACCACGTACTTGTGGAACCAGTCGAAGCGTTCCTTGGCCAGGTCGTCCAGCGAGTCCGGCGTCCACTTCAACGGGTGGCAGCGTTTGGAGTTGTTGTCCTCCACCGGCAGGTTGCCCGGCGCGGCGCACTCCTTGGGCAGGTAGTTCACCGCGATCTCGCCACCGGTCTCGGTCCGGATCGCCTTGAGCCGCCACCAGTTCATCGGCGGGATGCCCTCGATGCCGTCCACCCGGTTGGGCATCTGCACGCCGTCGAAGTTCACCTCGGGCAGGCTCATGGTGCCGCCGACCAGACCGGTCCGCTTGATCGACGCCAGCCACAGCCCCGCCCTGGTGCCGTCACCGGGCGCCGGGAACGTGTGCGTGAACGCCCACTCGTCGACGTTCTTGAACGTGGTGCTGTTCCACACCTTCGTGGTGATCTTCGCCAGCCGCTTGCGCGACCAGAACGTCGGCGTGTACTTCGTGCCGCAGTTGGTCGTGCTGGTGCACTCCTGGTCCAGTGGTGTGTCCGGCCAGTTCTCCGGCTTGCTGGTGACGCACTCGGTGCCGGGGATGCACCGGTCGGCGACGGTGAACGAGACCTGGCCGATCGCCGGCGTGGTGTAGACCTCGCCGTCCTTCTGGCCGTAGTCGATCCGCTCGAGGTAACCGTCCCGCACGTACGAGCTGACCTTGGTGGAGGTCATGTTGCGGGCGTACCTGTTGGTCTCGGTCTTGTAGAAGTAGCTCATCGTGTTGCCGTTGACATCCACGACGTAGTCGAGGTTCCAGCGCCACGCCTGCTGGCACCACGAGGTGTCGAACGAGCCCGCCTTGTAGCAGTCCTCGCCGCTGTGGTTGCCGAAGACCGGGGCCGTCCACGTGGAGTTCGTGGTCTGCTTGCCGGTGGCCCAGCCGGGCAGCTTGTTGAGCCCGAAGAAGTACTGGGTGCCGTCCTTGGTCGTGATCTTCCACGCTTCGCCGTTGTTGTCGCCGTTGTCCTTGCCGGACAAGCGTTCGATCTTCGACCCGTCGTCGCTGCGCAGCCGCCACACGCCGGTGGTGTCGTCGCGGACGAGCTCGCCGCCGCTGCCGTTGAGTTGCAGCGTGGCGTTGTCGGTGCGCCAGCACAGGTCACCGGTCTTCTTGGTGTTGTTGCTGTCCTTGGTGTCGGTGGAACAGCTGGCGTACCGGCGCTCGATGTAGCCGCCCGGGTCGAGGTCGAAGCCCTCGCCGATCCAGCTCGGCTGGTTGTTCGTGGCCGACGTGTGCGCGTCCACCGAACCGGAGGAGTAGGACAGCTCCAGCTCCGGCTCGGGCCCGTCCACCGCGGGCGGCGCTTCCATCTCGTACTGCCACGAGAAGTCACCGGACGAGGCGCCGGACGACCACGTGGCTCCCGGCGACAGCGAGGACGCCTGGAAGTCACCGGCGCCCGACGATGGACCCGCGGTGACCGCGAACAGCTGGTTGGCGCCGGGCTTGACGTCCGCGGTCAGCGTGCCGCCGCCGTCGTTGCGCGTGGCCAGGGTCTTCGGCTGGCAGTCACCGGCATCCGGCGTGGTGAGCGCGCAGTCCGGCAGGACGGCGAGCTTGAGGCGGTTGGCCCAGTCACCGCCGAACGCGTCGCGGAAACCGGAGTAGTCGACGGCGACTTCCAGTTCCTCGTCGGCCGCGCCGGTGAGCCGGAACGCGGGCCCGTCCAGCCGCTTGGGCAGAACCTCGACCTTGACCACGGTGTTGTCGTCCGCGGCCACCCGCGCCGCGGTGTTCTTGCGTGCCACGCGGATCGGTCCCGCCGCCGCGGCGCGCTGCTGGGCGCCCAGCGGAACCTCGGTGACGGACGGCGTGGGCCACTGCACCTTGGGCGAACCCTTGAGTGCCTTCTCGTCTGCCGCGTCCGGCCCGGCGGGTTGCGCGGGGATCGTCGTCACCGGGATGGACTTCTCGGACTTCGGTGACCACTCCGGGCCGGGATCGGCGCCGGCCACCTGTGGAGTGACGGTCACCAGGCTGAGGGCGACCGCGAACGCGATCCCCCCGCCTGCCAACCGGTGTCTTCTTCGAGTCATGCGGTTGTGCCCCTCCAGGCTAAAAAGGCATACCCCCCAGACCGCTGATTCTCAGGCCCCACCGGCAAGCGGGTCCCACTTTTGCGCGATGTCCCAAAAAGCTTCCGCAACGCGGTTTTTTGTGTTAATTCGCTGTGAGCTCGTGATGAAACCACAGGTCAGGGCGGATGGCAAAAATGGGAACCGCCGCTCAAGACGCTGTTCGGCGTAATGTGCTGTGAGATTTGTCGGACGCTGAATGTAAAAAGTTCGTCCAGCTACTTCGGGCCGCCCGGCGTCAGATAACCGCGGGAGAACGCGGTGGCCACGGCGGCCGCCCGGTCGTTGACGCCCAGCTTCGCGTACACGTGCAGCAGATGCGTCTTGACGGTCGCCTCGCTGATGAACAGCTGCCTGGCCGCCTCCCGGTTCGTCCGGCCCTGGGCGATCAGTTCGAGGACTTCCAGTTCACGCTGCGACAGCGGTTCCGAAGCGGGCTGGCGCATCTGGCCCATCAGCCGGGTCGCGACAGCGGGCGACAGCACGGCCTGTCCCCGTGCCGCTGCCTCCACCGCGCGGAACAGCTCCTCGCGTGGCGCGTCCTTCAGCAGGTAGCCGGTGGCACCGGCTTCGATGGCGGGCAGCACATCGCTGTCGGTGTCGTACGTGGTCAGCACCAGCACACGGGACGGCACCCCACGTTTCGCCAGTTCCTTGATCGCCGTGACCCCGTCGGTCGTCGGCATGCGCAGATCCATCAGGATCACGTCGGGCCGCAGCTTCTCCCCGGCGGCGATGGCCTCCGCGCCGTCACCGGCCTCGCCGAGCACCTCGAAGCGCGGATCGGCGCTGAACATCCCACGCAGCCCGTCCCGCACCACCGGGTGGTCGTCCACGACCAGAACGGAGATCACCGCACACCCTCGGCCGGGATCGCGGGCACGGAGGCCGAGATCGCGGTGCCGCCACCCGGCTCCGACTCGATGTCGAGCCGTCCGGCGAGGCGCCGCACCCGCTGCCGCATCCCGGCGAGCCCGAAGCCACCGTCAGCGGAACCGTTGGCCCGCTTGGCATCGGGCTGGAAACCCACGCCGTCGTCACGCACGTCCAGCGTCACCATGTCCTCCATGTACGACAGAGTCAGGCCGACGCGGCTGGCCTTGGCGTGCTTGGCCACGTTGGCGAGCGCCTCCTGCGCCGCCCGCAGCAGGGTCACCTCGACGTCGGCGTGCATCGGCCGCGGGTCGCCGGTGGTGGTCAGCACCGCGTCGATGCGGTTCACCTCCGACCAGCGCCGGGTCACGTCGCTGATCGCGTCCGGGAGCCGGGCTTCGGCGAGCACCTGCGGTTCCACCGCGTGCACGGTCCGGCGGGCCTCGACCAGGCTCTCACGGGCCAGGTTCATCGCGTTGGTCACGTGCCGTCGCCACGTCCGCGGCTCGTCGGCCGTCTGTTCCGCGGCCTGGAGCTGGGTGAGCACCCCGGCCAGGCCCTGGGCCAGGGTGTCGTGGATCTCCCGGGCCATCCGTTGCCGTTCGTCGAGCACGCCGGCCTCGCGGGCCTGGACGAGCAGCTGGGCGTGCAGGCCCGCGTTCTCCACCAGCGCCGCCTCCAGCTTCACGTTGGCCTCGTGCAACTCGGTGAGCGCCATCTTCTGCTTCTGGTTGCGCTGCTCGCCCAGCTCGGCGAAGCGGAAGAACGACCCGGCCAGCACCGTGACGAGCACGGAGAGGCCCAGCCAGCCCCACCAGTTGTCGGCCTTGATGTTGGTCAAGCCGCCCATGTACGACGCGGACGCGATCGTCGCCGTGGCGGCGACGCCGACGTATCGCCAAAGATGCTTCAGCAGTAGGAACGCCAAGGGGTAGCCGATGAAGGTGAAGAGGCCGTACCAGGGCGCCAGCGCGACAAGGCCGGCACCGAGCACCGTCAGCCCCGCGTAGTACACCCCCATCAGGGAGTGGTTCTCGTGCCATTGCGGGTGCAGGGTGTAGAACCAGACCGTCCAGACCGTGGTCGCGAGCGTGAGCCCGAGGACCGCTGGGACGTGCACCGGCACGCCCCAGATCGGTTGCAGCAGCGTGATGAGGGTGCTGATCGACAGCAGGACGTACGGCAGGACCTTCAGGACTGCCAGCTCCCGGCGTTCCGCGCGGTCGAACTCCGCCCGCAGCTCGGCCTCTATGCTCACGACCTACTCCCAGCGGAAGTACCGCGCGGCCAGTCCACCGGCCACGATCGTCCACCCCAGCATGACGGCCACGTGCAGCGGTTGTGGCCACTGACCGGCTGTGCTGTCCTGCAATGATTGCACGCCCGCGCCCAACGGCGTGAAGTCGCTGATCGTGCGCAGGACGTCGTTCATGCCCGCACGGGGCAGCCAGAGACCGGCGAAGAACACGATCGGGAAGAACACCAGGGTGCCGATCGCGCTCGCGCTTTTGCCGGTCGGCGCGAGCGAGGCGACGAGCAGCCCGACCGCGAACATCGCCAACGCCGCCAGCACGTAGCTGATCAGGTAGGCAGGCAGTCGCAGCGGCAGGTTCACGTCGAGGGCGAGACGGCCGATGGCCAGCACGACCAGCGTCGTCGCCAGGGACAGGATCGTGGCCATCAGCAGTTGCGCGCCGAGCATGACCCAGGGCTTGACCGGGGTGGTCCGCATGCGTCGCAGCACACCCTTCTCCCGGTAGGTGGCGAACAGCTGGGACAGGCTGGTGAGCGCGAACAGGGCGAGGGTCATCGCGATGATGATCGGTACGTAGGCGTTGATCGCACGCAGGCCGCCGAGGTCCGGATCGGGTTCGCGCATCGCGGGGATCAGGCCGAAGACGACGAGCAGGATCGGCGGGAACGCGAGCGCGAAGAACGCCATGATCGGCTCACGGAAGAACAGTTTGGTCTCGGTGGCGGTGAGCCGGGCGAGTGCGGACACGAGAAGGCTCCTCAGGAGTCGATGGAACGGCCGGTGAGCGCGACGAACGCGTCGTCCAATGTGGTCTGCTCGACCCGCAGGCCGGCCGCGATGACCTGGTTGCGGGCCAGCACGGCGGTCACGGCGAGCAGCAGGTTCCCGGTGCCGGTCACGACGAGCTGGCTGCCGGCCCGCTCGACCGACGTGACTTCGGGCAACGCGGTCAGCACCGCGTGGTCCAGCGGCGCGGACGGCTGGAACCGGATGCGCTGCCGGTCGTCGACCCGGGCGACCAGCCCAGCCGGGGAGTCGAGCGCGACCAGCCTGCCGGAGTCGATCACGGCCAGCCGGTCGCAGAGCCGCTCGGCTTCTTCCATGAAGTGCGTGACCAGCATGATCGTCACGCCTCGGTGGCGGACCTGCTCGATGAGGTCCCAGGTGTCGCGGCGGGCCTGCGGGTCCAGGCCGGTGGTCAGTTCGTCGAGCACCGCCACCTTCGGACCACCGACGAGGGCGAGCGCGATCGACAGCCGTTGCTTCTGCCCACCGGACAGCTGCCGGAACTGGGTGTCGAGCTTGGCGGTGAGGCCGAGCGTGTCGATCAGGTCCCGCCAGTCGGCGGGCGCGCGGTAGAAGGAGCTGTAGAGCTCCATCGCCTCGCGGACCTTGAGCTTTTCGGGCAGCTCACTCTGTTGCAGCTGCGCGCCGAGCAGTTGCCGCAGTTCACCGCTGTCGCGTTGCGGGTCGATGCCGCAGACACGGATCGCGCCGCCGTCCGGGCTGCGCAGTCCCTCGACGCACTCGACGGTCGTGGTCTTGCCCGCCCCGTTGGGACCCAGGATGCCGAAGATCTCGCCCTGCTCGACGGCGAAGCTGACCCCGTTGACCGCGGTGTGTTCGCCGTAGCGTTTGACGAGGCCGTTCACCTCGATGATTGCCATGCGAAAAGCGTGCCGCCGGGCCGGGGTGCGTCGAATCGACTGCGCGGCCATGCCAAGGGCTTGACGCGGTGGGTGCGGGCATCCACCGATCGGTTGATACGAGGCTCAACCGCCCCCACCCCGTGTCCACCATTCCGGCACCCCGTGTCGACCATTCCGGCACCCCGTGTCGACCATTGCTGCACCCCGAAATTCCCCTGGCGATGCGGTGAGGCCAGGCAGGCTCCCAGTGCCTTCGTCCTCGGGTCGGCGCGGTGTGTCAACGGGAACCTCGCGGACGGCGCCCTGCCCATGTAAACCGCGCCGCCGCAAGGGTTTCTGCAGATCAGGTGCTGGCTGTCATGAGGTGGTGCGGGCATGGACCGTGTCCGCGATCGCCTCGGCGATGCGCTGCACGATCGGGGCGACCTTGTGCACGACCTCGTCGGTCAACCGGCCTTCCGGGCCGGACACGGAGATCGCGGCCGGGCTCGGTGTGCCCTTGACCGGCACGGCGATGCACCGGACCCCGATCTCCTGCTCGCTCTCGTCGATGGCGTAGCCGCGGTTGGCGATCTCGGCGAGGTGCATCAGCAGCAGGTCGGGGTCGCGGAAGGTGTTCGGCGTGTACGCGGGCATCCCCGTGCGCTTGAGCAGCTCACGGACTTCCTGCTGCGGCATCTGGGACAGCATCGCTTTGCCCACACCGGTTCCGTGCGGCAGCAGGCGACGGCCGACCTCGGTGAACATCCGCATCGAGTGCCGGGACGGCGCCTGGGCGACGTAGACGACCTCGTCGTGCTCGAGCACCGCCAGGTTCGCCGTCTCGCCGACCTCGTCGACCAGTTCTGCCAGCAGCGGACGGGCCCAGGTGCCGAACTGCCGCCCCGCGTTCTCGCCGAGCCGGATCAGCCGGGAACCCAGCGCGTAGCGCCGGTTCGGGTGCTGACGGACGTAGCCGAGCGTGACCAGGGTCCTGATCAGGCGGTGGATGGTGGGCATGGGCAGCCCGGACGTCGCCGCCAGCTCGGACAGGCTGGCCTCGCCGCCCGCGTCCGCCAGGCCTTCCAGCAGGTCGAAAGCGCGTTGCAGAGACTGCACACCGCCGTTGGTCCCCGGGGCCAATGCCGCCTCCCGTCACGTTGAAGTTCCGCTATCCAAAAATTATAGTCCGGAAAGCAGAAGAAAGGAGTCTTCCCTTGTCCGATTCTGATCGGATCCTGACGCCTGCGGCCCGGGAGTTCCTTGCGGGCCTGCACAGGGCGTTCGGTGCCCGACGAGACGAACTGCTGGCCAAGCGGGCTGAACGCCGTGCCGAAGCCGCCCGGACCGGGCGTCTGGACTTCCTGCCGGAGACCGCGGAGATCCGCGAGTCCGACTGGCGCGTCGCCGCCGCGCCTGCCGACCTGACCGACCGCAGGGTCGAGATCACCGGCCCGACCGAACGCAAGATGGCGATCAACGCCCTCAACTCGGGTGCCAGGGTCTGGCTGGCCGACCTGGAGGACGCCAACACCCCGCACTGGGACAACGTGGTCAGCGGCCAGGTCAACCTGTACGACGCGGTGCGCGAGACGATCGAGCTGACCACTCCGGAGGGCAAGGAGTACAAGCTCAAGCCGGGCAAGCACGCGACGATCGTGATGCGCCCGCGCGGCTGGCACCTCGACGAGCGCAACCTCGAGTTCGACGGCAGGCCCGCGGTCGGCGCGCTGGTCGACTTCGGCCTGTACTTCTTCCACAACGCGAAAGAGCTGCTCGACCGCGGCAGCGGGCCGTACTTCTACCTGCCCAAGATGGAAAGCCACCTTGAGGCGCGGCTGTGGAACGACGTGTTCACGCACGCGCAGCGCGAGCTGGGCATCCCGCACGGCACCGTCCGCGCGACCGTGCTGATCGAGACCATCCCGGCCGCGTTCGAGATGGAGGAGATCCTCTACGAGCTGCGGGACCACGCCTCCGGCCTGAACGCGGGCCGCTGGGACTACCTGTTCAGCGTGATCAAGTACTTCCGCGACGCGGGTGCCGGGTTTGTGCTGCCGGACCGCAACTCGGTCACCATGACCGCGCCGTTCATGCGTTCCTACACCGAACTGCTCGTGCGTACGTGCCACAAGCGTGGCGCGTTCGCGATGGG
The DNA here is from genome assembly GCF_013280595.1 of Kibdelosporangium persicum. Taxonomy (GTDB): domain Bacteria; phylum Actinomycetota; class Actinomycetes; order Mycobacteriales; family Pseudonocardiaceae; genus Kibdelosporangium; species Kibdelosporangium persicum. Next base: position 66,681 of record NZ_JAAATY010000026.1, read on the forward strand.
CGGGATGGCCGCGTTCATCCCGAACCGCCGTGACCCCGAGGTCACCGCGCAAGCCCTGGCCAAGGTCCGTGCCGACAAGAGCCGGGAGGCCGGCGACGGGTTCGACGGCTCGTGGGTCGCGCATCCCGACCTGGTCCCGGTGTGTCAGGAGGTCTTCGACGGCGTGCTGGGAGACAGGCCCAACCAGCTCGACAAGACCCGTGACGAGGTCTCGGTGAGCGCGGACGACCTGCTCAACGTCGCCGCGACCCCGGGCAGTGCGACCGAAGCGGGGCTGCGGGCGGCTGTCGACGTCGGCGTGCGGTACATCGCGTCCTGGCTGGGCGGCAACGGCGCGGCGGCCATCCACAACCTCATGGAGGACGCGGCGACCGCCGAGATCTCCCGTGCTCAGGTATGGCAGTGGGTGCACAACGGCGTCGAACTGGACAACGGCTCGACGGTGACCGCTGATCTGGTGCGCGAGGTTCTCGCTGAGACCCGCAAGGAGCTGGCGGGCCTGCCGCATCTCGACGAGGCGGCCGGACTGTTCGACCAGGTCGCACTGGCCGACGAGTTCGTGGACTTCCTGACGCTGCCCGCGTACGAGAGGATCTCATGATCCTCGACGGACCGACGATCGCGTCGCTCACCGCTCGCCTGTCCGAAGTGGACGAGCGGCGGGCGGCGCGGTACCCCGGCGGCCGGGGCGGGCGCCAGCCGGTGCACACGTGTTACGTGCCCGCGTCCCAGATCACGCCGACCACTCCGCGTGACTGGGGCGAGCAAGCGCTTGCCGCGTTCGACGAGCACGGCTTCGACCTGTCCAAGGACCTCGCCGCGCGGGTGAAGGCCAAACTGGCGGCCGAACCCGTGGAAGACCTGCGGATCGACTTCGAGGACGGCTACGGCGCGCCCGCGACCGAGGACGACGACGCCCGCTACGCGGCGGGTTGCCTGGTCCACTGGCACGCGGAAGCGATCGCGCCGTTCTCGTCCGGCCTGCGGATCAAGTCGTTCGACACGCCCGCGCTGCGTGCTCGCGGCATCCGCACGCTCGACATCTTCCTGGAAACCCTCCAGGACCCGCCGCCCGGCTTCGTGATCACGTTTCCCAAGGTCACGACGCCCGAACAGGTCGAGGTCTTCGCCGAACTGCTGGCCGTGCTCGAGCAGCGGCTGGGCTGGCCGGACGGATCGCTGACGTTCGAGATCCAGGTGGAGACCACCCAGTCCATTGTGGATGCGGAAGGGCGGCTGGCCATCCCCGCGTTGGTCGCGGCCGGCGGCGAGCGCGTGGTCGGCCTGCACTTCGGGACGTACGACTACACCGCCGCGGTCGGCCTCGGCGCCGCGCAACAGAACCTCGCGCACCACGCGTGCGACTTCGCGCGGCACGTGATGCAGGTGTCCGCGGCCGGGACGGGCGTACGGCTGTCGGACGGATCGTGCAACGTCCTGCCCGTCGGGGACACCTCGCAGGTGCTGGCGGCGTGGCGAATCCACTACGGACTGGTGCGGCGGTCCCTGGAGCACGGTTTCTACCAGGGCTGGGACATGCACCCCGGCCAACTCGTGTCCCGGTACGCCGCCGTGTTCGGGTACTACCGGGAATGCCTGGAGAGTGACGCTCGGCGACTGGCCGCGTACGCGCAGCGTGCCTCCAGTGGACTACTTGACGAACCAGCGACGGCGCAGGCACTTTCAGCGTCGTTGTTGCGTAGCGTGGACTGCGGTGCGGCGACGGCTGAGGAGGTCACCCAGGCGACTGGACTTCACTTGGACGTGCTGCGTGCGTATCACAGGAGGGCCACCGGTTAGGGCAAGCTGGTGGCTTGGGAGGTGAGGCGTGGAGTTCCTGCGTCCGGTGAGCCTGGGCGAGGCCCTGGAGATGAAGGCGGCCCGGCCCGAGGCCGTGCCGATCGCGGGCGGGACGGACGTGATGGTCGAACTGAACTTCGACCACCGGCGTCCAGCCGCTCTGCTCGACCTGACTCGCGTGGCCGAACTGGCCGAGTGGTCACGCGACGATTCAGTTGTCACGTTCGGCGCCGCCCTGCCGTACACGCGCCTGATCAACGAGCTGGGCACGGACCTGCCCGGCCTGGCGATCGCTTCCCGCACGGTCGGGTCGCCGCAGATCCGAAACCGGGGCACGGTCGGCGGCAACTTGGGCGCCGCTTCGCCGGCCGGTGACACACATCCGGTGTTGCTGGCGTCCGACGCCGTCGTCGAGGTCGCCTCGGCCCGTGGCACCCGGAGCATCCCGGCGAGCGAGTTCTACCTTGGCGTGAAACGCAACGCGCTGGAACCCGACGAGCTGATCACCTCGATCCGCCTGCCGAAGGCCACAGGTCCGCAGCAGTTCGCGAAGGTCGGGACACGCAACGCGATGGTCATCGCGGTGTGCTCGTTCGCGATCAGCTTGCATCCCAACGAGTCCCGTGCCGGTGCGGCCATCGGCTCGGCCGCGCCGACGCCCCGGCGGGTGCGGCAGGCCGAGGACTTCCTGACCGAGGTGCTCGACTGGGAGTCGCCCCAGGCGCTGCCCGACTCGGCCAAGCGGCGGTTCGGCGAGCTGGTCGCGTCGGCCGCCGAGCCGATCGACGACGTCCGCGGCAGCGCGGCGTACCGCAAGCACGCGCTGGCGGTGCTGGCGCGGCGGGCGCTGGGCTGGGCGTGGGACGCGTATCGCGAAGGAGAACGGTCATGCGCGTGAACATCACCGTCAACGGCGAAGCACGGCAGGTTGACGACGTCTGGCCGGGGGAGAGCCTGCTGTACGTGCTGCGTGAGCGACTCGGCCTGCCTGGCTCGAAGAACGCCTGCGAGCAAGGCGAATGCGGCTCGTGCACGGTCTACATGGACGGCACGCCGGTGTGTGCGTGCCTCGTCGCCGCCGGTCAGGCCGAGGGGCGTGAGGTCAGGACGGTCGAAGGTCTGGCTTCCGGTGACACGCTCGACCGCGTCCAGCAGGCCTTTGTGGACGCCGGGGCGGTCCAATGCGGATTCTGCACGCCTGGCCTTGTTGTCGCCGCGCACGACTTGCTCACCCGTACGCCGCAGCCGTCCGATCCGGAGATCCGGGAGGCGCTGGCCGGGAACCTCTGCCGGTGCACGGGATACGAGAAGATCCTGGACGCGGTCAGGATGGCGGCCCGGTCATGACCACGACTGTCGCCACGCAGGGCGGTATCGGCACGAACGCCCAACGGCCCGACGGCGCTCTGAAAGCGCGGGGCGAGTTCGCGTACTCCTCGGACCTGTGGCATGAGGACATGGTGTGGGGCGTGACGTTGCGCAGCCCGCATCCGTATGCCCGGATCACGTCCATCGACATCACCGAGGCCTTGCGGGTTCCGGGTGTCCAGGCGGTGCTCACGCACGAAGACGTGCCGGGAACCAACATCTACGGCCTCGAACACCCCGACCAGCCGGTGTTGGCCGAGGACGTGGTCCGCTACCAGGGCGAACCCGTCGCCCTGGTAGCCGCCGACCACCCCGAGACCGCGCGCCGCGCGATGAAGCGCATCGAGGTGGCGTACGAGGTCCTGCCGCCCGTCGTGAACACCGAGGACGCGGCGCACGGGCGCGCGGAACCGTTGCACCCGAACGGGAACGTGGTCCGGCACGTGAAGGTCCGGCACGGCCCGCAGGACGTCCGCGCGGACGTGGTGGTCACCGGCGAGTACGAAGTGGGCATGCAGGACCAGGCCTTTCTGGGCCCGGAGTCCGGTCTCGCGGTGCCCGCCGACGACGGCTCGGTCGACCTGTACATCGCGACCCAGTGGCTGCACGCCGACCAGCGGCAGATCGCGGTCGCTCTCGGGTTGCCGCCGGAGAAGGTGCGGCTGACGTTGTCGGGTGTCGGCGGCGCGTTCGGTGGCCGTGAGGACCTGTCGATGCAGGTCCACGCGTGCATGCTGGCGTTGCGCACCGGCAAACCGGTGAAGATGGTCTACAACCGTGAGGAATCGTTCTACGGCCACGTCCACCGGCATCCCGCGCGGATGTACTACGAGCACGGCGCCACCCGGAACGGCAAGATCGTCTACGTCAAGGCCCGGATCTACCTCGACGGCGGCGCTTACGCGTCCAGCACCGGCGCGGTCGTGGCGAACGCGGCGACGCTCGGGGTCGGGCCGTACGACGTGCCCAGCGTGACCGTGGACTGCTGGGGTGTTTACACCAACAACCCACCGTGTGGCGCGATGCGTGGTTTCGGTGCCGTGCAGGCAGCTTTCGCCTATGAGTCCCAGATGGACAGACTGGCGGACGCAGTGGGGCTCGACCCGGTCGAGGTGCGGATTCGCAACGCGATGAGCGAAGGCGCGGTCATGCCGACCGGCCAGGTCGTCGACTCGCCCGCGCCCGTCGTCGAACTGCTCACTTTGGTCCGGGACAAACCGTTGCCCGCGAAGGGAAACGACCTGACCGACATGCCAGGCGGCGTCTCCAACACCACTCATGGCGAGGGTGTCGTGCGCGGTGTGGGCTATGGCGTCAGCATCAAGAACGTCGGTTTCTCCGACAGCTTCGACGATTACTCCACTGTCCGAGTGCGGCTGTCGGTGATCGGTGGGCAGGCCGTGGCGTCCGTGCACACGGCTGCGGTGGAGGTCGGACAAGGGCTCGTGACGGTCCTGCAGCAGATCACCCGGACCGAACTGGGCGTTGACGTGGTGACCATCGAGCCGATGGACACGTCGATCGGGGACGCGGGGTCGACGTCCGCGTCACGTCAGACCTACGTCACCGGCGGCGCACTGCGAGCGGCTTGTGCCGCCGTTCGGGCCGCGCTGTTCGAACGGATCGGGCACACCGACCTCCCGCTGGACCACGACAAGATCGTGGAAGTGCTCGGCACGGACGTGATCGACGAGGTCGTGGAATGGCGGCACCGGCCGACCTACCGGCTCGACCCGGAGACCGGCCAGGGCAACGCGCACGTGCAGTACGCGTTCGCCGCGCACCGGGCGGTTGTCGACGTCGACGTGGAACTCGGCCTGGTGAAGGTGGTCGAGCTGGTGTGCGCGCAGGACGTCGGCAAGGCGATCAACCCGGAGGCGGTGCTCGGCCAGATCCAGGGCGGCACGGCGCAAGGCCTGGGGCTGGCGGTGATGGAGGAGATCCAGCTGGCGGACGGGAAGATCCGCAACCCGTCGTTCACCGACTACCTGATCCCGACCGTGCTGGACATGCCCCCGATGGTCATCGACGTGCTCGAACGCCCCGACCCGCACGCACCGTACGGCCTGCGGGGAGTCGGCGAACCGCCGACGATCTCGTCCACCCCGGCCATTGTGGCCGCGATCCGAGCCGCGACCGGCATGGCGTTGACCCGTGTGCCCGTGCGGCCAGAACACATCACGGAGACCAGTTGATGGAGCAGGAGTGGCTGAGCCAGGCGGTCCGCCTGGCCAAGGAGAACGTCGCGGCAGGCGGCGGCCCGTTCGGCGCGATCGTGGTGCGGGACGGCGAGGTGGTCGCCACCGGCACGAACCAGGTGACGCCGGCCCTCGACCCGACCGCGCACGCCGAAGTCGTCGCGATCCGCAACGCCTGCCAGGCGATCGGTGACTTCAGGCTTTCCGGCTGCGTGCTGGTCTCGTCGTGCGAGCCGTGCCCACTCTGCCTCGCGGCGGCCCTGTGGGCACGACTCGACCGGGTCATCTACGGCGCCGACCGTGACGACGCCGCCAAGGCGGGCTTCGACGACCGGGCGTTCTACGACCTGTTCGACCAGCCACGCGACAAGTGGCCCGTACCGGTGTACAGCCTGCCTGCCGAGCAGAACTTCGAACCCTTCTCCGCGTGGCTGGCCAAACCCGACCGCATCGACTACTGACCCCCTCGTGAGTGTTTATCGGTGTTAGAACACGGATAAACACTCACGAGAGGTAGCGGTCGAAGAACCTGCGGATGTCGGTGTACTGCGCCTTGTAGGCCTTGGCGGGGTCGATCGTGCCGATGAGCTCCACGAAGTGGTCCTCGGGCAGGTTCAACGGCTTGACCAGTTGCGGCAGGATGACCTGAAGGTCGCTGAAGTTGTGGTGACGCGCGCCCGTCAGCACGACCGACCGCTTCGGGCCGGTCTGGTTGGCCCAGAACTGCGGCCAGGACGGGTCGATGTCCGTGAACGGCGAGTGGTCGACGAGCACGCCGTTCTCGTCGAGCAGTTGTCCGCCCAGCAACATGAACGGCCGGTCCAGTCCACGCTCGGCGACGTCCCCGAACTCGGCGAACATGCCGCCGTCCATGTTGATGCCCGCGTCGATCCGGCGGTCGTGCAACATCGTCTCGCCAGCGGTGAACCCGCCGTAGGAGTGGCCGAACATGCCGACGTCGTCCAGGTGCCATCCCCTGTCGGCGAGCTCGTCGAGCACGAACCGGGTGTCGTCGCCCCTGGCCCGCAGGGCCTTCGCCATCTGCTCCGCCGGGATCTCGACGGGGTGTTCCACCCTTCCGCCAGGGAACTCCACGGTTGTCTCAAAGGTGTGGTCGATCGTGACCACGACGTAGCCCCGCGAGGCCAGCTCCTGGACGAGCGCGGTCCCGACCGCCCGCGGCCCTCCAAAGCCCGGCGAGTACAGCACGACCGGCCGTTTCCCCGGCTTGGCGGGTGCGTCGACGTGCCCGGACGTCTTCGGTCCGGTCCAGTCCACCGACCCCTTCGGAATCCCAGCCTCCGCGGCGAAGGCATCGACCGAAGCGAACAGTCCGTCCGGCAACCACTGCGCCCGCGGGTGGTGCCGGGTGTCCTTGGCGGGATACCAGACGCTGATCATGAGTTCCCGCTTGCGATCCGGCTTCCACGGATCCTGTCTGTCGCCGTCGACCAGGTGGATCTCCGTGGTCCCGACCTGATGGTGCCCGGTAGGAGCGGGAAGCGAGAACGCCACCTTCGCCGACGCGCTGACCGGTGCCCCGACCAGCACTGCGGCGCTCACCACCCCGGCGGCAAGCGTTTTCGTCAGAAATGACATGCCTCCACCGTGCCAGCCCGAGCAGCCACCCTGCCTCACTCTTTAGGCTGACAGGCATCCTCCACACGGCCATTCGTGCCAGGGACGACCCACACAAGGTCATGCGTGGTCTCCGGTTCACTGCGGACGTACTTCAGTGCGTTCTCGGCCTCGGCCAGGAAGTACTGGTTCCTGCCGTCGGCGCTGACCATGTACGCACTGTCTTCGAACTCCATACCCCAGCCGACGACACTCGTCTCGTCATGTTTCGTCGCAACGGCAGCGAACAGACGAGGCGCTTGCGCCGCAACGAGTTCGCGGAGTTCCGAGTCGTCAGGGGAGTGCTTCGTGAAATCGGTCATGACTGAGCTCCTCATGTGATCCAGTGGTTGAGCAATCGGTTGCCGGGACAAGCAGATGACGGTGTGCGATCAGCCAGATCCGGCAAGGAAACCTGTAGTCGCGCCGCCATCCCGGACAGCCTCGGCATCGGCCGCTGTGATCAGGTCGGTGCAGGTCGAGAATCGCCCTTACCGCCGAGATCAGACTTCTCAGTTCGGCCCGGGCGGGCAGATCAGACTCGCGTGCCAGCCGATCTAGTCCAGCCAGCCGCTTGACCATCGCCTCGCTGAGGACGACGGCAAGAACGTGTGTCATGGTCGCCTCGGCTTTGCATCATTGATGGCGATCGAAAGTTTCGTCCGGATGCTTTCCGCGGTGTCAGGGGTGACGTGACCGTCGATCCTGATATGGATCAGGCCGGTGGGCATCGACTCGATGAACCCGATCGGCGTTCCTTGCGCGGCGCCTGCGGCGCTGCTCACGACCCACTTGCCCATCGCGTTCACACTCCGCCGCAGTAGCCCTCATCCTTCGGCCAGACTGCGGCCGTTGTTCGCGAACAAGTGTGCATGTTCGCGAACAAGCTGACAATTCCCCGAACGGGCGATCCCGATCAAGGCCGTCGGCCGTCGTACGCTTTGTTCTGTGGACGCGAACAAGAAGAGCGCGGCTCTCCGCGAGCTCGGGGCACTGCTGCGCAGTGCGCGCAAGCAAGCCCAGTTGACCCAGCGCGCACTCGCGTCCGCCGCAGGGTTCAAGGCTCACTCACGGATCTCGGAAATCGAGAACGGTGAATCCGCGATCCCGTCGACTGGTGAGGTCGAGCGTTTGCTGGATGCGTTGGGAACCGACCTGGATGAGCGTGAACGAGCCATCGGCTTGCTTGCTCAGGCCACCGACAACCCCAGCCAACTGAGCGTCGGCCCCGCGGTGATCAACGAGACGATGGTGCAGTTGATCGACCACGAGCGGGCCGCGAGACGGATCACTGCCGCCGGTCCTTTGCTGCTCCCTGGGCTTGTGCAGACCAGCGATTACTCACGAGCGATCTTCGGCGGAATGTCCGACATCGAGGCGCACGTCGCCCTCCGGGCTGGTCGCAGGGACATCCTTGTTCGGCGTAACCCGGTCGACCTGTTCGCGTTGATCGACTCCGAGGCGCTGGTCCGCCCTGTGATCCCGCCAGACGAGATGGCATACCAGCTGCGGCACATCCTGAAGTTGGCCGAGTTGCCGAACGTCGTGGTTCAAGTGGTGCCCAGCTTGACGACGGGGTACCACCCGATGCTGGCCGGACAGTTCGAGTTGATCGAGTTCGCGACGGCGAGCCCGATCGTTCTGCTTGATCACCACTACGCGTCGGTGATCCTGCGTGATCCCGATGAGGTCGCGAAATACGTCGAGGACGCGGAGTACCTTCGCACGAAAGTGGCATTGAGCCCTGATGAGTCGGTCAAGCTCATCGCTGAGATCCTTTATGGAATGGAGTGACGGGATGATGGCGCCTGATGAAGGCAAGATCTGGCGAAAGTCCAGTGCCAGTGCGCCGAACGGCGACTGTGTCGAAGTCAAGCAGGGGCTCGCGGCGGTGCGTGACAGCAAGAACCCGGCCGTCGTGTTGAGGGTACCTCGCGAAGCGGTCACGTCACTTCTCCGGTCACTCCGAGTCAAGTAGTCGCGCAGCCGCTAACCGGGGCGTAGGGCAGGATTGCCGGATGGCGATGCTGAGCTACGCGGACGCGGTGAAGTTGCTGGGCGCCAAGGAAAGCAAGATCGTCACAGCCCTTGACAAGGTGCTCGGCGGCGCGTTGCTCGCGGGCTCCGGCGTCGACCTCTGGGGGCTGCTCGGCTGGTTCGACGCGAAAGCCGAGTTCATCCGCTGGTCTCACGAGCTCGTCACCAATGCTTCGGGCCGCGGGCTTTCCCGCGATGACCGCACACAACGCCTGCACGCCGCCACACCGTGATCGTGATGGTCGAATTCTTCAAGGCGTTCGACGAGCTCCGGGAGATCCCCGACTACGTCCTCGACGCGCGGTTGCGGATGGCCGAGCGGGGCTTCGAGACGGTACCGCCTGTGCCGGGACTGCTCGCGCTCCTCGGTGAGATAGATCTGGCCGAACTGGCGCGCACCCGGCCGGGCTTGATCAAGCGGGCGAAGTTCCTGATGGCCGAGCGAGGCGAGTTCGACGCCGTTTCCTGGCCCTAGAAAGCGGGCAGGGTGTACCAGGCGTCGCCGGGGTCCTCGGCGTCGTCGCGGATCACGCTGCCCTCGATGAGCCCGTAAGGCCGGTCGGCCGCGTAGAACACCTCGTTGTCGTTCTCCAGGCCAAAAGGAGACAAATCGACAACGAAGTGGTGCTTGTTCGGCATGGACAGCCGGATCTCCGCCACCTCCGGATGAGCCTCCACCACCGCGGCACCCATCGCGTGAAGCGTTTGCTGCAAGGACAAGCTGTGCTTCGACGCGAAGGTCTCCACCAGCAGCGAACGGATCGAGGTGAAGCTCGAAGTCCAGGAGACGCCGGAACCCTGGTACCGCCACCGGGCCGTCACCGCGGTGGCCAGGATGCGGTCCGTGGTCTCGGGCAAGGTCGTGTACTTGTCCCTTGGGAAGCCGTGGAACTCCGAACCGGTCGTCTTCAGCACGACCAGGTCACGCAAACCCGACACAACCCAGTGCCGGTCGCCGGAAACGGTCACCGCGGTCGTCCGGACCTCGCTGGAACCCCGCGAGAAGGCATGCCCGTTGATTCGGTCCCACGGATGCGAGTCGATCATCACGCGGGCACCGGTGATCTGCCCGAAAGAATCGACGAAGTGCCGCCCGAGCCGCAGGGCGAAGTCCTCGATCTCGCCGACCGGTTCCTCCTTGGCGAAGGCGTACACCGTGTTCTTCTGCGTATCCGTCGCCACGACGTCGCTGTTGTCACCCGTCAGGTGCGTGGCTTCCAACGCACCTCGCAACGATGTGCTCACGGTCAGGTCCTGCATTGAATGTGTCGAGCCCGATCGGGTCACCGTCACCATGCGGACCTCGGCCTTGCCGTACTGGTTCGGCCCCAGGCTGTACGACAACTCAGCTCCCTCGATACGTCGAATACGCGAACGGGCTCAGCAGGATCGGCACGTGGTGGTGGTCCCCGGCCGTGAAGATCCGGAACTCCACCGTGATCGTCGGGTAGAACGCGTCCGGCCCGTGGTAGGCAAGGACATCGAACACCAACCGGTAGACGCCTGGATCGAGCGACGAAGGCCCCAGCGACCGCAGGCGGCCGTCGGCGTCGGTCATCCCCGAGCCGACCTGTGTCCCGTCCGCGGCCTCCAGGCGCACGGGGACACCGGCCGCGGGACGGCCGAGGGCCGCGTCCAGCACGTGCGTCGTGACCGCGCTAGACATCGGTCACCAGCTGCTCGAGCCGCCGCAGTGCGATCTTCGCCAGCTCCTCGTTCACGATCCGCAGTTCGTCCGCCGGGGAGTTGCCCAGGCGCTGTTCCAGGATCTCCAGCAGCTCCTCGCCGGTCCGCCCGGAGGCGTACACCAGGTAGATGTGACCGAATCTCTCTTCGTAGCGTTGGTTCGCCACCTGCAACCGCGATCCCAAGGACTGGTCCACGCCGGACTGCTCGGCCTGTGACCAAGCGTCGCCATCCTGTCGCTCGCCGATCCGCGGATGGGCGGCCATCGCCAGGTGGAGCTCGTCATTGCTCAGCTCACGGGCGCGGGAGAAGGCCACGGACAGTAATGTCGCACGGTCGGCGAACGGCCGCAGGGCGAGCACCTCGTCGGCCCAGCGAGGCACCGCGAGACAATCTCTCAGCAACGGACGCAGGTCGTCGGCCGGGGCCGAGTTGAATCGGTGCAGGTTGACGGCAGGCACGGGCCCACACTAGCCCGAGGTGCCGTTGCCGGAAGCGAAAGAGCACGAAGCGGAAAGAGGGTGGCAGGTGCTGGACCTGGTGTTCCGGGCCCGCAGGATGATCACCTCGGCCGGTGAGACCGAGGGGACTGTCGGCGTGCGGGAGGGGCGCATCGTCGCCGTCGAACCGTTGAACAGTGCGCTTGACGCCGACCGGGTGATCGAGCTCGGCGCCAACCAGGTGTTGCTCCCCGGTCTCGTCGACACCCACGTGCACGTCAACGACCCCGGCCGGACCGAGTGGGAGGGGTTCAAGACCGCGACCCGCGCGGCCGCCGCGGGCGGCGTGACGACCCTGCTGGACATGCCGCTCAACAGCCTGCCGCCGACCGTCGACGTGGAGGCGCTCGACGTCAAGCGCAAGACCGCCGAAGGCCGGTTGCACGTCGACGTCGGGTTCTGGGGCGGCGCGGTGCCCGGCAACGTCAAGCAGTTGCGGCCCATGCACGAGGCCGGCGTGTTCGGCTTCAAGAGCTTCCTGCTGCACTCCGGTGTGGACGAGTTCGGCCACCTGAGCTTCGAGGAGTTCGAGGCCGCGCTGAGCGAGATGAACCGGTTCAACGGGCTGATGATCGTGCACGCCGAGGACGAGCACTCGATCACGTCGGCGGGCGGCCGCAAGTACGCCGACTTCCTCGCGTCCCGGCCGGAGCGGGCCGAGAACACGGCCATCTCCCGCGTGATCGGGCTGGCCCGCAGGACCGGGGCGCGGGTGCACATCCTGCACCTGTCGTCCGCGAGCGCCCTGCCGATGATCGCCGAGGCCAAAGCCGAGGGCATCGAGCTGACCGTGGAGACGTGCCCGCACTACCTCACGTTCGTCGCCGAGGAGATCCCGGACGGCGCGACGCAGTTCAAGTGCTGCCCGCCGATCCGCGAGGCGGCCAACCGCGAGGCGCTGTGGCGGGGCCTGGCGGACGGCCTGATCGACTTCGTCGTCAGCGACCACTCGCCGACCACGGTCCAGCTGAAACGTTTCGACACCGGCGACTTCGGCGACGCGTGGGGCGGCATCGCCGGTCTGCAGGTCGGCCTGCCCGCGGTGTGGACGCAGGCCCGTCGCCGCGGCCACACCATGTTCGACGTGGCCGAATGGATGGCGCACCGGCCTGCCAAGCTGGCCGGGATGCGGCACAAGGGCCAGATCGCGCCGGGGTACGACGCCGATTTCTGCGTGTTCGCGCCGGACGAGGCCTTCGTCGTGCAGGCAGAGCAGTTGCACCACCGAAACCCCGTCACGGCGTATCACGGGGTGCCGCTGGCAGGCCGGGTCGTGTCGACGTGGCTGCGGGGCATCAAGGTCACCGGCGAGGAGATGCACGGTGATCTGCTCGGCCGGGAGGACGCTTGAACTGGCAGGAGAACCCCGATCTGGCCGGCCGCCGGTTCGGCGGGGCGGTGGTGTGGGCCAACGACGAGTTCTTCGCCGAACGGGAGAACCTGATCAAGCCGGACGAGCCGGTCTTCCAGCCGTACACCTTCGGCCACAAAGGACAGGTCTACGACGGCTGGGAGACCCGGCGGCGCCGCGCGGACGGCGTCGACCAGGCGATCGTCCGGCTCGGCATGCCCGGGGTGATCAAGGGCCTGGTGATCGACACGGCGTTCTTCACCGGCAACTACCCGCCGTTCGCCTCGGTCGAGGCGTGCGGCGCCGAGGGCTACCCGAGCCCGGACGAGCTGACCGGCTGGACGACCGTGCTGCCGAAGTCCCCGCTCGAAGGGGACACCAGGAACCTGTTCGACGTCACGGACACCCACCGCTACACGCACGTCCGGTTGACGATCTACCCGGACGGCGGCGTGGCCCGGCTGCGGGTACACGGATCGCCCGTCGCCGACCCGAACTTCCTGAACTTCGACCACCTGGACCTGGCCGCGCTGGCGAACGGTGCCGAGATCGCCGACTGCAGCAACAGGTTCTACTCGTCGCCGAACAACCTGATCGCGCCCGGACCGGCCGCGGTGATGGGTGAGGGCTGGGAAACCTCGCGGCGCAGGGACGACGGCAACGACTGGGTGTCGTTGCGGCTCGCGGCCAAGGGCATCATCCGGCTGATCGAGCTGGACACCAGTCATTTCAAGGGAAACGCGCCCGGCTGGGCGTCGGTGAGCTGCGCGGACGCGTCCGGCGAGTGGAAGCGGCTGCTCACCCGTGAACGCCTGCAGCCCGACACCAGGCACCTGTTCCGGGTCACCGACGAGCACGAGGCCACGCAAGCCCGGCTGGACGTGTATCCGGACGGCGGTATGGCACGGCTGCGGCTGTGGGGTTCGTTGACCGAGGAAGGCCGTAACCTGCTGGTCACTCGCTGGCAGGACCGTTTGCCGTAGTTTGCGGATCGCCGTGACTGTCAATCCCTGGGCGAAGGGAGTTGATGGTCGTGGTTGACGTGCGGAGCAACAAGGCCACCGAGTGGCTCGGTCGATTCGGCATGATCTGTTACGGCGTCGTGCACCTGCTTGTCGCGTGGCTCGCGCTCCAGGTCGTGTTCGGTGAGTCCGAACAGGCCGATCAGAAGGGCGCGGTCGGGTCACTCGCCGAGTCGCCGCTCGGCCCGGTCCTGTTATGGGGGCTCGCGATCGGCTTGTTCGCGTACGCGCTCTGGCAGATCCTGCTGATCTTCAACGGCTACACGTGGGTGGAGCAGGGCCGCAAACGTTTCCTGCGCAAGTTCGGCGCGGGCTCGCGGGCGTTCGTCTCGGCCACGGTCGGCATCTACACCATCGAGCTGGCGACCGGGACCGGCGGCGGGAGCTCGAGCAACCAGTCCACTCAGGAGTGGACGGCCACGCTGATGGCTCAGCCGTTCGGCCGGATCCTGGTCGGCATCCTCGCGCTGGTCATCCTCGGCGTGGCGGTCGCGGCCATCCGCCGTGGCGTGAAGAAGAAGTTCATGGAGGACCTTAACCGCGCACAGCTGCCGAACGCCGCCGAGCCGCTGGGTGTCGCCGGGCACTGCGCCAAGGGTGTCGCGTACGGGATCATCGGCATCCTGGTCGGCATCGCCGCGGTCAACGCCGACCCGGGCCAGGCCCAGGGCCTGGACGGCGCGCTGAAGACGTTGCAGGCCCAGACCTTCGGCTCGATCCTGTTGTTCGTCGTCGCGCTGGGGTTCGCCGCATACGGCGCGTTCTGCTTCGCCGCGGCCAAGGCGCACAAGGGCTGAGTCAGCGGAACTTGTTGCGCCGTGAGGAGATGACGCCGGTGTCGAAGCCCGCGAGGTGCAGCCCGCCCGCGAACCGGGCGTGCTCGATCTTCACGCACCGGTTCATCACGACGTCCAGCCCGGCGTCCTCGGCGCGCCGGGCGACCGGCTCGTGCCAGAGCCCGAGCTGAAGCCACAGCGTACGAGCGCCCGCGTCGACGACCTCCTCGGCGACACCGGGGAGGTCGTCGTGCTTACGGAAGACCGACACCAGGTCCGGCGGCTTCGGCAGGTCGGCCAGCGCCGGGTACACCGGCTCACCCAGCAGGGAGTCCAGCCGGGGATTGACGAAGAACACCTCGTAGGAGGTCGACGACAACAGGTACGTGGCCACGAAGTAGCTCGGGCGCGCGGTGTTCGCCGACGCGCCGACCACCGCGACCCGTTTGGTGTCCAGCAGGATCGCGCGCCGGCGGGACGCCGAAGGGCCTTGCCAAGTCATGCCTTCACCGCCTGAGCGAGCGCCTGGTCGATGTCCCACAGGATGTCGTCGACGTCCTCGAGCCCGACCGAAAGCCGGACCAGGTCCGGGCCGACCCCGCCCGCGACGAGCTGGTCCTCGGACAACTGCTGGTGGGTCGTGGACGCCGGGTGGATCACGAGGCTCCGGGCGTCACCGACGTTGGCCAAGTGGCTCAACAACTCCACGGACTCGACGAACTTCCGGCCCGCCGCCCGGCCGCCCTTGACGCCGAACGAGAACACGGCACCCGGGCCCTGCGGCAGGTACTTCCTGGCACGTTCGTGATGCGGATGGGAAGGCAGTCCCGCGTAACCGACCCACGCCACCCGGTCGTCCTGCGCGAGCCATTCCGCCACTTTCCTGGCGTTGGCCACGTGCTCGTCCATCCGCTGCGGCAACGTCTCGACGCCCTGCAACAGAAGGAAAGCCGAGTGCGGCGACAGCACGGCGCCGATGTCACGCAGCTGCTCGGCCCGAAGCCGCGTGCAGAACGCGTACTCGCCGAAGTTCTCCCAGTACTTCAGGCCCCCGTACGACGGCACGACTTCCGTCATCCGCGGGAACTTGCCGTTGCCCCAGTCGAACCGGCCGGACTCGACGACCACGCCACCGAGTGTCGTGCCGTGTCCGCCGAGGAACTTCGTGGCCGAGTGCAGGACGATGTCGGCGCCGTGCTCCAACGGGCGGCAGAGGTACGGCGTCGCCAGTGTCGCGTCGACGACCAGCGGAATCCCGGCCGAACGGGCCAGGTCGCCCAGGCCTTCGAGGTCGGCGATGGCGCCGGACGGGTTGCCGATCACCTCGGTGTAGATCAACTTCGTCTTGTCCGTGATCGCGGCTTCGTAGGCGGACACATCCCCGTCGACGAACGTCGTGGTGATACCCAGGCGACGCAGTGTGCCGTCGAGCTGGGTGACCGTTCCGCCGTACAAGCCGCTCGCCGAGACGATGTGCTCGCCTGCCTCAGCCAACGCGGTGAACGTGAGGAACTCCGCGGCCTGCCCGCTGGCGGTGGCCACGGCGCCGATCCCGCCCTCCAGGCTGGCGATCCGCTCCTCGAACGCGGCGACCGTCGGATTGCCGATCCGGCTGTAGATGTTGCCGTACTTCTGCAATGCGAAAAGGTTCGCCGCGTCGGTCGTGTCCTCGAAGACGAAGCTCGTCGACTGGTAGATGGGGACGGCCCGGGCCCCGGTCGTCGGGTCGGGCGAGCCGCCGGCGTGCAGCGCCCTGGTCCGGAAACCCCACGTACGTTCACTCACAAGGCACACCGTAGTCGCAGCGGGACGGTCATCCCACCAGACGGGAGAGCCGGTCGAGCCGTTCCGACGGCTTCTGCCTGGGGCAACTCGTGCATTTCTGCTCCGAGGTGCCGAGGTAGATCAGGCAGCACGACACCCGCCTGACGAACTCCCTGCCGCGCACCTCGACGTACCGGGGCGCCGGCAGCTCCGGCCCGATCGCGGCGGCGAGATCGGGCGCCTGCGACGTCTTGCCCGCCCACAACATCCGCGTGGCGAGCGAATCCGCGGCGATCGCCCACAGTTGGCGCTCCCGCGCTCCGCTGACCGTGGCGATCGACGAGATCGCTGACGTCAGCATCTCGTGCGTCCGGGCGGGCAGATCGCCGTCGAACACCGGCGATCGGGCCTCCCGTACCCGGCCGTCCCGCTCCAGCAGCAACGTCACTGCCTCCAGTGCGGGGTCACGAGCCTCCACGACCGCGCCGAACAACACCGAACTGGCCGAGTACCACCACAGCACCCCGAGCGTGACGCGGTCGCCCAACGGATAACGCTTCGCCGACAAGGAGAGCTGCTCGCTCAGCCAGCCGGGATCGGTGATGGCCGTTGCCGGAACCTCGATCACGGTTCCCTCCGGTAGACCGAAACCACGAACGCGGCGGTGACCGTCAGCGTCCGCCGGATGGCGGCCAGCGCGGCGGGCGGCACGTGGTAGGCGTTGGGTCCCATGTGAACGACTCGGTGCACGTCCGGAGGGTCCAGTGTCAGCTCGATCTCGCAGTCGTGCCGTCCGGTCAACGAGAACTGGGACTGCAGTGACGAGTCGAGCCGGGTCAGTTTGTCCGCGTCGACTTCGAGCATGTCCATGTACGTGCGCAGCTCGGACAGGTGCATCGAGTCCGGGGTGACGACCACGAGCGTGCCGTCCGGCCGGAGTATCCGATGGCATTCCGCCAGGTTGCGCGGCGCGAAGATGTTCATGATCACGTCGGCGGACCCGGCCCGCAGCGGCCACGGCTTCCACAGGTCCCACGCGACCGCGCCGATACCCGGATGTGCGCGTGCCGCACGGCGCAAGGCGGCGGTGGACGTGTCCATGCCGAGCCCGGACGCCGCCGGGGCACGGGCCAATGTCGCCGCGAGGTAGTAACCCGTACCGGTGCCCGCGTCCACCACGAGGGCGTTGCGCCGCAGGTCACGGGCTGCCTCATGGGCGACCAGCCGGGCGAGCGGCGCGTAGTGGCCCGCCGCGAGGAACTCGTCGCGGGCGGCCACCATTTCCTTGGTGTCGCCGACCCCGGACCCGAGCAGGTTCACGTAACCCTGCTTGGCCAGGTCGAAACTGTGCCCGGTCGCGCACCGGAGGGCCCTGCCCTCCTGCGTGAACGGCGACTGGCAGTGCGGGCACCACAAAGCGCCCAACGCCACCGGTGGGAAACCCACCGGCTTGCCGGCCTTCTCGTCGCTCCTACCTCGGCTCATCGTCCCTAGAAGCTATCCAGCCGCGCCCGGTGCCACAAAGCGGGATGTCCGATTGGTAACGATCCGAACACGACCAGGGAGGAAACGCGCTTGTAACAATGGGTGTTGCACAGTTCACAGCGGCGAAACGCGCGGTGCCATCTCAGGAAACACCGCTTATCGATCCTGCCGGGGCAAAACACAGCACGGGAGGACGATGTGAACGCAGGAGACACAGCCTGGATCCTGGCTAGTGCCGCCCTGGTCATGTTGATGACACCAGGGCTCGCGTTCTTCTACGGCGGCATGGTCCGCTCGAAGAGCGTGCTCAACATGCTCATGATGAACTTCATCGCGCTCGGCGTGGTCGGGGTTCTCTGGGTGCTCTACGGCTACTCGCTCGCCTTCGGCAACGACGCGTTCGGCGGCCTGGTGGGCAACTTCGACAACGTGGGGCTCGAAGGGACCGTCGGTGCCGTGTCCGGTACCGCCCCCACGCCTGAGGATCCGGCTGGTCACCAGTACCCGGTGCTCGCGTTCGTGATGTTCCAGCTGATGTTCGCGATCATCACCGTCGCCCTGATCTCCGGCGCGATCGCCGACCGGGCCAAGTTCTGGGCGTGGACGATCTTCGCGGCGCTGTGGGCGACCATCGTCTACTTCCCGGTGGCGCACTGGGTCTTCGCGTTCTCCTCCGCCGACGGGTCGGTGGTCGGCGGCTGGATCGCCAACCAGCTCAAGGCCCTGGACTTCGCCGGTGGCACGGCAGTGCACATCAACGCCGGTGCCGCCGCGCTCGCCCTGGTCATCGTGCTGGGCAAGCGGACCGGCTGGCCGAAGGACACCGGCCGCCCGCACAACGTCCCGTTCGTGCTGCTGGGCGCCAGCCTGCTGTGGTTCGGCTGGTACGGCTTCAACGCCGGTTCGGCGCTGGGCGCCAACCAGACCGCCGCGGTCGCGTTCACCACGACCACCGTCGCCACCGCTGCGGCGGTCATCGGCTGGCTGCTGGTGGAGCAGATCAAGTACGGCAAGCCGACCACGCTGGGTGCCGCGTCCGGTGCCGTCGCCGGTCTGGTCGCGATCACCCCGGCAGCCGGTTTTGTCAGCCCGCTCGGTGCGCTGGCCATCGGTGTGATCGCCGGTGTGCTGTGCGCCCTCGCGGTGAGCCTGAAGTTCAAGTTCGGCTTCGACGACTCGCTCGACGTCGTCGGTGTGCACCTGGTCGGTGGCCTGGTCGGCACCCTGCTGCTCGGCCTGTTCTCCACCACTTCGGTGAACTCGGCGGGCGCCGACGGCCTGTTCTACGGCGGCGGTTTCGCCCAGCTGGGCAAGCAGGCGGTCGCGGCGGGCGCGGTTCTGGCGTACTCCTTCGTCGTCACCCTTGTCCTCGGTTTCCTGATCAAGGTCACCATCGGGTTCCGGGCGTCCAAGGAGGACGAGGTCACCGGTGTCGACGAGGCGCTGCACGCCGAAAGCGCCTACGACTTCGGTGGTCTGGGCGGTGGCGGCGGTCTGAGCAACTCCGTCAAACCCAGTGGCGCACACTCCGCGGCTTCCCTTGAGGAGAGCAAGGCATGAAACTCGTAACCGCGATCATCAAGCCGTTCACCCTTGACGACGTCAAAGCAGCGCTCGAGCAGCTGGGTGTGCTCGGCATGACGGTCAGCGAGGTCCGTGGCTACGGCAGGCAGAAAGGCCACACTGAGGTCTACCGGGGCGCCGAGTACGCGGTGGACTTCGTGCAGAAGGTGCGCATCGAGGTGCTCACCGACGACGCGGCCGTGGACAAGGTGGTCGACGCCGTGGTGGAGGCGGCGCGGACAGGCAAGATCGGTGACGGCAAGGTCTGGGTCACGCCGGTGGACACCATCGTCCGGGTGCGAACCGGGGAACGTGGTACCGACGCCCTGTGACGATGGACGGGGGACATGACGCGGGGGAAGTCCCGTCAGCGGCTGACCTCGTGCAGGCCCGCGACCGGTTGCTCAAACCGGTCGCGGGCCAGCGCAGGCTCACGCCCGACGCGCTTCGGGAAGCGCTGACCGATCTGCACGAGTTCTGGCTGACCGCGCACGCGGCGCAGGCCGGGATCGGCGTGGACCAGGGGGTCGCGCTGGTCGCGGTCGGCGGTCTCGGCAGGCGCGAACTGGTGCCGTACGCCGACCTCGACCTGCTTCTGGTTCATGAGGGCCGCGGCGGCGCCGTGCCGGATCTGGCCGAGCGGCTGTGGTATCCACTGTGGAACTCCGGGATCGGGCTGGACCACTCGGTCCGCACCGTCGGCGAGGCGCTCGACGTCGCCGCGAGCGACCTGCGTACCGCCGTCGGTCTGCTCGACGCCCGGCTCATCGCCGGTGACCCGCAAGTCGCCGACCGGCTGGCCACCTCGGCCCGTGACCGGTGGCGCACGTCGGCCCGCAAGCGGGTTCCCGCGCTGGCCGAGGACGCCAAGGCGCGCTGGCAGCGCAGCGGGGAAGTGGCCCACTGGGTCGAGCCGGACCTCAAGCACGGCCGCGGCGGCCTGCGGGACATCGGCCTGTTGCGGGCGTTGGCCGTGGCCCAGCTGATCGACCGGCCGAGCGACGAACTCCACCAGGCGCACCGGTTGCTGCTGGACGTCCGCACCGAGTTCCGGCGGATCGTCCGGCGCGCCAACGACGTCCTGCGTGCCCAGGACGCCGACGAGGTGGCGGCGGCCCTGGACAAGGGGGACAGGTTCGACCTGGCACGAGCGCTTTCCGGGGCGGGCCGGACGGTCGCGTACGCGCTGGACGTCGCCATCCGGACGGTCGCCTCCGACGGGCCACGCCGCGTGCTCGGCAGGCTCAGACGTGGGCCGGAACGCCGGCCGCTCGACGAAGGCGTTGTCCTGCACGGCAACGAAGTGGCCTTGGCCAGGGACGCGGAGCCGCACCGCGATCCCGCGCTGCTGCTGCGGGTCGCCGCCGCGGCCGCGCGGACCGGCCATCCGATCTCTCCCGCGACCCTGCAACGGCTCGCCGAAACGGCGCCGGAACCGCGTGCCCCGTGGCCGGTCCAGGCCCGTGACGAACTGATCGCGTTGCTGGGTACGGGTGAGGGCCTCATCGACGTGATCGAAGCCTTGGACCGCACCGGTCTGTGGGCACGGCTGTTCCCGGAGTGGGGAGCCGTTCGTGATCTCCCGCCCCGCGACGCCGCGCACAAGTGGACGGTCGACCGGCACCTCGTCCAGGCCACCGCGCACGCCAGCCGGATGGTCACCCGGGTGGCCCGGCCGGACCTGTTGCTGCTCGGCGCGTTGTTGCACGACATCGGCAAGGGCAGGCGGGCCGACCACTCCGAAGTCGGTGCGGCACTGGCGAACCAGGTCGGCGAGCGGCTCGGTCTGTCCAAAGGGGACGTCGACGTGCTGGCCGCGATGGTACGCCACCACCTGTTGCTGCCCGACACCGCGACCCGGCGGGACGTGACGGACGAGACGACGATCATGCGGGTCGCCGAGACCCTCGGCGGCGACCCGGTGTTGCTGGAGTTGTTGCACGCCTTGGCCGAAGCGGACTCGCTGGCGACCGGGCCGGGCGTGTGGACGGACTGGAAGGCGGCTCTGATCGGCGATCTGGTCGCCAACAGCCGCCGGGCGATGGCGGGTGAGCCGATCCACCGGCCGGACCCGCTCGACCCGACGCAGCGTGTGCGGGCGGAAGCCGTTGCGGCGTCCGGGAAGCACGACGTGGACGTGGAGGCGTCCGGCCGGATGGTGACCGTCACGGTCTTCGCCCCCGACCGGCCAGGGCTGTTGTCGCGGGCGGCGGGCGTGCTCGCGTTGAACTCCCTTGAGGTGCACGCGGCGAGCGTCGACTCGTACGCCGGCATCGCGGTGGACGTGTTCACGGCGTCACCACGGTTCGGTTCGTTGCCGGCCGAGTCGTTGCTGCGCGAGCAGATGGGCCTGGCGTTGTCCGGCAACCTGCCCTTGGCCGAACGACTGGCGGCGAAGGAACGCGACTACGGCGGACGCCCGGACGACGCACCCGAGCCACGGGTGCTGTGGTTCGACGAGGCAGGCAAGGACAATCCGAGCGCGGTCGTGCTCGAACTGCGTGCCGTGGACCGCATCGGGCTGCTCTACCGCGTCGCCGAAGCCCTGGAACGGTGTGGCGCCGACGTGCTGTGGGCCCGCGCCGCTACCCTGGGCGCGACGGCCGTCGACTCGTTCTGCGTCAAGGCGGCCGACGGCGGCCCGTTGTCCGCCGCCAGCAGGGAGAAGCTGGCCGAAGCCGTGCGTCTGGCGGCAATCACCTGACCCGGTTGAGTAGTCCTACGCACCGCGATACGCGTGCCCTCACGCTGCCCGGACACCCCCGCCGGGCGGCAGTCTTATGGCTGTCGCGAGGAGGCGCGGAAGCGAGAGGGGACACGGCGAAGGAGGGAGATCGTCCGGGCGGGGGCCGGGCGGTCGCCGTGAAACTCGGGTGCTTGCTCGGACCGTGAACCGCCCGGCTGGCCCGTCGAGGGGTAGGGCCTCCCGGGCGGTTCTCCGCCGTGTCCACCACACCGGCACCCCGTGTCCACCACACCGGCACCCCGAGATGCACTTTCCGGCACCCCGAGATGCCCGGAAGCGTCCTAGTACGTCTCGGTCATCAGCTTCGCGAACATCTCACCCTGCTCGATCGCGTCGTCGAGCGCGTTGTGCGTGTGCTCGCGGTCCGAGAGCAACCGCTTCGGCATGGTCCGCTTGGCCACCCCGCTGATCGGCCGCCCGGCCCGGGCCGCGAAGTACGTCTTCATGTCCAGGCACCGCGAGTGACCGAACGGGCTCGACCCGGTGAACCGCATCACGTACCAGTACGTGAACATCCAGTCGAAGCTCGCCGGGTACGCCGTGAACACCGCGGCCGCCGGTCCGGACACCTCCCGTACCCACGCCGAGAAGTCCCGCATCGCGTCGGCGGGATCGGCGCCCTGTTCGACCAGGACGTCCCGGTCCAGCCCGCTGACCGCGAGGGCCTCCGGGACGAACTCGGCGCTGATCGGCCTGAGCTCCCGGTAGAACGTCCGGGCCGCGGGATCGGCGGCGGTGAACACGTCGCCGTCGTGCCGTCCGGCGACGCACGCGCCGAGTGAGATCATCGAGTAGGGACCGGGGATCGGACCGTCCGCCTCGACGTCCACGGAGATGTAGACACTGGCCTTTGCCACGGGGACATCTTCTCGCGACTACCCTGGTGGTGATACCCACGACATGCCTGGAGTGCCGTACCCGTGTTCGACACCCTTTCCGACCGGCTCACCTCGGTCCTGCAGAACCTGCGTTCCAAAGGGCGACTGACTGACGCGGACATCGACTCCACCGCGCGCGAGATCCGCATCGCGCTGCTGGAGGCCGACGTCGCGCTGCCGGTCGTGCGCGACTTCATCGCGCAGATCAAGCAGCGGGCGAAGGGTGCGGAGGTCTCCGCGGCGCTCAACCCGGCGCAGCAGGTCGTCAAGATCGTCAACGAGGAGCTGATCGGCATCCTCGGCGGGGAGACCCGCAGGCTGCAGTTCGCCAAACAGCCGCCGACCGTGATCATGCTCGCCGGTCTGCAGGGTTCCGGTAAGACCACGCTCGCCGGCAAGCTCGCCCGCTGGCTGCGCAACCAGAATCATGCCCCGATGCTGGTGGCGTGTGACCTGCAGCGACCCAACGCGGTCACCCAGTTGCAGGTGGTGGGCGAGCGCGCCGGTGTCCCCGTCTTCGCGCCCGAGCCCGGCAACGGCGTCGGCGACCCGGTGGACGTGGCCCGCCGCGCCATCGAAGAGGGCAAGCGCGCGCAGCACGACGTGGTCATCATCGACACCGCCGGCCGGCTCGGTGTCGACGAGGAGTTGATGAAGCAGGCCGCCGACATCCGCGACGCCGTGCAGCCCGACGAGGTGCTGTTCGTGGTCGACGCGATGATCGGTCAGGACGCCGTGACCACGGCCGAGGCGTTCCGCGACGGCGTCGGATTCTCCGGCGTCGTGCTCACCAAGCTCGACGGTGACGCCCGCGGTGGTGCCGCGCTGTCGGTCCGGCACGTCACCGGCCAGCCGATCATGTTCGCGTCCAACGGCGAGAAGCTCGAGGACTTCGACGCGTTCCACCCCGACCGGATGGCCAGCCGCATCCTCGGCATGGGTGACGTGCTGTCGCTGATCGAGAGCGCCGAGAAGGTCTTCGACCAGGAGCAGGCGCAGCAGGCGGCGGAGAAGCTGACCGCGGGCCAGCTCACCCTGGAGGACTTCCTCGAGCAGATGCTCGCGGTGCGCAAGATGGGCCCGATCGGCAACCTGCTGGGCATGCTGCCCGGCGGCGCGCAGATGAAGGACGCCGCGGCCAACATCGACGACAAGCACCTCGACCGGCTGCAGGCGATCATCCGCGGCATGACCCCGGCCGAGCGGGCCGACCCGAAGATCATCAACGCCTCCCGCCGTGCCCGCATCGCCAACGGCTCGGGTGTCCGGGTGGCCGAGGTCAACGACCTGGTCAACCGGTTCTTCGAGGCCCGCAAGATGATGCAGCAGATGGCCGGCCGGTTCGGCTTCGGCGGTGGCGGCGGGATGAGCCGCAAGGCCAAGAAGGACGCCCGCAAGAAGGGCCGCAAGGTCAAGGGCAAGGGCAACCTGCCCGCGCTGCCCGGCTTCCCCGCGGGCGCGCCGGACCTGTCCAAGATGCCGCCCGGCCTCAACCAGCTGCCGCCCGGCCTGTCCGGCCTGGACCAGCTGCCGCCCGGCTTCGACCCGTCGAAACTGAAGTTCCCGAAGAACAAAGACAAGTGACCGCGCTGCACCTGCGGGGAGTCGTGCTCCCCGGTGACGAGACCCGTGACGTCTGGGTGGTCAACGGCCGGATCCGGTTCACCCCGGTGCCGAACGCGGAGACCGTGGTGGACGTCGGTTTCCTGGTGCCGGGGCTGGTCGACGCGCACTGCCACATCGGGATCTCGCCGTCGGGCAACCCGACGCTCGAGGAATCGGCCGGACAGGCCGAGATCGACCGTGACAGCGGTGCTCTGCTGGTCCGTGACTGCGGCGCGCCGATCGACACCACGCCGTTGCAGGAGCGCCTCGACCTGCCGCGGATCATCCGCGCGGGCAGGCACATCAGCAGGCCCAAGCGGTACATCCGTTACCTCGGGGTCGAACTGGAAGATCCCGAGCAGCTGCCGGAAGCGGTCGCCGAGCAGGCCGCGTACGGCGACGGCTGGGTGAAACTGGTCGGTGACTGGATCGACCGGTCCGTCGGTGACCTGGCGCCGTTGTGGCCGGACGACGTGCTGGCGCGGGCGATCAAGGTCGCGCACCAGGCAGGCGCCCGCGTGACGGCCCACGTCTTCGGCGAGGACGCCGTCCCCGGCCTGCTGGCCGCCGGGATCGACTGCATCGAGCACGGCACGGGCCTGACCGCGGACACGATCGCGGCGATGGCCTCGTCCGGTACGGCCCTGGTGCCCACGCTGATCAACATCGAGACGTTCCCGGACCTCGCCGCGAATGCCACGAAATACCCGGTGTACGCGGCCCACATGCGGCAGTTGCACGCCTCGGTCCGGGACACCGTGCGCGCCGCCATCGAAGCGGGCGTTCCGGTGTACGCGGGCACCGACGCGGGCGGCGGCATCGCACACGGCCGTTTGGCCGACGAGATAGAAGCCTTGCACAGCGCGGGGATGAGCCGGACGGACGCATTGGCGGCCGGGTCGTGGGCAGCGCGTGGCTGGCTGGGCTATTCGGGTATCGAAGACGGCTCGGCGGCCGACATCGTCGCCTATCCGGCCGATCCGCGTACCGACCTGAGCGTGTTGCGATCACCCACTCGGATTGTCTTGCGTGGGCGAATCGTGCGGTGACACGCTGAATCACTCGGTGACACGCCGACACCCGCCGTAGTCTGCCAAGCAGGCCGCGCACTGGCGGTGCGGTCCGTTGCCGGCCATTGGACTCGCCTGTCGGAGGACGCCCGTGACCCCACCACCCGCACGGGAGCCTGAAACAATGGCAGCGCAGCAGCCGCCCGCGGAGCAGCCACCCGTGCAGGACCGCAGCCACAAGTGGGGAATCGGCGCCTTCCTGCTGGTCGAGGCCGTGCTGTTGCTCTCGGCCGCCTTCATCGGCGCGATCCTCCAGCCGAGCAACTCCGACCAGCGGATCAGCGTGCTGACCATCGTGGTCGGCTCGATCCTGCCGGTGCTGATCGCGACCGGGGTGGCGCTGCTGATCACCCGGTTGCGCGGCAACGGGCCGCGGATCGACCTGCGGTGGTCGTACTCCCGTGCGGACTTCAAGGTGGGGCTGAAGTTCGGCCTGATCGGCATCGTGCTGACCACGATCGCCGCGATGGTCTGGACGAAGGTCGTCGGCGACGAGAACGCCACGTCGGCGTTCAGCGCGCTGGTGGACAACCGGTCGCTGCCGGTCGCCGCGGGCATCGTGATGTTCCTGTACGCCTGGCTGGTCGGGCCGGTCTGCGAGGAGATCATCTTCCGCGGCCTGCTGTGGGGCGCGCTGGAACGCCTGCAGTGGGGCCGCTGGGCGGTCTTCGGCCTGAGCACGGCCGTTTTCGCGGTCAGCCACCTCGAGCCGCTGCGGACGTCGCTGCTGATCGTGATCGGCATCCCGATCGGCCTCGCCCGGCTGTTCACCGGGCGGCTCGGCGCCAGCGTGGTGGCCCACCAGGTCAACAACTTCCTGCCCGCTTTGACCGTTCTGCTCGTCTCCCTCGGAGTGATGGCACCCTGATGGATCTCAACAGCGACCTCGGCGAAGGTTTCGGCGTCTGGCGGCTCGGCGACGACGCGGCCCTGCTCGGCGTGGTGACGTCGGCGAACGTGGCCTGCGGGTTCCACGCCGGTGATCCCCGCACCATGCGCTCGGTCTGTGAACTCGCCGCCTCGCACGGGGTCGCGATCGGCGCCCAGGTGTCCTATCGGGATCTCGCCGGGTTCGGCCGCCGCTTCATCGACGTCGATCCCGTCGAGCTGGCCGACGACGTGCTGTACCAGATCGGTGCCTTGTCGGCCTTCGCGTCGGCCGCAGGAGTGCGCGTGGCGTACGTGAAGCCGCACGGTGCCTTGTATAACGCCGTTGTTCACCACGACGAGCAAGCGGCCGCCGTGGTGGCCGGCGTCAAGGCGTGGGGCGATCTGCCCGTGCTTGGGCTACCCGGCTCGTCGTTCTTGGCGGCTGCCTCCTCTGCAGGGCTGCGTACGGTCGGCGAGGCGTTCGCGGACCGCGGCTATACGCCCGAAGGAACGTTGGTATCCCGCCGTGCCCCGGGCGCGTTGCTCACGGATACGGCAGCCGTCGTCGAGCGCGCTCTACGGCTGGCGTCGGACCAGGAGATCGTCGCGGTGGACGGCACCGTGATCAAAGCGTCGACGGTCGAGTCCTTGTGCCTGCACGGCGACACGCCGGGCGCTGTGCAACACGCCCAGGCCGTCCGCGTCGCGCTGGAGGATGCCGGGGTCACGCTCGCCCCGTTCTGAGTGACCTCGGACACCACCCGGAGCGCTCGATCAGGGGTGATTGTGAGCCGGACGGACTCGTCTGGCACAATACTTGGCTGTCCGCTGTGGCTGGACCCTCTCACCACGCCATGGCTGCCATTCGGGCCTCGCCCCCGTGTCCCCACGCGGGCGTAGCGAGTTCCACCCGTAGCACCAGAACGTCGAGGAGTACCACAACCCGTGGCAGTCAAGATCAAGCTGCAGCGTCTCGGAAAGATCCGGTCGCCGTACTACCGCATCATCGTCGCCGACGCGCGCAGCCGCCGTAGTGGCAAGGCCATCGAGATCATCGGCCGCTACGCCCCCAAGGAAGAGCCGAGCTTCATCGAGGTCGACTCCGAGCGCGCCCAGTACTGGCTGGGTGTCGGCGCGCAGCCGACCGAGCCGGTGCAGCACCTGTTCGAGATCACCGGTGACTGGCAGAAGTTCAAGGGCCTGCCGGGTACCGAGGGCACGCTGAAGGTCAAGGAGCCCAAGCCGGACAAGGCCGAGCTGTTCGCGGCCGCCCTGGCCGCGGCGGGTGAGGAGCCGGTGACCGAGGCGACCACGCCGAAGAAGAAGAGCAGCAAGAAGGCCGACGCCAAGGCTGACGAGGCCAAGGCGGATGAGGGCGCCAAGGAAGACGCGTGAGCTTCCTCGCGGACTCGCTCGAGCACCTGGTGCGCGGGATCGTCGACCACCCGGACGAGGTCCGGGTGGAACTGGTCACCACGCGCCGGGGCCGCACTCTCGAGGTCCACGTCCACCCCGATGACCTCGGCAAGGTGATCGGCCGGGGCGGGCGGACAGCCACCGCCCTGCGCACGGTCATGGCCGGGATCGGTGGCCGGGGTGTCCGCGTGGACGTGGTGGACACAGACCACTAGCGCCTATGGATGTCGTCGTCGGCCGCGTGGCCAAGGCGCACGGAATCCGCGGGGAACTCGCCGTGGACGTGCGCACAGACTCGCCCGAGCAGCGTTTCGCTCCTGGGGCGGTCGTGGCCGCGCGGCTGCGCGACGGTTCCTCCCGACCCTTGACGCTCGCCACCATCCGGGCACACGGTGAGCGTCTGCTCGTCACCTTCGACGAAGTTCCGGACCGGACTGCCGCTGAGTCACTGCGTGGGGCCTTGCTCCTCGCGGACACTGACGCACTGCCGCCGACCGACGACCCCGACGAGTTCTACGACCACGAACTCGAAGGGCTTTCCGCCGTGCTCACCGATGGCTCCGCCGTGGGTGTGGTGCGCGAGATCGTGCACAGCGCGGCGGGTGAACTGCTCGCCATCGACATGTCCGGCCGTGAGGTCCTCGTGCCGTTCGTGCGCGAAATCGTCCCCGAGGTGGACATCGCCGGGCGCCGGGTGGTGCTCGACCCGCCCGAGGGACTGCTGGACTGAGTCATGCGCATCGACGTAGTCACGATCTTCCCCGAGTACCTGACGCCACTGCGCTCCGCGCTGCTCGGCAAAGCGATCGACCGCGGCCTGCTGGACGTTCGCGTCCATGACCTGCGTGACTGGACGCACGACGTGCACAAGGCCGTCGACGACAGCCCGTACGGCGGCGGCCCGGGCATGGTCATGAAGCCCCAGGTATGGGGCGACGCCCTGGACTCCGTGTGCGTCGGCGAGACACCGCGGCTGGTCGTTCCCACGCCCGCGGGCAAACCGTTCACCCAGGCCATGGCCCGCTCATACGCCAAGGAATCACGCCTGGTCTTCGCGTGCGGCCGCTATGAGGGCATCGACCAGCGCGTGATCGACGACGCGGCTAGCCGGATGCCCGTCGACGAGGTCTCCATCGGCGACTACGTGCTCGTCGGCGGTGAGGTCGCGGTGATGGTCATCGTCGAGGCCGTGGCCCGGCTCCTGCCCGGCGTGCTGGGCAACCCGGCGTCGGCGCAGCAGGACTCGTTCTCCGACGGCCTGCTCGAAGGCCCCAGCTACACCCGCCCCGAGGTCTGGCGGGACATCGCCGTGCCGGACGTGCTGCGCTCCGGCAACCACGCCGCGATCGACCGCTGGCGCCGTGACCGGGCGATCGAACGCACCTTCCATCGCCGCCCCGACCTGCTGGAACACCTCCCCGAGGACGCACTGGACAAGCACGACCGCGCGCTGCTCGACCAGCTGCGCACGGGGCCGATTTCGCCTCCCGCCTGACGACCTGTCATACTTGCTCGGTTGCCGCTGTCGGGCCCGTTTCCGACGCGCGCCAGAAAGCCCTCTCCCAGGTCGGCACCGACTTGCTGTCGCGCCTGCCGGGAGATACGAAGAACACACCCGATGACGAGGACGGACAAACCGATGAACACCCTGGATGCCCTGGACGCCCAGTCGCTGCGTTCCGACATCCCGGACTTCCGGCCGGGCGACACCCTCAAGGTCCAGGTCCGCGTCATCGAAGGCCAGCGCGAGCGGACCCAGGAGTTCCAGGGCGTCGTGATCCGCCGCCAGGGCGGTGGCATCCGGGAGACCTTCACCGTTCGCAAGATCTCGTACGGCGTCGGCGTCGAGCGCACCTTCCCGGTGCACTCCCCGAACGTCGCGAAGATCGAGGTCGCCAAGCGCGGTGACGTCCGCCGGGCGAAGCTCTACTACCTGCGCGAACTGCGCGGCAAGGCCGCCAAGATCAAGGAGAAGCGCGAAACCCCTTCGGGCGCGTGACGCGACCGGCGCCTTCTGCCGTAACCTGGCGACGTGGTTAATCCCGTGCACTCGAACGCACCCGAGGATGATCCCGAACGTCCGGAAGAAGTCACCGGTCCGCTGGAATCCGCCAAGTCCGAAACGCCCGAACCCGGTATTTACGAGTCGCGGCGCGGACGTTCCAGCAGGGATGACTCCGACGAGTCGGAATCGGGCAAGAAGCCCACAAAGAAGAAGATGAGCTTCTGGAAAGAGCTGCCGATCCTCATCGTCGTGGCTCTTGTCCTGGTCTTCTTGATCCAGCAGTTCCTCGCGCGGGTCTACGTCATCCCGTCGGGTTCGATGGAAGAGACGCTGCACGGGTGTCCCGGCTGTCAAGGTGACCGGATCCTGGTCGAGAAGGTCACCTATTACTTCACCGATCCGGCGCCCGGCGACGTCATCGTCTTCAAGGGCCCGGGTCCGTGGGTGCAGAACGAATTCGCCGGTGAGCGCTCGGACAACGCTTTTGTCCGTTTTTTCGAGCAGCTCGGTTCGGTGATCGGACTGGCTCCGCCGGACGAGAAGGACTTCGTCAAGCGCGTGATCGCCGTCGGCGGTCAGACCGTCCGCGGCGACGCCGACGGCAAGGTCTACGTCGACGACAAGGTGCTCAACGAGCCCTACGTGTACTGGGAGGGCGGCGCGCCCAACGGCGACCAGCAGTTCGAGCCGGTGACGGTCCCGCCCGGCACGCTGTGGGTGATGGGCGACAACCGCAACAACTCGTCCGACTCGCGCAAGCAGGGCAACACGCGGCTCGAAGGCGTCGTCCCGGTGTCCGACGTGATCGGCAAGGCACAGGTGATCGTCCTGCCGCCGGGCCGCTGGGGCGGCATCCCCGACCCGAACCCGCAGGCCCTGGCCTCGGCCCCGGCGTGGCAGCAGGGCATCCCGCTCGGCGCCGGTGTGCTGCTGGCGTGGCCGGTGCTGTGGACGTCCCGCCGGGTCGGCCGGGCGGTCGTCAGTCCGTTCAAGGGTTCCGATCGGAAGTAGCCCAGTGGCGGTGACCATGAGCCTGCGCCCGCCGCGTGTTCCCATCCGGCGTGACGGTGGGACCTGGGCGATGCAGGGCGCTCTGGAGCGGCGTGGTCTGGGGCCGGTCGCCGGAGTCGACGAGGCCGGTCGTGGCGCGTGTGCGGGGCCGCTGGTGGTGGCCTCGTGCATGCTGAAGCCGGGGGACGCGGCCAGGTTCGAGGACCTCACCGACTCGAAGCTGATGACCCCGGCGGCGCGCGACCGGATGTACGACATCGTGCTCGCGCGTGCGCTGGACTACGCGGTCGTCGTGATTCCACCCGATGAGGTGGATTCCCGCGGCGTGGGGTACGCGAACCTGGAGGGCATGCGCCGGGCGGTCGCGAGGCTGAGAGTGCACCCGGGATACGTGCTCACCGACGGTTTCCGGGTGTCGGGGTTCACCGCCCCGAGCATGGCGGTGATCAAGGGCGACGCGGCTGTGGCGTGTATCGCAGCCGCGTCCGTGCTCGCCAAGGTGACCAGGGACCGGATAATGGGTGAGTTGCACGAGGAGCTACCGGTCTACGGTTTCGACGAGCACAAGGGCTACATCACCGGCAGGCACCACGCCGCGCTCGGTGAGCACGGGCCGAGTGCCGTACACCGGTGGTCGTACTCGAACGTGGCGTCCGCGGGCATCAAACACGGCCTGCGCCCGCCGCGCCGGGTGGCGCTGAGTGTGGCGGCCGTTGAAGTGGTTCACAATGGGGGCTCCCCTCGGCAAGGGGCGGAATCAGAACGAGGAGGAGCTCGGGTCGGATGAGTGCGGAGGATCTCGAGAAGTACGAGACCGAGATGGAGCTACAGCTCTACCGGGAGTACCGCGACATCGTCGGCCAGTTCTCCTACGTGGTGGAGACGGAGCGGCGGTTCTACCTGGCCAATTCGGTCGACGTGCAGATCAGGGACGCGGACGGCGAGGTGTACTTCGAGGTACGCATGTCCGACGCCTGGGTCTGGGACATGTACCGGCCGGCGCGGTTCGTCAAGAACGTCCGGGTGATCACCTTCAAGGACGTGAACGTGGAGGAGCTGGACAAGCCGGAACTCCGGCTGCCCGACGAAGGCCTCGGTTCCTAGCCGAGCAGGTGTGCCCGGAGCAGGTCGTTGAACTCGACCGGGCGCTCGACGTTCGCCAGGTGCGCCGCGCCGTCGAGGACGACCAGGCGGCTGCGCGGAATGGCCGCGGCGATGTCCCGTAGGTGGTCCGGCGGCGTCGCCGGGTCTTCAGCGCCCGCGATGACCAGGGTCGGCGTGGGGATGTCCGCCAACTGGTCCGCGAAGTCCCAGGCGCCGAGAGCCGCGCAGCAGCTGATGTAGCCGTCCGCGGGCGTGTTCGCGACCATGGCCCGGATCGTGGCCTTCTGCTCCGCGTCGTCGAAGTCCGCGCTCAACCACCGGCCGAGCGAGAAGTCCGCCAGCCATTCCATGCCCTTCGCCCGCACGTTCTCCGCCCGCTCGGCCCACGCCTCGGCCGGGGCGAACCACGACGACGTGCACGCCAGCACGAGCTGATCGATCCGATGCGGGTGGTAGCGGCTCAGCCACATGCCGACCGCGCCACCGAGTGACAGGCCGCAGAAGTGCGCCTTCTCGATGTCCAGCTGGTCGAGCAGGGCCAGGACGTCGCCGGCCAGATCCGCGACCTCGTACGGCCCCGCCGGGACAGGGGATTTGCCATGGCCGCGGTGGTCGTAGCTGATCACCCGGTACTCGTCGGACAGCGCTTCGCGCTGCGGCATCCACATGTCCGAATTGCTGCCGACGGAGCCGGAGAGGATGAGGACGGGGGCGTCCTGCGGGCCTTCGATCGTCCGATGCACCTCGACGGGCTTCACTGAGCTCCCTTCTCCGGGCCACCACATTAGTGGCATCCGGCGCGGGGAAACACCCACTACGCGGGCTCTACCACATCCCACCGACAAAACCCCGCCCGACAAGACCGCGAACCCCCGAACGATCCACAACCGTCCACTTGTCCACAGCCCCGCCCTCGCCCCCTGGCACCCCGGCGACCCGCAAGGAAAGCTGGAATCACCCGAACCCGAGGAGCGAGACCATGAAGACGGCGACAAAAACCCCGAACCCGCACCACGAACTGGGCCGCAAAGGCGAAGACCTCGCGATCGCCTACCTGGCGGAGCAAGGACTCATAGTCCTGGACCGCAACTGGCGATGTAGGGAGGGAGAGC
Organism: Kibdelosporangium persicum; assembly: GCF_013280595.1. Lineage (GTDB taxonomy): Bacteria > Actinomycetota > Actinomycetes > Mycobacteriales > Pseudonocardiaceae > Kibdelosporangium > Kibdelosporangium persicum. The sequence continues at coordinate 99,665 of NZ_JAAATY010000026.1, forward strand.
TGGACCTCATCCTGACCGACGGGGCGAAAGTCGTGGTCTGCGAAGTGAAAACCCGAGCAGGCACAGGCTTCGGCGACCCGGCCGAGGCCGTCGACGACCGCAAAGCCAGACGCATCCGCCGCCTCATCAACATCTGGCTGTCCACCTACCGCGTCCCCTGGTGCGAGCTCCGCTTCGACATCGTCGCCATCACCTGGCGTCCACACGCCAAACCCCGCATCACCCACCTCAGGAACGCTTTCTGATGGCTCTGGCCCAAGCATGGTCGGTGGCGCTGTTCGGAATGGATGGCCGGATGGTTTCCAGGTGAACGGCTGGCGCGCACGCCCGAGCACGCCTTCGCGGTTCCAGGGACGATCGCGATGAGCAGGACGCCGCTGCAGGCGATCTGGATTGCGATCGTGCAGTGCTGACACAGGTGACTTGGTAGAAGGCGGCGACCGCCCTCGCACAGATCGCATGGAACACCGGGACGTACGCGGCCGGTGGTGCGTTGTTCGTACATCCCCGGGGAGGGGGGCTGAAAGTGCTGTGGCACAAGTTGTTACCGCTGATCCGCTCGTCCTTATGGACCGGCAACATCGGTCAGCGCCCATCGCCGGTAGCTGGCCGGGCCCTCGAAAGCTTGGCGTAGGGGGCGGGGCCACGTAGGCCCGGCGAACACGACCTGCGCACCGGCGCGGAGCACGTATTGAGTGGTGCGTAGCCCATCGCTGTTGCACGCAGCTTGGCGACGACGTCTGGACGCCATCGGTCGATGCCGCGATCCAACCCCGTAGTCGTTCCGACCGGACGGTTGGTTCTCGGGCTGTGTACGAGCTTGCCTTCCTTGGAGGTGCTGCATGGTGGTGCTGTGGTGCCTGTCAGCGGCCAGAGGTCCCCATGTACGGCCAGTCGCGGTGACCAGATACGCATCGGGTGACGACGATTACGGCGGTTCCCTGGCAACCGGTCGTGCGGCTCGGCCGCACAAGCAGGCCGTCAGCGACGTGTCGTGCGTGGCTTGGGCCATGGCCAGTGGCACTGCCGCTCGGGGCTGTGGGCGGACGAGTTGGTCGTCGGCAGGGAACCGACGCGCCTTGGATAGGCGTGTCACTCAACGCATTCCTGGCATGGCCGGTTACCTCCCCCGGTAAGTGGCCGTCGGTGGAACTAACAGCAGGGTTCTTAACCGATCACTGATCGTTCCCGTCGACCGGAGAGTATCGCCCGTCAGTTCCGCAACTGGGCGCTGGAAACTTGGCGACTGGGTGGCAGTTGACTGGCATGAAACTCATTGCCGCACTTGACCATTCCGCAACGACATCCCAACGTGAGCGATCAAGGCCGCGGTAGTCCCGTGCGTAACCCGCATGCATAGGGCCGGAAGCCAGCCCTTCGTGTCCCGGCGAAGTCGGAGGTGTAGCAGTGCCTGGTCGTCGTGCCAACGTCAGTGCGTGCCGAGACAGCGATGGCGCGTCCCATGGACGCACCGCTTCAGCATGGATAGAGCCAAGACTGTGACGAGCGTCCGAAGTAGACGAACGGTGTGGGCGAGTGCGGAACTAATCGATGAAAGGTGTCGTTATGCGGCTAGCGCACACGTGGTCGGTCGCGCTGCTCGGTGTGGACGGCGTGCCAGTGGAGATCGAGGCGGACATCGGTGGTGGCAGACCGAACACCCGCATCGTGGGTCTGCCTGATGCCTCGCTCACCGAAGCCAAAGAACGCGTCAGAGCCGCCATCCGCAACAGCGGGGAGAAGTGGCCGAGCGAAGCCGTCACACTCGCCTTGTCGCCCGCGGCCCTGAAGAAGAACGGGTCCGGCTATGACCTGGCCCTGGCGTGTGCCGTACTGGCCGCGGCAGATGCCGTACCGGGCGAGGCACTCGGCAAAACGGTCATGATCGGCGAACTGTCACTCGACGGCCGTGTTCGTGAGGTGCACGGTGTCCTTCCGGCTTTGCTGGCCGCGCGCCGGGCGGGGTTGCAACGGGCGATCGTGCCGGAGTCCACCGTTCAGGAAGCCGCGTTGGTACACGGCATGGAGGTGCTCGGAGCGCAGACGTTGTCTCACGTCCTGCAGTGGCTGCGCGGCGAACCGGATGCCTTGAGCACACCCGGCGCGATGCAGGAGATACCGCAACCGGAGGTACCTGACCTGGCTGACGTCATGGGACAACCCGAAGCGCGGTGGGCGCTTGAAGTCGCAGCCGCAGGCGGACACCATTTACTGCTCATCGGACCGCCCGGCACGGGAAAGACGATGCTCGCCCGGCGCCTACCAGGCCTGTTGCCCGCGCTGACGCATGACCAAGCGCTGGAGGTGACCGCGATCCATTCGATCGCCGGCATGCTCAGACCCGAGGCGCCGTTGGTGTCGACACCGCCGTTCATCGCGCCACACCACACGGCCTCGAGAACCGCCTTGGTCGGCGGTGGCGTCGGGCTGGCCAAACCCGGCGTGATCAGCAAAGCACATCGAGGCGTCCTGCTGTTGGACGAAGCCTGCGAGTTCGGGGGCGACCGGCTGGAAGCACTCCGGGAGGCGCTGGAAGACGGTGAGATCCGGCTCGCCCGCAGAGACGGAGTCGTCTGTTATCCGGCCAGGTTCCAACTCGTCCTCGCGACGAATCCATGCCCGTGCGCGCCACCGCGCGAGGCGGATTGTTCCTGTACTCCTCATGAAAGGCGTCGATACATGGCCAGGCTCTCCGGCCCGGTACTGGACAGGGTGGACCTGCGGGTTCGCATGCGACCGATGACGGCGATGTCCATCGTGGACAGCAATCGTCCCGAGTCGACCGCGACAGTGCGCAAGCGAGTCGACGCGGCTCGTCGCAGCGCGCGGGACCGGTGGGCACAACAGGGCTGGGTGACGAACGCGGACGTGCCGGGGCCGTTCTTGAGACGCGAGTTCGCTTTGCCGCGCAAGGTGACCATGCTGCTCGATCGTGGTCTGGAATCCGGTGCCGTCACCGCGCGAGGAGCGGATCGCTGTCTGAGAGTCGCGTGGACGTTGGCCGATCTCGCGGGAGTTGATCGGCCGGACGCGGACCATGTCGCGGCGGCCCTTGAGTTTCGGGACCGGAGGGCTGCCTGACATGGTGACGAACGAACAGCGGTTGGCGTGTGCGTATCTGCTCAAGGTGGGTGAGCCGCCTGCACCGGCGTTGCGGAGTTTCGTTTCTGAGCACGGGGTTGTCGCGGCGGCGGAGGCTGTGCGGAGTGGTGAGGTCCCGGACTCGGTGGCGACAGAGACGTCAGCGAGGCGACATATCGACACGGCAGCGGAGGATCTCGCTGCCGCCAAGAGTGTGGGTGCGCGACTTGTCACGCCGGAGGACGAAGACTGGCCCGCGTGGCCGTTGCTGCCTTTGACAAACGCCGCCGCCCGAGGTCTGAAGTGGGCAAGCCCGCCGCTCGGACTGTGGGTGCGTGGCAGTGCGTCGCTTGAGGAAAGCTTGCAGCGCGCGGTGTCCGTTGTCGGGGCGCGAGCGGCGACCTCCTATGGTGAACACGTTGCGGCTGAGATGGGCTACGGACTCGCCAGCAGGGGGATGACGGTCGTATCCGGCGCCGCCTACGGCATCGACGGGGCAGCCCACAAAGGCGCCTTGAACGCCAACGGCCGCACGGCGGCAGTGCTTGCCTGCGGCATCGATCGAGCCTATCCGGCGGGGCACAGCACGCTGATCGACCGGATCGCCGCGCAAGGTCTCGTGCTCACCGAGTACCCGCCTGGGACGCCGCCGGCCAGACACCGGTTTCTCGTCCGCAACCGGATCATCGCCGCATTGGGCGCGGGCACGGTCGTGGTCGAAGCCGGGCAACGCAGCGGCGCACGCAACACAGCGGCATCGGCCGCCGCGCTCGGCCGCGTGCTGATGGTTGTGCCTGGGCCGGTGACCTCGGCGATGTCCATGGGGTGTCACGACCTGCTCCGTGAAGGACTGGCGACGTCAGTCAGTTCGGTCGCCGAGATCATCGAGTCCGTTGGCCTGTTCGGCGAGGATCTGGTGACGAAGCCGGACAGTGCCGCAAGACCGACCGACGGCCTGGATTCCGAGGCGCTCCGCGTACACGAAGCGCTCGAACCGCGGGTCGCCCACGCCGCCGAACGGATCGCCGAAGCCTCCGGCGTACCGCTGTCCAGAGTGCGGGCGTTGCTGCCCGCACTCGAACTCACCGGGCTCGCCGAGAGATGCGAGTCGGGATGGCGCCGCGCGAAGGAACCCGTCTAAGGACGCGGCGAGGCGTTTCGCAGCCGGATGCCACTGAACCCGAGCGTACTGATGATCACCGCGTCCCAGAACTCCCAGAGGTTGTTCATGATTCGCAACTGGATCCCCGCTTCCTCGTGCAGACCCAGGAGGTCGCCGACCGGTTCTGGCGGTCCCAGTGGCCGGACCTCGACGGTCGAGACACTGGCGTTCGGCACCGGAGAGCCGAATGGCCGGAAACGTTCGGCCGGCAACCGATACGCGAACAGCCGGACTGTCCGCATGCGCTCCAGCCATCCGTACTCGATGGAGTGCACACGTGCGCCGCCGCCTGGGCCGAGAATCCGTTCACGATCAACCGTCGAGGTCTCGGGTGTTGTCCACGCCATCGCCCTCGGGCACTCACGCGGGAACCAGTAGTCCGGCGCGCGATCGTGGTCGACGGCCCACACGTATGCGTCGGACTGCCGGGAAGTCGGCGCTACATGAGGAACGAAGCGGGTGATCGTCGGGTCTTCGGAAAAGTGGAGTACCTGCCCAGGCTCAGGTCGCATACCTCAGTATCCGACGGTGAACCTGCGCTGGAGGAACTGTGGGCGTTCGGCTTCGTCGAGCACGGCCACGGCGAGGTCTTCCGCGGAGATGTCGCTGGTGCCGTCGGCCCGCACCAGGAGCTGGCTGGTACCTGTCCGGAAGCGGGCGGTCCGTTCGCCGGGCTTGATCAGGGCCGCGGACGGGCTGAGGTAGGTCCAGTCGCGATTCGACAACCGGTAGAGGTTCAGGGCTTCGCGGTGGGCGAGGACCACCTTGTGGTACTCAGCCGGAACGCCCAGGGCGTCCGGTAATTGCCCGGCGAAGCCCGGCATGTCCATCAGCTGCAGACCTGGCTGGACTTCGAGGCTTCCGGCGCCGCCGATCACCAGCAGTCGCGTCGACGGGTGCCGTGCCAACGCGGTCAGCAGTGCCCTCGCGGCACTGGGCAGCACGTCGGCATTGGCGATGGTGCCGGGAATGTCGTCGCCCGCGTTGACGGCGTTCACGACCAGGTCGAGTCCGCCGATCGCGGCGGCGACGCTGTCGGCGTCGAGGACGTTGGCCGTTCGCCAGATCACTGACCCGGTGTCGGCTGGGAACTTCGACTCGTTGCGAGTGAACGCCCGGACGTCGTGGCCACGGCTCACAGCCTCAGTCACGATCCGCTGGCCGATCACCCCGGTTGCTCCGAACACACCGATACGCACAGCTTCACCCCAGATTAGTCTCAACGGCATTCAGTTACTGAACACTGTGTAGCAACTGTACGGCCGATAGTATGCCAACGCTGTACCGTGTCAATCGTGAAAGAGGTGGTGCTCAGCAGGCGGGAACGGCTGCGGGCCGAGACGTCCCACGAGATCAAGGCGATCGCGCTGAAGCTGATGGCCGAAGGCGGGCCGGACGCGATCTCGCTGCGGGCGATCGCCCGGGAGATGGGGATGACCGCGGGGGCGATCTACGGCTACTTCGCCACGCGGGACGACCTCATCACCACGTTGATCTCGGACGTCTACAGCGACCTGGTGGACACTGTCGAAGCCGCGCGTGACTCGAAGCAGGTCAGTGACGCCGGTGGCCGTCTGCTGGCGTGGGGAGAGGCCTTCCGGGAATGGGCGATCACCAACCCGCAGGGCTTCCGCCTCATCTACGGCGACCCTGTCAACGGCTACGAACCTCCGGAAGGCGGTGCGGCACCCGAGGCCGCGCATCGCGCGTGCGTCGGACTGACCGGGTTGGTGGCGGCCGTGTGGCCGTACGCCGAACGGACGCAGTCGAACGGCGATCACCGTTGGCCGGACTTCGATCCGGCACTGGTCGCGGTGGTCAGGAAGTCCTTCCCGGAGCTGCCCGCCGCGGCGGTGGCGCTCTCACTGCGCGTCTGGGGACGTATGCACGGGCTTGTCGCGCTGGAGATCTACGGCCATCTCGGCTCGCAGACCCAGAAGCCCGCCAAGCTGTACCGCGCGGAAATGCTTGATCTCCTGGCCGCGCTCGGCGTCGCGGACGCAGTGAATGGGCGGGCACGGTGAAGCGGCCCCGGCCGGACTGTCAGGAGTCGGCCGGGCGGTAGTTGTCGTGCTGCCATTCGACCGCGGAGACGCCCGGCACGGCCCTGAGGGCGTCGATCGCCTCGGGGGCGATCGAGCCGGTGACCGTGCCGAGCGCTTCGAAGACCTCGTCGACCATGAGGCCCGCCCGGCGTAGGTCGGCGACCAGCCGGGGCATGTCCGTCATGCTCTCGTCGTCGATGGAGACCATGATCTTGGGCACGTCAGCCTCCTAGGAGTTAGGAGACTGACGCTAGCTCATGGAGCCTGCACAAGGCCCGCGCCGACGTCCGTCGACGGCAGCTTGAGCCGGTGCGCGGTCTGCACGAGACGGGCCCACAGTTCCCACGACTTCGCGCCGTACTGGGCCGAGATCAGTGCCGCGATACCCGCGACGTGCGGGGTGGCCATGCTCGTCCCGCGCAGCCGCTTGTGATCTCCGCCGGTCCAACTGGAATACACGTTCTCGCCGGGCGCGACGATGTCCACCTGGCCGACCGTGTCCATCGTGCCGCAGGAGAAGTCCGCGATCGCTTGGGCTTCGTTGACGGCACCGACCGACATGATCGAGGGGCAGTTGGCCGGGTGGCTGACCGACGCGATGTGGCCGGCCGCGCGCGAGCTCTCGTTGCCCGCCGCGGCGATGATCAGCGTGCCTGCCTCCATGGCGCGCTTGGCGGCCTGCTCGAACACCGTGGAGAACGGCGCTCCCGGCCGCGTCGGCGCGCCAAGCGACATCGACACTACGCGGCACCCGTTCGCGATCGCCCACGCGATCCCGGACAGGATGCCGCCGTCGGTGCCGGAGCCCTTGTTGCTCAGCACCTTGCCCGCATAGATGTCCGAGTTGAACGCGACACCGTAGCCGGGACCGGCCGAAGGCTTGCGCGGACCGCACGCCGTGCCGATGCAGTGCGTGCCATGGCCATGGACGTCCTGCACGTCTTCGCCCTGGATGAACGAGCTGGTCATGACGTTGCGCCCGGCGAAGTCCGGGTGCTTGACGTCAAAACCGGTGTCGAGCACCGCGACGCGTACGCCGGTCGCGTCGACCGCGCACGTCGCGGCACGGACTGCTTGAAGGCCCCAAGTGAAGGCGCTCTCGTCGGCCGTCGCCACTGGTTCCGCCGGTGCTTCGGCGGTGATCGCGTGCACGATCCGCTCGGCCTCGAGTGTCGCGATCGGACCAGGCTCAGCCGCCGCGACCGCCAGCCGGCTGGCCTGGTCGTCGGCCGCCGCCACCACGGCCACGCCCAGTTCGTGCAGGATCAGGCCGTCCGCCTCGTTGAACATCGACGCGACCGAAGCGCCCGCCGAGTCCGCCGTGCTCGCCATCCGAAGGCCTGCGACCTTCGTCATGGCCCGAGAGCCCGCGGCCACCGAGTCGTCTTCGAGCAGAACCAGATAACGCCCGGTCAAACCGGCGTCTTGTGGACTTGTCATGCCTCCCCCTCTTTGTCATTTCCGAGCCCCAGACCTAGACAGGATCGGGACGATCAAGGGGGACGTAACGGGCATCGCGTTGCTCCTTTCGGGCTATTTATCGGTGCATCGCTACCAGGACCGGCGCAGATGTGATTCAGGGTGCCCTTGTGGGTGAACGACCCTGCCCGAAGGGGCGTATTCCCTGATCAGGCGGCTCCAAATGGTGCAGGCAGTGACGGCGTGGGTAGTCACGGAAAGCTCGGCCGTCAGGCCGGCGTTCGGAGGACAGTGACCTGGCGGGGCCGCCGCGAAGGCCGAACCCTCGCAAGCGCGGTAGCGCAAGGCGCGTCGGCCGAGTCCGGTGACGCCGTGGCGGCGCCGATGCAGGGCCCATCGTCAAAATCGCGGCATCCTCGTGTGAGGTTGTGGGGGCAACACGCCGGTTGGGTGGTGCTTGACCTGGGGACAGTGGTCGCGCAGCGTTGGGTGCTGTGTCGTCGACTGGCCGCCGTAGGGTCGATCTGCTCAAGGTGCGGACCGAACTGCCACCGTCCGATCAGGAGATGGTGGACGCGTACGAACGCCACCTGAGGGCTGAGCGCGGACTCTCGTCGCACACCGTGCGTGCCTACATCGGGGATGTGGTCTCCCTTCTGGGCTATGTACGCGGACTGGATGTGATCGGTTCTGGATCGCCTTCCGCGCAAGGGAAACTGGATCTCGCGGGCCTTCGGGCGTGGTTGGCCGCTCAGCGCTCGGCCGGGACCGGACGGACGACGCTCGCGCGCCGTTCGGCTGCGGCCAGGACGTTCACGGCGTGGGCGCACCGACGAGGCCACCTGGACTCGGACCCTGGTGCCCGGCTCGTGGCACCCAGGCCGCGGCGCACGCTTCCTTCGGTGCTGCGGCAGGATCAGGCCGACGGGTTGATGCAGGCGTCGAGATCCGGCGCGGCTGAACGAGATGCCGTCGCACTGCGGGATCACGCCATCGTCGAACTGTTGTACGCCACCGGGATCAGGGTTTCCGAGTTGTGTGGTCTTGACGTCGACGACGTCGACATGGATCTTCGTGTGGTGCGAGTGATCGGCAAGGGCGACAAGGAAAGGACCGTTCCTTTCGGCGTGCCCGCGCAGCGTGCCGTGCGGGACTGGCTGACGGATGGACGGCCGGAACTGGCCTCGGCGAACTCGCCTCCGGCGCTGTTGCTCGGTGCGCGCGGTGGGCGGCTGCAACCGAGCAGCGTCCGGCGGATCGTGCACGACGCGCTCAAGGCGGTCCCCGGGGCGCCGGACCTCGGCCCGCACGGCCTGCGTCACACGGCGGCGACCCATCTGCTCGAAGGCGGGGCGGACCTCCGCAGCGTTCAGGAACTTCTCGGGCATGCCACGCTGGCCACCACTCAGCTGTATACACATGTGACAGTCGAGCGGCTACGCGCCGTGCACGACCAGGCTCATCCCAGGTCGTAGCGGTAAACGTGTTCCGGGCAGCGGTACCGCACGACTCGCCGTGACAATTTGAGTGCACTGGGGGGCGAGATGGGCACGGAAAGCTCCTAAGCTGGACGGCATGTCGCGCGGCTCCAGGCTGGATCAGGTCACCCCCGATCCAACGAGATCGGACAACGCAGGGAGAGGTTCTCGCACTGTGGCCGTACCCGAGCCCGAGCGGCCGAGCAGGAACGGACGAGCGAGCAATCCGTACGGGATCGGCCAGCCCAACGGTGTCCTGCCCGGCGACCACCGAACCGCCGACGACGTCGAAGCCGGCATCGTCGCGCTGTGGACGCAGTACGGCAAAGAGCGTGACCAGCCGCTGCGCGACCGGCTCGTCCTGCACTACGCCCCACTGGTCAAGTACGTCGCGGGCCGCGTCGGCACCGGCCTGCCCGCGCACGTCGACGTCGGCGACCTGATCCAGTCCGGCATCTTCGGCCTGGTCGACGCGATCGAGAAGTTCGAGCCGGAGCGCGGCCTGAAGTTCGAGACGTACGCGATGCAGCGCATCCGTGGTGCCATCCTGGACGACCTGCGCCAGCAGGACTGGGTCCCGCGTTCGGTGCGCGGCCGGGCCCGCGAGGTGGAACGCGCGCTTGAGCGCCTCGGCGCCAAGCTGCAGCGGCAACCGAGCGACGCCGAACTGGCCGCCGAGCTCGACATCAGCGTCAAGGACCTGCACGAGCTGTACGCCCAGCTGCAGCTGACCAGCGTCGTCGCCCTCGACGAGCTGGTCGCCGCCGGCCGTGGTACCGCGTCGCTGGCCGAAACCCTGCCCGACGAGGGCGCCGAGGACCCGGTGGCGTCGCTGGTCGACCTCGACAACCGCAGGCAGCTCGCCGGCGCCATCGCCCAGCTCACCGAACGCGACCGGATCGTCGTGACGCTGTATTACTTCGAGAACCTGACCCTCGCCGAGATCGGCAAGGTCCTCGGCGTGACCGAGTCGCGGGTGTGCCAGCTGCACACCAGGGCCGTGCTGCGGCTGCGCGCCAAGTTGGTCGAACAGTCCGACGCCTGAGCCACACGACACGCGGTTGTCGCTTGCCGGAACTGGCTTCGAGTCCGGGCACCAAACGGCCAGGCAGTCCTGAGGTTCCGCTTGACCAGAGCCCATGCTTGCGGGCTGGTGAAGCGAGTCGATCCGAGCAGGTGGCGGTGAGCCCGGTACGGATGAGGTCTCCGCTGGATCCGAATCGCCCTTTCCGGCACGGTGAACTACCCGGTGCGGTATCGCCCAGGGGAATTTCGGTGTGCCGGAATGGTCGACACGGGGTGCCGCAATGGTGGACACGGCGTGGAGGGGCAGCAGGCGGATGCGACCGCGGGACAGCAGCCTGAGGGGATCCAGGTATTCGTCGCCTCGGCGGGCACCCCAGTGCAGGCACGCGACCGGGCAGTGGCCTTCGGCCAAGTGCCCGATCACCTCCCCGCGCCGGACCCGTTGGCCGCGATCGACCACGGGAGATACCGGTTCGTAGGTGGTCCGCAGGCCTCCCGGGTGCTCAAGCGCCACCAGCGGACGGTCGACGACCATGCCCGCGTGGATGACGTGACCATCGGCTGCCGCCATGACCTCCTGACCGGCGACCGCTGTCAAGTCGACGCCGCGGTGCCCGGGACCGAAGGGGGTCTTAGGTGGGATGAACGGGCGAATGACCTGGTGAGGCGGCGGCAGAGGCCAGGAGAAGAGCATGCGCTTTCGGGAAGAAGACGGCGGCACGGACGGCGCGGCCGCGGTCGCCGGGACGGCGATCAGCAGGGCCACGATCAGGGCGATGAGCTGGGCGGATGGGCGCACGTTCCCAGGCTGCCGTTGCGCGGTCATGAACGACAGCCGGTCATGATCGACTTGTGGACAGGTGGCCGGCTGTGGACAACTGGCGCTCGAAGGGGTAGAGCGGTTAATGGTTTGTCGGTTCGGCGGCGTACACTGCTCACGCGGCCCGTGTGTGCACGGGGCGACTTCGCGTGCCAGTACTACCGGTCGACCTAACCGGTGACGACGCCCGCCGGTCCCACTCGCTGGGTACGGGCGCCGGTACTGCCACCAGGGCGGCAGACCACCCGGTATGCCGCGAGAACCGACTAGCGTGCCGGCCCTTTGACAGACCGGCATGCCCGAGCAGAAGAGGTGCGAATCCGGCCATGGCCGTCGTCACCATGAGGCAGTTGCTCGATTCCGGCGTGCACTTCGGGCACCAGACCCGCCGCTGGAACCCGAAGATGAAGCGATTCATCTTCACCGAGCGCAACGGCATCTACATCATTGACCTGCAGCAGACGCTGACCTACATCGACCGCGCGTACGAGTTCGTCAAGGAGACGGTCGCGCACGGCGGGTCGATCCTGTTCGTCGGCACCAAGAAGCAGGCGCAGGAGGCGATCGCGGAGCAGGCGCAGCGCGTCGGCATGCCCTTCGTCAACCAGCGCTGGCTCGGCGGCATGCTGACCAACTTCTCCACCGTGCACAAGCGCCTCCAGCGGCTCAAGGAGCTGGAGTCGATGGAGCAGACCGGTGGCTTCCAGGGTCTCACCAAGAAGGAGATCCTGATGCTGACCCGCGAGAAGGACAAGCTGGAGCGCACCCTCGGCGGTATCCGCGACATGTCCAAGGTGCCCAGCGCCGTCTGGATCGTGGACACCAAGAAGGAGCACATCGCCGTCGGCGAGGCCCGCAAGCTCAACATCCCGGTCGTGGCCATCCTGGACACCAACTGCGACCCGGACGAGGTCGACTACCCGATCCCGGGCAACGACGACGCCATCCGGTCGGCCGCGCTGCTGACCCGCGTGGTCGCCGAGGCCGCCGCCGCGGGCCTGATCGCCCGTTCCGGCCGCAACGGTGCCGCGGCCGAGGGCGAGGACAAGCCGGAGCCGGGTGCGGCCGCCGAGCCGCTGCCCGAGTGGGAGCGTGACCTGCTGGTCAGCGCCACCGCGGACGCCGGCGAAGCCCCGGCCCAGACCGAATCCTGACGAAGCTCTCGACAACGGTGCCCGCTTCCTCCACCTGGGGAGGCGGGCACCACCCCGAACAAGGACGGAAACACGCACGATGGCGAACTACACCGCCGCGGACGTCGCGCGGCTGCGTAAGCTCACCGGCGCCGGAATGATGGACTGTAAGAAGGCCCTCGAGGAGACCGGTGGCGACTTCGACAAGGCCGTCGAGTTCCTGCGCATCAAGGGTGCCAAGGACGTAGGCAAGCGCGCCGAGCGCGCCACGGCGAACGGCCTGGTCGTCGCGGACGGCGGCGTGATGGTCGAGCTGCGCTGCGAGACCGACTTCGTCGCCAAGAACACCGAGTTCCAGGAGCTGGCCAACCGGATCCTGGCGGTCGCCAAGGCCACCAAGCCCGCGGACGTCGAGGTGCTGAAGACCGCCGACCTGGACGGCCAGACCGTCGCCGACGCCGTGCAGGCACTGTCGGCCAAGATCGGCGAGAAGCTGGAGCTGGCCAAGGTCGTCGTGCTCGACGGCCCGGTCGCGCTCTACCTGCACAAGCGCTCGGCCGACCTGCCGCCGTCGGTCGGCGTGCTGGTCGAGTACCAGGGCGAGAACGCGGAGGCCGCTCGCGGCGCCGCGATGCAGGTCGCCGCGCTGAAGGCCAAGTGGGTCACCCGGGACGAGGTCCCCGAGGACCTGGTGGCCAACGAGCGCCGGATCGCCGAGGAGACCGCTCGCGAGGAGGGCAAGCCGGAGGCCGCGCTGCCCAAGATCGTCGAGGGTCGCGTGAACGGCTTCTTCAAGGACGTCGTGCTGCTCGACCAGCCGTCGGTCACCGACTCCAAGAAGACCGTCAAGGCGCTGCTGGACGAGGCAGGCGTGACGGTCACCCGCTTCGCCCGCTTCGAGGTCGGCCAGGCCTGACCCGAAATTCCGGGTCGAACGGGCGATGACAGCATGGGCGGGGCCGTGGACGCGTCGGGACAGGACGCTCGCGGCCCCGCCGTCGCATGCAACGCCGCAGGAGGAGATGTGACCGAACCCGCCAAGCCGTTCCGGAGAGTGCTGCTGAAGCTCGGTGGTGAGATGTTCGGCGGTGGTGCCGTCGGCGTCGATCCCGACGTCGTCCAGACAGTGGCCCGGCAGATCGCCGAGGTGGTCAGGGCAGGCACCCAGGTCGCGATCGTGATCGGTGGCGGGAACTTCTTCCGGGGCGCCGAACTGCAGCAGCGGGGCATGGACCGGGCACGCGCCGACTACATGGCGATGCTCGGCACCGTGATGAACTGCCTTGCCCTGCAGGACTTCCTCGAGCAGGCCGAAGGCGTCGAGACGCGTGTGCAGACCGCGATCACGATGAGCCAGGTCGCCGAGGCCTACATTCCGCGCCGCGCGATCCGGCACTTGGAGAAGGGCCGTGTGGTCATCTTCGGTGGCGGTACCGGCATGCCGTACTTCTCCACCGACACCACGGCCGCCCAGCGCGCTCTGGAGATCGGCTGCGAGGTCGTGTTGATGGCCAAGGCGGTCGACGGTGTCTACGACGCCGACCCGCGCACGACCCCCGACGCGAAGATGTTCGACCACATCACGCACCGCGAGGCGCTGGAGCGGGATCTGCGGGTGGCCGACACGACTGCGTTCAGCCTCTGCATGGACAACAACATGCCGATCGTCGTCTTCAACCTGCTGACCGAGGGCAACATCGCCCGCGCCGTGCGTGGTGAGAGGATCGGCACGCTGGTGAGCACCCCCGCGAGTACGGTTCCGGTCTAGAGGATTTGTCCGTACCGGCGGGATCGCTGGTAATTCGCAGTCCACGAACGGCACGAGCAAGGAGCAGCCGTGATCGACGAGACACTTCTCGACGCCGAGGAGAAGATGGAAAAGGCGGTGACGCACGCCAAGGAGGACCTGGCGGCGGTGCGCACCGGCCGGGCAACACCGACCATGTTCTCCCGCATCGTCGTCGAATACTACGGTTCACCCACGCCGTTGAACCAGCTCGCCGGCATCAGCATCCCCGAGGCGCGGATGGCCGTCGTCAAGCCGTACGACGTCAGCCAGCTCGGCGCGATCGAGAAGGCGATCAGGGACTCCGACCTCGGGGTGAACCCGAGCAACGACGGCACCATCATCCGCATCGTCATCCCGCAGCTGTCCGAGGAACGCCGCCGCGAGATGGTGAAGCAGGCCAAGGGCAAGGGCGAGGACGCCAAGGTGGCGATCCGCAACGTGCGCCGCAAGGCCAACGAGGAGCTGCACCGGATCGCCAAGGACGGTGAAGCCGGTGAGGACGACGTGGCACGCGCCGAGAAGGAGCTGCAGAACGTCACGGACCGCTACGTCGCGCAGGTCGACGAGTTGGTCAAGCACAAAGAGGCAGAACTGCTTGAGGTCTAGTTGACTACGGAGATGGGCAGCACTGCCGGCACCGAGACGAGCGGGCCGGCCGGGGACGACAAACCGAAGTCCCGGGCCGGCCGCAACCTTCCCGCCGCCATCGGGGTCGGGCTGCTGCTCGGCGCCGCGGTCATCGTCTCGCTGGTGACCGTCAAGGAGATCTTCGTCGGCGTCGTCGCGCTCGCCGTCGGTGTCGCGACGTACGAACTGGCCGGCGCGCTCAAACGCAGCGCCGGGTTCCAGGTCGCGCTCTGGCCCGTGCTCGTCGGCGGTCAGGCCATGGTGTGGCTGGCGTGGCCGTTCGAACGTAACGGTGTCCTGTCGGCGTTCGTGGTGACGATCCTGGCGTGCCTGCTGTGGCGCTTCAGGGGCGGCATCGACAACTACCTTCGGGACATCTCGGCGTCCGTGTTCACCGCCGCGTACGTGCCGATGTTCGCGTCGTTCGCGGCGATGCTGGTGGTGCCGGACGACGGCGTCTCGCGCGTGCTGTGCTTCCTGATCGCCGTGGTCGCCTCCGACACGGGTGGTTACGCCGCGGGTGTGTTGTTCGGCAAGCATCCGATGGCGAAGACGATCAGTCCGAAGAAGTCCTGGGAGGGCTTCGCCGGTTCGATGATCGCCGGTGTGGTCGGCGGATGGCTTTCACTGAGCCTGATGCTGGACGCGCAATGGTGGCAGGGCGCGTTGTTCGGCGCCGCGATCGTGCTGACGGCGACGCTCGGCGACTTGGTGGAGTCGCTGATCAAGCGCGATCTCGGGATCAAGGACATGGGCAGTCTGCTGCCGGGGCATGGCGGCCTGATGGACCGGATGGACTCGTTGCTGCCGTCCGCGGTGGTGTCCTGGCTGCTGCTGCGCCTCTTCGTCCCCAGCTAGTGCTCGTGAGTGTTTATCCGTGTTCTAACCCTGATAAACACTCACGAGGGGGTTCAGTCGTCGTAGGGGTCGTCTGTCACCGCGCCGAGTTCCTCTTCGGAGGGTGCGTGCGGTGTGGTCCGGTCGGACGAGTCGATCAACGTCAGGACGGCACCTGAGGGATCTTCGATGACGGAGAGCCTGCCGAACGGCGAGTCGGCAGGCTCGGACAGTAACCGCCCGCCAAGGCGGACGGCCAGAACCGTCGCTTCGTCCGTGCCGAGCATCGGGCCGACCTCGAAGTAGATCATCCAGTGCGGCCGGGTGTTCGGTGGGAAACCGGCGCCCAACCGGATCCGGCCGAGCACCGGCTCTGCGTCGCCGAGCAGGGTCCACGTGGTGTAGTCGAAGGTTTCGCCGTCGCCGATCTGTTCCAGCCGGTAGCCGAACAGGTCGACGAAGAACTTGTCGGCCGCGTCGCCGTCCCACGTGTTCAGCTCGGCCCAGCGGAACTCCCCCTTGGTCCCGGTGGCGAACGGCCACGGCGTCGCGGGCTCCCAGAAGCCGATCGTCGCGCCGGTCGGGTCGGCGGCCACCAGCAGGCTGCCCTGTCCGTCGAATTCCTGGGGCGGCATCAGAATCTGGCCGCCTAATCGGACAATTCGGTCAGCGGTTCGCCTGCTGTCGGACACGGCCAGGTAAAGCGTCCACGCCGGGGCTTCCGGGGCGTCGGGAACGCGGTAGAAACCGGCCGCCGGAACGTCGTCCGCGAGTGCCGTCAGATAATCGCCTGTCGGATTTGCCCGATATTGCCAGCCGAACAGCCCACCGTAGAAGTCCCTGCTGGCTTTCGGGTCGGTGGTGGCGAGATCGATCCAACAGGGTGTGCCGAAGCGCATGGGGACCTCCGGTGGGGAAAGGGCGCGACAAAGCCCACCCGCCGGACGATACGCCTGAACAACGCGTTGTGGTTTGCTGTTTTTGTGTCAAGGTCATGGCTTCCTGGTTTTGTTTCCCGCGCGCGGGAGGTGTTGCTGTCCGCCGTTCAGCCTGATGACGTTGTGCCCAGCCCGAATATCTGGCACTGGCCGGAGCTCTACGAGGTGGAGAACCGCGCGCAGGACGTGGACGGCGAGATCTGGCGAATCCTGGCGGAACAGTGTGACTGGACCGGGCTGGACGTACTTGACCTTGGCTGCGGCGACGGTTTCCATCTGCCCCGGTTCGCCGAGACCGCGCGCTCTGTGGTCGGTGTCGAGCCGCACCAGCCGTTGGTGCGACGCGCCAGGCAACGGGTCGCCGACCTGTCCTCGGTCGAGGTGATGGTCGGTGCCGCGCAACGGCTTCCGTTGCCTGACGCGTGCGTTGACGTTGTGCACGCCCGGACGGCGTACTTCTTCGGGCCGGGCTGTGAGCCAGGACTGGCCGAGGCCGACCGGGTTCTGCGGCCGGGTGGGCTGCTGGTGATCGTGGATCTCGACGGCCGTAGCACGCCGTACGGCGACTGGCTGCGCGCCGATCTGCCCAAGTACGACCCGGCGAGGATCGAGCGGTTCTTCGCCGACGCCGGCTTCGACAGCCGTGATGTCCGCACCACGTGGCGGTTCGACGATCGCGCGAGCCTGGAAGCCGTGCTGCGGATCGAGTTCTCCGCGGCCGTCGCCCGCAGGGCGATCGCGGCGGTGAACGGGCTGAGCTTTCCGGTCGGCTACCGGGTGCGCACCCGGCGTAAACCGAATGGTCTAGTCCATCCTGGCGGGTAGTGTCGTCCCATGGCGATCGATGGCGACCTCCGCTCCGTGTCCCTTCGCACGACGAGCAAGCACCGCCCGGCCCGGGTCCTCGACCTCGTTCGCGCACGAGTCGATGACGAGGAATCCAGGACCGACGCCGTGCCACGGCTGGAACGCCGGATCGCCGACCTGCTCGGCAAGCCGGCCGCCGCGCTGTTCCCGACCGGCACGATGGCCCAGCAGGTCGCCATGCGCATCCATGCCGACCGCCGCGACAGCCGGGTGATCGCCTTCCACCCGCAGTGCCATCTGGAAGTGCACGAGCACAAGGGTTACCAGATCGTGCACGGCCTGTCGGGCCTGCCTGTCGGCGACTACCACTCGATGATCACGCTGGCCGATCTGGAAGCGATCAAACAGCCGGTCGCGGCGCTGCTGCTGGAGCTGCCGCAGCGGGACATCGGCGGCCTGCTGCCCGCGTGGGAGGAGCTGGTCGCGCAGATCGACTGGACCAGGGAACACCGCGTCGCGTCCCATATGGACGGTGCCAGGCTGTGGGAGGCGCAGCCGTACTACGAGCGCTCGCACGCGGAGATCGCGGCGCTGTTCGACAGCGTCTACGTGTCCCTCTACAAAGGACTGATGGGGATCTCCGGCGCGCTGCTGGCCGGGGACGCCGACTTCGTCGACCACGCCAGGATCTGGCGGAACCGGCTCGGTGGCAGCACGGAGGCCGCATGGCCGATCGCGCTCGCCGGGGAACGCGGCCTGGACGAACTACTGCCGCGGATGCCGGAGTTCCTGGTCCGGGCACGCACCCTGGCCGGGATGCTCGGCGGCATCCCCGGCGTGCAGGTGGTGCCGGAACCGCCGCAGACGCCGCTGTTCCACGTCCACCTCGCAGCCCGGCCCGACCGGGTGCTCGAGCACGCCAAGCTGCTGGCCGAGCGGACCGGGTTGCGGGTGTTCGGTCAGGTGCGGCGCTCGCCGAACCCGATGACCTGCAGTTTCGAGATCACGGTCACCGAGCAGTTCGACGACGTGACCGACGCCGAAGTGCGTGACTTCGTCGGCGAGCTGATGCTGGCCGCCGGCTAGGTCGTGTTTCGAATGTCCCGGTCGATGAGAGTCTGCCCCGGCCGGAGGCCGGAATCGGCTCGGTGGCGTCAGGGGCCGCATCCGGCCCGGCTATCGCGATCGGGCATTTGAAACACGGCCTAGCCCGGTCACTCCGTCGAGCCGAGGATCGCGTAGATCGCCCGCCTCGTCTCGTTCAAGGTTTCGATCGCACGGGCCTTCTGTGTCTCGCTCGCGGCCTGTGACACCTGCGCGACGGCCGACATGAGCTGGTGCAACGCGGTGTGCAGTTCGACCTCCAGTGGTTCGACCTCGTCCGCGATCTGCTCCCACGGCGGCGCGTCCAGGGCCTCGGCCGCGGTCCTGCCTTCGTCGGTCAGCGCGTACTGACGCTTGCTGCCCGTGCCGCCTTCCAGGCTCACCAGGCCTTGGTCGGCGAGCAGTTGCAGGGTCGGGTAGACCGAGCCCGGGCTCGGCCGCCAGTAGCCGCCGCTGCGCGAGTTGATCTCCTGGATGATCTCGTAGCCGTGCATCGGGCGTTCGGTCAGCAAGGCCAGGACGGCGGCCCGGACATCGCCACGGCTACGCCGGTGACCACGTCCGCGGCCACGCATGCCGCGCCCGCGGCCCCAGTCGCCCTCGAAGCCGAACCCGGGCGGGAACGGTCCTCGCCGGGCTCGTCCGCCGCGTCGCCGGGTGTTCAAGTCGTGTGGGTGATGCATGATTTGTCTCCTTAATGAGTCAGTCGGGATCTATCCCGATGCGTCAAAGATATATCGGAACCGATCGTGATGCAACTGTCATGGCGATCCGCCTTGGGAGTGAGTACTCTCTCACTCATGGGAACTGGGGAAACGGCCAAAGAGCGGATCGTCCGGGTGGCGATCCCGCTGTTCGCCGAGCGGGGTTACGCGGGCACGAGCGTCGCGGACATCCAGCAGGCCGCCGGGCTCGCGCCCGGCTCCGGCGCGCTGTACAAGCACTTCCGGTCCAAGCAGGAGGTGCTGGCCGCCGCGATCGACTGGCACATCGCGGATTTCGAACGCAGCAGCGTGCTGCTGGAGTCCTCGCTGCCCGCGGACCCGCTGGCGGCGTTGCGGATCATCGTCGAGCAGCTGATCGGCTCACTGGCCGCGAACGCGCAGCTGATCCGGATCACGTTGCGAGACCTCGACGCCCGGCCGGAACTCGCCGACAAGATCGCCACCAGCATGCTCGGCGCGCTGCACAACGCGATCCGGGCCTGGCTGGACAAGGCCGTCGCGGGTGGCGGACTGCGGCCACACGACACGGAAGCCGTGGCGGCGCTGCTGTTCTCCGCGATCTCGTACTACCCGGTGGTGGACATCCTGCTGGGTCAGGCGCCCGCGGACATCGAGCCGGACCGGATCACGGCTGCGCTGG
The DNA here is from genome assembly GCF_013280595.1 of Kibdelosporangium persicum. Taxonomy (GTDB): domain Bacteria; phylum Actinomycetota; class Actinomycetes; order Mycobacteriales; family Pseudonocardiaceae; genus Kibdelosporangium; species Kibdelosporangium persicum. The sequence continues at coordinate 119,296 of NZ_JAAATY010000026.1, forward strand.
TCGACCTGATGGGGCGAGGGCTCGCGGCAGCCTGAGCGTCACGTCGAGACCGCCGTCCTGACGCGGCACGGCGACGAGTTCGCCCTGGTGCGTGCGGCTGATCGCGCGGGCGATCGACAGGCCGAGGCCGAAGCCGCGTTCACCCGCGGTGCGTTCCCGGTCGAGCCGGCGGAACGGCTGGAACAGCACTTCGACCTCGTACGGCCGGACGACCGGCCCGGAATTGCTGACGGTGACGGTGCTCCAGCCGTTCTCCGAGCCTGTCCGGACGCTGATCCAGCCGTCCGGAACGTTGTGCCGGATGGCGTTCTCCACGAGGTTCTGGGTCAGCCGTTCGAGCATGACGGCATCGCCCAGCACGGGCGCCGGAGGCAGCGTGGCAGTCCTGACGTCGAGTCCCGCGTCCGCGGCCGACCGTGCCAGTTGTTCGACGACGTGTTCGGTGACGTCCGCCAGGTCGACCGGGGTGCGTTCAGCCAGCTCGTTCTCGCTGTCGGCCAGCGTCAGCAGGCCGTCGATCAGCCGCTCGTGCCGCGCGTTGATCTCCAGCAGCGATTCGCCGAGCTGGACGGCGTCCTTCGAGGTGCCGGGCCGGGTCACGGTGATCTCGATCAACGCGCGCTTCACGGCGAGCGGCGTCCGCATCTCGTGGGACGCGTTGGCGATGAACCGATGCTGCCCGTCGAACGAACGGTCCAGGCGTTCGAGCATCGTGTTGAAGGTCTGCGCCAGCTCGGTCACCTCGTCGCGCGGTCCGCTGTGCGTGATGCGTTCCTGCAGGCCACGGCTCGCGTCGGAGGCCGCGATCCGCTTCGCCGTCTCGGTGATCTTGTGCACCGGTTGCAGCGCCCGCCGCGCCAGCAACCAGCCCAGCGCCGCGGCGGCGAGCCCGACACCGACCAGCGTGACCGCGCCCTGGGCGAGCAACGAGGTGAGGATGTCCTGACGCTGCTGGTCCTGCGCCGCCTGGAGGGACGCCACCAGTTGGCCGAACTCCTCGTCGCCGCCACCGTCGCGCAGGATGCCGAACCGGGTCAGCGCGAGGCGGATCGCCTCCGCGGACGGTGCTTGCGGCTGTGCCCGGTTGAGAATCTGCCAGACCAGGATGTACGTCAGGGTCAGCAGGATCGCGCCCGCCACGAAGAACAGCGAGGCGTAGAGGGCGGTGAGGCGGCCTCGGATCGTCCAGTTACGAGGGTGCAAGCGGTTCATCGGATCCGGTACCCCACGCCCGCGACCGTCTCCACGATCGGCGGGTCACCGAGTTTGCGGCGGAGTTTCATCATGGTCACCCGTACGACGTTGGTGAACGGGTCGATGTTCTCGTCCCACACCTTCTCCAGCAGATGTTCTGTGGACACGACCGCGCCGTCGGCCCGGACGAGTTCGGTGAGCAACGCGAATTCCTTGTTCGCCAACGTGATCGTCTCGCCGTCCCGGCTGACCTCCCGCCTGCCCGGGTCGATCCGCACGCCGGCGCGCTCCAGTACCGGCGGCACAGCGGTCCTGGCCCTCCTGAGCAGCGCGTGCACCCGGGCGGACAGTTCGACGAACGCGAACGGCTTCGGCAGGTAGTCGTCGGCGCCCAGGCCCAGCCCAGCGACCCGGTCACGGACCCCGGACGCGGCCGTCAGCATCAGGATTCTCGTGTCCCCGCCGGCGACCGTGCGGCACACCTCGTCGCCGTGCACCACGGGAATGTCCCGGTCGAGCACGAGCACGTCGTAGTCGTTCACGGAGAGACGATCGAGCGCGTGGTCACCACGGTGCACGACGTCCACCGCGAACGCCTCCCGCCGCAGCCACTCGGCGATCGCGCTCGCGAGGATCGGTTCGTCCTCGACCACCAGAACTCGCATGACCCCATCATCGGTGAGATGGCCATAACGTGACTGTTAACTCCGCCCGACGGAGTTACGCCGGGGTTATCGCCACCCTGCTCGACTGTCCGCCATGAAGCGGATTCTCAGCGTACTCGCGTTGTTGGCGCTGCTCGGCGCCTGCGGCAGTACGGACAACTCCAACCAGGGCATCGCCTCCGCGGGCGGCAACGGCTCCAGCGCGCCGCCGACGAGCACGTCCCAGCCGGGGGACAGCGGCGAACAGATGCAGAAGTTCGCCAAGTGCATGCGGGACAACGGCGTCGACGTCCCCGATCCGGAACCCGGCGGCGGGCTCGGCAACTGGGACGAGTCGAAGGTCGACCGCGACAGCCCGGCGTTCCAGAAGGCCATGGAGGCGTGCAAGTCGTTCCTGCCCGGCGGCGGTGACCTGTCCAAGCTGGACCCGAAGCTGGTGGACCAGGTGCGTGAGCTCACGCAGTGCCTGCGGGCCAACGGGATCGACGTGCCCGACCCCGATCCGAACAGCCCGACGCTCGGGATGGACGCGATGAAGGACATCGACCGCGACAGCCCGGCGTTCCAGAAGGCCATGGAGGCGTGCAAGGACAAGGTGCCGGGACGGTTCGGGCAATGAAACGCGCGACACGGATGGCCGTCGGCCTCGGGACGGCTGTGGTCGTCGTCGGCGCCGGAGGCGTGGCGGCGTTCGGGTTCGGAGGCACGGACCCGGCGCCGCCACCGGCCAGCAGCCTGCCGCCGAGCACGGCCAAGGTCACGTCGACCACGCTGACCAGCACCGAGAAGGTGTCCGGGACGTTGGGCCACGGGACGCCGAACCCGCTGATGAGAACCGGTCAGGGGACCGTCACCTGGTTGCCCGCGGCCGGTGACGTGATCTCCCGCGGCGAGACCGCGTACTCGGTCGACGACCAGGCGGTTCCGGCGATCTACGGCAGCATCCCGATGTACCGGACCTTGAAGTCCGGTGTCGAGGGCAACGACGTCAAGCAGTTCGAAGAGAACCTGCGGGCGCTGGGGTACAAGGGCTTCACCGTCGACCACGAGTTCACTTCGGCCACCGCGACCGCCGTCAGGCAGTGGCAGGAGGACCTCGGCAAGCCGGAGAACGGGACCGTGCAGGCTTCCGACGTGGTCGTGGTGCCCGGTGAGGTCCGGGTGGCCGAGCTGCTGGCCAAGGTCGGCGGGCCCGCGAACGGACAGGTGCTGACGTACACCGGGACGGTCAAGACCGTCACCGTCAAGCTGGATGTGGCCAAGCAACACCTTGTCAGCCAAGGAATCGCGGCTACCGTGACCTTGCCGGACGGCAAGACCGTGCCGGGCACGGTGGCGTCTGTCGGCAGCGTCGCGACCGCCGAACCGGCTCAGCAGGGCAGCTCCACCCAGAGCACGATCGAAGTCGTGGTGACGCTCGCCGACCAGGCAGCGGCGGGCAAGCTCGACGCGGCACCCGTCGACGTCACGTTGGTCTCCGACAAGCGCGAGAACGTCCTCGCAGTGCCTGTCGGTGCGTTGGTCGCCTTGGCGGAAGGCGGTTACGGAGTCCAGGTGCTCGACGGCGACGCGAGCAAGTACGTCGCCGTGGAGACGGGCATGTTCGCCGACGGCAAAGTGGAGATCCGCGGCCAGGGCATCGGCGCCGGAACCGTTGTGGGAGTGCCGAAATGACCCCGGTCGTCGAGCTGCGCGGGGTCAGCCGCGTGTACTCCGGCGGCGTGACCGCGTTGCGCGACGTCAGCGTGGCCATCGGGCGTGGCGAGCTCGTGGGCATCGTCGGGCCGTCCGGTTCGGGGAAATCCACCATGTTGAACATGATCGGCACGCTGGACCGGCCGAGTGCCGGGACGGTGCACGTGGAGGACTACGACGTGCACTCGCTGACTGACCGTGAGCTGTCCGCGCTGCGGGCTCGCGTGCTGGGCTTCGTGTTCCAGCAGTTCCACCTGGCCGCCGGCGTGTCCGCTTTGGACAACGTCGCCGACGGTCTGCTGTACACCGGAACGAATCTCCGGGACCGGCGACGGCAGGCCCGGGAGGCGTTGACACGGGTCGGCCTGGCCCACCGCGTCGACCATCAACCGCACGAGATGTCAGGTGGCGAAAGGCAACGCGTCGCGATCGCCCGCGCGGTCGTCGGGCAACCGGCGTTGTTGCTGGCGGACGAGCCGACCGGAAACCTCGACACGCACTCCGGGGCGGGCGTGATCGCGTTGCTGCGCGAGCTGAACGCGGCGGGCACCACGGTCGTGATCATCACGCACGACCGGGACATCGCGGCCGGTCTGCCGCGCCAGGTGGACATGCGGGACGGGCAGATCGTCGGTGATCACCATGGCTGATCCGCTACGACCCGCGCGGCTGAGCGTGCGCGACGTGCTTCGAGTCGGGGGAGCGGGTCTGCGCGCCCGGCCGTTGCGGGTCTTCCTGTCCGCGCTGGGGATCGCGATCGGGATCGCCGCGATGATCTCGGTGGTCGGGATCTCCACGTCCAGCCGGGAGAACCTGGACCGGCAACTCGCCGCGCTCGGCACCAACCTGCTCACCGTGGGCCCCGGCCAGTCGTTGTTCGGCGAGCAGAGCCACCTGCCGGACGAGGCGGTCGGCATGATCGACCGGATCGAGCCGGTGCTGTCCACCTCGGCGACCGGGAAAGTGGTCGGTGCGAAGGTGTACCGCAACGACAGGATTCCGGACACGCAGTCCGGTGGCATCGCCGTGCTGGCGGCCCGGCCCAACCTGCCGGACACCGTCGGCGCGACGATCGCCGGCGGTGCGTTCCTCAACGACGCCAACGCGCGCTATCCCGCGGTCGTGCTCGGGCAGAAGGCCGCGGAGCGGCTCGGCGTCGGCTCGGCCGGCCCTGAGCAGCGCGTTTACCTCGGTGACCAGTGGTTCACCGTGGTCGGCGTGCTGCATCCGGTGCCGTTGGCGCCGGAACTGGACACCGCCGCGTTGGTCGGTTGGCCGGTTGCCGTGCAGTCGTTGGACTTCGACGGTTACGCCACGACTGTCTACACGCGAGCACGTGACGACGCCGTCGAAGCGGTGCAGGCGGTGCTCGCGGCGACGGCCAATCCGGAGAACCCGAACGAGGTCTCGGTGTCACGGCCGTCGGACGCGTTGGCCGCCAAACAAGCGACCGACCAGACGTTGAACGGTCTGCTGCTCGGCCTCGGCGCGGTCGCGTTGCTGGTCGGCGGCGTGGGCGTGGCCAACACGATGGTCATCTCGGTGCTGGAGCGGCGCGCGGAGATCGGTCTGCGACGGTCGCTCGGCGCGACCCGTGGCCAGGTCCGGATCCAGTTCCTGGCGGAGTCGTTGCTGTTGTCCGCGCTGGGCGGGCTCGGTGGTGTGCTGCTCGGCATCGCGGTGACCGCTTCGTACGCGGCGTACCAGGACTGGCCGTCGGTCGTGCCGGTCTGGGCTTCCGCGGGTGGTGTCGTGGCCACGATGGTCATCGGCATGATCGCCGGCCTGTACCCGGCGATCCGCGCCAGCCGGTTGTCACCGACCGAGGCGCTGGCCACGCCGTGACACCGGATCGGGTGATCGTCGACCGGCGTCCGCGTGGGGAACGACTTCAGTAGCTGGCCTTTCCGGGCGACTTCTTGTCAGAATGCGCGGGTTCGCCGTCGGCAGTGAGGAGAATCGGCGTGTTCCTGCGGAGAGCGTGGGTGGCCGGAGTGGTCACCGCGTTGACGTTCGGCCTGGCGCCCGCCGCCACCGCCGGCGAGGACATCGCGGCGCGGCTCAAGCAAGTGCCTGGGTTGACCGTGGTGTCCGAGTCGGCAGCCCCGGCCGGCTACCGGTTCTTCATCCTGAGCTACTCGCAGCCGGTCGACCACCGGCGCCCGTCCGACGGCCGGTTCGAGCAGCGGTTCCAGTTGCTGCACAAGGCGACCGAGCGGCCGATGGTGTTGCACACCAGTGGTTACAACATGCGCACGACGGCGTTCCGCTCGGAGCCGACGCAGCTGGTCGACGGCAACCAGATCTCGGTGGAACAGCGTTTCTTCACCCCGTCACGGCCCGAACCGGCCGACTGGGACAAGCTGAACATCTGGCAGGCGGCGACCGACCACCACCGGATCGTCGAGGCGCTCAAGCCGGTCTACTCGGCCAAGTGGATCTCCACCGGAGCCAGCAAGGGCGGCATGACGTCGGTGTACCACCGGCGGTTCTACCCGCGTGACGTGGACGGCGTGGTCGCGTACGTCGCCCCGAACGACTCGATCAACCCGGCGGACAAGGCGTACGACAGGTTCTTCGCCACGGTCGGCAACGACCCGGCGTGCCGCCAGGCGTTGAACGACCTGCAGTACGAAGCACTGAAACGGCGTCCCGAACTGCTGCCGAAGTACGAGGCATGGGCGGCGGCCAACAACCGCACCTTCAACGAAGTGCTCGGTACCGCCGACAAGGCCTACGAGATGACCGTGCTCGACACGGCGTGGGCGTTCTGGCAGTACAAGACGCAGGCCGACTGCGCGAAGGTGCCTGCCAAGACGGCGTCGTCCGACGAGATCTACAACTGGATCAACGAGATCACTGACTGGTCGTTCTACACCGACCAGGGCGTGCTGCCGTACGCGCCGTACTACTACCAGGCAGCGACCCAGCTGGGCTGGGCCCAGTTGCGGTTCGACCACCTGCGCGGGCTGACGAACTACCCGTCGTCGTTCTACCAGGCCAACTCGAACCTGCCGCCGTCGCTGCGCTCACGCCACGACCCGCTGCCGATGATCGACATCGACCGCTGGGTACGCAGCCGCTCCAGCCAGATGCTGTTCGTCTACGGCGCCAACGACCCTTGGGGCGCCGAGCCTTTCGTCCCCAGCAGGAACGACTCGTACACGTACACCGCGCCAGGCGCCAACCACGGCGCGAACATCGCGGCACTCGTGCCGTCGGACCGTGACTCCGCGACCGCGGCTTTGCGCCGGTGGGCAGGGGTTTCCGCGCCTGCCGTGTCCTCCCGGACGTTCGCCACGAGCGACTTCGACCGGCTTGAGGACGCCCGCGACCGGTTCCCGCGCTAGGGGTTCGGCCAGGCCGGGCTTCTCTCAGCCGAGAAGCCCGGCCGGTCACTCAGACGACCTTGCCGTCGTCGTCCTCGTCGTCATCCTCTTCGATCGTCCACTTGAGCTGGAACTCGATCTCTTCCTCGCCGTCGCCCCGCTCGTGCTCGATGGAGAACTCGGCCCGCTTCGGCACGCGGATGCGCTCGCCCGCGATGGAAATGCGGAACGGCGTCTCCGACTCCAGCGCGTCGGCGAGCCTGCGCAGCTTCGCGACCACGTCAGCGGTGGCGTAGATCTTCTCGACATCCCGTGTTGCGTCGGCCATCCGACCTCCGATCTCCGGGCCCCAAGGACAGGCGCCTGTGCGCGGTATTCAATCGTGCGGCCACGAACGTCGGAGACTGACCCGGCGAACCAACCGTTCACCCTGCTCAGTGCGGATTCGTGCGGGTCACCGATCACAACCGGCTCGGTGATCACAGTGCCAGCACTCGGCGCAGCCCGGTGTCCACGTCGCGCATCAGGCTCACGGAAATCTCGCCCACTCGCTCGGACAGGTCGTCCTTGTTCAGAGTGACCAGAGCTGTCACGTTCACCACCGAATCTCGCGGTAGGCCCGTGACGGACGCGGGCAGGAAGACATTCCCCGGCGCGGTGGCCAGTCTGGTGTTGGAGGTGAGAACCGCCACGAGCACAGTCGCGAGGCGGCTTGCGTTGTAGGGATTCGCTTGGATGACGAGCACCGGGCGACGTTTCGCCGGCCGCGAACCGTCCGCCTCGCCCAGGTCAGCCCAGTGGATGCCGCCGCGTTCGATCACCACTCGTCGTCTGCGCCTGCCAGGTGACGCCGACCGGCTCCCGCGGCGGCGGCACCGGAGTCGTCATCACCGATGAGGTCAAGAGCCTCGTTGATCTCGTTGGTCAGAGACTGCTGTTCCAGGTGCTCCAGGTAGAAGCGGGCCGCACGCGCGTAGAACTCCGAGCGCGTCACGCCCAGGCGCTTCGCGCGTTGCTCCACCTGGGCGAACGTCTCGTCGGGTACTGAGATCGCCGTCTTCACGGCATTGAGTATAACCCGGTATTACCGGTCTGCGACTCCCCAACGTCAGCCTTCGGCGGCGAGCTGGCCGCAGGCGGCGGCGATCTCCTGGCCTCGGGTGTCGCGGACGGTGCAGGCCACGCCCTGGGCGTTGACCCGGCGGACGAACTCCTGCTCGACCGGCTTGGGGGAGGCGTCCCATTTCGAGCCCGGGGTCGGGTTCAGCGGGATGACGTTGACGTGCGCGAACTGGCCCAGGTGGCGGCGCAGCAGCTTGCCGAGCAGGTCGGCGCGCCACGGCTGGTCGTTGATGTCGCGGATCAGGGCGTACTCGATGGACACCCGGCGGCCGGTCTTCTCGGCGTAGCCACGGGCGGCCTCCAGGACCTCGGCGACCTTCCACCGCGTGTTCACGGGCACCAACGTGTCACGCAACTCGTCATCAGGGGTGTGCAACGACACCGCGAGCCGGACCTGAAGCCCCTCCTCGGTCAGCTTGCGGATGGCCGGAACCAAGCCCACCGTCGACACAGTCACCGACCGCTGCGAAATCCCCAGACCACCGGGAGCGGGGTCACAGATCCTGCGCACCGCGGCGACCACACGCTTGTAGTTGGCGAGCGGCTCGCCCATGCCCATGAAGACGATGTTGGACAGCCTGCCGGGACCCCCGGCCAGTTCGCCGTCACGCATCGCCGCGGCGCCGTGCCGGACCTGGTCGACGATCTCAGCTGTCGACATGTTCCGTTGCAGGCCGCCCTGACCGGTCGCGCAGAACGGGCACGCCATGCCGCAACCTGCCTGGCTGGACACACACAGCGTGGTGCGGTCGGAGTACCGCATCAGCACGCTCTCGAAGAGAGTGCCGTCGTGGGCGCGCCACAGTGTCTTACGGGTGGAACCGTCGTCACATTGCACGTGCCGCACGACCGTCAGCAGCGGCGGCAGGAGCTCCTCGGCCAGGCGCTGCCGGGTGTCGGCGGGGATGTCCGTCATCGCCGACGGGTCGGCGGTCAGCCGTGCGAAGTAATGGTGTGACAGTTGGTTGGCGCGGAACGGTTTCTCACCAAGTGCGACGACCGCTTCCCGGCGTTCGGCGGTGGAGAGGTCAGCTAGGTGACGCGGCGGGAGGCCGCGTTTGGGCGCGTCGAAAACGAGGGGCAATGCGGTCATAGCTCTACCAGTGTGGCACAGCCCTACGAAAGGAGGGCTCACCGAAGGTCGAGGGGCCAGTAACGTAACCCCTCGTGAGTGTTCATCGGTGTTCTAACCCTGATAAACACTCACGAGGGGGTGGCGCCGGCGGCGTCGCCCCGCCGGGGACCGTCGACGGCAGGCCCGTGCTGTCCGTCGACATCCGCGAAGTCAGGGCGTACTGCTGACCTGAACGACGATCGCGGACGCGTTGTCGTTCCCGCCCGCCGCCTCGGCACGGGCCAGCAGGTCCCGCACCATCGCCTCAGGTCCACTGCCATTACCCAGGACTTCGAGCACCCGGTGGTACGGGACCTGCTCCGCGACACCGTCCGTGCACAGCAGGAACACGTCACCCGGCAGCGGTTCGATGTGCATGACGTCCGGCGCGGGCGCGCCAGGATGCCCGACGTAACGAGTCAGTTGGTAGCGGGCGGACGCCGCCTGCGGCGAGTCGAACGGGAACCACCCGTGCACCGCGCCCAGCCATGCCATCGTGTGATCCACGGTGAGCAGTTCGAGCAGGCCGGCGCGCAGCCGGTAGAGCCGCGAGTCTCCGATCTGCACCAGCCAGAACCCGTCGTCGGCCTGCAACAGAGCGGTCAGCGTGCACCCGGCGAGCCCGCCGATCTGCCTGCCGAAGCCGCCGACCTGGTCGTGCGCGCTCATCACCGCGTGCCGAATCCCGGCCACTGTCGGCTCAGCCGCCGCCACGATGTCCACAGTGGTCCGTCCGGCCATCGCGCTGCCCTCGCCGTCCCCCATGCCGTCGGCCACCACGGCGACCAACGGATCAAGGCCGAGGTGCCAGGCGTCGAAGTTCGCCCGGTACCGGTTTCCGATCGCACTGCCCGCCGCCGCTCTGATGGTCACCGCAGTACCGTAAGGCGGGTGGAGATCTGGGTGAACCCGGCGTGCTCGAAGTGCCGGTCAGCGGTGCGGATGTTGGACGAGGCCGGCAGCGAGTACACCGTGCGGCGGTATCTGGAGGATCCGCCGACCGCGAAGGAACTCGGCGAGGTGCTGACCCGGCTCGGGCTTGAGCCGTGGGACATCGCGCGCACACAGGAGAAGGTGGCCAAGGAGCTCGGCCTGTCGAAGTGGCCGAAGGACCGTGACCGGTGGATCGAGGCGATGGTCACCCATCCCATCCTGATCCAGCGGCCGATCATCACCGCCGACGACGGCACTACAGTTGTCGGTCGCTCGGACGAAGAAGTGCGGAAAGTTCTCTAGGACAACCGGATGGCGGTAATTGCGGCCGAGGCATAAAGCCCGTCGGCCCCGGACCGTCTGGTGGAACATCGGTCCTGTGCGCAATCCGGTGGGGATGCTGGGATCGGCGGTCGTCCTGAGCCTGGTCGCTTGCACAGGCCCGGAACTCACCGGCAGGCAGCCGCTGAACACCGAACCGGTCACCGATTCGGGACCGGAGGTCTGCTCGCTGCTGCCACGGCAGGCGATCGCCCAACTCACCGCCCGTGCCGAGGGAAACCTGACGTCCGTCGGCGACATCACCGCCGACAGCGGCCAATGTGAGGTGCTCGTCTCCGAGGACTCGGTCCGGCAACCCGTGACGTCGTTACGAATTGACGCCGGTCAAGTCGGGATGATCACGCGGCTCAACACCGTCATGGAGATCGCCGAGGAGCGGGCCGCGCGTGCGCCGCTGGGCAATCCGTTGCGGACCGGCACGGATCACTCTCCCGCCATCTCGCTGGCGATCACGTGCGGCAACCGGCCTGTCCACATCGGAATCGGGATCACCGGCTACGACGTCAGACGCAAGTCCATCGACCAGGATCTGGCCGATCTCTCCGGCATCGTCGCCGCGAAGTACGGCGACCGGCTCGGCTGCCGGGCCGAGGTCGCGCCACCGCTACCCGAAGTACCACGCGGTGCGGTGCGGATGATGGCGGGCGACGGCGGCCCCAACGTCCCTAGTGGACCTGCTCCGGGACCGTCCACAAGCATCGGTCACGTCGAGGCGTTGACCACGGCTCAGGACGGTTCGGTGTATTTCGTCGGCCGCAAATACCCGACAGACGTCAACCCGCGCAACGCCGACGAGGACGCGGGCAGGTGGGGCGACACACTGCGGATCCTGCGCGTGCGCACCGATGGCGTCGTGGAGGTGGCGTGGGATCCGAACCTGGCGCCGTTCTCGACCGACAACGACCCGGTCCCCGGCGACCTGTCCGAGAAACTCCGGCTGCAGGGCCGGGACACCCTCGGTTCGGTCAGCGGGATCGTGCTGCACCAGGACCAGGCATGGTTGTTGCCGTCCCACTCGGCCTCCCGGCCCGGCGACGACAGGTTGTCCCGCCCGGTCCGGATCGTCCAGCTCACCGGCGGCCGGGCGGTCGACCTGCGTGCGATCAAGGCGCCGGTCGAGGCGGACACCACCCGGATCAAGGACCAGAACGGGCTGGTGGTGCCCGGTGGGATCGACTCGTGGAACACCGCCCGGTTCGGCGCGCTCACGTTCGACGGCGACACACCTGTCCTGTTGGACGTGCTGCAGGCCCGGGTCTGGCGCATCGACGCGCTACGGGACGGCAAGGTCCTGGAGGCGACCGTGCTGCGGCTGGGGACCGAGATCGCGTCCGGGGCAGGCGCGGCGGGCCTGGCCAGCGGCCGGTTCGCGGTCAGCACCCGGCAGAGCGGGCTGGCCATCCTCGACTCCCGGGGCCGTGTGCTGCTGTCCACACCGGTGATCAACGCCGAGATCGACGGCATCGGGCCGTCTCCGCTCGACCTGGGCAGACGCCAGGTGGCCGCCGCCGGTGACGACGTGATCGTGCACGCGGTCGCCAGCCAGGTGGCCGCGCCCGCGGTGGTCCGGGTCGACGGACAGACCGGGACCACGCGAACGATCCAGGTCAGTGGTTATCCAGGGCCGAGGGACCCGGCCAGTGACGTGCGGACCACGCGGTTCGCCAGGTCGTTCGGCACCGCGGCCAATGCCACGACGCTGTTCGCCACGGGATGGCCGGTGTCCGCGTTGGGCGCCGTCGGACAGAACGTCCTGATAGCGCCCTATGGGACGAGAATCTTCTACGAGCTCGTCCCCCGGAGGTAGGGCCTAGCGACGCCAGGAGGTCCGGCGCCGGACCTGGTCGATCACCAGCAGGATGATCAGACCGGCCCCGATCCCGACCAGCCACAGGTCCTCGGTGCGGCCGGTGTGGTTGCCGATCAGCATGATGAACATCGCGAAGGCGGTGAACCAGCCGGCGATCCGGGTGCCCTTGGGGAAGGAGCCGTGCCAGCCCCACTCCGCCGACGGCTCGTCCTCCGGGCTGACGGTGTGCGCCGGAGCCTTGTCGGGCGTCGAGCTCGCCACGGGTCCCTCCTCGATCATGCTGCGTACGTCCTTCATCGTCGCACACGGCCCACTCGACCGGTCCTCAGCCCCGGTCGGCGACAATGGGCGAGATGTCCGCAAACACTCGTTCAGTTCTCCTGCTCGGCTCCACTGGTTCGATCGGTACCCAGGCGCTAGAGGTGATCGCGGCCAATCCGGACTCCTTCCGGGTCGTCGGCCTCGCCGCGGGCGGCTCGAACCCGGGGGTGCTGGCCAAGCAGGCCCATGACTTCGGCGTCAAGGCGATCGCTGTGCCCGACGCGACCGGCGCTGACTTCGGTGACGCGCGGGTCTTCACCGGCAGCCGTGCCGTGCTGGACCTGATCGAGGCGGTGCCCGCCGACGTGATCCTCAACGGGATCACCGGTTCGCGCGGTCTCGAGCCGACGCTGTACTCCCTGGCCACCGGCGCCCGGCTGGCGCTGGCGAACAAGGAGTCGCTGATCGCCGGCGGCCCGCTGGTCCTCGAAGCGGCGCGGCCCGGCCAGATCGTGCCGGTCGACTCCGAGCACTCGGCGCTGGCGCAGTGCCTGCGCGGCGGACGGGCCGAGGAGGTCGAGCGCCTGGTCGTGACCGCGTCCGGCGGCCCGTTCCGCGGCCGCACGGCCGCCGAGCTCAAGGACGTCACGCCGCAGGAGGCGATGGCGCATCCGACCTGGTCGATGGGCCCGGTGATCACGATCAACTCCGCGACCCTGGTCAACAAGGGGCTGGAGGTGATCGAGGCGCACCTGCTGTTCGGCGTGCCGTACGACCGGATCGACGTCGTGGTGCACCCGCAGTCGATCGTGCACTCGATGGTGACCTTCAGCGACGGCTCCACCCTGGCCCAGGCCAGCCCGCCGGACATGCGGCTGCCGATCTCGCTGGCGCTCGGCTGGCCGGAGCGGCTGCCCGGCTCGGCCAAGCCGTGCGTCTGGGACCAGGCCACCTCGTGGACCTTCGAACCCCTCGACGACGAGGTCTTCCCGGCCGTCCGGCTGGCCCGCCAGGCGGGCGAGGCCGGCGGCTGCCACCCGGCCATCTACAACGCCGCCAACGAGGAGGCCGTCGAGGCGTTCCTCGAGCTGAACGTCGGCTTCACGTCCATCGTGGAGACTGTTCAGCGAGTGTTGGGCGAGGCCGACGCCTGGCGAGGCGCGCCGGGCGGGGTCGACGAGGTCCTGGCCGCCGAGCAGTGGGCGAGGACACGGGCCCGGGAAATTCTGGGAAGGAACTGACTGAGCGTGATCTTCATCATCGGAGTCGTGCTGTTCGCGCTCGGCATCGGCCTGTCGGTCGCCCTGCACGAAGCCGGCCACATGCTGACCGCCAAGTGGTTCGGCATGAAGGTGCGCAGGTACTTCATCGGCTTCGGCCCGAAGATCTTCTCGTTCCGCCGGGGGGAGACCGAGTACGGCCTCAAGGCCATCCCGGGCGGCGGGTTCTGCGACATCGCGGGCATGACCGCGCTGGACGAGCTCACGCCGGACGAGGAAAAGCGCGCGATGTACCGCTACCCGGCGTGGAAGCGGGTCATCGTGATGTCCGCGGGCTCGATCAGCCACTTCATCCTCGGGTTCATCCTGCTGTACCTCCTCGCGGCCACCATGGGCCTGCCCAACCTGGTCGACAAGCCGATCGTGGCCAGCACCGTGTGTGTCCAAAGTGACACGCTGACCATGGATCCCAAGACACCGCGGCCGCCGTGCGGCCCGGACGACCCCAGCCCGGCCCAGCGGGCCGGCCTGCAGCCGGGTGACCGGATCATCGCGGTGAACGGCACCGAGACGCCGACGTTCGCCGATCTGCGGTCGACGCTGAAGCCGCTGTCCGGCCCGCAGCGGATCACCGTCGAGCGCGGCGACACCGAGCAGACGTTGGTGGTGGACGTCACCGTCGCGCAGCGACTGATGCAGAAGGACGGTCAGCGCGTCCTGGAGTCGCAGGGCAGCATCGGTGTGTTGCAGGAGCGCAATTTCGAGTACAACGCCCTGACCGCGATCCCCGGCTCGATCGCGTTCACCGGCGACATGTTCGTCAAGACCTGGGAAGGCCTGATCCGGTTCCCGGAGCGCATCCCGGCTGTGGTGCGCGCCATAGGCGGCGGTGAGCGCGATCCCGACACGCCGATCAGTGTCGTCGGCGCGAGTATCCTCGGTGGCGACGCTGTTGAGCGTGGCCTGTGGGACGTTGTCTTGCTGCTGCTGGCAAGCCTCAACTTCTTCATCGGCGTGTTCAACCTGTTGCCGCTGTTGCCGCTGGACGGGGGACACATAGCGGTGATCGTCTACGAGAAGATCCGCAACGCGATCCGCCGGATGCGCGGGCAGCCTGCGGGTGGCCCCGTGGACTACTCGAAGTTGATGGCCGTCACCATGGTGGTGGTGTTCATCGGTGGCGCGGTGATGTTGCTCACGCTCACCGCCGACATCGTCAACCCGATCAGGATCAACAACTAGAGGAGATCTCATGACCAGCGGCGAAGTGCTGCTCGGCATGCCGTCGCTGCCGCCGCCGGTGCTGTCGGAGCGCCGTAAGACCCGTCAGTTGATGGTCGGGTCGGTGGGTGTGGGTAGCGAGTTCCCGGTGTCGGTCCAGTCGATGACGACGACGGTGACCGCGGATGTGAATGCGACGTTGCAGCAGATCGCGGAGT
>NZ_JAAATY010000027.1 GCF_013280595.1 Kibdelosporangium persicum
GGGGTGCCTTGGTGGGTGGTCAATGCTGGAGTGGGGGTGGGGAGTGTGCCCGGTCGAACAGCAGTAGCCAGGCGTTGCGGTGGGGCCAGTGGGTGGGCAGGCGCAGGGTGGTGCGGCGTGCTTGGCGGGTGAGTTGGGCGGCCACGGTGATCAGGGTGCGGCGCAGGGTGGTGGTGTGGGCGCGGGCGAAGCGTCCGGTGGCCAGGCAGCCGGTGGCGCGCAGGAGGTTGTGGGTGATGGTGGCCAGGATCAGCCAGGCGGCGTTGGCGATGAAGGCGTGTGACGGGAAGTGGGTCAGGGTGCTGGTGGCGAGTTGGCCCAGGACGTGTTCGATGCTGCCGGCTCGTTGGCGGTGGCAGGCCTCGGCTTGGGTCTTTTCGAGTGGGGAGTTGGTGAGGATGGCGTGGTAGCGGTAAGCGGGGAATAGTGGTTGTTGGTCGGTGTGCGGGGTGGTGATGGGCACGCGGCGCACGATCAGCCGGAGGGTGGCTGGTCCGGTGGGGTGCCGGGTGATGTTGGTGAGAACGGTCAGGCTGGTCTCGGCGATCTCGGCGTGGGTGATCAGCTGCCCGGTGTCCTGGTCGCGGATGGGGGTGGCGAAGGTGACCGGTTGCCAGTGTGGTTCGGGGATGTCGTGGATGGCGGCGGTGACGTTGCCGCTGTGGCGTGCGGTGATGGAAAACCATGCGCCGGCCGTGATCACCTCGGTGATGACCTCGCCGTTGAAGAACGCCGAGTCCATGCGTACCAGGATGGGGCCGGTCGCGCCGCAGGCTCGGGCGGTGGTCAGCGAGCGGCGCAGCAGGCTGGCGGCGTTGCGGGCGGAGTGGGCGTTGCCGCCGCGTAGCCGGCTGTCGAGGATCACCGGAGCGGCCAGCGGGGTGCCCAGCGTGATGAGTTGGTAGTCCAGGCCGAACAGGTTCTTGTGCCCGTACGCGGCACCTTGTTTCTTGCTGTGCACCTGCTGGGTTTTGGAATCCATGTCCACAAAGGCCAGCTGATCGACGCCGGGCAGCAGCGGGGTCTGGGCGGCCAGCCTGACCAGCACCCCGTGAGCCACGTGCTGCAACTGGGTCAGGTGACCGATGCCGAAATACCGCAGGAAGCTGCCCAGCGTGGACGGTGCCCTGATACCGTCGAACAGCAGCGGCAGCCCGCCATGGCGGATCACGTCCAGATCGTCGATCGAGTCCGCGCCACAGACCATGCCCGCCACGATCGACGCGATCTTCGCGCCGGCGTTGGCGCCGATCGAGCCACCCAGCCGGACATGCCTATCGGCCAGCTCAGACAGGCCCGCATCCTGCGCTAATCGCATCGCCGGCACCAGCCCGGCCTGCGACACCAACGTCGGATGGTCGAACCTCGCGTCAATCCCACCACGGGTATGCGATGCTTTCACTTAACAGGTGCCCTCTTCTGTGATGGCTTGTTCCCTAGACAAGAACAATCATCCCAGCTCAGAGGGCACCTGCCCGTCTACGACATACCCACCACCAACACATTCACCGGTGGATCAGGGTTAGAACACGGATAAACACTCACGAGGTGGGGCAGTCACATCAGCTTGTCGGGCGTGATGGGCAGGTCGCGGATTCGCTTGCCGGTGGCATTGAAGATGGCGTTCGCGATGGCGGCTCCGGTACCGGTGATGCTGAGCTCACCAATACCGCGTGCGCCCATGGGTGTGTGCGGGTCGGGGATGCCGGTCCAGATCACGTCGATCTCCGGCACGTCCATGTGCACAGGGAGGTGGTACTCGGCGAGGCTGGGATTCATGATGCGGCCCTTGCGCTCGTCGAAGTGGGTCTGCTCGGTCAGGGCGAGGCCCAGGCCCATGATGATGCCGCCGCGGAACTGACTGGTGGCGGTTTTGGGGTTGAGAACGCGCCCGCAGTCCATCGAGCCGAGGAACCGGCTGACCCGGGTCTCGCCGGTGACGCCGTTCACGCGAACCTCGCAGAACATCGCGCCGTAGGAGTGCATCGACCAGTTCATCATCTCCACCGGCGGCGGGGCGCTCGCCTCGACCGCGATCTCGTCGCGCCCGGCTCCGGCGAGGATGGACGTGTAGCTCTCGTGCCGCGCGGGCTCATCGAGTTTGGCGAGGCCACCGTCGAGCACGCCGACCTGTTCCGTTGTGAGACCGGCGAGCGGTGAATCGTGACCGACGAGCTTGAGCAGCTCGGCCACCAGCACGCGCTGAGCCGCGGCCACAGCGGCTCCGACCGTGACGGTCTGACTCGACCCGAGGGCTGCCACCAGGCCAGGCATCCTCGAATCAGCGAACCGGAACGACACCTGTTCCGGCTCAAGTCCCAGGCGCTCGGCGATGACCTGGCCCTGTGCGGTGGCGGTGCCCATGCCCGCGTCGTGCGCGGCGACGTCGACCGTGACGTTGCCGTCGCTGGTCAGTGTGATCCGTGCCGCGCCACCCGGCTGCCGAACGTACAGGTGCGTAGCGGCGGCGCAGCCCATGCCCACCAGCCACTCGCCGTCGCGCACCGTGCCGGGCGTCGGGTTGCGTTTCGCCCACCCGAACCGTTCGGCGCCAGCACGCCAGGCCTCGACGAGGTGCCGGGAGGAGAACGGTCTGCCAGTGATCGGATCGTTGTCGGGCTCGTTGCGGATGCGCAGCTCGATCGGGTCCATGCCCAGCGCGACCGCCACTTCGTCCACAGCGGACTCGATGGCGAAGCTGCCGACCGCCTCTCCCGGTGCGCGCATGGTGGTGTTGGTGACCATGTCCTGGTACGCCAGCTGAACGTCGATCTGGAAGCTGCCGGCGGCGTAGCTGCTCTGGGTCGGGAACGCGAACGCCTCGGGAGCCGCCTTGTCCCTGCCGGACACGGCGGTCCCGGTGTGGATGATCGCGTCGAAGCGGCCGTCGGCGCCTGCCCCGATGGCCACCCGCTGTTCGGTGCGAGCGCGACCGCCGACCAGCCGGTACACGCCTTCGCGGGAGAGCGCCAGCCGCACCGGGCGGTCGGCGAGCTTCGCCGCCGCCGCGGCCAGCACCTGATGGCTCCACAGACCTTTCCCGCCGAAGGCCCCGCCCACGTAGGGAGCGGTGACCCGGACCTGCTCTTCCTCGATACCGAAGATGTGGGCAAGTGACCAGGCCTGGTGCCCGACCAACTGCGACGCGTCGTGCATCACCAGTTCGTCGCTGTGCCATGCCACCGTGGTCGCGTGCGGCTCGATGGCGTTGTGGTTCTGGTACGGCGTGCGGTATGTGGCGTCCACCGACACGTGCGCCGCGGCCAGCGCGGCTTCCGCGTCGCCGATCTCGATGTGCACGTCGTGGCCGAACAAGTGAGCGGTCTCGGTGCCGTTGGCCTTCGCCTGCTCGAAGGACGTGGTGGCGGGCTCTGTTTCATAGGTGACTCGGATCATCGAGGCGGCGTGGTCGGCCTGCTCTCGCGTCTCTGCCAGCACCACCGCGACCGCCTGGCCGTTCCAGCGGACACGGTCGTCCTGCATGATCGGCAGGCTGTCGGCACCGGCTGCCTTCTCGCTGGTTCCGAACAGCGGCATCGGCCGCATCCGCGGTGCGTTGCGGTGGGTCATCACGAGCACCACGCCAGGCGCGGCCTCCGCCACGGTGGTGTCGAGCGTCGCGATGCGGCCCTTGGCGATCGTGCTGAACACGAGCGCGGCGTAGACCATGTCGTCGAGCGCGAACTCGGCCGCGAACGGCGCCGCGCCCCGCACCTTCGGCCCTCCGTCGACGCGTGACACCGAAGCGCCGATCCGCCCGCCGTTGTGCTGGATCAACGGGTCGGGCCCGTTTCCGGGCGCCCAGCTGTCCGGAGCCAGCTCCAGAGGGCTGTTCATGGCGGACTGCTTGGCGTCTTCCACGTTGCTCATGCGTCACTTCCTGCCAGCTCGCCGAGCACGGCGGTGATCGTGCGGATCGCGAGCTCGATTTTGAATCCGTTGTCGGGCAAGGGATTGGCGGCGGCGAGTTCGGCTTGCGCCGCGGCGCGGAAGGCCCGTGTGGTTGCCGGGCCGTCCCTCAACGCAGTCTCCGCTGCCCAGGCGCGCCACGGTTTGTGTGCGACACCGCCGAGCGCCAGCCGGACTTCCTTGACCCTGCCGTTGTCCACTTCGAGCGCGGCGGCGACCGATACCAGCGCGAAGGCGTAACTGGCCCGGTCGCGTACCTTCCGGTATGTCGAGCGCGCCGCCGCGGCCAGCGGTGGCAGTTCGACCGCCGTGATCAGTTCGCCGGGTTCGAGCACCGTCTCGATCTCGGGGTGGTCAGCGGGCAGCCGGTGCAGGTCTGTCAGCGGCACTGTGCGGGCGCCATCGGCTCCTTCGAGATGGACGGTCGCGCCGAGCGCGGCGAGCGCCACGCACATGTCCGACGGGTGGGTGGCGACGCACGAGGACGACGCGCCGAGGATCGCGTGCGTGCGGTTGAACCCGTCGATCGCGTCACAGCCCTGGCCCGGGGACCGCTTGTTGCAGCGTGACCCTTCGGTGTCGTAGAAGTAGGCACACCGCGTCCGCTGGAGGATGTTGCCGCCGACGGTCGCCATGTTGCGGATCTGCCCCGACGCGCCCGCCAGGACCGCGCGGGCCAGCACCGGGTAGCGGGTGCGCACGTCGCGATGCTCGGCCAGCGCCGTGTTCCGCACGGCCGCCCCGATCAGCAGGCCGCCGTTCCCGCGCGGCTCGATTGCCGAGGACAGCCCCGTCACATCGACCAGCGCGGCGGGCCGCTCGATCGTCTCCCGCAGAAGATCGACAAGATTCGTGCCGCCGCCGATGTACTTGACGTCACCCCGTCCGGCCAACCGGACGGCTTCCGCCGCGTCGCCGGCGCGGGTGTAGGTGAAGGGGATCATTTCCGTTCCCCCGCACAGGTCTCGGCGATCGCGGCGACGATGCCGTTGTGCGCGCCGCATCGGCACAGGTTGCCGCTCATCCGTTCGCGCAGTTCGTCATGGGTGAGCTCGACCTCGCCGACCGTCAGGTCCGGCGTGACGTGGCTCGGGACGCCGCGACGCGCCTCCGCGGCCATGCCCACCGCCGAACAGATCTGGCCGGGCGTGCAGTATCCGCACTGGAAGCCGTCGTGCTCGATGAACGCCCGCTGCAGCGGATGCAGCTCGTCATCACCCGCCAACCCCTCGATGGTGACGACGTTCCGACCCACGTACTGCACGGCCAACGCGAGGCAGGACACGATCCGCTCACCGTCGGCCAGGACCGTGCAGGCACCGCACGCGCCCTGGTCGCAGCCCTTCTTCGTGCCGTGGAGCTGGAGCGTTTCCCGGAGCAGGTCGAGCAACGAGACACGCGGATCGGCCGGCGGGCCGACCGCCGTTCCGTTGATCCGAATCGAGAAGTCCTTGGTGACCATGCCTCCACGATGCCCCGGCCGGATCGCACCGTGAATGGTCGGCAGTTCGTATTTTTTGCTTGATAGTTCGGCATGCTTTGCCGTCGATCGAAGGATCACCACAGGGGTGGGGCAGGACGACAGCGACCAGCTCAGGGGCGTTCGTCCGTCGACGGGGCCGGTTTGGGGCGGGGCTCCGGGGGTGCGGTGGGTTCTGTGGTGTCGTCGGTCGGTTGTCTTTGGGGGAGTGAGTGCGGAAGGTTCCGGAAGTAGAACTGGGTCAGGTCGTCCCAGAGGAGGCGTTCGGCCGACAGGGTGGTGGGGGTTTCGAGGCCGAGGTGCTTGATGAGCTCGAGGCGGTGCAGGTCGAAGACTGTGCGGACGTGGTCGGCGTAGGTCCGTCCTAATTGGACGGCGGCGCGGTGGCTGATGGAGGCGACGAGCCAGGCGGTGAGGCTGGCGGCGGCGAGCCACCAGGACTGGGTGGTGGCGATGATGGTGATGGGCGCGACGATGCCGAAGGCTGTGCAGAGCGTCCGGAGGAGCAGGAGGCTTGCCATCGCGGTCCGGGTTTCCACCAGCTCGTCGACGGTTGGGGTAGGCAGGATGTGGCGTAGCCGGGGCCAGATGATCACGGCGTCGATGCCGTAGCGCTCGTGGGGGTAGATCTCCGCGGTGCGCAGCACGTTGCCCAGCCGCGTGGGCAGGAAAGCGTCTGGGCGCGTGCTGGGCGGATAGGATCGTGCGAGGGTGAGTTGGAGGTCGTTGGCGTCCTGGTGACGGCCCTCGGCGCGGGCCTGCGCTTCGGCGTCCGCCATCGCGCGCCAACGTCTCCGGTGGCGGGCGATCATTCTGGTACGCAGGCGGCTGAGCCGGCGGGGCCAGTAACCCTCGTAGAACCGGGTCAGCGCCGGGTGGAAGCTCGACAGGATGTGCGCTGTGGTCGCCAGGACCAGCAGGACCCCGGCGAGCATCAGGGCCTGGGTCACGCCCGGCAGCCTGGCGAAACTCGTGAACACCGGTCCCGCTCGTCCTGTCGCGGCGAGGTACAGCACAGCCGCGGCGATGAAGACCAGGAGTACGGGGTAGAACGTCCCGACGACAAATCGTCGGCTGAAGGTGCTCTGCAGCCGTGCGATCCCGGCGTCGATCATGCCGGCCGCCTGCGGACCATGAGGTCACCGTGGCTGCACCGCGGCCGGTTCTCCGGATCGTAGTAGGGGATACTCATGCTTTCCTGGTGTGTGGCGCACTCGAACACCAGCTGGCTGACCGGGGAACCGGCCAAGCCACCGATGTGGCCGCTGCGAACGACTTCCCCGGCGACGATGGTCTCGACTCGTTCGGCGGTCAGGTAACCGATCGGGACGCCCCGCCCTGTCACCACCGCTCCGTCGAGGTCTGCCGGCGAGTCCGCGGCGCGAACCACTGACGCGATGTCGTCGAGCGGCGTTTCGACGTCGACGACGGGCACGGGCCAGCCTGTGACGGATGCCGCGGTCGCGCCCGCGGGCGCCGACCGCAGGCGATCGACGTCGACAACGCCCGAGATCCCGCCCTCGGACGTGAGTACGCCGAATCTCCTGCCCTGGCTGGTCATCCGCTCCAGGACCGCTTCCGCGTCGTCCGCGAGGCCGAAAATCGTGACCGGCTCGATGAAGGCGCCGATCGGGTCCGTGTCCATTGTGGTGCTCTCTTCACTTGTCGTTGAGCCGGTGAACGCCGCGACACGTCGGCCGAGGCCGGGACTGTGCAGGACCGTCACGATGCGGAAGTCGACCACGGGTGACCTGGCGGGGAGCGGGCTGGCGCACAGGATCGTCAGCTCGGCGAGTCGTTCCGGTACGGCTGGCGTGGTCGGGTTGACGTCCCAGACAAGCGTGCCGTCCGGGGCGAGCCACCCGGACGTGTACGCGGGAAGGTGACCGCCGCCCGGTACGAGTTCGCGTTCGACCACCCCGCTGGGCATGACCCGGACGGCGGGTGTGACGCCGCTCGGTTCCGTGACCAGCTCGGGGAAGAGGCCCACGGGACGGCATTCGCCGCCCAGCCGGATTTCGGCCCGCAACCAGAGGCATTCCACGTGGGCAGGCGCGCGTAACGCGATCCCGGCCGTCACGAGCCACCGGCCCTGGTCGTCCGCCGGCTTGAACGTGCTGTCGAGCAACGCGCATGACAAGCCGCTCCAGAACTCCTGTTCTTCGGCGAGCGAACCCGCGGTCTCCTCCGCGGAACGCAGGAAGGGCACGGGCGTCGCGGGGACAATGACAGTCATATCGGCCGCCTTACAGGCGTTCCCAACACCACAAACGGCGCCCACACAGCGGGATGGTCCCAGCCCGGTTCGTTGAGCACGGCACGTTGCGCGGCATTGACAGCGGCCCACACGTCACCGGTCCCATGACTGTAGAACGCGTCATTGAACGCCGCCGCAACGTCATCGCGTACTGGCCACCATGACGCGACGACGGCCTGCGCGCCCGCGGCGAGCAATGCCGCGGCCAGCCCGTCACCTTCCCCGCCGGGGGGCGGTCAACTGCGCCGCCGTGCTGCAGCCACTGAGGTTGACCGCCGTGGCGCTCGCCGTCGCCAGCGCGATCTCGAACGCGAACACGGGCCGGTCGGCGAGCAACAGCCGCGCCAACAAGGGCGCCTGCGGTTCGAACGCCGCGTGCGACGTGACATGCAGCAAGCTGGACTCGGCGAGTCCAGTGAGGAACGCGGCCGCGGTCGCGTCCTCGCCCCGCAGGATATCGGTGGTTCCCAGCCGGGCCGCGACGCGCTCGACCTCGTTCGCGGCGGCGGTCAGTCGCGGAAGGACCTCGTAGCACGGCTCGTCGACAGCCATGACACGACTGCCGCCACGCTGCGGACGCGCCGCCGCGGGCTCCAGAAAATCGACGGATGGCAGGTAGACGACCTCCGTTCGCGTCACCAACGGAACGCCATCCACCATGACAGCGTGCAGCGGGAACGACTGGAAAAGCTGGGGTAGAACAACATACAGGCGACCAGCGTCCACAATGTACTCACGTACCGGGTCGAGGAGGGCGCGCCCGAGGCGTTCCAGTGCATGCGGCGACTGCAATGCGAGGCGTTCGAGCGCTGTGCTCTGCGCGAGCAACGCGGCTTCGATCTCGTGCAACCTGATGCGATGGCTGCTCACGCCGTCCGCTCGCACGGCGATGGCCCAGATTGTTCCCGCCGCGGCCACGTACTCGATGACGGTCTCGCCCGGCCGAAGCCCCTGCTGCAGCCGCCGAACAGCCGACGTCATGTCGACAGCAGAGGCTTGTTCCCGGTTGCCGGCCAGGAGATCAGCGTGGTCGACCAGGTCGCCCGCCCGGTGCGAGAGCTGTCGGGCCGCGTCCAGATCACGCATGATCGTCGCGTTCGTGGCCGCTCGGGCCAGGTCCTTGGTGGCTGCCGCGATCTCACTGTCCAATGCGGACGGCCCTGGCCGTAACCGGCCCGGCATGACGCTTTTCTCGTGGAAAAGCACACCCAGGGCGACATCAGCCCGGCCCTGCGTGAGCGCCACATGGAGGGCCTGGTCGAACACCGGCTGCAGCTGGGCACGGTCACTGGACCGGAACCTGCGGGTCAGGTGCCTGCGGACCGTGTCGCCCGCGGTCTCGACAGCGACCGTCAGGTCCTCCAACGCGGAATCGAGTTCGTTGCGCCGCAGCCGGATGCGTGCCCGCATCGAATAGGGCAGCACATGGTTGAACGTGGGCGCGTGACCGCGGACTTCGGCGACCCAGGTGTCCACCAGCCCGGCCGCCGCGGTGACGTCACCGGATTCGAACAGGCAGATCGCCTTCTCCGAGACGACCACGTCCGGCACGACGTCACCCGCGACATCCAGGTGAAGCAGGCCTTCCTCGTACAGCCCGGCCGACCGCGCGATCACCGCACGGTGGTAGGCCAACGCGGCGAGCCCCGCCTCGTCAGCTGCTTGTGAGAGAAGCACCTCCGCCTTGTCGTAGGCGATCAAGGCGTCGTAGGGGGCGCCGGCGTCACGCATGACCGTGCCGAGGTCAATCAGGCAACGGCCCCGCAGCCGGGCCACTGGGGGACCAGCGAAGCACTGCACGGCCTCGATGGCGATCGCGAGGAGCTCTTCCGGATGGGCGCGCAGCCGCAGCTGCTCCACCCGGACGGACAAAGCGGCGCCGAGCAGCGCCGTCTTTCCGTAGGGGCGCAGAAGCTTGATCGACTCGGCCACCGCCGCGGCGAGTGTCTCCCGGTCTGTGGCGTCGGCCTGCAGTAGCCGGGGAAGAAGGGCGATCGGGACAGGCAGGACCGGCACGGCCGCGCCGCCGTACCCACTGACAGCGCCGTCCTTCATCTTGACGAGGGCCAGTCTGCCGTCGATTCCGGCCCGCCGCACCTCGTCTTCGAAGAACTGCTGCTCCTCGGCGATCACCGCGGTGAGCGGATCAGTCATCGCGATCCCCTCCCGCGGCGAGGATCGTCCGTGCCCTGACCGCGATGTCGGTCGTCGGATCCATCCGCACGATCCGGGACAACAGGCTCAGCCCTTCGGCGCGCTCACCGAGTCGCATCAGCGCCAACGCCTTGAACCAGAAGGTTTCCGCTTCCGGCCGCAGGCGCACCGCGTACTCGGCCGCGCTGAGCGCGCCGCGGTTGTCGCCAAGCGCCAGTCTCGCTCCGGCCAGGTCCGCCCAGAAATAGTGCTGGCTGTGATCGAAGTGCACGGCCAGTTCGAACGCCTCGACTGTGGCGTGCAGAAGGCCCGGATCGTCCAGGCCGACGGAGACGAGCCCGTCCGCCGACCCGGCCTCCGGCACGAGTCCCGCGTCGATCGGCATCCTGCCCAGCAGCCACCACCCCGGGGCGAACTCCGGTGCCCACGCCAGCAGTTGTTGCAGCTTCGCCTTGGCTGTCGTGGTGTCCTGGGCACCGACCGCCGAGATGACCTCCTCGTGCAGTGCTTCCAGGTCCTCGGGCTTCGGTGGCGGTCCCCGCCAGCCACGGTGCACGTCGACAATGCCCGCGTAGAGGCCGTTCTTGTCGGCTTGGGCGAGCAGATCGACTCCCAGTTCGACCGTGCTCGGGTCCGCGCTGGTGGAACGGGCCACGAGGATCAGGCGATGCAGACCTTTCGCCAGCGAAGGCGGATCGTCGCGGTGAATTCTCGACAACAGGGACATCGCGTAGCCGAGGCGCCCGGCGTGCTCGTAGGCCTCGACCAACAGGGGCGCCGCGTAGGGATGAGGACGTGGCAGCACCCTCGCGGCCACGAGGTCTTGACGTGCGCCGTCGACGTCCCCGGCCGCCAAACGCAGCCGCGCCCGCCGACCGTGCAGATCCGACAGGTACAGCGAGAGATCCAAGGCCCGGCCGGGCTCCTTCCGCACCGCCCCCGCCGCACCGGACTCCAGAAGCCGCCGAATCGCCTGCAGCCGCGCGATCTCGGCATTGAGAACCACGGTCGCGGCACCCGTGTCACCGTTCTCAAGCGCCGCATCCAACTGGGCGAACGTCTCGTCCGGCGTGACCACCGCGTCAGCCAACGACTCCGCTTCGACGTCGTACAGCAGGAAAACCACGTCAGACAGCGTCCCCACCGACCAACCTTCCCCTGTGCCTGCCCAGTAACGCCTGTATCGATCCCCTAGGTGACAAAGTATCTGTGGCGGGCTCTGGGCACCACCGCGACACGGATGTGCCCGCACGACTCCGCCAGGGAAGGAGACGGACGAAGGTCCGGCACAGCAGTCGTAACGCCACACCTCACGATCATGCCGACGGTGCCGACGGCAGTTCTGTCCACTCAGGATGGTCGACACTGCAAAATGCCTGCGGGTCAAAGGGATCGCAGGTTCAAGTCCTGTTGTCCCGGCGGTCGAGAGGGTCCGCACAGGTCGGCGCCTGTGCGGACCCTTTTCTCGATCTTGAAAAGATGGCCGGTGGCTGTCCGGATGTCATCCGTGCTGGTCAGACGGCAGGGTTGTGCGCACCCGCTTACGGCCTGGCGTCCACCAGGTGAGGTCGCCGAGCATCGCCATTGTGGCGGGGACGAGCAGGCAGCGGACGACGGTCGCGTCCACGGCGATCGCGACCGCCAGGCCGACACCGAACATCTTGATCGTCGGGTCGTTGTTGGGCAGGAACGCGAGGAAGACCCCGACCATGATCGCCGCCGCCGCGGTGATCACGCGGCCGGTGCCGAGCAGGCCTTCGCGGACCGATCGCAGGTTGTCCCCGGTCATGTTCCAGCGGCGCTGGACGTCGCTGAGCAGGAACACCTCGTAGTCCATCGACAGGCCGAACAGCAGGGCGAAGAGCATGAGCGGCACGAAGCTCGGAATGGGTACCGGACCGGAGAGCCCGATCCACGTCACGCCCCAGCCCCAGGTGAACACGGCGGTCAGGACGCCGTAGGCCGCTCCGACGGAGATGAAGTCCATCACGGCCGCCTTGAGGGCGAGCAGCGGTGCCCGGAAGGCCAGCAGCAGGACCGCGACCGACAGCAGCAGCACGACCGCGATGACGAGCGGCAGCTTGTCGGTGACCCGGTCGGCGAGGTCTACCCGGGCGGCGGTGTTGCCGCCGACGTGCACGGTCATGCCCGGCACGGACTGGCTCCGCAGGCGATGGACGAGGTCCGCCGTCGCCGGGTCACCGCCCGAGGTCGATGCGACCACGTGGACCGTGACGACCCGCCTGTCGTCGGACGGCGTCGGTGGCCCGACGTCGGCGACCCCTGGCTGGGTGCGCACCATCGCCACGAGTTGGGACATGCGGGGATCTTGGGCATCGGTGACCGGCGTGGGCAGCCGGCCGAGCACGGTCACCGGTGTGCCCGCGCCGGGACCGAATGCCGCTGAGATGGCGTCGTTCGCTTGGCGGACGGCGGTGGACGACGGCGAGGACCCGGCGTCCAGCTGGCCGAGTCGCAGGTCGGTCGCCGGTGCCGCGAGCAGGGCCAGCAGCACGATCGCGAAACCACCGGCCAGCCAGGGCCGTCGAGTCACCCGGTCGGCCTGGCGTGCCCAGAAACCACCGGAGCCGGCGCGGCGAGCCAGCCGGTTGTACAGCATCCCGCCGCGGGCGAGCCGTCGTCCGGCGAGCGAGGTCAGTGCGGGGAGCAGGGTGAGCGCGGCGAGAACGGCGAACAGGACCGCGATCCCACAGGTCCAGGCAAGCGTTTGCAGCAGCGGCACCTCGGTCAGGCTCAGTCCCGCGAGCGCGACCGCGACCGTCACACCGGCGACGACCACGGCCGTGCCGGAGTCGGCGACCGCGCGTTCGATGGCCGCTGGCACCGCGAGGCCCGACCGCGTCAGCGTGCGGAACCGGTTGAGCAGGAACAGGGAGTAGTCGATGCCGACGCCGAGGCCGACCATGAGAGCCAGGGTCGACGCCTGGGCCGGCATCGAGGTCAGGTTCCCGGCCAGCCCCACGATCTCCAGCGTCGCGAGCACCGAGAGCGCCGCGGTCAGCAGCGCCAGTGCCGCACCGGCGAGGCTGCCGAGCGCGAGGAAGAGCACGAGGGCGGCCAGGATCAGGCCGAAGTACTCGTTGCCTGTGCTGCCCGAGCCGTCGATGACCTGGGCGAATGCCCCGCCGGGAAGGACCCGCAGGCCGGCGTCGGCGGCGGGCCGGGCGGCGTCGGTCACCTTGTGCGCCATGGCCTTGGTGAGCTCCGCACGGCGGACGTCCAAGCCCACCGTGAACCAGCCGGTGCGTCCGTCCGCGGACAGCGACCGGTCCCGCGGCGAGGGTGGTTTCACCGTCGTCACGTGCTCGGCTGCCTGTAGGGAGGCCGCCGTCGCCGCCAGCACGCCGGAGCGGGCCCCGTCGTCCAGCCGCCCGTCCGGGGCCACCAGGATCACGGTCCCGCCGGTGAGCGGCGTCGCCGATGACGCCGTCAGATCCCGCACGAGTTGGGCGTCGGTACCCGGCAGGCTCACGTCGTTGTCCGTTGGTGTGCCGATCATTCGCGCACCCGTCACGAGCGCCAGCACCAGCAGCACCCACGCGACGATCACGACGAACCGGTGCCGGACGCACACCCGGCCCACCACCGCGACGGCCCGGGCGGCCTGGCCGTCATGTACCGCAGCACGCAATCGATCCTCCAGCCCTCACCGCGGTTGACGTGGGCTTCCCGCCGCTGGAAGTCGTCAGCTGGCCGGCGTCGGCGACGGCGTGCCCGCGTCGGCCCGGAGCATCGACTGTTCGCGGCCGGGATGCCGCCGCGCCGACAGCACGGTCAGCGCCGTGGCCGCCACGCCCAAGACCAGGGAAGTCCAGATGTTCAGGCGCAGACCGAGAATCAGGTTCGCCGGATCGACCCGGAGCGCCTCGATCCACACCCGGCCCGCCGTGTAGAGCGCCACATACAGTCCGAAGGCGCGGCCGTGGCCGAGCTGGTACCGGCGGTCCGCCCAGATCACCACGGCGGCCACCCCGAAGGTCCACAGCAACTCGTAGAGGAACGCGGGGTGGAAGGTCCCGAGGACGACGGGCTGACCGTCCGGGCCGAGGACGGCTCGGCCCGCGGACTGGTCCCACTGGTGGATCCGCAGCCCCCAGGGCAGGTCGGTAGGGCCGCCGTACACCTCGTTGTTGAACCAGTTGCCCAGGCGGCCGATCCCCTGTGCCAGCGCGATGCCCGGAGCGGCCGCGTCGGCCATCGGCGGCAGCCGCACACCGGCACGTCTGGCGCCGATCCAGGCCCCGAGCGCGCCGAGCGCGACGGCGCCCCAGACGCCCATGCCGCCTTCCCAGATGTACAGCGCGTGGATCGGATTGCCGTCGGGACCGAAATACGGCTGCCAGGAGGTGGCGACGTGGTACAGCCTGCCGCCGACAAGCCCGAAGGGGACCGCCCAGGTCGCGATGTCCACGATGACACCGGGCTTGCCTCCACGCCGCACCCACCGGCGTTCGGTGAGCCACACGGCGACGACAATGCCGATGATGATGCAGATGGCGTAGGCCCGCACCGGTACCGGCCCGAGGTACCAGACACCCTGGACCGGGCTCGGAATGACGGCACGGACCACGGCCGGCCCTTCCCCCAGAATCATCGCGACAGCATAGCCACGGACCCCAGGGACAACGGGTCAGGTGACCAAGTAGTGATCAGTGAATCGTCGCCCGGCGGCATGACGAGGACTTCGAAGAGGTGGGCTCCGGACACCATCTGCCGGAGCTTGATCATGCGTATGTCGCGAGAGCACCGAGTACAGGTGACAACGAGTCACCGGACCTGATCACTGCTTGTCCGGGTGGTGAGCCACCTGACGGAACAGGTGGATGTTGCGGCGCACCATTCTGCGAAGGTCCGGTGCTGAGGTATGCCGCGAGCGCGGTCGGCGGCGCGCGCTACGCGCTTGCCGCCGGGACACGCGCCGCGGAAGGTGCGGACCGGCGCCATGGCAGGTGTCTTGATCGGCTTGCACGGATTGATCACTACCGCCGGTTTTGTCAATGACTCTCCGTTTCTGTTGCCTTAGTACGACAGTGGAATGTGGACGCCGATCAATTCTCCGCGGGTGTGCCGAAATGAATCATGGGACGATCCAGCGGCTCCGCGATGTGGTTGTTATGATGTGGTCGTTATCGGCGCGCAATGATCGATTTCGGGTGCTGTGTCCGCCGTTGGCCGGTGGAGATGTCGGATTTGACAGTTCCCGTCGGCGTGGTTCGGCGGGAATACGGGATATCTGGGACAGTGTTTTCAGGGAATGGGGGTGCCGCGGTGGGTGGCAGGGATCCCGACCGCATCGCCGATTTCGCCGGACCCGGTATCCGGACACTGGTGTGCGACCGCCAGCCAGTGATGCGGGAGGGCTTGGCCGCCATACTCGGCCGGGAGCCGGGCATCTCGGTCGCCGGCGCGGCCAGATCCCACGACGAGGCCGTCACGGCCGCACGGACGCGGCATCCGTCCGTCGCGGTCATCAGCCACGATCCGCCTGATCTCGACGGCTTCGAGCTGACCGGGCAACTCGGCCGGCTGGACGGTGCGGTACGGCCGATCCTGCTGCTGGATGTGCCGCCGATCGCCGATTCGGTGACACGGTTTCTGCGTGCCGGTGCCAGAGCCGTGCTCGACAAGGAGTTGGCGCCGGTGATGCTGCCTGCCACCGTGCGCGCGGTGTCCTCCGGCGGCGTGGTCATCGCACCGCCCGAAGCCGGACGGTTGGTCGACCAGCTGGAGCAACACCCCGTTCGCACCGGCCAGTTGGATCGTTTGTTGTCCGAGCGTGAGCGAGAAGTCTATCGGTACGTCGCGCAGGGGCTGAGCAATCGGGAGATCGCCGAAGCCATGTCGCTCACGGTCGCGACCGTCAAGTCCCACGTGCACAGCGTGGCCCGCAAGCTCGACGTCCGGGACCGTGTGCAGGCGGTGATCCTGGCCTACGAGACGGGCGTGATCCGGCCGAACGGCGTCCGGCGTAGTCCGAAGCCGAACGGGGTCCGGCAGCCTCTCCAAGGTCAGCGCTGACCGACGGTGGCGGCAGGCGCCGGATCGGTGATCTGCAGCCGGATCTCTCCGAAGTAGTGGTTGCCTGCCGCGTCGGGGATCCACGTCTGGTCCGGCGTCGGCAGCATCTCCGAGATCACCACGTCGACGCGGTCACCGTGCTCGTCACGGGTGGCGCGGAGCATCGTGCACAGTGACGCCACGTAGAGCGGGCTGGTGAAGTCCACATACACGGGTTTGCGCTCGGTGGCGATCTTGACGAAGCACCGGTCCGGCAGCCCGAGCCGGGCGACCAGTCGCCGGCCCGCGAGATACCGTGCGGCGTCTCCCTTGAGCGTCAACAAATCCGCGAGTTCGGCTACGCGCGTGCGCCATGTCTCCCGGAACAGCACGAGCCGGTCGATCGTCACGCGCGGCGTGTGGGCGGCCGTGGACAGGCCACGGAACATGTTCACGGCCGTGGTCGACAGGAAGTGGGCGAAGAACTCGAGCACCGGCACGTCCTCGCCGTCAGGCAGCCTGCCCATCAACCGGTCGCCCGTCATGTGCAGGCGGACTGAGACGGTCGGCACCACGCGCCGGGCGTCCACGCCGGTCGCCTTGGCGAAGCCGATGTGCCGATCGGTAGGCGCGTCCTCGATCTGGACGTTGCGGCCGGCGTCCCGCGACCACATCGCCGGGAACAGCGGCACCATCCGCGTCCGGCCGAAGTCCTCGATGGTCTGCCGCAGCAGCAGGTCCGGCTCGTCCCGGGACCACGTGCACCACCGGTCGGTCATCGGCGCGTACGCCAGGTGCAACTCGCCCAGCACGGCGGTGAAGTCACCGGAGTTGATGTCCGCCACGGACTTCGCGCAGACGATCAGGTCCGGACTGTGCACCCGTGCCCACGACCAGCCCGGCCGCTCGGCCGCGAACAACCGGTCCACCTGGCCGGACAACGCGGTGGCGTCCCGCCGGACACGCTTGTCACCCGGACCGGCGGGGAACAGTTCGGCCCACCGGCCGGCCAGTGCCCGCGCGATCCGGTCCACCGGTTTGACGTCGTCGCCCCAGAACAGGTCGATCGCCGGATGCCACAGGTCGGCGAGTGTCGGGTGCGGGACGTCTTGCGCCACCTTCCCGAACAGCCGTCGCAGGCCCTGTTCGTAGGTCCGGCCCAGTTCACTGGTGAGCCAGCGGGCCGCCTGGAGCACGATGCCCAGTGCCGGCGCCAGGTCGTCGAGCAACCGCCGCCCGATGACCATCCGCAGGTCACGGCTGGTGTCCTCGTAGCAGATCCCGCGTCCGGCGTACATCTGGCCGGAGCGGCGTCGCGCGGGCTTGCCGGTCAGTTCGCTGAAAGTGTTCTCCAGCAGCGACATGGCGCTCGCCAGTGCGTCCGGGTCGCCCGCGGCCTTGGCGACCTGGTCGCGGGCCGCGCGCAGCCGGTCGAGCCCGGCTTGCGCGGCGAACCGCGGATCCGCCGGCTCGATCGCGGCGATCCGTTGCGCCAGCAGTGTTTCGGTGTGCGGACTGACCGGGAGGTTCGGGTCCCAGCGCAGGACTTTGCGGCGCACCAGATCGTCCAGCAGCCCCGAACCATCCCTTTCGGACATGCCGAGTGTGCGCAGGATGTCCGCGGCCGTTCGGGTGCCGTCGCACAACGCGACCACGGCGGCTTCGTCGGACGTCAGCTCCAGCGGCGGCGATCCGGGCCGGTGCAGCTGTTCGCCGTCGAGAAGGTGGTGTGGCATCGGCGACGGCGGGAGCCACAGTTTCGTGCGCGGATCTTCCGCGAGCGTCGCCGCGTAGGTGGTGAGCGCCCATGGCTCGAGGAACACCTCGCGTCGCGCCAGCAGATCATCGCCCGGTGTCGCCCGCACGTCCTGCTCGCGCGGATCGAGCTTGATCCAGCAGCCCGGACCGAAAAAACCGATCGTCTCGGTCTTGGTGCAGTACCGCTGCCAGAACCGGGCCAGCACGACTTCGCGGTAGCGGCGCTTGCTGTTGCGCGGTTTCGGCGGCCCGCTGCGGCGCAGCGAGTCCAGCAGCCCGGCAACCGCGGGATTCTGCCAGGTGATCGCCTCACGCAGGCGGACGTCTCCGGCGATCACGTCGACCTGACCGGACGACTCGGTCAGTGTCTCGGCGAACCGCGCCTCGAACTCCGCCGTCCCGGCCTCGCCGGCCAGACAGGCGTCGGCGATCGCGGCGCACTCCGGCGCGGCCAGCCGATCCACCCAGGCTGCCGGGAAACCCGTCGTGCGCAGCAACGCGTCCCGCCAGATCGACCAGCCGGTGTCGCCGAGCGTGAACCGGTGTGCGGGCGACTCGCCGGCGCGAACGGCCGACGGCGAGAAGGTCGTCGTCATGGTGCCAGCGTGGTGGCGGCTGGTACAGCCGCGCATACAGGTGCCATACAGGGACATGAATATCGCGCCTGTATGGCACCTGTATCCAGCGCCGACACGCTGAGAACGCCGGTTGGTGATCGCCCGGCCGGACGGATCGCCGGTCGGTTTACGGGAGGAGTGCCATGTCGGGGAGGAGCCGTACCGGCGCGCCCGGGGCTACGGTGGAGTCCGCACCGGGCCGGTCCGGGCCGGAGGAGGTCCCCGGGCTGTCCGTGGTCGAGATGGAAGTCTGTTCGAGGTGCAACCGGCGGTGTTCGTACTGCCCGGTGTCGTTGGACCCGATGCCGCCAGTGCCTGCGCGGATGTCCGACGAGGTGTTCCTGCGCACTGTCGAGCAGTTGGAGCGGGTGTCGTTCGCCGGCCGGATCTCGTACCACCTGTACAACGAGCCACTGCTGCGGACCGACTTGGCCCGCCTGGTCGCGATCGTGGCCGAGCGGTTGCCGAACGCGCTGCAGATCCTGAACACCAACGGTGATCTGCTCAACGAGCGCCGGTTCACCGACCTGCGGCAGGCGGGGATCGACTACTTCTACGTCACGCGCCACTCGCCTGGTGACTACCCGGAGCGGCCGTTCCAGGTGCTGCAGACGTGGCAGGACCTGACGTTGACC
The DNA here is from genome assembly GCF_013280595.1 of Kibdelosporangium persicum. Taxonomy (GTDB): domain Bacteria; phylum Actinomycetota; class Actinomycetes; order Mycobacteriales; family Pseudonocardiaceae; genus Kibdelosporangium; species Kibdelosporangium persicum. Next base: position 18,829 of record NZ_JAAATY010000027.1, read on the forward strand.
AACCGCGGCGGCACACTGACGCACCTGCCGATGCCCAAGCCGAGGACCACGCGGACACCGTGCTGGGCGCCGTCGGAGATGCTCATCGTGACGGTGACCGGCGACGTCCTGCTGTGCTACGAGGACGCGGACCGGGAACACGTGATGGGCAACATCATGCGCAGCGAACTGCCGGACATCTGGAACTCCGAGCGATTCCGCGCGATCCGCGAACGGCTGCGGCACGGCGAGCGCTCGGTGGACGGCATGTGCATGAAGTGTTCCAACGTGTCCCACTCGCGGCCGGGACTGTCCGCGCTGGAAGACACCGTGCTCGACGCGAGCGGCCTGACTCGTCGGTCACCGGCCGCGGTCGCTGTTCTCAAACGCCGGTCCACCGAAGCACGGACCGGCCGGTCATGACCCGGCAGGCGACACAGGAATTCCACCGGTGCAACATCTTCCGGCTGCCGTTGCGGCCCGAGGTCGCACACGGGGGCACCGGCGTCATCGAGGCGGTCCGGATCGCCACCGGCGAGACGGTGGACGGCGGGTGCGACTTCATCGACTACGCCGTCGTGCCCGCGGGCACGTCCATCGGCGACCACCGGCACAGGCTCGACGAGGAGGAGTTCTACCTCGTGCTCAGCGGCATCGGCACCATGCGGCTGGAGGACAGGACTTTCCCGGTGACCGCGGGCGACCTGGTCCGCAACCCACCGGGCGGACTGCACGGACTCGTCAACGCCGGACCGGATCCGGTGCGCCTGTTCATCTTCCAGTTGGCGGCAGGTCAGGAGAACTCGACGTGTGGAACTCGCGGGACATCGAGGTGACACCGGGCGCGCGGTGTTCCGGCGGCCAGATCTCGGCGTCGTCGACGCTGGAGGACTCCGGGCGCCTGATGGGACTGCAGTCAAGGCTGGACCGGGCGCACCACGTCGCCATGACCAGGAACGCGTTCGCGCCGGACAACGCACTCGTGCGGAACTGCCTGGCCGGACGGGACGCACTGGTCGTGATGAGCCCGTCGGTGCACCGCCTCTACGGACCGCGCATCCGGGCGTACTTCGAGGAGGTCACCGACGTCCATTTCATGGTGCTGCACAGGACCGAGGCGTCGAAATCCCTGGACGCCGTGGTCGAGGTGACCGAACGCGCCGCCGCGGTGGGACTGCGCCGCACGTCGCCCATTGTCGCGATCGGCGGCGGCGTGTGCACCGACATCAGCGGGTTGGCTGCCGCATTGCATCGCCGTGGCGTACCGCACTTCAACGTGCCGACGACGCTCGTGGGCCTTGTCGACGCGGGCATCGGCACCAAGAACGCGGTCAACCACGGCCGCCGCAAGAGCGCGCTCGGCACGTTCTACCCGCCCGAGCACACCGTGCTGGACATCGACTTCCTCGCCACCCTGCCACGCAGGCAGCTGGCCAACGGCCTGGCCGAGATCATCAAGCTGGCGGTGGTGAAGGATCGGCCGCTGTTCGAACTGCTCGACCGGTACGGCATGAGGTTGCTGGACTGTGGATTCCGCAGGCCGGTACGCGCCGCCGACGAGATCGTCTGGCGCGCGGCCGCGGGCATGCTGGCGGAGCTGGCGCGCAACCAGTTCGAGATCGGGGACTTCCGGCGCAAGGTCGACTTCGGGCACACCTTCAGCCCGTACATCGAAGTCGCCTCAGGGCACTCGGTGTTGCACGGCGAGGCGGTCGCGATGGACATCGCGCTCTCGGCGCAACTGGCCCATGCTCTCGGCCTGCTCACCGAAGCCGATCTCGAGCGGATTCTCACCATGCTGGAGACGACCGGCCTGGCGCTGGTGTGGCCCGGGCTGTCGGTCGACGCGCTGTGCGCCACGCTGCCGTCCATTGTGGAACACCGGAACGGGGACCTGCATCTCGTGGTGCCGACCGGCATCGGCACATGCGAGTTCCTTGGTGCCGCCGACATCAACCCGGCCCTGCTGCGCGCGAGTATGGCCGAGTTGGTGCGGCGCACCTGCCGTGACGACATCCAGACCGTCCAGCGGCGGACTCTGGCGGCCTCCGGAGGACAGTGAGATGACCGACGAGACGCTAGCCCTCTTCGGCGGACAGCCCATCCGTACGCAGCCGTGGCCCAGATGGCCGCAACCGACGCAGGACACCTACGACGCGGTCGCGGACGTGCTCGGCTCCACCCGCTGGGCCGTGAGCGGACCGTACGACGGCCGCGTCTGCTACGAGCGACAGTTCGCTCATGCCTTCGCTGCTTTCCACGAGGTGCCGTACTGCACGCCGACCACATCGGGCACAGCCTCGCTCACCATCGCGCTGCAAGCCCTCGGCGTGGGGCGCGGAGACGAGGTACTCGTGCCTGGCTTGACGTGGGTGGCATGCGCGTCGGCCGTGGTCCACCTCGGCGCGGTACCGGTGCTGGTGGACTGCGATCCGCACACGTTGGCGATGAGCGTGGACCGTGCGCGGGAAGCGCTGACGCCGAGGACTGCGGCGATCATGGTGGTCCACCCGTACTGCAGTGTCGCGGACTTGGACGCGTTCGTCGCGTTGGCGGAGCAGGCGGGCGTACCGCTGGTCGAGGACTGCGCACAGGCTCACGGCGCACGATGGCGGAACCGGCCGGTGGGCACGTTCGGTGCGGCCGGGTGCTTCAGCATGCAGCAGGCCAAGTTGTTGACCTCCGGGGAAGGCGGGGCGGTCGTCACCGCCGATGAAAGCGTCCACCAACGGTTGGAGCAGTTGCGGTCGGACGGCCGCCTTTTCATGGCCGGGCCACAGGTGGGACAGTTGGAACTGCGCGAGGTCGGTGGCGTGCTCGGTCGCAACCTGTGCCTTTCGGAACTGCAGGCCGCCGTTCTGCTGACCGGGCTGCGGAGGTTGGCGGCCGACAACGAACGGCGGCACGAGCGTGCATGCCAGCTCACCGAGGCGCTCAGAGACTGCGAAGGCGTGTCCGCGCTTCCCGCCGATCCACGCGTGACCACCCGGACCTACTACAACTTCGTGCTGCGGTTGCGGCCGGAGGCGTTCGCGGGGAACACGGTGGACGCAGTCGCCCGTGCGCTGTCGGCCGAACTGGGCACGTCGGTGAACCCGGTCTATCCGCCGTTGAACCGCCACCGGCTCTACCGCCCTGACCGGCTGCCACGTGGTGAAATGTCCGAAAAGGACATCAAACGGCTCGATCCGGCCCAGTACGAGCTTGCTGTGTGCGAGGAAGCACGCCGCACCTGCATGACGTTCACGCATCCGGTGCTGCTGGCCGGCAAGGACGGTGTGGACGACATCGTCGCGGCCATCCGGAAAGTCCACGGCCAGTCAGCAGGCTTGCTGCGAGCGCCGCAGGAGCCGTCCACACAGGCCATCTAGGCCAGGGTCTTCCGCAGCGCCTTGACCGTCAGGTCCGGCCGTGTCGCCAGGAGCGTCACTGCCTCGGTGTACCGCTCGACGATCCGACGCATCACGTCGGTCGGATAGACGTCGGCGTTGTAGAGCAACGCGCCACCGTCACGCCGCATGCCGATCTCGATGCTGGGACCACAGCGAGCCAGCCAGGCACGGGAAATCGTCCGCGGCGCGAAGTGCTCGGGCTCGGGCACACGGCCGGCGATGAAGACCTGGTTCACCCGCAGCCCGGCGATCTCGGTCGTCATGTGCCGATAGGCCTGCGAGTAGATGTTGCCGTCGCACAGCTCGATGTCCGGCCATGGCCTGCTCCGGTCGAAGTCCGGGTTCACCGCCCGGGCGATCGCGGTGTACGGCACCAGGTTGGCTGTCGCCTCCGCCAGCGTGTCGTGCGTGACGCGCACGGCATCACCGAGAGTGAGATCGTCCGGCAGATCCGTTGCCACGTAGGGATCACTGGCGAACTGGGCCACCGCTTTCCATGACCGTTCCGTGGTCCGGCCGAGTGTCGCCGTGCTCACCACCGTCCGGTCACTGCCGGTCTCCACCGAGAGAACCGCGTGGTACGCCGCCATCATGGCGACGAACGGCGTGGTCCGCGCTCGCCATGCGACCCGCTTGAGCGCTGTCGCGACCTCGGCGGAGAAATCGAAGGGAAGCCTGTCGCGGGTGAGAAGGTTGGCTCCCGGCTCGTAACGTGGCTCGATGTGCGTGCTCGTCGGGAACGGGATGAGCTTGCTTCGCCAGTACGCCAGCCGTTCGTCGGTGATCCTGAGCCGCCTGGCCTGCATGTCGCGCACCTCGTCGAACGAGGGAGCGTCGTCGGGAAGGGGTGGGGACACCCCGATGCGCGCCCCGTATGCGGTGAGCAGGTCGGTGACGAAAACCTTGGGCGCGTACCCGTCGGCGACCATGTGGGAGAAGCACAGCGTCAACAGATGCCTGTCGCCGCCGAGCCGGGAGACGGTCGCGTGCCACAGAGGACCGTTGACGAGATCGAAGGTGCGCCGGTTTTCGGCGTACACGAGCCGATCGATTCGTTCGCGCCGGCCACGGACGTCCATTGTGGTCAGATCGACGAACTCGACCGGTGGGTCCCAGGTGTCCCGAATCCGCACCAGGGGATCGGGACCCAGGTTTCGGAACGCCAGTCGCAAGGTGTCATGCCTGCGCAGCACGTCGACGAATGCCCTGGTCAGTGCCGTCTGGTCCAGCGACCCTCGTAAGTGGAGGTTGTCGACCACGACGATCCGCGAACGGCCCGGATCCTCCGGCGACAGCGCCGACATGAACTCCCACTGGCTTTCCTGGCTCGGCGCGAGGGGCACCGCAGCTCCGGTGTCAGTCTTGGACAAGAGCGGCCACCTTCGCCACCGCGGCCGCGATGTCGGCCATGTCCGGCTCGCTGCCCAGCAGAGTGCTGTGGTGTGTCACCACGGAGTGCTCGTAGAACCGGCTCGCGTTCGGAAACGTGCGGTCCCGGTGCAGCGCCACGAACTGGTCCGCCAGCGGCGCCAGAGTGGACTTCGTCCACGGCCGCAGCAACGGCGTCACGTGCAACGGCGTGTCGGTGATGTAGAAGCTCGTGTGCAACTCGGCCGTCAACGCCCTGGCGATGTCCGCGTTCGTCATGCCCTCGGGCAGCCTGTCGAAGACGAACGGCACCTCGTAGATCGACATCCTGGTCTGGGCCGGTGCGGGCCGCAGCAGCCGGACGCCGGGGATCTCGTCGACCAGTGCCGCGAGGACGGCGAAATTGCGGGCGCGCACCTCGTGCTGCCGGTCAAGGATCTCCAGCTGGGCACAGAGCACGGCGGCCTGGAACTCGCCGAGACAGAAGTTCACGCCCATGATGCTGCCGGTCTCGACCAGCTCCTGCTCGCCCGGACGACCGGAATCGGACCGGTGGCGACGGGAGTCGGCACGCAACTCCTCCAGCCGGGGGGCCAGCGCGTCGTCGTCGGTGACGACCGCCCCGCCTTCCCCGCACGTCAGCACCTTTCCCTGCTGCATGCTGAAACAGCCGATCCGGCCCATCGATCCGGCCCGGCGGCCCTGCCACTCGGCGCCATGAGCCTGGGCGCAGTCCTCGACCACCACCATGCCGTGCCGGTCGGCCACGTCGGCGATCGCCGGGATGTCGGCCATCGCACAGGACCAGTGCACGGCGACGACCGCTCGGGCGTCCACGTCCAGGTCGAGGTCGTCCGGCCCGACGCAGCCGGTGACCGGGTCCACGTCGACCAGAACCGGCACGAGTCCCGCGCGCAAGGCCGCGCTCGCCGAGGCGGTCCAGGTGAGCGCGGGCACCAGCACCCGGTCCGCCGGACGCAGGCCGAGGGATTCGAGCGCGATCACGAGTGCGCTCGAGCCGTGATCGACGGGCACGCAGTGCCGCGTTCCGGTGTACCGTGCGAACATTCGCGCGAAGCGGCGTTCGAACGACTCCGCCCGGCCGAGCGGTGCGGTCAGCGTCCAGCGGTCGCCGTGCAGCACGTGGAGCAGGTTTCGCTCCGCCTCCTGCGACGGCGCGGGCCAGCGCGGCCACGGCCGTGCGGGATCGCGCACCGGTGGCCCGCCATTGCATGCGAGCGCGGTACGGGCGGAGGCGATTCCGGTCATGAACCGATTGTCGTTCCGTGCCATACAAAGGCGCTACAGCAGGGCTACCGGCGTTCCGCTCGGCGGATTCGCCGACTGTATGGTGCGTGTATCCGTTCCATATGGGCCGGCTGAACACTCGGTGGCACAGATCGGTTTCCCGGTACGTTCATGACAGGAGAACGGCCCATGCGGACGCATATGCTGGGGCATCTGGACATGGACGAGCTCAAGATATCCGAAGAGCTCGCGTCCGGTGCCCAGTTCCACTACGCGGAGCAGTACCCGGAATTCCAGAGTGGTCGCCCGTGGAAGACATGCATGTTGTGGTCGTGCGGTGGCCAGGTCGGCGACGGCGTGATCGCCCATTACGACACCAGCAAGCCGGCGCAGCCGACCGAGTTCGGCGAGCGGCTGCCGTATCTGCGGCACATCGTCGAGGACTCGTTCGACGTCGACCACCTGCTGTTCGCGCGACTGGTCCTGATGTCCGACAACGTCCTCGTGCCACACCGGGACTTCATCGAGTTCTCCGAGAGGTCCACTGAGGACCGTTGCGGGCACCGGCTGCACGTGCCGCTGGCGACCAGCCCGGACTGCCTGTTCATGGAGGACAACACCATCTACCGGATGCCGTTCGGTGACGTGTGGTCCCTGGACGTGACACGGATGCACAGCGCCGCGGTGCTGTCCGACATGCGCCGGTTCCATCTGATCATGGACTTCGCGGACGTGCCGGACGGCACCACACTGCTGAAGTTCGACGTCAACCCGCGGCCGGGTGTGCCGGAGGACCGGAAAGTCGACCGCCCCAGGCTGTCCGCGCGCGAGCGGGACGCGATCCGCGGTCTTGCCGGTGTCGTGGACCTGGAGAACCTGACCGAGGTGTTCGGCATCGTCATCCGCAAGCAGTACCGCAAGGACGGCGGCGAGAACTACGCGTGGGACGCCATCCGCGAGATCGCCAGGGACAGCGGTGATCCAGCTGTGCGGGCGCGGGTGGAGGAGCTGTACCGGCATTGTGCCCTTGCCAGGGCGGAGTGAAGGTGAGCACCGACATGGCCGGGACGCTGGTGCGGGCACCGAGTTTCCACCACGTGGGCGTGCAGACCGGCGATCTGGCCAATTCGGTGCGGTGGTACGAGGAGTTCTTCGGCTGCCGCCCCGCGTGGTCGCTGAGCACGTTCTCGCCACTGACACTGCGCCGGCTGCCGGGAATCCGGCGGCTGGTCGAGATGGTCGCCGGCGACGTCCGCGTGCACCTGTTCGAGCGGGACGGCCGGGCGGCGGACGAACCGGGCGAGAGCCTGACCCGGTTCCAGCACGTCTGCTTGTCCGTAGTGGACCCTGCCGACCTCGAAACGTTGCGGCTGCGGTGGATCGAGCTGTACGACTCGGGCCGCTTCACGTTCGCCCGTGACGAGCGGCCGACCGAGATCGTCGTCGACGACGACGGGGTGCGCAGCTTCTACGCGTTGGACGTCAACGGCCTCGAGTTCGAGTTCACGCATGTGCCGAGTAGTGAGGTGTGATGACCCGCGAGGTTGGTCTGGTGCTGACCAGGCCGCCGTCCGGTGTTGACTGGGACTTCGGCGGCTACTGCTACGGCGTGGAGCCGCTCACGCTGCCCATGCCCGGTGCGCCGGACCGGCCGGAGACGGAGCCGTCCGCGGACCTGCGGGCCGCCTGCGAGCAGATCAGGGCGATCGGGGAGTCCGGTGTGCCGGAGGGCCTGATCGAGCGGTGCCAGGACGAGGGGGAGCTGTACTGGTTCCGGTGGATCACCGGACACCAGATCAGCTTCGCAGTCTGGCGGCTGATGAGCCAACTGCTCGACGACGTCACCGAGGGGCGGACGGACGCCGCCACCGCCACGCGGCCGTTGTGCAGTTACGTCCGGACGTACTGCGCCATGTTGCTGTACGCCGGCTCGTGCCCAATCGATGTGTACCGTGAGGTGATCCGGCCGAGCATGCGCTTACAGCACAGGAGCTTCAGCGGTAGTTGGGCACCGGACTACTGGCCGGTGCGCAACCTGCTGCGCGCCCGGCCTTCGCCGTTCAGCCGGTTCCCCGAGCTGGCCGAGGAGATCCGGCTGCACCAGGTGGTGCACGACCACGTCGCGGCGAATCTGGTGCCGGACGGCAAGTCCCTGTTGCGGCAGTCCTCGGTCCGCCGTCAGGACATGCGGCTGCTGCACCTGTTCTACGACAACTACTTCCTCACCATGCGAGCGCCGGTCTCCCGTACCACGGTGGTGGCCCAGCTGATCAGGCGCATGGTGGCGATCGCGCAGGACGTGGCGGTGAACTCGCTGCACCCCGGCGGGGCCGCCGGCTCCGGCCAACGGGCCGACGAGGTGGTGGCGTGCGAGAACGGGATCACCGAGATCCTGGCCCAGGCCGCGCACCACGCTGCCGGATCAGCACCGCGGTCACGGCCCGGGGTGCGGTCGGTGAGCCTCAGCCGCTCGTAGCGATCGCGTCCATTTCGATCTCGACCAGCAGCCGCGGATCGAACAACCGGGACACCTCCACGATCGTGCTCGCGGGCAGGACGTGCCCGAAGAACTCCCGGTGGACCGCGCCGACCTCGCGCCACGTGTCGATGTCGGTGACGAAGACCCGAGTGCGCACCACGTCGCCCAGCCCGACGCCCGCCTGTGCCAGGGCGTCCGCGGCACGCCGAAGGATCTCCCTTGTCTGCGCGGCGACGTCGGCGCCGCCGACCGGGCCGTCCGGGCTCATCGCGGTCGTTCCGGCCACGCTGACGTGCCCGCCGACGCGGACCGCGCGGGAGTACCCGAACGTCTTCTCGGTCTGGCTGCCGCTGGAGATCAGTGTCCGGACCGGCATTCGCCGCCTCCTGTCGTGGTGGGTCCGTCTCGCGGGCGAGACATAACATGTCCACACTGGACATCTTGTCGCGTGCCGGTGTGGCTCTCGTGCCGCTGTCACAATGTTAGGCATGCGTTCCTACTCAGCCGGTATCTACGGCGATGCGATGGCCGACGTCTACGACGAGCTCGTCGAGCCGATGTCCGCGCAGACCCGGGCGACGGTCGATTTCCTCGCCGGCCTGGCCCGCGGTGGCCGGGCACTGGAGCTGGGGGTCGGCACCGGGCGGGTCGCGTTGCCGCTGGCCGCCCGGGGAATCGCCGTGCACGGGATCGACGCTTCGGTGAAGATGGTGGACCGGTTGCGCCGGAAGGCCGGCGCAACGCCGGTCACCACGAGCGTCGGCGACTTCGGTGATGTGGCCGTGTCGGGCATGTTCGACCTGGTCTACGTCGTGTTCAACACGTTCTACGGTCTGTCCACACAGGATGCCCAAGTGGAATGCTTCCGCCGGGTCGCGGCCAGGCTGCGGCCGGGTGGCGCGTTTGTCGTCGAGGCGTTCGTGCCGAACCACGCGCGGTTCGACGGCAAAGGACCGGTCACGGCCAACGGCGCCGACTCGGGGCGACTGGAAGTGGCGCGGCACGATCCGGTGCGGCAGCAGGTTTTCGCTCGGCAGGTGCTGCACACCGGCGACGGGATGAGGATGTTGCCGGTGCACATGCGCTACGTGTGGCCGGCCGAGCTGGACCTCATGGCGCGAGTCGCCGGCCTGCGGCCGACCGGCCGGTACGGCGGTTGGTGCGGCGAACCGTTCATGGCCGCCAGCTCGGACCATGTTTCGGTCTACAGCAAGCCTTTTGCCGGCGACGAGTGACTAGCCTCGTGGACATGGTGGTCAGCAAGCCGGAGTTGGTCGGACAGGTCGGCGCGGTGTCGTCGACGCACTGGTTGGCGTCCAGCGCCGGGATGGCTGTCCTCGAACAGGGCGGCAACGCCTTCGACGCCGCGGCAGCCGCCGGATTTGTCCTGCAGGTGGTCGAACCGCACTCGAACGGCCTCGGCGGCGATGTGTCCATAGTGGTGCATGAAGGCGCGAGTGGTGTCACCAAGGTCGTGTGCGGCCAGGGACCAACGCCGCGAGCGGCGACATTGGACGCTTTCCGGTCGTACGGCCTGAACCAGATCCCGGGCTCCGGCATGCTTCCCGCGTGTGTCCCGGGCGCGTTCGGCGCATGGCTGCGGCTGCTCGCGGAGTTCGGCACGTTGCCGCTCGCGCCGGTCATGGACGCGTCGATCGGGTACGCCGCAGGCGGTTATCCACTGGTTCCGGACGCGGCACGGGCGATCGCCGTACTGGCGCCGTTGTTCGCGGCCGAGTGGCCCGAGTCCGGCCGGACCTACCTGGTCGACGGCCAGGCGCCCGAGGCCGGTACGAAGATGCGCAACCTGCCGCTCGCCGAGACGATGCAGCGAATCCTGCACGAGGCCGAGGCGGCCTCGTCGGACCGCGAAACGCAGATCGAGACCGCGCGCGCCGCGTTCTACGAGGGCTTCGTCGCCGAGACCATCGACGCGTACGTCCGGCGTACCGACGTACTGGACGCCACCGGACGCCGTCACCGCGGGCTGCTCACCGCGGACGACCTCGCGGCCTGGCGGGCACCCGTGGAGCAACCAGCCGCCATGAGGTACCGGGACTACTCGGTGTACAAGCCGGGCCCCTGGTCGCAGGGACCGGTGTTCCTGCAACAGTTGGCGATCCTGGACGGTATGGACTTGAGCGCGATGCCGTTCGGCGGCGGTGAGTATCTGCACACCGTGACCGAGGTGGCCAAACTCGCGATGGCCGATCGGGAGGGCTGGTACGGCGATCCGGACCGCGCGCCCGTGCCGATCGAGGAGCTGCTCAGCAGCGGCTACGCGGACACCCGGCGCGAGCTGCTCGGTCAAAGCGCCGCCACGTCACCGCAACCGGGTACGCCAGGAGGTCTGCGGTCATGGGTGCCGCGGCCGGAACCCGACCTGGTGGATCCGGCCGCGTTGGACGCGGAGTGGATGCGGCAGTTGCAGAGCGGCATGCCGACCATCGTGCTGAAGGCGACCGTGAAGGCCGGGGACACGTGCACGGTCGTGGTCGCCGACCGATACGGCAACCTCGCCGCGGCGGTGCCCAGCGGTGGCTGGCTGAAGAGCTCGCCGGTGATCCCGGGACTCGGGTTCCCGTTGGGCACACGCGGCCAGACGATGTGGCTCGTGGACGGCCATCCGAACTCGCTGGGCCCGGGCAAGCGGCCGAGGACCACACTCAGCCCGACGGTCGTGCTGCGGGACGGCGACCCGTTTCTCGCGTTCGGCACGCCGGGCGGTGACCGGCAGGACCAATGGACGCTGGAGACGTTCCTCGCGATCACGGAGTTCGGATACGACCTGCAAGAGGCCACCGAGGTGACCATGTTCCACACCGACCACTTCCCGTCGTCGTTCACGCCGAGGGCGTGCCGGCCGGGTGTGGTGGTGCTCGAGGACGGCGGAGATCCGGACGCGGCCGAGGATCTGCGCCGGCGTGGTCACGAGGTCGACGTGGTCCCGGCGTTCTCGTTGGGCAGCAAGGTCTGTATCGCGGGAGTGGACTCCGGCCGGGGATTCGTCCGCGCCGCCGCCGGCCCACGCGGCCGGCAGGCGTACGCGAGTTGCCGCTGAGGCGACACATCGAAGCAACAGGGAGGTAGGACATGGTCTCGAACGTCCTGGACGAGGACATCCTGTCCGATCCCTATCCGCTGTACCGCCAATGGCGGTCGGAAGCGGCCGTGGGCCCGGTCACGTTTCCCAGCGGCCTCGTGGTCTGGCAGGTCACCGACGCCGAGGCGGCCAGGAGTGTGTTGGCCGACCGGCGGTTCACCAGAGCGCTGCGGGCGCTGCAACGCGCCGGCATCCTCGGGATGGACTTCGGCGTCGGCGCCAGCATGCTCACCAGCGATCCGCCACAGCACACCCGGTTACGCAAGCTGATCAGCTGGGCCTTCACCCCACGGCGGATCGCGCGGATGCGGCCACGTATCCAGTCTACAGTGGACAGGCTGCTCGACGGGGTCGCGGACGCCGACGAGGTCGACCTGGTCGAGGCGCTCACCGCGCGACTGCCCGGCATCGTGATGTGCGACCTCATCGGTGTGCCGGAAGCCGACCGGCCGCGGTTCGGCCAATGGACTCGGGCGCTCGTGACCACGGCCACCACGGGACAAGAGCGTGCCGCCCGCCGCGACGCGGTGCTGGCGCAGCGGCAGTACTGGCAGCAGCTGGTCCACGCCCGGTCGGCGACGATGGACACCAGCCTGGCTGTCGACGACCAGCCGGACCTGCTGTCGGCGTTGCTGACCGCGCGAGGCGAGGTCCGGCTGAGCGAGCCTGAGCTGTTGGCCATGTTGAACCTGCTGGTGGTGGCCGGGCAGGAGACGATGTCCAGCATGCTGGGCAACGCCGTGCTGGCGCTGCTGAGCCATCCCGGCCAGCTGCGGCTGCTGCGGGAGCAACCGGCGCTGTTGCCGAACGCCGTCGAGGAGCTGCTGCGCTACGACCCACCGGTCCAGCGCTGCGATCTGCAGATAGCGCTGGAGGACGTCACGGTCGGCGGGGTGACCATTCCCCAGGGCGCTGCCGTGGTGGTCGTTCTCGGCGCGGCCAACCGGGATCGCGTACGCCATCCCGAGCCGGACCGGCTGGACATCCGCCGTGGATCACCGGACCACCTCGCGTTCGGCCACGGCCCGCATTACTGCTTGGGCGCGCAGCTGGCGCGCCTGGAGACCGAGGTCGTGCTCGGCACGTTGTTCACCCGGTTCCCCGGCATCACCATGGCCGGACGGGTCGATCAGGTGCCGCGCGGCCCACGGAGCTTGTTCGTCCGCGGTGTCACCGCGCTGCGTGTCCACACCGCCGCGCCGAAGGGATCGGATTCGTTATGAGCCTTCGAATCGCTCAGGTCGCGACCATGGGTTTCCCGGTGCCGCCCAGGGGGTACGGCAGCGTGGAGAAGGTCGTGCACGCGTTGACCGAGACGTTGGTCGGCGAGGGCCACGAAGTCCTGCTGATCGCCGCACAGGGCAGCACGTCGTCCGCGCGTCTGCACGAGGTCCCAGGCACGCCATGGGCTTTCAACCGCGTCGGTGAGAGCACACACAGCCTGGTCGACCGGATGCGTGTCGTCCGGCACATCCGCAACGTGTTGCTGCGGCACGTCGACGAGCTGGACATCGTGCACTTCCACTCGGCGTGGATGGCCGAGGCGCTGCAGCCGTCACTGCCGATCCCGTCGGTGACCACGCTCCACATGCAACTGGACAGTCCGGACAACCGCAACACACTGGGCAAGTGGGACGCGGGTCCGCTGGTCTCGGTGAGCGACGCCCAGCGGCAAGGCGTCCGGGATCTCGACCTGCCATGGGTCGCAACCGTCTATAATGGACTCCCACTGCACGAGACGACCTGGCTCGGCTCGGGCGAAGGCGGCTACCTGGCGTTCCTCGGCATGCTCTCGCCGACGAAGGATCCGGCCGGCGCGATGCGTGCGGCCATCGCCGCCGACATGCCCATGCGGGTGGCCGGACCGGCACCGTGGTACGAAGGGGAGTACATGCGGGAGGTGCTGAATCCGTTGCTCGCTCATCCGCTGATCGACTGGATCGGCGAGATCGGCGACTCGGAACGTGGCGCGTTCCTCGGCGACGCGGTGGGCACCGTGTGCACGACACCTGGTCCGGAACCAGGTTCGCTCGCGATCATCGAGTCCCTCGCGTACGGCACGCCGGTGATCGGCAGGCATGTCGGTGTCCCACCGGAGAAGGTGCACGACGGTATCCACGGCTACCTGGCGACCACCGACGGCGAACGGGAAGCGGCGTGCCGCGCGCTGGGCCGGATCAGCCGGAGCACCTGCCGGACCTGGGCGTTGCAGCGGTTCTCCCAGCAGCGCATGACACAGGACTACGTTCGTGTGTACGAGACAGTACTCGGCGGACACCTGGTGTCGCAGATGGCCGACGACCACCGCGCGGCGCAGCCCAAGTGGACGAGGTAGTCAATGCCTGCCGTTCACAGCTCGTGAACGGCAGGCAGCGCCGTGGCGGCGATGTCGTGCAACACGGCCGGATCACCGGCGTACACGCCTGATTCCCGTGGCCAGTGCACAACCAAATGCGTGATACCGGCCTTCGCGTACCTCTCAGCCAACGCCAGGCAGTCGGAGGCGGATCGCAGCGGATCGCCGGCCCATCCGGTGGTCACGAAGATCCGGTCGAGGTCCGTCATGGCGCGGCCGGCTCGATCGCATGCCCGCCGCAGCGCCTCGGTTTGCGCGGTCACGATGGCCAGGCACTCGTCCGGCCGGTAGTCGCGCGAGAAGTCCGTCGGTCCCATCGTTATCCACGCGTTGGCGTAACGCGCCACCAACGCCATGCCGCGTTGTCCCGATGCGGCGACGGCGAGCGGTGGCGGGTATCGAGGGAGCATGTGCGCGCTGTCCACCGCGTAGAACCGGCCTGAGTGGCTGGAGACCGGCGCGTGCAGGAGTTGGTCGGTCAACGCCACGAACTCGGCGAACCGGTCCGCGCGCTCCTTGGCGCTCAAGGGCACGCGGTCCACGACCAGTGCGTCCCCGGCGCCGGACGATCCCGCGCCGACACCGAGGACGAACCGGCCGCCGGCGATGTCGTTGATGCTGATCGCGTCCTTGGCCATGACCACGGGATGCCGCAGGTTGGGGGAGGCCACCATGACACCGATGGCCATCCGCCGCGTCACCGCCGCGGCAGCCGAAAGAACCGGCACCGAGGAGAACCACGCGCCGTCACTGAGGCTTCGCCACCACAGATGGTCGTAGGTCCAAGCCGAGTCGTAGCCGAGATCCTCCACGGTGCGCCATCGTCGTGCGTTGTCCGGCCATGACGTCTCCGGCAGGATCAGCACACCCAGCCGCACGCCTCAGCCCTGCCGCGGCGTCAGTTCGTAAAAACACGTCCGGGGACCAGCGACGGCGTTGGTGTAGATCCGGCGGCAGGTCAGCGAGGTCTTGCCGAACACGTCGAGCCATCCGGCCCGGTCACGGGGGATTCCCTGCGCGGTCAGCACATGCACGAGGAAGAAGTCCGAATCGTTCTCCCGGTTGTCGTAGCGCAGTTCCGGTTCGCCGAGCAGCAGGATCTTCTCGCCGGTGAGCACATCGGCGTATCTGTTCAGGATGTCCACGACGGCCTGCTCCCCGTCGCGGAACTGTTCGTGCAGCACGCCGACACCGCAGATCACGTCCGCGCTGCGGCACGCCCGCGGCCAGGTGTCCGGCTGGAAGGCGTCCGCCACGACAAAATCCACCCGATCGGCGAGCCCGCTGGCCGCCGCCCGTTGCCTGGCGGCGTCGATCGCGGCGGGCGCGATGTCGATCCCGGCGCCGGTCAGCTCCGGCTGCTCCGCGCACATTCCGACCAGTAGCGCACCGCTGCCGCAGCCCAGATCCAACAAGCGTGTGGCGGACGTCCCGCGCATGGCGGTACGGACGACAGCCGTGTACGACGTCGTTGTCACGGTCCCGGTGTGTTTGCTCAGCGAGCCGTCCGCGCGGGTGACGTCCACGCCGTACTTCAAAGTGCCCGTGAGCAGACCGGTGATGTTGCGCGTCACCGGAGCGTAGGCCTCCAGGTAGAAACCGAGGCGCGCCAACGCGACTGGTTCGGTCAACAGGCGCCCACGCAGGCTCAGCCGGTACGTGCTGTGCCATTCGTCCAGCACACCGCAGACGTGGAGATAGCGGAGCAGGCCGGTGCCGACCCGCTCGTCCATGCCGTCCAGCAGGTCACCGGCTTTCCTCGGTTCGTCACCACGCAGCCGGTCGAGCAGGCCGGAGTCGGCCAGCGCGAGCAACGCGTGGCACAGGTTCATCGAGCTGATCAGGTCCGGCATCCCGGAGAGGTGGTACTTCTGCCAGGCGTCGATCCGTTCGTCGTGCCACAGGTCGACGACCTCGGTCTCAGGCACTGCGCCTCCTCGGTGACATCGTGGTGGTGGGCTTCAGTCGCACGTCACGCGCGGCGTCGTCGAGGACTGAGGTGATCCACGCGGTGAGGTCCGTACCCGCGTCGTCCGCCGCGGCCGACCACCGCCGCATCTGGTCGGCGCCGAACGTCAGCTTCAACGAGGTGGCCACGGGCTGAGCGTCGGTGTCCGGCGCGGCGCTGGCGCGCATCTGGCGCCGCAGTTCGTCACGCCCCCAACGCATTCGTTCGGCGAAACCGAGCCAGTGGTCCTGGTCCCGTTGCGGCAGCGCGGCGACCTCGATGTGGTGCTGGAGACTGAGTTTGGGACGTCGCCGGGCGGGCGGGAACCGGCGCGCCGCCCACGCGTAGTTGCGCAGCGTCTGGTAGTCCAGCGATGTCTGGCGCATCGCCCGCTTGTACCGGTCGGGGTACTTCCGTTCGCCGAACACGAGCCAGTCGCCCAGCCACCAGACCGACGACTCGGACACCGCGAGGATTTCCTCACCGAGTGCCCGCCATGTGTCGATGGCCATGTCGTCGGGCAACAGCAGGCTGGTGCGTGTGGTTTGGACGTTGCGGGGCATTCGCGTGCCCAGAACGCGAGGTGTCGTGCTGTTCGACGGCATCTGCCCCTCCCTCATCCGGCCACGACGTCGATCGGTCGCGGCGTTTGTTGGTGGTGCGTCAGGCCCATGTGTGTGCCGAGCCGGTCGATGGCGGTGCGCAGCTGGGCGTCGAGCCGTTCGGCGTCCGTGCCCCAACCGACCGCGTACCCCGCCCGGCCGTCTTCGCTCAGCGGCAGCCTGACGTGTTGTCCTGGCGCGGCGAGCTGGTTCGCGACCTTGACGTCCGGCAGGTCCGCGAGCACGGTGGCCGGCGGTACGAACTTGCGGACCTGACCGCCGCCGACCAGGAACCGGACCTGGGCGTACGGTGTCACCGGTCCGGCTGGTCGCTGGGGCAAGGGGTCGAGGCCGAACGCGATCCTGGCCTGGACCTCGTAGAGGTGGACGCCGGTGACGCGTGCGGTCAGGTCGGGAACCAGAGCACCGCCCGGCCGGAATGTGGCCTCCAGCAGCGTCCACCGGTCACCGTTGATCTTGAACTCGGCCTGCATGATGCCCTCGCCGAGGTGCAGCGCGGTCACCACCTGGGCCATCGCCGGCCACGCCGCGGCCTGATCCGGTTGCACGGCGGCGTAGGCGGCCGACACGGCGAGGAAGCCCTCCGTCCCGGCGTAGTCCGCCTGGCAGACCGACACGAACACCGGCTGTCCGCCGCTGACCACGGCCTCGACACAGACCTCCCGGCCGTCGACGAAGTCCTCGGCGAGGACGGTGCGGGACGGTGACAACATACGGACCACGGGCCACTGCTGCCGCGCGGCGGCCAGATCGTCCACGCGCAGCACGCCTGCACTGCCCGCGCAGTCCACCGGTTTCAGCACCACCGGGCGTGTTCCGTCGGCGAAGAACCGGTCCAGGTCAGCACGGTCGCGGATGTGCCGCCAGCGCGGCACATCCATGCCCGCCCTGGCGCACAGGTCGCGTTGTTCGAGCTTCGAACGCGCTACTTTCGCCGCGGCACGGCCTATTCCTGGCAGGCCGGTCTCCTCGGCGACCGTGGCCGCCGTGATCTGCGAGTTGTCCGCGAGTGTCGTGACGCCGTCGCATGTCCGGGCCAGTTCGGCGATCCTTGTGATGTCGGCCGAACCGTCCCGCGGGTCCCACGGCACGAACTCGTACACCATGTGCTCGTAGCGTCCGGTGGTGTAGCCGTCCACCAGGACGATCTCGATCCCCATCTGTCGCCACAGGGCGAACGCCGACTCCCGCATCGGGCTGGTCCCGACGACCAGCAGCCGGCGGCCGGCATGGCTCGGTTGGCCGGTCATGGCACCGATGCTCGCCACGGTCGATACACCGGCCGTACATGGCGGATACGTGCGCCGGCACATCACCGATGTATGGCCGGTGTATGTGCCGGGGGCACGCTGTGAGGCCAGGACGTCGAAGGAGAAACCGTTGCAGGCACCGGACTGGCAGGCAGCCGCGCGGCACCCTTGGGACACCACGTTGTCGGGGCTGCGCGCGGACGCGCTCGACTGTCTGCAGACCACTGTGGCCCTGGTGGCCGACCATGCCCACGGCCCGGGAACACATCTGGCGCTTGGCTGCCGGTGGCGGTTCCCCGAGGCGGACGCGAATGGCGCCGCCCGAATCCAGATGCCGGTACAGGACCGGTTCGCTGAGGCGATGCGGTTGCTCGGCCTACGTGCCGAGCGGATCGAAGCGTCCGACGGGCCCGCTGTTCGCGATCAGCTGGCCGGCGGCCAGCCGTTGTACGTGATCGCGGACGCGTTCCTGTTGCCCTGGCTGCCCTACGCCGGTCACGCGCACATGTCCCACAGTTTTCTCATCGAGCCGTTCGGTGAGCGGTTCCTGGTGGTGGACGCGTACCACAACGACACACAGTGGGGGCCCGCCCGGCCGGGCGCGTGGACGTTGTCACCGACTGCGGTGGACCAGGTCATCGCCGGTGACGTCACGACGATGGACGTCCGGCCGGCCACAGGTCCACTGTGGCTGGACCGGTCGAAGGTGCTGGCGGACAACGCGACGCTCGCGCGGGCGGCCAAGCCCGCCACCGACGCGTACACCGAGCGGCTGCGTGAACGACTGGCCGAGCCGGGCGTGATCGACGATGTCGTGCTGGACATCTGGCTGTTGAGCCGGGAACGGTCCCTGCACGCCGCCTGGCTGGCCGATCACCCGGCCGCGCGCCAGGTGTCGGCCCGCGCGGAAGCGTGGCAGCGGCTGTCCACGCAGAGCTACCTCGTGGCACGGCGGATGCGCCGCGGCGGGCGGCCGAACCCGGTTCTGATCGACGACCTGGCACGGCTGCTGCACGAGGACATGGCGCTCGCGATCGAGCTCGCCGAACCGTCCACAGTGGATGATGCAGTGGACGCGGTCGTGTTGGCCGAGCTGTGCGCGACCCTCGGTCTTGACGAGGCGGTCGTGCGCGCCACGGACACGCTGCGGTCGTTGCCGGGATTCGATTCGTTCCGTCTGGTGGACGCCATCGACCGGATCGAACAGCGGCTCGACACCGCGCTGCCGGACGATCTGGCCGTGGACGACCTGCGGGACGTCGCCGGTCTGTGCCGGTTGTTCCGCTCGGCCAAGCATCAGGCCAAGGCGGTGAGCACGGGATGACGACCCTGCTGCACGAGTTCCTGGACACCGCGGCCGAGTGTCATCCGGACCGGCCGGCGGTCCGCCATGGGGGCACTGAGCTGACTTACCGTTCATTGACGGCACACAGCGAACGAATCGCGGCCTGGCTCGCGTCCGTCGGTGTGCGCCGCCAGGATCGAGTGATTGTCGCGTTATCGGTGGATGTGCTCGTTCCCGCTGTGTTGTACGCATGCTCACGGGTCGGTGCCGTGTTCGCCGTCCTGCGCGAAGACACACCATCCGTCGTCGCCGCGCACGTTCTCGACGACGCTGAACCGGTAGTCGTGCTTACGGACTCGTCGACATTCACCGAGCTCGCCGCACAACGCGGGATCGCTTGCCACGGCCTGGATACAGTACGGACCGCTGACACCGGACATCCGCTCGCCGGAGGGCCGATCCCGGTCGATCCGGTGTGCTTCATCTACACGTCGGGCACAACGGCGATGCCAAAAGCCGTGGTCTCCACTCACCAGCAGGTCACCTTCGCCGCCCAGGCGATCCAGTCCCAGCTGGAATACCGGGTCGGCGATGTGGTGTACTGCGCGCTTCCCCTGTCCTTCGACTACGGCCTCTACCAGGTCTTCCTGTCCACAGTGGCCGGATCACTGCTGCACCTCGCGGTGACCGGCGGGCACCGGCTCGGAATCGACCTGCGTGACACGGGCGCCACGATCCTCCCCGCGGTGCCTCCCTTGGCCGCCAACCTCGCCAAGTTGCTCTCCCGGCGGCCACAGCCCTTGCCGCGGCTGCGGTTGCTGACCAACACCGGCGCCGCCATGCCCGCCGACGTGCTCGGTGTGCTGCGTGAGCATCTTCCCGGGCTGCGCGTGCAGCTGATGTACGGTCTGACCGAGTGCAAACGGGCCACCATCATGCCGAAGGACGAAGACGTGAACCGGCCGGGCGCGTGTGGCCGTGCCCTGCCAGGGACCGAGGTCTTCGTCGTCGACGCGGACGGGACGCGGCTTGCCGCCGGTGAGATCGGTGAAGTGGTCGTCCGCGGCCCGAACGTGATGGCCGGGTACTGGCGCAGGCCCGAGCTGACCGCTCGCCGGTTCCCCCGCGCCGACGGCTTGTTCGCACAGTTGCGGACCGGTGACTACGGCTGGTTGGACGCGGATGGTTACCTGTATTTCGCAGGTCGCCGTGACGACCTCTACAAGGAGCGCGGTTTCCGTGTCAGCACGATCGAGGTCGAGGCGGCCGCGTATCGCATTCCCGGTGTGGAGGCGGCCGTCGTGCTGCCACCGGCTGACGGGCGAGACGGCGCGACATTGCTGGCACAGGGAAAACTGAGCGCCGACGCCGTGCTGCGCGCGTTGCGTGACCATCTCGACGAGGTGAAGGTGCCTGCCCGATGCGTGATGGTTCCTGAGATCCCGGTGAACGCCAACGGAAAAGTCGTGCGCGCGGCCCTGGCGGGACTGGCGGGGGAGGGATGAGCGTGCGGGATGTGCCCGTCGAACCACCGGCCTACGTCTACGACCTCGACGAAGTCGGCCGGTCACACGCCATGCTGACGGCCGCGCTGCCGCGACCGTCCCGGCTTTACTACTCCCTCAAGGCCAATCCGCATCCGGCGGTTGTGCGTGCCCTCGCCGAGCGGGGATGCTGGGCGGAGGTCTGCTCACCGGGCGAGCTCGCAGCGGCGGTGCACGCCGGTGTGGCGCCGTCCCGGATTCTCTACACCGGACCGGGGAAGCGGGACGCCGAGGTGGCCGACGCGGTCACCGCCGGTGTCCGGTGGTTCTCCGTCGATTCACCGCAGGGCATCGCGCAGGTCGAGAAGGCCGCCGCGGCCGCGGGCGCGGATGTCGAATGCCTGTTGCGGGTCAACGACGACACACCGGTCACCGGTCAGAGCCTGACGATGACCGGTGTGTCCTCCCAGTTCGGCGCGGATGCCGGCTGGGTGGCGGCGCGACCGGCCGAGTTCACCGGGCCGATCGCCGGTTTCCACCTCTACATGGGCAGCAACCTGACCGAAGAGGACGATCTGGTGACGCAGTTCGCCACGGCGATCGGCACCGCACGCCGGCTCGCCGACATCCTCGCTGTCCCGGTGCGTGTGCTGGATCTCGGTGGCGGTTTCGGCGCGCCTTTCGCCCGTGCGGGTGGTCTGCCGCGGTTCCCGGGACTCGCCGGCCGAGTGGCCTCGTCGCTGGACGACGCGTTTCCGCGGTGGCGGCACGGCGATCCGGTGATCGCCTTCGAATCCGGCCGCTACCTCGTCGGTACGTGCGGCTCGTTGGTCACGCGAGTCGCCGACACGAAACAGTCCCACGGCCGGCCAGTGGTCGTCCTCGAATCCGGCATCAACCACCTGGGCGGCATGTCCGGCCTGCGCAGGCTGCCGCCGATCGTTCCGGACATCGAGGCCGGTGGCGCCCGGACACCCGGTGCGATCGTCGCCGGTCCGCTCTGCACCACCTTGGACACCTGGGCGAGATCGGCGGACGTTCCCGCCGTGCGCCCCGGCGACATCGTGCGTGTGCCGAACGTCGGGGCGTACGGCCTGACCGCGAGCCTTCTGGCGTTTCTCGGACATCCGGCACCCAGCGAGGTGGTGGTGTCCGGCGGCCGGATCGCCGACGTGTCCCGGCTGGCGGTCGTCCGGCGGCCCGTCACGGAAAGGACGTGAGCAGGAATGGACACCGAATTCGTCGCGGTGCTGCGGCCGTACCTGAAGTACGCGGGCGACCGGGAGATCACCGCTGACGCGCGCCTGCGTGACCTCGGCCTCGACTCGATGCGGGCGATCGAGTTGCTGTTCGCGATCGAGGACACCTTCGGCGTGTCCATCCCGGACGAACGGCTGACCGACGAGACGTTCGAGACCGGCCGCAGCCTGTGGTCGGTGGTGGAGGAACTGCGGACATGAGCGACACCGTCGAAGCCGGCCCGGTCGAGCTGACGTGTTCCGTGGCCGGGCAGCACGCGGACAGCACGGACGCCGAGGCGAGGTTCCCGGACGAAGCGCTCACCGCCATGCGGCAGACCGGTTTGCTGGGCCTGATGGCGCCCGCCGAGTTCGGTGGCGGCGACGGGACGCTCACCGACCTGGTGACCACCACGATCGAGCTGGGCAAGGCGGACATGTCCGTCGCGATGATCTTCGCGATGCACTGCCAGCAGGTGGCGACGCTGGCCAGGTACGGCGGCGGGCGGCTGCGGTCCGAGGTACTGCCCGCGGTGGCCGAAGGCAAGATGTACCTGGCGTCGGTCACCACCGAGGCCGGCAAGGGCGGCCACCTGCTGACCTCCGAGTCGCCCGTGGACCAGGCCGGTGACGTGCTCCGGATCGACCGGCGCGCACCGATCGTCACCGGTGGGGCGCACGCTGACGGCTTCCTGATCACCATGGCGATGCCCGGCGCCACCTCGCCAGCTCAGGTCGACCTGCTCTACGCCGCACGCGACCAGGTCACTCTTGAGATACTCGGCGACTGGCAGCCCCTCGGCGCACGCGCGACCGAAAGCCTGCCGATGCGGCTGGTCGGCGCGGTGCCGGAGTGGCAAGTGATCGGCGAGCACGGTGGTTTCCGTGCGGTCGCCGCCGGGTTCTTCGCGCCAGTCGGCCACATCGGCTGGGCGGCCGCGTGGCTCGGTGCGGCGGCAGGCGCGTACAGCCGGGTGCTCGGGTACATCCGCAGCGCCAATGGCCGCAAGCAGTTCGATCCGTCGTCCGAGCTGTTGCTGACCCGGCTGGCCGATGCCCGTGCCCGGCTGGACGTGGTCCATGCCCTGCTCAGGCACACGGTGTCGGTGGTGGAGTCCGCGGCGGAGCTCACCACACCGTCGGTGCAACTGCTGGTCAACGCGCTCAAGACCGAGGCCGCGACCGGGTGTTTCGCGGTGGCGGACATGTTGGTCGAGCTGACCGGGTTGCGGCACGGTTATCTCACCGGCTCGCCGCTGCGCCTGGAACGTACCTTCCGCGACCTGCGGTCGGCCTCGCTGAACTACGGTAACGACCGGTTGCGCCTGGCGAACGGATCGCTCGCGTTGATGGACACCGGGGTCCGCCTTGCCTGACTTCCGGGAACTCGTCACGGCCGCCGCGACGGCGACGGACCGCCGCTCGCTGTGGCGGAACCTCGGCGAGTCCGGTGTGCTCAGGCAAGTCTGTGGCCGATCCGAAGTGGACGAACGGTTGCTCGGCACGCTCCTGGCGGAACTGGACGCAAGGGCGGCCATGAGTGACGTCCTGGCGGTGTGTGTCCAGGTCGCGACTGTCATCCCGTTGCTGCACGGTATGGCGGACGACAGCGGCCTGGTCCGTGCCCTCCTCGCGGACATGCTCAACGGCAAGGCGATCGTCGCGTTGGCGGCCACGGACGCTGAGGTGTCCGGCTCCGCGCTGATGGACATCCGGACGACCGTGAAGTCCACACAGGACAGCGCGGTGCTCGATGGCGGCAAGGAATGGATCACCAACGCGCTCGACGCCGACTACGCACTGGTGCTGGCGAGGCACAGGCAGGCGCGCCACGTCACCAGCTTCCGCTGGGCGCTGGTGCCCATGGACCGGCCAGGTGTGTCGAGCAGACCGAGCGGTTCGGCGTTCCCCGCGGTCGGCCATCTTCGGTTCGACAACGTGCCACTCGGCGGTGAACACCTGGTCGGCAGGCCGGGCCGGGCACTGGCGGAGTTCGCAAGGCAGATCGGAACCGAGCGGCTCGCGGGTGCGTTGTGGGCCCGTGCGCTCACTCGTCGTGTGCTGGTGGGTACGTATGCCTTCTTGACCACGAGGTCCACAGGGGACGGTGTGGTGTGGGACAACGCGGCGGTGCGTGACCGGTTCGCCCGCGGCGTGCTTGAGTGGCGCCGCTTGGCCGTGTTGTGCCGGCGTCCGGCGACGACCGCGGACGGCATGGTGCTGAAGGCGGCATGTGGCCAGAGCGTAGACCGGATTCTCGGCGAATGTGTGGGCCTGCAGGGCGCTGCGGCGTTCCGCGACGGTGGTGTGGCCTCCGTGCGGGACCAGGCGGCGATGTTCGGCATCGCCGGCGGAGCCACCGGCACCATGCTCGCCGGGATCGCCGACCACGCGGAAGAACTGTTGGAGAGTTCGCCATGAAACCGGTGCGAGTGGCTGCCGGCGTCTACGCGATTGCCGGCTCGATGACGGATCTCGCGGACGCGGCACCGCACCCGGCGGACTCGTGGTCCGCCAGAAGGATTCCACGGTGGCGTGTCCGGGAGTACCTGAACGCGCGAATCCTGCTCCGTCGGCTGCTCGCCGAGGTCGCGGACATGGCGGCGGGATCGCCGATCGCGGCGCGGGCCCACGGCGGCCCGTATCTCGTTCGGCGACCAGAGGTCGGTGTCAGCCTGTCGCACACCGGTGAATGGGTGGCGGCGGCCGTCCACCTGACGGGAACAGTCGGGGTGGACACCCACGAACCCGTGCGGGCCGACGACCGGATGGTGCGCCGATGCTGCACGCGCACGGCGCGTGCGCGTCTGGCTCGGCTGCCGGAGCGGGACCGCGCTGTGGAACTCGCGTGGATCTGGTCGGTCCAGGAAGCGTGCGTCAAATCGACCGGTGCCGGTGTCGCCGACCGGCCGTGGACGATCCCGGTCGAGGTCGGCCAGCACACCGGGCGATGGCGAGCGGTCGAGTGGATCGAACTGCGTGGTGAGTGGCCGGTGCCGGTCAGCTGCGCTCACGGTACGCCGACGGCTGGAGGTGGCGCGTGCAAGGACTGAGCTGTTACACCGCGAACCTGCATGCGTATCTGGCAGGGGAGTGGGACGCGGATGCGATGCTCGGCCAGTCCGTCCGGCTCGCGGTCCGTGTCGACCTGCCGGACGGGCAACTCGCGTTCTCCCACCACGATCCGCCACTGGACCGGCTGCCGGACGGAACACGGCTCTGTTACGCCGGTGCGGACGCGGTGCAGCAGGCCCTTCCCGGCGTGATCGGCGAGCTGGCCACGTACGGCCGGGTCCTCGTCGTCGTGGACGCGTCCCGGTTGCCCTGGTCGGTCATCCGTGGCCGGGCACCGACACCGCATTGGCTGCTGATCGACGGACGGCGCAGTGGCCGACACGGTGGTCAATGGCATGTTGTGGACCGCTTCACCGCGCTGATGCCCGCCGGAGAGCAATTGCCGCACGAGGGATGGCTGTCCGACTGGGAACTCCGGGACGCCATGTCGTTGCCGCCACGCTGGGAACCGGAGCAGGAGCAGCGCAACGCGTTGGCGTTCGGCGCACCCGTCCCGGTTCCCGCCACACGCACGTTGTGGTTGCGGCGTCGCCCCGACGACCTCGGTCGCTGTGCTTCGCTGGCCGGCCGCTGGCTGTGCGGCGATGACCAGGTGCTGCCGTTCCTGATGAACTACCTGCTCGACCACAGCTCGGGAATCACCCGGCACCTGGACGACCTGTGGGCCGCGGTCGGCCATCGTGGTTTCGCCTACCGCAGACGGCTTGCCGGCGGGATCACCGGACATGAGCGCGGGGCACTGCGTGCCGCGCTGACCAAGTGGGAGAACCTGCCGCGGATGCTCCGGATCGCGGCTGAGTCCGCCCAGCGTGGCCGGCCCCGCCCGGTGCTTGCCCGAGCGGCCATCGAAGTACTTTCCCGTGCCGAAGAAGGAATCCGGTGAGCATGCTCTACACGTGGTTCACGGACACCGCACGCCGGTTCCCCGACACGACGGCGCTGGAGGTCGGCGGCCATCACCTCACGTACGCGCAACTGAGAGGCCTTGCCGAGCGGGCCGCCAGTGTGGTCGGTGGACGCCGTGTCGGCTTGCACTGCTCGCGCAATGTGAGCGCGTACGTGGGGTATCTGGCGGCGTTGTGCGCAGGCGCGACTGTGGTCCCGCTGAGTCCTGGTGCACCGTTCGCCCGCAACCAGGCCATCTGCCGTGCCGCAAGCGTGGACGTCGTGGTGTCGGAAGATCCGGCGGCCGCGGGTTTGGTGCCGTCAGGGCGTTTCGTGCACATGACCGGTGCGACAGTGACCGGAGCGTCGGTCGCGTGTTCGTCGGCGGCCGACGATGTGGCGTACGTGCTGTTCACGTCGGGGTCGACCGGTCGGCCCAAAGGCGTTCCGATCCGGCAGCACCAGCTGGCCGAGTATCTTCCGTACTGCGTCGACCGCTACCAGGTCGGCCCGGGATGCCGGCTGTCCCAGGCGTTCGACCTCACCTTCGATCCGTCCGTCTTCGACATGTTCGTGGCGTGGACCTCGGGTGCGACCTTGGTCGTGCCCCAACCGGACGAGGTGCTGACGCCGGCCGGATTCGTGGCTGGGCACGGGATCAGCCACTGGTTCTCCGTGCCGTCGGTGATCTCGCTGGCCCGGCGGCTGCGTGGGCTGCGCCCGGGCAGCATGCCGCACCTGCGCTGGGCACTGTTCGCGGGTGAACAGTTGACTCGCGCCCAGGCCGCCGCGTTCGCCTCGGCGGCACCGGGCGCGACTGTCGAGAACCTGTACGGGCCAACGGAGTTGACCATCACCTGTACTGGATACCGGTTGCCGCCTGACCAGGACGCCTGGCCGTTGACCGGTAACGGGACCGTCCCCATTGGACAGCCGTACCCGCACCTTGAGGCGACCGTGGGGCGCGACGGTGAGCTGTGCGTGCGTGGATCGCAACGGTTCGACGGTTATCTCGATCCGGCGGACAACGCCGGGCGGTTCGTCCGGATCGAAAACGGTGTGGCGAGTCCCGTGTCCGGACCACCCGCGCAGACGCACTGGTACCGCACGGGGGATCGGGTTCGCTGGGAAGGGGGTGAACTCGTCCACGTCGGCCGGATCGACGACCAGGTGAAGATCGACGGTCACCGGGTCGAGCCCGCTGAAGTCGAAGCCGGGCTGCGCGCCCTCGACGGCGTCGACGAGGTCGTGGTGATCCCGGTCGACGACCACGGACGGACCACGCTGTGCGCGCTGTACACGGGCGAGTCGCGGCCGGATGTGCCGGAGCGGCTGCGTGACCGGCTCCCCGGTTATCTCGTGCCCGCCGAAATCCGGCACGTACCGAGTTTCCCGGTCACCACGAACGGCAAAATCGACCGCGCGACGCTGCGCCGGATGGTGACACCGAGTTGATTCGCCCTCACCGGTCGAGGAAAAGGCAGAAAGGGTGGCCGATGGGATCGAAATAGACCCTGACGTGCTCCTGGGGCTGGAAGTCCGCCGGCTTCGCGCCCAGTTCGACCGCGTATTGTCCGGCTTTCTCGATATCGTCGACGCCGATATCGAGATGCACCATCATCTGCTGTTCGCCCGCCGTGCTCGGCCACACCGGCGGTACGTAGTCCGGATCTTCGTGAAAGGACAGTCCCGGTCCGCCGTCCGGCGCGGCCAGCTTCACCCACCCCGGCTCGTCCTTCTGCACCGGCCAGCCGAGCAGTCGCTGGTAGAACGCCGCCAAGGACCGCGGATCGGGTGCGCTGAACACCACTCCGGAGACTCTCATCGGAGTCGGGGCCGCCATGGCGCCTCCAGATCGACCGAGCGGGCAGGGCGTGTCGCCATCCGACTGTAACGCCCCTTCTCCGCCGCCGCAGAACGAGAACCGGTGATTCAATCGCTGGTATGAACTCCGGTGCACGAGTCAAACCACAGGAGGAAGACAGGCAGGTCACTACGCGGTAACGTGCTCGAATATCGGGGATTCTCCCAGCGTTTCCCCATTCCTGCCGGGATGGGCCGACGGGTGATCGGGCGAGTCCCGCCGACCATATACCTCGGACGTTCGGGTGCAGCCTATGAGGTTCTATGTCCTGGGGCAGCTTGAAATTGTCACGAGCCGTGGACCCGTGGCCATCCGTGCGAAACGGTTACGCGCGCTGCTCGCCATTCTGTTGCTGAACACGTCCCAGGTGGTTCCGATCGACCGGATCATCGAGGGGATCTGGCCCGACCAGCCGCCGCGTTCGGCGCTGGAGAACGTCCGGACCTACGTCTCGCAGCTGAGACACCTGCTGTGCCTGGCCAACGACCGGGAACGGCTGCAGAGCCACCCGGGCGGCTACCGTTTGCTGGCCGATCCGGAAGAGCTCGACCTGCTCCGGTTCACCACACTGGCCGCGGATGGCAGGCAGGCACTGCACGCCGGTGACCACTCCGGCGCGGCGGTGCTGCTCGGTGAGGCGATCGACCTGTGGCGCGGCGCGCCGTTGCCGGAGCTCGAACTCGGGCCGACGATCCGCGCGAAGACCGTGGCGCTCGAGGAGCAGCGCTGGCAGGTCCAGGTCGACTGGATCACCGCGCGGCTCGCCCTCGGTGAGCACGCCGAAGTCGTCGCTGTGCTCCGTGAACTGATCGGAGAACGGTCGCTGGACGAACGGCTGTGGTGTTGCCTCGTGACCGCGTTGTACGGCATGGGCCGTACCGGCGAGGCCTTGTCCGCGGTCGCCGAAGCACGACAGGTCTTCGTCACCGAACTGGGGATCGAGCCTGGGCCGGAACTGCGCCGGGTGCAGGCCGCGGTGCTCGGTGGTGAGGAGATCCAGGGCAGTCCGAAGCTGGGCGCCGCGCCCGGCACGAGCGGGACACCTCACCAGCTGCCCGCGGGCGGGACAGGGTTCGTGGGCCGCGGGGAGGAACGGGACCGGGTGCGTGAACTGGTGGAGAACCACCAGCATCAGGTGATCCTGTTCTCCGGACCGCCCGGGGTCGGGAAGACCGCCAGCGCGATCGCGGTGTCGACGCAGATCGCCGACGGCTTCCCCGACGGACAGCTCTATGTGGACCTCCGCGGATCCAGCGGGATGCCGTTGGACCCCGCCGATGCCGTCGGCACCTTGCTCGGCGGCCTGGGGGTCACCCCGGAAGCCATGCCGGACAACGCGGAACGGCGCACCACTCTGTACCGGACGCTGCTGGCCGAACGCCGGATGCTGGTCCTGCTCGACGACGCCGCGGACACCGCACAGGTGATGCCGTTGCTGCCCGGCCCTGGCAACAGCCTGGTCATGATGACGAGCCGCAGATGGCTCGCCGGTGTCGAAGCGGCGGCGCACCTGCACCTGGAACCGTTGCGCCACGAGGATGCGCTGGCCATGTTGGCCGGTGTGATCGGGCAGCGGCGGGTGGACGACGAACCGGCGTACGCGGCGCAGATCGTCGAGGCGTGCGGCAGGCTGCCCGCCGCGATCCGGATCATCGCGGCGCGGCTGGCCGCACGGCCGCGGCACTCGCTGCGGGTGCTCGCCGAGCGGTTGTCCGTACCGGACCAAGTGCTGGACGAGTTGACTGTGGACGGTCTGTCCATCCGGCGGTTGTTCGAGGTCAGCTACCAGACTCTGGCACCGCGCACCCGCGCCTGCTTCCGCATGCTCAGCCAGTTCGATCCCCAGCACGTCACCGCGGGCGGTCTCGGTGAGCTGTTGCACGTGCCGGTGCACGAGGCGGATCGGGAACTGGAACGCCTGCTGCACGAGGGACTGCTGAGCCCGGGATCGACCGACGACGGAGTCCCGAACTACCACATGCCGGTCGTGCTGCACACGTTCGCCCACGAACGGTTCACCGCCGAGGGCACCGTGCTGCGGTCGGTGACCGGCATCAACCGCGGTCGCGGCCGGGCCCGCACGTCGGCGAAGCCGCGGATCGACCGACGACTGATCGACACGGAGAGAAGAGGACGCATGAACGCCGAGCAGGAGATCTGCCACCTCATCGAAAACCTGCTGGCAAGCCAGGGCAGGGCGGACGAGCACCTGGTGGTGACGCCGCAGACCTCGCTGGCCGACGACGGCCTTGCCCTCACGTCACTCGAGCTGGTCCGGCTGTTGGTGAGCCTGGAGGAACGGATGGACGTCGAGCTGGACGACGTGGCGATCATGAACGCCAGCTTCGACAACGTCGGGGACATCCTCGCGCTGGTCGGCGCCTCGCGGACGCCGACCGGCCGGGCGGGATGAGCATGACCCTGCCGGAGGCGTGGTACAACGTCCTGCCCGACCTGGATTTCGACCTGCCACCAGACGTGGGCACGGCGCCCGGCGCCCGGTCCCGGCTGTCCGTTCCCGCCACGCTGATCCGTCAGGAGATGAGCGGGCAGCGGTGGCTGGCCATTCCGGACGAGGTGTTGTCCCGATACCGGCAGTGGCGGCCCACGCCACTGCGCCGTGCGCTGGCCTTCGAACGGTCCATCGGGACGCGGTGCCGGATCTACTACAAGTACGAAGGCGGCAACCTCAGCGGCAGCCACAAGCTGAACACCGCTGTGGCGCAGGCGTTCTACTACCGCCGGGCAGGTGTGCGGAGACTGACGGCCGGAACCGGTGCGGGGCAGTGGGGGACCGCGGTCGCCGCGGCGTGTTCCATGTTCGGTCTCGGCTGCGGTGTCTACATGGTCCGGTCGAGTTCCGAGGCCAAGCCGTACCGCCGGACCATGATGGAGTTGCTCGGTGCGACTGTGCGCGCCAGTCCCAGCGAAGCCACCGAGGTCGGGCGTGCCGCCACCGAGCGGGACGGCAACCTGTCGGTCGCGCTCGCCGAGGCTTTGGCGGACGCCGAACAGGAAGGTTCCGCCTTCTGTACCGGGAGCGGCGAGACATACTCCTTGCTGCACCAGACCGTCATCGGGCTTGAGGCACAAGATCAGCTGGCCGAGTCGGGCGATACCGCGGACGTCGTGGTGGCATCGCTCGGCGGCGGCAGCAACTTCGGCGGCCTGACACTGCCGTTCCTCGGTGCGATGGCCAGAGGCGAACGGCCCGTTCGCTGTGTGTCCGTCGAGCCGGAAGCATGTCCGAAGCTCACACGCGGGCAGTACGCCTACGACTTCACTGACGCCTCCGGGCAAACACCGTTGCAGAAGATGTACACGCTCGGCCACTCGTTCAGCCCACCGGCGATGCACGCGGGCGGCCTCCGGTACCACGCGACCAGCAAACTCGTCAGTGCCCTGCGCTATCACGGGATGATCGAGGCAGTCGCCTACCGGCAGCGTGCGGTGTTCGCCAGCGCGGTGAGGTTCGCCGAGACTGAGGGGATACTGCCCGCGCCGGAGAGTGCTCACGCGGTGCACGGTGCGGCCGTTGAGGCCAAACGCGCCGACGAACGCGGGGAATCGGCCTGCATCGTCGTGGGCGTGAGCGGACACGGCTACCTCGATCTCGCCGCGTACCAGGCATTCCACGACGGGACGATGGCGGACACCGCACCGTCCGACGAGCAGATAGCGCAGTCGCTGGCCGCATTGCCGCGCCAGCCCGCAACAACGGCACGTACCGCCGAGTCGCCCGCAGACTGGGTAGCGCGGTGGGTGCGAGAACGTCCGGACGAAATCGCAGTCATCGACGACGCTGACGGGACGGCCAGGACGTGGACGTGGCGTGAACTGTCCACACAGGCCGACCGGTTCGCCGAAGTCCTCGTCGGACTGGGCGTCCGGCCCGACGAACCGGTCGGGCAGTGGTTGCCCAACCGAGGCGAGTCGGCGGTGGCCGCGCTGGCGGTACTGCGCGCCGGAGCAGCGTGCTGCTTCCTGCTGCCGTCGCTCGGGATCAGCGAGATCACCCGATTGCTTGACCAGGCGTCGATCCGCGTGCTCGTTGTGGCATCAGGCGACCAGCGTCGCGCCGCGTTGGCCGCCGGGGTGGAACATGTCATCGTCGTCGGCGAGAACGACGTGCCACATCCTGAGGGCACCGCGAAGCAGCGGCCATGCGGCGATCGGATCGGGCAACTCGCCTTCACGTCCGGCACAACCGGAGAACCGAAACCGGTCCTGCACAAGGTGAGTACGTTGACCACGGCGGCCAGGGCGGTGATCGACCGGATGGGGATCACCGCGGCGGACCGCGTGTTCGTGCCGTGTCCCATCGCACACCACAGTGGATTCCTGTACGGCATGGTGCTGGCGTGGATCGCCGGCTGTGCACAGCTCTATCAGGGAAAGTGGGACGTTCGCCGCGCGTTCGCGGTGCTCGACCGGCACGCCGGCACGTTCGCCCAGCTGGCGCCGCCGATGGTGGTGGACATGCTGGCCGAGGTCGATCACGGTTCACGGCCGCCGCGGAGCCTGCGTGCCTGCGTGGTCACCGGCGCGCCGGTACCCGACAGGGTGGCCGCCCGAGCCAACCGGGAACTGGATGCGACGGTCTGCCGGGCCTGGGGCAGCACTGAGACGTGCATGGCCACATTGTCCGATCCGGACGATCCGGCCGATGTGTCGTCCGCTACGGACGGAAAGCCGCTCGCCGGTGTCCATGTCCGGATCGCCCGGCCGGATGGCGGACCGCCGGTACGCGGAACCGAAGGGATTGTGGAGGTCCGTACTCCATGCCTGTTCGCCGGATACGGTCTCGGCCCGGCGTTCGACCGGTCGGCGTTCACCGCCGACGGCTGGTACCGGACGGGTGATCTCGGCGTTCTCGACGAGGCCGGACGACTGCGTGTCACCGGGCGACTGGGCGACGTCGTCAACCGCGGTGGCCAGAAGGTCCCGGTGACGATGGTGGAAGGACTGCTGGCCGGCCACGTTTCGGTCGCGGACGTGGCCATCACCGGGATGCGCGACGCCCGGCTCGGCGAGCGGGCCTGCGCGTTCGTCGTCCTGCGGCCCGGCACCCGGCTCACCCTCGCCGACGTCCAGCGGTACCTCGACGCGCGCGGTGTGACCAGGCACTACTGGCCGGAACGGCTGGAGGTGCTCGACCGGCTGCCGCGCAACGAAGCCGGCAAGGTGCGCAAACTCGTGCTGCGCCGGTCCGTCGAACACCCCGCGCTCGGGTTACTGGGAGAGGAGAGCGGCAGCAATGCTCGATGAACGCGACATCGTGGAGATGCTCCAACTCAGAGGTTCCGACCAGGAGCAGTTGTTCGCGGCCGCGCGGGACAAGCGGCACGAGGTCTTCGGTGACGAGGTGGTCGTCCGAGGCGTCACCGAGATCGCCAACCACTGCCGGGTGAACTGCCAGTTCTGCCCGATGCGGCGGGAGAACACCCGGCACAACGAAGGCTTCCGGCTGACCGTGGACGACCTGGTCGACGCGGGCAGGACGGTGCACGCCAACGACATCAACGTGGTGTTCTTCCAAGGCGGCGAGATACCGCAGACCACGCGCGTGGTCGGCGAGGCACTGCCGAAGATCCATGACCTGTACCACGGCGACGTGGAGATCCTGCTGAATCTCGGCAACAAGTCCCACGACGAGTACGCGTACCTGCGCGACCAGGGTGCGACGAGCTACATCATCAAACACGAGACCAGCGACCCCGGCCTGAACGAGCGGATGCGGTTCGAGACGCTGGAATCACGGCTGGACTGCATGCGGGACCTGCTGGATCTGGGCTACTGGGTGGGAACCGGTGCGATCGTCGGCCTGCCGGGGCAAAGCCTGGCCAGCATCGCCCGCGACATCCTGCTTGCCAGGGACATCGGGGCGCACATGTGCAGCATGTCGCCGTTCGTCCCCGCGCCGGACACGCCGCTGGCCGGCCAGCCGCCCGGCGACGTCGAGGTGACGTTGAACGCGCTCGCGGCCAGCAGGCTGGTCGAGCCGAACTGGCTCATCCCGTCGGTCAGCGCGCTGGCCAAGAACCAGAAAGGCGGCCAGTACCGTGGTTTCGCCGCGGGCGCGAACGTGATGACGGTGAACTTCACGCCGACCGAGCAACGCGACCGTTACCTGATCTACGGCAAGGATCGGTTCGTCGTGCGCCGCGACTACGCGACGGGCCTGATCGCCAGTACCGGCCTCAGGCCGCGCAAGTCGGTCTTCGCGGGCCGGACACCCGCGCGCCGCAAGGAGTTCATTCCGTGACCGTCGACTCGCCGGCATCGATAGTGCCCACCCAGGAGATGCAGTGGGAGTTGATGTACGCGCTGTCCCCGTCAGATCCTGGCGCGTCCCGGGTGCTGATCGTGGACAACCGGTATCTCGACGGCCCACTTGACCGCAAGGCGATGACGGCCGCGTTCGACGACGTGATCGCTCGTCAGGACGCGCTCAGGCTCACCTTCACCACGGTGGCACCGGACCCGGCCGTCGTCGTCAACGACCGGATCGACCCGCCGGTGGAGTTCCTTGACCTGTCCGGCTGGACGGAAACCGCCCAGTCCGACCGGGTACAGGAACTCGCGTACCAGGAGAACCGGCGCCGGTTCGACCTCGGCGGGCCGTTGTGGCACGCGTGGGTGGTCCGGCTCAGCGAGGTGACCTGCCTGGTGAACGTGTCGTTCTCGCACGTGATCGCCGACGGTGCGGCGTGCGACGTGTTCATGCACGACCTGTTGACGGCGTACCAGGCGCGCACCGGGGACGGTCCAGGATGGACAAGCGATGCCCCGTCGTTCGCCGAGATCCACACCATCCAGTCGCGCCGGTTCGAGGCACGGGCCGATCGCGTGGCCCATTGGCGGGCGAACCTGGCTCCGGTGCCGCAGAATCCCGTCTTCACCCGTTCCGCACCACCGGACGCGGACCTGCTCGGCCGTGCGCGGGTCGGGTTCGAACTGCCGACGCCGACCGCGACCGAACTCCGGCGGATCGCTTGGCGTGCTTCCACAACGCCGTTCGTCGTGGTGCTCACCGCGTACCACGTCCTGTTGTCCCTGTTGGGGCACAAGGAACGGACGGTGATCGCGAGCGGGACGTTGGCGCGGCCGACGAAGGCGGAGAGGCGCTCGGTCATGCAGTTCGTGACCGACACGTACGTCTGCGTCGACACACCGGATGGCGCGGCCTTGCGGGATGTGGTCGGCAACGCGCACCGGTCGATGTCCGAGGGTGTCGAGAACCTGTTGTCCTACAAGACGATCGCCCGGGCGGTGAATCCACGGTTCGACTCGGCCCGGCCGTGGGCCGACTACCACCTGTGTGACGGACACTTCTACTCCGGCGCGTCCTACCGTCCAGCGTCCGAGGATTCCCGGTTGCGGCTGCGTCATGCCTACATCCCGGGGCGTCCGCCCGCCGAACAGTCGTCGGACCTGGTGGCCGGTGCGCTGCCCGCGGATTTGTTCGAGGCGTGGGACGCATGGTGCGGTCCCAGTGTGGCGATGGGCAATCCTCGCAACGGTGGTGTGTTGCTCTACAACGATCAGGTCTACCCGACCGAGGTGATGCGCGGACTCGTGGACACCTACCTGTGGATCGTCGAGGCACTCGCGTGGTCTCCGCAGACCAAGGTGGGCGATCTGCGTGAGGAGTACGAACGTGATCGAAGGCTGGGAACATGACGGGCCTCGCCCCGGTGATGACCCGTGAGGGCGCGGTGGGCTGGCGCGACATCCCGTTGGACGGCATGACCTGCTACCACCGCGGCGTCGAAGCCGTTCTGCGAGGCGGCGGCATGTCAGCGGACGAGATCGTCGCCGAGATGAGCGGCCCGATCACCACTCGCTTCCATCGCGACGGCAGGCCACAACTGCGCATGCGCACCGCCACCGCACGCTGGATGAGCGCGCCGAACGGCGGCAGCCGCTGGGATGTGGTCGAAACACGGCTGGCGGCCGGTCGTCCGATCCTGATCTGGCCGGACGGGTACTTCTGGCCCGGCGACCCGTACGAAGGCCGTCGGCACATCCACCACCACGCGGTGCTGGCGACCGGAATCGACGGAGGCACGTTGCGGTTTCTCGACGTCGACGCGGACGAAGCGGGCGGCTTCCGTGGCGAGGTACCGGTGACCGAGCAGACCAGACGGGCCTGCACGCGGGTGCTCGACCTGGACCTGTCAAGACCTCGTCGACCACTACGGCCGGTCGACGTCCGCAGAACCATCACGGCGTCCGCCAGGCCGCTTGGCCGGCTCGCCAGGGCCACAGCCGATCTCGCCCAGTGGTGGGCAGCGGGTCCTACCCGTCGGTTGGCGCACGCGGTCGACTTGTTCGCACTGGGCGACGTTCAGCCGCAGGTGTACCTGTTCGCGGCGTTGTGTGAGCGATATGGCCATTCGGACCTGGCGGCGCTGGGCTACCAGACGGCCGCGACCGCGAAGAAGATCAGCTTGTTGCTCTTCGCGCTGCACCGCTACAAACCGATCGCGCCGTACGACTTGTGTCTCGGCGACATCGAGTCGCTTGCCGTGCGACTGGAAGCGATGTGGCGGGCGGCCAGCCCTGGTGAGGGCGACGACGACACTACGCACAGCAGCGCCTGGTTGTGGCGGCGATTGGACGCGTTGTCCATGTGGCACTTCAACTCCAGCATCGGCAGATGTCCGGAGTCGGTCACCGTGCGCGCTTCCTGAGAAACGGTATGGTTCGAGTGGTGAGCGAGAAACTGTCCTGGCGACAGGCGCTTGCCTGGCGCATGCGCAGGCACCATTTGGTGGAACCGGCGCGTGACGCGGTCACGGTCGCGAGCACGCTCTGCGGGCTGCACGCGCAGGTGATGTCGTCCGCCGAGCTGAGCTTGTGGGCACGAACCGACACATTGCCGCGCAACGCGTTGGCCGACGCCTTGTGGGAACGCCGCACGCTCGTGAAGCTCTGGGCCGCGCGTGGCACGCTCCACATTCTGCCGTCGTCGGAATTGGGCCTGTGGCTGGCCGCACTCGGCACGCAGACGAAGTTCGGCAACGTGGGCAATGCGAAGATCGACAAGCTGGTCGACGTGATCAGTGCGGCGCTCGACGACAAGGTGCTGACACGCACCGAACTGGCCTCGGCTGCCGAGCGGATCAGCGGCGATCCGGCGCACGCCGAATGGATCGGGTCCAGCTGGGGTTCGTACCTGAAAGCCGCGTCGTTCCGGGGAAAGATCTGCTTCGCGAAGGGCGACGGCACTCAGGTCAGGTTCGCCGCGCCGGATACGTGGCTGCGCGAGCCGATTCGCCGTCCGCCCGCGCAGGACGCGCTCCGCGAGATCACCCGGAAGTTCCTCGCCGCCTACGCGCCCGCGACGCCGGAGGACCTCACGCGGTGGTGGCTGGGGCCGCCGGTGCCGACGCGCGGTCACAAGTTGATCGCGGCGTTGGGAAAGGACGCGGTGGAAGTCGATGTGGAGGGTCACCGGGCGTGGGTGCTCGCTTCGGATCTGGCCGACATCCGCGCCGCGGCAGCTCCGGGCACCGCCTGCCTGCTTCCGGCGTTCGACCCGTGGGTGATCGGGATGAGCCGCCGGCCGCCGTTGCTGGACCCGAGACATCGGGACGAGGTGTTCCGCAAGCAGGGCTGGATCTCGCCGGTGCTGGTGGTCAACGGACGGATCGCCGGCGTGTGGCGGCACGAGGGGACCGGCGACCGGGTGAGCGTGGAGCTGCGCCCGTTCGGCCGCTTGCCGGCCTGGGCAGGCCGGCGACTGCGGGCGCGAGCGGAACAGGTGCGTGATTTCCTCGCGGGCGCTCAGGATCGGCTGTAGACCACCGGGAAGTAGTCGTCGAAGTCGATCGGGTCGCCGACCTTGATCGTGGCCAGGATCTCGTTGGGCAGGATGTTGGGCGTGCCGTTGTACGTCGCGCCACACGGCATCCACGAGATGGCGAAGGCGGGGCGTGGCCGCGGCGTCATGTTCGCGCACGAGGCGTGCGCGGTGTCTCCGTTGTGGACGATCATGGCACCGGCGCGCACCGGGCAGGCCGCCGGTTCGGCGTTCTCCCATTTCGGGTTCAGGTGCTTGAGGCTGTCTATCCGCATGCCGCCCTTGGTGCGCATCCGGGCCTTGTGGCTGCCGGGGATGTAGTGCATGCAGCCGTTGCTCAGGTCGCAGTCCACCAGTGCGAACCAGAACGTGGACGCGGACGAGTGGGTGAAGGAGAACGCGGGGGTGTCCATGTGCCAGCCGGTCGGCTCGCCCCATGCCGGTTTGAACATCGTCTGGTCGTGCCACAGCCGGACGCCGTCGACGTCGCCGAGCACGGCCGCGATCCGGCCAAGCCGGGGGTCCAGGCTGAACTTGCGCACCTGCTCGTCGGTCTGCCAGAGGTTGACGTGCTGCGACAGCACCCGCGTCCACGATCGACGGTGCTTGAGAAACGCGTCACGCAGCCGTTTGCGATCGGCCGGCTGGGACACGTTCAGGCTCTCACCACCACCGGTGGTGGTCTCGTTCGCCATCCGCGCCTCACCACGGTTCTCCACCGCCGCCGTGAGATTCAGGTGCAACCTGTCGACTTCGGCGCCGTCGAGGAAGTCCTCGATGACGAGGTAACCGTTCTCCTGGTAGAACTCGATCTGTTCGTCGGTCAGCTCGTCGCGCATGGCCGCTCTCCCAACCTGTGTTGTGCGCCGATCACTGAGGGACACGCGTGTGCGTCATGACCACGACAATGTCGCTAAGGCATACAGTCCACCTACAGAGTAGGTATCCTGTACGGCCGATGTATGGCGTCGCGCGATCGTCGTGGCATGACCGGAATCTCGGCGACACCGGCCGTCCACGGACACGGCCTGGCCACGGGCGAGCCGGTCGTCCGTGCCAGGAGCCTGGTCAAGCGGTTCGGCGACATCACCGCCGTGGACGGTGTCGACTTCACGATCCGGTCAGGGGAGGCCTTCGGTTTCCTCGGCCGCAACGGCGCGGGCAAGACGTCCACGATGCGGATGATCGGCTGCGTGTCGCCGCCGAGTGATGGCCGGCTGACCGTACTCGGCATGGATCCTGTACGAGAAGGCGCTTCGGTCCGGGCACGACTGGGTGTGTGTCCCCAGGAGGACAACCTCGACCTGGAGCTCACCGCGCGGCAGAACCTGACCACGTACGCGCGTTACTTCCGGATCACCCGTGCCGAAGCCCGGCGGCGGGCGGATGACCTGCTGCGGTTCGTGCAGCTTGACGATCGCGCCGCCAGCAAGGTGGAACCGTTGTCCGGCGGGATGAAACGCCGGCTGACGATCGCCCGTGCGCTGATCAACGATCCGGAGATCGTGCTGCTGGACGAGCCGACCACCGGCTTGGACCCCCAGGCCCGGCACCTGGTGTGGGAACGGCTGTTCCAGCTCAAGCAACGCGGCATCACGCTCGTGCTGACCACTCACTACATGGAGGAAGCGGAGCAGCTCTGCGACCGTCTGGTCATCATGGACGGTGGCCGGATCGTCGCGCAGGACGCGCCCCGTGCGTTGATCGACGCCCACTGCACCAAGGAAGTGGTCGAACTCCGCTTTGCCGCCGAAGACCACGAGTCCTGTGCGGACAAACTGGTCGGCATCGGCAGCCACGTCGAGGTTCTGCCTGACCGGCTGTTGCTCTACACGGATGACGGCGACGCGATCGTTCCCACCGTGTACGAGCGTGGTCTGCGGCCGTCGGGAGTTCTGGTGCGGCGCAGTGGTCTGGAGGACGTGTTCCTGCACCTGACGGGCCGCACGCTGGTGGAGGCATGAATGGCGCATCCCTCGGTCGCGGTTCTGGAATACCACTTGGCGGGCTACCGGCGAGTGTGGCTCAGCACCGTGGCCAGTTCGCTGGCGATGCCGATCCTGTTCTTCATCGGTATGGGACTGGCGGTCGGTTCCTTTGTGGACCGCGGTGGCGCGCTTCCGGTGCCGTACCTGCAGTACATCGCACCGGGTCTGATCGCCTTCGCCGGTCTGCAGATCGCGGTCGGCGAAGGTGGTTTTCCGGTGCTGACCAATTTCAAGTGGCAGAAGGTCTACGACAGCATGGCCGCGGCGCCGTTGCGCGTCGGTGACATGATCCTCGGCAGGCTGGGATACATCGCAATCCGTGTGATGGTGGCGGCCATCGCCTTTCTGGTGGTGATGCTCGCTTTCGGCACGGTCGGGTCCGTCCTCGCGGTGGTGACGCCGGTGGTCGTGGCCTTGGTGGGCGTGGCGTCCGCGGCGCCGATGTTCGCCCTGGCGGCCAGTGTGAACAGTGCGAACGCCATGGCGGTGATCAGCAGAATCGGGGTGCTGCCGATGATGCTCTTCTCCGGCGTGTTCTTCCCGGTCGAGCAGTTGCCAGCTTTCGTTCGTCCGGTCGCTTATGTGCTGCCGCTGTGGAACGGCGTGGAATTGTGCCGCGCGACAACGCTTGCGATGACCACCACCTGGCCCGCGTTCGTCCATGTCGCGGTACTCGTCGCGTGGGCGGCCGGTGGATTCTGGCTGGCGTGGTCGAGATTCCGCAAACGGTTGGGGAGCTGATGGTCGCGGTGATGCTCGGTCGTGTCGTGGCCGGAGACGTCGTGCGTCCAGCCCACGTGGGCGCGGTGACCGCACGTGACCTGACGCTGATCCGTAGCGCTGGTTCGTATTTCTGGCTTGTGCTGTCCGGTTTCGCGGAGCCGCTGCTGTACCTGCTCGCGGTCGGTTGGGGTGTGGGGTCGTTGGTCGGTGCCATACCGCTCGAAGACGGCCGTTCCATTTCATACCAGGCTTTCATCGCGCCGGCTCTGCTGGCCACGTCGGCGATGAACGGCGCGCTGGCCGAGGCCACCATCAACTTCTTCGCGAAACTGCGCTACCTGAAACACTACGACTCGGTGCTCAACACTCCGGTGACACCGGCGGAAGTCGCGTTCGGCGAACTGATGTGGGCAACGATCAGGGGCGCGCTGTACAGCGGGGCCTTCCTGCTGGTGATGATCATGATGGGCTTGGTCACGCCATGGGCGGCACTTGCCGCGTTCCCGGCAGCGCTGCTGATCTGCCTGGCGTTCAGCGCGGTGGGACTAGCGATGTCCACCTTCATGCGTGACTGGTCGGACTTCGAATACTCCGGTGTCGTGCAGTTCGCGTTGTTCGTCTTCTCGGGGACGTTCGTGCCGCTGTCGGTGTTCCCGGAACCGGCCCGAATCCTGGTCGAACTGACGCCGCTCTACCACGGTGTGGAACTGACCCGAGCGATGACACTCGGCCCGCTCGACTCCACCTCGCTGGTGAACCTGCTCTACCTCCTTGTGCTGATGGTGGCGGCGACGGCGGTGGCGGCCCGTCGGATGCGCCGTCGGCTGCGGCGGTAGCACGCCGGAGTTCTCATGTCCATGTTCGCCGATCGCGACGTGACCGGTGCGAAGACCACAGTGGACAGGCGGCCGCGGACCCGCAAGCGTGCGTGTCCCGCCACGGTGATCAACAGCGAGGCGGCCCGTTGGCAACGCCGACGAGTTCGAGCGATGCCGTTGGCTCGGAAGCGGGACGAAGATTCGACGCGGCGCCTACTTCCCCTTCGCCCTCCGGCCCGAGAGCCTGCATCGGCGCGGCGGTGGCCGCGACAGAGATACGCACCGTGGTGGCCTGGTGGCCGAACTCCGCCGCAACTTGGTTCACCGTCTCCGACCCGGAAACCGTGCGGCTCCAACCAGCCTTGTCCCTCCGCCCCGCCGGTCGTTAGCGGACTTTGCGGACGAGGTTGGTGTAGCCGGCGATGGCGAGCGTGGCCAGGGCCCAGAGGGTGGCTTGCAGGAGCCAGATGGTGGCGGTGAACCATTGGCCTGCGGTGCTGGTGGTGTCCAGGTCGCAGCGGGTTCGCACGCCGGTGGAGGCGAGGGGCAGGCCGCGGTCGATGCCAAGTCCGATTTGTTCGACCAAGGAGCACTGCGCAGGCGCGGATGTAGTGGTCGCGGGCGGGCTCACTGGTTGCGTGGGCTGAGTGCTTGGTTGGGGCGGGCGTTGGGCGGCGTGCTGACCGTTGGTGGTGGGGGTGTTACCGGCCCACACGCCCAGTGCTCCCGCAAGGGCCAGGACGGCTAGAAGGGCGAGGGCGATGCGGCCGGTGCGGTAGCCATACCCGCCCAGTGCGCCCCAGGTTGCGTGCAGCGTGCGGCGGAGCGGGCCGCCAAGATCACCCCGAACACGGTGATCTTGTTGTTGGACGATGAGAATCTGGCGGCTGTCGCGGTCGTGTCCGGCGGCGGTACGTACCGCGGCCAATTGCTGGTAGGGCTGTGGCCGGTAGTCGGAGGTGTGGTGACGCAGCAGGTGTAGCCACTGACCCCACGACACCTCAGCCAGATCGGTGTAGGTGAACCCGTTCAGGCCGATCACACGGTCGGAGTCCGGGCACGTTCGGCTCACCTCCCGTCGGCCGGACGGACACATGACGCTGGCGGGCAGAACCAGCAACGAACAGCGCGCATTAGCCACGTTCAGCGTAGGTCCGGTCTTGTTGCTCAATTGGGCCGTGCTGAGGTCGAGTCGGCCGGTGATGTGGGCGCCGAGCAGTCGGACGGCGCTGTGCTCGCCTTCCCCGGTCGCGGTGAACCCTTCCCGCAAGAACAGGCTGCCGTCGACCCGGAGCCTGTCCGCGCCCAGGGCCGGTCCGGTGTCGTTGGTCAAGCGGGCCGTGCTGAGGTCGAGTGAGCCGGTGATGTGGGCGCCGGGCAGTCGGACGGCGCTGTGCTCGCCTTCCCCGGTCGCGGTGAACCCTTCCCGCAAGAATAGGTCACCGTCGACCCGGAGCCTGTCCGCGCCCAGGGCGGGTCCGGTGACGTTGCTCAGCTGTGCGCCATCGAATTCAGCGTTTCCACTGATTGCGGCGCCGAGCAATCGGACGGCGCCGAGTTCCCCTGCGCCGGTCGCGGTGAGCCCGTTGCGCAAGAACAGGTCACCGTCGACCCGGAGCCCGTCCGCGTACAGGGCGGGTCCGGTGCCGTTGGTCAACCGGGCCGTGCTGAGGCTTAGTTGGCCCGTGATGTGGGCGCCGAGCATTCGGACGGCGCCGAATTCGCCTGTGCCGACGGCTGTGAACCCTTCCTGCAGGAACAGGCCGCCGTCGACCTGGAGCCTGTCCGCGTTCAGGGCGGGTCCGGTGTCGTTGGTCAAGCGGGCCGTGCTGAGGTCGAGTGAGCCGGTGATGTGCGCGTCGAGCAGTCGGACGGCGCCGTGTTCACCTGTGCCGGTCGCGGCGAATCCCTCTGTCAAGATCAGGTCGCCCTCGACCCGCAGACCTTGCGCGTCTAGTACGGACAGGTTGCAGCCGGTCAGCGTCAGCCAGGGCAGGCGTGCACGGCGGAATTGTGCGGACTGGTCGATCACGCAGCGGTGAAGTACAAGGCCGACGTCGGCTTTGACATGGTTGGCGTCGAATTCGCCGGTGACCCGTGCCCCAGTAAGGCGGACCCCTCGAGGGTCCAGGTCTCCGTGCCAGCCCAGCAGCAGTTCCCGCAGCAACCTGGCGCGTACCAGATGGTCTGGACTGGTTGACGTTCGTAGTTCGTCCACTTCAAGGCGGCTGCATACCCGTTGCCGGCCACGGCGGGCGGCGTCGATCAACGCCCGCTCAGTCTCGGTGAGATCGGTCAGCACGCCAGGACGCGCGGCCGGGTCCGCGCCAGTAGCTACCACACCCGGCATGGTGCACCAGAGATGCGGTTCGGTACACGGCGCCTCGACAGCGGCACGTCCCTGGACACTTATCGGATGCGCTAACCGGTCTTCGACTATGCGACCGGCTATTGAGTCGAGTGCTGACCATCCGCTCAAGAAAGCTGTTCTGGATCATTTGATCAATACTGGAGGCCAGGACGCGGTACAGCCTTTGGTGGCCCCCACAAGGCGGCCGTGTCGTAGTCGCCGTCCCACCGGCGGGATAGCATCCGACCGACGGCGGCAGCCGATCCTTCGCTTGTCCTGAGCTGGTGTGGTCAGGAGCATGTCCAGGTGGCTGGTACCCAGGTTCGGTCGTCTGCTGACCTGCGCTGCCCGGCGAGTTCGCCGGTCTCCATCACCGCGTAAACCCGTTCACCGGCAGGGACATTGCCGACGAAGGTGGCCTCGCGCCACACGCCCAGTGTCCCCGCGGTGCCGCCTGTCGGGGTGTACCAGGCAACGAGCTGCCCGCGGGAGTTGATGCCTCGAGGAGTGGGGCGGTTTTGAGCCTCGTATCGGTATACCAGGCTTCCCATGGTGTCCCACTTGTGCATGCCGGTGTAGTCGCCGAACGTGTGGCCGAGAGCGTGACCGTGTTGGAACAGCTGGACTTGGAGGTTGGGCGAACCGGCGAGCCGGCTGGTGGTCCCGTCCGGCGACCACACCAACCCTTTCTCTGTCACCACGTGGCCCGCATTGTCGATGCCGACTGCCACGTCGTCGGCGATGATCTGGTAGGTGCCGGGCTGGTTCCGCTTCCATACGACGCTGCGGTAGGGCACCGGGAAGCCGTAGGCGATACCGACGATGTCGCCCGCATCGTTGATGGCGCTGGCAGACGCGTCGCTCCCAGGAGGGCTGGGAAGCGTCTGGAACGAACCGTCACGGTACACGAACGCCGTGCGCGAACGCCCGTCCCAGCCAACGATTTCGCCACTGCCGTTGACGCCGGAGACATCGATGGAGGTGCTGACTGGAGCATCCACATCGACGAGTTCGCCGTTATGCCAGAGCAGCAACATTCCGTTGGTCGCCTGACCGGCCAGGTAGCCGTTCGACCCTGCCGCCCACACC
The DNA here is from genome assembly GCF_013280595.1 of Kibdelosporangium persicum. Taxonomy (GTDB): domain Bacteria; phylum Actinomycetota; class Actinomycetes; order Mycobacteriales; family Pseudonocardiaceae; genus Kibdelosporangium; species Kibdelosporangium persicum. Next base: position 63,182 of record NZ_JAAATY010000027.1, read on the forward strand.
GCGCCGCCTGTCACACCCGCTGGCAGCGGCAGATACGACGGCGTCCACGTGCACAGATCCTGAGTCTGGGCCTGCACGGGAACGGCCCCCGCCATCAATAACGAGAACGCCGCACAAACGGCCATCATGCTACGCATCTGACCCCCAAGAAAGTATGCTACCGCAATGCTCGGAACGTACCACGTCAGTGACTTGTCGCACCATCGTTCACGTTTCTGAGGCGCATTCATGAAACGGCGGGGCGGACGGACGCCGGCTCGCTACGTCATGTGGGCTATTGCGGTTGTTGGCTTCGTGAACGTCTGACAAGGAAACGGCGGATTGTGACTGCGCCGCCCGCCTTCCCTGCACGATTCCCAGCACTGCGGGTCGGCGCACCTGGCGGCAGGGACGGCCGCGGCTCGTGTGGCCCCGGAACAGTGGATCGGTCACTGGCGGTGTATGGGCTTCACGAGCCGCCCGAGGACGATAATGCACATCCGAGCGCGTGGAAGCCGGTCCGAAGCAGCGTCCCTACCGGACCGAGCAGCATAGATCGCTCACTCGGGATTCCCGGGTGGAGCGTCGTCGCAGTCGGTCGCCATCCCGCGGTGGCACCCTGCGGCCGAGGACGTATGGCCACCCTTCTCGGTATGGCTCAGCTCCATTGTCCTTACCGTCGGTGAGCCACCTTCATCAGTACGAGTGATTGCGGTTCCCGGACCGGGGAAACCCCCTGGCGCCACAAGGGAGTCCATGTCAGGCTCCTGGTGCGAAGCAGTCGGACAGGATTCGAGCGGTCCGTTCCGCGTCGGTACTCCCGGCAACCGCTGTCCCGGATCCGGCACTTCGGTTGTTCCGGTGCGTTGCACTGGCCGGACGAAGGCGGCGTTCGTCCTGGCGCGCAAAACAGCGGAACCCTGAAAGGACAAGATGACTGGCACGAGCACCGGACTCCTGGCGACTGCGCGGACGCATTGACTGCGCCCCAGGGGATCATCACGACAAGCGGGAGTTCACCGCCACGTGTTCGGCCCCTGGTCACGCGGATCGATGAGTCCATTCAGGAACCCGGCTCTCCAGCGGACGTGACCCGTGACGCAGATCCGCCGGTACCGCCGCCGAACCGTCGCGGAAGTTCGAACCATCCATCGAAGGCCTCGTAGATCCGGAGTTGGCCATGAGTTTGCAGCGCGTGATCACCGATGAGCACGATTTGCAGATCGCTCCCGTGTTCGCCCAGCGGATCGACGAGGACGTCGTTCCCAAGGGACGGCTGCCGGAGAACCCGATGCCCGCGGGTGTCGCGGCCGGCATCGTGCAGTCCCGGTTGTTGCTCGACGGCCGGGCGGCGCTCAACCTGGCCACGTTCTGCACGACGGCGGCCGAGCCGGAGCTGGAGCGGATCTACGCCGAGACCGCGTCGATCAACCTGATGAACCGCGAGGAGTATCCGGCGAGTTCCCAGATCGAGCAGGAGTGCATCAACGCGCTGGCGGACCTGTGGCACGACGACGACGGCCGGTTCATCGGCTGCTCCACCAGCGGCAGTTCGGAGGCCGCCATGCTGTCCGGTTTGGCCATGCTGCGCCGCTGGCGCGAGCGGGGCGGCACCGGCAGGCCCAACATGGTCTTCGGGACCCACGTGCACGTCTGCTGGCCGAAGTTCTGCAATTTCTGGGACGTGGAGGCTCGGATGGTGCCGTTGGCCGAGGGCCGCACCGTCCTGGACCCGGCACTGACCGCGGAAGCGGTGGACGAGAACACCATTGGCGTCGTGGCAGTGCTGGGCAGCACGCAGGACGGGCGTTACGACCCGGTCGCGGAGATCGCGGCCGCACTCGACGACGTCGCCGCGACCCGGGGCGTGGACGTGCCGCTGCACGTGGACGCCGCGAGCGGCGGGTTCGTCGCGCCGTTCCTCGACGTGGACTTCGCCTGGGACTTCGCACTGCCCCGGGTGGTGTCGATCAACGCGTCCGGGCACAAGTTCGGCCTTGTCTACCCCGGCTCGGGCTGGTGCCTGTGGCGGGACCCGGAGTACCTGCCCGAGTCCCTGATCTTCGACTGCAACGTGCTCGGCGGCCACCATCCCACGTTCACGCTGAACTTCTCGCGGCCCGCGTCCGGTGTCATCGCGCAGTACTACCAGTTCCTGCGCAACGGGATGGCCGGCTACCAGCTGGTCGCGCAGCGGTGCCAGGAAGTCGCGCGGCACGTCGCGAAGGGCATCCAGGCCTTCGGGTCCTACGAGGTCATCAGCGACGGCGAGGACTTGCCGGTGGTGGCGTTCCGGCTGCGTGACCCGGAAGGGCTGGGGTTCACGGTGTACCACCTGTCCGAGGCACTCAAGGGCGACGGCTGGCACGTGCCCGCGTACAGCCTGCCGCCGAACCTGGAGCACGTGGACGTGATCCGCGTGGTGTGCCGACAGGGGTTCACGCTCGACCTCGCGGCGAGGTTCCTCGAGAGCATGGCCAAACACACCGAACGGCTTGCGAGCCACCCGTTCCCCCTGCCTGAGGCGACGACCGTGCCCACGTTCAAGGACTGAGGTCCATGGTCACGGTCGCGGAACTGGAGAGCGACCCCTACCCGGTTTACGCCCGGCTGCGCGGGCGGGAACCGGTCACCTGGATTCCGGAGATCCGCCAGTGGTTGGTCACCGGCTGGCACGACGTCCGCACGGTCCTGACGGATGTGCAGCGATTCACCACCGACCAGCCGGGCTCGCCGCTGCTCGATCTGTGCGGCGGCACGCCCTTGCTGTTGCGCGAAGGTGAGTCCCATCAGGACGTGCGGGAGGCGTTCCGGCACGACTTCGACGCCCACCGGGTGAACGACTTCGTGGACACAGTCGCCCGGCCGGTCGCGTCCAGGATCGCCGACGAGGTGGTCACGTCGGGGCGAGCCGACCTGGCCGCGGACTACTTCGAGCCGGTCGCGGCGATCGCCATGACCACCCTGCTCGGGCTCGACCCCGGTGCCGGTGCGGACACCCTGCGGCAGTGGGGAAACCTGTTGACGCAGGTGGCCAACAACTTCGGTCGCGATCCCGCCGTGGACAGGTCCGCGGCGGGATCGCTGGCCGACGACGCGGCCGTGACCGAGGTGGTCCGCCGGTTGCGGACAGAGCCGGACAGATCCGTGATCTCCCACCTGCTGCACGCCCACCGACCGCGTGGTGACGCACGACCGGACGCGGACGTGGTGCCAGTGGTGAAGCACCTCGCGCTGAGCGTGATCGAACCCGGCTGGCTGGCAGGCTGGACACTGGTGGCCCTGTGGTCGGCGCCCGACCAGCTCGCCACCGTTCGCGCCGACCGGGGGCTGCTCGGCGCGGCGGTGTACGAGGCGCTGCGGTGGAGTGCTCCGGTCGGCGTGCTGGGCAGACGCACCACGCGGACAGCAACGTTGGGCGGGCGTGAACTCCCGGCGGGCAGCATGATCGCCGCGGCCATCGCCTCCGCCAACCGCGACGAGACGGTGTTCACCGAACCCGACCGGTTCGACCTGCATCGCGACGTCCGCACACACCTCGGGTTCGGCGCCGGGCCGCACCATTGCCCAGCACACCCACTGGTCACCGCCCTGGCACGAACCGCGCTGGACGTGTTGTTCGAACGGATACCGGGCGTGCGGCCGGCGCCGGGCTGGCAGCCGGAACCACACGGCTGGAAGCTACGGCTGCCAGGACCGCTTGCCGCCGTGTGGGACGCGACACCGAGCAGGCATTCATGGCCAGGCGTCTCGGCACTGCCAGCACGCAAGTAGAGGCCTGACGGTTCGGGCGCTCCGGGAAGATGTCGTGGCTGCCGCCGCTTGGCGCGGAGATGGCGCCACCAACGGGTTTCGTTCTGCGGGCTGCCGGCCTAGCGTGATTCGCTGGTACGGATTCGGGCGATGGCCTCGAGCAGCACGGCTTTCGCCACCTCACAAGACTTCTCGGATGGCGTGAGGGTTTGGGCGCTGAGCGACAGCGTCGGCTGGTCGGTGATCGGGATCGCGGCTGAGCAGCTGACGGGCGTGGGATCGATCAGAATCCCGTGGTCGGACTTGACGGTGTTCGTGGACACTTTCACCTCGGCACCCTCGGCGATGAAGATCAGGAGATCGCCATCGGCCCTCGCCAGGCATCCGTTGGTGTCCTCGGGTTTCGCGTGCTCCGGGACCGTGATCCGGAGTCTCCCGGCCGGCGGAACCGTGGCGTCGGCGAGCAAGGCGCACGGATTCACGCGGCGCAGTGTGTCCATTGTGACCGCTTCCTGCACAGTCAGCGGCTGGGCGGGTTCGTTCGCCCTGCCCCAGAGCAGAATCGCGGTGAGGGCGGCGAGAGCCAGGACACCGGCCACGGTCATCGTTCGGATCGCCGTGCGCCGACGAGGTCCGGCCGCATGAGACCGGACAGGAGTGTGAGCGGGCCAGCGGAGTGCGGTCTGGACCTGTTCCTGCTGTCGCGCGATGAGGTGATGGACCGGCGCAGGCCAAGGAACGGCGGCCGACGCGTCGAGCCGGCTCAGGATCTGGGCCGCGGTGGGGCGCTGCCGCGGGTCTTTGGCCAGGCAGGGCTCGGCCAGTTGACGGATACCCGGTGGCACCAGCGCCAGATTCGGTGGCGCGTGCACGACGTTGTAAAGCGTTTGCGGGGTGGAGTCGCCGCTGAAGGGCCCATGTCCCGCGACGGCCGTCACGAGCAACGCCCCGAAGGAGAAGATGTCACTGGCCGACCCGAGTGGACGGCCCTCGGCCTGCTCCGGCGACATGAAGGCGGGCGAGCCCACAATGGACCCGGTGCTCGTCAGCGCCATGTCGCCGTCCAGTGCCCTGGCGATGCCGAAGTCGATCACCCGTGGACCGTCGGCCGTCAGCAACACGTTGCCGGGCTTGAGATCGCGGTGGATCAGCCGGGCCCGGTGGATGTCCCGCAACGCCGAGGCAAGCCCCGCGGCGAGCCGCAGAACGGCGTACTCGGGCAGCGGCCCGGTCTCGTCGACGACCTGCCGGAGCGACGGGCCGGGGACGAAGACCGAAGCGAGCCAAGGCTCGTCCGCCTCCGGATCGGCGCCGACGACCGCGGCGGTGTACGCCCCCGACACCCCACGGGAAACCGACACCTCCTGACGGAAACGAGCGCGGAAATCACTGTCACGAGCCAGTTCGGCGTGGATCTGCTTCACGGCGACAAGCCGCCCGTCGGGCGCCGCGCCGAGGAACACCCGGCCCATACCGCCTTGCCCGAGCGAAGCCACCAGGCGATATGGCCCGATCCGCGCCGGATCATCCGATTGCAGCCGCTGCATGCCCATGTCCTAGCCCAGCACCGGAACGACGGCCTCGGCGAACTGTCTTGCCTGGGAACACGGATCTCCGTCCTTGCCGCCGTAGGTGATGTTCACGGCCTCGGCAAGCCCGGCGGTCGCCTGGCGATGGACCCAGTGGAGATCACAGCCGCCTTCGTCCGGCTTGCGCTGGTACATGGTGATTCCGGCCACCCGCACCGGTTCTCCGGGAAGTGCCGGAGTCCTCATGAACTGGAGCGACAGGCTGGTGGTCGCCGTCTCCCACTCGCACACGCGCAGGCTCCTCTGGACAACCTGGACGGCCGAACCGAGCACACGCTCGGCCAGCGCCTTGCCGATCACCTCGCAGGGATTCAGTGCGGCAAGCGATCCAGCCTGATCCCATTGCGCGCGGCCCTCGCGGATTCGCTTGATCGCCTCAGTCAGTACGGTTTTCGCGCGCTCACACAGCGTGTCCCATCGACCGGTCTGCGCGCGGACCAGAACGGCCCAGCCCGGCCGGCTCAGCAGCGGGACGCGCGCCTCGCAACCACTGGTGCCGGTGTCGACGAAGCCAGGCAGTCCGTCGAAGAGTTCCGGCGTCCCGCCGGTCGAGGTCGTCGCCCCGATCGCCAGGACGACCATGTCGGCATTGGTCCGGAACTCGCACGAGTCGAAATCCGACGGTGGGTTGGGCCTGAGCGGCGCGCTTCCGGGCACCGGCACGCCGTCGAGAAGTGCGCAGGGATTGACCGCCCTCAGTTTGTCGACCGTCAGCGGATCCGGCGGTGAACTGGCCGTTTCGGTGAGAGATGGGGTGGCTGTGCCGGGGTTGTCGTCCACCATGATCGCGCCAACGGCGAGCAATGCCACTACGCCGACCGCCAACCCGATGCCAAGACCGCGCCGTCGCGCCGGTTTCGTGGCCAGAGCGTTGCGGGCCATGGCTTGTTGCTGCGCGATCGCGGCGTGCACCGGTGCGGGCCACGGCTGCGGATCGGGATACACCGGTGGCAGTTCCCGCAGGAGTTGTTCGGCTGTCGGACGCTCGGCCGGATCCTTGGCCAGGCACATCTCCACCACACGCCGCAGTTCGGGCGGCAGCATCCGCAGATCAGGCTGGTGGTGGACGACGTTGTACAGGACCTGCGCAGCCGACTTGCCCGGGAACGGGCCCTGCCCGGTGGCGGCCGTCACCAGCAGCGCGCCCAGTGCGAAGACATCGCTGGCCGGACCGGCCTGCCGGCCCTCGGCCTGTTCCGGGGACATGAACGCCGAGGAGCCGAGCACCGCGCCGGCGTGGGTCAGCTCGGTCGTGCCGTCCATCGCTCGGGCGATCCCGAAGTCGATCACCCGTGGCCCGTCTTCGGCGAGGATCACGTTGCCCGGCTTGAGATCCCGGTGCACCAACCCGGCCTGATGGATCTCGGTCAGTGCCGACGCCAGCCCCACGGCGAGCCGGCCGACCGCCTCGAGAGGCAACGGCCCGGCCAGCTCCACCGCTTCCCGCAACGACGGTCCGGCGATGAAGACCGAGGCCAGCCAAGGAATTTCCGCGTCCGGACCGGCATCGAGGACTGCCGCGGTGTAGGCGCCCGGCACGCGCCGGGAGGCGGCGACCTCCCGGCGGAACCGTGCGCGGAACGCCTCGTCCCGCTTGAACCGGGAATGCACCTGTTTGACCGCGGCCAGCCGTCCGTCCGGTGCCAGCGCTAGGTGAACCCGTCCCATCCCGCCTTCGCCGAGCGTCGCGAGCAGCCGGTAACCGCCGATCTGCCGGGGCGAGCCAGGGCTCAGGTCGTCCATCCGCACCACTCCTCGAGTGAACACGGACGATCTGGGGAAAATCTTGAATCGCTGGTGGAAGCAGGTTGCCGGTGTTCGGGATGACGGGCCATCGAGGACTCCCTCTGGCTACGCGACAGGCGCCCGCGCCTCGGCGGCGGGGGACCGGTCCCCGCTTTCCGGCCGTACGTTCGAGCGGTCGACAACAGCTATGCCAGGACAAGCAAGAAGGGAGTTTGTCATGAAGTTCTCGAGATTCGCTGTCAGTGGGGCAATGTGTGCCGCGCTCCTCGGCTTCGGTGCTGTAACGGCGACACAAGCTGCCGCCGCTGAGTCCTCAGTAGCAGCGCCACAGGTGGCGGCCCAGCCGGTTCCGGGCTGGGAGGTCTACTACGAGAACTGGTTCTACTCGGCGGCCAGCTGCGAGGCACGCGGCAGCGCCATCGTCAATCCCGCGAGTTCCCAGCACATTCCTGGTGCTCTTGACTTTGACTGCTGGCTGGGCTGGGGCGAGACGAGGTGGTCGATGAGCATCCTCTGGTGTGACTGCCGGTTGAGCTCCGGCGACACGAGGCGGTCGATGAGCGTCCACGCGGCCTGACGCGGCCTTCAAGTGCAGGGCCCGGGAATCACAAGTCATGTGATTCCCGGGCCCTGGGAGCATGGGAGCGCTCGGCTCGGTCCGGGTCGGGCGAGTGGTGGTCAACGTCCGGCGTGTTGCTGTGGATGGTGGCGGGCGAGGTGCTGGCGCAGCAGGTCGCGTCCGTAGTCGCCGCCGTTGGGGGTGCGCACGATGGTGTGGACGTGGAACGGTTCGGGCTCGTCGTTGTCGAGGAAGACGCCTTGGTGGCAGTCGTACTCGATCAGGACGACGGGGCTGTGGACGCGGTAGTAGAAGGCGTCGTTGTCGCCGCTCCCGCCGATCCAGGCGATGTGCGTGTCGTCGAGATGCCGCTCGATGCTGTCCATGAACGCGGCGGCGGGACCGTCCGGGAGTCGCTGTGCGTAGGTCTTCACCAAGCGCAGCAGCGACTCTTGTTGCCTGCCGGAGAGTCCGTTGGCCGGTAGCCCCGCGTAGGGGATGATGCGATACGCTCCAGGAATGGTCGATCGCTCACCTCGGCCAGGTGTCAGCGTCGCAGGAGGCCTACGACCGCGCGAATCGACCTGACTCCACGGATCGCGACGTCACCCCCTCGTGAGTGTTTATCAGGGTTAGAACACCGATAGACACTCACGAGGGGAGGTGGTGGGCAGCATGACCACGTACCGGTCGCTGCCGTTGGCGACGACACCCGCGCTGTGCCTCGCTACTTGGTTGCGGCCAGGGAATCCAGGGCCATCGCGTTGTCCAACGAAAGCACGCGCGAGTTCTGTAGTGCCGTGACCTCCCAGCGGTCGTTCTGCCAGGCCATCACGTGCAGTTGCATGGAGTAGCGGGTCGGCAGTGGCTCCTCCTCGCCCGGCATCACCATGCCCATCCGGTGGTGCACCACACCACAACCCGGCTGGACGATCCGGGCGAAGAGCACTTCGCCGTGGACCAGCCGGGAACCCTTCACCACCGTGTCGAAGATCGGCTGGTGGGTCGCGATCATCTGCTCGCGTCCCCTGTGGATGGTGCCCTCCCAGTCCGCGAACACGGCATCCTCCGCGAAGTCGGCGAAGAAGGCGGTGGCGTCACCGCGGTTCCAGGCCTCGTTCATCCGAGCCGGGATGGCGCTCATCGCCTCGACTGACTGTTCCATGCGTTGTCCTTTCCACGCTGTCAGCCCCATGCTGGCCGGGGTGACCGGCGGACGCCTTGATCGTCCGCGCACGGTCGTTGGACATCCGCGCATGGTTGTTGGACGTGAGCGCAGTGGCGTTGTACCCGTACGTGGCCCTGAACAGCCTGCTGAAATGTGCCGGATCGGCGAATCCCCAGCGAGCGGCGACGGCGGCGACCGTCCGGTCGGTCCCGGCCAGGTCCGCGTGGCACCGCTCCAGGCGGCGTCGCCGGATCAGGCCCGCGACCGTCATCGGCTCGTCCTCGAAGAGCTTGTGCAGGCGGCGTACGGACATGTGGTGCGCTGCGGCCACCTTCGCCGGGGTGAGATCCCGGTCGGACAGCCGCGCCTCGATGAAGCCGACGATCCGGTCACGCAGCGCCTCGTCGGGAGCCGGACGCGAATCACCCAGCTGAGCCGACAGCGCCACCGCGACCAGCTCGACCACCGCGGCCGCCGACCTGGCCGCCTCATCGGCACGGAACCCGGTCATCGACCGCGCCATGTCCCGCGCCAGCGACGACACCAGGGCACCGGGGCCGCGGTCACCGCCGATGCGCACTCCGGTCAGCCGGGCGGCGTCGCGCGGCCGCAGCCGCAGCAACCGCCGCGGCACCAGCATGGTCACGCTCCGGGTCGCCGTACTGGCGAACCGCACCGGCCGCGCCGGATCGAGCAACACCAGGTCGCCCGGTCCGAGCATGGCCATGCTGCCGTCCTGCTCGGCCCGCACGTGTCCTCGCGTCACCACGTCGACCTGCCACAACTCGCTGTCGACGGCGCGGGCCGACCGCGCATCCCGGAAACACTCGCCCTCCGGGGTGACCAGCTCGGCCAGCCGCAAAGGTCCCAGGTCGCGGGTCACGACCCCGGCGCGGAAGCCGCGAAGATCGTCACCGGAGTGCCGACGACTGAGCAGAGGCGGCAGGCCGCTCGCCGTGAGCGTCTCCTCGAAAGCATCAAGCCCGCTCATGCGACCTCCGCACACACTCCGATCCGGAGAACCGTCACGCGCTGGAAGATCACCGGCACCCCGACCAGCTTCAATGGTCCTCCGGGAACACACGTGCCCTCCGTGTCAGCGGCGGGCCTCCCAAAGGTAGACCAGCGCGGGCGGGCGGCCCGCGGCAGGCGCAAGCGGCTGGTGGACCGGCTGTCGGAGCCTCACCCAGCGGGAAGGCACTGGCCGGCGGAAAACGTCTGGAGCTGCTCGATCTGCTCGCGGAGGGCGAGCGCACCGTCGACGCCTTGGCCAAGGCCGCCGGGTTGAACCTGACCACCGCGTCGGCGCACCTTCAGGTGCTCAAACAGGCCGGGTTCGTCACACCCGCCGCGAGGGCGTGCGCGTGCACTACCGACTCGCCGGTGACGACGTGGCCCGGCTGTTCGCGCTGCTGCGTAAGGTCGCTGAGAACCACCAGGCCGCCGTGCCCGCCGCCCGCGCCGCCTACCTCGGTTCCAGCGACGCGGCGGAGATCACCCGCGAGCAGTTGGACGTCCGCGTGCGCGCCGGGGAGGTGGTGGTGCTCGACGTGCGACCGATGGCGGAGTACCTGGCCGGGCACATCCCTGGCGCGGTGTGCATCCCGGTTGCGGAGTTGGCCGACCGGATCAACGAGCTGCCCGAGGACATCGAGATCGTCGTCTACTGCCGAGGCGAGTACTGCGTGCTGGCCCACGACGCGGTGCGGCTGCTCACTGACCGCGGCCGTCGTGCCATCCGCCTGGACGACGGCATGCTGGAGTGGCGGCTGGCCGAGATGCCCGTTGACGCGGCCGACCTTACCCAGAGCGCGGAAAACCCCAGATGAGCGGCGGTGTCCCGGCGCCCACACCGGTGAGGTCTCCGCCGGGACTACGACACCCCTGATCCCCACCGACACCCGGTTCGGCCATCGCCCGAGCGGGTGACGGCCGAACCGGCACGCGGTCCGCCGCGACCCTCCCGACAAAGGAACACTCCGTGCCGAGCACCGCCCACGCCGAGACCGACTCTTCTCCACAGTCCCGAGCCCCGCGCCGGGTCCTGGCCATCCTGGTCGGCTCCCAGATCCTCAGCGGCGCCGGACTGGCCGCCGGTGTCACGGTCGGCGCCCTGCTCGCCCAGGACATGCTCGGCTCCACCAACCTCGCCGGGCTGCCCAGCGCCCTGTTCACCACCGGCTCCGGCATCCACATCGGCGCGATGTACCTGCCGTCGCCACTGACCGGCTGGCTCGTCGACCGCTACGGCCGTCTCACGCTCGCCGCCGCCTCCGGCATTACCCTGCTCGCCGCCGGGATCATCGCCGCCACCGCACCCGGCGACTCCATCGCCCTGCTCGCCCTGGCCCTCGCACTGCTCGGCCTGGGCTGGAACTTCGGCCTCGTTTCCGGCACCGCCATCATCACCGACACCGTCCCCCTGGCCACCCGAGCCAAGACCCAAGGCCTGATCGACGTCTCCATCGCCATCGCGGAAGCCACCGGCGGACTCGCCTCCGGCGTCATCGTCGGCACCGTCGGCTCCCCCGTCCTCGCCCTGGCAGGCGGCATCCTCGCGCTGAGCATCGTCCCGGCCGTCATCGCCACGAGGTCGACCGCCGCACGCAGTTGACCGGCGTGACATCGGACGGTTCCTCTGCTTACTGGTTGGATGGAGGCGGTTACAGCCGACCGCGTGGGGTTCGCGTAACGTGATCCCTCTCGATCACCGGGCGGCGGAGCAGGCGGGCTTCATCGGGGTGGGAGCGTATATGGGCCAGCGGTTTGGGGAGGTTCCGCGGGAAGTACCGGCCGCGCCGGCGCGGTATGTCAACCGGGAGGCCGACCTTTCCCTGGCCGGTGGCTGGGTCGTCGCGGGAGCGGGACGTGCCGGGACGATCGGCGTGGTCAGCGGCCCTCCGGGCGTCGGCAAGAGCGCGATGGTGCGCCAGTTGGTCGAGCGAGTGGGTGACTCGTTCCCCGGAGGCCATCTCTACGTCGATTACGCGCTGTTCCAGACCGGTTCGGGTGCCGCAGCGGTTGATGAGGCTGCCGCGCAGTGTCTTCGTTCCTTGGGCGTGGCCGATGGGATGATTCCGGCGACGCTGGCCGAGCGGGCGAAACTGCTGCGGACGCGGACGGCGGGCCGGCCTGTGCTGGTGGTGCTTGACGATGTGACTGAGCCGGCGCAGGTCTCGCCGTTGGTGCCCAATTCGGTGGGCAGTGTGGTGCTGGTGACGAGCAACGAGCGGCTGACCGAGCTGGCCTTGGACGACGCGGAGTTTCTGTCGCTCGATCCGTTGGACGAGGAAGCCGGCGTGCGGCTGCTCGCTGAGGTCTGCGGCAACGAGCGAGTCGCCGCTGAACCGGAAGCCGTTGCCCGGATTGTCGGGCTGTGTGAGGGTTTGCCGATCGCGCTGCGCGTGGCCGGTGCCCGGTTGAAGGAGCGTCCCAAGTTGGCCGCCGCGGAGCTGGCCGACGAGATCGCGGACGAACGGCGTGGCCTGGCAGCGTTCGCCATGCGGGGGAAGCACATGGTCTCACCCGTGTTCACCGTGGCATATCGTCGCCTTCCGCACGATGCGGCGCGGTTGTACCGGTTGCTGGGGCACGCTCCCGGCGTGGACGTCACGGTGGAGCTCGTGGCCGAGGCGATCGATGGTCCGGTCGGTGCCGCTGAGGAGTTGATCGAACGGCTGGGCTCGGCCAACCTGCTGATCGAGGAGCAGCCGGGCCGGTTCCGGATGCTGGGGTTGATCCGGCGGGACGCCGAACAGCGGGCTCGTGCCGACGAGTCCGAGGCGGACTTGGCCGACGCCGTCCGCCGAATGGTGCGGTTCTACCTGCGACGAGCGGCGTTCGCCGACCGTGCCGTGATGGGGCAGGGCCGATTGCGCCTCACCGACCACACCGAGGTGTTGAGCGGTTACCACGATCCGTTCGACGGACCCGGTGGCAAGGCGCGGGCGTTGGCGTGGCTGGATGCCGAACGGGCCAATCTCATCGCTTCGGTTCGGGTGGCGTGGAAACACCACTGGGACCAGGAGGTGTGGCAGCTGGCCGAGGCGGCCACCGCCCTGTATGTCAATCGCCGCTACCTGGCGGACTGGATCGAGTCGAGTGAGCTGGGTGCGAAGGCCGCCCGTCGCTGCGAGCGGCCTGGTGCCGATGCCCGGCTGACCAGTTTCCTGTCCCGCGCGTATCTCGGCAAAGGCGACGTCGAGCGGGCCCGGACCGTGCTGGATTACGCCCTTCCCCTCGCCGAGCGCGTCCGTAACCCGCGACTGGTGGCGTCGATCTGGGAACTGTACGGCCGGTTGCACGACCACGAAGGGAACTACGGAGCCGCGATCGACGCCTACCGGCAGGCACTGGCGATGTTCGACCGAGCACATGACGTGCGAGGCGTCGCCTTCGTGACGTACTTCCTCGGGTGCTCCCTGGACGCTGCCGGGCAGTCCGAGGATGCCCTGGTCTGGTTGCGGCAAGCGCTGGAGGCGATCGAGCGGCTCGGCGAAGATCGCATGATCGGCCGCGTTCACATCGCTGTCGGCCGGGCCCAGGCGCGTCTTGGGCAGTCAACCGAGGCCGTGGCGTCATTGCGGACAGCCATTTCGATCTTGTCGGCCGGTGGCTATCACCACTACGAAGCGGAGGCTTCTCTCGCGTTGGCGGATCTCGTGCCGCCGGACGAACGAGTTCAGGCCGTTCGGCGTGCGCTGGACATCCACACGGCAGCAGGCAGCCCACAGGTCGAGCAGTTGCGCGACCGGCTGGCCCGGCTCACGGGACGACCCGCAACGTGAGCTCGGCGGTTGTGTTGCCAGCGCGCATCGTGAGGTGACCCTCCAGCGGGCGGCGGGCGAGCACACAGGCGTATACCGTCGATGCGAGCAACATCGGGTCGACGCCCGCAGTGGTAGTGCGGACTTCGGCACCGCGGCCGTCTCGAAGGCGCGCGATGCAACCGTCCACAGTGGAGGCGGCGGCGACACGCGCACCCGGATATTCACGCAATGCCCGTTCCGGCCACGTCATCGCGTCCGCCAACAGCATGCGTCTGGTGAGGACAGACGCGTTCGCCGGCAGGTGAAGATCGCTTTCGTCCTCGTCCACGGCCAGATGGCGATGACCGCCCGTCATGGGAACGTCCGCCGGCCGGGCGGCCCGCGGATGCCGGGTGAGCCTCAGCGTGGCCGGATCGGTGAACTGCGTGAACGTGTCGAAGGCGGTCACCGGCCGTCGCTCGAACCGGGGATCCGCGATCCGGGCGACCATCGGAGGTTCCGGTGGCGGCGAGAGATCCATCTCCCGATAGAGGGCATCGCGGAGCAAGGTGGTCGCCGTGCCGACAAAGGCGAACGTGTTGTTTCTCAACGGTTCGAACCGTTGTGGGTCATGCGAGTGGAAGACGCCGTCCACCTGGCTCCGCAGGTCAGTGCCGGGAGTCAGATGGGGTGCGGTGTCACCCAGGGCTTCGATCGGCGTGCCGGGCACGACTTCGTCGTCGCCGAACGCGGCGAGCTGAACAGGCTTGCCGAGCGCCGCGGCGTACAAGGTGATCGATCCGTGGTCACCGATCACCTGATCCGCGGCCAGCAGAGCCGCCTGCCAGCCTCTCGTCGGCTGGAGCAACACCAGTCCCGCGTCCAAGGCGGCCGCCAGCCAGGTCCGTACCTGCAATTCGCCGTACCAGTCCCAGATGTTCGGGTGCAGCACGGCGGCGACCTGATACTCGTCCGTGGGCAGCGCACGCGTCAGCTCCTCGGGAAGTGTCCGCCAGGCGCCCAGTTGGGAGCCGTGGTGCCACGTGGAGCTGAGCAGAACGAGCCGCCGGTCGCCGGTCCCGAGAGCACGGCGGTAGCGCTCGGCGAGCGGACGGCTGGCGATGAGCTGATCGTACGTCGGGTCCCCCGTGACCACTGTGTGGCCCGCGACCTCCGGTGCGACGGCGCGCAACTGATCGACCTGATCAGGGTGCGTCAGGACAACTCGGACGCGACGGGTACGAAGTGCTCCAGCCGGTGGCAAACCGGCCAGGCGGACCTCGTGCGAGCCGGGCACGGGGATGTACTTGTTGAACCCCAGGCCGTGCGGCAGCACCACCGTCGGCGCCGGGCTCACGGTGAAGTCGATGTTCTCACTGGCCGCGATCGCCAGGTGGTGCGGCACATGCCGGACCTTCTCCCAGGGCACTATCCGCCGCACACCGGCCGCGCGCAGCAGGGCTCGGGCGCCGGTGCTGAACGGGGAGGTGTCGTTGACCGTGAAGATCACGTTGACCCGGAAGTCCCCGCGGAAGAGACGCACTGCCTCCAGTAACCGGCCGGTCGAGGTCACCGTCCGGGCGATGGCCAGAACCGTGCGCTCACAGGCGAAGGTTCCCCACTCATCCTCGTGTTCGCCGGAGGGGAACCAGGAATCCTGATCACCGGTCATGACCACCACGCGGACGTCGGACACGCTTTGATGGTGCCGCGAAGCGGAGAAAGCCGCCTAACGGCTTCTGGGCTTCTGGGCTTCTGGGCTTCCGGGCTTCCGGGCTTCCGGGCTTCCGGGCTTCCGGGCTTCCGGGCTTCCGGGCTTCCGGGCGGTATTATTATACCGCCCAAGGGCTGTCCAGGCGACTCTGGGTAGCGTGAGAGGGTCAAGGGGATCACGCTCTCCTCAGGTCTCGTGGGTTGCTGGCAGCAGGCTACCTGCAGCGTCACGGGTCAACGCGTCCCGTTCGGATCTGTGGGACGATCCACACCGGCTGGCAGCCGGGTTCGGTCGTCGCTGAGCGTGACGGCGAGTTGGGCGCTGGTCAGCCCACGTACCTCGCTCAGGTCGGCACCTCGGACGTCGGTTTCGGTCAGATCGGCGTCGTCGAACCGGGCGCCGTGCAGGCGTGCCCCGACCAGGCTCGCCATTCGCATGTCCGCGCCGGACAGGTCGGCGTTCGCCAGACAGGCGCGGTCCAGCTTGGCCCTGCGCAGGTTCGCCTTGACGAGTTTCGCGCCGGACAGGTCCGCTCCGGTGAGGGTCGCGCCGTGCAGTGCCGCGCCGGTCAGGTCGGCCTGGGCGAGGTTGGTGTCGGTCAACCGAGCGTTGGTCAGGTCGCAGCCGGTGAGTCTGGTTCTGGTCAGCTGAGCTTTGCTGAGGTCGGCATCTCTCAGGTCACCGCCAGCGAGAGCGGCACCGGTGAGGTTGGCGCCCGGGAGGCGTGCGCCGGCCAGGTCAAGTCGTTCGCGCTCTCGCCGTCGCGGACGCAGCCGCACGGTGGTGATCGCCGCGCTTACATCGTCCGGCAGTCGCGGAGGCGCGGAGCCGTCGGGAGACGCGCTCGTACGGTGCCGGAGGAAGCCGACCACTGTCTCCAGGACACGATCGTGGTCCCGCGGCGAGTCGGCAAGGATGCGGTCCAACGCACGAATGCCACCCGCCCGAACCGTCTCGTCCTCGGACTCCAGGTGCCCGTTCGCCTTCGAGAACCGGTCGGTGACCTGGCTCTCCCGGGCGAGCCGGTAGTTGCGTGCGGTGAACAGCAACCCACCGGCCACGGCGATACCGGCGACTGCCTGCAGAAGCAGGCCGCGGGTGTTGTGCAGAGCGGCGAGCTGGTCCTTGGGGTCCATCGCCTGGATTCCGGAACCGGTGATCCAACTGGCCAGCGGGCCGAGCAGGAACCACAGCGTGGTTATGACGCAGACGATTGTGGCGACTGCGGCAATCGCAATTCCGACCCATCGTGCTCTCATGCTGTCATCTCACTACGTCACGCAACCACGGGAGCGGTGGGGTGACCGTCGAAGGGACACGTGGAATGTCGCCGCGGGTCGAATAGGAGAGGTTGCCGGTGCGCACCTGACGTACGCACCGCCTGGCCGCGTTGTTCGGTCGGCATCAGCAGGTTGAGCCTGGTCAACCACCGAATGAGTGCAGGCCATGGCCCGTTGATGAACGTGGCGAGTTTCAGCCACGCGCTGACTCACTTCGGCGGCCCTCACCCGGCTGATTCCGTCCGGTGAAGACCGTGACCCGGGAAAACCCGGTCGCGAACGGAGTCCAGAGCGGCCGACAGAGCACATCCGCCGGATTCGTGACCGGTATGCCGCCACACCTGCCACGGGACGGCATGGATACGTTGGGCGCCTATCCATGCTCATTCCAAGGAGTTTCCATGCGACACAAGGGCCTTGTTCCGACGGCGACCCGGCGGTGGCTCGACTCGGTCAGCCTGGCCGTCCTCGTGCCCGCGATGGCGTTCGGCTTGGCCGCGTGCAGCTCCACCGTCGCGGGGACGGGCACCGCCGCACCCAGCGACGGCACCAGCCCATCCGCGACTTCGCCGAGTGCCACGAGCAAATCGAGCAGCGCCAACGCTTCGGCGGACAGCCCGGCTGCCGCGGTCGAGTCCTGGGTCACCCAGATTCTGCAGAAGCGTTACAAGGAGGCATGTCTGGCGAGTGCGCCCGCGATGACCACGGATCAGGACGCCGAGACTCTGTGCAACGGTCCCGAAGTGAAGCGGACATTGGAGTCGCTGCACGAAGCCTGGGCCAAGCCCGGCGTCAAGCTGCCGCCGCAGGCGAAGGTCACGGCGACCGGCGTGACACCCCAAGGCGATACCGTCACGGTGGCGGACACTGCCATCAGCGTTGACGGCCGCACGTTACGCGAGCTCGCGCTCATCGGCGCGACCGGCAACGTCGAATCGTTCAGCTTCAGCCTGGAGGTGAAGAAGCACAACGGGACCTGGCACGTCGGCGACATGAACATCAAGTTCTGACCGCGGATCGGCTCAGTCTCGGTGAACCAGCCGGACCTCGCGGCGCGCGGCGATCGCGCGAGGGACCGCCCAAAGGCGACGCCGACCCGAATGGACGTTCGGGCGGAATCCTTGGTATGCAACGGTTGAGGCGCGACATCGGCGCCGTCGAAGCGGTGGGGGCTCGTCGTACGCGGACGGTTGTTCGCGTACCCGCTTGCTACCTGTTGCGCGGGTCGACTGCGTTACTGATTGCGCTGTCGGCCGCTTCAGATGCTGATCCAGTCAGGTCGTTCGCCGCGTCCGTCACGGTGTCGCTCAATCCCTGTGTCGTGCCGGCCAGGTCTTGTCCCGCGGCGGCCGCGGTGTCCGTGAAGTCACCGGCGGACTGTGTCAGTTGATCAGTGGCTTCCGCGCCCGGGAGTTCCGCACCCGTCAGCTCGGTGACCTTGTCACCGGCGCCGGACATGAGTTCGGAGACCTTGTCCTTGATGATGTCGAAGATACCCATGAAGGTGACCTCTCGTGCCGAGATTGTGGATTGGGCGTTGCTGGGCAGTGCAGGTTTGATGTTTCCTTGGTCGCACCGCGGTCATCTGTCGGAAGAGCAGGTCAACGGCACGACGATGGAACAGTGCACCGTGTCATGAAACGGACACTACGTGCATACAGTGCCACATCGCAACGGCTCCGAGCGCACCGCGGTCACTTCCCTGTACCCGCGAACGTCGTCGACACCTGGTTCCTGGCCTGGGCACCGCCCCGATCGTGACAGTACGTCGTAGCCATCCCCGGGCTCGACCTGAACGCCGTGCTACGGCAGCTTCTCGTGCAGAATGGCGACAACCCGGTCGTCATCGAGGCCCAGTGACGGGACACCGGCCAGGACGGCCGCGATTTCTCGCGCGTCGTCCTCGATGAACTGCGTGGAGTCGAAGGCGGCCTGGTCGAGCTGCGTTTCCTGGATCGCCTCGATGACTCCGTCACGGACCACGATCCGTGCCCAGTTGTTCGTGTATCCGCAGTGCGGGCAGGTCCACGTCTGCAGCAAGGCGATCGGCTCACCCGCCTGCGGTTCGCGCACCATCAGGTAGCCGCTTTCCCGGGCGTTGGCGGTGTCCACAGGCAGTGCGTCGCCCTCCCGCAGGGAGGCCAACTCGGGCTCGGCACGTAGCCGGGTGGTCATGTCTCGGGCTTCGCCGGAATTGCCGCACCGTGCGCAGTGCAGCGTGGCTACGAGGTAGTCATAGGAGTACGGCATGGGTCCCTACCTCATGGGCAGCGGTAGCACGTGCAGCGTGCGGCGGTTGATGGTGACGTCGAACCCGTCCGGGAAGATCTCTGACAGCGACTTGCCTCCGTACTGCACGAGCGGCTTCACATTCTCCTTCGCCACCTTGATGGCGTAGAGCTTCTTCAGCACGTTGGGATCACCTGTGGCCAGCGTGGGGGTTGTGCCCGCTTCGCCGACGCCGAAGAACGCGTCCGCCACGATCTGCCGGTCTACCACGCCCTTGCCGCCGCCGACGTTGGCGGTGACCAGTTCGGCGTGCAGAGCCTGGTATTCGGCGCTGGTACGGTCCACACCGACGGCGAAACCGCGCTCCTGTGCCGCCGGCCCTTTGGCGGCCACCTCGGCGATCGTCGGATCGGCGATGCGCACGTCGGTCGCGCCCAGCGCGTCGAACCTTCGCAGCAGTGCCTGCTCGCCGGGCTGCAATGGAATGTTGTTCGCGCGTTTCTGCAGCGCGATGGCGATGTTGGTGTCGATGATCAGCGTGCCGCGCGCCAGCGCGGGCGAGACCACCGGCACGCCGTCCGGCCCGGGCGCGAGGACCAGTGTCTGCCCCCGGCCGAGCGGGCCGATTCCTTTGAGCTGCAAGGCGGTCAGCCCGGCCATCGTCGCCGCCTGGACCAGCAGCAGCATCTTGGCCCGGGTCCGCTCCTCCGGGCTCGCGGTGCCCCGGTCGATCTCGTCGAGTTGACGCAGGATGTCCACGCTGATCACTGCCACGGTGACCACGTCGGCCGCCGCCGCTGTCACGGCCATCGGGACGTAGGCCCGCTGCGCGAGCATCGCCACCTGCGCCCATGCCCCAGCCCAGCGGCTCGCCGCCGGAGCGGCCCCGGCGGCGATCACGATCCGTCCCGCGGCCAGCGTCCCGGCGGTGGCCAGGCCCGCGACGATCTGCGCGATGTCCAGGACGGCTGTGCGGGTGTCGAGATTGTCGTGCTGAATGTGCTCGGCCAGGTCGATTCCGGCCGCCGTGGCACCCGCCAGCGCCGACCCGGCCAGCGCCCACGCCGCAGGCACCGCGGCCGCGCCCACGCCCGCTGACGCCACCGCGGCCAGGGTGAGACCCACGGCAGCGAGCCCCAACCCCAGATAGGTGAAGAACTTTTTCCACGTCATCCGGTCGCGGACGCTCACTCGCCCGGCCACGCCACCGGGAACCTGCACGTTGATGACGCCGGAGGGGAAGTGGTCGGGATCGTCGAGCTCGTTGAACAGGGCCAGTGGCGGCAGGGGCGTGCAGACCCGCATGGGCAGGGAGTAGGTGAAGGGCTGCTGCGGGTTGGTGACGTCCTTGAGCTTCCACTCGCTGCCGTCCTGCCAGGCGTACAGCTGCAGCGGAACCATGGACACGAAGCCCTGCTCGGTACGGAACTGCTCGTCCGGGTGATATGTGGCGGGCACCCGGATCACCGAGCCCGGCGGGATCTCTCGTAGCTCCCGGCTGAGATCGCTGAGCTGCTTGGCCTCCCGGAGATCCCGGTCGCCTTCGCCGCCGGCCCGCTCCAAGCGGTCGCGCAGCGTGGCGTCGGAGACCGCCATGGCGGACGCGTACGCCGAGAACACCGACGGCCAGTTGGCTGACTGAACCGCCGTGGTCAGCGCGGTGAGGGCGACGAGCTGCTCGGTAGTCGGCTGCGTCTCGGCGTTCCTGATCTCGGCGACGTACTCGGCCACCGCGGCGGCCGCCTGGGCCTGTAGCGGCGCCGGCACCCCTGCCGCCACCTGCGCCCGCACCCGAACCAACGTCTGCCACAAGGCGAGGTTCTTGTCGAACAACGCCTGTGCCAGCAGGCCTCGGCCGACCGCCCGGCGACGCATGCTCAGCATCGCGATCTCGATCTGGTCGAGCGTGTCGGCGAGGCCACCGGCCCGGCCCTGCTCGGCCAGGCTGGAGACGGCCTCGGCGTTGCGTGCGGCCTCGGCGCCCGCCGGACCCGTTGCCGGGTTCACGCCCTGCAGACCGCCGTAGCGGTAATGGAAGTCGAACGTGCGCTCGGCGCCGATGGCGGGACCGAGCACCCGGATCTGGTGATTGCGCGACTGGGCCGGCGGCCCGCCCCCGTCGTAGTCCTGCGGTGTGGTCAGGCGATCGAAGATCTGCAGGTCGGCAACGCCGTCGTTGTTCAGGTCGATGCCGAGGCTGGTGCTGCCCGTGTTGATCACCGAGTACACGATGGGCCCGGACAGGGTCAGCTCGGCGCCGACTGTGTCGCGCACGGTGCCGTCGTTGACCGCGGACAACCCGAAGGTCGTCCTGCCATCGGTCATCCGCCGGAATGACAGCCTGAAGGTGTCCTGGTAGGCGCCGAGGGTCACGTCCGTGGCCAGGATGCCGCCCGCGATCTGCGCCGCACCGGCGGAAGCGATCTGCCGCCGGGGTGCGGTTTCGGCCGGGAACACCAGGTCCGCGCCGCCGTTGCCGACGCTGACCCGGTAAGTGCTGGCGTTCGGGCCGTGCGTGCCGGGAGCGAGCACCAGGCTCGGTTCCGGCGATGAGGCGAACAGTTGGATACGGGTGGGGGCGTGCCCGTCGGTGACCTCCCTGACCAGCGGCAGCAGGGAGCCCCCGTCAGCGGGCAGCGGCAACGTGACCGTTCGCGTGGCGCCGGAGGAACGCTGCACGGCCGTCACCGTGAGCGTCGTGGCCGCCGTCGACAGGGTGAGCTGCAATTCCTTGTCCTGGTCGCCGTCGCCGTCCAGCAGCACCCGCCAGCCGTCGGCGCCCATGCGCACGCCCTCGACGACAGGATTGGCTCCCGGGTTCTCCGGCTGCGGCGCCGCCGTGAGGTCGGCGGCACTGGCCTCGGGATCGAAGATCGTGAGCGTGCTGATGGAGCGGGTCTGTTGATCGAGGATGGCCGAGAAGGAGTGCGTGCGGCCCGGGCCGCCGGGCAACCGGCTCAGCTCCGCCTCATCCTGCAGCCGGACGATCCTCGCCCGGTCCCCGTACAGATCGACGGTGAGGCCGGTCGCGTCGACATCGAGCACCCGAACCGCGAGCGGCCGATCGGCGATGCCCACAGTCGCCCTGGTGACCGGTGAGACAAAAACCGTGTGCGGCCCGACATACCGCACGGTCATCTCGAACTCCGAGTTGCCCGGCGACCCTGTCCGGGCGAACGACACCTCGAACCGGTCGGTCGACCAGGTCGCGACCCGTGGCGGCGGGAAGACGTCCGTCTGGTCGTCCACCGCTGTCGTGCCGGGATCCCGTTGCACGCGAATCGAACTTCCCGCGACGGCTGGTGCACTCGCCACCGTCGCGCCGCTGCGCGCCGCTTGGCGTTCGTCGTGGTCGTGTGGCTCGCTGACGGGCAAATCCCGGCCGACCTGAGCGCGAAGGCGGTCCGCCAGGCCGTTCCCGGCGGTGTCCGCCGTCAGCAGGCGGGTGACGCTCTGGTTGCCGCCCATGGTCTGTAAGCGAAGGACGGCGGCGTGATCCGGCCGGCCGTCCGGCGTTCCTCTTGCTGGAGCCCCGCAGTCCTCGACCTGGTCTGAGTGCTCCGCCCCTCGCCTCAGCTCCACCTTTCCAACCTAGGTCTTCCCCTTGTCGCGCAATAGGTTCCAATGGCCGCCCAAACGGGCAGATCGGTCACCCCGGCCAGGAACCGGCCGCGTTGTCACGGATTCACCCCATTGCCCCTCGTCCACGCCGACAAACGGCCCCAAGTGCGTACGAGGGCGTACGGAACTGTTCGGGACTGTTCATGACGATGGCCAGTCCCGGCCGCTGACGGTTTTTCTCTTCCTGGACTCCGCTCTCGGCTTGGGAGGTACGGGTGGGACCTGCTCGGTATCGGCATGTGGTCGTGCTTTTCGTGGCTGTTGTCTCGGTGGTCGCGGCACTGGTCGTCCCGGCCGGCGTGGCGGTGGCCGGACCACCGGGGGCGCAGCGGGAGCGTTCGGTTCCCGGAGGCGCGGTGACGCCCGGGAAACTGCCCGCCGATCCGGCGGCGAACCGCGCGGTGCGCGCGACGCCGGAGGTGGTGTGGCCGAAGGCGGCGGTGAATGAGGTGCCAGTCGCGGCGCGGGGCGCCGGCGACGGGCCTGTGCGGGTCAGTCCGGCGGCGGCCGGCCGGGGCACGCCGGGGCGGGTCCGGGTGGAGGTTCTCGACCAGGCCGCGTCGCGGCGGGCGGGCGTGCCGGGCCTGATGTTCCGGATCGCCCGAGCCGATGGCGTACGTGACGAGGGCCCGATCGGTGTCGAGGTCGACTACTCCGGCTTCCGGCATGCCTTCGGCGGTGATTACGCGACGCGCATGAGACTGGTGCGGATCGCTGACTGCGCCGGATGCGCGCCGGTCGCGTTGCAGGCGGGCAACGACGTCAAGGCCGGCCGGATCGCGGCGGAGGTCCCGGTCGGCCAGCAGGGCGCGCTGTTCGCGGTGACCGCGGCGTCATCGGGCAGCGCGGGCAACTTCACCGCCACGTCGTTGGCGCCGTCCGCGACGTGGTCGGTCGGGTTGCAGTCGGGTGACTTCACCTGGTCGTACCCCATGGCGATGCCGCCGATGCCTGGCCTGGTGCCGGACGTCGAGCTGCGCTACTCCTCGGGTGCGGTGGATGGCCGGACGGCGTCGACGAACAACCAGGCGTCGTGGGTGGGGGAGGGGTTCGATTACCACCCCGGGTTCATCGAGCGGTCGTTCAAGCCGTGTGCCGAGGACATGGCGGGTGGCAGCAACGGGGTCAAGTCTGGTGACGAGTGCTGGGCGACGTTCAACGGCAAGCTTGTGCAGAGTGTGCATGTCTCGTTGCCTGGCCTGGCGAGTGAGCTTGTTCAGGACGATGTGTCGCCGGGCAAGTGGCGGGCCGAGGAAGACGATGGCTGGCGGGTCGAGCTGCTGACCGGTGCCCCGAACGGTGACAACGACGGTGAGTACTGGCAGCTGACGTCGCCTGACGGCACAAGGTATGTGTTCGGTCGCAGCCAGCTTCCCGGTGGTGTGCAGACTAATTCGGCGTCGACGATGCCGGTGTACGGCAACCACGCGAACGAGCCGTGCCGTGGTGCGACGTTTGACTCATCGTGGTGTCAGCAGGCCTACCGGTGGAACCTCGAATACGTCGTGGACCGCCACGGCGACGCCATGTCGATGTTCTACAACAAGGAAACCAACAACTACGGCCGGAACAACAGCACGACCGCGACTCCGTACACGCGTGCCAGCTACTTGGATCACATCGACTACGGGCAGCGTGAGGTCAACGGATCGCTGACCGCGCCGTCCGCACGCGTGGTGTTCACGGCGGTCGATCGCTGCATCCCTGGCGCCACTTGCGCTCCGGACCAACCGGCGAGTTGGCCTGATGTGCCGTGGGATCAGGCGTGTTCCGCGACTCCCTGTACGGACAAGCACTCGCCGACCTTCTGGAGCACCAAGCGGCTGGCCAAGGTCACCACGCAGGTGTCCGGTCAGGACGTGGACTCCTGGACGTTCAACCACGTCTTCCCCCAGGCCGGTGACGATGGCAGCCCGGCGCTGTGGCTGGCCTCGATCCTCCACAGAGGACATGTCGGTGGCGCGGCCGAGGTGCCCGAGGTGCGGTTCGTCGGCGTGGAACGGGCCAACCGCGTGGATTCCGACGAACACCGGCCACCGCTGACGAAGTGGCGGGTGGCCGCGATCGGCACCGAGACCGGAGGGCTGATCGAGGTTTCGTACACCCAGCAGGAATGTGCCGTCACCGCGCTGCCCGTTCCGGACCGCAACGCGGAGAAGTGCTATCCCGCCTACTGGACGCCGCAAGGCGAGCTCGAGCCCAGGCTGGACTACTTCAACAAGTTCGTGGTCACGCAGGTCAAGGAGACCGACCTGGTCGGCGGCAACCCGCTGAAAGTGACCCAGTACGACTACCTCGACGGCACGGCATGGCATCGGGATGACGCGGAGATGACGCCTGCCCGGTTCAAAACCTACGGCCAGTACCGCGGTTTCCAGAAGGTTCGCGTGCGCACCGGTGACCCGAACGCAGGCAAGCAAACGCGAACCGAGCACCTGTTCATGCGCGGCATGGACGACGACCTGATGAGCGATGGGGTCACGCGCCGCAACGCGGAGATCGTCGACTCGAAGGGCGGGAAGCTGGACGACCGTCCTCAGTGGAAGGGCTTCGCCCGGGAGACCGTGACCTACGACGGTGACACCGTGGTGTCCAGTTCGTTGCAGGAACCCATCTCGATCGGTCCCAACGCCAGCCGCAACCGGGAATCGGGCCCGCTGGGCTCCTACGTCACCGAGATCCGGACTGTGCGGGAACGCGTGGCCCTGGCGGCGGGCGGAGCCAGGGAGACCGAAGTCCAGCAGGAGTACGACGAGTACGGGCTGCCGATCCGCACCACCGATCTGGGTGACGTGTCGACCCCGGCCGACGACACGTGCACGCGGTACAGCTATGCCCGTAACACACAGGACTGGATCGTCGACCCGGTGAGCCGGGTGGAGAAGCTGGCGGCGTCCTGCGCGGCGGCCGCGTATCCCGCCGATCTGCTCGCCGAGG
The DNA here is from genome assembly GCF_013280595.1 of Kibdelosporangium persicum. Lineage (GTDB taxonomy): Bacteria > Actinomycetota > Actinomycetes > Mycobacteriales > Pseudonocardiaceae > Kibdelosporangium > Kibdelosporangium persicum. The sequence goes on from NZ_JAAATY010000027.1 coordinate 88,505, forward strand.
AGCGCAGTTACTACGACAACTCGACCACATTGGGGGCGCCGCCGAGTGCCGGTGACGAGACCCGGACGGAGGAGCTGAGCGTCAAGGGCTCTGCCGGTCTGGAGTTCACCAAGACCAGCGAGACGAAGTACGACGCCCACGGTCGTGTCACCGAATCCGTGAACGCCCTCGGGGACAAGGTCACTACCGCATACACCCCGGCATCGGGCGGGCCACTGACGCAGATCGTCGTCACCAACCCGTTGGGTCACGCCACTACGTCCACAGTAGACGTACGAGGTGCTGACACGTCTACCGTGGACGCCAACGGGCGGCGTACCGACCTGGCCTACGATCCGCTTGGGCGGTTGACCGCCGTGTGGAAACCCGGACGTGCCAAGTCCGTTGGGGCCAGCGCCAACCTGCAGTACGAGTACCTCGTGCGGGCTGACGGGCCGAGTGCGGTGACCACACGGGAACTGCTGGGCAGCGGCGCGTACCTCACCAAACACACCCTGTACGACGGATTCCTGCGTGAACGCCAGACGCAAGCCACGGCGCCGGGCGGTGGCCGGGTCGTCAGCGACGTCATCCACGACTCACACGGCCGGATCGCCAAGACCAACCAGCCATACTGGAACAGCGACGCCCCGGCGACCACGTTGCACGCCGCGCGAGACGCCGACGTTCCCGGCCAGGTCTCCCTCGCCTACGACGGCGCCGGGCGGAAGACCGCGGAGATCCTCAGCTCGCACGGTGCCGAGAAGTGGCGTACCACAACGGCCTACGGCGGCAACTGGGTCAGCGAGACCCCGCCCGCCGGTGACACTCCGACCACCAGAATCCTGGACGCGCACGGCCAGGTCGTCGAACTCCGGCAGCATTTCACCGGAGGCCACGACACCACCAAGTACACCTACACGAAGCTCGGCCAGCTCGACACGGCGACTGATCCCGCGGGCAACGTGTGGCGGTACCACTACGATCCACGCGGCAGGGAGATCCAGGTGGACGATCCGGACAAGGGCACGAACCTGGCCGGTTACGACGCTGAAGGCCGGATCACCTCGATCACCGATTCGAGGGGCAAGACGCTCACGTTCGCCTATGACGCCCTCGACCGGCGGACAGCGGTGCACGAGGGCACCACGAAGCTGGCCGAGTGGACCTTCGACACGTTGCCAGGCGGCAAGGGCATGCCCGTTGCCGCGATCCGTTGGCACGATGGACAGGCGTACCGCAACGAGACCCTCGGATACGACGAGGCAGGCCGGCCGACGGGAACCGCCGTCACCATCCCGTCGACCGAACGCGGGCTCGGCGGCCGGTACGAGACCACATTCGGCTACAACATCGCAGACCAGGTCGTCAGCGCCGCGTTGCCGGCGGCGGGCGGACTGCGGGCGGAAACTCTCCGCACGACGTACGACGCCGTGGGACTGCCATCGCGGCTGACCGGATTGACGCAGTATGTCGGCACATCCGCGTACACCGCGTTGGGTGAACCGCAGCAGTTCACCTTGGGTGTCAACGGCAAACAGGTGTACCGCACCTTCTCCTATGACGCCGCGACCCGACGGCTGATCCGGACGCAGACCGACCGGCAGACCGCGACACAACCGGTCGTCACCGACACGACGCTCGACTACGATCCCGCGGGCAACATCACGAAGATCGCGAACGGCGATGATGTCCAGTGCTTCCGCACGGACCACCTGCGGCGTACGACCGAGGCCTGGACGGCCACGGACGGATGCACGGCAGCGCCGAGCCTCTCAGTGCTGGGCGGGCCAGCGCCATACTGGCTTTCCTACACCTACGACGCGACCGGCAATCGCACCGCGGAACGGCGACGTTCGTCCGGGGTGGACGTCACGCGTACCTACACGTACGCGACGCCCCAGCCGCACGCTGCCCGCTCGATTACGGAACCTGGCCGTACTGAGGTCAACACCTATGACCCGGCCGGTAACCTCACCGAGCGCACCGTCAACGGAGTGCAGCGCAAGCACACCTGGGACGTCGAAGGACATCTGTCCACAGTGGTCGAAGGCACGCAGACGACGGCCTTCCTCTACGACGCGGACGGCAACCGGTTGATCCGCCGTGACCCCAGCGGGACCACGCTGTACTTGGGAGACACGGAACTGAAGGCCGACCAGTCAGGCGTGGTGGTCTCGGCGACCCGCTACTACAGCCACAACGACGAGGTCGTCGCGGTCCGGAGCAAGGCGGGAACGGAGAAGCTGAACTGGCTGGTGTCCGACCACCACGGCACCGCGGAGGTGACTGTCGAGTCGGCGGATCTCGCGGTGGGGCAACGCCGTTTCACGCCGTTCGGCCAACCCCGGGGCGCGACGCCGAGCTGGCCGGATGAGCGCGGCTTCGTCGGTGGCACGGCGGACGCCTCGACCGGGCTCGTGCACCTGGGCGCTCGTGAGTACGACCCGGCGAACGGCCGGTTCCTGTCGGTCGACCCGCTCATCGACCACCACGATCCCCAGCAGGTCAACGGTTACGCCTACGGCAACAACAGCCCGGCGACCTATTCGGACGCCGACGGACTGAAGGCGAAGAAGACCAAGACCAAGGCGGTCAAGACCAAGTCGGCCAAGAAGGTCAAGGCGACCGTGTCCAAGACGCTCAGCAGCAAGAGCGCTGCGAAGAAGAAAAAACCGAAATCCTCGATCGCCGGCGGCAAGGCCAACAGTGGCAAGGGCAAGGCCAAGGCCAAGGGCAACGACAAGCCGAAGGCCAAGATGTTCGCCGGCTTGTTCCAGCCCGCCAAGGACCCGTTCTCGAAGGCCCTGCTCAAGTCGGTCTCGTCCGCTATCCAGAAGGCAGGTAAGTCCGGTTCCAGCAGTGGCCTCGCCGACAAGAAGCTGGCCTACATGCTGGCCGGCATGTACGGCGGCGAGGCGTACGACTACTCCGACGGCGGTGAGATCTACACCCAGTTCGACTACGACTGGGGATACGAGGACGACACCTTCGCGCAGGAGGCGCCGGACGAGCCGGACTACACCCCACCACCGCCGCCGTACCCGGGCTGGAGCCCGACCCTGCCACCGGGATACAGCGAACCGGAGTCGTCCGGTCCGTCGATGAGCACTTCGATGACGATGAGCACGTTCTCCCAGCCGGGCACCGGAGCTCAGCAGCCCGCGTTCACCCGCCCCGTCCACCGGCACCCGTACCCGCCCGCGCCTGGCCGGATTCTCGCGCCCGGTGCCCGGATTCGCGTCTGATGTCCCGCTCGAGCCGTATGCACCACTGTGGAGGAACACCTTGAGTGCTTGGCACGTAAGACAAAGCAGCAGACCCTGGCACAGAACTCTCGCGGTGGGCGTCCTCGCGGCCATGGTGGCGTCAGGCGTGACGCCGGTCCCGGCTGTTGCCGCGCTCGCCGGGCCACCGGCTCTCCAGCGCGAGCGTTCCGTTCCAGGCGAGGCCGTGGCACTCGCGCCGCGCCCAGCCGATCCGGCAGCCGAACGCGCGATCCGGTCGGCGCCTACCGCGGCGTGGCCGGCACCGGGAGCGGCGGACGTGGCGCTGTCGGATGCGGCGACCGCGAGTCGTGCCGGTGATCTTCCGGTCCGGGTTTCGGCCCCTGCGAAGGACGCCGGCAAAGCTCCGTCGGCGGTGCGCGTCGAGGTGCTGGACCGCCAGGCCGCTTCCAAGGCCGGTGTGACCGGTGTGCTGTTCACCGTGAAGCGCACGGATGGCGTTCGATCCGCCGGAACGGTCGCCGTCGACGTGGACTACTCCGGGTTCCGGAATGCCTTCGGCGGCGACTATGACTCGCGCCTGCGGCTGGTGCGGCTCGCCGACTGCCCTGGATGTGCGCCAACGCCGGTGCAGGCCAGGAACAACCTCAAGACAGGCCGGATCAACGCCGACGTCCAGATCGAGCAGGCCGGTTCCACGTTCGCGATCGCGGCGGCGCCGTCGGGCAGCGCCGGGACCTTCACGGCCACGTCGCTCGCGCCGTCGTCGACGTGGTCGGTCGGGTTGCAGTCGGGCGATTTCACCTGGTCGTACCCCATGGACACGCCGCCGGTGCCGGGACTTTCGCCGGAGGTCGACCTGAACTACGTCTCAGGTGCGGTGGATGGCCGGACGGCGTCGACGAACAACCAGGCGTCGTGGGTGGGCGAAGGTTTTGACTACCACCCCGGGTTCATCGAGCGGTCGTTCAAGCCGTGTGCCGAGGACATCGCGGGCGGCAGCAACACCGACAAGGTCGGCGATCAGTGCTGGGCCACGTTCAACGGGAAGCTTGTGCAGAGTGTGCACGTTTCCTTGCCTGGCTTGGCGGGCGAGCTCGTTCAGGATGACGCCGTACCGGGCAAGTGGCGGGCCGAGGAAGACGATGGCTGGCGGGTCGAGTTGCTGACCGGTGCCCCGAACGGTGACAATGACGGGGAGTACTGGCAGCTGACGTCGCCTGACGGCACTCGCTACGTGTTCGGTCGCAACCAGCTTCCTGGCAATACGCAGACTAATTCGGCGTCGACGATGCCGGTGTACGGCAATCACGTGAACGAGCCGTGTCGTGGTGCCACGTTTGACTCGTCGTGGTGTCAGCAGGCCTACCGGTGGAACCTCGAATACGTCGTGAACGCCGACTCCGATGCGATGTCGTTCTTCTACAACAAGGAGAGCAACAACTACGGCCGGAACAACAGCACGACCGCGACTCCGTACACGCGGGCCAGCTACTTGGATCACATCGACTACGGGCAGCGTGAGGTCAACGGATCGCTGACCGCGCCGATCGCGAAGGTCGTGCTGACTGCGGCCGACCGCTGCATCCCCGGCGCCCCCTGTGCTCCGGACCAACCGGCGAGTTGGCCTGATGTGCCGTGGGATCAGGCGTGTTCCGCGGCCCCGTGTACGGGCAAGCACTCGCCGACCTTCTGGGGCACCAAGCGACTGGCCAAGGTCACCGCACAGGTCCGTGACGGCGCCGGCTTCCGTGATGTGGACTCGTGGACGTTCACGCACACCTTCCCGGACACCGGCGACGGGACCAGCGCGACGCTGTGGCTGGAGTCGATCGTCCACACCGGACACGTCGGCGGCACCGCCGCCATGCCCGAGATCAACTTCGACGGCGTGCAGCGACACAACCGCGTCGACTCGGACGACCACAGGGAGCCGTTGGCGAAGTGGCGGCTGTCCCGGGTCGCCACGGAGACCGGTGGCCTGATCGAGGTCTCCTACACCGAGAAGGAATGCACCGCCGACGCACTGCCCACACCGGACACCAACACCAAGAAGTGCTACCCGGCGTACTGGACACCCGAGGGAGAACTTCAGCCGAGGCTGGACTACTTCAACAAGTTCGTCGTCACCCAGGTCAAGGAGACCGACCTGGTCGGCGGAAACCCACCCGAGGTGACCCAGTACGACTACCTCGACGGCGCGGCGTGGCACCGTGACGACGCGGAGATGACGCCTGCCCGGTTCAAGACCTACGGCCAGTACCGCGGTTTCCAGAAAGTCCAGGTCCGCACCGGTGATCCGAACTCCGGCGAACAGACACGCACGGATCACTTGTTCCTGCGGGGGATGGACGAAGACCTGATGGCCGACGGTGTCAACCGTCGCCACGTCATGGTCAGTTCCCGGTTGGGGCCGGTCGAGGACTCCGAACCGTTCAAGGGCTTCGCACTCGAGACAGTCACGTACGACGGTGTGACCGGCGCGGAGATCTCGGCGACTCTGCACGAAGTGGAGGCGACCGGGCCGACGGCGACGCGCATCCGGGAGTCCGGACCGCTGCGGTCGTATGTGACCGAGGTGAAACGTGTCCGGGAACGGGTCGCGCTGGCAGGCGGCGGTGCGCTGGAAACCGAGGAGCGGCACGGCTTCGACGAGTACGGTCAGCACAAGTACGTGGACGACCTCGGGGATCTCTCGACCCCGGCCGACGACACGTGCATCCGGTTCACGTACGCCCGCAACCTCACCAAGTGGTTGCTGGACCTGCCTTCCGACGTGCAGGAGGTCGGGGTGAACTGCGACACCTCGGCCAAGCCCGAAGACATTCTGGCCCAGCAGCGTTTCTACTACGACGGGGCCACGACGCTCGGTGCGACGCCCACCGTGGGGAACCTGACGCACTCCGAGGAACTCGCCTCCTCGGACGCGAACGGCCAGGTGTTCGTGACCAGCGAGCGCAACACGTTCGACGAACACGGACGCGAGATCGTCGAAGAGGACTCGCTCGGCCGGAAGACCACCACCAGCTACACCCCGGCGACCGGCGGGCCAGTCACCCAGGTGACGTCGACCAACCCGTTGGGTCACACCACGATCACCCACCTCGACCCGACCAACGGCGAGACTGTCGCTGTCGTCGACGCCAACGGCAGACGTACCGACCTCGCTCGTGACCCGCTGGGCAGGGTGACGGCGATCTGGGAACCCGGCCGGAGCAAGGCCGCGGGCGCCAGCGCCAACAGCCAGTTCGAATACCTGATCCGGCGGGACGCCCCATCCGCGCTGATCACGCGGAAACTGCTGGGCAACGGTTCCTACCTGAGCAGCCACACGTTGTACGACGGCTTCCTCAGGGAGCGTCAGGTCCAGGAGCCCGCGCCCGGCGGCGGCCGGACCGTGACTGACACGATCCACGACTCGCACGGTCGCGTCGCCAAGACCAACCAGGCGTACTGGAACAGCGACGCTCCGGGAACGACATTGTTGGCGGTGCGTGACGCGGACGTGCCAGGACAGACGGTGTTCGAGTACGACGGCGCCGGCCGGGAAACCGCGGAGATCCTGTTCTCCGACGGTCACGAGAAGTGGCGCACGACAACCACTTACGGCGGCAACTGGGTCGCGGAGGACCCGCCGGCCGGTGACACGGCCACCACCACCATCTACGACGCGCATGATCGAGTCGTCGAGTTGCGTCAACACAAGGCGGACACGCCGACCGGCGCCTACGACTCGACGAAGTACACCTACACCCGCGACGGCCACATCGAGTCGGTGACCGATCCCGCCGGTAACGTCTGGCGCCACCACTACGACCTGCGTGGCAGGCAGATCCGTGTGGACGACCCGGACAAGGGCACGGCGACGTTCACCTATGACGACGCCGACCGTGAACTGTCCGCAACAGACTCTCGTGGTAAGAGGCTCACGTTCACCTATGACGCCCTTGACCGGCGGACAGCGGTGCACGAGGGCACCACGAAGCTGGCTGAGTGGACGTTCGACACGCTGCCCAACGGAAAGGGCATGCCAGCGGCATCCATTCGCTGGGTGGGCAGCGAGGCGTACCGCAGCGACGTCCTTGGTTATGACGACGCCGGACGGCCGACCGGAAACGCGATCACCATTCCCGCCGTGGAGAAAGGACTCGCCGGCCGGTATGTCACCGAGTCCCGGTACAACGTGGCCGATCAGGTCGAGTCGGCCGTTCTGCCCGCGGTGGGCGGGTTGCGTGCGGAGACACTGAGATACACCTTCGACGGGCTCGGTCAGACGACGCGGATGACCGGTCTCACGCAGTACGTCGGTGCGTCCAGCTACACGCAGCTCGGGGAGCCACAGCAGTACACGTTCGGTGTCAGCGGCAAGCAGATCTACCAGACGTTCTCGTACGACAGGGCGACGCGACGGCTGACCAGGACAGCCGTCGACCGGCAGACCGCGACTCAGTCCGCGGTCGCGGACGTGAACCTGGACTACGACCCGGCGGGCAACGTCACGAAGATCGCCAACCGGCCGGTGGGCGGCGTCGAGGACACCCAGTGTTTCCGCACGGACTACCTGCGGCGCATGACCGAGGCCTGGGCGGCTACGGATGGTTGTGCGGCCGGGCCGAGTCTGGCAGTGCTGGGTGGTCCCGCGCCGTACTGGCACTCGTACACCTATGACGTGGTGGGCAATCGCACCAGCGAAACCCAGCACGCCGCGAACGGCGACACGGTCCGTACCTACACCTATCCGGCAGCCGGTGCGCCACAACCGCACACGCTGAAGTCGGTGTCCACGACCGGGCCCGGCGGACCGCGAGCGGACGAGTTCGGCTACGACTCCGATGGCAACACGACCTCTCGGAAGCTCAACGGAACGCAGCAGAACCTGAGCTGGGACGCCGAGGGACATCTGTCCACAGTGACCGAGGGAAGCAAGGTCACTTCGTTCCTGTACGACCCGGACGGGGACCGGTTGTTGCGGCGTGACCCGACCGGCACCACGCTGTACCTCGACGACACGGAGGTCAAAGCCGACCAGAACGGCACTGTGGTCTCGGCCACCAGGTACTACGAGCACAACGACGACGTTGTGGCCGTGCGGACAGTGTCGGCCGGAACCGAGTCGCTGGACTGGTTGACGTCCGATCACCAGGGCACGGCCGAGGCCGCCATCGACGCGGCGGGTCTGGCAGTCGACGAGCGCCGTTCCCTTCCGTTCGGTGGTCCGCGCGGCGCCCAGCCCGGGAACTGGCCGGGAGAGAAGGGATTCGTCGGCGGCACGATCGACCTGTCGATCGGTCTGGTTCATCTGGGCGCACGGGAGTACGACCCGCAGACCGGCCGCTTCCTGTCGGTGGACCCGATCATCGACCACGACGATCCCCAGCAGATGCACGGCTATGCGTACAGCAACAACGCCCCGGCCACCTTCAGCGACCCGGATGGACTGATCTGGGACTGGGTGAAGAAGAACCTCGGCCCGGGAAGCAAGGCATGGAAAGCGGCCAAGATCGGTGTCTCGGTGTGTTCCATGTTCCTGGTGCCCGCCTGCATGGTCGGCGCGGGTGTGATGAGCGCCGTCGACGCCTACGGATACGCGAAGAAGGGAAAGTGGGGAGACGCGGCGCTTGAGCTGGTCGGTGTCGGAGTCGCGGGCGCCGGTCTGAAACTGTGGAAGGCCGGTAAGGGCGTGAAGAAGGCCTTCGACACGGAGAAGGGCACCAGGGCCGCACGCGCCGCCAAGAACGGCTCCAACGGCAAGAGCGCGAACAAGGGCAACGCCAAGAAGAAAACCAACAAGGCCAAGGAGACCAAGAACCGCAAAGAAGGTCAGATCAAGGGCAAGGAGCAGAAGCTCCGCAACGTCGAACTGGGACTGATCGGCGCCAAGGCTCACAAGAATAGCAAGGATGACAAGCGCAGGAAGGGCGGCAAGAAACCGACGGCGAAGTCGGACAAGCCGCCGAAGGGCATGACGTACACCGACTGGCGGGCCCTGCAGGCCCAGAAGAAGGGCGCCGCGAAGAAGCCCGTCACCAAGAAGAAGACCGTCGCCAAAAAGAAGACCGTCAAGAAGTCCAAGCCGCCGAAGCCCAAGAAGAAGACAAAGCCGAAGCGCAAGGTGCCGAAGCACGTCCTGGCCAAGTCGAGCAAGTACTGACACTCCGAGAGGGCATGGTGGGTCCGGCATGGGCAAGCGACACGACAGCAGGCTGACCACGATCGTTCTGGCGATCATGGTCGTGGTGAGCGGCCTGGCAGTGCCCATGTCGGCCCCACCGGCACCGCTTGGCCCGCACACCGAACGGACGGCCTTGGCCGAGGCCAAGCGCACCGGCAGGCCGGTCGAGGTGTCCATGATGGGCACCGAAACCGTTCGGGTGCTGGCCAACCCGAGCGGCACGGTGACGGCGGAGTCGCATCACCGCCCGATCCGTGTCCGCCGGGGCGATGGCTGGGTGCCCGTGGACCCCACCTTGGTGTTCCGGCCGGACGGTGCTGTCGCCCCGCGGGCTGCCGTGGCCGATCTGGCGTTTTCCCCAGGCGGTGCGACCGCGCCGTTGGCCAGGATCGGCCATGGTGGGCACGGCATGGCTTTGAGCTGGCCCGCACCGCTTCCCGTGCCTGTGCTCGACAAGGACACGGCGACCTATCGGGACGTGCTGCCCGAAGTGGACCTCGTGGTTCGGGCCACCTCGCTGGGGTTCTCCGAAGTCCTGGTGGTCAAGACGCCACAGGCCGCCCGAAATCCCGCGCTCGCCCAGGTCCAGTTCGGACTCGGGACGAACGGCCTGACGGTCCGTGCCGAGAACGATGGATCGCTCGCCGCTGTGGACGCACAGGGCCGCCCTGTGGTCACGAGCCCACGCGCTTACATGTGGGATTCCACGGCGAACGCGCCTGGCCATGACAGGCTGGACGGCCCGGCCGGGCATGATCAGGTCCGTCAGATGGCTGTGAACGTCACCGCCGACAGCTTGCGCCTGACGCCGGACACGGGCCTGCTCGCGGGCCCGGACACCCGCTTTCCGGTGTACATCGACCCGTATTTCAGCGTGACCAAGCTGCATTGGGCACGCGTGTCGGAGAGCATGCCGGACAAAGCGTTCTACGACCAGAAGATCCTCGCGCGGGTCGGCCGTGACATGGAAAGCGACCTGTACCGGCGGTATCGGTCGTACTTCGAGATGAACACCGAACCGATGGGCGGCAAGAACATCCGCAAGGCCACGTTCCGGGCGTTCATCTGGTGGCGGCAGGGCTGCTACTCCGAGCCGGTGCAGCTCTGGCACGTCGGCACGATCGGGCCGGGCACCACGTGGCGCAATCCCCCGGCACATGTCAAGAAGGTGGCGGAGGTGACCATCGGGGCGACCACCAGTTGCCCGCAGGGCAACATGGACATGGACGTCACGTCGCTGGTCCGGGAAGCGGCGGCCGCGCGCTGGGCACATGTCACCATCGGACTGTTCGCTCCGGAGGACGGCCGGTCGTGGGGTGCGAAGGCCTTCCTGTCCGAACCGGTTCCCGAGCACCACATGACCGGCCCGGTGTTCGAAGTGGAGTACAACACCGTTCCCGATGTGCCCACGGGGCTGACCGTCGAAGGCAGGGAGTGTTCGGGCACACCCGCCTATGTCAGGACGACCACACCGCAGCTGGCCGCCCGGTTCAGTGACGCCGACAGTGCTGTGGGGCAGGAGGTGCGCGGCACGTTCCAGTGGTGGGACTCCAGCGGTGGGCTCGTCGGCAGCAGTAACAGCATCTACCGGGTGCCGGGGACGATCAGCGTTCCTGTCCCCGGTGGTCAACTGGCCGATGGCAGCACGTATTCCTGGGAGGTACGCGGCGAGGACAGCATCGACTTCAGCGCGTACACATCAAGGTGTCAGTTCACAGTGGACACGGTTGCTCCCGGAAAGGCGCCGGATGTGTCGTCCGTGACCTATCCGGAGAACGGCTTCGGCGGCCAGGTCGACCAGCCCGGCAGGTTCACCTTCACCGCCAACGGTGTCCCGGACGTCGCCGCCTTCCTGTACGGCCTGAACACCGATCCTTCGGTCAGAGTCGAGCCCGCGACGCTCGGCGGTTCCGCCACAGTGGACATAACGCCGGTCCGGGAGTCACGGAACCAGCTCGCGGTCCAGAGCGTGGACCGGGCGGGCAACAGAGGCCCGATCCGCCGCTATGACTTCCTGGTCAACTCACTGCCTGATCCGTGCGGCTACTGGCCGTTCAGCGACGGCGGGGGAGACTTCGCGCTCGACGAGTCCTGGCACGGCAACGACGCCACCACGACCGGGAACGTGACGTGGACAGGGGAGCGCAACGGCGCCGTCCGCTTCGCCGCGGACGGGAGTTTCGGCACGGCGGGACCGGTGGTCGACACCCAGGACAGCTTCACCGCGATGGCCTGGGTCCGGTTGGACCGCACCGACGGACGGTTCTCTGCGGTGAGCCAGGACGGTATGCGGCGGAGCGGTTTCGACCTGCGGTACGAGCAAGGCCGCTGGATGTTCGCGATGGCCGCTTCCGATACCGACGATGCCTCGTCAGCCGCCGCGACGACCGACACGATGGCACAACCGGGCGTGTGGACTCACCTGACCGGCGTATACGACGGTGCTTCAGGTCAACTGCGGATCTACGTCAACGGCCGGCTCGCGGGCACGACAGCACACCGCGGCACCTGGAGTGCTTCCGGCGGGTCGCAGATCGGCCGCGGCATGGCGAACGGCACGGCTTCCCAGCACTGGCCCGGAGATCTGGACGACGTCAGGATCTATTCCCGGACGACGACGATCCGGGAGATCCGGGAGTTGATGGACTGCGACTGCTTCCGGCCCGGCGGACGCTGGTCGCTGGACGAGGCAACGGGCCGGCTGGCCACGGACTCCGCGGGCGGCAGTCACACGATGGCGCTGGCCGATGGCGCCACCTTCGCGCAAGGCCGCGACGGCAACGGGGTGCGTCTCGACGGCGTCAAGGGACACGCCTACTCGGCAGGCCCGGTGGTCCGGACCGACAACAGTTTCTCGGTGGCCGCGTGGGTCCGGCTCGACAGGGGCGGGGACTACGTCACAGCCGTGAGCCAGGACGGTCCCGTCAGCAGTGCCTTCCGGCTCACCTACAGCCATTATCCCCGGGGATGGGAGTTCGTGACGTACGGCGGAGCCGACGGCGCGGCAGGCGTGGCCCACAGCGGGCCGGTGGCCCAGATCGAGGCCTGGACCCATCTGACCGGCGTGTACGACGCGGAGGCCCGCCAGCTCCGGCTCTATGTCAACGGTTCGCCCGCCGCCGCGGTGCCGTTCCAGGTCGCGCGGAACGTGGAAGGCGCCTTGCTCGTCGGCCGGGCCAGGTACGACGGTGTACCCGGGGGGTTCTGGCCGGGAGTCGTCGACGACGTCCAGGTCCTCGACCGGGCGGTGCCGGAGTCGGAGATCCGCCGGCTGATGAACGGGCCGTCGTTCGGACCCGGGGCGACCTGGAAGTTCGACGAGGAATCCGGCCCGCACGCGGCGGATGCCACGAACAACGGCCACACTCTCGAACTGTGGCCAGGCGCATCGAGGACGACCGGCAGAACCGGCAACGGCCTGCGGTTGGACGGCAACGGAGGGCATGCCTTCGCGTCCCAGCCGGTGGCACGCACCGACACCGGGTTCACGGCGGCCGCCTGGGTCCGGCTGGACGACTACGCCGGTGACAACAGCCGTGTCGCGGTCAGCCAGGACGGCGAGTACAACAGCGGTTTCCAGTTGCGGTTCAGCAAGGACAAGACCCGGTGGACGTTCTTGATGCCCAAGATCGACGCCAGGATCACCGATCACGTGAGCCAGGTCGCGCGCCTGGACTCGACCGTGACCGCCAGGACCGGGGTCTGGACCCACCTGGCTGGTGTCTACGACGCCGCGGCCGCGACGATGCGGCTGTACGTCGATGGCCAGCTTGCCGGCACGTTGGCGCATCGAAGTACGTGGCAGGCGAGACGCGCCCTGATGGTGGGGCGCGGCAAATGGGACACGTGGTCGTCGGACTTCTGGCCGGGCGCCGTCGACGAGGTACGGATTCTGGACCACGCCGCGTCCGCCGAGGAGATCCAGGCCCTCAGCGGGATTCCGTCGCTGCCGTCCGGGCCGGTGCCGGGCGGGATCGTGATCCGGTCGGCGCAGTCCAACCTGTGCCTGTCGGAACGCGCGGGTGCTGACGACGGGTACATCCACCAAGTCGATTGCGGCATCCAGTATCCGCCGATGACCTTGGATGTGGCCGGGGACGACACCTACCGGATCGCGCCGCAACACCCCGTGCACGGGCCTGGATGCCTGGGCATCGTCGGCGGCTCGACCGTTGCCGGACAACCGGTGTACAGCGACTTCTGCGCGGCCGGCCGGGGGCAGTTGTTCCGGCTCGAACCGGTGCTCACGCCGGTGCGCGGGTTCCGGATTCGGCCGGTGCACAGCGAGCTGTGTCTCGGCAGTCCGGCGAACTCGGCGCAAATCCACCAACTGACCTGTGATCCGGCGTCCGCCGGCCAGGTGTTCCTGTTCGACCCGCGCCAGACTCCTCCGGTGCCGGACCAGCCCGTACCCGGCCCGTACCAGATCCGCGCGGTGCATTCGGACCTGTGCCTCACCGAACGGCTCCGTGTGGAGGAGGGACGGATAGTCCAGGGCCTGTGCGCGAACCAGACTCCACCGCTGGCGCTGGAGAAGGTCGCCGACGGCCAGTACCGGATCACCGCACAACATCCGGTGCGCGGCCCGGGCTGCCTGGGCATCGTCGGCGGTGGCGCGGGAATCGGCGCGAACGCGTACCTCGACGCCTGCGGCGATGGCAAGGGCCAGCTGTTCCGGCTGGTGCCGGTGAACGTGCCGGCACGCGGGTTCCGGATCCGGCCGGTGCACAGCGAGCTGTGCCTGGGCATCCCGTCGAACTCCACGCTGGAGTGGGCGCCGGTGCAGCAACTCGCCTGTGACGCGGCGGCTGCCGGACAGATATTCCGGTTCGGGGCATAGCGGAACTGGCGACGCCATCCAAGGCTCTCCTCAGCATGGGTGTGATCAGGGCTGGGGAGGTCGAGATGACTGACAACGACGGGTGTCCGCCGCAACCTGGCGGAGTCACGACTGTTGCCGAATTTGTCATGGCGCTGAGACAGGTCCGGCTGTGGTCGGGATTGTCCTACCGACAGCTGTCCGGGAAGGCCAATGCCGCCGGTGATGTCCTGCCGCCGAGCACCTTGGCTTCCGTGCTGAACCGTACCGCCTTGCCGAAGGAGGAGTTCGTCGTAGCGCTGGTGCGCGCCTGCGGGTTCGGCCCGGAGACCGTGGCCGCCTGGGTCCTGGCACGCAAACGGCTCGCGATGGGAGAGCCGGTGCCGGAGGAGGAGCCGGCCACGGTCGAAGTCCGGCCTGTGGCCGACGTCCAGGCCGCCCCGGAGCGGGTCACTGCCGAGTCCTCGGCACTGACCGGCCGGTGGCCCGTGGTGCTGGCATTGCTCGGTGTCATCGCTGTGATCGCGGCTGCCAGCCTGATTCTGGCGCTGGGCCGTGATGCCGCGGAACGGGTGAAACCGTAACGACTTCCGTCTCCCGACCGGGGTTGCCCGTCGAGTGTCCGGCGGGCAACCCCGGCGTCCACAACCCGTGCAGCACGACCGAAGTTCATCTCACTGGCGGACGTGGCGGTCACGAATCGCCGCCAATGTTGGTCTACTTTGGACGGTGAGGATAGCCGGTGTTGATCAGGTCGTGCGCTGAACCGGGGTTATGCGGTCGAGGCGGGGGAGTCGGTGAGGCGCCAGCCGGCGGCGTGCACTCGCTCGTGCCAGTAACGGGCGTAGTCGTGGCCGTGGGCGAGCAGTTCGTCGTGGCTGCCCTGCTCGGCGATGCCTCCGCGGCCGTCGAGCATGACGATGTGGTCGGCTGAGGAGATGGTGTGCAGGCGATGGGCGACGACCACAAGGGTGCGGTCGCGCCGGATCACGGCAAGGGCCTCCTGGATCGCGGTTTCGTTGTCGATGTCCAGGGCCGTGGTCGCCTCGTCCAGCAGTACGACCGGCGCGTCCTTCAGCAAGGCTCGGGCGATGGACACGCGCTGGCGTTCTCCGCCGGAGAGGTTGGTGCCGCCCTCGCCGACGCGGGTGTCCCAGCCGTCGGGGAGACGTTCACAGATCTCGTCGACCCGTGCCAGCTCACCCGCGCGCACGACCGCGGCGCGGTCGGCTGCCGGATCGCCGAGCCAGATGTTGTCGAGGATGGTGCCGTCGAAGAGATAGACGTCTTGGAACACAGGGGACACGGCTGCCGCGACGCGGGTGCTGCCCAGCTCGGGCAGTGGGACGCCGCCGATGGACACGGTGCCGTGCTCCGGATCGTGGAACCGGGCCATCAACCGGACGATCGTGGTCTTGCCCGACCCGGACGGCCCGACGATCGCGGTCATGGCCCCTGCGGGAGCGGTGAAGGAGAGGTCGCGCAGCACTGGTTCGTGGCTCTGGTCGCTGTTGTAGCCGAACGTCACGTCGCTGAACCGGACGTCCCAGCCGTCCGGCTCGCGGGGAACGGCGGGTTCGGGCAGCATGGGCTCGTGCAGCAGGGCCTGGATGCGGTCGAGGGTGTTGCTTGCCATGCCAATGCCGCCGCCGAGAGCACCGGAATGGATGACCGGCTCGGTGAACCGGACCGCGAGTACCAGCAGCGCCACCAGGTTGGCGACGGCCAGCGCTCCGTCGAGGGCCAGCCAGGTGCCGACGACGATCACGGCGGTGACGGTCAGCTGCACGACGCCGCCGAACATGCCGATCCCGGCGCCGCCGGTCACGGTCACCTTCCGGTTCGCGCTGTGTTGCGTCGCCAACGCGTCGTCGACAAGGCGGCGTGCGATGGAGTTGTGCTCGTCGTCGAGGGCGGCGCGCAGTGCGGGCTGAGCGCGGGCGAACTCGATGAGCCGTGCGGACGCCTCAGCGACCGCCGCCGAGTGCGCGCGGTCGGCGACCGCGATCCGGCCGGCCAACCACCGGTGGACCAGCCAGATGACCGGGGCGGCCACTGTCATCGTGACCGCGATGCGCCAGTCGATGAACACGGCGCCGACGAGCACGGTCGCCGGGGTGAGGTAGGCGGTGAGCATCGGGCGCAGGATCGAGTAGGGCGCCGTGGACGCGAACACGATCCCACGGGTGGCGGTGTCGGCGAGCTCGCCGGACCGGTCGGTGGCGAACCAGCCGAGCGGGAGCTGGATGAGCCGGTCGCCCAGCCGGTCCAGCAGCGAGGTGAGCACGTCCGTTGCCGCGGCCTGCCCCACCTTGCTGCCGAGCCAGAACACGATCGCGTACAGCACGGCGATGACGGCCAGTACGGCGAGCCAGGTGCCCGCGTGCCCGGTGTCACCGGTGAACAGTGCCGTCAGGAACGGCACCAGCGCGACGAAGGCGCAGCCCTGAAGGACCGCCGTGACCACGATCGTGGCGATCAGCATGCGCAGCCTGCGGCGTCCCTGGTCGTTCGCCAGTGCGAGAAGCTTGCGGATCATCAGGAAACCACTCCCGGGGTCGTCGCGGCGCGGGCTTTCTCGTAGCGCTCCCACATCGACTGGTAGAGCCCGCCCGCGGCCGCCAGTTCGGCGTGGGTGCCGCGTTCGGCGATCCGTCCCTCGGCGAGCACAAGGATCTGGCCGGCGCCGGTGATGGTGTGCAGCCGGTGCGCGATCACCAGCAGCAGCCGGTCGGCCGCCAGTGCCGACAGCGCGGTCTGGATCGCGGCTTCGGAGTCCGGGTCGGCGAAAGCGGTGGCCTCGTCCAGCACCAGGATCGGCGCGTCGGTCAGCAGTGCCCTGGCGATCGTGAGCCGCTGCGCCTCACCACCGGACAGGTGCGCGTCCTGGCCGATCACCGAGTCGTAGCCGCGGGGGAGCCGCAGAATCCGGTCGTGGATCTGCGCGGCCCGGGCGGCGCGGGTCACGGCGTCGTCGTCCGCGCCGGGCCGGGTGAGGCGGATGTTGTCCCGGACGGTGGTGCGTAACAGGTGGGCGTCCTGGAAGACGAACCCGATCTCGGCGTAGAGCCGGTCGGCGGCGATGTCCCGCACGTCGGCGCCGCCGAGCCGCACCGCGCCCCCGGTGACGTCGTGGAAGCGGGGGACCAGCCGGGCGAGGGTGGACTTGCCGGAGCCGGACGGGCCGACCAGCGCGGTCACTGTGCCGGGGGCGCATGCCGCCGTGATCTCGCTGAGGGCCGCACGGTTTCCGTCATAGCTGAACGACACGTCGGCCAGCGCGACGTCCGAGGCCGCGGGCTCGACCGGGTCCGCCGGCTGCGGC
This sequence comes from Kibdelosporangium persicum, assembly GCF_013280595.1. Lineage (GTDB taxonomy): Bacteria > Actinomycetota > Actinomycetes > Mycobacteriales > Pseudonocardiaceae > Kibdelosporangium > Kibdelosporangium persicum. Next base: position 106,027 of record NZ_JAAATY010000027.1, read on the forward strand.
ATGGCGGGCTGGCGGAAGAACTCGAGCAGTGATGCGCGGGCCCGCGAGGCGTTGCGCAGGAACTGCGAGGTGAAGCCCAGTTGCAGCACCGGTCCGGTCAGCCCCACGCCGAGCAGGAGGGCGGGCAGCACGTCCACCGGCGCGACCGCCCCCGCGCCGGTGAGCCACGCGCCCACCGCGCACAGGTAGACCAGCACGATCACGGGTGAGGTGACCAACTCGATCAGGGCCGCCGCGACCGAGGTCTCCCGCATCCAGCCGTCATAGAAGCGGACGAAGCCGCTGGTCTCCTCCCGGTACCGGCGATGCCCGCGGCCGGCCTGCCCGAAGCTCTTGACCACGGCGATGCCGTGCACGTACTCGATCGTCGCCGCGTTGAGGCGCACCACCGAGGCGTCGTACTCGGCGTACTTCTCCTGCCCGCCGCGCATCATGACCGAATACAGCACGACGGTGAGCACCAGTGGCAGCAGGCACGCCAGCGCCATCCGCCACTCCACCGTGAACAGGTAGGCCAGCGCCAGCGCCGGCATGGCGACCGCGGTGATCACCTCCTGGATCGCGTGCGCGACGAGGTGGTGCAGCGCGGAGACGTCGTTCTCCGCCGCCTTCTTCACCGCGCCGGACGACCGGGCACCGAACCAGCCCAGCGGCAGCGCCCGCAGTTGCCGGACGATGCGCCTGCGCACGTCCAGTTGCATGTCGGCGTCCGCGAGGTGGCTGACCACGCCCGATGTGGCCGCCGCGGCGAAACTCACGACCAGCGCGGCGACCGCCACCACGACGATCGTCCACGCCCGCGCGGTGTCGACCACGCCTCCGTCCAGCGCGGGCCATAACGTCCTGGCCAGCTCGACGATCGCGATGAACGGCACTACCGCGGTCACCGCGCCGAGCAGGCTCAACGCCGCGATCACCCTGATGCGCCCCCGCACGCTGCCGAACAGCGCGTCGTCAGCGTGTGCCATACCAGGCCACCCTCCGCCTGCCTTGTTATTGACAATGGTTGTCGTCACCATACATTGAACAGTGTTCTAATGGCAGGGGTAAGTGACTGAAGGCGACGGGCTGTCCGGCGCTGTGGAAGGATCGGCCGCGATGTCCTCGACGCCTGGTGCTCCCTTTCACGTCGGGCTGACTCCCGATCAGGTCGTGTCGACAGCGCAGCGGCTCACCGGGGAGGGTCACCTGTTCGGCTGGTCGATCCGCGATCTGGCGCGCGCGCTCGCCGTGGCGCCTGCCGCCATCTACCACCACGTCGGTGGCAAGGATCTGCTCTGCAGGCACGTCGTGGAACGGGCCCTCGCGGACCTCACCCCGCCGTCGCCGGATCTGCCGTGGCAGGACTGGTTCCGCGAGCTGCTGTACTCGGTGCGCCCGCCGCTCGTGAGGTACCCGGGGACCGCGAAGTGGCTGCTCATGCACGGGCCGGTGTTCCCGGCCGTGATCCCGGTGATCGACGCCGGGATCGAGACGCTGCGGCGGGGCGGGTTCGGGGAATCCACCGCCTTCGCCTACGCGGCGTTGTTCAACAACGCCCTGATGACGATCGCGATCGGCGACGAGCGCATGGAGCACGAGGGCGACGGCCCACGTGATCACGCCGCGATGATGCGCGAGTTCCGTCAGGTCGGCGCGGACAGTCCCGGCGTCACTCTGCTGACCCAGTCGCTGATCTCGCCGTTCGCGCAGGACGCTGCGGGTGCCGAGCGTCAGCGTGAGGCGTACTACCGCTTCGTCGTGGACACCACTATCGCCGGGCTCGCGCAGACCATCGGCTGAGCGGTCCTCCGCGTGAGGTAACCGCGTGCATTCATGCGTATCACTGAATGTGACGGCCGCTATTGGAAATGATAACCATCAGGATTAAGGTTGCCTCGGATCGAGTCCGGCTCAGCCGATCGAGGGTCGACGGCCGCCGTTTCGCGTGATGAGGGGAAAACCTTGTTCTTGACCAACCCAACACGGACGGCCGCGGCGGTCGCGGTGGCGGCCGGGATCGTCACCGCGGCGCCAGTCGCGACGGCCGACGACACCGCGCCGGTCCGGCCTGAGCACTCTCTCGACGCGGGGCGGGTTGACGTCGCGGCGATCTCGCTGGCCGGGGAAACGATGCGATTGGGCGCCGAGGATGGGAACGGGACGCCGCGCGATCCCGAGTCGCTGGTCTACACCACGGACGTGAGCGGTGCGGGTGTCGAGATCGGGTGGGACACCGGCGGCATCGAACCGGGCCGGGTTTTCGGCGACTCGGTCAGCCTGCGGTTGCGCGCCGCGGAAGGGCCTGCCGAGTTCCGCGCGGACCCGCTACGGTTGCCGGTTGGTGAAAACGGCACGACAACATGGACGTTTCCCTTACCCGGCCGCTACACCGTGACCTTCGCTGTGGAGGCGAACTTGCTCACCGGTGAGCCGGTGACCACTGAGGAGCGTTACACCGTCGAGGTGCGGGCGCCTCAAGCCGATGCCCCGCCGTCCAGTTCACCGCCGAGTACGCCGCCAGCGGTGCAACCGGATTCGGCAAGCCAGCCACGGGTGGCTTCGGCTCCGGAGGCCAAGGCGCTGCCCGCGCCGCTGGCCGCGGCCCAGCCGCCGCCGGTCACCCCGGGAAAGGTCGTGCTCGCCGAGGGGCACGTGGACGCGGTGGCTCCCCGGCTGCTGGACGGCAGGGTGCAGATCCAGGTCAAGGACGGCGTCACGGTCGGGCAGACCGGCGGCCGGGTGCACTGGCGTGAACCCCGTGACGTGGTGTTCCACGTCAAGCCGACAGCCAAGGCGAAGCTGCCGGGCGACTCCGCGCTGGCCTTCCTCGGCAAGCCGGGTGACGAGATCTTCCTGCTGCCCCAGCAGCAACAGGCCGGAATCCTGTGGACGGGCTGGTCCACTGAGGAACTGCGCGCCGACCAGGTCGCCGGTCCCGTCACCTGGCGTCTGACCAAAGTGGACGGTCCGGGTCCGTTCGGCATCTTCACCACGGGCTCGTTCGGTGCCAGCACGGCGGTCTTCAACAGCGTCGACGGCCTGCCCGACAGTCATTCGATCGCGCTGGGCACGCACGCGCATGCCAACTGGGGCTTCGCCAAGCAAGGCGTCTACCGGCTCACCTTCGACACCACCGTCAAGCTCACCGGCGGCCAGACGGTCACCGACACAGAGGTCTACACCTTCGCCGTCGGCGACGTGGACCCGAACAACGTCAGTCCCGGTGGGAGCGGGAACGGCGGGGGTGGGAACGGTGGCGGCGCCTCCGGTGCCGGTGGGGGAAGTGCTGGTGGCGGGAGCCGTGATCAGCGTCTGGCCCACACCGGCGTCAACGGCGTGCTGCCGATGACGGCCGGAGGTGTCGCGCTGCTCGGTCTCGGTGGCGCGGCGCTGGTTCTTGGCCGCAAGCGTCGGAAGTCGGAGAATCGATGAGAAACCTCAAGCCACGGACCGCCGCCGTGCTCGGGCTGCTGGCCGCGGGCCTCGTCCTGCCCTTCGCGGTCACGCTTCCCACGGTGGCGGCGCAGGACACCGCGGTCGTCGACCACGGCCACGTCGACGCCGTCGCCCCACGCATCGTCGACGGCCGGCTGCAACTTCAGTACAAGGACGGCAGCCAGCCGGAATCCCCGGTGTGGCGTGAGCCGGGGACGGTGGTCACCCACGTCAAGCCCGAATCACGGATTCAGGTGCCCGACGACCCGAACTACGCCTTCCTCGGCGACCCCGGTGACGATCTGTGGATCATCCCGCAGGACGAGATCCAGGGCATCGTGTGGGCCGGCTGGAACACCGAGTCGCTCACCGCGTCCCAGGTGGACCCGGGGTCGGTGCGCTGGACGCTGGACGCGATCAGCGGCGACAAGCGCGACTCCGCTCCGCCCGGTGCCATGACGATCTTCCAGGGCGGCAGTTTCGGCGAACCGCTGCCCAGGGTGTTCGACACCCATCTGGCACTGCCGCAGTCCTATGGCCTCGTTCTCGGCACCCACGCCCACGCCAACTGGACGTTCGACGCCGAAGGCGTCTACCGGCTGACCTTCACGGTCACCGCCACCGCGGCCGACGGCCAACCGTTGGCGGACACCGAGACCTACACGTTCGCCATCGGTGACGTCGACCCGTCGACGGTCGAACCCGGTACGGGTGCTCAACCACCAACGACCACGACCACCCCGACCACCACTACAAGCACGACGACATCGACGACGTCCACGACGAGGACCACCACCACGAGCACGACGAGTGGCGGCAATTCCACCACCACGACGAGCCGGCCGGCCGATGGATGCGTGGTGCTCCACGACGGACACGTCGACGCGATCGCACCCCGCGTGCTGGCCGGCCGGCTCACCACTCAGGTCAAGGACGGCACGGCCGGTCCGGACAAGGTGGTGTGGCGGGAACCCGACACGGTGGTGTTGCACGCGGTGCCGAAGTCGAAGAACACGATCCCGAACGATCCGGCCTACGCCTTCCTTGGCACGGCGGGCAGTCCGGTGTGGATGATCCCGCAGACCCAGATCCCGGGCATCGTCTGGGCCGGGTGGAACACCGAGGAACTCAGCGCCGCCACGGTCCAGGGAGACGTGACCTGGCGACTGACCACAGTGGACGGTCCGGGCAACGTCGCCGTCTTCCTCACCGGCCTGAGCCCCACAGCGGTGTTCAACGCCGCTGACGGGCTGCCCGACACCCGTTCGATCGCTCTCGGCACGCACGCCCACGCGAACTGGGCGTTCACCGCGGAAGGTGTCTACCGGCTGACCTTCACCGTGACCGCCACCCTCGCCTCTGGCGAGACACAGACCGACACCGACACCTACACCTTCGCTGTCGGAGACGTCGACGCGTCGGCCGCGTTGGGCGGTCGATGCGCCGGTGGTGGCGGTACGACTGACACCTCCACCACTCAGCCGGGGCCCGCACCGAAGAATCCTGGTGAGACACCCGCCCCGCAGGGCAGCACCAAGCCGTTGGCCTACACCGGCGTGGGCGGTCTCGGTCTGCTGATTCCCCTGGGTGCCCTGCTGCTCATCGGCGGCGTGGCCTTGCTGATCCTGTTCCGCCGCCGGACAAAGAAATCACCGTGAGCCGGGGAGCCCCGGTCAGTGCGCACTGACCGGGGCGTCGGCCACTCGGCGCAGACGCCTGGCGAGCAACCCGTGCCGGGGGCTGAACACCCACGCGGCGAGGAACACGGCGGTCAGGACAAGCACGATCGTCCCACCGACGGGCAGGTCCCATGACCAGGAGATGTAGAGCCCGACGAGCGCGGAGATCCCGCCGAGGACCGGGGCGAGGGCCATCATCACGCCGAGCCGGTCGGTCAGCAGCCGGGCGGTCGCGGCGGGCGTGATCAGCAGCGCGAGCACGAGGATGTTGCCGATGGTCTGCACGGAGATGACCACGGCGAGGGTGACGAGCACGTACAGCACGATGTCGAGCCAGAACACCCGCAGTCCCATCGCCCTGGCCATCTCCCGGTCGAGGGTGATCGCGAGGAACTCCTTGTGCAGCAGGAACGCGATACCCAGGATGAGCACGCCGGTGCCGCCGACGACGTAGAGGTCCTCGTCGGGAATCCCGGTGATGGAACCGAAGAGGAACTGCTGCAGCGACCCGGCGTAGCCGGGTGCCTGCGAGATGATCACGATGCCGAGCGCGAACGCGGCGACGAAGAAGACGCCGATGATGGAGTCCTCCCGCAGGCGCCGGTTCTGGGCGAACACGGCCACGAGGATCGCGGTCGCCACACCGGCGAGCGTGCCGCCGAGGATCAGGTTGCCGGACACGACGAACGCGACGGCCAGCCCGGGGAACACGGCGTGGGCGACGGCGTCGCCGATGAAGGCCATGCCGCGCAACACCACGTAGCAACCGACCACGCCGCACACGATCGACGACATGACGGCGATGAGCAGTGCTTTGGGCAGGAAAGCCAGCTCGGGGTTGAACAGGTCGGTGAGGAAGTCGACGACGGACACGGTTCAGGTCGCTTTCAGGATCTTCAGCAGAGGGCTGTGCTCGTGGATGCCGAACGTGTCCATCCAGATCTGCTCGTCGCGCAGCTGGTCCGGAGCGCCGACGGCGACGACTCTGCGGTTGAGCAGGGCGAGCCGGTCGCAGGTGTAGAACGCGCCGGGCAGGTCGTGGGTGGTCATCAGGACCGCCCGCGCTTCTCTGGCCAGGGACAGGAACAACTCGGACAGCAGTTCTTGGGTGGGCATGTCGAGCCCGGTGAACGGCTCGTCCAGCAGCAGCACCGGAGGCCGCAGCGCCAGGGCCCGTGCGACCAGCACCCGCTGGCGCTGGCCGCCGGACAGCTGGCCGACCGGGCGGGTACGCAGGTCTGTCATGCGGACCAGGTCGAGCGCCTCGGCCACCGCTTCCCAGTCCGCGACGCCCGGGCGGCGCACCAGGCCGAGTTTGCCGGTGCGGCCGGTCATCACGACGTTCTCCACGGAAATGGGGAAGTCCCAGGCGAATTCGTGGCGTTGTGGCACGTAACCGAGCTCCGCCCGGCCCGGCCGCACCGGCTGGTCGCCCACGAGCACCCGGCCGTCACGCGGTCGCAGCAGACCCATCAACGTCCGCAGCAGCGTGGTCTTGCCTGCGCCGTTCGGGCCGACCAGCCCGACCAGTTCACCCTTGTCCACGCTGAGGTTCACGCCGGTGAGCACCAGCCGGCCGCCCAGTTCGACCGACAGGTTCTCGACTTCCAGCGCGCTCACTTCTCGGTCCCCAGGGCGCGCTTCTTGGCCGATCGGCCGCGCATGACCACGACGACGATCCCGGCTGCCAGGGCCAGTGCCGCCGCACCGATCACCGCGACGAGGAGCGGCGAGCCGGAACCTGTTCCTTCCGCGGGCGGGGTTTCCGCGGCCGCCTGGGCGCTCGGAGCGGGCGGTGCCGCGGCAGCGGCGGCCAACGCGGCGTCGGTGCTGGTGGCGTCGCCGATGGCGAAGCGCAGCGTCTGGGTGTCGGTGACCGTGCGGCCGTCGACGAGTTCGGCCTTCACCTCGGCCCGGACGAGGTAGACGCCCGGCTCGGTGAAGACCCAGTTGGCGTGGGTGTGGGTGTTCACCTCCACCCAGATGTCCTGCCGAGTGTCCTTTGTGGAGTCCCATAGCACGTCGGCGGCACCGAAGTTGCCCGCCTGCAGGTAGACGAACAGCTCACCCGGGCCGTCGACACCGGTCAGAGTGAGGGTGACGCCACCGTCGATGGTGTCCATCACCTCAGGGTCCTGGGTGTTCCAGCCCACCCAGACGACATCGGGGTTCTGCACCTGCGGCACCACGTGGACGCTTTTGCCCGGCGCGCCGATGAAGGAGTAGGCGGGGTTGTCCGGCACCGGGAGCACTGCTTTGTCGGAGATCCGGAACACGGTCCGGTCGAGGTGCCGCCACACCGACGGATCAGTGCTGTCGTCGTGGACCATCAACGTCCACTTGCCGTCGACCATCTTCGGGCCGATGTCGACGTGGCCGGTCGTCAGTGCCTTCTGGTCGGTCGTGACCGCCTGGCCACTGTCGATCCGCTGGCTCGGGCTGCCACTCGGCGGCGAACCGGGCTGTGCCGTCGCGGCGGCGGGCGCCAGCAACATGGCCGTGGCGGCGCCGAGCAGCAGCATGGGGCGGAACGGTCTCATCGGGCTCTCTTTCCCTGTCAGCCAAGGCATTCGCGCAGTGAGTCGGCGTTGAACCGCATCATCTGGACGTAGGTGGTCACGTCGCCGTCGAAGGTGTCGCCGTAGATCGAGCAGACCCGGACACCTTGTTCCTCGGCGACCTCAGTGAGCGTCGAGGACCGGGCGGCGAGGTTCGGTTCGAGGAACACCGCGGGCACACGCAGGTTGCGGATCGTGTCGGTGAGTTTGCGGCGGTCGGCGAGCGAGGGCTCGGTGGCCGGGTTCGGGGTGACAAAACCGGCGATCTTCACGCCGTAGGCGTCGGCCAGGTAGCCGAACGCGTCGTGGGTGGTCACCAGATAGCGTCGCGCGTCGGGGATTCCCGCGATGCGGTCGCGCACGTACCGGTCGAGCGCGTCCAGCTCGGCGAGGTAGGCGGTGGCATTGCGACGGTAGGTCCGGGCGCCTTCGGGATCGCGCTCGATCAGCGCGTCACGGATGACCTCCACATAGGACATCGCGTTGCGGACGTTCTGCCACAGGTGCGGGTCGATCTCACCGTGCACGTGTTTGCCGAGCACGGCCTGCGGCAACTGGTAGATCCGGTCGCCGGCGCGGCCGAGGAACGAGTACTGGCCGCCCGCGGGCACCTCGTCCAGCGCCGTGTTCGGCACGTCGATCACAACCTTCCCGGCCGGGACCACGATCTGGCTGGACTCTCCGCCGCCTTGCGGGTCGTAGAGCGCGTACACCTCGTCCCGGTCCAGGTCCACGGTGAGGTCGGCGTGCCCGCGGTCCAGCACGACGGCGCCGTCCACTCCGGATTCGGACGGCGGGACTCCGACGGCGACGGTGAAGGTGGCCTCCCCGAGCGGGACCGGCTTGGCCTGCTGGTCGACCTGTAACCGGGCGGCCAGGGTCAGCTTGTAGATGCCGGGCTTCGTGAACACCCACGACATGTGCGTGTGCGCGTCGGCCGGCAGTGTCGCGGTGTCGTCACGGAAACCGTTGCCCGCATCGAAACCGTCGCTTGAGTTGAAGTAGATGTCAGTGTCGCCGAACGAACCGGTCAGATAGCCGAACACAGCACCGGGCCCGGTGACCTTGGTGGCGCTGAGCAAGACGTCGGACGCCCGGTTCGCGCCGTACTTCGCGCCGTCCCCACGGGCTCGCAGGCCCAGCCACACCGTGTCCAGCGAGACGTCCTCGACCAGCGGGATGATCTCGGCCGCGTACTTGACCGCGTCCTCGGCCAGCGAGACGTTCCGGGCGTCCTCGTCGAGGTTGGCGTCCAGCGTCTTGATGATGTTGTGCTCTTCCAGCATCACGTAGTTGCTGAACGCCACGTCCGCGTACACCACGTTCCGCACGTCACGAAGACTTGGCTCGTAGGAATGCGGATCACCGCCGTCAGGCACCAGTGACGTGACGTTGACCCGGTCCCCGCCCACGTTCTGGACCAGGTCACGCAGCAAACCGGTGGTGGTCACCACCTGGACCCGCCCGTCCCGCGCACTCAGCACCGGCGGCGCCGAGCACCCGGCCAGCACAGCGATCGTGACAAGGCCGCCGATCAGGGACACGCGAGTACGGCACAAGATGTCGCTGCCTATCTGCCAGTGAGGACCTTCCCGTCGCGTAAGCGACAATGATTACCATATGCGATAGGGGAGGTGGAGTCCACAACGAGGCGCCGAAGCCTTGACGGCGAGGTCAGCCCACGGTCGGCGCCGTACCCGCACCGATCAGGGTTGTGGCGTCGAATTCCGTGACACCGTGGGCCTGGAGTGAATCGAGGTAGCGCTCGCGCACCGTCTCGACGGTGCCGGGATCGAGCTTGGCGAGGGCGCCGCGGTATCCCGAGCCGGTGATCGCGAGCCAGGCCAGTTTGGGCGTCACGGTGAGGTGCAGTTCGTGGACCGTCACGTCGACGTCGGTCAAGCCGAGCCCGGTCAGCCAAGTGGCGTAGCTGTCGGCCTGGTTGATCTCGTCGAAGAGGTGTGGCTCGCGTTCCTTGGGCGGTGCGGTGCCCGTGGCCGCGGCGACCGCGAGGCCGAGATGCCGGCCGGCCGCCGCCATCGCGTCACCGCGCCAGATGGTGAACACGACCCGGCCGCCGGGGCGAGCCCGGCTGATCAACCGTTCGGTGCCTGCCGTCATGTCGGGAAAGAAGAAGATGCCGAGCGCGGACTGGACCACGTCGTAGCCGCCGGTGTCCCATGTGGTCACATCGGCCTGGTGGGCACGCAGCTGTGGCAGGTCGGCCGACAACCGGCGCAGTTCGTCGATCATCGGAGCCGAGAGGTCGACGGCGTCCACCACGCCGTCGGTGCCGACGAGGTGGGCCGTGGGAATCGCCGAAGCGCCTGTGCCGCAACAAGCATCGAGGACGCGGTCGCCGGAACGGGGCCCCGCGGCGGTTACGGTCGCCGCGCCGATCGGGCCCCACAGATGGTGGCCGAGTGCGGTGAAGTCGGCTGCGGCGGCGTCGAAGGCGCGCCGGGTGTCATCCTGTCGAGTCGTGGACATCTTGTGATGATATTCGTTTTCAACTGTGGTGCCAATGGGCGTGCGGCGGGCCCGGCGTGATGCCCCGTCACGCGGCCGAATCCGCTTTCGTGCGCGGGGCAGGCAACTGCGATCGCAGTGCCCGGATCTTCCTTCGCACGCGCCACAGGGCGAACAGGATTCCCAGGAAGAGGGCGATGGTCCCCAAGGCGGTCCAGGAGACAGCCCAGACAGACGCTTCCGCGGTCGCGGGTTCCACCGCGCCACCGAGGGTCTGTGTCGCCGAGGTGACCGGCTCGGCCTTGACCTGGATATCGAGCGGACCGAGCGGCCAGACGCCGGTGACGGTCTGTGTGAGCGTCACGGCGTTGCCCGGCAACAACTCTGGCAGCACCTCGCCGGAGGTGGAGCGCTCCGCCAGGCCGAACAGGCCGCTGAGGCTCACCGACGGCAGCAGGGACATGCGCAGATTGCCGTCGTTGACGATCGTGTAGGTGACGTCGACTTCGCCGGTGCCTGCCGGGTTCAGGGTGCCGCGGTAGGTGGGCGCCACCGACTCGATCCGTACCGTGGCGTCGATCGGGCCGGCGACCCGGACGTAGAGCCTGCTGCCCACGCGGCGTTCCACGTCGACCGGGGCGTCACCGCTGGAGGTCAGCGCGGCGACGAGCCCGCCGACGTGGTCGCCGGGTTCGGCGTCGGCGGGAACCTTGATGCTGAAGGGAACGACCACGGTGTCCCGAGCCGGGACGACGAGCCGTGGCGAGGAGACGGTGACCCAGTCGCCGACCACAGTGGACGGTTCGTCGCGGGCGAGGACGTCGAACCCGCCGGTGCCGGTGTTGACCGCGTCGCTGGCGTACAGGTCCAGCGTCAGCTCACGCTCCCCGAGGTTGCGCACGGCAAGGTGGTCGTCGTATCGCATCCCGGGCTCCACCACGTAGTCGAACCGGACCCGGCCGTCCGGCCCGGTGGCCGAGGCTGGCGTGACCGACCACGTCTGCCGCTCGGCGCCACCGCCGGCGGGCTGGGCGGCCGCGGGCACCGGCAGCAGGACGGCGCCAACGACAGTGACAGCGACGGCGGCCAGCAGGGTTCTCACAAACGCTCCAGCATGGGAAGGGGTGGTACGGGCCCGCACCGCAAAGCACGGGCCCGCACCGGGAAGTGGGTCAAATAGCGGTGTCTGTCAGATAGCGGTGAGGATCAGCATCGCCCGGTAGGTGCCCGGCGCCAGGTCGGCGGGGGCTTCCAGGGTCAGCTCGGCGCCGAGCTGGGCGGTGCCGCGCCCGGCACCGGCCGGTGCGGTGCCCAGCTGCGACCAGGTGGCCAGGCCGTTGCCCGCGGTGAAGCCCGAGGCGACCTGGGGACCGGCGGTCACGGTCTGACTGGCCGAGGCGGACAGCACCGCGGGTGTCCAGCCCAGGTACTTGCCACCGAGCTGCTGGCCGTCGACCGTGGTGAAGGCCCGGACCCGGCCGGAGGCGTTCCAGCCGGGGTTGTCGGCCCTGGTGTCGGTGACCGTGATCGGCTTGAGCGCACCGGCGGCGGTGTAGCGGTCGGCGGCCGGGCTGAGCGTCAGCGCACCCAGGTCCACCTCCCGGTTCTCCGGCGCGACGCTGATCGCCAGCGCCCCCTCCTGCGCGGTCAGTGACGTGGTGATGGTGGGGCCGTTCACCGGGTCGTTGCCGTGGTCGTCCACGTCGATGACGACCGGTGCGGATTCGGCGATCACCTTGTGGTCGTGGTCGTACAGCACGACCTTGATCTCGCGGTTGTCGTCGGCGGTGCGCACGATGAACCCGTACTTGGCGGTGAGTGCGTCCGGGACCACCGACCAGTCGGTCTGGCCCGCGGCGCGGGTGAACCAGTGGTAGTGCTCCTCGCCGGTGGGCGGGGTCTGCACCGCGGTCAGGGCCGCGACACCACCGGCGTGGTAGTGCCCGCCCAGGCCGGTGATGGTCAACTGCGTGGCCGGGGGATCAGTGCCCGGGTCCTGCGGCAGCACCTCGCCGACGTAGAACGTGTAGACCACGGGCGGCAACTGGGTGGTGGTCCCGCCGGGCGGCGTCACCGAGGCACGCACGGTCAGCCGGTATTCGCCCTGTTCGGTGAAGCCCCAGTTGACGTGCTCGTGGTCGGCCACGCTGGTGAACGACTTCGGCCCGCCGTCGGCGGAGGCGAGGAAGACGTTCGGGCCGTCCTCGGAGTTCTGCCACAGCGCGAACGCGCCGGGGCCCTCGACCGAGTCCAGGCCGTAGGTCACCGAGGTGCCGTCGGCGACGGCCGAGCTGTAGCCGAAGCCCGCGAACACCTGACCGGCTTGGGAAGTCTGCGGCAGCAGGTAGTAGGTCTCGCCCTGCGCCTTCCACCCGGGCAGGCCGGCGATGCCCGCGCTGACCGTGCGTGAGGCCACCGACGGCTTGGCGTGGATCACCAGATCGGCGGGGGCGACGTTGCCGGACGCGGTGTGCGCCGTCAGCACGTGAGCGGAGTCCACGACGTCGACGTAGAACACGTCGACGTGCCCGTCGGACACCACCTGCTTGCCTTCGTACGGGGATTCGGCGTGGGCCGTTCCGGTCAGCGCGCCCAGGGTGAGCCCGAGAGCGGTGATCGACGCCACGGCGGCGTGCCGCCTCGTTCGGCGTCTGGTTCTGTGGTCCTGCAATGCTTTCAAGGTTGTTCCTCGGTTCTGGCCGGGCTCGGCAGAGCCCGGCGAGGTGGGGACGGCGCCCATGACGCCAGGGGACCGGACTCCTTCCTCTTGGGTGATCAGCGACGTCGACGGGCCGCGGCCAACGTGGCCACGTTGGTCAGTAGGAGACCCAGGGGGATCAGCAGGGTGGCGGCGACGATGAGTCCGAAGAGGACGTCACCGCTCGCGCCGGTGTCGGCCAGGCCGCGTGTGCCGAGCGCGCACTCCTGGCCGCTCGGTGTGCGGCCGACCTGATCGACCACTGTGGACGCCGGTCGCGCGGCGGCCGGGTCGCCGGGACCGATGTGGAAGGCGAGGGTGCTCTTGGTGGTCAGCGGGCGGCCGTTCGCCGTCGTGGTGAAGGCGAAGGTCACCGAGTAGCTGCCGGGTGCCGTGAACGCCCACACACCGTGCACGTGGACACCGGACCTGCCGGCCGGGATCGCGGTGGACCGCGGAAATCCTTCCACGGTGCCGAAGTAGCGGTCGCCGACACCGCCGAACGGGTCCTGCCCGTAGACGGCGAGCTTCCCCGGCCCGTTGACGCTTTCGAGGGTCATCGTCACGTCCCCCGTGACCGCCCCCAGCACGGACGGGTGCTGCGTGTTCCACCCGATCCACGGAATGCCGGGGCGCTGTGTCAGCGGGATAGTCCACACAGGACCGCTGCCCAGGAAGTCGTAACCCGAGCCCGCGGGCGGTGTGGTGCGCGCCGTGTCGGTCAGGTGGAACACGTATCCGCTCGGATCACGCCACGTCGGAGTTCCTTGACGGTCGTCCTTGACGCGGGCGGTGAGCGTACCGCCCTCGATCACCGGTCCGTAGTCGAAATGGCCGTCGGTGACGACTTCCACCTCGCCGGGCCGCACGGTCCGGGTGACTTCGGTCGCAACGCAGGGTTCGGTGGTCGTGGTCGGCGGCGCGCCGGGGCCGGATGTCGTCGTAGTGCTTGGCCCAACGGTTGGCCCGGTGGTCGGTGACGTGCTGGTCGGTGGTGGGGCGGGGCTGACCCGGAGGGGCACGGCCCGCGCGGATGCGACGGCGTTTCCCTTGGTGTCGATCAGGTCGTAGCCGAGTTCGGCGCCATCGAGATCGGTGGTGGCTGTGATCGTGAGGACACCCGTGGTGCCGCGTGGCGTGGTGGTCGATCCCTTTCTGGTCCACCAGGAGATGGTGTGGTCCGGCTGTGCGGGGGTGACCAGTGCCGTGGCGGTGATGGTGTCACCAGCCGTGTAACGATCGCGGACACCCACGACGATCGCGCCCGGCGGGGCTCGTGGGTTCGCGACCGTGGGCGATTCGGACGGCGCCACCAGATCATGGAACGCGGGCACGAAGCGTGCGGTGTAGCCGAGGGCGTCGGGTTCGTCGGGGACCGGCAACACCGCCGAACCACCGTCCACGGCCACGTGATCCACGACGTCGTCCCGGTCGGCGTAGTGGCGGTGGAACTCCATCCAGCCGGTCGGGACGCCGCCGTCGAGGTGTGCCGGTCCGCCGGAGACACGGCCGGTGAGCCGAAGCCCGCCGACAGTTTCCGCCACATCGAGCGTGGTCCTGGTCGGCGCGGCCGCGAGCGGGCCCACCACGATCACGTACCGGACGGGCGCCGATACCAGCGGCGCGCCCGACGCCGCCGTGGCGGACGCGACGAACTCCAGCTCGTAGACGCCCGGAGCGGTGAACGCCCAGTTCGCGTGCGCGTGCGTCGGCACCGCCGTGCGCAACGTCCGCGGACCGGGATTCCGGGAACTCCACACCCTTTCCGGGCCGTCGAGGCCGGTGAGGTACACCTCGACCAGACCCGGCCCACGGGCCTGGTTCAGGGTGATGTCCACCGAGTCCCCGGCCAGGGCCCCTCGGGGAATGGCCTCGGTGTTCCAGCCCGCCCACAGCACGCCGGGCTGGAACGTCTGGGGGATCACGTGGATCGGTGTGCCCGCCGGGACACCGAGGAAGTCGTAGGCAGGTGAGCCCGGTGCCGGACGCAGCGCCGCGTCGGTGACGTTCACCGTGGTGCGGGCCGGGTCGAACCGGGTCGCCTTCCGGTCCACATCGGACTGACCGGCCACGGTCAAGGTGCCCGAGCCGAGGAACACCGACACGAGATCGGCGTGACCGGTCGCTAGCAATTGCCGTTGCGGCGGAACGGGAGCATGCCCTTCGTTCGCCAGCGCCGGCACCGACGCCGCACCGACCACGCAAACCGCGGCCGAGACAGCCAGGGCCGCCCTTGGGACGAGTACTCGATTTCCACGATGACGCGCTGCGCGGGGTCGCATGGCTCCCTCTTCGCCGGACCGGACACGCCTACGCTAATCGAAACGATAACTGTTTTCAATAATCGGCGATGTGTGATCAACCCGTCACGGTTCAGCACGGTCCTGAGCCGCTGCCGGGCGTACGAGGGTTCGGTCAGGAAAGATCGGGTGCGGGCGGAGGTGACGTCGTGGGCAGCCGGTCCAGACCAGGCACCGAGGACAGCAGCTCGCGTGTGTAGGGGTGGGACGGTGCGTCGCAGACTTCGCGGGCGGGGCCGGTCTCGACGATCCGTCCGCGGCGCAGCACCGCGACCCGGTGTGCCACGTGCCGGACGAGCGCGAGGTCGTGCGAGATGAACAGCTGGCCGAGTCCCAGTTCGTCCCGCAGTTCGGTGAGCAGGTTGACGATCCCGGCGCGGACGGACAGATCCAGCGCGGACACTGGTTCGTCGAGCACCAGCAGCCTGGGTTCACTGGCCAGGGCGCGAGCGATGCCGACGCGCTGGCACTGCCCACCGGACAGCTCCTGCGGCAGCCGTTCGGCGACAGACCCTGGGAGCTGCACGAGATCGAGAAGTTCGGCCACTCGCGCCGGTCCGGTCCGCGGAGCCCAGCGGCCTTGGACACGCAGCGGTTCCGCGATGGCGTCGAACACGGACTTGCGTGGACTGAGTGAACCGTAAGGGTCTTGGAAGACCGGTTGGATGCCGGGGCGGAGCACGCGCAGTGCGCGTTCGTCGAGGCTGGTCAGTTCGTGGCCCTCGAAGCGGATCGAGCCACCTTGGGGCCGGCGCAGCATCAGGACCGCGGTGGCGGTGCTGGACTTGCCAGAGCCGGATTCCCCGACCAGCGCGAGGGTTTCGCCCGCATGCAGCGTGAAGGAGACCTGATCCACGGCGAGGAGGGGCGGGATACGGCGGTGGCGCGCCGAATAGTGGACGGTGAGGTTCTGGACCTCGAGCAGGGGCGCTGTCATGCGTACAGTTCCGTTGTGCGGCGCGGCAATTCGTTGACCCTGTGACAGGACGCCAGATGGCCTGAGCCGATCTGCTGTGGTTGCGGCTCGTGTTCGGCGCAGGCGTCGACAGCGGCCGGGCAGCGGGGCGCGAAGGCGCATCCTGGAGGCAGTGCTTCCGGAGCCGGTGGCGCACCGCTGATCGCGGGCAGCTTTCCGCCGGTTGCCTCGCGTGGTGGCAGGGACGCGATGAGCCCGGCCGTGTAGGGAGCACGCGGATGTGCCAGCACACGGCCGATCGGCCCGGATTCGACGTGCCTTCCCGCGTACATCACCAGAATCCGGTCCGCGTGGGCGGCAGCGACCGTCAGGTCGTGCGTCACGAGCATGACGGCCATTTTGGACTGTTCGCGCAGCTCGTCGAGCATGTCGAGGATGCGGGCCTGCACGGTCGGGTCGAGTGCGGTCGTCGGCTCGTCGGCGATCACCAGGTCGGGGTTGTTGACGATGGCCATGGCGATCACGGCGCGCTGGCGCATCCCGCCGGAGAACTCGTGTGGGTAGGAACGGGCTCGTCGTCCGGCGTCGGCGATACCGACCCGGTCCAGTGCGGCCACCGCGCGTTCGTTGGCGGCTTTGCGGTCCAGGCGTTGTACTGATTGGACAGCGAGGGCGAGCTGCTCGCCGACAGTGTGCACCGGGCTCAGCACAGACATCGCGTGCTGGGGCACGAACGCCATCCGCCGGCCACGTAACCGCTGGTACGCCTGTTGCGGCGCGCCGGCCAGTTCCTGGCCGTCGAACCGGATGCTGCCGGAGATCCGTGTTCCCGCGGGCAACAGGCCGAGGACGGTTTGTGCGGTGATCGATTTCCCGGCGCCGGACTCTCCGACGACGGCGAGCATTTCGCCTGCTGTGACGTCAAACGAGAGCCCTCGCACGACGGTCATGGCCTGGATGCCGACCCGCAGGTCACGCACTGTCAACAGCGGCTGAGTCATGCGGAATTCCCTTGCGGGGACGGAGAAGTACGGTGTCTGCGGCGAACGGGCGTTGTGGACAGGGACATCGCCAGTGCCGCGAGAAGCAGGAGCATCGCCGCGGGTGCCAGCGACGCCCATGGTGCTCGTTCCACGTACGGCAGTGATTCGGCCAGCATCAGGCCCCACTCCGGGGCGGGAGGCTGCGCGCCGAGGCCCAGGAAGCCAAGAGAGGCAAGGGCCAGTGCGATGCCTGGCAGGCGCAGCACCGCGTGCCGGGCCACCGGGCCCGCGACAGCTGGGAGGATATGCCGGGTCAGGATCCACATCGGCGTGGAGCCGATGGCGCGCTGGGCAGTGAGATGCGCCGCGGCCCGGGTTTCCTGCACCAGAGCGGCCGCGTGGGCGGCGAGCGGGGGCCAGGAGACCAATGCGACCGCGACGGAGGCGCCGAACGTACCCGGGCCGAGTGCCGCCGCGACGAGGATGCCCGCGATCACCGGTGGCACGGCGTTCGCCGTCTCCGCGATGCCTGAGGCCAGCCCAGGCAGGAAGCCGAGCGCCAGGGCGAGGACGTACGAGCAGACGCACACCAGCAGCGCGACCCCCAGCGTGGCGGCCGCTCCGTGACCGAGCCTGGCGAGCACGTCGCGGCCGAGCGAGTCAGTTCCCAGCGGATGCGTTCCACTGGGCGCTGCCAGCCGAGCGGTGGTGTCGAGGAACAACGGTTCGCGCAGGAGCCCCCATCCGATGACGACGGCCATCACAACAGCGCACACCGCAGGAATGGCACGACGCAGCGTGCTCGGGGCACCGCCTGCCGTAGCGGGCAGCGACAACGCGGTGTCTCGCAGTCCGGGGCCGAGCATCAGGCGTCGAACGCCACCCACCAGCCCGCCGACGACCACACCGAGCAGGACGAGGACAAGGATCGATGCCTGCAACAGCGGGAGATCCTGGGATTCCGCCGCACCGAGCGCGGTGCGGCCGATACCGGGCACCGCGAACACGGTCTCCACGGCGACCGCGCCTCCGGTCAGGCCGACGGCGACCAGCCCGAGCTGCGGCAGCACCGGAGGCATGGCACGGCGAAGCACTGCCCGCGTGATGACGGCGGGCGTGCAGCCGGAGGAACGCCACAGCCCGACCCACCGTTCCCCGAAGATCGGAGGCAGCGCGTCATCCACCAACCGGCCAAGGATTCCGCCCGCCGGAATGCCCAACGCCAGGGCGGGCAGCACCAGGTGCTGGGCGCCCTGCCAGCCGTACGGCGGGAACCATCCCAGCCACACCGACAGGACGACCAGCAGCACCGCGGCGATGAGGAACTCAGGCAACGCGGCCAGCGCCGCGGCCGGAGCGCCGGTTCCCGTGGTGCCGCGCAAGGTTCCGCGCACTCCGCGCACCAGCGTCGGCGCGCACAGCGCTGTGGCAAGCAGAAGCGCGACGATGAGTGCGGCGGCCATCAACGTCAGAGAAACGCCGAGCCCGGACAACACCGACGGCAACACTTCGGCTCCGTTGACCCACGATCGGCCGAAATCGCCACGCAGCACACCGCCCATCCAGTCGCCGAGCCCGGCCAGCGGACCGGCACCCAGGCCGAGTTCGCGGCGGATGGCGTCCAGGGCCTCGCTGGTTGGTTCCTGCTCGGCGGAGCGGGCACGCAGCACGGACAACGCGGGATCACGGCCGGAAAGCCACGGCAGCAAACCAACCGCGGCGACGATGACCACGAGCGCGCCGATGCGTGAGAACAGCACACCGGCGCGCTCGCGTGAAGGCAGGACCGTCACTTCAACCGGGTCGCGGCGGTGATGAGCAGCCGCTCGCGCGGATCGCGTGCGGAGTCCACGACGGACGTCGCGTCGCCCTGGATGACGCGCTCATGCAGCATCGGGATGGCCGCGTCCGTCCGCAGCACTGCCGCCTCGGCTTCCAGGATCGCGGCCCGGCGCTGGTCGCCCGCCTCGATGGCGGTGGCCTTGTCCACGGCCTTGTCGACGTTCTGGTCGCACAGTTGGGCGATGTTGAAGGAACCGTCGCAGGTGAAGTCGGACTTCATGTACGCCACCGGGTCCCCGGAGTCCAGCACGGTCGCCCTGGACAGGATGAACGCGTCGAACTTCCCGGCGAGCGCGTCCTGTTCGATGTGCGCGTACTCGCGGACCACCTGCTGCACCTTGAACCCGGCGCGCTCGAGCTGCTGTTGCAGCACGGAGGCGACCTCAGGCAGCTCGGCCCGGTCGGAGAAGGTGGCGAGGGTGATCGCGGCGCCCTTCGGATCGGCCGCGACTGTCCGGTCTGTCAGCTCCTTGCGTCCCGCCGCGGCCCACGGCAGCGCGGGACCGAGCAGTCCTTTCGCGACATCGGCCCGACCCTCGTACACGCCTTTCACGATCTCCTCGGCGTTGATCGCCGCTCGTGCCGCGGCCCGCAGGCCGGGGTCGGTGAACGGGCCCGACTTGGTGTTCAGGTACAGCGTGTTGGTGCGCGGCATCGGCACCTCGGTGACCGTCTCCTTGTCCAGCAGCGCGGCCTGCGACACCGGCACCGCTTCGACGATGTGGGCTTGGCCGCTGCGGATCGCGGCGGCGCGTGCGGTGCCGTCCGGCACGAACGACGCGTCGATCCCTGCCGCTTTGGCCTTCTCGCCCCAGTAACCGTCGTACCGATCGAGGGTGGCCGTCGTGGTCCCGTTCACGTTCACCAGCTTGTACGGACCGCTGCCGGTGCCCACCGGGTTGACTTTGCCGTCCGCGCCGTACGCGCTGGGGGCGAGGATCGCCAGCTGTGGTGAGGACAATCGCTGCGGTACCAAGGGATCGGGCTGTCCGGTGGTGACCAGGACCTTGCCGCCTTCGGCTTTCGCGGTCAGCTCGACGCCGTCGAGGATGCGTGGCTTCGGTGATGCCTTGGTCGCGCGGGTCAGGGTGTTGACGGCCGCTTCGGCGGTCAGTGCGCTGCCGTCGTGGAACGTCACCCCTTGCCGGATGGTCAACTCCCAGGTCGTGCCGGAGACGCGCTTCCACTCGGTGGCCAGTGCCGGCCGGGCGTCGCCGTCCTCGTCCAGATTGACCAACGTCTCAGCGGTCGACCAGCGGGACAGCTTGAAGGCGTCGTCGCTGAAGGGGGACAGCCCGGACCGCGGCGGTTGCAGCATCGCCAGCTTGATCCGGCCGTCGCCTGAGCTGTCCGTGCTCTGCCCGGACCCGGAGGCGAAGCACCCGGTCAGCAACAGAGCGGAGGCCGCCACGACGGCGACGGCGGACATGGTTTTGCGGTGGTGCACGGAGTCGTCCCCAGTTGTTGAAAGCCGGATCATCGAGGCGCAGTGTAAATGACAATCAGTTCCATCAACAGTGGTGTGCTGAGCGCCACGTGGGAACGTGCTGGTCAACCGTGCCGGCGGCGAGTCGGTCGGTCCGTGCGGAGCTGTTCAGCGGCCATCGTCGTGAGTGGTCGTTCTCCTCGGGCGGGAATGACCGCTCCCGCCCGAGGAGGCGGATCACAACCTGGCGCCACCCGTCGCGTCGATCACCCTGCCGGTCACCCAGCGGGCGTCGTCGGAGGCGAGGAACGCCGCGACGTCGGCGATGTCCTCCGGCCGGCCGACCCTGCCCAGCGCGGCCAGCGACGCGGCGTAAGCCTCGGCTTCCGGGTTGCCGCGCAGCCAGCCCGCGTTGACGTCGGTGTCGACGATCCCGGGGTGCACCGAGTTGGCCGTGATGCCCCGCGGGCCCAGTTCCTTGGCCAGGTTGAGGGTGAAGGTGTCCAGTGCGCCCTTGGTGGAGCCGTAGGCGATCATCTCCGGCAGCGCCAGGCGGGCGACGCCGCTGGAGATGTTGATGATTCGCCCGCCGTCCCGCAGCCGCGTCAGTGCTTCGCGCACGATGAAGAACGGCGCCCGCACGTTCACCGCGAAGACCTCGTCGAATCCTTCCTCGGTCAGCGAGGCCAGATCGGCGTAGAGGCCGATACCGGCGTTGTTGACGATGATGTCGACACCGTCGTGCGGCGAGTGGTGCCCGATCTGGGCGTCGAAGGCGGCCCAGAGAGCGGCCGCGTCACCGTGCCTGCCCAGTTCCGTCCGGATCGCGAAGGCCTGGCCGCCGTCCTTGTGGATGCGCTCGACGACCTCGTTCGCCGCGGCTTCGTCGCGGGACGAAGGCGACGGCCACGACGGCGCCGCATCCCCACACTGAAAAGCAGATGACCCGGCAGCAGACCACCGCGGGCTGAATCGCGCCAGCGTTCGCCCGGCGCCCACGTTCGGGGCTGGGCTTTTTCTGGGCATCGTGCTTCACTCCATCCATGCCCAGAAAAAGCCCAGCAGAGGACGAGGTGGTCGCCGCGGTCGGGCGGCTGCTGCGGCGCGGGCTGCCGGTCACCCCGGCCACCGCGGACGCGGCCCTGCTCGACCTGCGCGGGATCGTCGCCAGGGCGGCCGACCCCGCTGATGAGGCCAGTCGCACCGCAGCGCTGGACGGCACCCTGCGCGGCCTGCTGGCCCGGTTCCCGGACACCCGCTACGCCTCGGCGGCGCGGGCGTTGTTCGGACTGCCGCCGGCCGAGCCGGGCCAGAACCTGACCATTCGCCGGAACCTGGCGGCCGAGCAGGCCGGACACGAGAGCCACCACTTCCGCAAGCGGGTCGAGCCCAAGCTGATCGAGAAGATCGCCTGGGAGCTGCTGGCCGACGCCGAACGATTCACCCGCTCGGCGATGATCGCGCCCCGGCTGGCCCCAGCCACCGGGCGGCTGCCGGTCGAGGCGGATCCGTTCGCCTGGGAAGTCGCCGAACATGAGGAGCAGTTGAGCAGGCTGTGGTCGGCCATCTACGCCGCCCGCGCCGAGCTGCTCGCCGTCGAGCGACTGATCAGCCTGCAGGCCGACCGGAAGGACATCCTGCGCACGGCGGTGACCGCCGCCTGGCGGTGGGCCGCGGCGCGCGCCGAGGCGATCAGCTACACCACTGCGTTCGCCCCCGACCTGGGGTCCTCGGTGGACGACCTGGTCGCGCTGGCCGGCTGGACCCCGGCCCTGACCTCGGCGCAGGCATCGCGGCTGACCGAGGCCGCCACCGGCGGAGCCAGCCGGGAGCAGTTCGTCGCCGCCCTGCACGCCGAAACCGGGCTGGGCAATGCCTGGACCCACGGCTTCCTCGCCCGCCCCACATCCCCCGGGAACACCCCCGATGAACAGAACGGACATCTGTCGTGACCACCACCAACCCAGCCTTGGCCGCCGCCCTGAAGGCGGCGTCGACCGGCGACCCGCGCCGCTACGTCATCACCGGCGGCCCCTCCTCGGGCAAGGACGACCTGATCGAGGCGGTCCACGCCGCCGGGATCCCTTGCATGGCCGAGGAACCTGGCCGAGAGATCTACCGCAAGCACCGCGAACGACTGGGCCGACACCTGCTCAAGGAGGACCGCCGCGAGTACTCCTTGGAAGTCCTCGACGCGTTCATCACCGAATACACCGGGCACAAAGGCGGAATTCGCTTCTATAACAGGGGAATCCCGGACGGCTACGGCTGGGAAGGGTTCTTCGGGTTGCGACCGGCCCCGCAGTTGGAGGAAGCCACCCGGCGCTATCGCTACGACGCGATCTTCGTGCTCGACCCGCTGGACACCTTCGAGGACCCCGACGACATCGTCTGGGCCAAAGACCGCGAGATCCGCCGCGTCCACGAGCTGATCGTGCAGGGCTACTACGACGCCGGCTACGAACCGGTGTTCGTCGCACCCGACTCGGCCGCCGCGCGGCTGGACTTCATCTGCGCCAACCTGCGCCTGCCCAAACCCGGCCGAGGAACGTGATCTCGTTGAGCCGCAATGGGAAACCGTCGTTGCTGATCTCGCCCAACAGCGTGCTGGCCAACGCGCTGCTGCGCTCGATCGACATCCTGCGCCCCCGCGTCCTGGCCACGCGGCCCTCGCGGATCGAGTTCGTGGTCGGCACCCAGATCAACGGGGCGCCGCACCTGGGCACCAACCTGGTCCAGACCGCAGCGTTCCTGCTCGCCAAGATCGCCCGGCGGGAGTTCTCCATCGACACTCGCGTGCGGTTCGGCGCCTTGGACAACGCGCCCCACGAGGTGGTGCTCGACCCGGAGACGCACACCGCCTACCAGCAGACCTACTACCATGCACTGGGCAAGGACAAGATCAGCGAGCTGATCGATGACTACTACCAGGCGTTCTTCACCTCGCTGTCGCAGGCCACCGACACCGACTACAAGGTGGAGACCTACACCGACCAGCAAGCCACCCCCGGATTCCGGGCCGAGTTCCTCCGCACCCTGGAACGCCTGGAGGATATCCGTTGGTGGATGGCGCCCTCCCACGGCGTCATCCACATCCGCGTCCCCTGCCCGGACTGCGGATGGGCGGAGAAACGCGCCGACCGCACCAAACTCGCCCACCTCGACGAGGATGGCGCCACCTTCACCGCGGTCTGCTTCGACCACGGCACCTACGAGGCGCACATCGACCCCGAGGATGACCAGCCCTACCTCGACCTGGCCACCCTCTATCGCAACCTGGTCAAGGAACGAACTGTCGGCCGGGACGGCCAGACGCTGCACGTGATGATGAAAGGCGGCGACTGGACCTTCGGCTGCCAACTCGTCGACGGCGCGCTCGGCGCGCTCAACACCCCGCCCGCGCACATGCCGATCCGGATCTTCACGCCCCAGGTGCTCGCCCCGACCGGGGCGAAGCTGTCCAAGTCTCTCCTGCGTGAGCAGGGCAAGGGCGCCCTGCCCACCGATGTCGAACCCTGGATGCTCGACACCACCGCCTGGCCCGACTCGATCGACAACTACGTCGACTCGCTGGTCTGGATGGTCAGCGAACTGCTGACCGACCCCAAGCACTTCTTCCGCTCGTTCACCGTCAAGGAACTCGGCCGCATCATGACGCAACGTCCCGCGGAACCCGTCGTCCGCGCCCATGAGATGGGCATCTACAAGCGCTACTTCGACCTCATCGCCACCGGCCGCAAGACCACCGAGATCCGCGTCAACGACTCCAGCCGGCGCAAGATCAAGGAAGGCTCGCTGATCCGGTTCCGTTGCCAAGGCGATGAGGTTCTCACCCGTGTCACGCGGGTAACTCGCTACGACACGTTCGACGAGATGTTCGACCACGAGGAAGTCGCCTCGGTCAACCCCCTGGCCACCCGCGACGAGCAACTCGCGAACATCCGCCAGATCTACCCTCCCGAACGCGAAGCCCTCGGCGTCGTCGCCCTAGGCATCGAACTGGTCGACCCACCCCGCACCGCGTGAACCAGGATTGAACGCGGCCGTGCCTCACGTGACTCGAACCGAAATATCCATGCGACATGCTGGGCTCGCAGAGCCCGACTGCGCTCAAGTGGTGGTTCGCCGTCGAGATGCGGCGAATGCGCGACCGCAAGGGCCTCATACGAGGAGTTGGAGGAGATCACCCGGTACCGCAACGCGCTGACCCGCTTGCGCGTGCAGGCCATCAAGCCTGAAGACTCCCGGCGTCAAAGAACCTGTGATCATCATGAGGTACGAGGACGCCATCACCGCCCTCGCCGTCGCGACCAACTGGCGTAAAGCCAGTTTCAGTCAAGGCCAAGAGAACGGCTGTGTTGAGGTCGGCTCTGTTCCGGGGCTCGTTGGTGTGCGCGACACCAGACTGGGCACCGCAAGCCCAGTCCTCGCCTTCGCCTCGCGGGAGTGGAAGGCTTTTCTTGTTGGCGTCATGAGTCATGAGCCTGATCGTTGATAGTGCGGTTGCGACTTCAGGCATGGAATTTGTGGTGAGTCCACCCGTCGTGGGGCCGACGGGTGGACTCAAGCTATTCACTCATGGAGGGCTGGCGGATGATCAGCCACCCCATATTTCGTCGAGCTTGTTGCCGTCCTTGTCGAGGGTTGTGATGTTTCCGGAGAACCACAGGGACACTCCGCCATCCCAGTACTCGATCTGCAGTTCGGCCAGCTGAGCTGGATCCGCTCGTACGTACATGTGCTCGCCTGGCTCAAGCGGATATGCCATCCCATTGGGCTCGAAACACACGTGTCCCGAGCTGGTTCCGGCGACGCGGATCTTTATGTCAGGCATTCGCTCAACTCCATGCGTCGATGATCTCCTGACACAATTTTACGCGACTCGGCGCGGTCGGATTCCGTGGCATGTTCTTTTCGACCCAGGAGTAGAAATCCTGCAGTCGTTCGGCGTCCCGCTTCGAGGCAATCCTGCGCAGCTCTTCCGGGGACCGCTTGCCGATCAGCTCGGCGGCGAGCTTCGGGCCATGTGCCCAGATCTTCTCACCCACCTCGGTCGCTGTCCCGCCATCCAGGTTCTTGGGCAGCTCGATTTTCCCCGCGGGAGTGAGGATGTCGATTATCTCGCCGTTCGAGTCGACAGTGAAGCGCGGGCAGGCAGCCGTGTTCTGGACGACTGCCTGGCTTCCGTCAGCGGATGGAGCCTGTGCTTGCGGCGCGGAGCTTCGTCCGGGCACGCACGCCACCCTTGCCTCCGCCATGATCGTGCGGCCGAGGTCCAGGATTCTCCGGCCCGCCGCGGAGCTCTCCAGGAACTTCGTGAGTCCGGCGACGATCTTGGCGATCGCGGAACTGACCGCCGGAAGTTTCGCGATGAGAACCAGGAGCGAACCGACGTTGACGACCGTCCAGAGGCAGGCCGCGACATCGCCTTCACCGAAGCACTTCTTGGCGTCGGTGTACCCGATGACGTCCAGCAGGACCTGTCCGCCATTCTGGATGATGAAGTCGATGATCCCGTGCTTGGCCTGTTCAATGGCTTCCCGGTTCTGCTGGACCAGGTCGGGACCGCCCATTTGGTAGAGGAGTTGTTCCTCCTCCGCGGTCAGACTCGGTACGTCCTCGCCCGCCTGCCTGGCCTGTTCCGCTCGTTGTGCCGCTTCGCGGTCGCGTGCGGCCTGTTCGGCGCGGTCGGCTGCTTTGCCTGCTTCGACGGCGGCGTTGTAGGCGTTTTTGGCTGCTTCGGCGGCGTTGTCGGCGTGTTGTTGGGCGCTGTCGGCTGCGGCGGCTGCTGCGGCGGCGTCGGTTTCGGCGCGGTCGGCGGCTCCTCGTGCTGCGGCGGCGTCGGCTTCGGCTTTGGTGGCGGCGGAGCGGGCGGCTGCGGCGTCGTGTTCGGCCGCGGCGGCGGATCGTCCGGCGAGGGCGGCGTCGTGGGCGGCGGCGTTGGCCGCGTTGCGTGCGATGCGTGCGTCTTCGCGGGCTTGGGCGTCGGCCTGGTTGGCGCGAGCTGCCGCGGCCCGGGCGGCGGCGCCGTCGGCTGCCGCGTCGGCGGCTGCTTTCTGGGCGTCGGCGGCGGAACGGGCGGCTGCCGCGGAGGATTTCGCGGCGGCTGCGGCGGCGTCGTAGGCGGGTTTGACTTCCGCGGCGGCCCGATCAGCCGCCTCCTGTGCCAGCCGAGCGGCCTCCAGTGCTTCGGCGGCGCGGCGTTCGGCCGCGGCGGCTTGTTCGGCGCCGACCGCGCGGGCTTGTTCGGCGACCCGGACGACGAAGTCGGCGTCGATGTCCTGGCCGGTGAACGGCGCGACCACGGTGATCGCGGTGTTGGCTGGTTGGGTGATCGCCTGCGACGAGGCTTTCGCGGCTGATGCGGCTTGTACTGCGAGGCTGGCCTGGGTGGCCGCGGACACCGCCTCATGGGCGGCGGCGTCGGCTTCGGCTTTGGTGCGGTCGGCCGACATTTGCGCGTTCATCGCTTCGGAGGCGGCCTGGTTGGCCAGGTTCACCGCGTTCTGCGCCGCTTCAGCAGCCTTGGCCTCCTGGAACGTCGCGTCCGACGCGGCCGAGTCGGCCCGAAGTGCAGCCGCGTGCGTGGCTGCCGCTTCGGCTTCGGCCCTGTTGGC
>NZ_JAAATY010000028.1 GCF_013280595.1 Kibdelosporangium persicum
TTGTGGCTGGGCATTCGATTGGTGAGATTGCGGCGGCTCATGTGGTGGGTGTGTTGTCGCTTGCGGATGCTGCTCGGTTGGTGGAGGCGCGTGGTCGGTTGATGCAGGCGTTGCCGTCGGGTGGTGCGATGGTGGCTGTTGAGGCGAGTGAGGACGAGGTCAGGGAGTACCTGTCGGATGAGGTGTCGCTGGCGGCGGTGAACGGACCTCAGGCGGTTGTTCTGTCTGGTGTGGACACAGCGACTGTTGCTGTGGCCGAGCATTTCAAGGCACTGGGTCGTCGGGTCAGGCGGTTGTCGGTGTCGCATGCGTTCCATTCGGTGTTGATGGAGCCGATGCTGGACGAGTTCCGTGCTGTCGTGCAGGGCTTGACCTTCAACGAGCCATCCGTTCCCGTGGTGTCCACTGTGGTCGGCGAGCCCACGGACCGGTTGGTTGATCCTGAATACTGGGTCGAGCACGTTCGTGCGGCTGTACGGTTCGGCGATGCGCTGTCTTGGTTGCGTGGCGCGGGCGTCAGGCGCTTCTTGGAAATCGGCCCGGATGGTGTCCTGTCGGCCATGGGTGCCGACGAATCCGGCGACCTGTACGCGTCGTTCCTGCGTAGGGACCGTGACGAAGTCACGACCGCGATGACCGCTTTGAGCACCGCGTACGTACACGGTGTCCCTGTTGACTGGCGCAGGTATTTCGCTGGCAGCGGTGCCCAGGTCATCGACCTGCCGACGTACGCCTTCCAGCATGAGCGGTTCTGGCTGGAGAGTGGTGCGGCGGTTGGTGATGTTGCTGGTTTGGGTTTGTCTGCGGCTGAGCATCCGTTGTTGGGTGCTGTTGTGCCGACTGCGGGCGGCGATGGGTTGATTTGTTTTGGGAGGTTGTCTCGTTCGGCGCAGCCGTGGTTGGCTGATCACACCGTGCTTGGTTCGGTGTTGGTGCCGGGTACGGCGTTGTTGGAGATGGTGGTGCGTGCGGGTGATGAGGTGGGTTGCCCGCGTGTGGTCGAGTTGAACCTGATGGCGCCGGTGGTGGTGCCGGAGCAAGGTGGTCTTGCGGTTCAGGTTGTGGTTGGTGGTGCTGGTGGCGACGGTGTTCGTGAGGTCGCGATTTATTCTCGGCAGCAGGGTGCTTCTGGTGAGATGCCGTGGACCGAACACGCCACTGGTGTGCTCGCTCCACAGGAGGCGCAACCGGCGACAGTGGCCGGTGTCTGGCCGCCCGAGGGCGCGGAACCTGTGGACGTGACCGATCTTTATGGCGATCTGGCTGGTGTGGGATTGGGCTACGGGCCCGTGTTCCAAGGCCTGAAAGCCGCTTGGCGGCGGGAGGACGAGGTTTTCGCTGAGCTTGCTCTGCCTCCGGCGGCGCATGGTGAGGCGGCCGGTTTCGGTTTGCATCCGGCGCTGCTGGATTCGGCTCTGCACGCGATCGGTTTGTTGCCGTCCGATGGGAACTCCGCTACCCGGCTGCCTTTCATGTGGCAGGGTTTCTCGTTGCACGCCACGGGCGCGACCGTGCTGCGTGTCCGGCTCCGCTCCACCGGTCCGGACTCGGTCGAGCTGGAACTGACCGACACCACAGGAACCCCAGTGGCCTCCGTCGGCTCGCTGACACTGCGCGAAGTTACGGCGGGGCAGTCGGTTTCGGCGCCTGCGGTGATGGATTCGTTGTTCCGGGTGGGTTGGGTTCCGGCGGCGTCGCAGGGTGAGGTGGGTGCTTGGGCGTTCCACGATGAGGTGGGCGACGAGGCGCCGCCGGTGGTTGTGCTTCCGGTTCGTTCGTCTGTTGAGGAAGTTCCGGGTGCTGTGCAGGCGGCGCTGACTGACACTTTGGCTGTCGTGCAGGCTTGGTTGGCCGATGAGTCGGACAGCAGGCTTGTTGTGTTGACGTGTGGTGCGGTGAAGGTGGTCGGGGCTGATGTGGTGGATCCGGTTGCCGCGTCGGTGTGGGGTTTGTTGCGGAGTGCTGAGGCGGAGAACCCGGGTCGTCTGGTTTTGGTGGATGCTCGGGACGAGGATGTCGAACGAGCCCTTGCTGCGGTGGGTGATGAGACGCAGTTGGCGGTGCGTGATGGTGAGGTGTATGCGTGTCGTTTGGTGCGGGCTGACAGTGTGGCGGAGTTGGTTCCGTCGGGGGGTGTGGTGGCGTGGCGGGTGGATTCGCCGGTTCGGGGGAATTTGGATCGGTTGGAGTTGCGGCCGTTCCCTGAGGCTGTCGACTCGCTGGAGCCGCATGAGGTGCGGATCGGGGTTCGTGCGGCGGGTGTGAACTTTCGGGATGTGCTGAACTTGCTGGGCATGTATCCGGGTGATGCTGGGTTGCCTGGTTATGAGGCCGCCGGTGTTGTCCTGGAGGTCGGCGAGGCCGTCACTGATCTGTGTGTCGGTGACCGGGTGATGGGCTTGGTGAACGGCGGTTTCGGTCCGATCACCCGGATCGACCGCGCATATGTCACACAGGTTCCGGACGGATGGACGTTCGAGGAAGCGGCGTCGGTGCCGTTGGTGTTCCTGACGGCCTGGTACGCCCTCAATGACCTCGCGGAGCTTTCAGCCGGAGAATCGGTGTTGATTCACGCTGCTGCTGGTGGTGTGGGTATGGCTGCGACGCAGATCGCTCGTCATCTTGGGGCGACGGTGTACGGCACGGCGAGCGAGGGTAAGTGGGATGTGCTGCGTTCGGCGGGTTTGCCGGACGAGCGGATCGCGTCGTCGCGAAACCTGGATTTTGAGGCGAAGTTCCTCAGCGTGAGCGGTGAGCGTGGTGTCGACGTGGTGCTGAACGCGTTGGCTGGTGACTTTGTGGATGCGTCGATGCGGTTGTTGCCGCGTGGCGGGCGGTTCGTGGAGATGGGCAAGACCGATGTCCGCGACGCCGATCAGCACAACGGCGTGAAATACCAGGCGTTCGACGTGATGGACGCGGGTCCTGAGCGGATCGCGTCGATGTGGGACGAGTTGAGCGCGTTGTTCGAGTCGGGCGCGTTGGCTCCGTTGCCGATTCGGACTTGGGATGTGCGGCAGGCGTCGGAGGCCTTCCGGTTTGTCAGTCAGGCCAAGCACATCGGCAAGGTCGTGCTGACCGTGCCACGTGATCTGGACGCCAACGGCACAGTGTTGATCACCGGTGGTACCGGTGGCCTGGGTGCGGTTTTGGCTCGGCACATGGTTGCCGTGCGGGGCGTACGGAACCTCGTCCTCACCAGCCGCCGTGGACTTGACGCGCCAGGCGCGGCCGAGTTGGCCGTCGAACTGGCCGAGCTCGGTGCCGATGTGCGGGTCGAGGCGTGTGACGCGGCCGATCGCGCGGCGTTGCAAGCCCTGCTGGCGGGGATTACCGACCTGACCGGGGTGATTCACGCCGCTGGCGTGTTGGATGACGGTCTGTTCACGTCGTTGACGCCGGAGCGATTGCACAAGGTGCTGCGTCCCAAGGTGGACGCGGCCTGGAACCTGCACGAGCTCACGCTGGACCGGGAACTGGCCATGTTCACGCTGTTCTCCTCCGTAGCGGGCGTGCTCGGCGGACCAGGGCAGGCGAACTACGCCGCAGCCAACACGTTCCTCGACGGATTGGCGGAATACCGTCGCTCGCAGGGACTTGTCGGCACGTCGCTCGCCTACGGCCTGTGGGCAGGCGACGGAATGGGCGACTCGGCAGACGCGGACCGGATGAACCGTGACGGCGTGGGAGCCTTGACACCGGCCGAAGGCTTGGCGCTGTTCGACCTGGCGACGTCGATGTACGCCCCGGCGACGGTTCCGGTGAAGCTGGACCTCGCGACACTGCGGACACACGCCCGTACCGCGGCCATTCCGCCGTTGTTGCAGGGCCTGGTCCGGACGCCGAAGCGACGGGCCGCGGCCAACGTTCAGACCGTGTCAGGCCTGACGGGTGAACTGTCGCGGCTGTCCGGTGCGGAGCAGCAGGCGCACCTGCTCGATTTGGTGCGTACCGAGGTCGCCTCGGTGCTCGGCCACAGCAAGCCAGAGGCGATCGGCTCGGACCGGGCGTTCACCGAGCTGGGCTTCGACTCGCTGACTTCGGTCGAGTTGCGGAACCGGCTGGGCGCAGCGACGGGGCTGCGGCTGGCGTCAACAGTGACGTTCGACTACCCGACTCCTGGCGCGCTGGCCGAGCACATCCGTGGTGAGCTCGTCGGCGATCTGGGTGCTGAGACAGAGGTGCGGGCACGCGTCGGCACCACGGACGAACCGATCGCGATCATCGCGATGGCCTGCCGGATGCCCGGCGGCGTGACCTCGCCGGAGGAGCTGTGGGAGCTGGTGGCCCAGGGCGGCGACGGCATGACCGGCTTCCCGGCCAACCGTGGGTGGGACCTGGACTCCCTGTACCACCCGGACCCGGAGCACCGCGGCACCACTTACGCCGACGTCGGCGGGTTCCTGCATGACGCCGACCAGTTCGACGCCGAGTTCTTCGGGATCTCGCCGCGGGAGGCCGTGGCGATGGATCCCCAGCAGCGGTTGCTGCTGGAGGTTTCCTGGGAGGCGTTGGAGCGGGCCGGGTTCGATGTGTCCTCGTTGAAGGGCAGCGACACCGGTGTGTTCGCCGGTGGTATGCGTGCGGACTACATGTCCGGGCTGAGCTCTGTGCCCGAGGAGATCGAAGGCTTCCTGGGCACCGGCACTTCGGGCAGTGTGTTGTCCGGCCGGGTCGCGTACGCCCTCGGCCTGGAAGGCCCAGCGGTGTCGGTGGACACGGCGTGTTCGTCCTCACTGGTCGCCATGCACTGGGCGGCGCAGGCGTTGCGCTCGGGCGAATGCTCCCTCGCCTTGGCAGGCGGTGTCACGGTGATGTCCACGCCGGAGACGTTCATCGACTTCTCCCGTCAGCGTGGTCTGGCCGCCGATGGCCGGTGCAAGGCCTTCGCCGCGTCGGCTGATGGCACAGGATGGTCCGAGGGTGTCGGCATGCTGGTGCTGGAACGGCTGTCCGACGCCCAGCGCAACGGTCACCGCGTTCTGGCTGTGTTGCGTGGGTCGGCGGTGAACCAGGATGGCGCGTCGAATGGCCTGACGGCGCCGAACGGTCCGTCGCAGCAGCGGGTGATCCGCCAGGCGCTGGCCAGTGCCGGCCTGCGGACGTCCGATGTGGACATGGTGGAGGCGCACGGCACCGGCACGCGGCTCGGTGACCCGATCGAGGCGCAGGCACTGCTGGCGACCTACGGCCAGGACCGGGAAGAACCGATCTTCCTCGGGTCGATCAAGTCCAACATCGGGCACACGCAGGCCGCCGCGGGCGTGGCGGGCGTGATCAAGGCCGTCGAGGCCATGCGGCACGGCATGCTGCCCAGGACACTGCACGTGGACGAGCCGTCGCCGCACGTGGACTGGGAAGCCGGCGCGGTGGAGCTGCTCACCGAGCAGCGGCCATGGCCGCAAGCCGGCCGGCCGCGCCGGGCCGGTGTGTCGTCGTTCGGTATCAGCGGGACGAACGCGCACGTCATCCTGGAGCAGGCACCGGAGCTTCCGGAGAAACCACGGGAGGTCAAGGCTCCCGCGTTGCTGCCACACGTGCTGTCCGGACGGACTGAGCAGGCATTGCGCGTCCAGGCTACGCGGCTGCTCACCGCGGATCTCAGCGAGCCGGTGGACGTGGCCTACTCGTTGGTCACCACACGGACCGCGTATGAGCGGCGTGCTGTGGTGTGGGGTAACCAGGCCGATGTACGGGCTGGGTTGGCCGCGTTGGCCGAAGGGCAGCCCGCGGCGAATGTGGTGACCGGTCGTGCGGTCGCGGGCAAGTTGGCGTTCCTGTTCACCGGTCAGGGTTCGCAGCGGCTCGGCATGGGTGCGGGTCTGTACGAGGAGTTCCCGGTTTTCGCTCGGGCGTATGACGAGGTGTGCGACCTCATTCCGGGTATCCGCGAGGTCACCGATCAGGAAACACTCGACCTGACTGGCCATGCGCAGCCTGCGATCTTCGCGCTTGAGGTCGCGCTGTTCCGGTTGATGGAGTCGTGGGGGATCAAGCCCGATTTTGTGGCCGGGCACTCGATCGGTGAGATCGCGGCTGCTCATGCGGCTGGTGTGTTGTCGCTCGCGGATGCTGCCCGGTTGGTGGAGGCGCGTGGCCGGTTGATGCAGGCGTTGCCGTCGGGTGGCGCGATGATCGCTGTCGAGGCGAGTGCGGACGAAGTCCGTGAGCACCTGTCGGACGAGGTCTCACTGGCGGCCGTGAACGGCCCGAACGCGGTGGTCCTGTCCGGTGTGGACAATGCGGTGCTCGCCGTGGCCGAGCATTTCAAGGCAATGGGTCGCCGGGTCAAACAACTCGCGGTGTCGCACGCGTTCCACTCGGTGCTGATGGAACCGATGCTGAGCGACTTCCGTGCCGTCGTACGGGACTTGACCTTCAACGAGCCGTCCGTTGCGTTCGTGTCCACGGTCACCGGGAAACTCGCCGACCGGTTGACTGATCCCGAGTACTGGGTCGAGCACGTGCGCGAGACTGTCCGTTTCGCCGACGGCGTCCGCGTCCTCGAAGAGGCTGGCGTCACGAAGTTCGCCGAGCTCGGCCCGGACGGTGTGTTGACCGCGATGGGCCAGGAATCGGTCGCCGGTACCGCGGTGTTCGTTCCGCTGTTGCGTAAGGACCAGGACGAATCATGGTCCACGGCGACCGCGTTCGGCCGCTTGGTCGCGAACGGGATGGCCGTCGACTGGGCGAAGTTCTTCGCGGGCACCGGGGCACGTCGTACCGCGTTGCCGACGTACGCGTTCCAGCGCCTCCGGTTCTGGCTCGACGGCGCCCCGCCGGCTGGGGACGCGGCCGGGCTCGGCCTGACCGCGACCGAGCACCCGTTGCTGGGTGCGGTTGTGCCGACCGCGGGCGGGGACGGGCTGATCTTCTTCGGCAGGTTGTCCCGTTCGGCCCAGTCCTGGCTGGCCGACCACGCCGTGCTTGGCTCGGTGGTGATCCCTGGTGCCGCCGTGGTCGAGCTGGCCGTTCGCGCGGGCGACGAGGTCGGCTGCCCGACGGTGACCGAACTGAGCCTCGAAGCACCGATGGTGCTGCCGGAACAGGGCGGGCTCGCGATCCAGGTGGTCGTTGGTGGTGCCGCTGAAGGCGGCAAGCGCGAATTCACCGTGTACTCAAGGAAGCAGAGTGCTTCCGGTGAGGAACCGTGGACCCAAAACGCGACGGGTGTGCTCAGCTCCGACGTGAGCCGTCCCGCGGCTACGGCCGGGGTTTGGCCGCCCGCGGGCGCCGAACCGGTCGATGTCACGGGCTTGTACGACGGTCTGGCCGCCGCCGGGCTTGCCTACGGCCCCGTGTTCCAAGGCCTCAAGGCCGCATGGCGGCACGGGGACGAAGTCCTCGCCGACGTGGCCCTGCCCGCCGACGCGCACGGTGACGTGCCGCGCTTCGGAATGCATCCGGCACTGCTTGACGCGGCACTGCACACGATCGGGCTGCTGTCCGGTGGTGAGCAGGCGACCCGGCTTCCGTTCGCGTGGCGGGACGTCTCGTTGTACGCCACCGGTGCGACGGCCTTGCGTGTCCGGGTCAAGTCCACTGGTGCCGGCTCCGTCCAGCTGGACCTGACCGACACCACAGGCGCCCCGGTGGCCTCGGTCGGGTCGTTGATGATGCGGGAGGTCTCGGCGGCCAACCTCGATACCGGCTCGTCCACTATGGACTGGATGTTCCGGGTGGGCTGGGTTCCGGTCGTGGGTGACGGTGCTCCGGTCGTCTGGGCTTACCACGACGACGACAGCCAGGACGTACCTCCGGTTGTCGTGCTTCGGGCGCCGAAGGCGTCCACAAGTGACATTCCGCGGGCCGTGCACGAGGTGTTGAACGACACCCTCATGACCGTTCAGGCATGGCTGGCGGACGAGCGCAACGCGGACAGCACGTTGGTCGTGCTTACCCGCGACGCGGTGAAGGTCGTTCCCACGGACGAGATCGACCCGGTCGCGGCGTCGGTCTGGGGTCTGCTCCGCAGTGCCCAGTCGGAGAACCCCGGGCAACTGGTGCTGCTGGACGCCGCCGAACAGCACGTCGAGACAGCGCTGGCACGCCTCGGTGAGGAAACACAGTTGGCGGTGCGCGACGGCGTTCTGCAGGCGTGCCGCCTGGTGCGGGCGAACACCGCATCGGAACTGGTCCCACCGCAAGGCGAACGGACCTGGCGGCTGGGCACGCGGGTCCAGGGGAGCCTGGACGAACTGGCATTCCAGCCGTTCCCGCAAGCCGCCGAGCCGTTGGCGGCCCACGAGGTCCGGATCGCGGTCCGGGCCGCGGGCGCCGACTCCCGCGACTTGCTCGACCCGGTGGGCCACGAAGCCGCCGGCATCGTGCTCGAGGCCGGCGAGGCGGTCACCGATCTGCGGGCCGGCGAGCCGGTGACGGGTTTGGTCCGCGGTGGTTTCGGCCCGGTCACGGTCGCTGAACGCGGGTGGATCACGCGGGTGCCGCAGGGCTGGTCGTTCGAGCAGGCGGCGTCGGTGCCGTCGGCGTTCCTCACCGCCTGGTACGCGCTCAACGACGTTGCCGGGTTGAAGGCGGGTGAATCCGTCCTGATTCACGCCGCCGCGGGGGATATGGCCGCCGCGCAGATCGCCCGCCACCTCGGCGCGGAGGTCTATGCCACCGCCGGTGAAGGCACGCACGTACACAGCGTGTGCGACTGGGAGGAGAAGTTCCTCGCGGCCAGTGGTGGTCGTGGTGCGGACGTGGTGCTGAACCTGCTCGCCGGTGACTTCGCGGGCGCGTCGCCGCGCCTGTTGCCGCGCGGTGGGCGGTACGTGGAAATGGGGAAGGCCGGCGTACGTCCCTCAGGCGATCTCGACGGGCAGTATCCAGGTGTGACTCACCAGGCGTTCGACGTGATGGACGCGGGCACCGAGCGGATCGCGGCGATATGGGAGGAGTTGGTCGGCTTGTTCGAGTCCGGCACGCTCACCCCGTCGCCGATCCGCACGTGGGATCTCCGCGAGGCCCCCGAGGCGCTCCGCTTCCTCAGTCGCGCCGACCACAACGACAAGGTCGTGCTGACCGTGCCGCGGGCGCTTGACCCCGAGGGTGCCGTGCTGGTCACCGGAGGTACCGGTGGGCTGGGTGCGGTGTTGGCCCGGCACTTGGTCACCGAGCGCGGTGTCCGGAAGCTGGTGCTGACCAGTCGTCGTGGTCTCGACGCGCCGGGTGCGGTGGAGTTGGTGACTGAACTGGATGCGTTGGGTGCGCAAGTGCGGGTCGAGGCGTGCGACGCCGCGGATCGTGCGGCGTTGGCCGCGTTGCTCGACAGGATTCCGGCGCTGACTGGTGTCGTGCACGCGGCTGGTGTTCTGGATGACGGCCTGTTCACGTCGTTGACGCCGGAGCGGTTGTCGAAGGTGTTGCGGCCGAAGGTGGACGCGGCGTGGAACCTGCACGAGCTGACGCTGGGCCGGGACTTGGCGATGTTCGTGATGTTCTCCTCGGTCGCGGGTGTGTTCGGTGCGGCGGGGCAGGCGAACTACGCCGCCGCGAACTCCTTCCTGGACGCTCTCGCCGAGTACCGGCGTTCGCAGGGGTTGCCCGGCACTTCGTTGGCGTTCGGTCTGTGGTCCGACGGGATGGGCGACGCCGTGGACGCCGGACGGATGGCCCGCGACGGTGTCGGGGCGCTGACCACGGCCGAAGGGCTGGCGCTGTTCGATCTGGCCACGTCGATGCCGGCCCCGGCGACGGTGCCGGTGAAGCTGGACGTGGCCGGGATGCGGGCCACCGGACGGACCGCCGCCGTGCCCCCGATGTTGCGGGCACTGGTTCGCTCGGTCGCTCGCCGGGCTGCCTCGGCGGACGCCGGGGAGCGGGCCGGCGAGCTGAAGCGGCGCCTGACCGGGCTGTCCGCGGCCGACGCCGAACTGACGCTGCTCGGCCTGGTCCGCGGCCGGGCGGCCGCGGTGCTCGGCCACGCCGGTCCGGACGCGATCGAGCCGGACAAGGCGTTCACCGAACTGGGCTTCGACTCGCTGACCTCCGTGGAACTGCGCAACGGCCTGAGCGAGGCCACCGGCCTGCGGCTGCCCGCGACGCTGATCTTCGACTACCCGACTCCCGGCGCGCTGGCGAAGTTCCTGGTGGCCGAGGTGGCGCCCGCGGACGGTGCCGCCGCGGGCGGCGGGGTCGAGGCGGAGATCGCCAGGCTGGCAGCGGCGCTGTCGGCGCTCGACCCGGCGGGCACCGACGGCGGCCGTGTGGAGGCGAAGCTGCGGCACCTGGTCTCGCTGTGGCAGGACAAGACCCGTGCCGCGGCAGGCGAACAGGACAACGCGGACGTCGAGTCGGCCACTTTGGACGAGATGCTTTCCCTGCTGGACAACGAACTCTGACTTCCTTTTCGTTCCAGGCGACGGCCACACCGGACGTCGCCGCAAGGAGGACTCGGCATGACCACCGACCACGACCGGACCCTTGACTACCTGAAACGGCTGACCACCGAACTGCGCGACACCAGGCGCCGCCTGCGTGCCGCCGAGGAGAGCGGGTCGGAGCCGTTGGCCGTCATCGGGATGGCCTGTCGGTTCCCCGGCGGGGTGAGCTCGCCGGAGGAGTTGTGGCAGCTGGTGGCCGAAGGCGGTGACGGCGTGTCCGGCTTTCCGGTCAACCGGGGCTGGGACCTCGCCTCGCTGTACCACCCGGATCCGGACCACCGGGGCACCAGCTACACCGACTCGGGCGGTTTCCTGCACCGGGCGGACGAGTTCGACGCGGAGTTCTTCGGCATCTCGCCCCGTGAGGCGCTGGCGATGGACCCCCAGCAGCGGTTGCTGCTGGAGGTCGGCTGGGAGACGTTCGAGCGGGCCGGGATCGACGTCACCACGCTCAAGGGCAGTGACACCGGGGTGTTCGCCGGGGTGATGTACGCGAACTACACCGCCGCGCTGGGCTCGGTGCCCGAGGAGATCGAAGGTTTCCTGAGCACAGGGACCTCCGACAGTGTGCTGTCCGGCCGGGTCGCCTACACCCTGGGTCTCGAAGGTCCGGCGGTCTCGCTGGACACGGCGTGCTCGTCCTCGCTCGTCGCCATCCACCTGGCGGGGCATGCACTGCGCACCGGCGAGTGCTCACTCGCCTTGGCGGGCGGCGTCACCGTCATGTCCACAGCGGACACGTTCGTCGAGTTCTCCCGCCAGCGTGGGCTGGCCAAGGACGGCCGGTGCAAGTCCTTCGCCGCCTCGGCCGACGGCACCGGCTGGGCCGAAGGCGTCGGCATG
Organism: Kibdelosporangium persicum; assembly: GCF_013280595.1. GTDB lineage: Bacteria > Actinomycetota > Actinomycetes > Mycobacteriales > Pseudonocardiaceae > Kibdelosporangium > Kibdelosporangium persicum. The sequence continues at coordinate 11,232 of NZ_JAAATY010000028.1, forward strand.
CTCCTGCTGGAGCGCCTGTCCGACGCGCAGCGCAACGGCCACCGTGTCCTCGCGGTGGTCCGTGGTTCCGCGGTCAACCAGGACGGGGCGTCCAACGGGCTCACCGCCCCCAACGGCCCGTCGCAGCAGCGGGTGATCCGTGCCGCGCTCGCCAACGCCCGGCTGTCCACATCGGACGTCGACATGATCGAGGCACACGGCACCGGCACGCAGCTCGGCGACCCGATCGAGGCACAGGCACTGCTGGCCACCTACGGCCAGGACCGGACGGAGCCGGTCTACCTGGGGTCGTTCAAGTCCAACGTCGGGCACACCCAGGCGGCCGCGGGCGTCGGCGGGGTGATCAAGGCGATCCAGGCGATGCGCCACGGGGTCATGCCGCGCACGCTGCACGTCGACGAGCCGTCGCCGCACATCGACTGGGAAGCGGGCGCGGTCGAACTGCTCACCGAACAGCGGCCATGGCCTGAGGTGCGACGGCCGCGCCGGGCCGCGGTGTCGTCGTTCGGTATCAGCGGTACGAACGCGCACGTCATCCTCGAACAGGCGCCGGAGCAGGAGCCGGTCGACGCCGATCGGACTCCTCCCGCGGTGCTGCCGTGGGTGCTGTCGGCCAAGAACGAGACGGCCCTGCGGGCCCAGGCTTCCCGTGTCCTGGCGGCCATGGACGAGCTCGACCCGCTCGATCTGGCCTGGTCACTGGCGACGACGCGATCCCCGCTCGAACGCCGGGCGGCAGTCGTCGGCTCGACGCGAGACGATGTCGTCGCCGGGCTGACCGCGCTCGCGGCAGGCGAGCCCGCGGTGAACGTCGTCGAGGGCACGCCGCTGCTTGGCCGCACTGCGTTCCTGTTCCCGGGGATCGGTTCGCAGCGCTGTGGCATGGGGCGGGAGCTTTACGAGGCTTTCCCCGCCTACGCCGAGGCGTTCGACACCGTGGTGGCCGCGCTCGACGAGCACCTGGACCGGCCGCTGGCCGGCGTCGTCTTCGGCGACGATCAGGAACTGCTTGACCGGATGACCTACGCCCAGCCCGCGATGTTCGCCGTCCAGACGGCGTTGTTCCGGCTGCTGGAGTCCTGGGGCGTCCGTCCCGACTTCATGGTCGCCCACTCGGCGGGCGAGCTGACCGCGGCGCACGTCGCCGGGGTGTGGACGCTCGCCGACGCGGCCAGGATGGTCGCCGCGCGCGGCAGGCTGATGGAGGCGCAGCCCGCGGGCGGCGCCATGGTGAGCGTGCAGGCGACCGAGGACGAGGTCCGGGCCGAGCTCACCGACGGCGTCGAGATCGGCGCGATCAACGGACCGGACTCGGTGGTGCTGTCCGGCCACGAGGACGCCGTTCTCGCGGTGGCGGAGAAGTTCGCCGCACGGGGCCACAAGATCAAGCGCCTGCGGATCACGCACGCGTCCCACTCGGCGCGGATGGACGGCATGCTCGCCGAGTTCGGCGAGATCGCCGAGAGCGTCGCGTACGGCACCGCGGCCATTCCGGTGGTGTCCAACGTGACCGGCAAGCTCGCCGGTCCCGACGAGGTCACCACGCCTGGCTACTGGCCGCGGCACGTCCGCCAGCCGGTCCGGTTCGCCGACGGGATCACCTGGCTGCGTTCCGAGGGCGTCTCCCGGTTCGTCGAGCTGGGCCCGGACTCGGTGCTTGCCGGAATGGCCGCGAACATGCTGCCCGCCGAGGGCGTGCTGAGCGTGCCGATGCTGCGCCGCGACCGTGACGAGCCGACAACAGCGATGCGCGCGCTGGCCTCGTTGCACACCCACGGTGCTCGCGTCGACTGGACGGCGTTCTACGCGGGCACCGGGGCACGCACGGTGGATCTGCCCACCTACCCGTTCCAGTGGGAGAGCTACTGGTTGTACCCCAGCGGCGCCGCGGGCGACCCGGCCGGGCTGGGCCTGGCCGACGCCGATCACCCGTTGCTCGGTGCGTCGGTGACGCTCGCCGACGGCGCCGGACTGGTCTTCACCGGCCGCGTGTCACCCGCCGCCCACCCATGGCTGACGGACCACGCCGTCGCGGGCACGGTCCTGCTGCCCGGCACCGCGCTGGTCGAGCTGGCGCTGCGCGCGGGCGACGACGCGGGCTGCGCGCATCTGGAAGAGCTGACCCTGCACGAGCCGATGTTCCTGACGGACGCCCTTGACATCCAGGTCGTGCTGACCGCTCCGGACGAGTCCGGCCGCCGTGGGGTTTCCCTCTACTCGCGCGCCGGCGACGCGGACTGGACGCGGCACGCTTCCGGCACGCTCGCTCCGTCCGCTCCCGCCGCGGACTTCGACCTGACCGAGTGGCCACCCCGAGGCGCCACCGCCATCCCGCTCGACGGCGTCTACGAGGAACTGGCCCGCAACGGCCTGGAGTACGGGCCGGTCTTCCGTGGCCTGCGCGCTGCCTGGAATCTCGGGGACGAGGTCTACGCCGAGGTCGAGCTGCCCCAGGGGACCGGCGCGGTGGGCGACACCCACAAGCAAGCGGCGAAGTTCGGCCTGCACCCGGCGTTGCTCGACGCGGGCCTGCACGCCATCGGCCTGATGACCGGCGAGGGCTCCGGCGCCCGGCTGCCGTTCGAGTGGCAGGACGTGGCCCTGCACGCCGTCGGCGCGACCGCGTTGCGGTTGCGGCTGTCGCCCGGCCGGTCGGGCGGCGTCACCCTGCGGGCCGCGGACGGCACAGGCACGCCAGTCGCCACCGTCGGTTCGTTGGTACTGCGGGAGATTTCGGCGGACCAGTTCACGGCAGCCGCGCCGTCCGGGCTGGATTCCCTGTTCCGGCTGGAGTGGACGCCAGTGCCCACGCCCGACGCGGACCAGGTCGAGTGGGCCTTCCACGACTCACTGAGTGACAGCGTGCCGCCGGTCGTCGTGCTTCCGGTGCGCGCCAACGACGCGTCCGTGATCGACAGCGCGCACAGCGCGACCCACCAGGCTCTCGCGGTGGTCCAGCGATGGATCGCCGACGAGCGGTTCGCCGACGTGAAACTGGTCGTCCTGACCCGTGATGCCGTCCACTGCGACCGGCCGGACCTGGCCGCGGCCGCGGTCTGGGGACTGGTGCGCGCGGCCCAGTCCGAGCAGCCAGGCCGGTTCGTGCTGGTTGACAGCGACTCCGGCGAGCTGACCCCTGCACAGCTCGCCGGAGCGCTGGCCACGGGCGAGGCGCAGCTGGCACTGCGTGGCGACGAGTTCGCCGTACCACGCCTGGCCACGGTGCCTGATCCGGACGAGCTGATCCCACCGGCCGAACCGGCCTGGTGGCTGACCATGACCTCCCGGGGCACGCTGGACAATCTGCGCCTCGAACCGTATCCGCCCGCGCTGGCACCGCTTGGCCCGCGAGAGGTCCGGATCGCCGTGGCCGCCACGGGCCTGAACTTCCGCGACGCGCTGAACGTGCTCGGCATGTTCGACCACGAACCGGGCCCGCTCGGCAACGAGGTGGCGGGCACCGTGCTCGAAGTCGGGTCCGAAGTGGACGATCTCGCCGTCGGGACGGCCGTGATGGGCGTCGCGGTCGGCAGCGCGGGCCCGATCGCCGTCACACCGCGCGGGATGGTGACGCGGATACCGGACGGCTGGTCGTACGAGACCGCCGCCGCGATCCCGGTGGTGTTCCTCACCGCCTACTACGGGCTCAAGGAACTGGCCGGGCTGTCGGCGGGCGAGTCGGTGCTCATCCACGCGGGCGCGGGTGGCGTCGGCATGGCCGCCACGCAGCTCGCCAAGTACTGGGGTGCCGAGGTCTACAGCACCGCCAGCCCCGGCAAGCAGCACATCCTGCGTGAGGCCGGGCTGGACGACGGCCACATCGCCAACTCCCGCACCCTGGACTTCGAACGGCACTTCATGGCGACCAGCGGCGGCCGTGGTGTGGACGTCGTGCTTGACGCGCTGGCCAACGACTTCGTCGACGCGTCGCTGCGGCTGATGCCGCGCGGCGGCCGGTTCCTCGAGATGGGCAAGATGGACATGCGCGACCCCGGCGAGGTCGCCGCCGCCCATCCCGGCGTGGCCTACCGCGCCTATGACCTGTTCGAGGCCGACGAGGACCTCTTCACCCGGATGTGGGCGGAGCTGGTCGACCTGTTCGAGCGGGGCGTGCTCACGCCGCTGCCGGTCCGCGTCTGGGACGTGCGCCGCGCCCGGGAGGCGTTCCGCTTCCTCAGCCAGGCCAAGCACATCGGCAAGCTGGTGCTGTCCATTCCGGCCGGCCCCGAGCCGGACGGGACGGTGCTGATCACCGGTGGCACGGGTGGTCTCGGCGGCCTGCTGGCCAGGCATCTGGTCACCGAGCACGGCGTCCGGCACCTGGTGCTGACCAGTCGCAGCGGCCCGGCGGCGCCGGGTGCGGCGGACCTCGCCGCCGAGCTGACCGAACTGGGCGCCAAGGTCACCGTGGCCGCGTGCGACAGTGCCGACCGGGAGGCCGTGGCCGATCTGCTCGCCGCGATCCCGGCCGAGCACCCGCTGACCGGTGTCGTGCACTCGGCGGGCGTCCTGGACGACGGCCTGGTCGACGCGCTCACCCCGGAGCGCGTGGACCGCGTGTTCGCACCGAAGGTGGACGCCGCCTGGCATCTGCACGAGCTGACCCGGCACCTGCCGTTGCGCTGGTTCGTGTTGTTCTCCTCGGCCGCCGGTGTGCTGGGCAACGCCGGACAGGCCAACTACGCCGCCGCCAACGGTTTCCTGGACGGCCTGGCGGCCCTGCGCCGTGGCGAAGGGCTGGCCGCCCAGTCGATCGCCTGGGGCCTGTGGTCGGCGGGCATGCGTGGGCAGCTCGGCGAAGCGGGCGTGGAACGCATGCGCCGCAGTGGTTTCCCGCCGATCGCGGCCGACGAGGGCATGGCGATGTTCAGCCGCGCGGTCGACGTGGACCAGTCGCTTCTGGTCGGGCTGAAGCTCGACCGTGCCGCGGTGCGGGCCACGGCGGCGGACGCCCCGGTCTCGCCCTTGGTCCGCGGCCTGATCGGTGCGCCCGGCCGGGCCAGGGCCAAGGCCGCCACCACCGCGCAGCGCGGCGAACTGCACGCCAGCCTCGCCGGGCTCGGCCAGGCCGAGCAGGAGAAGCTGCTGCTGGACCTGGTCCGGCGCGAGGCCGCGTTGGTACTGGGCCGTTCCGGCGGCGACACCATCGAAGCGACCCGTGCGTTCAACGAACTCGGGTTCGACTCGCTGACCTCGGTCGAACTGCGCAACCGCCTTGGTGCGGCCACCGGGCTGAGGCTGCCCGCGACCCTGGTCTTCGACCACCCGACCCCGGCCGTGATGGCGGCGTTCCTGCGGACCGAGCTGCTCGGTGACATCGAGAACGTCGTGGCGGCGCCCGTGGCCGTGGTCGCCGGGGACGATCCGATCGCCATCGTCGGCATGGCCTGCCGGTACCCCGGCGGCGTGAATTCACCGGACGAGCTGTGGGACCTGGTCGCCGAAGGCCGTGACGGCGTCGGCGCGTTCCCGGACAACCGCGACTGGGACCTGTCCACGCTGTTCCACGCCGACCCCGACCACCGTGGGACCACCTACGCGTCCGAGGGCGCGTTCCTGCACGGCGCGGGCGACTTCGACGCGGAGTTCTTCGGCATCTCGCCCCGCGAGGCGCTGGCGATGGACCCGCAGCAGCGGCAGGTGCTGGAGACGTCGTGGGAGGCACTGGAGCGCGCGGGGATCGACCCGGAGTCGTTGCGCGGCACCGCGACCGGCGTCTTCGCCGGTGCGCTGGCCAACGACTACATCTCACGGCTGCACGCCATTCCGGAGAACGTCGAGGGATTCCTGACCACCGCGTCCTTCGCCAGTGTGGTGTCGGGCCGGGTCTCGTACGCGCTCGGCCTGGAGGGGCCGTCGGTGTCGATCGACACCGCGTGCTCGTCCTCGCTGGTGGCGGTGCACCTGGCGGCGCAGGCCCTGCGCTCGGGTGAGTGCACGCTGGCACTGGCGGGTGGCGTGAACGTGATGGCCTCGCCGGCCATGTTCGTCGAGTTCGCCCGCCAGCGCGGGCTGGCCGCCGACGGCCGCTGCAAGTCCTTCGCCGCCGCCGCGGACGGCACCAACTGGGCCGAGGGCGTCGGAATGCTTGTGCTGGAACGGCTGTCCGACGCACAGCGCAACGGCCACCGGGTGCTCGCGGTGGTCAAGGGATCGGCGGTGAACCAGGACGGCGCTTCGAACGGCCTGACCGCGCCGAACGGCCCGTCGCAGCAGCGGGTGATCCGCGCCGCGCTCGCCAACGCGGGCGTCGAACCGTCCACTGTGGACGTCGTGGAGGCGCACGGCACCGGGACGCCGCTCGGCGACCCGATCGAGGCGCAGGCGTTGCTCGCCACCTACGGCCAGAACCGGGAACGCCCGCTGCTGCTGGGGTCGGTGAAGTCCAACATCGGCCACACCCAGGCCGCCGCGGGCGTCGCCGGGATCATCAAGATGGTCGAGGCCATGCGCCACAGCGCCGTGCCGCGCAGCCTGTACATCGACGAGCCGACCCCGCACGTCGACTGGTCGGCCGGCGCGATAGACCTGCTCACCGAGCAGGTGGCCTGGCCGGAGACGGACCGGCCGCGGCGCGCGGCGGTGTCGTCGTTCGGCATCAGCGGCACCAACGCGCACGTGGTCCTGGAGCAGGCACCGGAGGTGCCCGCCGGGCAACGGGGGACCGGCGGCCCTGCCGTGGTCCCGTGGGTCCTGTCCGGCCGTACCGAAGAAGCCGTGCGGGCCCAGGCTCAGCGGCTGCTGGATGCCGGCCTGGTCGATTCCGCCGATTCCGCCGACGTGGCGTACTCGCTGGCCACCACCCGCACGGCCCACCCGTCGCGTGCCGTCGTGGTCGGCGACCGAGCGGTTCTGCGGGCCGGACTGATCGCGCTGGCCGACGGCAGGTCCGTGCCCAACCTGGTGACCGGGCAGGCCCAGACCGGGCGGCTGGCGGTGCTGTTCACCGGCCAGGGATCGCAGCGGCTGGACATGGGCCGCGGGCTGTACGAGGCGTTCCCGGCCTTCGCGGCCGCGTACGACGAGGTGTGCGCCCTGCTGCCCGGCATCCATGACATCACCGACGCCGAGACGCTCGACCTGACCGGCAACGCCCAGCCCGCACTGTTCGCGCTGGAGGTCGCCCTCTTCCGGCTGCTGAGCTCCTGGGGAATCCACCCGGACTTCGTCACCGGGCACTCCATCGGCGAGCTGGTCGCGGCGCACGTCGCGGGTGTGCTGTCCCTCGAAGACGCCGCCGAGCTGGTCTCCGCGCGCGGACGGCTGATGCAGGCGTTGCCCACCGGTGGTGCGATGGTCGCGATCGAGGCGGGCGAGGAGGAGGTCCGGCCGCTGCTGTCCGACGAGGTCTCCCTCGCGGCGATCAACGGCCCGGCATCGGTCGTGGTGTCCGGCGCGGCGGCGCCGGCCCTTGGCCTGGCGGCGGAGTTCGAGGCGCGGGGGCGCAAGACCAAGCGCCTCGCCGTGTCGCACGCCTTCCACTCGGCCCTGATGGAGCCGATGCTGGCCGACTTCGCCGAAGTGGCCGCCCGGCTGACCTACCACGAGCCGTCGATCCCGGTCGTGTCCAACGTGACCGGCCGCATCGCCGAGAACCTGACGGACCCGGCCTACTGGGTGCGTCACGCCCGCGAGGCGGTCCGCTTCGCCGACGGCGTCCAGACGCTGAAGGACCAGGGCGTCACCACGTTCCTGGAGCTGGGTCCCGACGCGGTGCTGTCCGCGCTCGTCGACTCGGGGACTGCGGTCGCCGCGCTGCGCAAGGACCGCGACGAGGTCACCTCGCTGCTCACCGCGCTGGGCAGGCTGCACGCCACGGGCACGGCAGTGGACTGGGAGGCGTACTTCTCAGGCACCGGGGCGCGGGTCGTGGAATTGCCCACGTATCCCTTCCAGCACCAGCGTTACTGGCTACGTGACCCGGTCGTGGCCGGCGGGGGCGGCACTGTCGTGCACCCGGTCCTGTCGTCCGCCGTGACCTCCGCGGCGGAAGGCGGGGTGCTCTGCACCGGCGTCCTGCCCGCCGAGGTCTCCGACACGCTGCTGGTCGAACTGGCCATCCGCGGCGGTGACGAGGCCGGCTGCGGCACACTCGAGGAGTTCACGGTCGAAGCCCCGCTGGTGGGTGACCGGGAAGTGCAGGTCGTTGTCGGTGCCGAGGACGACGGCCGCCGCGCGGTCTCCGTCTTCACGAAGGCAGGCCATCAGTGGCAACGGCACGGCACCGGCTTTGTCTCCGACGCTCACGTCCCAGCGACCGTGCTGACCGAGTGGCCCGAGGGTGAGGCCGGGCTTCCGTGGCAGCACGGCGACGACTGGTTCGCCGAACTCACCGTGCCGGGCGCGCGGGAGGACACCGCGCAGCTGCTCGGCATCCATCCCGCTCTGCTGGACCCGGTTCTGGAGCAGCGAGGCTGGGTCGCGTCATGGCGACAGGTCGCTCTGCACGCTATCGGTGCCACCGCGGCGCGCGTGCGGCTGACCGCAGACGGCGAACTGCACGCCTACGACACCACTGGAGCGCCAGTGCTGACCGCGACGGTCAGCTTCGGTGAGCGGCCGGCAGTGCCGGGGGAGACCACCGGATCGCTGCACCGCCAGGTCTGGACCCGTGTCGCCCTCGGCACGGACGAGCTGGCCTGGGTGCCCCGCGAGAACGTGACCGACGACGTTCCGGAAGCCGTCGTCCTGACCTTGCCCAAGCAGGACGACATGGACCGGGCTTCGGCCGCGCGGGAGGCGACCGTCACTGTTCTGGCGGAGATCCAGGCATGGCTCGCCGAGCCCGCCGGGTCACCGCACGCCAACGCGAAACTGGTCGTGCTCACCTCGGAGGCGATCAGCCTGTCCGACGACGTGTTCGTCGATCCGGCCGCCAGCGCGGTGTGGGGCCTGGTTCGTTCGGCCCAGTCCGAGCACCCCGGCCGGTTGGTGCTGGTCGACACGGACGGCGATACCACCGCGCTCGGCCGGGCGCTGGCCACCGGCGAGGACCAGATCGTGCTGCGCGACGGCGAAGCCCACGCACCCCGGCTCGCCACCGTGCCGGCCACCCCCGGGGAGGCGCTCGACCTCGCCCAAGGCGAGGTACTGGTCACCGGCGGCACCGGCGGACTCGGCGCGCTGCTGGCCCAGCATCTGGTCCGCGAGCACGGCGCCCGCCGGCTGGTGCTGACCAGCCGCAGTGGACTGGCCGCGCCTGGCGCCGCCGAGCTGACCGCCGCACTCACCGAACTGGGCGCGACCGTCCGGATCGTCGCCTGCGACGTCAGCGACCGCCGGGCGGTGGAGGACTTGCTCGCGGGCATCCCGAACCTGGCAGGAGTCGTGCACGCGGCAGGCGTGCTCGACGACGGCGTCATCGAGGCCCTTACGCCTGAGCGGGTCGACACCGTGTTCGGTCCGAAGGTCCGTGCGGCATGGAACCTGCACGAGTTGACCTTGCACGCGCGACCGGGCCTGTTCGTGTTGTTCTCCTCCGCCGCGGGTGTGCTCGGTAACGCGGGCCAGGGCAACTACGCCGCCGCGAACGCGTTCCTCGACGGGCTCGCCGCGCACCGCCGTGCGTTCGGTCTGCCTGCCACGTCCCTCGCGTGGGGCCGTTGGGCGGACGGCATGGGCGGCGCGATCGACGACGCGGCGGGACAGCGCTTGAGCCGCACCGGTTTCCTGGCGTTCACCGCGGAGGAAGGCCTGGCACTGTTCGACGCCGCGGTGTCCGCCGACGAGGCCACGCTGGTTCCGGTGAAACTGGACTCGACGGCGTTGGGCGCGGTGGCGGCCGCGGGTGTGTTGCCGCCGATGCTGCGTGGCCTGGTCAAGGTGCCGCGCCGCCGGGTCGTGGCCCACGACGCCGAGGCGTTGCGGCGCAGGCTGGCCGGGCTGGCCGGGCCGGAGCAGGAGCACGAACTGCTCGACCTGGTGCGTGGCCAGGCGGCGTTGGTGCTCGGCCACACCAGCCCGACGGCGATCCAGCCGGGCCGCGGTTTCCTGGATCTCGGCTTCGACTCGCTGACCGCGGTCGAGTTCCGCACCGCACTCGCCGCCGCGACCGGGCTGGCGCTGCCGTCGACCGTGGTGTTCGACTACCCGGCCCCGGACGCGCTGGCCAAGTACCTGCAGACCGAACTCGCGCCGCGGGCCGGTGCCGCGGGGACCGCGCTGACCGAACAGATCACCAGGCTGGAAGCCATGCTCGCGGCCACCGACCCCGGTGCCGCCGACCTGGACGACATCGACCGGCACCTGCGGCGCCTGGTGTCCGGCTGGACGGCCAAGCGCCCGGCCCAGCCGGAAGCCGACCTCGACGCCGCCACCCCGGACGACATCCTCGCGCTGATCGACACCGAGTTCGGCTCGCGCTGAGCAGCCCCGAAGCCGTCATAGGAGCCAGAAACCGATGCCAACGGAAGAGCAGTACGTCGACTACCTCAAGCGAATGGCGGCCGACCTGCGGGAGAGCCGTCGGCAGCTGCGGCAGGCCGAGGAACTCCAGACCGCGCCGATCGCGATCGTCGCGATGAGCTGCCGGTTCCCCGGCGGGGTCCGCTCACCCGGGCAACTGTGGGATCTCGTCGCCAACGGCGTCGACGCGATCTCACCGTTCCCCACCGACCGGGGCTGGGACATCGACGGGCTGTACGACAGCGATCCGGAGCGGTCCGGCACCAGCTACGTGCGGGCAGGCGGCTTCCTGCACGATGCCGCCGACTTCGACGCCGAACTGTTCGGCATCTCGCCCAGGGAGGCCGAGGCGACCGACCCGCAGCAGCGGCTGCTGCTGGAGACCGCGTGGGAAGCCGTGGAACGCGCCGGGATCGATCCGTCCTCGTTGAAGGGCAGCGCGACCGGGGTGTTCGCCGGTGTCGGCTACACCGACTACGCCTCACGGCTGACCGCGCCGCCCGAGGAGTACGAGGGCTATCTGGGGACCGGTACGTCGGGCAGCGTGGCCTCCGGCCGGATCTCCTACGTGCTGGGCCTGGAGGGACCGTCGGTGTCGATCGACACCGCGTGCTCGTCGTCGTTGGTGGCAGTGCATCTGGCCATGCACTCGCTCCGGACGGGGGAGTCCACCCTGGCCTTGGCGGGTGGTGTGACGGTGATGTCGACCGCGGCGCCGTTCGTCGAGTTCTCCCGTCAGCGCGGACTGGCCCCGGACGGCCGCTGCAAGCCGTTCGCCGCCGCCGCGGACGGCACGAACTGGGCCGAGGGCGTCGGTGTGCTTGTGCTGGAGCGGCTGTCGGACGCTCAGCGCAACGGTCATCCCGTGCTCGCCGTGGTTCGCGGCAGCGCGGTCAACTCCGATGGCGCGTCCAGCGGACTGACCGCGCCGAACGGCCCGTCGCAGCAACGGGTGATCCGTGCCGCGCTCGCCGACGCCCGGCTGTCCACATCGGACATAGACGTGGTCGAGGCGCACGGCACCGGGACCAGGCTCGGCGACCCGATCGAGGCACAGGCGCTGCTGGGCACGTACGGCCGGGACCGCACGCAGCCGTTGTGGCTCGGCTCGGTCAAGTCCAACATCGGGCACACCCAGTCGGCCGCGGGTGTCGCCGGGATCATCAAGATGGTCGAGGCCATGCGGCACGGGGTGCTTCCGGCCAGCCTGCACGTCGACCGGCCGACCCCGCACGTCGACTGGTCGATGGGCGCGGTGTCGCTGCTGGCCGAACAACAACCGTGGCCGGAGGTGCAACGGCCGCGCCGCGCGGCGGTGTCGTCGTTCGGCATCAGCGGTACTAACGCGCACATCATCCTGGAGCAGGCCCCCGAGGCTGCCCTGCCGTCACGTGACGTGGTCGCGCCACCGGTCGTGCCGTACGTGCTGTCCGGAGCGTCACCGGCCGCGGTCCGGGCTCAGGCGGCCTCGCTGCTGCCCAGTGTGGACGAACCCGGCGGTGAGCCGGTGGACCTCGCGCTGTCGCTGTCCACCACCCGTGCCGCGCTGGAACACCGAGCGGTCGTCGTCGGTGCCGATCGCGACGAGCTGGCCGCAGGGCTACGAGCCGTCGCCGACGGCGATGCCGGCGCGATCACCGGAGTCGCCACCGCGGGACGCCTGGCCGTCCTGTTCACCGGCCAGGGTGCGCAGCGGATCGGCATGGGCCGTGAGCTGTACGAGGCCTTCCCGGTCTTCGCCACGGCGCTCGACGAGGTCTGCGCGCACCTGCCAGGCGTGCGCGAGGTCATGTTCGGCGATGACACTGAGCGGTTGAACCGCACGGAGTTCGCTCAGCCCGCGCTGTTCGCGATCGAGGTGGCACTGTTCCGCCTGGTCACCTCGTGGGGTGTGGCTCCTGACTTCCTTGCCGGCCACTCGATCGGTGAGCTGGCCGCCGCGCACGTCGCCGGGGTGCTGTCGCTCGCCGACGCGGCCAAGCTGGTGCAGGCCCGTGGCCGTCTGATGCAGGCGCTGCCCGCGGGTGGCGCCATGGTCGCCGTCGAGGCGACCGAGGAGGAGATCCGCCCGCACCTGACCGACGACGTCTGCCTGGCCGCGGTCAACGGCCCGCGTGCCGTCGTCATCTCCGGTGCCGAGGCCGCCACCCTCGCGGTGGCCGGGCGGTTCGCCGACCGCCGGACCACTCGGCTGAAGGTGTCGCATGCCTTCCACTCCAGCCTGATGGACCCGATGCTGGCCGACTTCGCCGAGGTCGCCCGTGGCCTGGTGTACGCCGAGCCCACGATCCCCGTGGTCTCCACGCTGACCGGTGACCTCGCCGACCGGCTGACCGATCCGCGGTACTGGGTCGAGCACGTCCGCGAGGCCGTCCGATTCGCCGATGCCGTCCAGACTCTGCACGGGCGCGGCGTGACCGCGTTCCTTGAGGTTGGCCCGGACGCCGTGCTCACCGCGATGGGCCGGTCCACGCGCCCGGACGAGACCGTGTTCGCCGCCGCCCAGCGCAAGGACCGCGACGAGGTCCACACCCTTGTCAGCGCACTGGGAATGCTGCATTCCCACGGCATCCGCGTCGACTGGACCGCCTATCTCGACGGCAGCGGTGCGCGTGTTGTCCCCCTCCCGACATACCCGTTCCAGCGTCGGCGCTACTGGCTGGAGGATTCCGGCGCCGGGGAAGCGGTCACCGGTACCGAGGACGCCCGGTTCTGGACCGTCGTGGCGAAGGGTGACGTCGACGAGCTCGCCGCGGAGCTGGACCTGCCTGGTGCGCAGGCGCCGCTCGGCGAGGTTCTGCCCGCGCTCGCCCGCTGGCGCCGGGCCCGCGCGGTCGAGTCCGAAGTGGACGATCTGGCCTATCACATTCGGTGGAAGCCTTTCACCCCCACGGCCCGTACGGCCACCGGTCGCTGGTTGGTGGTGTCCTCCGCCACGGCGAACGACTGGACCGAGGCCGCTGCGGCGGCGTTGTCCGGCGCTGAGGTGGAGCGGGTGGTGCTCGACGCGCCTGACCACGCGTATGTGGCCGCCGCGCTGGACGGTCTCGCCCCGGTCGACGGCGTGCTGTCGTTGGTCGCCTTGGACGAGACCGAGACCGATGGCTTGTCGTTCGGTGCCGAAGCGACCATGTCGTTGGTGCGGGTACTGGCCGAGCTGGATCTTGGCGGTCTACTGTGGACGGTCACGCGGCGGGCCGTGGCCACCGGCCCGCACGAGGCGCCCGCCTCCGCACCCCAGGCCCAGATCTGGGGTTTCGGCCGGGCCGCGGCGCTGGAGCACGCCCGGCTGTGGGGTGGTCTGGTCGACGTCCCGGCCGAGCCGTCCGACCGGGTGCGCGGGCTGCTGCGCGACGTGATCACCGGTGACCTGGGCGAGGACCAGGTCGCGCTGCGGTCCGCGGGCGCGTTCGGCCGCCGCCTGGTGCACGCCGAGCCCGTCGAACCGAAACGCACCTGGAAGCCACGCGGCACGGTGCTGGTCACCGGCGGCACCGGCGGCCTGGGCGGCGTCCTCGCGCAATGGCTGATCGGCTCGGGTGCCGAGCACGTCGTGCTGATCTCCCGGCAAGGCGACGACGCACCCGGCGCCGCCGCCCTGCGTGCGGAGCTGGGCGACAGGGTGACCATCACCGCCTGCGACGTCGGCGACCGTGCCGCCCTCAAGGCCGTGGTCGACAGCGTCCGCGCCGACCTCCGCGCGGTGTTCCACGTCGCCGGTGTGCTCGACATCGGCCAGATCACGGCCCTGGACCGCGACCGCTACGCCGACGTGCTGCGCTCGAAGGTCGCGGGCACGCGGAACCTCGAAGAGCTCACCGAAGGCCTCGATCTGGACGCCTTCGTGCTGTACTCCTCGATCGCCGCGTCCATCGGCAACAGCCTGCAGAGCGCGTACGGCGCGGCCAACGCCTACCTGGAGGCCGTCGCCCAGCAGCGCCGGTTCCGTGGCCTGGCGGGCACGTCGGTCGCGTGGGGCCGCTGGGGCCGGGTCGGCATGAGCGTCCACGAGGAGATCGGCCAGGTCCTCGAAGACCTCGGCGTGCCGGCCATCGACCCGGAACTGGGCATGGCGGCGTTGCAGCGGGTGCTGGACCGTGACGAGACAGCGGTGACCGTGGCGGCACTGAACTGGCCGAAGTTCGCGCCGCCGTTCCGCGCGCTGCGACCGCACCTGCTGGTGGACGACCTTCCCGAGGTCGTCGCGATGGCCGAGGCCGAAGCCCGCCTGGCCGAGGAGGGCGCCGAGGCCGCCGAAGCCTGGCGGGCCCGGCTCGCCGGAATGCCCGCGGCCGAACGGGAGCGTGTGCTGCTCGACGTGGTGATCACCCACACCTCAGCCGTGCTGGGCCATGACGGCGACGGCGTGGGGCCGCAGCAGCTGTTCACCAAACTGGGCATCGACTCGCTCACCGCTGTCGAGTTGCGTGGCCGGGTCAACGCCGAGACCGGCTTGGCATTGCCGCCGACCGTCGTGTTCGACCATCCGAGCCCGGCCGCCCTCGCCGCGCACCTGCTCGCCGAACTCGGCCCACGGGCCGGTCAGGCGCTGACGGGCCCCGCGCGCACGGAGACCCAGCGGGGGCAGGAGATCGCCGTGGTCGGCATGGCGTGCCGGTTCGCCGGCGGCAGCGACACCCCGGAGCGGTTCTGGCAGCACCTCGTCGAGGGCAAGGACCTCATCCGGGAAGTCCCGCCGGAGCGCTGGGACGCGGCCGACTACTACGACCCCGACCGCACCGCACCCGGCAAGGCCTACACCCAGCAAGGCGGGTTCGTCTCGGACATCATCGACTGGGACGCGGCGTTCTTCGGACTGGCCCCGCAGGAGGCGCGCCGGCTCGACCCGAGCTTCCGGCTGCTCATGGAGCTGGTCTGGGAAGCGCTGGAGGACGCGTCGCTCACCGCCGAGCAACTACGGGGCAGCCGCACCGGCGTGTTCGCCGGGCTGATCGACACCATGCAGTACACGACGGTCCAGTTGCGGGCCGACGGTGACGGCGCCTCCAACGACCCGTACTTCACCCTGGGCAGTTCGCTGTCCGCCGCCGCCGGGCGGATCGCGCACCAGCTCGACCTGAACGGGCCCTGCCTGACCGTGGACACCGCCTGCTCGTCCGCGCTCAGCGCCATGCACCTGGCCGTGCAGAGCCTGCGCCGGGGCGAGTGCGACATCGCGATCGTCGGTGCCACGTCGGCGATGACCAGTCCGGAGGTGTTCGTCCAGTCCTGCAAGATGAGCATGCTCGCCGCGGACGGCCGCACCAAGACCTTCGACGAGTCCGCCGACGGCTACGTGATCGGCGAAGGCGGCGGCGCGGTCATCCTGCGCCGCGCGCAGGACGTCGGCCCGGCCCAGCGGGCCCGCGCGGTGATCCGCGGCACCGCGACCAACCAGGACGGCCGCAGCAACGGTCTCACCGCGCCCAACCGGACCGCGCAGACCGCGGTCATCCGTGCCGCACTGGCCGATGCGGGCCTGCGAACGGACCAGGTCGGCTACGTGGAGGCGCACGGCTCGGGCACGCCGCTCGGCGACGCCATCGAGTTCACCGCGTTGCAGGACGTCTTCAGCGACCGCGCCGCGCCGGAACCGCTGCTCGTGGGCGCGGTCAAGACCAACGTGGGGCACACCCAGGCCGCGGCCGGGATGGCCGGCTTGATCAAGACCGTGCTGGCGCTGGAAAACGGCCGGCTGCCGGGCAACCTGCACATGACCAACCCGAATTCGGTGGTCACAGTGGACGGTCCGGTCCGGCCGGTGGAGGCCGTGCGGCCGTTCCCGGCGGACGCCGACGGCGTGCTGCGTGCGGGCGTCAGCTCGTTCGGCTGGTCCGGCTCCAATGTCCACTTTGTCCTGGAACAGGCACCCGGGGCCACGGTTTCCCGCCCTGGCCCCGAATGGCAGCTGCTCACGTTGTCCGGGCACAACGACTCGGCGTTGCGGGCCAACGCCGCCGCGCTGGCGGACCACCTCGAAGCCCATCCGGAACTGGAGCTGGCCGACGTCGCCTACACCACCCAGGCGGGGCGCAGTGCGCTGCCGGTACGGTCCGCACTGCTGGTGCGCGACCTCAACGATGCCATTGCTTCGCTGCGCACGGACATCACCGGTTCGGTCGTGGAGGACAACCGTCGCTTCGGCCTGCTGCTCCCGGGACAGTCCGGCGCGTGGCGTGGCACGACTCGCGAGCTGTACGACACCGAACCCGCGTTCCGTGCCGCGATCGACGAGTGCGCCGGCCTGCTCAACGGCCGGGTCGACCTGCTGGACGCGCTCCACGGCGACGCCGCTGCTGATGATGACGGCGCTGCGGCCGATGGGGCTGCGGCGTTCGCGGTGCAGTACGCGCTGGTCCAGATGCTGGCCTCGTGGGACTTGGTCCCGGCCGTGGTACTGGGCCAGGGGAGCGGCGAGTACGTCGCCACTGTCGTCGGCGGGATCGTCTCGCTGGCCGACGGTCTCGCACTCACCCTTGACGGCACAGTGCCCGCGACCGCGTCCGACCCGGTGATCACCGTCGTCTCGCCGCGCACGGGCGATGCGCTGACTGCCGCCGAAGCGCGCGACGCCGCCCACTGGGCACGAGCCGCCGACCGCTTCGCCGATGGGCTGCTCGGCCTGGGCCGCCATGCCGAAGTCCTCGTCGAGGCCGGTCTGGGCGACGCGGGCGCCGAGGCCGCAGGCGAACACCTCGCCGGGACGCCGGTCGTTTCCCTGCTGCCCGCCCCGTCGCCCGGCACGGACCGGCGCAGCTGGCTCAAGGCACTCGGCGCACTGTGGGAGCACGGCGTGCCGGTGGATTGGGCACGTGGCGCTGGCGAGGACCGCAGGTTCGTCACGCTGCCCGCGTACCGCTTCCAGCGCAGCCGCTACTGGCCCGAGACCACAGGGCGCGGCGAGAACTGGTCGATGGACAAGACAGCCCCCGCGAAGCCCGTCTACGACGGCCTCAAGACCTACACACCGACCTGGCGCCGCGACAACAGCCGTCCGGCCCCGGCCACTGGTGGCCCGCTCGTGCTCTTCGCCCAAGCCGGTCCGTTCGCCGAGCGGTTCACCGCGCTGGCCACCGAAGCCGGGCACGAAGTGATCCACGCCGGCACGGAGGACCACCGGAGCCTGCTGGCGGGCATCACCGGCGCGCCGGTGCGGATCGTGCACGCCCACGGCCTGACCGACACCGGCCTGGAAAGCGGCTTCTACAGCCTGATGCGGCTGGGCAAAGCCATCGGCGCGGAGTGCGCCGACCGGCGGGTCGAACTGGTTTGCCTGGCCGCGAACGGGTTCGACGTGCTCGGCGGGGACGCAGGCGATCCGCATGCCGCGACCATCGCGGCGATGACGGACGCCATCGCCGCGGAGTATCCGCTGGTCCGTTCGCAGTACGCGGACTTCGCGGCGGACGGCGACCTGGCCGCGCAGGCGTTGCGGGAGCTGGACATCCTGGCCGCGTCCACTTCGGACACCGTGGACGGTGTCGGCGTCGCCGCCTGGCGCGGCGGCCGCCGCTGGGTCCGCGACTTCGATCCGGTGGTGCTGCCGGAGGCCGACGACGCCGAAGCCTGGCGTCCCGGCGGGGTCTACCTGATCACCGGCGGCCTGGGTGTGCTCGGCTTGGCACTGGCCCGGCGGCTGGCGCGGAGCGGCGCCCGGCTCGCCCTGACCGGGCGCACCGCGTTGCCGCCGCAGGACACCTGGGACACCTGGATCGCCGAGCACGGCGTGGACGACAAAACCAGTGGAGTGCTGCTGGCCGTACGGCAGTTGCGTGCTCTCGGTGCCGAAGTGCTCGTCGTGCAGGCCGACGTCAGCGACCCGGAACAGGTCGGGCCGATGCTGCGGCAGGTCCGCGAGCACTTCGGCGAGCTGCACGGCGTCATCCACGCGGCGGGCGTCGCGGGCGGCGGGCTGTTGCAGAACAAGACCGAGGAGCAGGCCGCGGCCGTGCTCGCCCCGAAGGTCGCGGGCACCCTCGCCCTTGCCGACGCGCTGCGCGCCGATCCGGTGGAGCTGCTGGTGCTCTACTCGTCCTCGGTCACGCTGACCGTCGGCGTCGGCGAGACGGACTACTCCGCGGCGAACGCGTTCCTCGACGCCTTCGCAGCCGTGACGGCCAACACCGGCGAGGTGGCCAAGCGGGTCGTCTCGGTGGCCTGGGGACCGTGGCAGCTGGACGCCTGGACATCGGCGGGGCTGGCGGGTTCGGCCGAACTCCAGCAGAACGCCAAGCGGTTCCGTGAGGAATTCGGCATCCCGGCCGAGGACGGCACGCAGCTGCTGTCCCGCATCGTCGCCTCGGGCGAGTCGCAGGTGACCGCGTTGCCGATCGGGCTTTCCGACGCGCTGGCCGCGTTGGCCCAGCTCGGCTCGGTCGACGCGCTGGTGGCCGGAGCAGACGGGGAGCTGGGCGGCAGGGAGCGCTACCCGCGCCCCGAGTTGCGTACCCCCTACGTGGCTCCCCGCACGCCGGCCGAGGAACGGGTGGGCGCGATCTGGGAGGACTGCCTGGGCATCGAGCGGGCCGGCGTCAACGACCGGTTCTTCGATCTCGGGGGCACCTCGCTGATCGGCATGGTGGTGATCAGCCGGGTCGCCAAGGAGTTCGGTGTCGAGCTGGCCCCGGCCAGCCTGTTCGAGAAGCCGACCATCGCCGAGTTCGCGACGCTGTTCGGCGAGCCGGACGCCGCCGCGCCGCCCCCCGCCGCGGTGGCCGAGGACGCGTCCGCGCGCGGTGAGCGCCGCCGGGCTCGTGCCGCCAACCTGCGTAAGCGCCAGAACCGGACCGGGAAGTGACCGACAGATGAGCATGCGGGAACGCGACACCGGCGACGACATCGCCATCGTGGGCATGGCGGGCACCTTCCCCGGTGCCCCCGATATCGCGAAGTTCTGGGCCGATCTGTGCGCCGGGCGCGACGGCATCACCAGGATGAGCCGGGCCGAACTGCTCGCCGCCGGAGTGGAGCCGGAACTGGCCGACGACCCCGCGTTCGTCCCGGCCGCCGGGCTGCTGCCGGACATCGACCGGTTCGACGCGGACTTCTTCGGCTACAGCGCGACCGACGCGGAACTGCTCGACCCCCAGCACCGGCTGTTCCTCGAATGCGCATGGCATGCCTTGGAGGACGGCGGCATCGACCCCGATCGGATCGACGGTCCCGTCGGGGTGTTCGCCGGTGGCGCGCCGAGCAGTTATCTGCTGTCGAATCTGTTGCGCGACGAGTCCGCCGTGCTCACCCACGGCCCCGGCCACCTGGTTCTGCAGAACGAGAAAGACCTGATCCCGTCCCGTCTGTCGTACGCGCTCGACCTGACCGGGCCGTCGGTGAGCGTGCAGAGTTGCAGCTCGACCGCGCTCACGGCGGTCGCCCAGGGCTGCACCAGCCTGCTGACCGGCGAATCGGACGTGGTCGTCGCCGGAGCGGTGTCCGTGATCGTGCCGCAGACCCCTGGCTACCTTTACGTTGACGGCGGCCAGTTCTCCCCGGACGGGACGAACCGCGTCCTCGACGCGGGCGCCAACGGCAAGATCCCCGGTGACGGCGTCGGCGTCGTGGTGTTGCGCAGGCTGGAGGACGCGCAGGCCGACGGCGACCGGATCTACGCGGTCATCCGCGGCTGGGCGGTGAACCACGAGGGCAACCAGGGCCGTCAGCGGTTCGACCTGCCCGGCGTGCCGGGGCAGACCGCTGTGGTCGCCGAGGCACTGGCCGCGGCGGGCGTGGACCCGGCCGAGGTCGGCCACGTCGAGGTGGGCACGATGGGCACACCGTTCGGCGATGTCGCGGAGATCTCGGCGCTGCAGAAGGTTTTCGACGTCGACGGCGTCGAGCGGGTCACGCTCGGCTCGACCGACGCGAACCTCGGCCACATCAACCAGGCGGGCGGGATCGCGCGGCTGATCAAGACCGCGCTCGCGCTGCACCACGGGAAACTCCCGCCCGCGGTGAACTTCGCCACGCCGAACCCGCAGCTTCCCCTGTCCGGCGACAAGCTTTCCGTGGTCGCCGAACTGACTGACTGGCCGCGCGGCGACCGTCCCCGGATCGCGGGGGTGACCGCGCATGGCTACGGCGGCGCCGATGTGCACGTGGTCGTCGAGGAAGCCCCGGAGGAGTCGCGGGAGAGGGAAGCTGAGCGGCCGCACCAGCTGTTGGTGTGGTCGGCCCGTACGCCCGAAGCCGTGGCCGCCGCGACGTCCCGGCTGGCCGCGAGTAGTCCTGAGTGGACAGACCTGGCGGACGTCGGCTACACGCTCCAGTTCGGCCGCAAGGCGTTCGAACACCGGCGGATGACCGTGGTCTCGTCGCCGGCCGACGCGGCGGAGGCGCTGGCGTCGGAGACCCGTGTGCTCGCAGACGCCGCAACGGTCTCGCGGCAGGCGGGGTTCCTGCTGGCCGGAGTCGGCGAGCAGTACGCGGGCATGGCGGGCGGGCTGTACGCCACCGAACCGGCGTTCCGCACGGCGATCGACGAATGCGCCGAGCTGTTCCGTGACCAGCTGGGGTTCGACCCGGTCGCGGACCTGGTCGGGCCGAGATCCGCCGGCGGCGGCGACCTGGCTCGGTTGCTCGGCCGGGTGCCGGACACCGAGTCCGCCGAGACGACGACCGTCCAGCCGGGTGTTTTCGCGATCGACTACGCACTCGGCACGCTGCTGCGAGCCTGGGGAGCCGAACCCGCGATCCTGGCCGGGTACAGCGTCGGCGAGTTCGCCGCCGCCGCACTGGCGGGCAGCCTGACGCTGCCGGAGGCGACCGCGCTGGTCGCCACCAGGGCCCAGCTGATCTCGGCGCTGCCCGCGGGCGCGATGGCCGCGATCCCGCTGTCCACGGACCAGCTGACCCGGATGGCCGGTGACATCACCGCGTCCGGCCTGGACATCGCCGCGGTCAACGGGCCGCGGATGCTGGTGGTGTCCGGCCCGGTGGACGCGGTCGCCGAGCTGACCGAAAAGCTTGCCGCGCGGGAAGTTCCCGCCCGGCCGCTGCGTACCACGCACGCGTTCCACTCGCGGGCACTGCGCCCGGTCGCGGCCGAACTCACCGCGTGGGCCCGTAAGAACCTCAAGCCGCGCACCCCTGACACGCCCTACCTGTCCAATGTCACCGGCGTGCCGATCACCGGCGAACAGCTGGCGGACCCGGGCTACTGGGCCGAGCACATGTGCCGCCCGGTGCGGTTCGCCACGATGATCGCGCACATCGCGACGCAATGGCCGGACGCCGTACTCGTCGAACTGGGCGCGGGCCAGTCACTCGGCTCGATGTTCCGCGGGCACCCCGACTTCCCCCAGGATCGCTGGGCGCGGCTCGTCCCCTCGCTGCCCGGCGAGGCCGATCCGAGGCCCGGCACCGAAGTGCTCACCGAGGCGCTCGGCCGGCTGTGGCTGTCCGGTGTGGACATCGACTGGCGGGCCTACCACGACGGCCGTGAGCCACGGAAGACGACCTTGCCCGGCTACGCCTTCCAGCGTGAGCGCTACTGGATCGAACCGGCCGCCGGGCTGTCCGGCACGGTGGTCCCGTACGGGACACGTGCCGCTCAACCGGTGTACCTGGTCGACGGCGACGTCACCGGGACCGGCCGGGCGCTGGCCGTCCGGCTGGGCAGGGAACTGGGCGCCACAGTCGTGTTCGCGGACGAGTTCGGCGGACCGGCCGACCAGGTCGCCGAGGCGGTGCGGCGGGCGCACGGCCGCGTCGACGGTGTGCTGGATCTGACCACAGTCAAGGAGAATCGATGACTTTTGTCGGTGTCGTCGGCGCCGGTGTGATGGGCACCGGTGTCGCGCAGAACCTCGCCCAGAGCGGGCATTCCGTTGTCCTGGTGGACAACGACCCGGATGCGCTGGACCGGGCGGTGACCAGGATCGAGCTGGACTGCCGGATGAGCCGGATGCTCGGCGGGCCGGAGGTCGACCCGGCGGCCGTGCTGTCCCTGATCGCCACCGGCACCTCGCTCGGCCTGCTCGCCGAGACCGAGGTGGTGATCGAGAACATCACCGAGAGCTGGGAGCTCAAGAGCGCCCTGTACCCGAAGCTCGACGCGGCCTGCAAGGCGGGCACTGTGTTCGTCGTCAACACGTCGGCGATTCCGATCACCAAGATCGCCTCGCTGACGTCGCGCCCGGACAAGGTGATGGGCGTGCACTTCATGAACCCGGTGCCGATGAAGCCCGCGTGCGAGTTCATTCCGGGCTACCACACCAGCGAGCAGACCAAGGACACCGTCCGCGCGTTGCTGGAGTCGATGGGCAAGAAGCCGATCCCGGTCAACGACGCCTCCGGGTTCGTGTCCAACCGGGTGCTCATGCTGACGGTCAACGAAGCGGCTTTCCTCGTGCACGAAGGCGTCGCCGACGCCGAGACGGTCGACGAGGTGTTCCGCAGCTGTTTCGGTCACCCGATGGGGCCGTTGGAGACGGCCGACCTGATCGGCGTGGACACGATCCTCTACAGCGTCGAAGTGCTCTACGAGCAGTTCAACGACAGCAAGTACCGCCCATGCCCGTTGCTGAAGAAGATGACGGACGCGGGTCTGCATGGCCGCAAGAGCGGCAAAGGCTTCTACACCTACGCGGGCTGACCTGTCCGTACTTCCCCGACCAGACGAGAAAGGCCCATCATGTCGCAGGATGCCCGCAACGAGATCCGCGCCTTCATCACCGCCAAGTTCCCCCGGATGACCTTCACCGACGAGCAGGACATCTTCGCGCTGGGGTTCGTCAACTCCTTGTTCGCGATGGAGCTGGTGATGTTCATCGAGAAGGCGTTCGGCACGCGCATCCCCAACGAGGAGCTCAACCTGGACAACTTCCGCACGGTGGCGCGGATGGCCGACCTCGTGCGGCGGCAGCAGTCGGCCGCGACGGCGCGCTGAGCGCGAGCGGGGGTGTGCAGGTGGAGACCTGGGACCTGGCCGAGGTCGGGCGGTTCGTCGACGATGAGGTCGCGCCGCACGCGAACGAGTTCGACCGCGCGGAGCGCATGCCCGAGGACGTCCTGGGCCGGGTGGCCGAACTAGGCCTGTGGGCGCCGTTCCTGCCGGCGGAGTCCGGCGGCTGGGGCATGGACATGGTCACCCTTGGCCGGGTGCACGAGGAGATCGGCCGCGGCTGTTCCTCGCTGCGCAGCCTGCTGACCGTGCACACGATGGTGTCCGCGTCGGTGCACCGCTGGGGCAGTGACGGGCAACGGGAGCGCTGGCTGCGGCCGCTCGCGGAAGGCAAGGCGCTCGGCGCGTTCTGCCTCACCGAGCCCGATCACAGCGGGAGCGATTCCACCGCCGAGGGCACCAAGGCGGTGCCGGACGGCGACGGCTGGATTCTCGACGGCCGCAAGAAGTGGATCACCGGCGGCCAGCTCGCCGACCTGTTCATGGTCTTCGCGGGGACCGGCGGTGGGATGAGCGCCTTCCTGGTGGAGGCCGATCAGCCGGGCGTGGACGTGACTCCGCTGCGGCACGTGATGGGCACGCCGGCCAGCATGCTCGCCACCGTCGAGTTCACCGGCGTACGGCTGGAGGCGTCGGCATTGCTCGGCCCGCGGGGCTGGGCGGCGGGAACGGTGATGACGAGTGCGCTGGATCTGGGCCGCTACAGCGTCGCGTGCGGCTCGGTCGGCATCATCCGCGCCGCCCTCGACGCGTGTGCGGCCTACACGTCGGCCCGCACCGCCGGTGGCGCCGCATTGCGGGACCTGCCCCAGGTGCGGGCGATGGTCAGCAACATGGTGACCGCCCGGGACGCGGCACAACTGCTGTGCCAGCGGGCGGGCGCGCTGAAGGACGCCGGCGACCCGGCGACGATCATGGCCACGTGGGTGGCGAAGTACTTCGCGTCGACAGCGGCCGTGCGAGCGGCGAACGACGCGGTCCAGATCCACGGCGCTAACGGTTTCAGCGCCGACTATCCGGTGGCGCGGTTGTACCGCGACAGCAAAGTGACCGAGGTCATCGAGGGCAGCACCCAGATCCAGGAGCTGACCATCGCGGCCGAGGCGTATCGAGAGGTGGCGCGGTGACGCAGGCGGACACCGCGGCTTCGGCGAAGCCGAAGCGCGGTCGGATCAAGTGCGTGGTGTGGGACCTGGACAACACGCTGTGGGACGGCACGCTCCTGGAGGACAGTCAGGTGCGGGTCCGTCCGGAGGTCGTCGCGGAGATCAAGCGGCTCGACGAGATCGGCATCCTGCATTCGGTGGCCAGCCGCAACGACCACGAAGCGGCGACGGCCCGGCTGGAGGCGGCCGGACTGGCCGAGTACTTCCTGTATCCGCAGATCAACTGGAATCCGAAGTCGCAGTCGGTCGAACGGATCGCCAAGGCGCTCAACATCGGCCTGGACGCCATCGCGTTCGTCGACGACCAGCCGTTCGAACTGGCGGAGGTCGCGCACGCGCTGCCCGCGGTGAAGACCGTGGACGTCAGCAGGCTCGCCGCCGAACTGGCGTCCGACGAGTTCCGGCCGAAGTTCGTCACCGACGAGTCCCGTGTGCGCCGCGAGCTCTACCGCGCGGCCGCGGTGCGTGACCAGGTGGAACAGGAGTACACGGGCACCAACGAGGAATTCCTGTCCACATTGGACATGGTGTTCACGATCAGCCGGGCGCGGCGGGAGGACCTGCAGCGGGCGGAAGAACTGACCGTACGCACCAACCAGCTGAACTCGACCGGGCGCACGTACTCCTACGAGGAACTGGACGAGCTGCGCACGTCGCCGGACCACCTGCTGCTGGTCGCGTCGCTGACCGACAAGTACGGCGGTTACGGCAAGATCGGCCTCGCGCTGGTCGAGCGCGGGCAGCCCGCGTGGCACCTGCGGATGATGCTGATGTCGTGCCGGGTGATGGCGCGCGGTGTCGGCACCGTGTTGCTCAACCACGTGATGCGGCTGGCCAAGGAGGACGGTGCCAGGCTGCGGGCGGACTTCGTCGAGACCGGACGCAACCGGGTCATGTTCGTGACCTACGCGTTCGCCGGTTTCACCGAGATCTCCCGTGACGGCAACCAGTTGGTGCTGGAGTCCGACCTCAGCCAGATCCAGCCGTCACCGACGTACCTGGTGGTGAACGTCGAGTGACCGCGGCGAACACCATCTCGCCCTGGCTGCCGTACGGCCGATCCGGGACCGGGACGCGGTTGTACTGCTTCCCGCACGCGGGCGCCAGCGCCGCCGTCTACGCGAACTGGCGGGACGCCGCAGGGGATGATCTGGTGGTCTGCCCGGTGCAGCTGCCCGGCCGCGCCGCGCGCGGCCGGGAGGCCGCGCACCACGACGCCAGGAAGCTCGTCAACGACGTGCTTTCCGGACTGGGCAGCGAGTTCACCGGTGACTACGCCATCTTCGGGCACAGTGTCGGCGCGTTGACCGCCTACCTGGTCACCCGGAAGATCGTCGAACAGGGCGGCCGGCCGCCCCGGCACCTGTTCGTCTCGGGCCGGGCGGCGCCGCACCTGCCCAGCACTCGCAGGGAGTTGCGTGCGCTGCCGGTCGACGACCTCGTCGTGGAACTGCGCGCGCTCGGCGGCTTCCCAGACGTGCTTCAGCGTGACCGTGCCCTGCTGGAGATGTTCCTGCCGCTGCTGCGAGCGGATCTCTCGGTGAACGAGACCTACCGGCACGTTCCCGGACCGCCGCTGCCGATCCCGTTGACGGTGTTCGGCGGGCACGGCGACCCGCGCGCCGACGACGCCGAACTGGCCGCGTGGCGGGAGCTGTCAGCGGACTCGGCGCTGTTCACCTACCCCGGCGGGCACTTCTACCTGGAGAAGCGGGCGCCGGAGCTGCTCGGCGTCATCCGCGAGCGCCTGACCGTGAAGGTGTGAACCAGGTGAGGCGGAGCGCGCACGCTCCGCCTCACCTGGGCCCGGCGATTACGGCACCCGCGACATGGCTTCCCGGCGCGAGAGAGCGAACCTGGTGCCGATGCTCCGGTCCGGTGCGGGAACGATCGTGGGCATGTACGGCGCCATGCGCTTACCCGCTGCCGCCGTGACGTGCCGGTGGTGATGCATGCGGAGCGGGTGCTGCGGATCATGGTGCCAGCCTTCGACATTGGCGAGGCTGTCGATCCACGACGCCGCGTTGCGGTGCTTGGCCGCCCGTTGTGCGCGCGGCAGCTCCAAGTAGGAGATGTCGCGGATGAGCACCTGGGAGAACTCGTACGTCTGCTTTTCCGCCACGACGCGGTAGGGCGCCCGGCGCAGCAGTCGCTTTCGTTCCAGCCGTGCCAGGCAGTGGCTGATGTCGTCGATGTGGTCCTCGCCGTACTCGCCGACCGCGGCGATACCGGCCGCGGTGATCATCTCGCCGAGCACCGCGGCGTCCTTGAGCACCGTCTTCTCGTCCGGGGACAGCGTGGTCAGCTGGGCGGTGAGCACTCTGCGCACCTGGTCTGGCGGCAGTTCCTCATGGAACCGGCCGGTGCCGATCGCCGCGGCGTACTCCATGGCGAACAGCGGATTGCCGTTCACCTTGGTCAGGATCGACTGCCGCAACTGCTCGGGCCAGACACCGTTCGGCGTGCCCAAGCCCGAGTTCAGCAACTCCGCCATGGCCGAGTCCGGGAGCGGCTCCAGTGTCACCGTGGTCGCGTTGCGCGCCGTGCCCTGCCATCCCGGGTGCGCCGTGAGCAGCTCGGGGCGGGCGGTGACGATGACCAGCAGGGGAACGGAACCGAAGCCGTGGGAGAGCCTGGCGACGAACTCCAGCAGTTGCTCGTCGGCGAGGTGGAGGTCTTCGAAGACGGTGATCAGCGGCTGCTTCGCGGCCATCGCTTCCAGCAGGGCGCGCAGTGCGAAGAACGCCTGCTCGATGTCCAGCCCGTCGTGCGACGGGGACAGCACCAGTGGCCTCAGCCAGGACATCAGCCGCTCGCTGTGCTCGCAGCCGACGCCGTGGCGGTCCAGGGCATCGCTGAGCTTGGCCTGCGCGTCCGGCATGGTTTCGCCGGGCCGGATGCCGAGGCACTCACGGGCGATGCCTGCCAGGGTGCGTGCGGCCACATCCTCGCAGAGGTCGGGAATGTGCGCGGTGAGCACCTTGGGACGCGTCCGGGTCACCCCGTTGCCGGCGTCTTCGCCGGGAGTGCCGCTCGCCGCCACCGACTGGACGAACTCCTCGACCAGCCGCGACTTGCCGATACCCGCCTCGCCGAGGATGGTCAGCAACTGCGGGCGCGCGTGCCGTTCGGCCTGGTTCAGCATGCGGTGCAACAGATCCAGGTCCACGTCGCGACCCAGGAACGGCGCGCGGACGTGCCGCTGTGGACCGGGAACCGGGGTGTCCCGGACCGCTTCGACTCGCCACATCGAGGCCACCTCCGACTGCTCGGAGCAGATGACCAGTGACGCGCTGGCCTGCCGGGTGACGTCGCAGATCCATACCGTCGCGTGGTGTGCCGCGTTCGTCATCAGTACGCAGGTGTCCACAACCGTGCCGGTGATGGTCGGCGTCGAGTCGCCGTCGAGGGGGTACTTCGCCAGCACCTCACCGGTGGCGACGGCCAGCCGGACGTCCGCGCCCGCGGTCGTCAAAGAGTCCAGTGCCAGAAGACGGTCCCTGATCCGCAAAGCCGCGCGCACCGCTCGCGGCGCGTCGTCGTCACGCGTGCGGGGCACGCCGAAGACGGACAACAGCAAGAGCGAACCCGTGGTCCCGACGACAGTCCCGCACGCCCGGTCCACCACCTCGCGCACCACTTCCGCGATGTCCCCCAGCAGTTGCTCGACTTCCTCCGGGTCCCGGTCGATCCGCTGGCGGAGAGTCACCGCCATCACGCTGACAAGCCGCCGTTCCGTCACCGCCTCGGGAGCCACCGCCCGGCGGACATTCTCCTGCGCAGGCACCACGGCTGCCGGCGCGGGAACGGGGGCCGCGGGGCGGAAATCCTCAGCCGTGGCCAGGAAGGCGCTGCTCGGCGGTTCCTCGTCGGGCTGCGCGGGCTGAACCGGTGCGGGCAGTTGCAGGGCGGAGTCGTGCTCCAGGATCGCCCGCTCGAGGTCGCGCAGTTCACGCCCGGGTTCAAGGCCGAGATCGGCCTGTAGCGCGTCGCGGGTCCTGCGGTAGACCTGGAGGGCGTCCACGTGCCGTCCCGCGCGGTAGAGCGCGGTCATCAACTGGCGGCACAGCCGCTCGCGGTGGGGCTCCGATCCGAACACCTGCTCCAGTTCGGGCAGGATCTCGATGTGCCTGCCGTGGTCGAGCTGGATGTTGAAGTAGTCCTCCTGCACGGCCACATGCATGTCACGGATCTTCGTCAGTTCGGGCCAGTTGACGCCGGACTCGACCAGATCGGCCAGTACCGGGCCGCGCCACAGGCGTAACGCCTCGCGCAGCGCCTGTGCCGCCTGGTCGCTGTGCCCCTGGGCCAGGCTGGTGCGTGCGGCCTGTGCCAGCGTCTCGAACCGCAAAAGGTCGACGCGCTCCGGCGGGACGCGCAGCACGTACCCGGGGGCATGGGTGAGTAGCAGAGCGGACTGCTTCTGGTCGGCGTGCGCGGCGAGTACGTTGCGCAGTCCGGAAACGGCATTCTGCACCATCTTGCGCGCCGTCGGCGGGACCTTCTCCGGCCACAGGGCCTTGAGCAGCTTGCTTGTCGCGACCACCTGGTTCGCGTGCAACAGGAGGTAGGCGAGTACCGCGCGCTGCTTGGTGCCTTTGATCGGTGCAACGACGCCGCGATTGACCACCTCAAGCGAACCCAACACAGTAAATTGCACGGTTTTCCCTCGACTCCTCGCACTTGGCCAACTGGCTTGCCGGACTCGCCGATCACGTGACCGAAACGGTAGTCGCCCGGTCCTGTTCCCCAGAGTCGCCGTCCGGCGGCCTTGCCGCAATAAGAATGCGTGGAACCTGCGCTTTCGAATAGATCGTATTGGTCCCGTCGTTTGTTCTTGACAGGCTCGGCACGGTTCTGGTAGCTAACAATTCTTCCTGTTGTAATCTGCGTCACACTTTACGCGGACTGAATCTGGTTGGCGGCTGTGTTGCCTCCCGAGAACCTTCACGTGAACAGCGGTTTTCCTCGACCGTACCCGCTGTCTGTCCTCGGCGGGGAAGTGCGATGGCATAAAAGTGAAATGTCGCGTGTATAAAAGTGCAACATCGTCAGAACGGGCAAACGGTATTCGTTGTCGCGACTTCCGTCGTCGCGCCGTTCGCCGCCCGGCAATTGCGCGCGCCGCACGCCAGTGCGTCGTGATTGGACAGGGCGAACCATAGTCCAAATGGACTTGAATGGTGGCGCCTCGCCCGGTGCCGGTCGTGACCGCCGGGTGTCAGTCGCAGCGGATGCCGGTCTCCGCGTCCGGAGCGGGGCTAGGATGTCGGCGCGCGTCCAGGGCCGGCGCACACGGCGACCATCGCAGGGGACCAGATGAGGCGACAGGTGATCTGTCTCGACGTGCGCGTGGATACCGGCGAGACGCAGGAGCAAGTGGCCACCCGGGTCGGGCGGGCACTGAACTGCACCTTCACCGAAGTCGAACAACCGAAAAACCGGTATCCCCATGTCGCCACCGTGTTCGGCCTCCGGCTGCGGCTGATCGGCGCGCTCGGCATCGGCCGCAAGGAGGTGTGCAAACTCGTCGGTCACGTCACCGACGAAGGCTTTCGCACGCCGGGCAAGGGCCTGTCCGAGCACGACCAGGTGGACATCTCCGCCTACGTCGTCGACCTGCTCACGATGCGTACCGGCCTGCGGTGGTACCAGCCCACCGCCGAAGACCGCGCCGCCGAGAACAAGTGGGCCGCCGCGTACGACGACTGGCTCGGCGGCGTGGACGATCAACGCCGCATACAGGACCTCTACGAATGACTTCGCGCGCCAGGAGGCGGTGGAAGCCATGAGCGTGCTCCGCGCACAGGCCATCGCCGCTGCTACCGCCCTGCTGAAGAACGGGCAGCGGCATCAAGGCGTGGGCGGACGGAACGCCGCCGCGCGACAGCGTTCAGGGTCGTATCCGCCCGGCTGAAGCACGTTGATCCGAGGCTCGGGTGCCCGGAAGGTTTCCCGGCGGGCGTCCGAGCCTGTCTACGGCGGGTTCAGTTGGCGACCAGCCGCCAGCGGTTGTCGGGTGACCCGTTGTCCGAGTCCTGCACGGCCTGGGCACCGGCACTGCTGGAGCCGTTGAGGATGCCCAGGAGTTTGCCGCTGTTGACGTTCCGGATCTTGTACGTGCCGTCGTTGTTGTCGATCAGAGTCCACTTGTGGTCGGCGGTGCCCGTGTCGGACCACTGCAGGACACGGGCGTTGTCCGCGGTCGACATGTTCTCCACGCCAAGGACCTTGCCGCTGTTGAGGTTGCGGATCCGGACGTTGCCGCCGTCGGTGATCAGGTGCCAGTTGTGGTCAGGGGTGCCGGAGTCGTGCCACTGCAGGGCCATGGCACCGTCCGCGAGGGACATGTCCCGGATACCGAGCACCATGCCGGTGGCCGCGTTGACGAGCCGGTAGCTCGTGGAGCCGCCGCCACCGACGCTCCAGTAAACGGTGTAGTTGTAGCCGTGGGCGTCGTGGAACGCACCGAGGTTCACGGTGGTCCCATCGGCTGTGGCGGTGAAGGCGAGCGACGAGTTGCTGGTGCGGGTGATGGAGTTGACGTTGAGCGAGGGCAGCCGGTTCAACGCGGTGTTGCCGTAGTTGCCTGCCAGGACGGCGGGGCCGTAGGTGACCGCCGCGACGTTCGGATTGTCGTTGGCGGGCCGCATGATCACCCGCATGGGCAGGCGGAGGGTGACTGTGTCGCCGGATGTCCATGTCCGGGTGAGGTTCGCGTAGCTGCCGGGAGTGGCCGTGATGTTCTGGGCCACGCCGTTGACGCTGACAGTCGCGTTGCTGGTCCAGCCGGGGATGCGCAGGCGCATGGTCCAGGAGCCGCCGACGTTGCCGCTGACGGTGAGGGTGGTCGTGTCGGCGGCCGGGTAGTTGGTGGTCTGGGTGACCGTGATGTCGCGGGCCGACCAGGTCAGGACCGACGGCGTGTAGAGATTCACCGTCAGGGTCGTGCCGTTGTGGAAGTAGATGGAGTCGGCGAGCTTGGTGTTGGTCTCCAGGCCCGTGCCCTGGCAGCACCAGAAGGTGCCGTAGTCGGTGCTCCAGTTGCCACCACCCCAGGCAGGCCCGGTGTTGCCCCGGCGGTGACCGGGGTTCAGTCCGGTGAAGTAGCAGATGTGGCCGTGGCTGTCGTTCGGGTTCTGCTGGCCGATGAGGTGATTGAGCAGCGCACGTTCGTAGTAGTCGAAATAGCCGGCGTCGTTGGGGTCGAGCAGCCAGAGTTCCCGGGTCAGCTTCAGCATGTTGTACGTGTTGCACGCCTCGGCGGTGTCGGTGTGCAGATAGGAGGCGATGGCGTTGGGGGCACGGAAGTGCTCGGCCTGGCTGTTGCCCCCGATGACGTACGTGTGCGCCGAGACGGTGATGTTCCAGGCGTTGCGGGCGATGTCCCGGTATCGCGTGGTGCCGGTGGCCTTGTACTCACGAATGGCACCGATCCACTTGGGAACCTGCGTGTTGGCGTGCAGACCGTTGAGCTGGTCACGGCCTGCGGCCAACGGGTCGAAGACGGCCGCGTGGTCGAACCGCTGCGCCGCGGCGAGCCAGCGGGAATCACCCGTCTGCTGGTACAGGTCGGCCAGCACGGCGTTCATCCCGCCGAACTCGGTTCGCAGCACGGTTTGCATCTGGCTGTAGGACAGCCTCCCGGTGCGCCAGTCCACCCAGCCGGCGAACCGGAGCAGCACGTCACGCGCCTGGGTGTTGCCGATGTACCGCCACACGTCCAGCAGGCCCGCCAGCGTCTTGTGGATGGCGTAGTAGGAGACGGCCTTGGGCGTGCCCGCTTCCAGGGCGTCCAGGTCCGACTCCGGGAACCCGGACAGGTAGCCGGCGCTGAAACCGGCCGCGGCGTTGTTGGCCTGGCACTTGGCCAGTTCGGCGACCATGTGGTTCGCTCTGTCGCGGCAGGTGGTGTCACCCAGGACTGCCCAGGCCTGCGCCCACGCCGTGAGGAAGTGCCCCTGGCTGTGGGTGCGGAACGGGAAGTTCGGCGCCTCCCAGCCGCCGAGCGGCGTGGCGCCGTTGGTCGGCAGCCGGTGGTTGGCCCGGAAGGTGTACAGCAGCCGGTTGACGTCGACGAATCGAAGGTAGGACAGGGTACGGTCCTGGTTGCCCAGCCAGCGGCCCGCGGTGAGCCGGACCTCGCCGAGGTCGAAGGGATGGGCCGAGACCCCGATGTCCGCGCGGACCGGCGGAACGGCGGCCGCCTGCGCGGGCGTGGTGAACAGCGCCGGCGCGGCGCCGGCGACACCGGCGACGCCCAGGGCCTGAAAGAGCTTCCGCCGGTTCAACGGTGAGGACGACATTGTTCTCCCAAGGATCGCGGATTACGGCGTGGTCAGATCGAAGCGCCGGACGGTGACCGCGCCGCCGAGGGCCTGAGTGGCGTGGTTGAAGATGCCGTAGCGGTAGCCCATGAAGAACTGCCAGGCGTTGTTCAGGGTGAAGGCGGGGCCCAGTGCGGCGAAGGTGACTCCGTCCGTGCTGTAGGAGAACCGGGCCTGCCGGTTCGCCCCGGGACGGATGTCGGCCTGGACGCGTAGCCAGATCCGGCCACCGGACACGGTGGCACTCGCGGCTTCCGTGCCGGTACCTGTGGTGTTCCAGTTGCTGTCCATGGTCAGGTTGTTGGTCATCACGACCCGTGTGCCGCCGTTGTCGCGTTTGACCCCGATCCACGCCGACGATTGGCGGAGCATGGCCAGCCCGGCGCGGTCGCCGTCACGCATGCCGCCGTAGTCCAGTTCTATCGTCGCCGTCGACGTAGGCCCCTGGATGCGGTGCGTCAGGGTGTTGCGGGCGGAGTACAGGTCGTTGGTGACCGTCGCGGTTTGCAGCCGCAGGCCATTGTTGACCGACCAACGGGTGTTGTCCGGGTTGTGGTTCCACTCCCATTGCGGCCCAAGGGTGGTGCCTGTGAACGTGTCGGTGCCCGTGAGGGGTTTGACCGCCCGCGGCGGCTTGGGCACGTTCGGGTAGGGGTAGTTCACGCCCCACGTGCCGTTGACGGTCTGCAGGACGGGCCATCCGTCCGAGCTCCAGGAGATCGGCGCGAGAGCGGGCACCCGGCCGCCGGGGTAGGCGTCCACAAAGGACATGTAGTACCACTGGCCGTTCTGCGTCTGCACGAGCCCGCCCTGGTGCGGTACACCCCCGCCCGGGATCGGGCCGGGGAGGTCGAGCAGGAGCTGCCGCATGGTGTACGGGCCGAACGGTCCGTTGTCGGACTTCAGGATGTACTGCCCGTTGGCCGGGCGCGTCAGGAAGATGTAGTAGCTGCCGTTGCGCTTGTAGAAGCGGGCTCCCTCCAACGTGCCGACGTTGGAGGGCGTGCTGAACACCTGCTGTGCGCGGACCTGGCTGCGCCCGTCGGCCGACAACTGGGCGACGCTGATCGTGGTGTTGCCGTAGGCGACGTACATCGTGTCGTTGTCGTCGATCAGCAGACCGGCGTCGTAGTAGCAGTTGTCGATCGTGGCGTGCCGGGTCCACGGCCCTTCGACGGTGCTCGCCGTGTAGATGTAGGTGTTGTCGAAGTCGATGCAGCCCGCCCAGTAGAAGGTGTTGTTGCTGGGGCGGTGGTTGAGGGTCGAGGCCCAGATGCCGCGGACGTAGCCGCGGCCACCGCTGAGGTCGTACTTCGACCCGAAGTCCAGGCGGGGGACCGCGTGCCCGGCGAACTCCCAGTTGACGAGGTCGTAGGAGCGCAGGACCGGGGCGCCGGGGGAATAGTGCATGGTGGAGGAGGTCGCGTAGTACGTGTCGCCGACGCGGATGATGTCGATGTCCGCGAAGTCCTGCCAGACAACCGGGTTCGTGTACGGCGTCGACGGCGGCCAGTCGCCGGTGCCGACGCGGACGAGCCGCCATTGCTGGTTGGCGCCGTTCCAGTCGGTGTACTGCACGATGGCGGCACCGTCCGCTGTGGACGCGTTCTGCACTTCGACGGACTTGCCGCTGTTGCGGTTGATCAGGCGGACGTGTCCGCCGTCGGAGTCGCTGAGCCGGAACTGCTGGTTGGTGCCGTTCCCGTCGGCCCACTGGACGATGCCGGCGCCGTCCGCGGTGGACCGGTTGGCGACATCGAGAACCTTGCCCGAGTGGCGGGACTTCAGCCGGTAGTACCCGTCGCCGGAATCGACGAACTGCCACTGCTGGTTGGTGCCGTCGCCGCGGGTCCACTGGGTGATCCGGGCGCCGTCGCCGGTGGCGAAGTTGTAGACGTCCAACGCCTTGCCGCTGTTACGGTTCACCAGGACGTACCACGCGCTCGTGTCGACTGTGGCCGCCGAACTCGGAGTCGCACCCAGCGCGGCCACGAAACCGCTCGCCAGGACCGTTGCCAGTGTCAACGCCAGCCTTGACCGCCAGCCACGTCGCTGTACGGCGGACATCGGTATCTCCTTCCAGCCAAGGGATGAAGCAACGAGCGCCTCTCGGTGTCGACAGACGGCTGTTGTGGGTGGTCAGAAAGCGTGGTGGCGGCAACGCTGTTTCGGACGACACCGGGCCATCGCGGGCGCCAGGAGCTTCGTCAGCCGTTCAGCCCGCGGCACCTGTGGTGCGCCGGGCCGTAGTGTTAGCGCTAACATAGTCGTCCGTTCGTCGTGCAGGCGCGAATCGGCTCATGGGTGGGCGAGGTCAGGGGTTCCAGGTGCAGGTAACCCCGGCCGGGCTTGCTCTAGACTCTGGACGACGACTTCCTGATAGTCAAGACAAGTCGCACGTCTCGCAACCGGCCTGGCGCCTGGACGATCAACTGCCGCGACTGTCTACTATGGAATGTAAGGCTGACGTCGAAACTTTCGATCGCTGAACCGTGCGGTCACTGTTGTGCGGCGTGGACCTGACGCAGCCATCGCTCGGTGGTGCTGATGTGGATGAGGGCTGTTGCTTGGGCGAGAACACCATCGCGGTCGACGAGCGCCGCGTAGATCGCCTCGTGTTCGGCGAGGGTGCGGTCCGCGGCGTTGGCGTCGACCATTCCGCGCCATACCCGCGCACGGAGCGTGCGGCTGGAGATTCCGTCGAGCAGCGTGGTCAGCGCCTCATTGCCGGTTGCCGCGACAACCGCGCGGTGGAATGCGGAATCGTGCTGGTTGAGCAACTCGACGTCGTCGCGCACGGCGTGCATCGCGTCGAGATGGCCGCGGATCTCGGCGAGGCTGTCGGGGGTCACCCGGTCGGCCGCGAGCCCGGTGGCGATCGGTTCGAACAGCCTGCGCACTTCGGTCAGTTCGAGCAACGTGTGGCCCTGCATGAGTTCCACCGCCAGGCTGAGTCCTTCGAGCAGCACGGCGGGGGCGAGGCTGGTGACGTACGTGCCGTCGCCGCGGCGCACGTCGAGGACCCGTGCGACGGCCAAGGCCTTCACCGCCTCACGCATGGGGCTGCGGGAAATGCCCAACTGTGCTGCGAGTTGCTGTTCGGGCGGCAGTTTCGAGCCGGGCGGCAGCTCGCCGGACTGGATGAGCGACCGGATGCGCGCGATCGCCTCGTCAGTGAGTGACACCCTGCCGACCGTAGGCCAGACATATGATGTCTGCAATCGACGGGCACGGTGACATCCCACGTCGTCGTGCCGAGATCGTCTGTACTTCTCGCACGCCACATCTGGGGCTGGACGGATGTGCGCATCTGCTCTATACATACATATGTTGTTTGTGGCCCTGGTCGGTCGAGTGGGCCAGCCGCGACAGAACCGGACCGCCCGGCGATCGGTGTGTCGAGTGCCGGTGTGGTCGTCGCTCGCGGACGGACAAAGGAGTCCACAATGGAATGGCGGCAGACCGCTGCGACTCGTCGAGATGAGCGCTCCATCCTGCTTCGCGCACGGTTGTGTTAGCGCTAACGCCCAAGGTGAGTAACAGCCCGGACGGCCGGAAGTGGCTTGTGGGCTGTGGTCCCGCCGCGAATGCCACCCACGCACTCGGTGCGGTCATCCCTCAGCGCTACGCGCTGACGACGCCATAGCCTCAGTTCTTCCCTGCACTGAAGGACGTCATGGTGAAACTCGCTGCTGCGTTCCTCAGACGAATGCTGTACGCCCTGCTGGCCGCGGTGTTGCCGTTGTCGCTCGTGGGCGGGGCTGTGGTCCTCACGGCCCGACCGGTAGAGGCCGCCACGCTGACCAGGATCACCGGGTTCGGCGCCAATCCCACCAACCTCAACATGTACGTCCACGTGCCCGACAGGCTGGCATCCCAGCCTGCCCTGCTCGTGCTCGTCCATTACTGCGGTGGGTCGGCCAGCGGGGTCTACAACGGCAACGGACGCGATTTCGTGACCGCGGCCGACCGGTACGGGTACATCGTCGTCCTGCCCGAGGCGACTCGCGACGGCCGTTGCTTCGACGTGTCCACAAAGGCCGGTCTGACCCGCGGAGGCGGCAGCGACTCCACGGGCATCATGTCGATGGTCGCGTGGGCCCGGCAGCGGTACGCCGTCGATCCGGCCCGCATCGTCGTCAGCGGCTTCTCCTCGGGAGCCATGATGACCAACGTGCTGGCCGCCCAGTACCCCGACGTGTTCGCCGCGGGCTCCGCCTTCTCCGGTGTACCGGCCGGATGCTTCGCCACCACCGACGGCTCGCTGTGGAACAGTCAGTGTGCGGGCGGGAACGTCCGCAAGTCCGCGCAGGAGTGGGCCGATCTGGCTCGGTCCATGCACCCCGGCTATCAAGGGCCCTATCCGCGGATGCAGCTGTGGCACGGAACTCAGGACACCACGCTGGCGTATCCCAACTTCGCCGAGGCGATCAAGCAGTGGACCGCCCTGCACGGCCTGAGTCAGTCCCCGTCCTTCACCGACCGTCCACAGTCGACATGGACGCGTACCCGCTATGGCGACACCGGTGTCCGGGCCACCGTGGAGGGAGTCAGCATCTCCGGCACTGGCCACACCCTGCCACAGCCCGGAATGCTCGCCTACGCCATCTCGTTTCTCGGCCTCGACGGCGGCGCCGGGGGCGGGAGCAGCGGAGCGTTGCGTGCCGTGGGCGCGGGAAAGTGCCTGGACGTGCCGGGGCAGGCGACGACGGCCGGCACACGGCTGCAGATTTGGGACTGCCACGGCGGGCCCAACCAGATCTGGAGCCATACCGCGGCCGATGAACTGACCGTCTACGCCGGTGATTCGCTGCGGTGTCTGGACGCCGAAGGCGGCGGGACCGCGGCGGGCACGGCGGTGATCATCTGGACATGCCACGGCGGGCCCAACCAGAAGTGGCGCCTCGGCGCCGACGGTTCCGTCACCGGAACGCAGTCAGGACTGTGCTTGGAGGTCGTAGGTGCCTCCACAGCCAACGGCGCCCCGGTACGGCTGGCGACCTGCGACGGACAAAGCGATCAGCGATGGGCCCGCACATGAGTCCGGTCAGCGCCCGCACAGCAAGGACCAGTGGAGGATCGACATGCCGGATGTGACGCGACGGCAGGCGATGAAGTTCGGCGCGGCGGGTGCGGGAGCCGTGCTGTTGCCGGGCCAGTGGGTGGCGGACGCACGCCCAACGGCGTTACAGGCGGCCGACGATCTGGCCCTGTGGTACGACAAGCCGGCTGGCACGGACTGGCTCCGAGCGCTGCCGATCGGCAACGGGCGGCTCGGGGCCATGGTGTTCGGCAATACCGACACCGAGCGGCTGCAGCTCAACGAGGACACGGTCTGGGCCGGCGGCCCACACGACTACAGCAACCCGCGCGGCGCGGGAGCCCTGCCGGAGATCCGGCGCCTGGTGTTCGCGAACCAGTGGACGCAGGCACAGGACCTGATCAACCAGACGATGCTCGGCAACCCGGCGGGCCAGCTGGCGTACCAGCCGGTCGGCGATCTCAGGCTCACGTTTCCGGCCGCCGGCGGGGTGTCCGGTTACCAGCGGCGGCTGGATCTCACCACCGCCACCACGGTCGTGACCTACGTCGCGAACAACGTGCGGTACCGGCGTGAGGTTTTCGCCAGCGCTCCGGATCAGGTGATCGCCGTACGCCTGACCGCCGAGACGCCGGGCTCGGTCTCCTTCACGGCCTCGTTCAGCACCCCGCAGCGTGCCACGGCGTCCAGCCCGGACAGCACGACGATCGCGTTGGACGGCCGTTCCGGTGACCAGCGGGGCATCGCCGGCTCCGTGCGGTTCCTCGCACTGGCCAAGGCCGTGGCGGAGGGCGGCAGCACCACCAGTTCGGGCGGCACGCTGCGAGTGTCCAATGTGAACAGTGTGACGCTGCTGATCTCGATCGGCACGAGCTATGTCGACTACCGGAACGTCAACGGCGACTACCAGGGCATCGCCCGCAGGCACCTCAACGCCGCGCAGGGCACCGCGTACGACGCTCTCCGAGCCCGGCACGTGGCCGACTACCAGAAGTTGTTCGGGCGCACCACCTTGGACCTGGGCCGCACCTCGGCGGCCGACCAGCCGACCGACGTCCGGATCGCCCAGCACAACAACACGAACGACCCGCAGTTCGCCGTGCTGCTCTTCCAGTACGGCCGGTACCTGCTGATCTCCTCCTCGCGGCCCGGCACTCAGCCGGCCAACCTGCAGGGCATCTGGAACGACCAGATGGCCCCGTCGTGGGATTCGAAGTACACCCTCAACGCCAACCTGCCGATGAACTACTGGCCCGCCGACACGACGAACCTCGCCGAATGCCACGAGCCGGTGTTCAGGATGATCAACGACCTCACGGTGACCGGTGCCCGGACCGCCCAGGTGCAGTACGGCGCCCGCGGCTGGGTCACGCACCACAACACCGACGCCTGGCGGGGATCGTCGGTCGTCGACGGCGCGTTCTGGGGGATGTGGCAGACCGGCGGCGCCTGGCTGGCCACGATGATCTGGGACCACTACCGGTTCACCGGCGACGTCGCTTTCCTGCGCGCCAACTATCCCGCGATGAAGGGTTCGGCCCAGTTCTTCCTGGACACCCTGGTCACCGAACCGGGCCTGGGCTACCTGGTCACCAATCCGTCGAACTCGCCGGAGCTGGCGCACCACGCGAACGCGAGTGTCTGTGCGGGGCCCACGATGGACATGCAGATCCTGCGTGACCTGTTCGACGGCTGCGCTCGCGCCAGCGAGGTGCTGGGTGTGGACACCGAGTTCCGGGGACAGGTCGTGGCCGCTCGTAACCGGCTGGCCCCGATGAAGGTCGGCTCGCGCGGGAACATCCAGGAGTGGCTGCACGACTGGGTGGAGACCGAGCCGGGCCATCGGCACATCTCGCACCTGTACGGCCTGCATCCCGGCAACCAGATCACCAAACGCGGTACGCCCCAGTTGTTCGAGGCCGCTCGCCGGACCTTGCAACTGCGCGGCGACGCGGGCACCGGCTGGTCGCTCGCCTGGAAGATCAACTACTGGGCACGGATGGAGGAGGGCGGCCGGGCACACGACCTGATCCGGTACCTCGTGACCCCGGACAGGCTCGCGCCCAACATGTTCGACCTGCATCCGCCGTTCCAGATCGACGGCAACTTCGGCGCGACGTCCGGCATCGCGGAGATGCTGCTGCACAGCCACAACGGTGAGCTGCACCTGTTGCCCGCGTTGCCGTCGGCGTGGCCCACGGGGAATGTCCAGGGCCTGCGCGGGCGCGGCGGATACACGGTCGGCGCCGCGTGGAGCGCGGGCCGGGCCACGGAGCTGTCCGTCACGCCAGACCGCGACGGCACTGTCCGCGTCCGCAGCCGGATGTTCGCCGGTGGCTACGAGCTGCATGACCGAACCAGCGGCGCCCAGATCCAGCCGCAGCGGATCGAGTCCGACCTGATCGAGTTTCCCGTCCAGGCGGGCCACACCTACCGCGCGACGGCCGTCGGGCCGCCGCCCTCGGATCCTGAGCCAGGCGTGTACTACCGGTTGACGGCCGCCCACAGCGGCAAGGCCCTTGACATCAACGGCGCGTCCACGGCCGCCGGCGCGACGCTGATCCAGTGGTCGGCCACCAGTGCTGCCAACCAGCAGTTCGACTTCGTGGATTCCGGTGGTGGCCATTACCGCGTCCGGGCCCGGCACAGCGGTCTGGTGCTCCAGGTCGCCAGTTCGGGTACCGGCGCCGACATCACCCAGCAGCCGGACACCAACGCCACGAACCAGCAATGGCGGGTGGTCGATCACGGCGGCGGCGTGGTCAGCCTCGTCAACCGGCAGAGCGGCTTGGCGATGGACGTGTGGAACACGTCGACCGCTGACGGCGCCCGTGTTTCGCAGTGGACCGTCACCGGCGCGGCCAACCAGCGGTTCCACCTCCAACGGTCCTAGCGGCAAGGTGGTGCTGGGAAGCGTTTCACCCAGTGAGCAAGGAAGGAGTGAGCATGGCACGAGTGCTGGTTCTGACGGCCGACGCCGCTGAGGAGCTCGACTCGATGTACCCGGTGTTCCGGTTGCGGGAAGGTGGTCACGAGGCGATCGTGGCCGCGCCCACGACGCGCGCGGTGAAGCTGGTGGTCCACGACTTCGAGCCGGGCTGGGACGCCTACACCGAGAAGCCCGGCCACCAGTTGCCCGTGGATCTGGCGTTCAAAGACGTGGATCCCCAGGACTACGACGGACTCGTGATCCCGGGCGGCCGGGCACCGGAGTACATCCGGCTGGACGAGGACGTGGCCCGGATCGTCAGGCACTTCTTCGAGCACGGGCTGCCGGTCGGCACCATCTGCCACGGCCCGCAGGTGCCCGCGGCGCTGGGACTGCTGCGCGGTCGCACCACGGCCGCGTACCCGCCGTTGAAGGCCGACATGGAGCAGGCGGGTGCCACGTTCGTGGACGGACCGGACGTGGTGGACGGTGCGATGGTGTCCTGTCGCGGCTGGCCGGACCTGCCCGAGTGGTCGCGCGCGTTCATGCAGGTGCTGGAGAAGGCGGACGTTCCGGCTTGACGGGCCTGCGGAGGAGGTCAGCCGAAGACGCGGCGCTGGATCTCGCGACGGTAGTCCTCCAGGGTGTTGTCCAGGTGCACAGCGGCGGCCTGCGCCGCCGCTTCCGGATCGCCGTCGCGGATCGCCCGGTAGATCGCGGCGTGCTCCTTGATGGCCTCATCCGCGTGGCCGCCGACGGTGCCGTGCAGGCCGATGGTGCTGGACTGGCGTTGCAGGCGGCGGGCCTCGCGCACCGAGGCGACCAGGAAGTGGTTGTGCGACGCGGCGGCGATGCCGAGGTGGAAGTCGTCGTCGCCGCGGTCGAACAGCGCGGCCTGCCCGGTGAGGTGGCCCTGCCGGCAGGTCTCCGCGGCGGTTTCGATGGCGCGCAGTTCCGCTGGAGTCGCGCGGGTCGCCGCGAGCCGGCTGGCGGCGGTCTCCTGGAACCGGCGGAACTCGAAGAGCATGTAGACGTGGTCGAGGTCGGTGGGCAGGAAGAACCCGTTCCATCGTGCCGGGCCGAGCATCCCGTCGTCGTCGGCGACGTAGAGCCCCCGGCCCTTCTGGGCCCGGACCCGGCCGATCGCGGAGAGGATCTTGACTGCCTCCCGTACCACGGTACGGCTGGAGCCCAGCCGGGTGGCGAGTTCGTTCTCGGTGGGCATCCGGTCACCCGGCTGCAGTCGCAGTTCGGCGATGAGCTCCAGGATCCGCTCGGCCACCGTCTCGTAACCCGGCTTGTACGAACCGGCGTGCTGTTCCTCCGCGGATACGCTGTCCACCTATGCCTCCTCTGTTCCGGACCCGCCTCGGAAGAGTGTGACTCATCAGAGGGTCCCTGTAGACCGTACATGTGCCGTGCCAGGCGAAGACGGCATTCGGGCGGCTCCGGCTGAGAGGATCGGGGTATTCGACAGGCTTATCTCTTGACCTGCGCGCCACGGGCCGCTGTTATGTGTGTGATCTAAGCGACCGACCCTGCACCGGTGAACCCCCGAGAGCTGCCTCAACGCGGCGGACGCCTGTCTTCAACTGCGGGATAAGTCAGACACATTTCCACGACGTGGTGGAGTAACTCATGACGGCGAAGCTCGACAGCGGAACAAGTCAAGGCAACGGCCGCAGGCGAATCGCTTCGCTGGCATGTGGCGTCGCGCTCCTGCTCAGCGCATGCGGCAGCGGCGGCGGGGCGGTGAGCACCCGGAACGAGTTCAAGCCGGTGGAACAGACGGGTGGCAAGGTGACGGTGTGGGTGGATTCCACCCGCCTGGCCGCCGCGCAGCTGTACCAGAAGCAGCATCCCTCGGT
Organism: Kibdelosporangium persicum; assembly: GCF_013280595.1. Classification (GTDB taxonomy): domain Bacteria; phylum Actinomycetota; class Actinomycetes; order Mycobacteriales; family Pseudonocardiaceae; genus Kibdelosporangium; species Kibdelosporangium persicum. The sequence goes on from NZ_JAAATY010000028.1 coordinate 53,868, forward strand.
GCCCATGGAGATCGTCACCTACGACGGCAACGCCAACGGCTCGAACTACCTGCAGACGAAGGTGAGCCTGTTCAACCGGACCGGCGGTGGCTGGCCGGACGTGGTCTTCAGTTCGCAGAACAACGAGACCACCTGGGCGGTGCAGGCAAAGTTCACCGCGCCGCTGAACAAAGGGCTGCTCCCGCAGTCGCTTCTCGACGGCTGGGCGCCCGGTGCGAACGACCCGTGCACGGTCGACGGCACGCTGCACTGTCTGCGCAACGACCTTTCCCAGACCGTGCTCTGGTACGACGCGACCCTGATGAAGCAGTGGGGCTACCAGGTTCCCACCACGTGGGAGCAGTACGAGGCCCTCGGCAAGCAGGTCGCCGCCGAACACCCCGGCTACCTGGTCGGGTCCGCGGGCGACACGTTCACCCCGGAGATCTACCTGTGGGCGGGCAAGTGCGGCGCCAACCAGATCACCGGGCCCAAGGCGGTCACCGTGAACACCACCAGCCCGGCCTGCACCCGGATGGCGGCGCTGCTCGACACGCTGATCAAGAACGGGACGCTGTCCGTCAGCAGCGTGTTCAGTTCGGACTTCGGCAAGAACCACGCCGGCAAGATCCTGATGATGCCCGGCCCGGCGTGGTACGGCGGCGCGCTGTTCCAGGGCACGTTCAAGGTTCCGGCCGGGCGGATCGCGGTGGCGCCGATGCCGCAGTGGTCCGGCGACAACACCCCCTCGGTCGGCAACGTCGGCGGTGGCACGTGGCTGTTGTCCGCGCACAGCGCCAACCTGAAGGCCGCCACTGACTTCCTGACGTGGGTGACCACATCGGACGACTATCAGGGCAAGGTCGCCCCCGGCTACCCGGCATACGGGCCCGCGGCCAGGACGTGGCTGGCGAACCAGAACTCCTCCGGGTACTACGCCGGTGACATCGCCGCACCCCTGCAAGCCGCGGCGGGACAGGTGTGGCCCGGGTGGGGGTACGGGCAGTTCAGCCAGGAGGCGATCTGGGCCGCGACGGTCACCCCGGGCCTGAACGCGGGCAAGTCGATCGTGTCGATGCTCCCGGACTGGCAGAACGCGATCGTCAACCGCGCGCGGGCCGACGGTTACCAGGTGAACCAATGAGTTCCCGGGTCCGGTGGCGCGTCCGCGCCGGTCACGGTTTCGTCGCTGCCTACGTGGTGTTGCTGGTCGCCTTCGGGCTCGTGCCGACCGGTTACGCGATAGCCTTCGCCTTCACCGATTCCACTGGCGCCTTCGCCGGACTGGCGAACTTCGCCGCCGCCGCGAGCGACTTCCGGTTCGCCGCCGCTGCCGGACACGTCGCGGTCTACCTGGTCCTCTGGTTGGTCACGCTGGTGGTGTTCGTGGTCGGGCTCGCGCTGCTGCTGCATCGCGTGACATCCCGGAGCCTCAGCAGGTCTTTGCGTTTCCTGTACTACATCCCCGGCGCACTGGCCGGCTCGGCGAGCGTGCTGGTCTGGCTGTTCCTGCTGGACCCGGCGGTCAGCCCGGCCGGCTTCCTGCTGCGGGCGTTCGGTTTCGACACCTTCGGTCAAGTGGTCGCCCCCGAACACCTGCCGGTCCTGTTCACGCTGATCGCGTTCTGGACCGGCGCGGGCGGGTGGATCGTGGTGATGTACGGGGCCTTGAACACGATCTCCCCGGATCTGATCGAGGCGGCACGGATCGACGGTGCCGGCGCTTGGCAGACCGCGCGGCGCGTCCAGTTGCCGTTGCTGCGCAAGTGGATCGTCTACATGGTGATCCTCGCGTTCGCCGGCGGGACACAGCTGTTCGTCGAGCCACAGCTGTTGTCGCAGGCGAGTGTCGGTGTCGCCGGGCGTGACTATTCGCTCAACCAGCTCTCGTACGACTTCGCCTTCCGTAACGACAACGTCAACACCGCCGCCGCCGTCTCGGTCGAACTGCTGCTGGTCGGGCTTGTCGCCGCAGGGGTGTTCGTCGTCAGGTCGAGGTTCTTCGATGCCGACTGACACCCGGCGGTCCGCCCCGCCCCTCCACCCGGCCGCCGCGCCGCGACCGGCGACCTCGCGCCCGCACGGGAAAGCACGCAGTCCGCTGGCCGCCCTGGTCCTGGGATTCTTCCTGCTGTTCTTCGCGTTGCCGGTGCTCTGGCTGGTACTGGCGGCAACCAAGACCGACGACCAGCTCGTGCACGGCGATCCGCTGTCCTTCGGGTCGTGGCAGGCGTTGCGGGCGAACTGGGAGGCGCTGACGGCCTTCCAGGACGGCGCGATCCTCGTGTGGCTGGGCAACTCGGCGCTGTACGCGTTCCTGGCACTGGTCATCACGCTCTGCGTGGCGATCCCCGCGGGATACGGGCTCGCGAAGACGGAGTTCCGTGGCCGGAATACCCTGCTGGTCGTCACCCTCATCGTGATGCTCATGCCCAACGCGACGTTGGTGGTGCCGCTGTTCCTCGAGCTCAACGCGGTCGGCCTGATCGGCTCGATGTGGTCGGTCATCCTGCCGTACTCGTTCTACCCCTTCGGGGTGTACCTGGCGTACATCTTCTTCACCACCGCGTTGCCCACGGAACTGCTGGACGCGGCCAGGCTCGACGGCTGCTCCGAGTTCGGCGTGTTCCGCCGCGTGGCCCTGCCGTTGGCCGCCCCGGTGATCGCCCTGGTCGGGTTCTTCGGCTTCGTGGCCAACTGGACCAACTACTTCCTGCCCTACGTCCTGCTGCCCACGAGCGGCCAGTTCCCGGTCCAGGTGGGCCTGGGCGAGCTGCTCAACAACGTCCCCCAGTTCAACCCGACCGTCGGCGAACTCGCCGTCCAGCGCCCGCAACTGGCGCTCGCGACACTGCTGGCGATCACCCCGGTCCTTCTCGTCTTCCTGTTCTCCCAACGATTCCTCGTCGCCGGAATGCTCGCCGGCGCGACCAAGGAGTGATCGACCGGCCCCGGAACGGAGAAATCCCGGATGCACCCCGTCATCACCGCGTCTGTCCCCCTGCTCGAGCCACCGCACTGGGCGGTCGCGCAGCGCGACCTGTTCGACCTGCTCGACCACGCCTGGCGCCGGTTCGAACGCGACTTCACCGGCCCGGACGGCCGGCTGACCTACCAGGACCGGCTCACCTCGCGCGACGGCGTGGACGACTTCTACGAGACCTTCTTCAACTGGCCACAGCTCTACCTGCTCGGCGGGGCCGACGATCTGCTGGCCGCGTCCGAGAGGCACTGGGAGGGCGTCACCCGGCAGCTCACCGAACTGGGCATGCTGCACAACGAGTACGAGCGCGGCTACGACTGGTTCCACCAAAGCGAGAGCCTGCAGCTGTTCTACTTCCTGTGCATGGCCGCGCCCGATCGCTGGTCCGAGCGAGCGCTGCGCTTCGCCGACCTGTACGTCGACCCCGAGTGCGGCAACTACGACCCGGAACACCGGGTGATCCGACGGCCGCACAACGGTAGCGACCCGTTGCGGGAAGGGCTGTTCGACGGCCCGGCCTATCCCTGGCTGACCGAGGAAGCCCGCATGTACGGCTTCCCCTTGGACTGGGTCCTGCCACCCGGCACGGACGAACCGGCGCGCGACCGCGACCCGCGCCTGGGGGAGGAGATGCGCCGCAGGATGGGCATCGGCGACACCGCCGTGAATCTGGCGGTGTCCGGACTCGTCCTGAACGCGCTGATACTGTCCGGCCGGCCACGCTACCGGGACTGGATCGCGGACTACGTCGGCGCATGGCGAGAGCGGGCCGCTGCCAACGGCGGCATGATCCCTGACAACGTCGCGCCTGATGGCACGGTCGGCGGGTTGTTGGAAGGCCGCTGGTACGGCGGGCATTACGGCTGGTCCTGGCCGCACGGCTGGTACAGCGTCGGGCAGGCCGCGACCGTGGCGGCACTGGCGTCCGTCGCGGCCACCGGCGACGAGTCGTTCCTCGACCTGGTCCGGTCCACTCTGGACGAGGCCATCGCGCAGGGCAAGACCATGGCGTTCGCTGAGGCGGACTCCAGCCTGCGGTCCAGGTGGGTGGCGCAGTTGGGCGACGACGTCCGTACACCCACGCTGCACGTGCCGATCCGGTACGCCGACCACGGCTGGTTCGACTACAACCCGATGCTGATGGCGGTACCCACGGCGTTGTGGCACCACTCCGCCGATCCCGCCGACCGGGAACGCATCGAGCGGCTACGCGCGGCCAGCGGCCACGACTGGCGCACTGTGCGAGCGTTCCGCGGTAAAGAGGAGGCCGGCCACGAGGAGCCGTGGCTCGCGTTCCTGGCCGGGGACAACCCCGACTACCCGGAGCGGATCCTGGCAGCGGCGCAAGCCCAGGTGCGGCACCGGCTGGCCCGGATGGAGCGCTACCGGGATCAGGACGTGACCGAGGCCGACATCCACTTGTGGCAGCAGTCGAACCCCGTGGTCACCGAGGCATTGGTGCAGCTGACCTGGGGCGGTCCGCAGGTGATGTACAACGGTGGGCTGCAGCAGGCGCGGGTGCGGTACCACGACGCCCAGGCCCGGCGGCCCGGCCTTCCGCCGTCGGTGGCGGCGCTGGTGTCCGGCATCGATCCGGAGGCGACCACAGTCGACCTGGTCAACCTCCATCCGGCAGTCTCGCGATCCGTTGTGGTGCAAGCAGGTGCGTTCGCCGAGCACACCATTCGATCCGTGTCCCACACGGTCTGCGAGGACTCGTCCTGGATCGGCGATCTCTACGACTACGGACACCGCGAGCCGGTGGTCACTTCGGCGTCCACACAGGTCGACGGGCCGTGGCTACGGGTGGAGCTGCCCCGCTCCACCCGTGTCCGCCTGACGTTGCGCCTCGACCTGCGCGACCGGCTCCCGTCCTACCGGACACCCTTCGAGACCTGACGTTCATCCACCCTGCACTCCGGAAAGGTGAAGAAGTCCATGCCTCCCTGCACCAGACAGGTGGTCGCCGCGCTCGCGGCGGCGACTACCGCACTCACCGTGGTGACGCTCGCCGCCGCGCCGGCGCAAGCCGCCGACGCGGCGATCGCGCGAATAGTCGTCTCCCCGGCCGGGAACGACCTCGCTTCGGGCGATCGTGATCGTCCGGTCGCGACGCTCGTCAAGGCCCAGGAAATGGCACGCGCCCTGTCGGACAAAACCGATGTGGTCGTGGAACTCGCGGGCGGCGTGCACCGGCTGTCGGCCCCACTGCGGTTCACCAGCGCGGACTCCGGCCGCAACGGTCACACCGTCACCTGGCAGGCCCTGCCCGGCGCGACACCGACGGTGTCCGGCGGGCAGCCGGTGACCGGCTGGACCCAGCACGACCCGGCCGCGAACATCTGGGTCGCACCGGTGCCCCAGGGCGCCGAGTCCCGGCAGCTCTACGTGGACGGAACGCTGGCACCCCGCGCGTCGATCGGCATCTCACGCAACGACGTACAGATCACCGCCACCGGCATGACGATCACGAACCCCGCCCTCAACTACCTGGCCACGTTGCCCCAGCAGAACCGCATCGAGCTGGAGAGCCTGAACTCGTTCACCGACCGGTACTCGCCCGTGCAGAGCATCAGCGGGACCACGATCACCATGCAGCAGCCCGCGTGGAACAACAACAACTGGGGCTACGACACCCTCGCGCGGCCCTTCGCCGGTGGTGGGCTGACGCTGCACAATTCGTACTCGTTCCTGCGGACCGCAGGCCAGTGGTACCTGGACCCACCCGCCGGGCGGCTCTACTACAAGGCGGCAGCCGGGCAGTCACCGGTCGGACGCGACATCGTGCTGCCGCGGTTGACCTCGCTGGTCCAGATCAGCGCCAGCCACGCCGACCCGGTCCGCGACATCACCATGCGCGACGTGGTGTTCGAGCACACCACCTGGCTCCAGCCGGGAACATCGGTCGGCTACGCCAACCAGCAGAGCGGCACGTTCATCCCGGCCGCCTACCAGATGCCGTCGAACTTCCTGACGTCCTGCCAGTCCGGCTGCCCGATGTTCGAGGCCGCACGCAACGGCTGGGGCCAGATGCCCGCCGCCGTGCAGGTCTCGGCCGCCACCGGGATCACGTTCACCGGCAACACCTTCCGCCACCTCGGTCAGGTCGGCCTGGGCATCGGCAACGACGCCAACGCCAACCAGTCGGGCGTCGGCCTGGGCGCGTCGGCCGTCACCGTCTCCCAGAACACCTTCACCAACCTTTCCGGGGGCGCGATCGTCGTCGGCGGAGTCCGGCCGGACGCCCACCACCCCGCCGGCCCGGCGATGGTGAACAAGGACATCACGATCAGGAACAACCTGGTGACCGATGTCGCGAAGGACTACAAGGACATGGCGGGCATCCTGTCCACGTACGTCACCCACGCCGTCATCGAGCACAACGAGGTGGCCAACCTCGCCTACGACGGAATCGACGTCGGCTGGGGCTGGGGCGCCAACGACCCGGGCGGCAGCCAGGACTACCGCAACCGTGGCCTGTACAACTACCAGCCCGTCTACACGACACCGACGACCCTGCGCGACACCGTCGTCAGGTACAACGTCATCCACGGCACCAAGAAATCCCTGCACGACGGCGGCAGCCTCTACAACCTGTCCGCCAACCCAGGCGGCTCGATCGACCACAACCTCATCTACGACAACCGCGGCACCGTCGGCCTGTACCTGGACGAAGGATCACGCTACGTCTCGGTGTCCAACAACGTGGTCATCGACAGCGGGGTCTGGGCCTTCACCAACGCCAGCGCCACCAACAACACCAACGACAACGTCTTCGCTGGAAACTGGTACAACACCGGTGTCGCCAACGTGGCCACCGGCCCGCCGCACAACAACGTCCTGACGGGAAATGTCCCGGTGACCGGAACATGGCCCACCGGCGCGCAGCAGGTGATGGCCCAGGCGGGCATCGAACCCGCCCTGCGGCCCAGAACCGGTGACGTCCTCGCGCTGGGCGCGGGCAAGTGCCTGGATGTCAACGGCGGCAGTACGACGCCGGGCACGCAGTTGCAGATCTGGGGCTGCAACGGCGGGGCCGGCCAGGTCTGGACGCGGACCGCGTCCGGTCAGCTGACCGTCTACAGCGGCGCCAACACCAGGTGCATGACTGCCCTCAACAACCAGACCGCCCCTGGCACACAGGTCGTGATCGCGCAGTGTGACAGTGGAGCCGGCCAGCAGTGGCAGATCAACGCCAATGGCACTATCACCGGAACGCAATCCGGGATATGTCTGGACATCAACGGCGGCGCCACCGCCAACGGCGGCAAGACCATCTTGTGGACGTGCCACGGCGGCGCCAACCAGCAATGGACCCTTTCGTAGCACCTGTCCTCACCACCCCGGAGGAGTGGCAATGAGACACAGATTCGCGCGCCTGTTATCAGTCATCGGCGGCGCTTTGCTGGTGATCGGGCTGGCCTCGCCGGTCGCCACCGCACACCCGGAAGGTCTGCACGTCCTGCTGTTCAGCAAGACCACGGGCTACCGGCACGACTCGATCCCGGCCGGGATCACGATGTTCGACCAGTTGGCCGCGCAGAACCAATGGGAGGTGACCAAGAGCGAGAATTCGACGGTCTTCAACGACGCCACGCTCGCCACGTTCGACGTGGTCGTGATGTTGCAGACCTCGGGAATGGTGTGGGACAACGACGCCCAGCGCGCCGCCGTGCAGAAGTACGTGCGCGGCGGTGGTGGCATCGTGGCGATCCACAACGCGACGGACATGAACATCGAGCAGCAGTTCCCGTGGTGGGACCAGATGCTCGGCATGACGATGACGCAGCACTCGGCGATCGTGTCCGGCACCGCCAAGGTGGCCGACCGCGAACACCCGTCCGGGCAAGGACTTCCGGACCGGTGGACGCGCACCGAGGAGTGGTACAACTTCAACCGCTCCGCACGCGGTGACGTGCACGTGCTGGCCACCGCGGACGAGACCACCTACGACGCCGGTCCGAACAAGATGGGCCACGACCACCCGATCTCGTGGTGCCGCAACTTCGAGGGCGGACGGTTGTGGGCCACCGCCATGGGCCACCAGGCTTCCAGTTACTCCGAGCCGCTGTTCCGCGAGCACGTCAAGGGCGGCGTGGAATCGGCCGGTGGCCGGGTCGCGGCGGACTGCGGTCCCACGGTGTGGAGCAGCTTCGAGAAGGTCACCCTGGACGACAACACCGTCGGGCCCGCCGCGCTGGACGTCGCCAAGGACGGCCGCGTGTTCTACGCCGAGTACGGCGGCAAGGTGAAGATCCACAAGCCGGACACCCGCACCACCGTCACGGCGGCCACGATCAACGTGTACACCGGGGGCGAGGACGGCCTGACCGGTCTCGCGCTCGACCCGGACTTCGCCACCACCAGGTGGATCTACCTGATGTACTCGCCGGCGGGCGGCAGCGAGCACATCGCGAGGGTTTCCCGGTTCACCGTCAACGGTGACACGCTGGACATGGCCACCGAGCAGGTGATCATGAAGGTGCCGTCGTCACGTCAGGCGCCCGAGCCGGGCCACACCGGCGGTTACATCACGTTCGGACCGAACGGCAACCTCTACATCGGCACCGGTGACGACATCGAGCCGTTCCGCTCCGACGGGTACGCGCCGATCGACGAGCGGCCGGGCTGGGCGAACAACGACGTCCAGGGCACCTCGGCGAACACCAACGACCTGCGGGGCAAGATCCTGCGCATCCACCCGGAGGCCAACGGGACCTACACGATCCCGTCCGGCAACATGTTCGCGCCGGGTACGGCCAGGACGAAGCCCGAGATCTACGCGATGGGCTTCCGCAACCCGTTCCGGTTCTCGGTGCACCCGACGACGGGCGTGATCTACGCGGCCGACTACGGCCCGGACGCGGCCAACGACAACGCCAACCGGGGCCCGGCGGCGATCGTCGAATGGAACATCATCAGCTCGCCGGGCTTCTACGGCTGGCCGTACTGCGTCGGCGACAACATCGCGTACAACGACTACAACTTCGCCACCGGGCAGTCGAGCGGGAAGTTCAACTGCGCCAACCCGGTGAACAACTCGCCGAACAACACCGGGCTGACCCAGCTGCCGGCCGCTCGCAAGGCCGACGTCTGGTACGGCAACGGCGCCAACGGGTTCAAGTTCCCGGAGGTCGGCGACGGTGGCGAGGCGCCGCACGCGTTCCCGGTCTACCAGTACGACCCGGCCAACCCGTCACCGACGAAGTTCCCGGAGTACTTCGACCAGACACCGTTCTTCGGCGAGTGGTCCCGCAACAAGATGTTCGAGTTCCGGCTCGGCCAGGACGGGAAATTGCTGAAGATAAACAGCTTCCTGTCGAACCTGAGCTTCAAGTCGCCGATGGACGCCAAGTTCGGCCCCGACGGCGCGATGTACCTCCTGGAGTGGGGGACCGGATTCGGCCGGGACAACCCGGACTCCGGGCTCTACCGCATCGACTACACCACCGGCGACCGCAGCCCGGTCGCCACGGCGACAGCCACCCCGAGTTCGGGTGGCTCGCCGCTGACGGTGCAGTTCTCCAGCGCCGGATCGAGGGACCCGGAAGGCGGTCCGGTGACCTACCGGTGGGAGTTCGGTGACGGCGGCACGTCCACCGCGGCCAACCCCAGTCACACCTACACGTCGAAGGGACAGTTCAACGCCAAGCTGACGGTCACCGACGCGGGCGGCAAGACAGGCGTGGCGAACGTGATCGTGACCTCGGGCAACACCGCTCCGACGGTCAACCTCAGCATCCCGGACGGCGGCATGTTCGACTGGGGCACCACCATCCCGTACACGGTCACAGTCACCGATCCCGAAGACGGCACCGTCGACTGCACGAAGGTGAGCACGACACCAGCGCTGGGACATGACCAGCACGCCCACGACCTCACGCCGATCCCGGGCTGCTCCGGCACACTGAACCCGCAGACCGACAGTGCGCACGCCGCGGTGAACGTGTTCTACGTCGCGGACGCCAAGTACACCGACAAGGGCGCGACCGGGGTTCCCCCGCTGACCGGCAGCCGAAAGATCGTGCTGCAACCCAAGCACAAGCAGGCCGAGTTCTTCACCGGCTCGTCCGGCGTGCGCGTCGTCTCGCAGTCCGGCGCGCAGTCAGGCGCCCGGGTCGGCGACATCAGCAACAACGACTGGATCTCGTTCAAGCCGTACAACTTCACCGGCATCGACCAGGTGTCGGTCAGGTTGTCCTCGCCGTCCGGTGGCGGCACGGTCGAACTGCGTGCCGGTTCGCCGACAGGCACGCTGATCGCGTCGGTGCCGGTCCAGAGCACCGGCGGCTGGGACAACTACGCCAGCATGCCGGCGGCGAACGTCACCAATCCCGGCGGTACCACGGAGTTGTTCCTGGTGTTCAAGGCGAGCGCGAACAACTCCTACGACATCGACTCGATGACGTTCACCGGTCCCGGTGTCGGCACGCCGGGCAACGGCGGGGCGATCGTCGGTATCGGCGGCAAGTGCGTCGACGTCAACGGCGGCGCCACCGCCGACGGCACCAAAGTCCAGCTGTGGACCTGTAGCGGCGGTGCGAACCAGGCATGGACCCGCACGGGGCAGACACTCCGGAGCCTGGGCAAGTGCCTGAACGTCAACGGCGGCAGCACCGCTGACGGCGCCCTCGTGCAGCTGTGGACCTGCGACGGCAGCTCGGCGCAGAACTGGTCCGTGCAGTCCGACGGCACCATCCGCAACGGCACCAAGTGCCTGGACGCCACCGGCGGCAGCTCCGCGGACGGAACGCAGCTGATCATCTGGACGTGCAACGGCGGCACCAACCAAAGATGGACGCTGTCCTGACAACCAGCTCATTAACCCCACCAAACCCCTCGTGAGTGTTTATCCGGGTTCTAACCCTGATAAACACTCACGAGGGGGTTTCTGGGGGCTAGGCTTTGGTCCAGCGTTGGCCGGCGCCGCCGTTGCACGTTGCCACGTTCACGGCCGCACCGTTGCCGGTGCCACCGATGTTCAGGCACAGGCCGGTTTGGACGTTGGTGATCGTGCCGGTGCCGGTGAGGTTCCACTGTTGGTTCGCGCCGCCGTGGCAGTCCCAGATCTGTGTTCTGGTGCCGGGTGCCGCGTTGGGCGGCGCGTCCAGGCATTTGCCCATGACCTGGAGGGCCTGCCCGTTCTGGGTGAAGTGCTGGTTGGCGTTGGTGTGGCAGTCCCAGACGATCATCTGGGTGCCGTTGGCCGAGCCGCCGCCGTTGGCGTCCAGGCACCGGCCCGCGGACTCGCCGCGCAGCCGGAAGGACGGTGTCGGCGTGGGTGTCTCCCCGGTGAAGAACTTCCACACCTCGTTCTTGACCCAGCTCCTGGCGCCGCTCTCACAGCCCGCGCACCCGTCGACGGGACCTTGCTGGTGGCCGCCGTCGAACGCCGCCCAGACGACCGGGTATCCGGCGCGGCAGCCGGAGTAGGTGGTGGTGATGTGGGTGCGGCTGCCCGACGCGGGCTCGGGCGGGTTCATCGGCGTGCAGCCGTTGTTCCTGACGAACCTGTCCCGCAGTCCTCGTCCCGCGGCGGGGTTGTCCCCGATGCCGTGGATTCCCATGTAGGCGAATGGTTCGTTACCACCGCTGCATCCGCTGATCGGCCCGGGAGCGGCGATCGCCGCGACCGCACGGAAGCTCGTCGCACGGGCACAGGCGAGCGCGTAACTCATCGCTCCGCCGTAGCTGAAGCCGAGGGCGAAGCGTTGTGCCGTGTCGACGCAGAGGTCGTTCTCGATCCGTCTGATCATGTCGTCGGTGAAGGTGACGTCCTCGCCGCCGGAGTTGGCCCAGCCGTTGCCGATGCCCTGGGGCGCGACGAAGATCGCCGTGTTGTTCGCCAGCCGGCGCAGTCCGTAGTGGGCGTAGACGTCACCGTCGCTGCCGCCGGAGGCGACCTGCTCCGCGGTGCCGCCCCACCAGTGGAATCCGAAGACCAGCCGGTGCTGGCGGGTGTTGTCGTAGTTGTCCGGGACGCTGAGGATGAAGCTGCGGTTCTTGCCGTTGCTCTGAATGGTGTGGGTGCCGCTCCGCAATGTGGGAGCCTTGCCGCATCCGGGGGATGCGGCAAGGGGACCGGGATCCGCGGATGCCGCCCCCGCACTGGCGAGAACCAGTGCGGCAGCGGCGATCGGCGTCCACCAGTGCCGAAGTCTCATGGATGCTCCCTAGGCCTTGGCCCAGCGTTGACCGGCGCCGCCGTTGCACGTCGTCACGTTCACGGCCGCGTTGTTCGCGGTGCCGGTGACGTCAAGGCACAGGCCGGTCTGCGCATTGGTGATCGTGCCGGTGCTGGTGAGGTTCCACTGTTGGTTCGCTCCGCCGTGGCAGTCCCAGATCTGGACCCGGCTGCCCGATGCGGCGTTGTTGGGCGCGTCCAGGCACTTGCCCAGCACCTGGAGGGCCTGGCCGTTCTGCGTGAACTGCTGGTTGGAGTTCGTGTGGCAGTCCCAGATGATCAGCTGGGTGCCGTTCGCCGAGTTCGCGCCGGTGACGTCCGCGCACCGGCCGGAGGACTCACCGCGCAGCCGGAACGCGGTCGGGTTCGGGTCCGGAGGCGTCGTGCCACCGGTGAAGAACTTCCACACCTCACCCGAGGTCCACGTCCGCCAGCCCTCACCACCGCCGTCGATGGGGCCGGGGGTGTGGCCGCCGTCGAACGCCGCCCAGACGACCGGATACCCGGAGCGGCAACCCGAATAGGTGGTGGTGATGTGGGTCCGGCTGCCCGCTGCGGGCTCACGCGGGTTCTGCGCTGTGCAACCGTTGTTCCTGACGAACGTATCACGCAACGACCGCCCCATCGAGATGTTGAGCACCGAGTCGCTGATGCCGTGTATTCCCATGTACGCGATGGGCTGCGTACCGCCGCTGCATCCACTCAGCTGAGCGCCGGAGTACACCGCGACCGCACGGAACACGTTCGCCCGGCTGCACGCGAGTGAGTAGCTCATCCCGCCGCCGTAGCTGAAGCCCAGCGCGAAGCGCTGTGTCGTGTCGACACACAGGTCGTTCTCGATCCGCTGGAGCATGGCGTCGGTGAAGGCGACGTCCTGACCGCCGGAGTTCGGCCAGCCGTTGTTGATGCCCTGCGGCGCCACGAAGATCGCGCCGTTGTTGGACAGCCGCCGCAGGCCGTAGTACGACCAGTTGTAGCCGTCGCTCCCGCCTGAGTCGACGTCGTTGGCGGTGCCGTTCAGCCAGTGGTATCCGAAGAACAGCCGGTACTGGGTGTTGCTGTTGTAGTTGTCGGGCAGCCGCAGGATGAAGGAGCGGTTCTGGCCGCCGCTCTGGATCGTGTGCGTGCCACTGGTCAGCGTCGGTGCCTTGCCGCATCCGGGGGACGCGGCGAGCGTCCCGGTGTTCGTGGGTGCGGGTGCGGTGGTCTGCCGGGCGTCGGCCGCGCTGGCACCGGTGAGAACCAGTGCGATGGCGGCGATCGGTGCCCACCAGCGACCGAGAAGGTGCTTCTTCCTCATGGTTGTGCTCCTGTCTGGGTTCAGGGCAGGGTCCAGCGTTGGTTGGTGCCGCCGTGGCAGGTCCAGATGATCAGCTGCGTGCCGTCGGCGGAGCTGCCACCGTTGGCGTCCAGGCACTTGCCCGACTGGGTGTTGACCAGCGAGCCGTTGGCGCCGGCGGTCCAGTTCTGCGCGCCGCTGCCGTTACAGGCCGAGAGCTGGACCTGGGCGCCGTTCGCGGTGCTACCGCCCGCGACGTTCATACACTTGTTCAACGCGCGCACTGTGTTCGCGTTGACCGTCCATTGTTGATTGGCACCGTTGGTGCAGCTCCACAGCTGGATCTTGGTGCCGTCCGCGGTACTGCCTCCACTGACGTCCACACACTTGCCGCCGGCGCCGGTGATCGGCCCGGTGCGGGGAGACGTGCCACCGAGCTCCTTGATCCGGATGTTGCGGAAGGACACGTCGTCGCCGGTGCCGTGGTTCTGGATGCCGATGTGGCCGGAAGCCAGCGACCGCACCGGGTCGGTGTTGGTGAAGTCGTTGATCTTCACGCCGTTCAGGAACACCTGCAGCCGCTCGCCCTCGACGAGCAGTTCGAACGTGTTCCACTCACCCGGCGGGTTGAGCGCGGCGTCCCGGGCGGTCACGTCGGCCGCCTTGAACCCGTAGATCGAGCCCGTGGTCTTGTCCGCCGTGTCGGTGGCGTCGATCTGCACCTCGTGGCCCTGGCTGAGCGCCGCGGCCGGATCGCTGCCCGCCGGGAAGCCGACGATCACGCCGGAGTTGTCGTCGCCGGGCATCCGCCAGTCCAGTTTGAGCGAGTACGAGCGGAACTCCTTGGTGCTGTACCAGAGCATGCCCATTCCGCCCGTGGACGTCAGCGTGGCGTCGTTGTTGGTGAAGCCACCCGGCCCGGCCTGGCTCCAGCCGCTGGTGGATCCGTTGTACAGCGTGGTGTATCCGGTCTCCGGCCGGCAGTCCGCCTTGGTCCGGCCGGCCGCGTACCGGATGCCGCCGAGAACCATGGACCGGAACCCGGGTTCGGCGTAACTCGCCTGGGTGTGACCGCTTCCGGTGTAGAACGAGCGTCCGCTTTGGACCGGCTTGCACCAGGTGTGCGGGTGGTCGCCGCCCATCGAGCCACCGGAGTAGGTCGATTCGTCCAGTGTGGACAGAACGCGGGCGCTGGACCGGACGTTGGTGCGGTAGTTGTACCACTCGTCGGTGCGTACCCAGGCGGGGCTCAGGTGCTGGGTGGCCTGGTGCGCCCGGTTCTCCACGCGCACGGTCGCCTGCTGGATCGCCGGGTGCGAGGCGAAGTACGCGCCGACCAGTTCGCCGTAGAACGGCCAGTCGTACTCGGTGTCGGACGCCGAGTGGATGCCGACGTAGCCGCCTCCACCCCGGATGTAGGACTCGAACGCGCTCTGCTGCGTGGAGTTGAGTACGTCCCCTGTCGTGTTGAGGAACACCACAGCCTCGTACTGGGCCAAGGCGGTGGCGTTGAACTGGTTGCTGTCCTCGGTGGCCGTCACGGTGAAGCTGTTGGCCGAACCGAGGTCCCGGATCAGCTGGATGCCCGCCGGGATCGCGTCGTGCCGGAAACCGGCGGTCTTGGAGAACACCAGCACGTCGTAGGGCGTATCGGCGGAACTGGCAGGCGGACTGGAACTGACGGTGAAGGCGACGAGCGCCGCGGCGGTCGTGCCGAGCGCGCGCCGGGTGAACGAGTGTTTCATCTCCTGGCCTCCGTGCGGGCGGATCAGGGCAGCGACCAGCGTTGGTTGGTGCCGCCGTGGCAGGTCCAGATGATCAGCTGCGTGCCGTCGGCGGTGCTGCCGCCGTTGGCGTCCAGGCATTTGCCGGACGGGGTGTTGATCAGCGAGCCGTTGGCGCCGGCGGTCCAGTTCTGCGCGCCGCTGCCGTTACAGGTCGAGAGCTGCACCTGGGCGCCGTCAGCCGTGCTGCCACCGGCGACAGTCATGCATTTGCCGAGCGCCCGCCAGGTGTCACCGGTGCGGGTCCACTGCTGGTTGGTCCCGCCACCACACGTCCAGAGCTGGATCTTGGTGCCGTCCGCGGTGGCGCCGCCGTTGACGTCGACGCACTTGCTGCCGGGACCGGTGATCGGGCCGGTGCGAGGACCACCTGACGACGCGCCGAACGTGAACGCGTCCACATCGAACAGGAAACCGCTGCCGCCCGCGAACGTGAGGTACAGCGTGCCCGTTCCCGCCGGGGCGTTGGACAGGGCGGTGGACACCTCGGTGAACGTGTCCCAGCCACCGGTGACCGGAACCGTCACGGTTCCGAGCACCGTCCCGGTCGGCGAACCGGTCCGTACGGACAGCGTGCCGCCGGAGCCGCCGGAGGACACCCGTGCGGTGAAGCGGGTTTCGCCCGCGAGCGCGTAGGGCTCGAACGCGATCCAGTCACCGTTGTGGATGTCGCCGACGGTCTTGCCACCCTCGGCGGCAGCCTTGTCGAACAGACTGGTTCCCGACTGGCTGCCGTGGTGCTCGGCCTGGCGGTGCCGCAGTTGCAGGACGTGCTGTGTGTGCGTGGTCAGCGCGGGCTGGCCGTTCGCGCCGAGGTCGGTGTACTCGGCGTCGAACACGGCGTACAAGTTCGCCGCCGTGTCGTGCTCACCGTCCACCGGGACGGGCAAGGTTCCCGAGCACCCGGTCCGGGACGTGATCAGATGCGCGTGGCTGTCATGACCGAGCAGGTAGCTCAGCTTCACCCGGCCGCAGTCGATCGTGCCGTCCTCCGGGTCCGACACAGTGATCGTGTACGGCACGGTGTCACCGAAGTTGACCAACGATCCGTTCACCGGCGTGCTCAACGTGACCGTGGGCGCGGTGTTGCCGACCGTGATCGCCACACTGGCGGAAGCGGTGAGACCGGCTGGATCCCTCACGGTGAGCGTCGCCGTGTGCTGGCCGTTGGCTGTGTACGTGTGGCTCGGGTTGGCCGCGGTGGATGTGGTGCCGTCGCCGAAGTTCCACGAGTAGGTCAGCGTGCCGCCTTCCGGGTCCGAAGATCCTGCCGACGAGAAGCTCACCGTCAGGGGCGCCACACCGGAGGTGCGGTTCGCGCCGGCCCGCGCGGTCGGAGCGCCGTTGGCGTTCCCCTTGTACTCGATACGGTAGAGCGCTGAGCTGGCGTTCCCGCTGCCCCAGCCGGTGCCGTAGTCCAGCACGTACAACGCGCCGTCCGGGCCGAAGGTGCTGTCCATGACCTGGGTGCCCTGCCACGGGAAGTCGTTGATCTGCCCGGCGGACCCGTCGGAGTTCACGTCGACGACCTTGATCCAGCGCCTGCCGAACTCGGTGGCGAAGACGTGCCCGTCCAGCGCGGCGGGGAATTTCACCGTCGACGGGTTCGCGGCGTCGTACCGGTACACCGGCGCGCTCATCGGGGACTCCGAGCCGCAGCCGAACGCGGCCAGCGAGCAGTTGTCGTACTTGATCCACGCCGCGCGTGCGGCAGGCAGGTTGGTCAACCCGGTGTTGCGTGGGGAGTTGTTGACCGGCGCGGCGCAGTTGAACCGCGATCCGGACGGCCCGGACGGGAACGTGTAGTCCACGTAGGCTTCCGCGGTCGTGTTGCCGCCGACGCAGTAAGGCCAGCCGTAGTTGCCCGCCGACGTGATCCGGTTGAACTCCACCATGCCCGCGGGGCCGCGCGTGTTGCTCGACGTGCCCGCGTCCGGCCCGTAGTCGCCGAGATAGACCACGCCGGTGGCCTTGTCCACGTTCATCCGGAACGGGTTGCGGAAGCCCATCGCGTAGATCTCCGGACGAGTCCGCGCGGTGCCGGGCGGGAACAGGTTTCCCGCCGGGATCGAGTACGACCCGTCGGCGTTGACCTTGATCCGCAGTACTTTGCCGCGCAGGTCGTTGGTGTTGCCCGAACTGCGCTGCGCGTCGAACGCGGGATTGCGGGTGGTGCGTTCGTCGATGGGGGTGTAGCCGTCCGAGGCGAACGGATTCGAGTCGTCCCCTGTGGACAGATAGAGGTTGCCCGCCGCGTCGAAGTCGATGTCCCCGCCGACGTGGCAGCAGACACCCCGGTTGGTCGGCACGTCCAGCACCGTCACCTGGCTGGCCATGTTGAGCGTGAAGTCGGCGTTCAGGGTGAACCGCGACAGCCGGTTCACCCCGTTCCACGCGGAGAAGTCCGTCCCGTTCTCCGGGGCGTCCCCGCCCGGGGTGGACAGGGGCGGCGAGTAGTACAGGTAGATGAACCGGTTGGCGGCGAAACCGGGGTCGACGCCGACGCCTTGCAGCCCCTCCTCGTCGTGCGAGTAGACCTGGAGGGTGCCGATCACGCTCGTTGTCCCGGCCGCCGTGGTCCGCCGCAGGGTTCCGTTGCGGGCCGTGTGCAGCACCGAGCGGTCCGGTAACACGGCCAGTGACATCGGTTCGCCCATCTCGGACACCCCACGGGCCAGTTCGATCTGCTGGAAGTCGGCGGGGTTGACCGCGTGCGCCGCGGCGGGCGGCGCGGAACCGATCATGGTCGCCGCCGTGCCGGCGACGACGAGGAGGGCGGCGGAGATCGCCGCCCTGGCTCGGTTTCTCATGGCAGGATCACACCTTTGCTCTCGACAGGCTGGTCAGCCAGGCGCGCCGGGCGGCTCACGTGCGCGCCCACTTCTGGTTGGCCTGGTTGTTGCAGGACCACAGGATCAGCCGTGAGCCGTTCGCCGTGGCGGCCTGGTTGACGTCCAGGCAGAGTCCGGAATGGACGCTGGTGATCGACCCGTCGGGGTTGAGCGTCCACTTCTGGTTGCTCTGGCCGTTGCACGACCAGATGACCACCCGGGTGCCGTTGCTGGTGCCCGAGTTCTCGGCATCCAGGCACTTGTCGCCGTAGACGCGGATCTCGCCGGTGGGCCACGTTGTCCACGTCTGGCTCGCGGGGGTGTGGCAGTCCCAGATCACCACGCCCGCGCCGGATGCGGTCGACGAGCCGGCCACGTCCAGGCAACGGCCGGAGCCGGTGCCCCGCAGCCGGGACGTCGTGCTGGGCACCGGGGTACCGCCAGAGACCCGGTACGCCACCACGCCGTGCGCTGGAACGCTGGCGCTGATCTGCCCGCTGTTGCTGGATGTCGCTCCGGTCCACAGGTCGGTCACGGTGAACGATCCGCCGGACAGGCCGACCTGTGCCGCGGTGGTGGTGATGGTCGCGGTCGAGCTGCCACGGTTGAACAGGCCGACCGCGACCGAACCGTCCGACAACGGCTTGGCGAAGACTTCGGTGTTGCCGTCGTCGCGTACCCGGCGCCCGCCCGCGCCGAGCTTGTCCTGGTTCACCGCCAACAGGTGCTGGTTCCGCAGGATCGCGCTCACGTCGGCGGACATGCCCCGGATGTCGTTGCCCGCCATGAGCGGTGCGGCCATCAGCGCCCAGAGTGTGAAGTGTGAGCGGGATTCGGTGAGTGTGAGGCCGGGACGCCCGACGACCAGCATGTCCGGGTCGTTCCAGTGGCCCGGGCCGGCCTGCGAGGCCAGGGGAGCGGTGACGTCCACGACGTTGCCGACACCCATCGGATAGCTGTTGGTGTTGCCGTTCTGCCAGATGTCGAGCAGGTCCTCGGTGGTGCGCCACAGGTCGGCGACCTCGCCCCAGTCGTACTTGTCGCCGGTGGCGGCGTGATAGCTGTTCGGGTTGATGCTGTAGACGATCGGGCGTCCGGTGGCGCGCAGGGCGTCGCGCATGATGGTGAACCGGGCGACCTGTTGGTCTCGCGTGCCCTCCGGGGAGCACCAGTCGTATTTCAGGTAGTCCACGCCCCATGAGGCGAACGTGCGAGCGTCCTGCACCTCGTGGCCCATGCTGCCGGTGGCCCCTGGGTGCGTGCCGCCTCGCTGGGCGCAGGTGCGTTCGGTGGGCACCTGGTAGATCCCGAATTTCAGGCCGCGGCTGTGAATGTAGTCGCCCAGCGCCTTCATGCCGCTGGGGAACTTCGTCGGGTGGGCCCGCAGGTTGCCCTGAGCGTCGCGCTGCGGATCGAACCAGCAGTCGTCGACGACCACGTACTGGTATCCCGCGTCCCGCATTCCCGAGGAGACCATCGTGTCCGCCGCCTGACGGATCACTGTCTCGTTGACGCCGGCGCAGCCGAAGCTGTTCCAGCTGTTCCAGCCCAGCGGGGGAGTGTCCGCCGGGCTTCCCGGCGCGGCCTGTGCCACGGGCCGGTCGGGTGCGACCGTGACCATCGCCAACGCCGTGGCCGCGACCGCCAGCAGGTGGACGAGCCGTCCACGTGATCGGGTGAGCATCATTGCCCCTTGTCGTGTGCAGGGTTGAATTCCTGGGCTACCTACCGCCCCCGGTAGCCTCGTGAGCGTTTATCAGGGTTAGAACACGGATAAACGCTCACGAGGTCAGTTGGTTGGCGCCCAGCCGAAGACGTCAGGGCCGAGCACTGTTAGCGCTAACATTTCAGTGCCGGTGGCCTGGCATCGCAGCGGGGCATATGCCGTCTGCTTGTCGATCAGACGCGCTGGAGCTGGAAACGCTGGTTGGCGTTGCCGGTGTTGGTCCACTGCGAGATGCGTGCGCCGTCGGCGGTGGACACCTCCCACACGTCCATCGCCAGGCCGCTCTGCCGGTTGACCAGACCGATCACGCCGCCGCCCTGGTCGATCACCTGCCACTGCTGACCGGTGGCGTTGGTGTCCGGCTGCTGGGTGATGTCCGCGCCGCTGGCCGAGCCCGTCACCTGAAGCACCAAGCCGCTGTGCCGTGCCCTGATCCGGAAGTAGCCGCCGCCGGAGTCGAGGAAGTCGAACTGCTGGTTGGTCGCGCCGGTGGCCGACCACTGCCGCAGCACGGCACCAGCGGCCGTGGACGAGTTGGCGATCTCGGCGGTTTTACCGCTGTGCTGGGCCACCAGCCGATACTGCACGCCGACTTGTACCGGGCTTCCGCCGCCCACGCTGTTCAACGTGGCGAGCACCGACTCGTACGCGGCTTTCTTGTTGCCGCTACGGTCGAACAGCAGCGGGTTCTCGCTGGAGCGCCAGGAGTCGCTGTCCCGGATGCCCCACGTGGTGATGCCGGTGCATCGCGGCACGTTCAGGCACGCCCGGACGGAGTTGGCATACCCGCTCGACGGCGCCTGCGCGATGTCGAGTTCGGTGATCTGCACGTCGACGCCGAGCGCGGCGAGGTTGGCCACGGTGGTCTGGAACGTGCTGGGCGGGCCGCCGCTGCCGAAGTGCGCCTGAAGGCCGACACAGTCGATCGGCACCCCGCGGGATTTGAAGTCGCGCACCAGGTTGTAGACACCCTGTGTCTTGGCGGCGTTCCAGTCCTCGATGTTGTAGTCGTTGTAGCAAAGCTTGGCCGCGGGGTCGGCGGTGCGGGCGGTGCGGAACGCCTCCTCGATGAAGCCGGTACCGAGCACGTCACGGAACACCGAGGAGCGCAGCTGTCCGCTGTTGCCGTCGGCGAAGGCCTCGTTGACGACGTCCCACGAGTGGATCTGGCCGCGATAACGGCCCGCGACCACGTTGATGTGGTTGTTCATCACGCTGCGCAGCGTGTTCGCGTCCCGGATGGCCTTGACCCAGTCGGGCAGTTGCTGGTGCCAGACCAGGGTATGGCCGCGGAGCTGCTTGTTCTGGCCGCGGGCGTGGTTGGCGATCCGGTCGGCCGAGCCGAAGGTGAAGGTGTTGCGGGACGGCTCGGTGGCGTCCCACTTCATCTCGTTCTCGGCCGTGATCGAGTTGAACTCCCGGTTGAGGATGGTCGTGTACTGGGAGTCGCCCAGCCTGCCCGCGGCCACGGCGGTGCCGAAGTACCGGCCGGACTGGGCCGCCGCGGCGCCCAGGGTGGTGGCGGCTTGGGCGGCGGTGGGCGCGAGTGTCACGGCGCTGGCCACGGCGAGGGCGACGACCGCCGGGCGGACCAACGGCAAGCGGCGCCATCGGACGGAATGGGTTTGCAGGGGCATGGTTCTCCTTCGTCGTTGAAGGCGTCGACCGGATCTGGGAGCGCTCCCAGGCAGGTGCGGAAAACGCCCAGGACAACGGTGGGATTGTGAGGGGTCAGCGGCCTCGGAAGCGCCTGGTCGAGCAGGCGTCCGCATCGGACGTCGGACGCACGCCGGTTCGCCGGCCGGGCGGCGCGGTTGTCCGTGTGCCCACCTTGACAGGCAGGCCGGCTGCGGTGGCGAGTGTGCAGGGAACAGTTCGCCGTTGAACCATGGGGACTCTCCCGATCGCGGTCGAACGGGTTCGATCAACTGGTAACCGTACGCGACCCGTTGTGCACAGCGCAATGCTTCAGTCTTATCCATGTCACTCGCCCGAAATGTTTCGGCCTTATCCACCACCGCGGAGTGCGTCTCCGGCGTGGTTTCGGCCGCTGTCACCCGGGAATCCGAGTGTCCTGGCTTCCCAGAATCGAAGGTGGCCCAGGTGACTGACGACGACGAGGAACTTGTGCGATTGCGGGCCGACGCGGAGCAGGTCGGCATCGTGGACAGCTCGAAGCTGTCCGTCGAGCAGTTGCGGCGAGCGTTGGCCGACCGGCGTCGGGGGCTTGATCCCAAACAGGCGGAACAAGAGGCGACTGGCGAGCAGCACTGACGCCATGCGCCGGATGCGGGCCACCGTGAGCTGAGGAGAGGACGACATGTCTGCTCACGCCGGGGAGAAAGCGCAGAAGACCGGGACGTTCCACTGCGCCAAGTGCGACGAGAAGGTGCGCGTCAAGCAGGGAGAGAAGATCCCGAAGTGTCCCAACGGCCACAGCGAGTTCGACAGCCGCACCCAGGAACCCGGCAACAAATGACCACACTCCCGAAGGCCGGTCACATCTCTTCTCCGGCCCCGGTGGTGTACTGCCTGTGACCAGGGGTAGTCCGGTCGCATGACGACCACGCAGACCCGTGCCACCGAAGCGGTCCGGCGCTGCCGCCGGGCGTGCGACTACGCCGCGGCGGCGATGATCTACTTGAAGGACAACGTGTTGCTGCGCGAGCCGTTGCGGCGTGAGCACCTCAAGCCGCGGCTGCTGGGGCACTGGGGCACGTGTCCGGGGATCACGCTGCTCTACAGTGGACTCAACGGCCTGGTGCGGCGGACCGGGCAGCGGGTGTTGCTGGTCACCGGTCCCGGGCACGGCGCGCCGGCCGTGCACGCGAATCTCTGGCTGGAGGGCACGCACGCGCGGCTTGACCCGGCGCTCAGCGTCGACGGCGCGGGCCTGGCGGAGCTGGTCCGCCGGTTCTCCTGGCCCGGCGGCTTCCCCAGCCACCTCTCCCCGGAGGTGCCGGGGGTGATCCACGAGGGCGGGGAGCTGGGTTACGCGCTGGCCACGGCGTTCGGCGCGGCCCTGGACAAACCGGATCTGCTCGTGGCCTGCCTGGTCGGTGACGGGGAAGCCGAGACCGGGCCGACGGCCGGATCTTGGCAGGCCAACAAGTACCTGAGTCCGCGCACCGACGGGGCGGTGCTGCCGGTGTTGCACGTCAACGGTTACAAGATTTCCTCGCCCACGGTCTACGGCTGTATGGACGATGAGGAACTGGTCGCGTATTTCAGCGGCGCTGGGTGGTCGCCGTACGTGGTGGACGTGACGCAGACCGACGACCCGGACGGGTTGCTGGCCGAGACGCTGGACCTGGCGCACGCCGAGATCGCCGCGGTGCGGGAGCGGTGGCAGCCCGGTGAGCGGATCGTGTGGCCGATGCTGGTGCTGCGTTCCCCGAAGGGCTGGGGTGTACCGGAACGCGACGCTGAGGGCAAACCGCTGGAGGGCACGTTCCGCGCGCACCAGGTGCCGTTGGGCGGGGTGCACGACAACGACGCCGAGTTGGCGCTGCTGGAGCAGTGGCTGCGGTCGTACCGGCCCGACGAGCTGTTCGACGCCGATGGCCGCCCACACACCGACCTGCTCGCCGAGTTGCCGCCCGAGGACCTGCGCTTGGGCCGGGTGCCCGAGGCCAACGGCGGCCGGCTGCGCCGCGACCTGCCGTTGCCCGGCGTGGCGCGGTTCGCGGTGGACGTGCCCGCGCCCGGCGCCGGGCCGGCAAGCCCGACCGGCACGGCGGGAGAGTGGCTGGCCGAACTGCTGCGGGCCACCGAGGACCGCCGCGACTTCCGCGTGGTCTGTCCCGACGAGCTGGAGTCCAACAAACTCGGCGCGCTGCTGGAGGTCACCGACCGCGCGTTCACCTGGCCGTTGCCCGATACCGCCGAGCACGTCGCGCCTGGCGGGCGGGTGATGGAGGTGCTCTCGGAGCACCTGTGCCAGGGCTGGCTCCAGGGCTACCTGCTCACCGGACGGCACGGACTGTTCCCGTGCTACGAGGCTTTCGCCTCGATCGTCGACGGCATGGTCAACCAGTACGCCAAGTTCCTCAAGATGGCGGGCGAGGTGCCGTGGCGGGAATCGGTGGCGAGCCTGAACTACCTGCTGACCAGCGAGGGCTGGCGGCAGGAGCACAACGGTTACAGCCACCAGGGCCCTGGGTTCCTCAACAACCTGCTGACCAAGAAGGCGTCGGTGAGCCGGGTCTACCTGCCGCCGGACGCGAACACGCTGTTGGTGACCCTACGGGACTGCCTGGCCTCGACCGACCGGATCAACCTCGTCGTGGCGGGCAAGAACGCGGGCGCGCAGTGGCTGGACCTGGACGCCGCCGAGCGGCACTGCGCGGCGGGCGCGGGCGTGTGGGAGTGGGCCTGCCACGGCGACGGCGATCCGGACGTCGTGCTGGCGTGCGCCGGTGGTATTCCCACCGTCGAGGTGCTTGCGGCGGCGTCGATCCTGCGTGACCGTGCGCCCGGCCTGAACGTCCGGGTGGCCAACGTGGTGGACCTGCTGTCCCTCGCGCCCGCCGACCGTCACCCGCACGGCATGGCAGACGAGGACTTCGCCGCGTGCTTCGGTCAGGACGTGCCGGTGGTGTTCGGCTTCCACGGCTACCCCTCGGCGGTCCACGAGACCTTGCACGGCAGGCCCGCCACCGAGCGGTTCCATGTGCACGGCTACCGGGAGGAGGGCACCACGACCACGCCGTTCGACCTGCTGGTCAGCAACGGCATGAGTCGCCACGACCTGGCCGCCGACGCGCTGCGCCGTGCCCGTGGCGACGACAGACTGGCCGATCAGCTGCTCGCCGAACGCGACGAGCTACGCGCGGCGGCGCACCGCGACGGCGTGGACGCCGACGAGATCACCGGCTGGCGGTGGGGTACGTGAGCGCCGTCCTGACTGTGAACGCCGGTTCGAACAGCCTCAAAGCACACCTGGTCGACACCGGCTCGGCGGAGGTCCGGGGCTCGGCCGAGGTCGAGCAGCCGCCCGACTCCGACGAGGCTCGCCGCGCCTTGGACGAGCTGCTGGACGACGTGGACGGCGTCGTCGCGGTCGGCCATCGGCTGGTGCATGGCGGCCCGGACCTTCGCGCGCCCACCGTGGTCGACGACGCGGCCCTGGCCTCCGCCCGCCGGGCGGAGGCGTTGGCGCCGCTGCACGTGCCGCCCGCGCTGCGGCTGCTGGACGTGCTGCGTGAACGGCTGCCCGACGTGCCGCACGTGCTGTGCCCGGACACCGCGTTCCACACCGATCTGCCGGAGGTCGCCGCCACCTATCCGCTGCCCGCCGAGTGGCGCGAGCGCCACGGCTTGCGCCGCTACGGTTTCCATGGCCTGTCCTACCGGTGGGCGCTGGACAAGGCGGCACAGATCCTCGACCGGCCCGCCGAAGGACTCAGCGTGCTGATGACGCATCTGGGCGGCGGCTGCTCGGTGTGCGCGGTGCGCGACGGCCGCAGCGTGGACACCTCCATGGGCTTCACCCCGCTGGAGGGCGTGCCCATGTCCAAACGCTCCGGCAGCGTCGACCCCGGGATGCTGCTGTGGCTGCTTCGCCACGGCGAGGTCGGCCTCGACGCCCTCGAACACGGCCTCAACCACGAATCCGGCCTGCTCGGCCTGTCCAACGGCCGGTCGGGCGACACCCGCGACCTCGTCGCCGCGGCCGGTCAGGACCCGGCGGCGGCGCTGGCGCTGCGCGTGTTCGCCCACCGCGTGCGCCGCGAACTGGCCGCCGCGGCCACCTCGCTGGACAGGCTCGACGCGCTCGTGTTCACCGGCGAGATCGGCTGGGACCAGCCCGAGGTCCGGACCGACGTCGTGGCCGGCCTGTCCCTGCTCGGCGTGCCCCGTGATCTGGTCCCGGACCCTGATGGTGACGGGCCGGTCAGCCCGCCCGGTGCCACCGTTCCGGTGCTGGTCGTGCGCCCGCGCGAGGAGCTCCAGCTCTGCCGCGACACCGTCGCCGCGCTGTGACCGGGCGCCTCAGGTGCCGCTGGGGTAGGTCTCCGGTTCCAGGACGTCGACCTGGCGGGTGTGCAGCGGGTGCAGTGCGCGGGTCTGGTCGATCCAGAGGAAGGCGTCGTAGCGGTCGCCCGCGATGGTGGGCATGTAGTTGCCCCACCGTTCGCGGTCGGGATCGTAGACCACGCCGATGGCACGGTGACCGAGTTCGTCGGTGAGCAGCTCTGGCCGGTGTTCACGGGGGAAGACGAACAAGGCCCGCTCGGGTGCGGCGACGTGCAGCGCGTCCTCCAGCGACCCGGACCGGGCCGCCGGTACGGGCATCTCGCGCATCGGCGCGCCCCACGAGTCACCCGCGACGACCGTGCCTCGGTGGCTGCCGAACCCGGCCAGCACAACCTGGTCCTCGCCGTACCGCTCGCGGGCGAGCTGGCCGATGTTGACCTCGCCGTGAGCTGCCATGCTGGTGGCGCGGGCATCCCCGACGTGGGTGTTGTGGGCCCAGACCACCGCCTTGGCGCCGGCGCCGTAGTGCGACAGGAGCCGGTCCAGCGTGTGGTCCATGTGGCGGTCGCGGACGTTCCACGACTCGCGCCCGCCGGCGATCATGGCCCGGTAGTAACGCTCGGCCCCGGCCACGACCTCGGCGTTCTGCCACGCTCCGAACGCGCCGCCGCCGTCGGCCGATGCCCGCTCGCGCAGCCGCACCAACAGGTCGACCACCTCGTTCTCGCAACTGGCGGGGATCATGCGGGTGGCCATCGCGTAGTCCTGCGCGCTCTCGCCGTAGGGCTCGAAGCAGCGGTAGGCGGCCAGGGCGGTGGGGACCTCGGCGGGGTCGTGCTCGCGCAGGTGGATCAGGATCTCGCGGAGCGACTCCCACAGCGAGTACACGTCCAGGCCGTGGAAGCCGACCCGTTCCCGAACGTCCACTGTGGTGTTGTGGGCGCGCAGCCACCGGCTGAAGTCGGCGACCTCCTCGTTGGCCCACATCCACGTCGGCCACCGCTCGAAGGCCGCCAGCGCCTCGCGCGGGTCCCCGGGCGCGTC
The DNA here is from genome assembly GCF_013280595.1 of Kibdelosporangium persicum. Taxonomy (GTDB): domain Bacteria; phylum Actinomycetota; class Actinomycetes; order Mycobacteriales; family Pseudonocardiaceae; genus Kibdelosporangium; species Kibdelosporangium persicum. Next base: position 80,657 of record NZ_JAAATY010000028.1, read on the forward strand.
GGGTGAGCAACGCACCGCGCGGTTCACCCGGTCGCAGTCGGGCCAGTCGCCTTCCACGGCGACGAACGAGAAGCCCTTGTCGGCGATCAGCCGCTGGGTGAGGGCGGTCCGCCACTGGTAGAACTCGTGAGTGCCGTGGCTGGCCTCGCCGATCATGACCACCTGCGCGTCACCGACGCGGTCCAGCAGCATGTCGAAGTCGCCTGCGTCGTCCAGCGGCGCGGCCAGTGCCGTGACGTCGTCGCCGTAACGGGACATGACGTCCTCCTCGCGGTCGTCGGCCGGTATCGCCAACTGCCTACCCGGACCGCCGCGGCGGAAACCGGCCACCGGCCGGTGTTCCGAAGTGGACGGTCCGGTCGGGTGGTTCCTCCTCGCTGACCCGGCAAGCCCACCCGGCCGCTACGGGTCAGCGAGGAACCAGGTCGCCCGGGTCTATCAGGCCGTCCTGGATGGCACGCTCGAGAAGTGCGCTCTTGGTCCGGGCCGGGCGCCCCACGTTGGCGTACTTGATCCGCACTCGCTCGATGTAGGTTTCCACGGTCTTGACCGACAGCCGGAGTTTTCCCGCGGCCAGCCGTTTGGAGTCGCTTTCGAACCATGCCCGCAGTGTTTCGCGTTCACTGACGCTCAGGGTGGGCCGGTCCGGTGCGTCGTCGGCGTAGAACGCTCCGCTGAGCGTGGGCGGCGTGTATGGCGTGTCCTGAGCCGCCGCGTGGATCGCCGGGACGAGGTGGTGTTGCCCTTCGGCTTTCGTGAGGTACGTGAAGGCACCCAGCTCGATGCACTGCCGGGCGGTTGCCCCGTCGGTCCGCTGGGAGTACACGACGACCCGGCGTCCGGCAGCGGCCAGCCGCTCCAGTTCCCGGAACAGCGGCGGGCTGCCGCCGAGCTGCAGATCGAACACGACCACGTCGGCCGACCCGCCGGGTTCCGTCCACAGCCTGCTGATCTGGCCGTCCGCGTCGATCAGGCCGATCGGTGGATCGGCGGTCACGCACCAGGCGCCGACCCCCGCGACGATCGCCGGATGGTCGTCGAGGATTACCGCTGTGACCATCCGGCCTCCCGCCATGTCGCCTCCACCCAGACCCGTTCGCCGTCAAAGATAGACGTGGTGCGGACGCCCGCGGTTTCCGCGAGTCGCGGGACAGGTGCGTCGCTGTCGGCGAGGACACTGACCGAGACGGTGTCCCGGGTGCCGATGAGGGTGACCCGCGCGGTTCGCGAGTTCCGGCTCAGCGTGCTCAACACCTGCATCGGCCCGTCGGTCAAGGCACGCCGGATTTCCCGCGGCAGGTCGCGCCAGTTGCCCTGACTGATGAGGTCGACCGCCACGCCGCGGCGTTCGGCGATGTCGACGCACGCGCGTAGCTCGTGCGACAACTTGTCGCCGGTGTCCTTGTTCTCGGCGAACAGACGGCGCATCCGGGCGGCTTCGATCGCGCACTTCCTGACCACCTCGGGGTCGCCCGGGTCGAGCGATCCGTCAGCGAGGCCGGAGAGCACCGGCCCAGCGGTGGTGGCGATGTCCCGGTAGCGGCTTTGCCGGTCCAGGTGCACCCGCTGGGCGACGGCCCGGCGGGTGCGGGTTCGCTCGGCCGACGCCGAGACGAGCGCGGCGGAGAAAGCCACTTGCCGCAGTGCGCCCGCGGCGGTGGCCGTCAGCGTCTGGAACCCACCGATGGACACGATCGTGATCGCCAGGCCCACCACGTCGTTTCCGTTGCCGGGACCCGAAACGAGGATCGGCAGGACGCTCACCGCGACGCATCCGGCCAGGAAGCCGACGAACGACAGCAACGGCTGGTCGAACAGCAACGCGACACCGAACCAGCCGATGGAGTTGAAGTACCAGTTGTCCACGGTGAACACCGAATCGGCCGGCAGCAGCAGCGTGAACCCCAGGTACACCGCGAGCAGCAGCACGAGAACCGGCCAGCGCAGCCTGCCCCACGACCGGTCCCGCAGCACCAGCACGACGTCGGCGGCGGCGACCGCCATGAGCAACAGGAAACACGCCACCTGCACGGCTGGTCCCGGCGGTGCGTCGATGCGGGCCACCAGGTTGGGCAGGGTCAGTCCGAACAGGATCGTCACAGCCACTGTCAGAATGGCGATTCGCAGGCCTCTCAGGAAGCCCACCACGGTCACCTGCCGCGTATGGTCGATCACGGCACCGGCCAATCCAGGCGGACGGTCGTGCCACTGCCTCGGGCGGAGGTCACTGTCGCCCTACCTCCCACGCGCGCCATTCGCGCGACGATCGATTCCGACACGCCGTACCGGCTTGGCGGTATCGCGTCCGGATCGAATCCCGCGCCCTGGTCGGCGACCCAGACGGATATCTGGTCGTCACTCCGTTCCACCCGCACGTCAGCCGCCTTGGTCCCCGCATGGCGACTGACGTTGGTCAATGCCTCCTGAACCGCTCCGCACAGCGACGCACAGACCGATGCCGGTGCGGTCCATGAGTCCGGCAGGTCCGCGGCGACCGTCACCGGGACATTCGCGATCACGTCACGCAGCAACGGAACCAGGTCCTGCGTGGCTCCGTCGGAGGCGGGCCAGTGGCCCAGGGATGCGAGATCGCGTCGCGCCTGGTCCCGCAGCCACGGTTCAGGCTTGCCCACCTCGCCCAGTCCCACCATCAGCAGAGTGCTGGCGGCGGTGTCGTGCAGGGACGCGAGATGCGCCCGCTCATCGGCTCGCAGCGCCTCGGCCACAGCCTCAGCTTGCCGGGCACGTTCAGCTTGTGCGGTCAACAAGTCGGCGCGCTCGCCACCACGCCGCACGAGGATCCACAACAGTCTCGACAGCACGGCCTCGATCGGCAGCCAGAGGACCATCACCAGTGCGGCACCCGTCTGTCCGGGGACGGCGAGCAGAACACCGGCCAGGAACGCGGCGTCGATCGCCACGAGCGCACACAGGCCGACCGGCACGGTGGTATGCCACTGGTAGACCACGACGGTGATCGAGGCCAGGGCGATCACCCAGCCCTGGTTGGCGGCCAAGGCGTCTGCCGGGACAGTCCAGCGCTGAGTCAGGCAGGCCGCCGCTACCACTGCGATGTCGGCAACCAGCAACCACGGGCGATGACGATGGGTGAGCAGCCAGGCGTATGCGACGCTCCACGCGACCACCACGACGACTGCCGCGATCGCCGGCCAGGTCTGCGGCGCCGCGATGCTGCCCAGCACACCGGCGAACGTCGCGATCACGGTCCGGCCGATCGCGGCGTAGCGAAGCGCCAGTCGTCGCAACAACCGCTGTGCCGCACCAGGCCCGTCGACCACTGGATGGATTCCCCGCCCCGTACACGTGACGGGTCAAATCATTCCCGGGAAACCCCTCGCCGGGCAACTGCTGAACGGAGCATCACCTGACGAGCCGCCAGCGGATGCGGTCCAACTCGGCGCCCACGACGCCCGCGTCGGCAGGCACCGCGGTTGTGGTCCCGTTGCCGCGTCGCAACAGCCAGCGCCCTCTTGCGGTGTCCACGTACTCGATCGCTTGCTCGTACTGTCGCCGCCGACCGAGCTTGTCGCGTACCGCGACGAAGAACTGGCCGTTACCGGTGATGGCGTCGCCGACGGCCCGCTCGAAGTCCTGGCGGGTATGTTCAGTCGTCACCGGCCGGCTCCGGGCGGGTGGGTGCGGCGGGAGCCGGTGCCCCACAGCCGAGGCGAGATTTCCCGCGTTCACCCGAATCAGTTCGACCATCGAATCGGCCACAGTGGACAGAACTGCGGCGTTCCCGGCCGCCGCGGCCTGCACCCCGAACACCGGCCCGCCGGCCGGCACGACCCAGCCGTAGTACTCAGCGGCGGGCATGGCGAGCAACCGCAGGGCCACGACCAGTTCGTGGTCGATGTCGTGGCCCCGGCCGATTCCCAGCCGGGTCAGCTCTTCGGCGGCGGCGCGCTCGACGCGGGACCGCTCGCCGGCAGTCGCTCCGGGTGAAGGCGCGAACAGCGCTCGTGGGAGCGTCCCGAGACCCAATTTCTCCCACAGGACAACAAAAGCCGAGCCGGACAGGCGCAGCGGCCACGCGCTAGTCATAGTCTCCGCCGATCACCGCCGGTGCGTGCGGCGGCAGGTCACCGACCAGTTCACTCTCGTGCTCGGTCTTCATCACGTACTTGCTGAACCGGTCCTCGTCCTCTTCGCGCCTGCCACCGGCCGCGGGCGCGCCGAGGCCCGACACGGTGGCAGGCGCGAGTCTGGAGCGCCCACTTGCACTCAGGCCACCAGGCCTGTCCGGGCCGGCGCCCCGGTCACCCGTGTGCGGACCGATGGGCCGTCCGCCCGGACCCCCTCCGGGCGGACGCGGGCCGCCGCCACTGCCGACGGCGTGCGGCGGTGGCGTGAGCTGCGAGACCTGGCCGCCGTGGCCCGGCTGGGCCGGGCCGATCGGACCGGCCGGTGTCCCCAGGGGCGGTGCGCCCGGTGGCGGGCTCCACGGCGACGGCAGCCCTCCGGGCGTCAGATGGTTCGGGCCGGTCGAGCCAGGAGGCCGGATTCCTGACGGTGGCGGTCCCGGCGGCCGGACCCCGGATGGCGAGGTCCCCGGTGGCGGGACCGCCGGGAGTTCGGCTCCTGCCGGTGGTCGCGAAGGCTGGGGCCCGGGTGCCTGCGTTCCCGGCGGCTGCGTTCCCGGCGGCTGCGTGCTTGGCGGCTGGGTTGCTGATGGCTGCGTGCCTGGTGGTTCTCCGGGCGGTCGTGCCGCGGACGGCGGAGTTCCCGGTGGGGCGGCGGACGGTCCCGGTACCTCGGTGGGATGTGGTTCGGTGCCGTGCGGCGGGTTTCCGCGCCCGCCTCTGCCGGGTGGAGCCGCCGCCGTGTCCTGCGGCAAAGCCTTGCCCTGCGGTTTGGTCTGGTTCTGGTAGCCGCCGTAGGCGTCCTGGTTGGTGAACGCCGCCACCTGGTACGCGGCCACAGTGGCGTTCGCGGTGAGGTTGTCCGGTGAGAACGGTTCGGTGAACTGCTTCATGCCGGGCCCGGCCGGTGGCTGGGCCGCGACCGGGACCACGCGGTGTTTGGTGTCGTTGAAGGACGTGATCTGTCTGGCGACGGAGTTTTCGGCGTTGGCGGCGTGCTGCCGGAGTTTCGTGGCCGCCGCGAGCAACGGCTCGAACGAGCGTGCCGACTCTTCCGCCGCCGGTCCGCTCCACCCGGACGTGACCTCGTCGCGTGCTGCCTTGAGCAACTCCGCGTACTCCTCGAACACGGTCGCCAGTGAGCCGAGGGTGTCCCTCGTGTGTTCGTAAGCGCCGGTCCCTGGGCCGTCGTGGAACCACGAATGGATGTCCGCCGGGTTCGTGCCCGCGGGCAGCGATCCGTCCGCGAAGATGATGCCTTCGGCGATGTCGACGGCTGTGTCGACGGTTTCGGCAACGGGCACGGGCAGCTGCGTGGCCGCCTGCTGGATCCAGTCCAACGGAGTCTTCACGCCACGCCCCTCTCACACCTGTTCGCCGATGGTCACGAACGTCTCGGCCCCGTCCCGGTCGACCGCCGTGTACGCCGCCTTGGTCTTCCTCAGTACCTCGATCTGGTCCTCCACGTGCCGCCGGAGCGCGTCGTGTTTCTCGCGCAACCGGCCCATCGACCGGCCGAGCAACGCGTGGAAGGCCTGGGTGCTCGGCGCCTCACCAGGTCTGGTCCCGTGCCGCAGGCCGCCGACCTGGCTCTCGTGCCGGTCCATCAGCGCGAGCACCTTGTTCAGGTGCTGGATGGCCCGGTCGATGGTGATGGGATCGAACTCGAACGTCTCGTCCATCCGGTGTCACCACCGCTCAGTTCGCCATGGCCGACGGCCGGGCACCGGACGGATCACCGGCGAGCCGGCTGCTGATCCTGCTGGTGGGCCCACCGGCCTGCTTCGGCATGACCAGCGGGTCGTCGTTGGCGGGCTTCGGCGCGTTCATGCTGTCGGGCAGACGGAACTTCTCCGGATCGAACCGCTGCCCGGTGATGATCTGGGGCGGCGGCGGTTGCACCTCCCGGACGTGCGGCGGTTTTCCGATCCACGCGAAGAGGTTGACCAGTCCGTCGGCCATCTTGCCGGCGCGTTCGCTGGTGGCGTCGTCGAGCTTGCCGAGCGCGTCGAGCAGGCTCTGCACGACGGAGAACCGTGACTCCCCACCGCCGCTGATCCCGACCGAGATCAGCTCGACCGCCGCCTCGGCCACGGTGGCGGCCAGTTCGAGGGTGGTCGCCTGGGGCGCGATGAACGTCACCCCGACCTGCGCGACGGTGAGCAGCGTCTCGGTCTCCTGCTGGTGGACGTCCTCCAGCGCTCCCTTGGCCTTCTCCAGGATCGCGACCAGGTCGGTGTGGCAGGCTTCGACGACCCGTTTGTAGCTGTCGTAGAAGTTCTTCAGGTCCGCCACCGCCGTGCGCATCAGGGTGCTGGCGCTTTCGGCTTCCGCCAGCCAGTCCCCGAAGTTCTCCGCCGCGTCACCGGACCAGAAGGCGAGGTGGTCACGGGCCCGGTCGAAGCCCTCGGTCTCGTCCTGCGTCAGCACGTAGACCGCGTTGGCGAGCGGGATGAGCAGGTCGTCCACCGCACCGGGCTCGCCCGCGGCCAGCCGGGCCACCGCGGGGCGCACGAGCGGCCGGATGCGGTTGACATCGGTCTGGAGGATGTTCGGGGGCTGGGCGAGCTGCTCGATCTCCCCGACCAGCTCCATCGCCCGCTTGCACGCCATCTCGTCTCCCCCTTAGGCCACAATGGTCGTCTGGCCGTCGGCTTCCGCGTACCTGCGGACGACCTCACGCAACGCCTGCGACGACAGATCCACGTTGTGCCCCAGGTCCTGCAGACATTTCCGTAGTTGCTGCCGTACCGAGGCGAACTCCTGCTCGAGGTTCTTGTACAGCCCGCCTGGCTGGCTGTTCTCCAGGAACGGGTTGCCTTGCACGACCGAGGCGTAGTCACCGTTGAACATCAGGGCGGTCTGCGCGGTCCGGTCCTCGAACGCCTCGCCGTGCGCGAGGCTGATGTTCTGCAGGTACCGGTCGGCTCCCTCAAGGGACTCCCGCGCGGCTGGCAGGTTCTTGTTCGCGATCGTGAGCAGCTTGTCCAGCTGGACGTGAAAGTCGGCCATGCTCCTGTCCCCGGTCAGCGGTTTTCCCCAAGTTAGGACGCGTGCGCCCGCCGCGGTGTCCGGTGAACAACCCTCATTCGGCACCCGGGGTTTCCGCGCCTCGCAAGCGGGTCCGTTGCGTTACGCGAGCCCTTCGTCCCAGTCGCGGACAAACCAGTTCCGGATGACGCCGTTGACCACGAAGGGATCACCCTTGGCGAACTCCTCGGCCGCCTCACGGGTGGTGAACACCTACATGGAGCCCTCCTGCTGCGGGTCGCCGAAGGCTCCGCTCATCAGCAGCGTTCCCCGTTCGATGAACTCGGCCAGCCTGGCCGCGTGCGCGGGGAAGTGACGAGGGGCGTTCGCCAGCACGTCGTCCGCGGACTCGTAGAACAGCACGTACTTCATGTCGTTTCCCTTTCGGGGGTTAGCCGGTCACGCAAGAAGTCCTGCACCAGTTGCCAGGCGCTCTCGCACGTGGCCTGGTGCTCGTCGTGCCGGACGTCGAAGAATCCGTGTGGGGCACCGGGATAGCTGCTGATCGTGTGCGGTACCCCGGCGGCGGTCAGCGCCAGCTCGAACTGCTCGACCACGTCCGGCGGGATCGCCTCGTCCGCACCGCCGAACAGCCCGAGGATCGGGGCGGAGAGCTCGGACGCGTGCTGTGCCGGGCCGGGGCCGTACGGGCCACCGGTGCCGGGGTGCCCGTAGAACCCGATCACGCCGTCCAGTCCGTACCTGGGCGCGGAGGCGAAGAAGACCAGCCGGCCGCCGAGGCAGAACCCCAGCGCGACCACCGACTCCGCGCCCCGTTCACGCACATGCCGCGCGGCGGCGAGCAAGTCGGCGTCCATGCCGTCCCTGGTGAGACCGGCAAGGTCCGACGGGGCCGGGAAGTTCTCGTTCCGGCGGTGGTCGGTCCCGGCGGTCCGCCCGAAGTAGTCGATCACCACGGCCGGGTGCCCGTGCGCGGCGAGCGCGACCGCGAGACGTTCGTAGAACGGGCACAGACCGCGATGGTCAAGGAGCACCACCAGCGCCGCCCCGTCCGGTCGTGCCGGGTCGGCCCGGAACGCGGCGAAGGCCGTCCCGTCGGCCGAGACGAGGACGAGTTCGTCGACGGCGACGCTCGCCGTGTCCACGGCTGGGACGGGCGGCCGGGCGTCACGGTCATAGCACATCTGGACTGTCCTTTCGGGAATATCGAGACCAGGAGATGCTATGGCCTGGCGAGGTTCCGCGATGTCGGGTAAACGCAGGACATCCCGGCCGGTCAGCGTGCCCGGCGGACGAACTCCTCGGCGTGGTCGAGCGCGGCCAGGGCGAGTTCGGCCTTGTTCGCGACCCCGAGCTTGGTCCTGATCCGTGCCACGTAGGTCTCGACGGTGCCCTTCGACACGCCCATCCGGGTCGCCGTTTGTGCGTGCGTATGACCGCTGGCGAGGTAGCCCAGCACCTCCCGCTCCCGGTCCGACAACGGCCTGAGTGGTTCCAGCCGACCGGTCGTCCGGCCGGCGGCACGGTGCTCGCCGCGGGCGACATCGCGTACCGCCGAAGGAAAGGCGTCCTCCGGTGCCGACCAGGTCAGGTGTGCCGCCGCACCGGCGGATCGCAGTGCCCGCGCGTCCGCGGCGTGGAGCGATTCGGACACCACGAGCAGATCGAACCGGTCGGCCAGTGCGCTGATGCCGCGCAGCACATGGTCGTCGGACCGGCGGCCGACGTCGACCACGGTGACGTCGGACGGCAGAGCCGTGTCGCTGAACCGGGCACGCGCCCGGCTCAGAAGCTCGACCACCTGGATGTCCGGTGCCTGATCCAGCAGCTGGGCGAGCCCGGCCCGGACCACGGTCGGCCGGGCGATCACCGTGACCCGGATGGTGGGCGACGGTTGCCCGCCTGGCACTGCCGCGCTGATCATGGTCGCGGTTGCCGGCCGGTCCGTCGTTCCGGCCAGTGCGATGTCCGACTCGATGGCCCAACAGCAACGGACGGCATAGGCCTGGACGCCCCCCTCGAAACCATGGCGATCGACCAGCCGAATATTCGGGTGACAGTCTCCGGCCGGTTTGGGCAGGGTACTGGCCCGTGGACGACCCGGGCGAGCGTGACTGGCGGGTGCTGCTGCTGGGCGGCGCATCCGGCAGCGGCAAGAGCAGGCTCAGCTATCCGCTGGCCCGGCGATATCAGGTGCCGATCGTCGAAGTGGACGATCTGGTCCTCGCGGTGCAGCGGATGACCACCCCGGACCAGCAACCCATGGTGCACTACTGGGACACCCATCCAGATCCCGGCAGCCTGCCGGTCTCACACGTCGTGGAGTCACAGATCGCGGTCGCCGAGGCGCTGTGGCCGGCACTGGACGCGGTGATCGGCAACCACCTGGAGACCGGCACCCCGGTCATCATGGAGGGCGACTACCTGCTGCCCGCACTGGCCGCGCAGAGCTCGTTCGCCGGTCATGCGGCCAATGGCCATGTCCGCGCGGTGTTCCTGCACGAGCCCGACCCCGGCCAGGTGGTGGCCAACTACCTGCTGCGTGAACCGGACAAGGGCGAGCAGCGAACCCGGGCGCAGGGCAGCGTCCGCTACGGCGACTGGCTGGCCGCGCGGGCCCGCGAACACGGGATTCCGGTGATCGCCGCGCGACCGTGGGCGACCACGCTGAGCCGAGTGTGTGCCCTGCTGGACGAACCGGCGTCCGCACTCGGCACATCGGTACCATCGGCCGGAGTCGCGCAGGAGAAGTCCTCCCGGGCCACCGCCGGGAACTCCAGCCCGGGCACCGGAAACCGCGAGCTGCCCGAAAGGGAGCCGAACAGTGCCTGAACGGCACGTGTCGCGGGTGGTGGAATCGGTGCTGCACGGCGGGACACTCGGTGGGTGGGGACTCGATCGCCGGGTACCTCCCGGCAGCCGGACGACCCTCGCCTGCCCGAAGATCAGGTGATCCAGGCGCGAGAGGCGGGGCCGGTCGCTGTGCCCGCGACGGTCGTCCAGCGTCAGCCCGCCCCGGACCTGCTGCGGTTGCAGCGCAGTGCCGGAAACGGCGCGGTGCAGCGGTTGGTCGGCCCGGCCGAGCCCGAGTCGGCGGCGGAATGGCTCGCCGACGGCACCGAAACCGGTGATGGCCGGCAAGGCAAGGACGCGTACCTGGCTGAACTGCGTCAGGCGATGACCGCGGCCGTGGACGAGGCGTTGGCCGGAACCGGCCGGCAGGCGGCCGACTGCCCGGCCTTGGCGCACTGGTTCACGCACTACGCCGGGCAGGACGCGGCGCACGTGGAGCGGGCCGTACGGCAGTACGCCCCGGAAACGGCGACCGCCGCCACCGCGAAGGACACGATCCCGCTGGTGTGCTCACGGGTCGCCCGCGGGGTCAGTCGATGGGCCGAGACCGGCGAGGTGAAAGACGTGCCGCCCGAGCTGCTGGTCGCGAGTGCGGGCGTGGTCGCGCAAGCGCCTGAACAGTTGCCGGTCCAGCGGCTCGTCGACGCCGAGGCCCCCGAGTCGATCCAGGCGCGGCTGGGCACCGGGCGCCCGCTCGGCGCCGCTGGAACCCGGATCGGCGACGTGCTGGGTGTGGATGCCGGCGAGGTGCGGATCCACGACGACGCGAACGCCGCCACCCTGGCCGCGTCCCTGGGAGCTCGGGCGTTCACCATCGGCACTGACGTCGCGTTCGCGTCGGGGCAGTACCAGCCGGGAACACCGGTGGGCGACGCGATCCTCGCCCACGAACTGGCCCACGTGGCTCAGCAGAGCGGAAGTACCGGCACCGTGCCGGTGATGCGGGAAGCCACGTCGTCGGCGCTGGAGCACGACGCCGACCGGTCGGCGACGAGCGTGCTGCTGTCGATGCTCAGCCAGGCGAAGGACTGGGCCGGACAGCAGGCGATGCCACGGCTGAGGTCCGGGCTGCGGCTGCAACGCTGCGCGGCCGGGAACACCCAGCAGGGTACGACGATCCCGTCGCCGGCCGCGTGCACCACTCCGACACTCGAGCAGTGGCAGGCCGGCCTGGCCGCGGCACGTGCCATCACCGACGTGGACCAGCGGGGCGCGGCGATGACGGCGCTGGCACAACAGGCGGTGTGCACGCTGGGCATCACCGTGCACCAAGCCGGGAGTTCGCATCCGCGCGAGGAAGACCCCGCGGACTACCAGGCGACTCCCGTGCTGAACTTCGACGTCCGCCTCAACGACAAGACCCGCTGGCGGAACTCGAGACGTGCCGGACAGGGCCTGCGGACGAACGCCGGGCACAACTTCACCGACGGCCCGACGCACTACGCCATCATCGGCCCCGAGTCCCTGAAGGACACCAGCCCGCTGATCACGGCACAGTACGCACAGCACGAGCTGGAACTCGTGGCCAGAACCCCGCAGGAGGGGCAGGGCCCCGACGACCTGGAGTTGCTGACCTGGACCGAGGATTTCCGGCGCTACTTCCACCAGTACGTGGCCACGATGCCCACGAACCGGCCGGGCTGGCACCCGTTGCTCCAGTACTACGACGCGGCCAACGCGGCCACCCGGACGCAGTCGATCGAGCGGATGACCGACTACTACAACAACCCGCCGGTCGCCGCCGACCAGGTCGGACAGTTCCGCCGGGCGTACCGGTCGTGGATGAGACTCCGCGCGGGAGCACAGATGATCACGGACCTGGAAGCGGCGCTTCCCCGGGAGCCGGCACAATGAGGTGCACCACGCCGTGGCGGCCAGGGGACAGCGCGCCGTCGCGCGCTTCCGGGTGGCGCACGCGGAGAATCGCACTGGCCACACCCGTGAGATCCACTGTGGACGCGCCGGACAGGCCGTAGTGGACGTGGTGGCCGGTGTCGTCGTGGATCGTGCCGACTGAGATCCGGACGCCGAGCGATGTGGTGCCGGCGACGCGCACTTCACCTGTCCGAACAGGGTTCTCGTGCAGCAGCGCGGCCATTTCCGCGACATGGCACGGATGCGTGAACCCGGTCCGGCGCGCCACTCCAGGCAGCGCGAAGACCACGAGCACGGCGAGCGGCAGACCCGTGAATCCCGGCCCGGCGGGCAAAGCGCCGAGCAGGCCGGCCAGGGCGATCAGGAACGCGAGCACCAGGGTGAGCCACTGGTTGTGCGAGAGTCCCCGGAAATAGGGCCTGTGCAGATCACCACGAAGGTACTCGAGGACGAACCGGCCGACGCCGTACACCGAGACATACCAGGCGAAGGCCACACCCGGCGGGTATCCGGCGGTGACGATACCGAGGCCGACGATGACGACGAGCAGCACCCAGAGTGCCTCGAACAACTGCACAGGCAGCAGGCGAACACCGGAATACGGCGCGAAGAACCCATCCTTGACGTGGCTCGGACCGTAACGCACACCCCACTGCGCGGGTCGCCCATGACAACAACCCACGAGCAGGCAGCCGGTACGGCCACACACCAGGAAACCGCCGATGCCCAACGCGACCGCGTCGAGATATGCGAGGACCGGAAGGCCCAATGCCCACAGGACGCCGCCGCTCGCCGCCAACAGGGCGATCTCGTGGTGCAGGTACACAAGCGTCTCCCGGCCGACCAGGACGGATGTGACCAAGGCGAGCGCGAGAAAGGTCATCACGCCGACAACCGCGAGCAGCACGACGACACCAGGAGACAGGCCTCGGCAAGCGGCCACGAACTGGGACACCGCGACAGCGACCATCAACCCGGCTGTCCCGCACAGGCGGAACGCCGGGACGTCCCGGGCGAACAACCGCACCCTGGTCCGGGCCAGACGATCGAGACCGGGATTGACCATGCCGAGCGGACCCGGCGTTCCCGGCCACGTCGACACCACCCGCATCGACTCATTCTCCGTCCGGCCGCCGCGGGACCCGAGGTGCGGGACGCGGTCTTTCGGGCAGCGTCACCGGCCCTTCAGGCCCGCCGGACCGTGCTCCGGCGCGACAGCGACGGCCGCGGCCAACACGACGACTGCATCACTTGACGCGCGGCGAGGACTTCGAGCGGCACGCGCCGGTGTCCGGCTCAAGAGGCGTTTTCCTCCTCCGATGGTTTCCTGACGGCGGACGTGCCGCTCTCGGCATCCCTGGCCACAACCTGCTGAGCGAAATCCGCCCACGCCTCTGCGCAGCGTCGCGCGGCATTGGCGACAGCGCCGACGCAGTGCGCGGGCACCGCGTCGACATAGCGCTGCCACTGGTGCGTGCCCAGCATGCCGACCTCCAGCAGCCGGAGAATGTTCCGCCCTGCTTCGTTGAAGCGCATCGACGGGTCGCGCTTCAACTGGTCGAGGCCGAGTGCGTACCACGGCGGTGCTATCCGGACAGTCTCACGGTTGGCGTTACGGTGCCTGGTGGTGCCGTCCTTCGTCTTGTTCTCTGCTTGACGTTGCCTCGGCGGCACCGGATCGCTGCCAGCACGCAGCCGCTGCCGGACGTCGCGCGCGGTACCCACGGAGACGCCTGCCTTCCGAGCCACTTCCCGCAGACTGGCGTCCGGTCGTTCGGCGAACAGTTCACCGACGTGGCGGCGCGCTTCGGCCGGATTGAGTGGGCGTACGCGGCCGTCGCGGCCCATGCGCGCGCCGGACGACGTGTCGTCACTGTCCATCAGTCGTCGCAGGGAGGCCACGGTCTTGGCGGAGAGCCCGGTGACCGCTGCGATGGCGCGGTCCGACCACGCCGGATGGCTGGTGATGATCCGCTTGGCCGCGGCGTTCCGATCAGCCTGGGAGAGCGGGAAGCCGTGTGCCGCGTTCAGCCGGACTGCCAGGACAAAGGCGTCCTCGGCACTGCCTTCGAACAACAGGACGTCGATGTGCGTGTCTCCGCGCAACGCGGCGGCCCGCAGGCGGTGCATGCCGTCGATCACACGTGTCGTGGGGCGATGGACGATGATGGCGGGCAGGCGTTCCTCAACCGCGGCGAGTGCCTGGATGTGGGCGGCGTCCTCGCCGTTGATCCGTGGCGAGTCGGCGGACAGCAGTGTGTCGACCGGCATGGTCGATCGGCGGCATCCCGACAGTTCCGCATCGACCTTCTCGGCGGTGAGCCCGACGTCCCGCATCAGTTTCCGCTGTGCGACAGCGGTGTCTCTGGCCAGCATCGCAAAGCCCTCTCATCGTCCGCGTGAACAGGGCGGTAGTCCACGGTGCGCTCGTCGCCCGCATGGACACTGTGTCCGGAAGGGGCTCGAAGCCGGGCAGCTCGCGTCCATTGTGGACGTCGAGCGCCGGGCTCAGCCTTTGGTCCGGTCGAAGTTCTCGCTTCCCCATGAGCTTCGCGTGGGTCACTCTCGGTTCGTACTCAAGCGCTTTGCCGGTGGCCGACAAGCTGCGCAGGGCTGCGGATACCCCTCGGGGTATCGCAGCCCTGCGATGTCGCGGACGCGGTGGACTGCTCGGCCGTCACCACCCTTCTGCTTCGGGCGATCGCGACGTAGTGAAAATGTCCCTTGTGGACGTCGGCGCTGTGCTCCGCCACGAGCTTTCCGCCACGTCCCAACTGTTCAGGACGTGCCCGTCCTGGGACCGATAGCGTCGTGAACGCCGCAGATCGGCCAGGACAAAGGTGCGCTGCAGCCAACGGTCGTAGCCGTCGTAGCGGGCGCGGAAAGCGGAACGGCCGTGAAGGGCGGAGCGGTTGTCCACCACGACGAGGTCGCCAGGGGAGAGGTACACCGAAAGCGACACGGCCTCGCAGCAGTCGCGCAACCTCGCCAGGGCACTTCCGGCACGGCGGGTCATCGGCCGGGTGGCCACCAGATCGACTCTGATCTCGGGGTCGTCCTCGTGACCGTGCAGCACCGCATGCGGCACTCCCTCGGCGCCGGCCCTCGTGGCGAAGGACGGCGGCGGCTCGGTGACGAACTCCTCGGCCCACAGCGCCTCGCGAGTCCGGTCGTCGAGATAGGGAAGCAAGGCCCGCACTGACACGACACGCAGTCCCGCACTGCCGTCCTGGTCGGCCCGCAGGCAGTTCAACAGCACGTAGTCCGGCCGATGCGCGTGAAAGGCGTTCTCGGTGTGGAACATCAGCGGGACGGAGCCGGCGTTGCTCTGTGACGTCTCTTTGTCGGGGACGGGAACCACATCCTGGACCAGGGCACCGGACTTCTCCGCCATGAAGGCCACCGGGTCGCCGAGGCCGCTGGCCACCATCATCAGCACGGCGGCCGGGCACGTCGCGGTTCGCTGCACGGAGTTGTCGGCGTTCGGAGTCGGCGGCAGGGGGTCTGACCCGAGCGGCAGGCCTCGCAGCAGCAACGTGCCGTGCCGCCCGGAGTCACGCCGGAACGTCCGGACGGCCTGACGCAGCATCGGAGGTGTCTCCTCCCAGGCTTCGCCGGCCGCGGCGACCCAGCCGACGTTGTCCACCCGTCCATCGGCACGCGTACACAACCGGCGCGCGACGCCTGCGAGCGCGTCGGACTCCTCCGTGCCCAACGTGACGACGGTGATCTCCTCGTGAAGATCCAGCAGGACGCTCACCGCTGATCACCCCCAGCAGCCGGGGCGCTGCGAAGCAGGTGCGGTCGCCTGGGCGCGCCCGGTGCCGGGTTGTGCGGCCAGGCATGGACACGTGCGTCCCAGCCGCCGGTGACCGGGATGTCGCCGAGCCAGTTCACCGAGCTGATCGCGTTGCCGTGTCCTTCAAGCCGTTCGATCCGGACGACTTGCCACGTCGTTGGGTCGAGGACCCAGATACGCGCCGTGAAATCGTAAGATCCGGTCAGCAGGACTGGTGCCCCGCCGGGTTGCCATGCGACGGCCTTCACGGACTCGTCGTGACCCACCAGGACCGCGAGCAGTTCGCCGGTGTTCAGGTCGTACACGCGAGCTGTACGGTCCCGGGAGACGGTGGCGAGCACCGTGCGGTTGCCAATGGTGGTCACGGAGCCGTCGTTGATGAGTTCGCCGTGCCCGGTGAAAGTGCGCTCGGTCCCACCTTCGCGGGTCACCAGGCAGGCCGTGCGATCCGTGGACATGGTGACGAGCCTGTCGTCCGTCAGCCAGACGACATCCTTGATGGCGCCGTCGTGCCCGTGGTAGGCGGAAACCTCGCGCAGGGTGTCACCGTTCCACTCATAGATGTCGAGCGTGCCCTCGTAGTCGGCGACCGCGAGCTGGTCACCGGACGGGGACCACGAGACCCGGTTGACCGGATGGTGCCGCTGGACGAGGGCCAACGGGTGGCCGTCGGTGAGCCGCAGTACACCGATCTCACCGGAGAACGTCCCGTACGCCAAGACCTTCGGCGCCGTCGCCGGGAGGGCCACAGTGTTGACAAGGCTTCCGTTGCCCACGGGGAAGATCACGGCCGGCTCGGCGAGGTCACGCCAGACTCGGACAATGCTGTCGTCACAGCCCGCGGCCACCAGCCCGCCACCGACACTCAGGTGGTTGACCCCTTGGGTCCCGGGCGCCTGGTCCACGGTCTGGTGGTTGTCGAACGCCTCATCGTCGAGCGTCGCCGGAAGATCCAGCACCGCGGGCCGGGTGGAGATCGTGCCCGTGATCAGTGCCAGGCCATCGGACGAGAAGTCCAGGGAACGCGGCCAGAGCTGGCTGCCGTACCAGCGGACCAAGCGTCGGCCCGAAGCAGCGTCCCAGAGGGACACCGTGCTGTCGTACGCGCCCACAGCCAGCCGGCTGCCATCCGGCGACCACGCCACCGACTTCACCGCGGCCGTGTACGGCCCCACCTTCGACAGCAACTCGCCTGCACTGGTCAGCAGGTGGACGTAGCCGTCGTCGCAGCTGACCGCCAGCCGTTCGCCGTCGGGTGCCCAGCGGCACATCTCAGCGTGGCCCACCTGCTGGAGTGTCTGGCGCAGGCTCCCGTCGGACTCCCAGATGCGGATCACGGCGTCCTCGCCGCACGTGGCCAGGACTCCCTCGGGTGATGCGTCGACGGACATGCAATGGTCGCTGTGGAAGAGAACGCGGTCGTCCAACCGTCCCGTGGCGGTGTCCCAGATCCGTCCCGTGCCGTCCTGCGAGACCGTGACCAGCGTCGAGTCGTCGATCCAGGCAAGGGAATTGAGGTCGTCAGGCTGCCGGGCCAGCACCTGGACCAGCTCGCCCGTGGCCACGTCCCAGATGCGGCAGGTCTTGTCCGCCGAGACGCTCGCCAGCCGCTTTCCGGCGGGGGAGAACCGAAGGCCGTTGACCAGGCGCTGGTGCTGGGCTGTCCATAGTGGACGACGGTGCTCCCGGTCCCACATCACGACCCTGCCGTCATAACCGCCGCTGACATAAAATCGGCCGTCCGGGCTGAACGCCACTGACGTCTGCGGGGAAGCGTGGGCCGCTGAATCGGCTTCCCCGGCCTCCGGTGACAGGTACGCGACATCGATGGGGAACATGCGGAACTCCTTTCGACGTGTGCCACTGTGCTTGCGCGGAAATTCAGATACGCACGGCCAACTCGTGCCTCGTGGTCCGAACCTTGGCCTCGAGGTAGCGACGGTTGTGCGCGGACAGGAACACCCCGGTCCGCTCCATCCCGTACACGTGAATCCCGTGGCGCCGCAACTGGACCACCTTGTCGGGATTGTTGGTGAGGACGTCGACGTGGGTGATTCCCAAGGCTTCGAGCATCTGCGCGGCGGGCCGGTAGTCGCGCTCGTCGTCGGCGAACTCCAACTGCCGGTTGGCCTCGAACGTGTCGTATCCGAGGTCCTGAAGCGCATATGCGTCGAGTTTGTTGTAGAGGCCGATGCCCCGGCCTTCCTGGCGCATGTAGAGCAGCACCCCGCCGCGTTCGGAGATGCGCTCCAGTGATTCATGCAGCTGCGGGCCGCAGTCGCAGCGGGCCGAACCGAGCACGTCGCCGGTCAGGCACTCGGAATGGATGCGCACCAGCGGGCGAGTGGCTGCGGAGTAGTTCCCCAGGCCTATCGCGAGATGCTCCAGGCCGTCGCTCAGTCCGGAGAACGTATGGACTTCTCCGGTCATTTCCCGGCCTGCCGACGTGATCAGCGGGACACGAATCTTGGTGCGGATCAGTATCTTTTCCCTGGAACGTTGCTGGACTTTCATGGCGATCCGTTTCCGTAGTGGGATACGTGGGCACACCACTGGATTGGTCGTATGTGTGACGCGTGATCGTGCACGTACCTGGGCAATGCGGAGAGATGCTGCCCTTCTGCGAAAAAGGTAAGCGCACGCCGGTCTGTCCGTCAAACTTCCCGCAGGCGACACGCATTCGCGCGGCAGGGCGATCCCCCTGTCACGGGAGCGCGTTTCGATCTTTCCCGCGTCGCGACGGTGCGGAAGTGGTGTTCAAGCGAGGAAATTCCACACTTGAACACGCCACCGAACCGGTCCTGCCCGCCCGGCAGTGGTATCAGTTCCGGCCGGTGGCCGCGTGCTCATCGGTGAGCGTTGCGGGAGCAGAAGGTCCAGTGTGCCGGTGCATTCCTCGCTGGGGAACTTACGACGTCCGGACAAGCCGGAAGCCGATCGGCGAGCCGGGTTCGTACAGCGCGTGCCGGCGGGCGCATCGCGCGACATCCCGGTTGAGCCGGAAGGACCCGCCCCGGGTCACGTGCGCGTCCAGAGCCCAGTCCTCGGTCAGGGGGACCGACGACGGCGCACCCGGATAGGGCGCGTAGATCGTGGCCGTCCATTCCTCCACGTTGCCCGCCATGTCGAGCACACCGAACGGGCTCGCACCGTCCGGGTGCGCGTCGACCGGGGTCGTCCCGGCTCTGCCGGATTCCCGGACGTTGGCGCGGGCGGGGGAGAACTCGTCACCCCACGGGAACTCCCGCCGGTCATCGCCACGGGCCGCCCGCTCCCACTGCGTCTCGGTCGGCAGGCTGATCGGGTGACCGGAGCTCGCCGACAGCCAGGAACAGAAGGCGTCCGCCTCGGCCCAGGTGACGAGCGCCGGGTGGTCGGCGGG
This sequence comes from Kibdelosporangium persicum, assembly GCF_013280595.1. Taxonomy (GTDB): domain Bacteria; phylum Actinomycetota; class Actinomycetes; order Mycobacteriales; family Pseudonocardiaceae; genus Kibdelosporangium; species Kibdelosporangium persicum. Next base: position 99,660 of record NZ_JAAATY010000028.1, read on the forward strand.
CCCACTCGGCCGCCAGTCCAGCCCGAGTGCCGGTACCGCGAGGGCGAAAGTCGCGTTGGTGACCAGGCATCGGGCCATCTGGAAGGCGTCGACGGTCAGCTCATGGATCGGGCATTCCTTGAGCAGCCAGTCGTACCGCACCCCCAGGTCGGCGTACTCGGCCAGCACTGCCGCGCAATCGCGCTCACTCGTTCCCATCGAGACGACGCCGGCTGGAACCCGCATCCAGGTGGTCCCGGCCAGGATCGATCGCGCGATGGCGTTGTTGTCGACCCGCATCACCGGAGCCTATCGTCGGCCTCACCCAGCCTGGCGCGGACGGAATGCCAGGTGTCGATCCCACGGATCAGCTCGACAGTCCCACGCCACGCGGAAACCGATTCGACGAGCTCGAAGGGCAACAGCAGGAACCAGCCGTACGGCGACACGACACCCCGCCATTGCGGCATCTGGGCAAGCCGTCGGATCCGCATCAGTTCGACCACGAGCATTCCGGCTGCCACCGGCCTGGCCCGCTTGCTCACCACGGCGGCGGCGAGGAGCGGGCCGGCGAGCATCTGGGCCAGGATGCTCGCGGTGAACAGCGCGGCCGTTCGCCTGCCAGGCCCCCGGCGGGCGGTGCCGAGGGTGCGCAGGCCGATCTCCAGTTGGCCACGCAGCCAGCGGGTGCGTTGTGCGACCGCACCACGGACCCGGCCGGTCGGCAACCCGTAGGTGTACGACCGCACCTGGCCGATCCGCAGCCCGTTCTCGGCCGCCCGCAGCGACCAGTCGTAGAACTCCTCGACGCCCTGCTCGGGCAGATTCCCCACACGGGTGAAGGCGTCCCGGCGGAAGTAGACCGAGCTACCGAGCAGCATGTGCACACCGAAGACCTGGTTGGCGAAGGTCATCCCGGCGAAGAACGACGAGGCCGAGGCGAGGGTGGCCTGGTTGACCGCGCCGGGAGCGATGCCGGAGAACTCAAGGCAGTCGACCGCGTCGTGACCGTCGACGGTCAGCGCGCAGACCGCGCGCCGGACCTGGTCGGCGGCGGGAACCGAGTCGGCGTCGTAGATGCCCACGATCTCGTCGGGGATGCCAGGCACGACGTGGTTGATCGCCACCGCCTTCGGGGTGAGCGAGGGGACCGGCCGGACCTCGAGGCGACCGGCGAAGCCGGGACTCGCGATCGCCGCCGCCGCACGCGCGATCGCCAGGTCGGCCGGTCGTCGATCGTCGACCAGCCAGAGCACGGTCAGCAGTTCGCCGGGGTAGTCCAAAGTGGGCAGCCAGGCGCCCGCCCGTGTGAAGACGTCGGCTGTCTCGCGGTAGAAGGGGACGAGCAGGGTCACCGGGACCAGGTCGAGATCGGCGGGCAGATCCCGCGGGGGCGGCAGTTGCGCGACAGGGAGCAGGAAGCCGGTCATGTTCTCCTCCACCGATTCGTCGGAACCACCTCAGCCCACCGGTTGCCGCGCGACACCGGTCCGCGCGCCGCGCACCGACAGTCCGATGGCGACCATCAGCAGGCCGGTCGCGCCGATCGCGGCGAATCCCCATTCGACGCCGGAAACGTCGATGATCGCGCCGGCGATCGGAGCGCCGAGCGCGTTCCCCGCGGTGGCGGCCGCGCCCTGTAAACCCATCGCCTCGCCGCGGACAGCCGCCGGAACAAGTGTGCTGACACTCTCGCCGGTCGTGGCCACTGTCGGCGCGCACAACGATCCGGCGGGGATGAGGAGCAACGCGAGCAGCCACCAACTGGTGGCCAGTCCGGCCGGCATGATCAGGACACAGAGCAGGACCATCAGCGTCGCCAGTCGCAATGACCGGGGAATGGCGCCGTGGACCACCGCGCCGATCAATGACGCGACACCCCAGACAATGAGCACGAGCCCGGTGAAGCCGACCTGGTTGTTGTTCTCGAGCGTCGCGACGATCGCGACACTGTTTCCGGAGAGCACGATCGTCAGACCGGCGTTCACGATGATGACAAAGAGGAGCGGCCTGGTCAGCCACTCCCGACGGGACGGGCGGCGTTCACCAGCCGACGCCGGTTCCTCGTGAGCGCCGCGGATCGGCGGATCGAGCCACCACAGCACGAGACCGGAGAGCAGCATCGCCACCCCGATGCCCGCCATCGTCGCCGAGGTGGACACCCTGGTCGCGGCGAGCACGGCGAGCGCGGGGCCGGCCATGAACGACAGTTCGACGCCGATCGAGTCGAGCGAGTACGCCGTCCGCCGTTCCGCCGCCGGGACCAGCGCCGGCAGTGCCTGCCTGCTGATGGCGAAGACGGGCAGGGTGAGCAGCCCGGCGAACAACGCTGTGCCGAGCAACAGTTGGTAGCTCAGCAGCGGGGCGAGCAGCCAGAAGATCCCCTGCGCGGTCGCGGTCAGCAGCACGGTGAACCGCAGGCCCTTGCGGTCGGTCAGCCTGCCGAGCCACGGCGAACCCACCGCTGAGCCGATCGTGAACACCGCACCGAGCAACCCTGCCGACCCGTAACCGAGGTCGAGGGTCAGCACAACGTGCAGCGTCAGGGTCACCCCGGCCGCGGTGACCGGCAGCCGGGCGAAGAACATCGTCCCGACGAATGCGCCGAGCCCTGGCCGCCGTAGGACGCTGGAATAGCGCCAGAACAACATTTCACCACGCTCACCTGGTTGTCATGGGAGGCGTGCTCAATGAGCAGCAGGCCATGGCACTGTCAGAAAAGTGCCGGAGCCCGCGCGTGTCTGTCAAGCGACCGGTCCTTACTTTGTCAGGTTGTCCCGGTCGGTGAAATCGACGATTCCGGGAGACCGTCCCGACAAATGACGAAGTACGACGGTCCGCTGGGGCCGCGTTTGCCGTCAAGCAGTCGTTGAGGTGTCCGTCGGTGGTCCGAATTTGGTCCATGCCTGGTCCGCGACAGGCCGTTGACCGCCCGGCCGTGGCTAGCGTCCGGCGTTGCCCGCCTTACGTATCCCGCACGAGGGAGAGGAATCCATGGAATCGTTTCGTGCAAGACGGCTGGCGGTGATGGCCGCGGCCCACATTGCCGCCGTCCTGACGGTGCCCACCGCATCGGCTGTGCCCGCTGTGACCACGACGGCTGAACCCGCGTTCGGCGTGAACATGTCGTTCTACAGCGCCGACGACACTCTGGTGAACCGCGAAACCACCCAGAAACTGCTACGGGACAAGGGCGTGCCGCTGATCCGTGTACCGCTGCGCGGAAACTTCGACGGCAATCCCGCCCCGATCGGCGACGACCTGCTGGTGAAAGTCATGCGAGCCGCGCACAACACCGGTGCCACCCCGATGCTGATCCTGCGCGGTCCCGCCGCCGGGGACGACGCGTTCGTGCTGCGTGAGAACCTTCGCCGGATAGCTCTCGCCAAGCAGGTGTTCGGCGAGGGCCGGGTGTACCTGGAGTTCGGCAACGAGTCCGACCTCGCGGGAATCGACGCCAAGGAATACGCGCGGACATGGAATGCGGTCGTCCCTGAACTGCGCAGGCAGGCGCCCGCCGAGTACAAGTTCGTCGGCCCGGTCAACTTCCAGGCCAACGCCGACTACGTGGCCGATTTCGTCGGCCTCGCCGTCGACAAGCCGGATTACCTGTCCTGGCACGAATACGTGTGCGACAAGGCGAACGAGACCTGGGAGGCGTGCCTGGCCGACATTCCGAAGTGGGCCACCCACGTGACGGACATCGAGAACAAGGTCAAGGACAAGATCGGCCGGACGCTGCCGTTCTTCGTCTCGGAGTGGAACGTCGACCCGCGCTTCCCCAGCCCGGCCTACGGCGACGCACCGAACATCAAGCAGTGGACCAGCAAGGCCATCGCGCAGCTGCGTGGCCTTGGCCCGCTGTTCGCCGGCGCGATGATCTACACCGCGACCGACCACGGCGACTTCGCGCTGATCAAGGGCGAGACCGCGTTGACCCATCAGGGAGAGGCGTTCTTCGCCGCGATCGGTGGCGGCACCCCGCCCGTCGGGCCGAGGTTCGACTTCGAGGACGGCACCACCCAGGGCTGGTCGCGCTTCTACGGAGATCCCCGGCCACGCATCACCTCCGAGATCGCCCAGCACGGCAGCCGCGCGTTGATGCTGGACGCAACCGCGGACGGCCACGCCGCCGTCGGCACCACGAGCGGACTCACCGGCCTGCGAACCGGCACAACAGTCACCTACCAGGTATGGGCCGATCGCGACGGCATCACCGTGCGGCCGTTCGTCCGCGACGCTCAACACCGCCCCGTCTTCCCCACCGGTGCCGAGCACCGGCTGCCGGCCCGGCAGTGGGTGACCGTCACCTGGCAGGTCCCCTCCGTCCCGGCGGTCGGTGCCATCGGCCTGGAAGTCGCACCCGGCACCGGAACCGTCGCGCTCGACGCACTCACCTGGTGATTCCGAAGGAGAAACGGAGATGTCAGCAAACCTCCGCCAGAGAACAGTAGTAGCACTACTCGCGGCGAGTACCGCGTTCACCGTCGCCGCGTCGCCGTTCACCGCGAACGCCCGACCGGGTGCAGGGGAGTGCGGGCCAGCATTGCGGACCGTGTGGCAGAGCGGCGTAGGCCGCTTCACCACCGCGCCCTGCACCGTTCTTCCGCCGATGACCATTGACCAGAAGGACCTGCCCCAACCGCGGTCGGATGCCGACCGCTGCCGGCAGAACCAGTTCCTGGCCCTGGTCGCCGCCGACGAAGAGGCAGGCAGGCTCTACCGCGCCCGCCTGTTCAAGGAGTTGCTGGAGCAGGCGGCGGCCAAGGGGGCTTCGTCCGTCGCGGACCAGCCGCCTGACCTCGCCAGGCTGATCAGCGACGTCGCCCTCACGCCGATGGAGATCGCCCAGGCGATGAGCCAGGCGGCGGCGGACACGAGCACCACCGTCAGGATCGAGTCCTGCGAGGGCCAGGCCAAGGCCGCTCAAAGCGGGGACACGGTTCTCGCCAGCCAGGAGCAGCAACTCGACCCGCCCAAGCCGCCGCCGGTGGTGGACCAGCGGACACCGTCGAAACTCATCGACTATCTCCGCGCGCTTGTCGACTACCTGAAGCGGAACGTCTCCGAGGAGTTCAGACAGGCCGTGACCGTGGGCTTCTCGATCACCCTCTCCAGCCAGGGCGGAGCCACGAAGTTCCGCGTCGCCTTCGCCGCCAACACCCAGAAGTACCTCGACGAATGGTTCAAGAACAACCCAGTCCTGGCAAGCGTTCGCAACATCGAGCAGGACGGGAGGAAACTGCTGAACCAGGAGATTCAGTCGGTCGTCGACGCGCTCAGGAAGATCGGCATCACCACTTCGCTGCGAGGCGGGCTGCACGCCGAGGAGCAGCTCGTCAATGCCGAGGCGAGGAACACGGGTGTCGACATGATCTTCATCGGCGCCACCAACAACATCTGTGCCGGGAAATGCCAGGCGAGCATCCGGAACAGCCCGCACAAAGTGATCCCGGCAACGCGGCTCGGCGACGTACCGAACGAAACGGCCGTGGACTTCTGGGGCGACCCGATCGTGGTGGAGTCGGGGGTCGACATGTGGTCGCTCGCCAACCTCCGCAACAAGATCAACGCCGCGGATCTGCCGGCCCAGCGGGTGATCATCAATAACATCAACGACATCATCAAGGCCAACGCCGACCCGGAGACGCTCTGGAAGGCACTGCGGAGTTACAACCGCACTCTTTGACCACTACCGTGCCCGCTCGCTGTCGTGGCGCATGCCCGACAGCGAGCGCGTCTGCATCCCTTTTCGCCGGTACCACGATCAGCGGCGGCCGGCGCTTCTGGTGGGTCCCCGGAGAACTTCGGCGAAAACTCGTCATCGGAGGAGCTCGCCGGGCCCAAGGGCGTCACCCGTCGCGCCGCTCACCCTGGCGTGGCTGCTCGCCGAGAGGGACGACATCGTCCCATGTCCCGGGCCCGCATGCGGGCCGCCAGAACGTCCCCGTGGCGACCTGAAAGCCGCCGCGGAGGACCTCGCCGAGGTCGTTCCCGGGCGGCGCCGGTAACCGGCTTGGTTGATATTCTCGGGTGAGCTCAGGTCACGACGGCTTGTCTTTCGTGGGGCGCGTTCTGGACGCGTGCGACCTCCGCGGGACTTGGCGGTGACCGACTGGAACGTCATAGGATGTCAAAAAATGTCTGAGAAGTACGTGGAATTCGTCAACCGGTATTCGGCCTTCATCGAGTCGACGATGCCCGACCAGCGGGCGTTCGCCGCCGGGCTGCCGGACTTCATCACCGACGAGTCGGTGCTTCTCGAGCCCAGCAACATCTTCGGCCGCCTGGTCGGGTTCGACGGGTGGGAGCAGTGGCGTGCGGCCGCGTCCGCGATGGCGGTGAACAGCGGGGTCCGGTTCACCACCAGCGCGTCGCAGTGCTTCGCGAACGGGGACGTGGTGCTGCATTACTACGAGGTCGAGTTCTCGCCGCGGCCACGCTATCCGGACGGCTGGCGGACGTCCATCATCGAGCGGTTCGAATTCGCCGACGGAAAGATCGCGACGCTCACCGGGTACTACGCCGACGCCGCCGCGTTCGTCGACTTCTTCGCCTGAAGGCTCCTCATCGGACGGTCGACTGTGGAGCATCATGGTCGTCGGGCTGTTCCCAGGTCGTGTCTCCTAATGGGACTTCACACTCACGGCCAGGTGTTGTCGGCAGCGAGAAGCAGCTCTACGATCCGCCACTCACTTCCGGTGCGGTTGAGCCGGAAGGTGAAGACGCCGGTCCCGAGCACGGCCGCGTCGGATGTCAGCATCAGGTAGGCGGTCGCCAGCGCGGTTGTGGTGTCCGCGCCGCGGACGACGACGTTGGTCAGGTGGTGCCGCCGCTGCCCGGTTTCGGTGATCCACGCGGTTCGCGTGAACTCCAGGATCGCCTCGCGTCCGGCGATGGGGCCGAGAGCTGGCTCGCCGGGGATCTTGAACGTCCAGATCGCGTCAGGAGTCAGGACGGTTTCCAGTGCCGTCGAGTCGTGCTGGTCCAGCGCGAAGGCGTAGCGGGCCAGGGTTTCGTGGACGGCGAGCCGCTCTGCCGGGCTCATGCGACGGTGAGCACGATCTTGCCCTGGAGGTGCCCCCGCGCGGCTCGCTCGTGCGCGGCCCGGGCGTCCTTGAGCGGGAAGACGCTGTCGATCGCGACGCGGAGGGTGCCGTCTTCGAGCAGGCGGCCGATCTCGGTCAGCTGCGCGCCGCTCGATCGGACCTGCGCGGCCGTGACGGTGATGCCCAGCCTCGCGTTCTCCTCGTCGTCGAACTCGCCGAAGTAGACCGGGTAGAGGGAGCCGCCGCGCTTGATCGTCTTGAGGAACCGCCTGCTCTGTGGTCCGCCAACACAGTCCAGGACGAGGTCGACGTCGTGGGCGACCTCCTCGGGGCGTTCCCGGGTGTAGTCGATGACCACGTCGGCGCCGAGGTCACGCAGGAATGCCTCGTGGGCACCGGAGGCGACGGCGATCACCCGCGCGCCCTGCCGCTTGGCGAGCTGTAGCGCGAGGTGCCCGACGCCGCCGGCGGCACCGTTGACCAGGACCGTGCTCCCCGCGTCGAGCGCCATCGGGCGGTGCTGGGCTTGCTGGAACGGCGAGGGGACGTCGTGGCCGAGCTCGACGAGGAACTGCCACGCCGTCAGGCCTGACATGGCCACGGCCGCGGCGTGTTCGTGGTCGACACCGGCCGGCTTGTGCGCGAAGTCCGCCGCCGACGCGGCGACGTACTCGGCGTAGGCGTTGCCCTGCAAGGAGTTCGGGAAGTTCAGCAGGCCGAACACCTCGTCGCCGACCGCGAAGCCCTCGACGCCGTCACCGATCGCCGCGACGACACCCGAGGCGTCGGTCCCCGGAATCAGGGGCAGCTCGACCGGCGGCTTCAGCTCCGCCGGCACGTTGGGCATCCCCTCGCGCGCATACCAGTCCGGCGGGTTGACGCCGACCGCGTGTACCCGGACAAGCAGTTGCCCCGGCCCCGGCTCGGGCATGGGTGCCGCCTCGTAGCGCAGCACTTCGGGGCCGCCGTACTCGTGCAGGCGGATCGCGTTCATGGTCTCTGTCGGCACAGCTCTCTCCCATGTCTCACAGGGGTAAACTCGAAGTGAGTCACCAGACCCGTTTTTCCGGGTCACTGACCCGAATATACGAGTCAGTGACCCGTTTAGGCAAGGAGTGCGGATGAGGGCGGACGCCCAGGCCAACCACGACCGCCTGCTCGTCGTCGCCGGCGCCGTCATCACCGAGCAGGGCACGGAGGCGTCGATGCGCGAGATCGCGCGCCGCGCCGGGGTCGGGCTGGCCACGTTGCAGCGGCACTTCCCGACCCGGGAAGCGCTGCTCGAAGCCCTGCTCCGGGCAAGTTTCGACGAGCTGACCGAGCGGGCGGTGCAAGTCGAGACCTCGAACTCGCCTGGCGAGGCGCTGGTGCTGTGGCTGCGCGACTTCATCGCGGTCTGCACGAACTACCGCGGCGTCGTGTCGGCGATGGTGCAGGCGATCGAAGACTCCGAATCGCCGCTGCACGCCTCCTGCGTCGCGATGCGCGGGTCCGGCGCGCGGCTGCTCACCCGCGCCCAGGAGGCAGGCGCGGCGCGCACCGACCTTGACGGCGCCGACCTGTTCGCCCTGGTTTCCTCGCTCGTCTGGCTCAGCGACCATCCGGGACTCGAAGCACGTGCCGAGCGCCTGTTCGACATCGTGATGAGCGCCATCGTGACGAAGGCGCGTCCCGCCTAGATTTCAGCGAGTCCGTGTGTCACTGGAATCCGCGGCCGATCACGGGGACGAGCGCCAGTGGCCGGACATCGGTGGCGAAGGTCTGCGCACCGGCACGGCGTTGTGGCTCCGCAACGTCGTGAGGCCGGTCGAAGGCCCCTTCGGCGAACAGGTCCTCGATGAACGCGTCGACCTTCTCCTCAGTGACCGACGACATGGCGAAGACGTGTGCGTAGTGGCGTATCCGGCCTGAGCCGGTGCGTATCGGCTGGCACGACAGCGACCACTTTTCGATGACGTGGTCGGCGGGTTTACGGAAGCGCACAGTCAGGGCCATGGGACTGCGGTCGACGTACAGGCCGCCATCGGGGAGCCGGTCCTCGCGGTCGAGGCGGTCCTCCAGTTCACGCAGCGAGCTCTCCAGATATCGGGTGGTGCGCAGCGCCCGCACGGCTTCGGCGGCGTGCTCCCGGATGGACTTGGACGCGAGGTCGTTCCACAGCACCAAAGGGGACAGTCCGTTGCGCGACCCGGCGAACGTGGTGTCCGGGGAACCGGTGTACGCGGGCTGGGACGGTGGTTCGACGCGGAACTTGTTCTTGGTCATGAACACTCCGCACGGCCATGGTGCGCCGGGCCATTTGTGGCCGCTCATCACCAGCGAGCTGACCACGTCGACGCCGTCGACCACCAGGCCGAAGTCGAACTCCGGGATCTTGCCCTTGATCTCCCGGCGCAGTTGCAGGGCCAGGTCGCTGCCACGGTCCTCGGCCGCGGCGATCCGCAGGAACGGCATGAATCCCGCGCCCAGCGCGCCGTCCACGTGCACCCAGAAGCCGCGCCTGCGGTCGGTGCGGCCCGGCTCGAACTCGATCTCGCGTTCCAGCAGGCCGGTCCGTTCGAAGACCGGGATGAGGCGGGCGGCGACCTTCTCGATGTTGTCGTACGCGCCCTTGAACGTCGTGCCGAAGTTCAGCAGCAGCAGGACAGGGTGCCCCCGCTCGGCGAAGAACGTCACGAGCTGTTCCAGTGCGTCCACGTCGATCTCGCCGGTGCCGTCCGGCCCGCCCCGCGAGGGCACCTCCATCGGCCAGTCCATGCCGAGCGGGCACTGCCCCGGGTACTCCGCGCGGCCCACGGCGGCGAACGTGTCGATCGCCAGTGTGCGCACGGCTTTGATGACCGAGTAGTGGGTGTCCTCCGAGTAGAACGCCACCGGCCGGTTGGCGTTGCCCGGTTCCTCGCTCGCGGGCACCGCCTGCACGTACACCATCTGGTCGCCGCCGTCGCCCGGCTCGGTGATCAGTTTCTTGCCGGACAGGTAGTCCCGGGCACTGGCGAGCGCGTACAGGTTGCCCTCGGTGGACCCCATGGTCAGCACGTAACCCCAGTAGCTGTCCGGGTTTTCCGCGTCGTAGGGCCAGGCCGCCCGCCACAGCGACGCGTAGTGGTCGAGTACGGCGCGTTCGACGATTTTCGTGTTGGGCTTGTAGTTGCCCTGCTGGAACGGGTCGCCCACGTTGTTGAGGTGGAACTCCATGAACCGCGCCAGGTCCTGCTGGTAGCGGGCCATGTCCTGGTTTCCCTGAAACCCGACCATGGTCTCGTGCTTGCCGACCAGGTACGTCTCCAGGCGGTTGAGCGCCCGCTTGCGCTGCTGCGCGCTCATTCCTTCCGCCGGGATCTCGAAATCCGCGATGTCCAGCTCGTCCTGTTCAGGGTAGGCCTGCCTCGGGTCACGCGCGGGTTCGGCGATCACCGTCGCCCGCCCCTCGCCCAGCCCGGCCGAGGTCACCAGCGCGGACCAGCTCGTGCCGTCCGGTCCATAAGGGAAGTCGACGTGCTGCGGCTCAGTGGCGTGCCCTGTCATGGCATTCCTTCGCGACAGGCGGATATGGTCCTGCCCGAGGCTGCCAGCGTGGCGTCGTGGTGTCCGCATTTCCGGCGCGGGATCGCCGGTTCGAGGCGGAGGTTCACCCAGCTGCTCCCGCGCTCGTGGCGCTCAGTGCGGCTTCTCAAGGGCGCCACGCCGTTGGCCGACTCGACCGGGTGTACGGTCCGGCCAGCGTCTTACGTACGCATGCCGTGGCATAATCGCGCGCGGGGACCAAAGCTCTCACGGCGGTGGACATGTGGAGAATCAATGTCTTGGGAGCACTGTTCGCGCTAGTCGGAATAGTGGCATGGTTGTCCGCCTGTTCCAGGCTATGGCTCGTTTGGCGGTTGCGGCGCGGGGTCCGCACCACGGCGACGGTGATCGAACACGTCGCTGACCCGGACGAACGCCTCCCGACGCCGGTGATCCAGTTCGTGGACCACCGGGGAAATCGGCGAACGTTCACGCCTGCCTCCTCCTGGACACGTGCCCACGGAGCGCTTCCGGTAGGCGCCGACATAGAGGTCTCCTTTCTCCCGAAAGACCCGGAGCAGGTTCGGCTGCTCAGCGACACAGTGGAGCTCGACGCCGACAAATCGCTCGATGGCCGTGTCCGACGTTTTCTCACCTACACGCTGGCGCCGCCGCCTTTGCCCGGGATGTCGCTCAAGCGCCAGGAAAACCGGCTTCGGCGGAAGTTCCGGGAGCGTGGAATCCGCACCACGGGCACCGTCATCGGCACGAAACCGTCCGAGTCCAGGGTCGAATTCCACGCCCCGAAGCTCCGCTTCGCGAACCAGCGGGGCGAAATGGTCACCTTCGTCGATCGCACAGCGCAAGGCAGCGTCAACGGCCGGCAGTACGGACTTCCCGCGATCGGCGAGCAGGTCCCGATCGTCTACCTGCCGGAATCGCCACAGACAGCCATCATGACCGGCGCCATGCGGACGTTCAGAGACCTCGTCGGCCGGTTCGTCGTCGGGCTCGTTGCCATCGGGTGCGGCCTGGTCGTCATCCTGGCCGCTCCGGAATGACGACGGGCTGCGGATGGACAGGTGATCGGCTCCGCTACTCGAACACTCCGTAGCCCGCGACGGCGTGTGCCCGGACGCCGTCCATGTCGAGTTCCACTCCGATGCCGGGAGCGTCGGGAAGCGTGATGTAGCCGTCCTTGACGATCGAGCCGCTCCCGTCGGGGGCGTGGACGTAGCTGTCCCACACCGCACGCTCCTCCAGGGCGTGCCATTCCTGGACGAGGAAGTTGGGGATCGCTCCGCACTGGTGTGACGTGGCCATCGTGCCCAGCGGCGTCGAGACCAGGTGCGGTGCGAAGGGAATGTAGTGCAGCTCCGCGAGGTTGGCGATCTTCTTGGCCTCGGCGAGGCCACCGCACTTCGGCACGTCCGGTTCGATGACGTCCACGGCGCCGCGTTCGAGCAGCTCGCGGAAACCCCACCGCAGGTAGAGGTTCTCGCCCGCGCAGATCGGCGTGCGGGTCTGCGAGCGCACCCGCACCAGGGCGTCGATGTTCTCCGCGGGCAGCGGCTCCTCGAGCCACATCAGGTGGAACGGTTCGAGCTCCCACGAGATCCGGCATGCGCTCGGCACGTCGTAGCGGGCGTGCAGGTCGATGGCCAGATCGATGTCCGGTCCGATCGCTTCCCGGACGGCTGCCACGCGCTCGACCATCGATCGCAGCTCGGCGGCGTTGATCGTGTGGTTGAAGGCGTCGTACTTGGCGGGGTGGCGCAGGTTGTCGATGTCGAACTTGATGGCGGTGAAGCCTTCGGCGACCATCCGCTGGGCCCGGTCGACGCATCCGGCGACCGAGCCCGCCGGGTCGTCGCCGTCGCCGCAGTCGGCGTAGAGGCGGATCCGGTCGCGGAACTTCCCGCCGAGCAACCGGTGGACCGGCTGGCCCGCGGCCTTGCCCGCGAGGTCCCACAGCGCGAGCTCGATCCCGGACAGGGCGATCACGAACACCCCGCCCTGGGGGCCCGCGAAAACGTTGCCGCGGCGCAGCTTCTCCCAGCACCGCTCGACGTTGCGCGGGTCCTCGCCGATCAGCAGGGGCGTCAGGAAGTTGATCATTCCGACGACGGCGCCCGCGCCGGCGTCGGGATTGGCCTCGCCGTATCCGCTGAGGCCCTCGTCGGTGTCGATCCGCACCAGCGTGGCCTCACCGTGGTAGGCCACCACTGCTGTCGTGACGTTCACAATCCGCATTGCTCTCCCGCCGCCGGGTCGTGCCCAGGAAAGGACTGTCGCGAGGTCCAACTTGTCATATAAGCTGCTGACATGCAAAGGGGACAGGAGTCTCCGGACGCGGTCAGGATCCGGACGCTCCCGGTGCAGGTGGCGGCACACCTGACCCGGCGGATCGTCAGCGGCGACATCGAGGACGGCCGGGCCCCGTCGGAGCTCGACATCTCCCAGGAGTTCGGGGTGTCCCGGGTGGTGGCGCGGGAGACGCTCAAGATCCTCGCCTCGCTCGACATCGTCGACGTCGCGCAGGGCCGCCGCGTCGTCGTGCGCCCCCGCGCGGAGTGGGACTACCTGAGCCCGTTGCTGATCGAGTGGCTGCCCACGGAGATCGTCGGCGAGCTGTTGCAGGAGCTGCACCAGATGCGCGTGCTGCTCGAGCCCGAACTCGCCGCCATGGCCGCGGCCAGCATCACCGAGGAGACGCTGGACCGGCTCAAGACCGAGCTCGACCGCATGTCGGCGCTCGAGGCGGACCCCGACGCCTACCTCGAGGTCGACCACGAGTTCCACATGGAGATCTGCCGGGCGGCCGACAACCGCATTCTCGACCGGATCATGTACTCCGCCCGCTGGCTCGGCACGGCCAGCCGGCGCATCACCAACGAAGCGCCGGCCGGGTTGTGCCGCGCCACCGCCGAGCACGCGGAAATCTACGAGGCGCTGGTGGCGCGCGACCCGGAAGGTGCCCGCGCCGCGATGCGCAGACACCTGAGCAACAACTACTCCACGCTCATCGAGGAGAAGGGGAAGCAGACCAAGCGGGCCGCCCGGCGGCGCTAGCGCACTGCACGACCGGGATCCTCCAACCGACGACGAGGACGGACGAGGCATGGCAGCACCTGCGACACCGCGGATCCGGCTGGGGCTGATCGCGGGCGGGACACTGCACTGCCCGGCGTCGCGCAGGCTCGCCGATCGGTACGTGGCCACCCCGTTCACCGACCGGTCCGCCAAGCAGAGCAGACGGTTCACCGGCACGCCGTGGCAGCTGTCGCAGTACCGCGGCGGCGTGCACCACATCGCCCAGATCCGGGTCGTCCAGCGGGTTCTCGGCTCCGCGCAACGGGCGACCGTACTGGCGCTCGACCCCGAGTCCGGTTCGGGCCCGGTACCGCTGTGGCGGCCCCGTGGCTCGACCGGGCTGGTCGACGGGCTGCCAGCACAACACATCAGCAGTTCGGCGTCCTTCGCCGCATGAACGACCCGCAGCGTGGCGCTCGCCGCGCTGTCCCGCCGGTTGCAACGTCGCCCCGTCGGTACGTGTCCGCTCGATCGGGCGCGAGAGGAGTGGTCATGGAAGGGAAACAGGACTGGTCGAGGCGCTCGTTCCTCGGGATGAGCGCGCTGGGCGTGCTCGGTCTCACCGGGTGCGGGGGTGAGCCCGCCGCGCCGCAGGTCGACGTCCAGGTGCCCAAGGAGTTACTCGACCAGGCGGCCGGGCTGCGTGGCGGCTCCGTCGGGATGCTCTCCCAGAAGTTGTACGCCGAGGCCGCCAACAAGGCGCTGGACAAGTCCCTGCAGGTGTTCGCGCAGGCCACAGGCACCACGATCCGCAACGACCTGGTCTCCGGCGACGCCGGCGACATGGTCGCGAAGATGGACGCCGAGGTGAAGGCGGGCACCAGCCGCGACCTGGCCTTCATGAGCGACCGGCGGTTCGTCGGCCAGCTCCACAACCTCGGCCACCTCACCGACGTCACCGACGTGGTCGAGGAGATGCGCAAGCTCTACGGGGAACCCGCGACGGAGGCGGCCAACTACTGCGTGTTCGACGGTCGCTGGTACGCGATCCCGTACCACTTCATCGCGACAGGGATGTACCTGCGCAAGGACTGGTACGAGGAGAAAGGGCTCCCGCTCAAGCCCCACTACACCTGGGAGGAGTTGCGCGACAACGCGTTGGCGGTCTCCGACCCGGCGAAGCGGCGCTTCGGCTGGGGGCTCACGGTGAACCGCTCCGGCGACGCCAACGGTTTCATCAACAACGTCATCAACACCTACGGCGGGGCGATGGCGGACAACACCGGCACGAAGGTGGTCTTCAACTCGCCGGAGACCGTCGAGGCCGTCGCGTTCATCGGCGACATCTACACGAACCCGAAGTACGCGCCGATGCTGCCACCCGGGATCGGCAGCTGGACCGACTCGAGCAACAACGAGAACTGGCTGGCGCAGATCCTGGGGCTGACGCTCAACCAGTTCAGCGTCTACGCCGACTCGAAGACCAAGAAGAACCCGGTCTACGCCAACACGCACGTGTTCAACGGCGCCACCGGACCGGCGCTCGACCGGCCACTCGCGTTCGGCGAGTCCAACTCGTTCGTCGTGTTCAAGGGGGCGAAGAACCCGGACCTCGCCAAACTGGTGGCGAAGTACATGGTCAGCGGCAGCGCGCTGCTCGGCGTCGCGAAAGAGGCACCGTGCCTGGTCAACCCCTCGTGGGACAAGGTCTGGGACTCCGACCCGTACTACACCAGCGGTGACCCGGCCTTCGCCGCGCTGCGGGAGCAGACCCGCACGCCGCTCCCGGTGACCACCAAGACCGGCTACGCGTTCCCCCAGGCCCCGAGCCCCGGTGAACAAGCGGCCACCGCCGCCTATCTGCTGACCGACATGATGCAGTCGGTCATCCAGGGCACCCGGCCGGCCGACGCCGTCGCCTCGACCCACGCCCGGATCGTCCAGGTCTTCGAGCAGCAGGGCTACAAGCAGTGACCGTCCTGCGTCCGCGCCCGGCGCCGGCCCGGCCGGCGCCGGGCGCGTCGTCCTCGCTCACCAAATCGCAGCGGCTGCTCGGGCGCGACTGGCGCCTCGCAGCGCTGTTCATCGGGCCGACGCTGGTGCTGGTCGCCGGCCTGATCCTGTTCCCGATCGTCAGCTCGATCTTCACCAGCGCCACGGAGCGCCACGGTGCGGAGACGGTCTTCGTCGGGCTGGACAACTACACCGCCCTCATCGACGACACCCTGTTCCACACGGGCGTGCTCAACTCGTTCGTCTTCACCGCGTACGCCGAGATTTTCAAGGTGACCCTCGGTCTCATCGCGGCGTTGATGCTGCACCACATGCGCCGCGGCCGGGCCATCGTCGCCGGGGTGATCCTGCTGCCGTGGGTGGTGCCGACGGTTGTCACGGCCTTCACCTGGCGGTCCTTGTTCGACCCGATCTTCGGCAGCGTCAACGTCCTGCTCACCGATTCGGGGATCGGGCCCGGACTCGCCGCGATCGGGCTCGTCGACAAGTGGCCCGCGGAGTGGTTGTCCGATCCCAACCTCGCGATGCCCGCGGTCATCCTGGTCAACGTCTGGAAGGGCATCCCGTTCTTCGCGGTGACGTTCCTGGCCGGGCTCAAGGCCATCGACAGCGGCCTCTACGAGGCGGCGATGGTGGACGGCGCCTCGCCGTGGCAACGTTTCGTGCACATCACGCTGCCGGGGCTGCGGCACGTCATGATCGTGACGGTGCTGCTGTCGTCGATCTGGACGTTCAACAACTTCGACCTGATCTGGCTGATGACCCAGGGCGGGCCAGGGGACGCCACCGCCCCGTACGTGATGGTGGCCTACTCGAAAGCCATCCTGCAGTTGCAACTGGGCGCGGGCGCCGCGGTCACGCTGGTGATGCTGCCGATCATCGGCATTCTCGTGGTGATCCTCGTGCGGATGATGAGACGCAACGATCTGCCGAGCGCAGGCGACATGGGGCGCAGGCGGCTGACTCCCGCTCAGCGCAGGGCGATGCCGTGGGTGATCGTCGTGGTCTCGGTGCTCGTGCTGGTCTGGGCGTCACCGCAGATCGTGTGGAAGGCCGCGCTCGTGCTGGGCGTGTTCGTATTGCTCGCGGCCGCCGTCGGACGGGTCGTCTCCGCGTTCGCCGCGCGGGGCAACCGGGTGGCCGCACGCCTGGTCAGCGGCACCGGCACGGGGGTCGCGCTCGTGGGTCTGCTGGGCTTCGTGCTCGCCCCGCTCTACTGGATGACGATCACGGCCTTCAAGTCCGACGACCAGATCGTCGCGCGCACCGACGACCTCTGGCCGACCCCGTGGACCACCGAGCAGTTCACCAACCTGTTCACGGGCCGGGCGTTCGGCACCTGGTACGTCAACACGATCCTGGTGTCGGTGGCGTCCACCGTGATCGCCCTGGTCTGCGCGGCGCTGGCCGGCTACGCGTTGGCGCGGCTGAGGTTCCGGGGTTCGGAGAGCTTCACGGTGACGATCCTGCTCACCTACGTGATGCCGGGTGCGCTGCTGTTCATCCCGCTGTACCAGATGATGAGCGGGATCGGGCTCAACGACTCGTTGTGGTCGCTCGTGCTCGCCTACCCCACGTTCACCCTGCCGTTCGCGACGTGGCTGCTCGTCGGCTACTTCAAGTCGATCCCGGCCGACCTCGAGGAGGCCGCGCTGGTCGACGGCTGCACGCGGTTCGGGGCGTTCATCCGGATCGTGCTGCCGCTGGCCAAGCCTGGCCTGCTCGCGGTCGCGCTGTTCACGCTCACCAACGCGTGGAACGAGTTCCTGTTCGCCTTCGTGTTCATCACCAACGACGACTACAAGACGCTGCCTGTCGGCATGCAGTCGATGATCTTCGGCGACGTCGTGCCGCAGGGGCAGCTGGCCGCGGCCTCGCTGCTGATCAGCATCCCGGTCGTGCTCATGTACGCGTTGGGGCAACGGTTCCTGACCGAAGGCCTCACCGCGGGGGCGGTGAAGGGATGAGCGAGGCCCCGGCTATCACCGAGGAGCACGTCCCGACGGCATCCCGGCCGAGCGACCTGCGCATCACCGACCTGCGGGTGGCCAACCTGACCGGCGTGCCGTTCCGCTCGTCGATCATCAGGATCGACACCAACCAGGGGCTGGTCGGCTACGGGGAAGTGCGCGACCAGGCCAGTGCCACCTACGCGCTCATGCTCAAGAGCCGGCTCGTCGGTGAGAATCCCTGCAACGTCGACAAGATCTTCCGCAAGATCAAGCAGTTCGGGTTCCACGGCCGCCAGGGCGGCGGGGTCTCCGGCGTCGAGATGGCGCTGATGGACCTCGCCGGCAAGGCGTACGGAGTGCCCGCGTACGCGCTGATCGGGGGCCGGTTCCGGGACGAGATCCGCTGTTACGCGGACACGCCGTCGCTGCCGGACCCGCACGCGATGGGCGCCCGGCTGCTCGATCGCAAGCAGCGCGGGTTCACGATGCTGAAGATGGATGTGGGCATCGACCTGCTGTGGGACGTGCCCGGGGCGCTGATCGCGCCGCCGGGCGCCCGTGCGGACCTGACGACGATGCATCCGTTCACCGGTATCCAGGTCACCGCGAAGGGCGTCGACCACCTGGCGTCCTATGTGGACGTCGTCCGCTCCGTCGTCGGCTACGACATCGCGCTCGCCGCCGACCACTTCGGCCACATCGCCCTCGACTCCTGCATCCGGATCGGCCGCGCGCTGGAACCGTTCACGCTGGCGTGGATCGAGGACCTGATCCCGTGGCAGCTGACCGACCAGTGGCGCCAGCTCACCGCGGCCGTCGCCGTCCCGACGTGCACGGGGGAGGACATCTACCTCCTCGACGGCTTCCGGCCGCTGCTCGACGCCGGCGCCATCCGCGTCGTGCACCCTGACCCGGCGACGGCGGGCGGGATCGCGGAGACCAAGCGGCTCGGCGACTACGCGCAGGAGCGCGGGATCGCGATGGCGCTGCACCTGGCGGCGTCGCCGATCGCGACGATGGCGTGCGTGCACCTGGCCGCCGCCACGGAGAACTTCCTCGCGCTGGAACACCACGCGGCCGACGTGGAGTTCTGGAGCGACCTCGTCACCGACCTGCCCCGCCCGCTGATCCAGAACGGCCACATCACGGTGCCGCACACGCCAGGACTGGGGTTCGGCGACATCGACGAGGAGCTGCTGCGCCGCCACCTCGACCCGCGCGATCCGGTGTTCTTCGCCGAGACGACGCACTGGGACTCCGAGTCGAGCCACGACCGGCTGTGGAGCTGAGAGCGCCCGTCAGGCCGGGCCCTGCTCGGCACGCCACCGCTCGTACTCGGGCCGGGCCTCGTCCGACAACGGGTAGTACAGCCGCATGTCGCCGCCCTCAGCCAGCCGGAGCCGGGAGAACTCCTCCCATTCCGCGTGCTCCTGGGCGACAGCCAGCAGAGTGGGCGCGAGCTTGATCGGTACCACGACCGCCCCGTCGTCGTCGGCGACGACGATGTCGCCCGGCTCGACGAGCGTGCCACCACACGCCACCGGCACGTTGACGGCGGCCGGGACGATGTCGGTCTGGGCGTGGAAGTTCGGCGTGGCGCCCCGGATCCATAACCCGAGGCCGAGCCGCTTGGCCTCGCCGATGTCGCGCAGGCACCCGTCGATCACCACACCGGCGCCGCCGCGGCCCTTGAAGTAGGTCAGCATCATCTCGCCGAACACGCCGCTGCGCATGTCGCCGCGCGCGTCGACGACGATCATGTCACCGGGCTGGGCGTGGTACATGACGTGCCGATGCAGCTGCTTCTCCGGCTCGGCGTACTCGTCGACGGGGTAGAGGTCCTCCCGCTTCGGCAGGAACTGCAGCGTCAGCGCCGGGCCGGCCACGCGCACGCCGGGGGTCACCGAAACCGGGCCTTGGATGAACGCGCTGCGGATGCCCATGCGGCTGAGCTCGGCGCTGGCCGTCGCGCTGCCGATGGCCGCGAGGGCCGCACTGAGCTCGGCAGGCGGGCGAACGATGTCGTGCGACTCGACCACGTCGGTAGCTCCCTCGGGTCCGCGCTGACCGAAACTATCGGAGAGTTTCGATGGGATTTCGATCAAGCGTAGTCCGGCGAACCTGCTTTTGGCGATGCCAGGCGAGTGGCGGCGCGGTGCTGCTCCGCATGACCAGTGCGCCCTTGTCCGACAACGGGTGCCGGGCCACGTACTCCACACTGGAGCGCAATTGCAGGAAGGCAGCCGGACATGGGCGACCGGCACGATCGTGCGTAAACGGGTTACCGGCGGACGGTGCTCTGGTGATGGCCGTAGGGCGCGGCGTCGAGCAGTGTTACTCGCACGGTGTCTCCATTGGGGACCGTGTACGTCCGCTGCTCGCCGCGTCGGGCGCCGTACAGTGCGATGCCGATCGGCGAATCCGGGGAGTACACCTCGATGTCGCCCAGTTCGGCCTCGTGCCGGAGACCCAGCAGGAAGGTTTCCGTGTCGTTGTCGTCGTCGTAGCGGACGGTCAGCACCATGCCCGGTTCGGCGATCCCGTCGTCCGGTGGATCCTCGCCGACAACCGCGTCGCGCAGGAGATCCTGGATCTCGCGGATCCGTGCCTGCCGTTGCCCGGTCCGCACGATGGTGTCGTGATCGTCCCGGTCGGCGGTCGTGACATCGGGATCGGCGTTCCCCGTCGTGTGTTGGTGGCGCAGCAACCTGGCGAGCTCGTCGCGAAGAGCTGCATGGGCGTGCTGCGACAGCCAGTGCCGCGAAGAGGTGCTGGTCATCATGATCGGCTTTCTCGTCGTCAGTGCGCTGAGGAGGCGTTCGTGAGGGCTGGCGGGGTACTCCAGCCCTCACGAACCTTCGATGAGTCCCGCGTGTCAGCGGTCCTCTGGGCTACGTGTGTGCTCCCGCGGGACGGCCTTCGCGTCGACGGCGAACCAGGTGGCCGCCTTCAGCAGGATTTCCTTCTCCGTGCGCAGCAAGGCGTTCTCTGCGCGGAGCCATGCCAGCTCGGCGTGCACGTCGTGGATGACGGGCCGCTCACCGCGCCCGGAGGAAGACGCATCGTCGGGATCGATCGGGTCCATGTGCTTGTCCGGAGGTTCGCGTCGGGTCAGCGCAGGGGATCGAACTCGCGCAGCGCATCGGGTTGTTTGCCGGTGGTGATTTGCTCGGCCAGCAACCGCCCGGTGATCGGTCCGTGGGTCAATCCCCACATGCCGTGCCCGCCTGCGACGAACAGTCCAGGGGTGTTCGTGGCGCCGATCACGGGTCGTCCGTCGGTGGTCACGGGCCGGGCACCGACCCACGCATCGGTGCGCTCGTCCCAGCGGATGCCGGTGAGCAGCGGCCGTGCCGAGGCGATGATCGCGTCGATGCGGGCCTGGTCGAGCGGTGCGTCCGGGTCCCGGAACTCCATGGTCCCGGCCACCCGGATGCCGCCCTGGTACGGGGTGCAGGCCACGCGGATCTCCGGCAGGTAGATCGGCCCTGGAACCGGATGGTCTGTCGGTGCCGTGAAGGAGTAGCCGCGCCCGGCGCGTACTGGGACGGTGACTCCCCATGTCCTGCTGAGTTCGCCAAGCCACGCTCCGGTCGCGACAACGACAGCGTCGGCAGACAGCGACCGGCCCGTGGCCGACTTCACGGTGTAGCCATCACGGTCCCGTCGCACAGACGTGACCTCGAAGCGATCATGAACGGTGGCGCCGCGGCTGACCACTGACTGGCCCAGCGACTCCACGAAGCGTCCAGGATCGACGTACCGTTGCCCGTCGAGCCGGACGCCGGCGCCCAGGCGGGCTGTCGCCTGCGGGAGTTGTTCGCGCAGCTCGTTCGCGGTGAGCCGGACGTAGGAGATGTCCTGCCCCGCGTCGCTGAGACGTCGGAGTTCCCCGAGCAGGCCCGCGGCGTGTCCGGCGGTTTCGAACACCGCCGTGATGGGCGCGTCGACAGTCGGCGCGGTCACGCCGTTGGCGCTGAGCTCGTCGAAGGCTTCCAGGCATTCCTCGTTCAGCGGCAGGTTGGCCCGCACCGCACGTCCCCACTTCTTCCAGGTGCAGTGCGCCGCGAACCGGGCGAGAAACGCCCACAGACGAGGGTCGGGACTCGCCGGAACGTGCAAGGGAGCTTGCCGGTCGACCAGTGACCGCAGTCCGTAGCGCAGGACGTTCGGTTCGTTGAGCGGGATCGCCAGCCCAGGCGAGAGCCAGCCCGCATTGCCCCACGAGGACCCGGCCGCGACGCCCTTCCGGTCGACCACGGTCACCGTCACCCCGCGGTCTTGCAGGAACCACGCGGTCGACAGGCCGACGACACCGGCACCGATCACGATCACCGACCGCGGGCCGCCGTCGATCCGGTCAAGATCGCCCATGACTGTCCTCCACCGCACGAACCTGTTGCCTCTGCGGCCAGGATGGCTCGGGTCGGCCGAGTGATCGTTGTCCGGAATCGACAAACGCGGTGGATCGGTTTGTCCGGACCGGTCAAGGGGAGTCTTCGGAGACCGCCAGTTCGATGATCATGGCCAGCCGTTTCGCGGGCAGGTCGAGCTGGAGGGTGGTCACTTCGGCCATCTTGCGCAGCCGGTAACGGATGGTGTTGGGGTGTACGTCCAGCCGCTCAGCGGCCTGCGCCAAATCGCCCTGGGCCTCCAGCCACGCGCGCAACGTCGCGATGTAACTGGTGGCATGGGCCGCGTCGTGACGGCGCAGGTCGGCGATCGGTCCTCGGGTCGGCGCCCGCCCGGAGGCCGCCGCCGCGCGCAGCCGCAGCACCAGAATGTCGTCCCACGACTCGTCATAGGCGATCGCCGTATCCGTGACCGGTTGCGCATCGTGTAGCGCGAGGCATTCGTCGGCTTCCCGGCGGCTGGCCGGCAGCTCCGCGGACGATGCCGCGGCGCCGATCCCCGCGGTCACCCGCACCTGGCGAGGCAGTGCCTCACATATGCCGCTGATCCAAGCTCGGGCCGCGGCGACCTCGTCACCGGGCAGAATCGTGTACACGGTGTTGCCGAACAACGTGCTCCGTCCCGGCCGCGACCAGCCGAAACCCGTAGTCGCGCGTTCGAACGCCAACAAGAGCGCGGCATGGCGCTCCTCGGCGATGTGCGCCTGCAAGGCGATCACCCGGAACTGGCCGGGCGGCAAGCCGAGCCGGCTGATCACCGCCGCGGCGTCGGCCGTGCCCTCGAGCAGCCGGATCACGAGATCGGACTCGACCTGGCGTTCCAGGTCCGCGCTGGCACGGGATCGCAGCAAATGCAGCGCCACCGTGCGCGAACTGTCCCGCAGCACGGCACACCCCGCGTCGGTCAACGGGCGCTCGCACTCCACCCAGATCGAGCCCAGTGATTCCCGGCCCGCGCGCACCGCCACCACCATGCGGCCGCTCAGCCCGTGCTCCGGCGAAGCGGCCACGAACAGCGGCTCATCCGACACCGCGAGATGATCGAACACGCCCCGTTCCTCGAACAACGCCCGCACCGGATCGGGCACGCGTCGTCCCATGATCGTGTTCAACCGGACCGGATCGGCGTGCTGCTGCACACTCGAATAGGCCAGAACCCGTGACAGCTGGTCTTCGATGACCACTGCGCTGCCCACCGCTCCCGCGAGGCTGTCGGCCAGGGCGAACAAGTCGGTCGGCCCGCGCCCCGACTCGGTTTCGCGGCCCTCCAGTACCAGCCCGTAGACCATGCCGGCGAGCTGGCTCCACGACACATCCGGATCCACCACGAGCACCGCCACGCCGCTGCTTTCCGCGCGCGCGATCGCCTCCTGGTCCAGGCGCTCGGGATCGCCGCGGACCAAGACGACCAACGCGTGCGCGGCAGCGGCCAGCTCCACGGCCGCGGCCACCGACTCCGATCCCACCGCGAGGAACGCGTCCCCGCGCGGAGCGCTTCGATCGGTCGGGTCGTGCATCACCACGTCACGCAGGGCCACATCCCGCGAGACGGGACAGCACCACAACCGTGCTCCATACCCGCCGAGGACGTTCACCAGCCGATCCAGGGTCACCATGACCCGTTGACACCCCACTCATCCACAGCGATGCCGGACATGGACACCTTCTTCCCGAAGTTCTCCGTCGTACGGTATTGCCGCGTGCCGGACATCGCCCGAACGCCCCTGTTGGTGGCCAGTTTGAACTCCCCACTGGCGGCCAGTTAGTGGGGAGTTATCTGGCCATGCGCCCCATTACGTAGCGTGGCTCTCGGCCGACGTGGCTTAGCCCGCGGAGAGCTGCCCGCCCATCGGCTGGAGTGGCTTCGATCTGCCTTTTCTGAGGCCGAGGGGACCACCATCTCGCCAGTCTTGGGACCAACCGACACCAGCGCGGAAGTGGAACGGGTTATTACGCGGTCCGGCGGGCCGCCGCCGCGTTCCTGAACGACCGATCAGCGGAATAGCGGGCGGATTGCCCCTGCAAAACCATTAGTGAATCGACTTGCTCCGCTGATGTACTGATGTGCCACTGTGAGTCTGCTGCGCGACGGAGGTAATAGTTGTGACGGGCTATGACGCGCTTGCCGAGGTGTACGAGTGGCTCATCTCCGATGCGAAGCTGGCTCCGGCCGAGTTCGCTGCGTCGTTCGATGATGCCCTCAGTCTCCTGCCGTCGAACGCTCACGTCCTCGATTGTTCGTGCGGAACCGGACAGTTGGCGGTTGGCCTCGCCGGTCGTGGCATACAGGTTGTCGCAACTGACGCCAGCGAAGCGATGGTTCGTCGGACTGCGGAGTTGACCGAGGAGTTCGGGGCATCCGTCCGAGCCGTGCGGGCGAGCTGGGAAGAGTTGCCTGACCATTTCGAGGACGGCACGTTCGACATGGTGTTCTGCGTTGGCAACTCGCTTCACCATGCCGCGGGCGCGACAGGCAGGGGTGCTGCTCTGGAGTCGATGTCACGGCTCTTGCGCCGTGGCGGGCGCTTGGTGCTCACATCCCGCACGTGGGAACTCGTGAGGGCCAGAGGTTCCCGGCTGGACATCAGTGACCGACTCGTCCGCCGGAACGGTCGCGATGCCGTCGTGGTCTACCGCTGGGAGATCGCGCCGCGTTGGGAGGAGGAGCACCACATCGAGATTGCGATCGCCCAGGTTGATGCGACTGGGTTGGTTCTCGTCCGCTCGGAACTGCTGTCCTGCTGGCCCTACCGGTACGAGGAACTCGAAGTCGAGCTGCACCGGGTCGGACTTCGGACGGAAGTGAGCACGTTCGATCTTGAGGCCGAGAACTACATGGTGGTGGCGAGC
Source organism: Kibdelosporangium persicum (assembly GCF_013280595.1). Taxonomy (GTDB): domain Bacteria; phylum Actinomycetota; class Actinomycetes; order Mycobacteriales; family Pseudonocardiaceae; genus Kibdelosporangium; species Kibdelosporangium persicum. The sequence goes on from NZ_JAAATY010000028.1 coordinate 124,455, forward strand.
AAGGTATAGACAACGGGCTCTCAGTCCCTGGCCGGACCGCGCCGTTGCTCGTAGGAAGCTAGCGCTCTCGTCGGTAGAAGAGGGCGTTCTCGGCACGAGGAGACTGGCCGCGAGCACCGCTATCGAGAACGTGTTCTTACAACGCCGCCGAGCTGCGAGGTGGTCTTGTCGCTCGCAGCACGTTGGTCCCACGACCTTGGCAACTGACGGATCTCTGCGCCACCGCGCCGCGCTGGCGGTCCAGGCGCGATCAAAGTCGCGGCATGACTTGCATGGCTGCGGCGTCGACAAACCTGCTGCGATCACTGACCGTGAAACTGGCCGCCAGCGGGGAATCCAACTGGCCGTCCGTGGGTGGCCGTCCACGGGGAATCCGACTGGCCGCTGACACGCCCCGAGCGTGCGGACACCGCCTTGTCTGGGAGCTCGCCGCACATCGCTGCTGTAGGCGATGAGTTTGACGCCATCGCGAGACCGGCGACGCGGGAGCCAGGTCCTTTGGTGACCTCCATGCGGTGTCGGACGGCCCAGCTTCGGCTTGCGGCGCCGACATCGCCTCCAAGACGGGGGCAGAAGGCCCGCGACAGCAACTTGACAACATAGTCTGATATTGTCAAGTATGTCTAAGGTGTCACTGAGTGAAGGAGGCCTCGTGCGGCCGACCGCCACACTGCCCATGCTGTTCACCGCGGAGTTCTTCCAGGACTCGCACCGCATCGAGGCGGCGATGCGTGAGCAGGCGCCGGCCACGCTGGTCCGCACGCCTGCCGGACTGCGGGTGTGGGTGGTCACCAGGTACGCGGAGGCCAGGGCGGTGCTGTCCGATCCGACCGTCCATAAAGGACCTGGCATCGTCGAAGTGGCCCGGCGCAACGTCGAGGCCGACGCGCACGGCGCGGAGGCGGAGTTCGTCGCCGGGCTCGGCGGGCACATGCTGGCCAGCGACCCGCCGGACCACACCCGGCTGCGCCGCCTGGTCAGCCGGGCGTTCACCCCTGGCCGGGTCGAGGCGATGCGGCCCCGGGTCGAGGAGATCACCGCCGGGCTGCTGGCCGCGCACCGGCCGGGCGACCGGGTGGACCTGCTCGACATGCTGGCATTCCCGTTGCCCATCACGGTGATCAGCGAGCTGCTCGGCGTCCCCGGCCACGACCAGGACCGGTTCCGCGCGCTGTCCAACGAGCTGGTCGCCACGCTGTCCCCGGACGCCGCCGCCGCGGTGGCCGGCTACCTGACGGAGCTGATCGCGGCCAAGCGCGCCGATCTCGGCGACGACCTGCTCTCCGCGCTGATCGACGCGCACGACGGGGACGACTCCGATCGGCTCAGCGAGCACGAGCTGGTGTCGATGGCGTTCCTGCTGATGGCAGCCGGGTTCGAGACCACCGTGAACCTGATCGGCAACGGCGTGCTGGCCCTGCTTACGCACCCCGACCAGCTGGCAGCGCTACGCGCGGACCGGGCGCTGCTGCGCGGTGCCGTCGAGGAGTTGCTGCGCCTGCAGAGCCCGGTCGACATGACCACCTACCGGTACACCACCGAGCCGCTCGACCTGGGCGCCGTACGCATCCCAGCCGACGCGCTCGTGCTGGTGAGCCTGGGCGCGGCCAACCGCGACGAGGCCCGCTTCCCGGGCGCCGACACCCTGGACCTGACCCGCCCGGCCGGCGGGCACATCGCCTTCGGTCACGGCATCCACCACTGCCTGGGCGCTCCGCTGGCCCGGCTGGAGGGCGAGATCGCCATCGGCGGCCTGCTCGACGCGTTTCCCGGCCTGTCGCTCGCGGTGCCGGTGACCGAGCTGGCCTGGCGGCCCAGCGCGATCGTGCACGGCCTCGAGAAGCTCCCGGTCGTCCTGTGAGCCCGGCCGACCCGCAGTCCACATCGGACCGGCGGGAGCGCATCGTCGGCTCGGCCACCGAGGTGTTCCTGCGCTTCGGGTTCCGCAAGACCTCGATGGACGACGTCGCACAGGCGGCCGGCATCTCCCGGCAGGGCCTCTACCTGCATTTCAAGAACAAGGCCGAGCTGTTCGAGGCGATGATGGAGCACATGCTCGCCGGCATGTGGGCCGGCTGCCGGCAGATGTTCGACCGCGACGACCTTGACGTGTCCGATCGGCTGATCGGCGCGCTCGACGCGTTCCATGGCCTGACGGTCGGCCGGGTCGAGCTGGGCCGGTTCAGCGAGCTGCTCGACACCGCGCGCTCCTTCGCCGGGCCACGGCTGCGGGACATGGAGCGCGAGTTCGTCGAGGAGCTGGCCGGTCTGCTGGACCGCACCGGTGTGGCGGCCCGGTGGACCTCCACCGGGCTCACGCCGTTCGACCTCGCCGAGCATCTGTTCGCCGCGTCGGCCGGGGCGAAGTACGAGGCCCAGACCCACGACGCCTACCTGGCCTCGGTGCGCATCGCCGCCACGGTGGTGACCAACGGGCCGGACCGACCGCCGACAAGCCCGTCCCGGCGCCGAGCCGGTCGGGCGTGAAGGTGGTGTATCCGGCTCGGTTCGCGTCCGCGTTGGCCGAACGGTCGCGTCCGTCCGTCGCTTGTGGACGGCTGCGGCCACGGCCGGTCGACCGCGGAGCCGACGGCGAATGTGAAGGCGGGCAGATCGGCGTCGCGCTCCTTGACCAGCGACTGGTTTCCCGTCCTGGCAACGGGAAACGGTGAGGAGTCATGGCAATGTGTCCACATGCGGCCGCATTTCTCTGATCGGGCATGATGGACGCATGCACGCAGATGCCGTAGCGGTCCTCCGCGAAGTCCGCGACTTGCTGGCGAGCTTCAGGACACCATCCTGCATCCATCGTGTCGACGAGTTGGAGGGAGTCACCGACAAAATCACCTCCTGCGCCACGGAACTACCCGACGCCGACGCGGAACATCTCCACCAGCGTCTCGCGTCCGCGGTCAAGGCCATCCAGAAGGCGGAGGAGGCGGCACAGTCCCATCGGCGAAACCGGCTGACCCGGCCGATCTCCCAGGCGCGATTCGCCCTGCACACCGGGTCGGCCATGGGCGCGATCCAGGTTGTTCTGGAAGAACTGGACCCCTCGGAGATCGCCTACCGGGACAAGTTGCGCGATCAGTAACCCCAGGACGGGGTGACCGGCCGCGGGCCGGTCACCCCGTTCCTTGCTGCGGCGCACCGCTTCGAGTCCATTACGGACACCCTTTCCGGAGCTGACGGACCGGGCGCCGCGAGATCAAACACCACCGGACTCGGCCCGCCACACCGCTGGCAACCACCGCGAGGCCAGTTCCGGCTCATGCGTCGATGCCGTCGTTGTCATTCGGCCGATGCACGCGCGACTGTATCCAGGACTACGTACTCAGTTGATATCAAAGTGACGAAAATAAACCGATGTCAAGGACGGCGGAACCATCGGCGGTGGGTGTGTTGAGATTGGCGATCGTGCCGGTGAGGCTGGGAGATCTGTACTGGAACGTGTCCGGCGCCAATGGGTTTGCTCGACGGGGAGATGACGATGAACGCGGCGGCTGCACAGGGCAGGTACGTCGACGATGGTCAACGCCTACGTAACAATCGGGTTTCTGACCTAGATGACTGATTCCGTGAAATTGGTGTTCAGTGATCGAACGCGATCAGTGACCGCTTGCTGGTCACGCCGGTTTCCCAGTTCTGCCAGATCCCGGCGGCCATGGCCAGCAGGCGCTGGGCGACGCGGGTGAACACCCCGGCTGGAGTGCGGGCGCCGTGGTGCTCCAGGTCGAGCTGGCCTTTGAGGGTGTGGTTGACCGATTCGATCCACTGGCGCACGTGGCCGAGGTTGCCGTGGCGGTAGGTCTCGTCGCGGCGGTCCGGGCGCAGCAGCCGTAGTCCCATCGCGGCGGTCAGCTCGTGGAAATGCTTGCCGGCGAAGCCTTTGTCGGCCAGCAGGATCTGTCCGGAGCGGATGAGATGATGGTTGTGGTCCAGCAATGCGGCGAGTACCTCGCGCTCGCCGAGCTTCGGGTTGGCCAGGCACCACATGATCGGCATCCCGTCGCCCGTGCAGACCAGGTAGAGCTTCAGGCCCCAGTAGAACCGGGAATGCGCGGCGCAGTAGCCGTAGTTCGCCCAGCCGGCCAGGTCCGAGCGTTTCACCGTCTCGCGCGACATGCCGCACGG
>NZ_JAAATY010000029.1 GCF_013280595.1 Kibdelosporangium persicum
AGACGGCGGCGGCCTTCTACCGACAGCGGGGCGTTACGGTGGAGCATGGACGGGTCTTTCTGCTCGGCGGACGAGTTGGTGGTACTTCTCATCCTGCCGCCGAAAGACCCGTCCCCATCCTCAGGCCCTGCCCGGCGTCAACAACCTCATGACCCGCAACACCTAGCGGGCCCGGCGCTACTCCCAGGTCGCGGTGTCCGGGTCGATGCCGTGGGCGCGTGCGCTCGCGTCGATGATCTGACGGAACCAGGTGGCAAGACCGGCGCGGACGCCGTCGTAGTGGGCCGCGAATCCCGGATCGGCCTCGAACATGCGGCCGAGACAGACCTGCATCCGCCTGGTGAGCGGAAAGTACGAAGCGAAGACGTCGCGGTGCCGCTCGACGAGATGGTTCGCTTCCGGGCTGCCAGGGGTGACCCCGGCGTCCATCGCATCCCCGAGAGCGCGGTCGAGGTCGGCCATGGTGTCGGCGACGGCCTGCCATTCCTCCGGGCCGCGAGAAGCCGAGAGTTCGGCGAACTGCAGCCATTGTGTCGTGTTCCCGTAGAGCTGACGGGCTTGGGCGGGCCACTCCGGGTTCCACTGCGGCCCCAGGATCGCGGCCTGCTGCTCGGCAGTCAGCAGCATGCCGCGCTCGTGGGCGTCGATCATCCGATCCAGTCCGGCGCTGAGCTGCTGGAGGCGATCGATCCGCTCAGCGACCTGAGTGCGCTGCGCGCGCAGTGCGCCGAGCACGTCCGCGGTTGAGTCGTCCAGGATGGACCGGATACTGTCCAGGCCGAGACCGAGCTCGCGGTAGATGACGACGCGGTGCAGGCGTTCCAGATCACCGGCCGTGTAGAGCCGGTATCCGGCGGCCGTGCGCAGCGACGGCCGTGCCAGACCGATCTCGTCCCAGTGGTGCAGCGCGCGGACTGTCACGCCCAGACGAGTCGAGACCTCCCCGACGGTCAGGCCGTCGGCGTCAGTCATGGTCAACGCTTCGCTGGATGAGTCCGGCGACCGCGGCCGCCACCGCGGCCCTGCGGCCGGTGAAGGACTCGTGACCGTTCTCCGCCTGCGGCGCCTTCAGTGACCAGGAGGCGGTGTCCCAGCTGGTCACCAACGCGACCACCATGGCCATCAGCTCGATCGCCGGGATGTCGGCGCGGATCTGTCCCGCTTGCTGAGCGGCTTTGATCGCGGCGACGTTCCGCCGGTACTCGTCGACCTCGGCATCGATGGCCTGCTGCCGCTCCAGCCCGGCCCACAGGTACAGCCGCCGCACGTGCGGCCGCCGCTCGGTCCCGGTGGCGTCGGGTGGCATGTCACCCCCTTCGTGAGTGGTTATCAGGGTTCTAACCTGGATAAACACTCACGAGGGTAGATGTGCGTACGGTGTCCCTCGTGTGACGGCCACGTTTCGTGATGTCTTGACCTGGTCCCGATCGGCGCCTATGGTTCACGACTCATAGGACATCCCATGTCCCATCTCTTGTCGAATCGTTCCCCTGGAGGCGCGGTGTCCGGAACTGGTCAGTCGTTCAGCCGGCGCGACATGTTGCGCTTCACCGGTCTCGCCGGTGTGGCCGCTGCCTTCTCGTCGACGCTCGCCGCGTGCGGCGGCCCGGCCTCGACGAATGCCACAGGCAACAAGGCCGACTCGATCACCGCGGTGATCGGGTACGGCAACAACCAGACCTGGGACCCGCTACAGACCGCGTCGGCGTTCTCGATGGCCGCGATGCTGCACTGTTACGAGTCCCTTGTAGAGGGTGACCCGATCACCCGTGAGCCCTACGCGGGGCTGGCCAAGGCCCTTCCCGCCGACGTCACCGGCACCAGCCTCACCTTCGAGATCAGGGACGGCGCCAAGTGGCACGACGGGCAGCCCGTCACCGCGGATGACGTCGTCTTCACCTACACCAGGGCACTCGATCCGAAGGAGAACGTGCTCGTCCGGACGTTCCTCGCCGGATGGCTCAACCAGGTCCGCAAGACCGGCGACAACAAGGTCGAGTTCGTCCTCGACAAGCCGTTCCCCTATGTGCTGCAACGGTTGCAGACCGTCAAGATCGCGCCGAAGCACGTCTTCGACGGCAAGTGGCAGGACGCGGTGTCCGGCAAGGTCGTCGGTTCCGGGCCGTACAAGGTCGTCGAGCAGGCACCGTTGTCGCACACCCGTTTCGAGCGGTTCGACGGGTACAACGGGCCTCGCCCCGCGGTGTACAAGACCATGCTGTGGAACTCGATCGTCGAGGCCTCGCCGCGGGTCGCCAAGATCTCCGGTGCGACTCCGGCGGCCCAGATCGTGGAGAACATCCCCGCTGCCAACGCCGACCAGTTGCAGAAGGACGGCCGCACGGTCGAGTTCGCCGACGGCGGCAACAACCTGTGGCTGATGTTCAACACCCAGCACGCGCCCTTCGACAACAAACTCGTGCGCCAGGCCCTGCACCACGCGATCGACAAGAAGAAGATGATCGAGGTCGGGCTCAAGGGCAAGGGCACGCCCGGCACGAGCTTCATCAACCCGAAGATGGCCGCGTCCCAGCCCGCCGCCAACGACTTCGGCTACAACCCGGACAAGGCCAAGGAGCTGCTCCGACAGGCCGGGGTGAGCAACCTCCAGGTCACGCTGTCCACGACGAACACCACCTTGGTCGCGGACTGCGTGAACGTGATCAAGGAAGGCTGGGACGCCATCGGCGTGACCACCACATTGGACAGTCAGGACACCAAGGCACTGTTCTCCAAACTGGACAGCGGGTTCGACTTCCACGTCGTGGCGACCACGCAGAACGCCGAGCAGTTCGGCAACGACCCCGACCTGCTGATCCGGTACTACTACGCGGGTTCCGGCGTCGCGCCGAAGTACGCCAAGTGGACCGGCCCCGAGGCGCAGCAGTTGCTCGGCCTGCTCGACCAGGCGACCGCGCAGGCCGACGAAGCGCAGCGCAAGCCGCTGATCAAGCAGGCCCTGGACATGATCGCCGACCAGGCGGTGGTGTACCCGATGGTGTTCACGCACAACGGCACCGCATGGGATCCCAAGGCGCTGTCCGGCGTCCGCGCGCAGGGCTACCCGGGGATCAACCTCAACCAGGCCAAACCGGTTCTGTGATGGTCATCCTGCGGATGCTGCTCGGCCGGGTGCTGTCGCTCGTGCCGTTGCTGCTCGGGGTCACCCTGTTCGTCTTCGTCGTGATGCGCTTCTCCCCCACCGATCCGGCGTTGGCGGCGTTCGACGGCGCCAACGCCAGCGCGGAACAGCTGGAGCAGTTCCGGCGGGACAACGGGCTGCTGGATCCGTTGCCGGTGCAGTACTTCCGGTTCCTCGGGCAGCTGATCCAGGGTGACTTCGGGGTCAGCGTGATCACCAAGCAGCCGGTGGCCGACATCATCACCACCGCGCTGCCGTTGACCGTCCAGCTGACGCTGATGGGCCTGGTGATCGCGATCGTGCTGTCGGTGCCGTCCGGCGTGATCTCCGCGCTGTTCCGGGACCGCTGGCCCGACCAGGTCATCCGGATCGTGTCGCTGGCCGGGGTGGCGGCCCCCGCGTTCTGGATCGCGCTGCTGCTGGTCCAGTGGCTCGCCGTCGGCCAGGGCCTCTTCCCCACCAGCGGATACGTCAGCATGAACGATTCGTTCAGCGGCTGGCTGAACTCGATGACGCTGCCCGCGGTCGCGCTCGCCATGCCGGTGGCCGCCCAGCTGACCCGGATCATCCGCACGTCCATGGTCGAGGAACTGGACAAGGACTACGTGCGCACGGCACGCGGCGGCGGTCTGCCGCCGGTGGTCGTGGTCGGCCGCAACGTGCTGCGCAACGCGCTGGTCAACCCGCTCACCGTGCTGGGGCTGCGGATCGGCTACCTGCTCGGCGGCGCGGTGGTGATCGAGACGATGTTCGCGCTGCCAGGGATGGGACAGAACATGATCCAGGCCGTCACCGACGGCGACACCTCGAAGGTGCAGGGCTTCGTGATCACCATCGCGCTCGGTTTTGTGCTCGTCAACCTGGTCGTGGACGTCCTCTACCTGATCGCCAACCCCCGCCTGCGGAGCCACTCATGATGCGCCCCGGCCTCACCAGGCGGCTGAGCAACCCGGGAATCCGGTTCAGCAGGCTCAACATCTCGTCGTGGATCGCGCTCGCGCTCATCGTGCTGCTGGCGCTCGTGGCCGCTCTGGCCCCGGTCATCGCGGGTCACGACCCGTACCTGACCGGCGCGGCAGTCGACGGGCCGAGCGGCGAGCACTGGCTCGGCACGGACTCCTCGGGCCGGGACATCTTCGCGCGCCTGGTCTACGGCACCCGCTGGTCGCTCGCGGTCGGTCTCGGCGCCATCGGGATCGCCCTGGTGGCCGGCGTGCTGATCGGCGCGCTCGCGGCCACGTCAGGCCGCCGGGCGGACGGCGTGATCATGCGGGTACTGGACGTCATCATGGCGTTCCCCGGAATCGCGCTCGCCGCGGTGCTCGTGGCGGTGTTCGGGCGCGGCCTGCCAGTGCTGATCATGGCGATCGGCTTCCTGTACACACCGTCGATCGCGCGTGTGGTGCGTGCGAACGTGATGGCGCAGTACAGCGAGGACTACGTCGCCGCCGAACGGATCATCGGCGCCAAACGCGCCTACATCCTGGCCAAGCACGTCGCGGTGAACTGCGCGGCACCCGTCCTGGTGTTCTGCACGGTGATGGTGGCCGACGCGATCGTGTTCGAGGCGTCGCTGTCGTTCATCGGCGCGGGCATCCAGCCGCCGGATCCGTCCTGGGGGTCGGTTCTGGCCAACGGCAAGGACCTGGTGCTGACCGGTGGCTGGTGGGCCACGCTGTTCCCCGGCTTGCTGATCCTGGTCACGGTCCTGGCGCTGAACGTGTTCGCCGAAGGCATCTCCGACGCCTGGGCGACGCCGTCCGCCCGGCAGGTCAAGGCGGGCCGGGCCGCGAAAGCCGTCGCGATGGCGGAGGAACCGGCCGAGATCCGGCCGATCGCGGGCCTGCACGAGGCCGGCGAACGGCTGGCACTGCGAGCCCGTGACCTGTCGGACCGGGAGACCGTGCTGGCCGTGGCGAACCTGACGATCTCGTTCCCCGACCGGCACAACGGGGTCAACGTGGTCGACGGGGTCTCGTTCACGGTCAGGTCCGGCGAAGTGCTGGGGCTGATCGGTGAATCGGGCTGCGGCAAGTCACTGACCTCGTTGTCGATCATGGGCCTGCAACCGGCGACCGCACAGGTGTCCGGGCAGATCCGCTTCGACCACAAGGACTTGCTCGCGTTGACGGCCAGGCAGCGGCGCCGCTACCTCGGTCACGACATCGCGATGATCTACCAGGACGCGCTCAGTTCGCTCAACCCGGCGATGACGATCCGCTCGCAGCTCAAGCAGTTCACCCGCAGGGGTGGCACACGCACCCCGGAAGAGCTGCTGGAACTGGTGAATCTCGATCCCGAGCGCACGTTGCGGTCCTATCCGCACGAGTTGTCCGGCGGACAGCGGCAACGGGTGCTGATCGCGATGGCGTTGTCCCGCAGCCCCAAGCTGATCGTCGCCGACGAGCCGACCACCGCGCTGGACGTCACCGTGCAGGCGCAGATCGTGAAACTGTTGCTCAGGTTGCAGGAGGAGCTCGGTTTCGCGCTCATCCTGGTGTCCCACGACCTGGCGCTGGTGTCCGAAGTGGCCGATCGGGTGGTCGTGATGTACGGCGGTCAGGTCGCCGAGATGGGCACGATCGCGCAGATCATCGGCGCGCCGAGGCACCACTACACCCGGGGCCTGCTGTCCGCGGTGCTGTCGCTGGAGCAGAACGAGGCCACGCTCACCCAGATCAAGGGTGTCGTGCCCGCCCCCGCGGACTTCGAGCCGGGGTGCCGGTTCGCCGACCGGTGTCCCGCGGCACGGGCGATCTGCCACACCGAAGCGCCGCCCAAGCTGGGCGACAACGTGGACCACATGATCGCCTGCCACTTCCCCGCGGAAATGAGGGCGCATGAGCCTGCTTGAACTTTCTGACGTGCATGTCGTGCACCGGATCCGGGCACGCCGGTTGTTCGGGCACGACAACGTGTACGCGCTCACCGACGCGAACCTGACCCTGACCGCCGGGGAAACCGTCGGCATAGTCGGTGAATCCGGCTGCGGGAAGTCCACTCTGGCCAAGGTGATCGTCGGCCTGCAACGCCCCACGCAGGGCACCGTGCGGTTCACCGGCAAGCACATCGGCATGATCTTCCAGGACCCGTCGACCGCGCTGAACCGGCGGCTGCCGATCACCAAGATCATTCGCGATCCGCTGGACGTGCACAAACAAGGCACTCCGGCCGAGCGAGACGACCGGGTACGCGAGCTGATGTCCCTGGTCGGCCTGCCGGACAGCGTCGCCGACGCCGTGCCGGGCCAGCTTTCCGGCGGTCAGCGGCAACGGGTCGCGATCGCACGGGCCCTGGCTCTCCGGCCGCAGTTGCTGGTCGCCGACGAGCCGACTTCGGCGCTGGACGTGTCGGTACGCGCCCAGATCCTGAACCTGCTCGTCGACCTGCGTGAACGGCTCGGCCTGGCGATGGTCTTCATCTCGCACGACATCCAGACCGTCAAGAAGATGAGCGACCGGATCATCACGATGTACCTCGGCCGCATCGTCGAGGAAGCCCCGGCCGCGGCCGTTCCAGAGGCCACGCATCACCCGTACATGCGTGCGTTGTTCTCGGCGACGCCGAGCCTGTTGCACGCCGTGGAGCCGATCGTCCTGACCGGACCGGTTCCGTCCGCGACCAATCCGCCGAGCGGCTGCAACTTCCGCACCCGGTGCTGGAAGGCGACCGACGAATGCGCGGCGGAACTGCCCGCGCTGGTCACCGCGGGCGCCGGCCACACGTACCGCTGCATCCACCCTGTGCTTTAGGAAGGACGATCTGTGCGCAAGACGTTGCTGTTGTCCGCACTGTTATCGGCACTGTCAGCCGGGGCACTGGTCGTGCCGCAACCCGCCTCCGCCGACGAACCATCGCTGCACCAGCAGGTGTTGTTCAAGGCGTCCCAGGACCCCGGCTACTGGTGCTACCGCATTCCGGCGATCGTGCGCAGCGCGAAGGGCACGCTGCTGGCGTTCGCCGAGGGCCGCGTGCTGAACTGCGGTGACACCGCCGACATCGATGTCGTGCTGAAACGGTCCACCGACGGCGGCAAGACATGGTCGCCGATGCAACTGGTCAACGAGGGCAAGGGCGACACGCACGGCAACCCTGTGCCCCTTGTGGACAGTGTCACCGGCCGGATCTTCCTGTTCACCACGTACAACGCGGGCCGCACGGACGACAAGGCCTGTGACGTCCCGTGCAAACGCACGCCGTACTTGCAGTACAGCGACGACGATGGCGTGACGTGGTCGGCTCCCGTCGACATGAGCAGCCAAGTCAAGCTGCCGCAATGGGACTACTGGTACGCGACCGGACCCGTGCACGGCATCCAGCTGACCCGCGGCAAGCACGCGGGACGGCTTGTCTTCGGCGTGAGCGGCGAGACCAGCGACAACGGCTCCACCAAGTCGGTCGCCAACGACGCCGCTCTGGTCTACAGCGATGATCACGGCAGGACCTGGCAGGTCGGCGCGGTCGACAGCACCACGTTCCCGGCGGGCGGCCCGTTCACCCAGAAGCCGCAGGAGATCACGGTCACCGAACTCGCCGACGGCTCGGTCTACGCCAGTGCCCGCGACCAGGGCGGGACGGCCGTCGGCAACCGCAGCTTCGCGATCAGCCGCGACGGTGGCGAGACGTTCAGCACGCCGTTCCAGGCCATTCCCGACCTGGTGACACCGACCGTCCAGGGTGCGGTGTTGCGGCTGCAGAGGTTCGGCAAGCCGGACCGCATCCTGTACTCCTCGCCGTCGGACACCGACCGGCGCCGCTGGATGATGATCAGGTCCTCGTACGACCACGGCCGGACCTGGGAGAACGCCGAGCAGGGCACCAGGATCACGTCGGACTGGTCCGGCTACTCCGACATGGTCCAGATCAGCGGCCCCTGGGCGCGTGACACCGAGATCGGCCTGATGTACGAAGGCGGTCCGGTGGACGCCCGGGACGAGATCCGCTTCGCCCGGTTCACCGAGGACTACCTCGGCTGGCGTGAGCCGACCGGCCCGACGACCCCGGACGTCTCCAGGACCAACAAAGACGCCTATGCCCTCGGCGAACCGGCCCTGACTCGTGGCCGGTTCGGTGCGGGCCTCGACCTGGACGGCGTCGACGACTACTTGCGTGTTCCGTATGACCAGGCACAACTTCCTGGCGACGGCGACCTGACGTTCAGCACGTGGTTCCGTTACGGCGAAACCAAGGGCGATCAGGCGCTGTTCTGGCTCGGCGGGATGGGCAACACCGCGCCGCAGCTGTGGCTGCGCGCCGAGCCAGGGAACAAGCGCTTGGTCGCACGGATGACCACGCCCAGCGGCAGCGCGTCGATCACCACCACCCAGGCCTACGACGACCAGCAGTGGCATCACGTCGTGCTGCAACGGTCCGCCGGACAGCTGCTGCTCTGGGTCGACGGTGTCCAGGTCGCGTCCGGCCCGGCGGTCGCGGGCTCGCTCAGCGAGCGGGTGTCGTTCCAGATCCACGTCGGCGAACGGCAGGACTACCTGCAGCGTTTCGACGGCACACTCGACGAGGTTCGGCTGTACACCCGGGCGTTGTCCCCGGCCGAACTCGACCGGCTTCGACTGTCCAACGCAGACATCCGTGACCGTCAGGTGTTGCGCCTGCCGCTCGACCGAATCGGAGGCTGATCATGAAGTTACGGCCGATCGTTCTCGCCACGCTGGCCGTGGCGGCCCTCGCGCAGCCCGCTGCCGCGGCAGCGCAGCCCGCGGCGGCACCGCAGCGCGGCTGCTCGTCGGTGCCGTACACGTCCGGGACCGAGGGATATCACACGTTCCGTATTCCGGCCGTGGTCCGGGCAAGGTCCGGCGCGGTGCTGGCCTTCGCCGAAGGACGTGTCGAGTCGGCCGGTGACACCGGCGCGATCCACGTTGTGCTGAAGCGTTCGTACGACGGCGGCTGCACGTGGGGCCCGATGTCGGTGGTGTCGGCCAATGGCAACGCGACCGCGGGCAATCCGGCGCCGGTCGTGCTGCGCAACGGCGACATCGTGCTGCTGACCACGCGCAACGGCCGGGTGACCGAACGGCAGATAATGTCCGGCACGGTGTCCGCAGAGGACTCGCGCCGCGTGTTCGTCCAGCGCAGCAAGGACAACGGCCGCACGTGGACCGCCGCGCAGGAGATCACCTCGACCACCAAGAGGCCGGACTGGCGCTGGTACGCCACCGGGCCCGGTCACGCGATCCTGTTGCGCGACGGGCGCATTGTCGTCCCCGCCAACCACTCCAGCGCACCGCCGGCCGGGTCCGCCGACGTCGGCACGGAAGCCAAGTACTACGGCGGCCACTCGCTCATCAGCGATGACGGCGGCCGCACCTGGCGAATCGGCTTCTCCGAGGACCGCACCGACGTGACCATCGCGTCGAACGAGACCACGGTGGCACAGCTTCCCGACGGACGGCTGTACTTCAACAGCCGCAACCAAGGCACGCTCGGCGGCCGGGTGGACGCGATCAGCGCCGACGGCGGTGAGACGCTCACCGCGCCGTACCGTCCGCAAACGACACTCACCATCCCCAAGGTGCAGGCCAGTGTCCTGCAGACCACGCGTCCCGGCCTGCTGCTGTTCTCCGGGCCTTCGGACGCGGTCAGCCGCAAGGCGATGGCGATCCGCGTCAGTGCCGACAACGGGCAGTCCTGGCGGCAGGCGTACCAGCTGTCGGACGCGCCCGCGGCCTATTCCGACCTCGTCCAGCTCGGCGGATCCGTTGGCGTGCTTTACGAGACGGGTGCCGCCGGGCCGTACGAGACGATCAGGTTCACCCAGGTCCCGCTGCGCTCGCTGGCCGAACACAAGTAGGAGAGGCTTTGACTCAGCTCAACGGTGGCGTCGTGCCACCCGTGTGCACACCGCTGACGCCGGAACGCGAACTCGACGTCGCGTCGCTGGAGCGGCTGGCCGCGTACCTGATCGAGGCAGGCGTGCACGGCCTGTTCGTCACCGGCTCCACCGGTGAGGTCGCCTACCTGCCGGACAACGTGCGGCGGCAGGCGCTCGAAGTGGTGGCCGGTGTGGCCGCGGGCCAGGTCCCGGTGCTCGCCGGGGTCATCGACACCACCACGCCGCGGGTGATCGACCAGGCGCTGGCGGCCAAGGCCGCCGGCGCGGACGCCCTGGTCGCCACGGCCCCGTTCTACGCGCCGACGCACCCGACGGAGTTCCCCGGCCATTTCCGGGACATCCGGGCCGCGGTGGACCTTCCGCTGGTCGCGTACGACATCCCGGTCTCGGTGGGCCACAAGCTGCCGACGGAGGTGGTGGCCGAGCTCGCCGCGGACAAGACCCTGGCCGGGCTGAAGGATTCCAGCGGCGACCTCGACGGGCTGCGCGCTGTCCTGGCGTGTGTCCCGGCGGGCTTCCTGTGCTATTCGGGTTCGGAGACCAACGCCGACCTCGGGCTGTTCAGCGGCGCGCACGGTCTTGTACCGGGTATCGGCAACGTCGACCCGCACGGATACGTGCGGCTGTACGAAGCCGCGGCCCGGCAGGACTGGGACACCGCACGGGCCGAGCAGGCCCGTCTGCGGCGCCTGTTCCAGCTGATCTACGTCGGCGACGGCCGGATCGGCCGGTACTCGTCGGCGATCGGCGCGTTCAAGGAGGGCCTGGTGCTGCGGGGCGTGATCGCCGACGCGACCACCAGCAAGCCGATGATCCCGCTCAACGACGCCGAGCGCGCCGCGGTGCGCCGGCACCTGGACGAGGCCGGGCTGTTGTGACAGCCGGGTTGGGCCAGGCGATCCGGGACGAGATCACCGGACTGATCCTGGACCGGCGGCTGCGGCCGGGCGACCCGTTGCCCACCGAGTCCGAGCTGGTCGAGACGCTGGGCGTGAGCCGCAACTCGATCCGCGAGGCACTGAAAGCGCTGCAGGCGTTGGACATCGTGGAGATCCGGCACGGTTACGGCACGTACGTCGGCAACCTGTCGCTGGCCCCGTTCGCCGATGGCCTGACCTTCCGTGCGTTGCACGACATCGGCCGCGACCTGCGCTCGATGGAGGAGATCGTCGAAGTGCGCGAAGCACTCGAAAACGCTCTCATCCGGCGGGTCGCGGCCACCGTGCCGGAGATCGACCTGCTCGCCCTCGACGAGGTCACCGACCGGATGAACGAACGCGCCCAGTCCGGCCTGACCTTCGCCGAGGAGGACAGGCAGTTCCACGAACTGCTGTACCGATCGTTGAGCAACTCGCTGGTCACCCAGCTGCTGCGGGCGTTCTGGGACGTGTTCCACCGGGTCAACCACCAGCTCGGCGTGACCGATCCCGACCCGGTCCTGACGGTGGAGCGGCACCGCGCCATCGTCAGCGCCGTGCGTGACCGCGATCTGGCCCGCGCGGAGCTCGCGATGACCGAGCACTTCCGCAACCTGGACTTCCGCGTCGCCCAGCTACGCACCGGCGGTGCCGACCAGCCGCCATGACGGCGTTCACCCTGGCGCCCTTGGTGATCGGACGGACGAACCCGGCTCCTCGGTGGACTCGGTGCACAGGCATCCGACGCCCCGTTCGATCCACTCCTGACCGCTCCACTCGGGATGCCGATCGGTCAGCACCGCCCGCACCTCGGCGACGATTTCGGCCTCCGCCATCGCGGAGTCCCGCCGCAGCCAGGTCTCGTCACGCAGTTCACGCAGGTAGTCGCGGACACCGGCAAGCACCTCGGGACCGCCGATGTCGCCGTGACCGGGCACCACGACCCGAGGCTTGGTCGCGGCCAGGTTTTCCATCACCGCCAACCAGCCCACGCCGGACACATCCGTGTCGTGCGGCGGAAACCACGGGAAGATGGCGAACTGCCCGGTCTCGGCCAGGTCCCCGGTGAACAGCACGCCGGCGTCCGGCACCTCGACCACCTGATCGCCTCGTGTGTGCGCCCGGCCGGTCGGCCGCAGCCGCACGATCCGGCCGCCCAGGTCGAGGTCGTACCCGCCGTCGTAGACCACGTCCGGGCTGGGAATCCGGACGCCGTCAAGACGCCGGGCGACCGACTCGCCCAAGCCGCGGAACATCTCCAGGTATCCCGGTCCTTTTCCGGCCAGATCGGCCGCCTGTGCCCGGTTGACCAGGTACGTGGCCTGTCCGGCGAACACCTGGGCGCCGAAAGCGTGTTCCGGGTGGAAATGCGTCGTGGTCAGGTACATCCGCCGCCCGTTGGCCACCTCGGACGCGAAGGCGAGAACGTGCTCGGCGTTCGCGGTACCGATGCCCGTTTCGACGACGAGGACCGCGTCCGTGCCGCCGATGATGCCGATGTTGGGCACCAGGTCGACCCGCTGGTTCGGGAGCACGAGCAGGTCCGGTGCTATCTCCTGGGCGCCGTCGGTCCGTACGGCGGGATCGGGAATCTCCATGCCGTGATTCCACTGCCGAGCGGGCCCGGCCGTCCAAGACCGATCGGGTGGCGCCGATACCGTACGGGTATCTTCGCCGGTCATGGAGCTGCGGACGCTGCGCTACTTCGTCACCGTCGCCGAGGAACTCCACTTCGGCCGGGCCGCCGCGCGCCTGCACATGAGCCAGCCGCCGCTGAGCCGGGCGATCAAACAGCTGGAGAACGACCTCGGCGCCGTTCTGCTGCACCGGTCCGCCGCGGGCGTCTCGCTCACCCCGGCTGGGTCGGCGTTGCTGGACGAAGCGCGTGCCCTGCTCGACCAGGCCGGCCAGATACGGGTGCGCGTGGCCGGCGCCGCGACCATCACCGTCGGCATCCTCGGCGACAGCACTGACCGTGGCGCGACACGGCTGGCCACCGCGTACCGCAGACGGCATCCAGGCGTCGAGGTCCGCATCCGCGAGGCTGACCTGACCGATCCCACCTGCGGTCTGCGTGCCGGACTGGTCGACGTCGCCCTGACCCGCGGGCCGTTCGACGAGACCGGCCTGACCGTGCACGACCTGCGCGCCGATCCGGTCGGTGCGGTGCTTCGCGCCGACGATCCGCTGGCCCGTCGTGACCACCTCAAGCTGGCCGACCTGGCCGACCGGCGCTGGTTCCGGTTCCCCGGCGGTACCGACCCGATCTGGCAGTCGTACTGGAACGGCGGCGAGCCCCGCGAGGGCCCGGTGGTGCGCGCCGTCCAGGAATGCCTCCAGGCCGTGATCTGGAACGGCACCGTCGGCATGATCCCGCTCGGGCACAAGCCGCCCGACGAGCTGGTCGCCGTCCCGTTGATCGACATGGCGCCGAGCCGCGTGGTGGCCGCGTGGAACGAGGGCGACACGAACCCGCTGATCCAGTCCTTCGTCCGGATCGCGACAGCCGCCTACCGCGCCTGAGCGCCCTACGGCAGCCGACCTGGCCGGAACCGAATCGTCGTCCGCGATTCGTCCAGTGCGGCGGAGATCACCGGCGAATTACCGCGGCTTTCCGCAATTTCCCGGTGCACGGTCATGAAATCGGGAATGACAAAACCTCGAAGCGGACGGCAATGCCGTCACGGTCTTCCCGATCGATTCACCGAAACGAATCTCGCTACGATGATCACGTGACGACTCAGCGCCGTACGCTCGCCGGCTGGGGACGAACCGCCCCGACCGTCGCGGAGGTCCTGTCCACACCGGACGTCGAGGTCATCGCGCGTGCGGTGGCCACCGCGGGCGAGCGCGGCGTCATCGCACGAGGCCTCGGCCGTTCCTACGGCGACCCGGCGCAGAACGCGGGCGGCCTGGTCGTCGACATGACCGCGCTGGACCGGATCCACTCGATCGATCCCGGCTCCGGCCTTGTCGACGTCGACGCGGGCGTGAGCCTCGACGCGCTGATGCGTGCCGCGCTGCCGCACGGGTTGTGGGTGCCGGTGCTGCCCGGCACGCGTCAGGTGACCATCGGTGGCGCCATCGCCAACGACATCCACGGCAAGAACCACCATTCCGCGGGCAGCTTCGGCGACCATGTCGTGTCGATGGACCTGCTGACCGCCGACGGCCAGGTGCGCACCCTCACGCCCGAGTCGAAGCTGTTCTGGGCGACCGTCGCCGGGATCGGGCTGACCGGCATCATCACCCGCGCCACGATCCGGATGAAGAAGACCGAGACGGCCTACTTCGTGGTCGACGCGGACCGGACCGCCGACCTGGACGAAACGCTGGCACTGTTCACCGACGGCTCGGACCTGGCCTACGACTACTCGATGGCCGTCCCGGACCTGATGTCCTCCGACGGCAGGCTGGGCCGGGCGACGTTCTCCCGTGGCTCGCTGGCGAAACGGGACCAGTTGCCCGCCAAGCTGCGCGGCGAGCCGCTGAAGTTCGACGCGCCGCGGCTGGCGACCCTGCCGGACGTGTTCCCCAACGGCCTGGCCAACAAGCTGACCTTCGGCCTGGTGAACGAGCTCTGGCAGCACACGGTGCCGTCCGGCGGCACGCGGGGCGCGATCCAGAACCTCACGCGGTTCTACCACCCGCTCGACATGCTGGGCGAGTGGAACCGGGCCTACGGCCGGAAGGGTTTCCTGCAGTACCAGTTCTCCGTCCCTTTCGGACGCGAGGACGAGTTCAAGGTCATCTGCCGCCGGATCGCCCGCTCCGGCCACTACTCGTTCCTCAACGTGGTCAAGCGAATGGGTGCGGCCAGCCAGGCGCCGCTGTCCTGGCCGTCGCCCGGCTGGATGCTGAGCGTGGACTTCCCGATCAAGGACGGCCTCGGCCGGTTCTGTGACGAACTGGACGAGGCGGTGCTGGGCGTGGGCGGCCGCCTGTACACCGCGAAGGACTCCCGTACGTCCGCGGAGACCTTCGCCGCGATGTACCCGCGGCTGGCGGAGTGGCGCGAGATCCGGCGGTCCGTGGATCCCGAAGGCGTGTTCGTCTCGGACATGAGCCGCAGGCTGCGGCTCTGATTCCGGCCACCGGCGCTACGTCTCGAACGGCGAGTCCGTCTCCTCGTCGATGTCGAAGCCCACTCTGATCTGGATCGTGTGCGGCTCGGTCAGCTCGTCGAAGATCTCCAGGGCCTGCCGCCACATGTCGTGGGCCTCCACCGCTTCGCCCGTGGCGTAACAGACCACGCCCAAGTGGTGCCTGGTGATGGCCTCACCGCGGCGGTCGTTGATCTGCTGCCGCAGGACAAGCGCCTGCCGCAGGAACTGTGACGCGGACTCGAAGTCACCTGCCCGGTAGTTCGCGCAGCCGAGGTTGTCGAGCGTGTTGCCCTCGGCGAAGTGGTCGCCGATCTCCTGGGAGATCCGCAGCGCCTGGTTGTAGTACCGGATCGCGTCCTCGTGGCGGTCCAGGTCCTCGTAGACGTCGCCGAGGTTGTCCAGCACCGCGCCTTCGCCGTAGCCGTTCTCGATCTCGCGGCAGATCTGCAGGGCACGTTCGTAGCACTCGATGGCCTGTTCGGACCGGCCGAGCGTGCGGTGGATGTCGCCCAGGTTGGACAGTGTGTTGCCCTCGCCGTAGCGCTCCCGCAGTTCACGCCAGATCTGCAACGCCTGCCGGTAGTGGTCGACGGCCTCGTCCAGGCGCCGCAGTCCACGGTAGGCACCGCCGAGGTTGCGCAGGGTGCTGCCTTCGCCGTAACGGTCGCTGATCTCACGGAACAACGCCAGCGCACGTTGGTAGCACTCGATGGACTCGTCGAAACGCCGCAGTTTCCGCAGGGTGTTGCCGAGGTTGTCGAGCGTGCTGCCTTCGCCGTAGCGGTCGCCGACCTCACGGCGGATCTGCAGCGCGCGTTGGAAGTACTCCGCGGCCTTGGTGAACCAGCGCAGGTCGTAGTACGCGATGCCCAGGCTGTTGAGCGTCCACGCCTCGGCGTACGGGTCGCCGAGTTTGCGCGTGGCCTGCAGGGCGATCTTGTGCACGCTGATCCAGTCCGCCCAGTGCTTGCGCAGGTTGAAGAAGCCCAGCAACGCGGCCGGGAGCTTCCACGCGACCGCGTACTCCCCGGCCTGCTCGGCCTGCCGGGTCGCGGCGACGAGGTTGGCGCGTTCGGCTTTGAACCACGTCAGCGCCTCGTGGTACGTCTCGAACGACGCCGGCTCCTGCCCGCTGGTGAGCCTGGGCAAAGCGGCACGGCGGCGTTGCGGCGCCAGGACTCGTGCCGCGGCATCGGCGCTGTAGAGGTACCAGTTGAGCACCCGCCGGACGGCTTCGTCACGGTCCTGTTCGGACTCCAAGTCCATCGCGCACTCGGCCGCGTACATTTGCAACAAGTCGTGCAACCGGTACCGGTCGCGCCCGGCTTCCTCCAGCATGTGCGCGCTGGCCAGCGTGTTCAGCAGTTGCCGCGCCTGCGCGGACGCCATGTCCGCGAGCGCTCCGGCCGCCGCGACGCTCACCTCAGGGCCGGGATGCAGCCCGAGCAGGCGGAACAGCCGTGCCGCGTCCGGGTGCAAGGCGTTGTAGCTCCACGAGAACACGGTCCGGGTCGACTCGTCGCCGTTGGACAGCTGGTCGAGCATCTTGTCGTGTTCCGCGGACAGTTCGCCGACCAGGTCGGCCAGCTGGACGGTCTCGTGCGCGGCACAGCGCTCGGCCACGATCCGCAGCGCCAACGGCATGTAGCCGCACAGTTTTGTCAGCTCCGCGCACGCGTCCGGCTCCGCCGCCACCCGGGCGTCACCGATGATCTCGGTGACCAGGGCGATCGCGTCCGGGGGTGTCAGCACGTCCAGGTTGACCCGGACCGCGCCGTCCCACGCGATCAGCCCTTCCAGCCGGTTGCGGCTGGTCACGACGACGAAGCAGGTCGCGTGACCGGGCAGCAGCCTGCGGACCTGCTCGGCGCTGCGCGCGTTGTCCAGCACGATCAGCACCCGCTGCCCGGCCACGACCGACTTGAACAACCGTGTCTGCTCGTCCAGATCGGCCGGGATGCGCTGGGCGTTCACCCCCAGCGCGCCAAGCAGTTTGCGCAACGCGTCCGCCTGGGACATCGGCCGTTGGTGCGGGTCGAAACCGCGCAGGTTCAGGTAGAGCTGACCGTCCGGGAAGTAGTCGGCCATCCGGTGCGCCCAGTGCACGGCCAACGCGGTCTTCCCGACACCGGCCGGTCCGTCGATCACGGCCACGTTCACGGCGTCGACCAGGCCTTCCAGCCGCTCGAGCTCCGCGTTGCGGCCACTGAAACGGGGCACGTCGTGCGGCAGTTCCCGCGGCGAGTGCCAGTCCACCCGGGTCCGCGCCGGCACGACACGGCCGACGACCGTGCGCACCAAGGGTTGCAGGCGATCCAGCAGCCGCGGGCGAACCCCGGCGGGCGGCAGGGCCGGGTAGTCGGCGGCGGGCGCGAGCTCTTCCGGCCCGAAGTCCCAGTACTCCCGCAGTTCCTCGCCGTCGTGCAGGGTGTTCGGGCCGGCCGAGTCCGGCAGCGGGGTGTACCGGCGGATCTCCACGTCCACGTCGGCCATCGCCTGGCCCGGTTCGGACGTGGTCAACAGCAGGTCGTCCGGCACCCGGATCCACGCCTGGGTGGCGTTCTCCTCCTTGACCCCGACGAAGACCTCGCGGTACGTGTCCGGCCGCACGGCCGGGTCGGGCTGCACGACCTGGCGGTAGAACCAGTCGGACACCATCAACGAGAACACCCCGCGCGACGCGGCCAGCACGGCCTTGAGCACGGGAGCGTCCAGCATCCGGCAGACGAAGTTGACCGTGTGCCCGGCGATGCCCCGCTCGTCGAAGTCGATCTTGCCGACGTGCACCGCGACCCGCAGCCGGATCTGCGCCTCCGCCGCGTAGATCGCGTTGTTGCGGCGCAGCGCGGCGGCGAGCCGGTGCGGCAACTGGTCGACCAGGTTGACGTGCGCGATGGTCGGCGGCACCAGGATCAGCACGCCGTCGCCCCGGTCCTGACTGGTGTCGCAGTCCTGCCAGGGAATCCCGGCCTCGGTGAAGCCCTGTTCCAGTGACTCGTACAGGTTGCGCCGGGTCGCCGCCTGGTGCAGGTCGGTCCGGCTGGAGAACCCCTCCACGTCGACGGCGACGATCGCCCGGTGCACGCCGGTTAGCGACATGTGTGCGCCTCCCCTCAAGACACCCCCAGCGGTTACACACTAACTCTCTGGTCACCGGTGCGGAGCGGAAACCCGCCGGTCACCGCGAATCAGACATCGCCAGAAGTGTCAAGGTATCCGTACACACACGACCATATTCAGTCCACAATGGACTTCAGGCGGCCGGCCCTGAAACGAGGGGACGCAAGCCTTCCCGGAGCTCGGCGAGGGTTTCGAACACCGCGACCGCGCCCGCGCCGGTCAGTTCGGCGGCGCTGGTGCCGCCGGTGAGCAGGGCGGCGCACGGGACGCCGAACTCCTCGGCGGCCTTGCAGTCCCAGATGGAGTCGCCGATCAGGATCGCGGTGCCGCCGCCGACCCGCTCCAGCGCGACCCGCAGCAGGTCGGGCGCGGGTTTGCTGTCGGAGACGTCCTGCGAGCTCGTCCAGTCGTCGGCCAGGCCGTCCAGGTTGAGCAGGTCCAGGTAGTGCCGGACGTGATCGGGCTTGCCGGAACTGGCCAGCGCGACCCGGCAGCCCAGGCGTTTGGCCTCGGCCACCGCCTCGCGGGCCCCGTCGAACGGCACGATCTCGTCGAGCATCGGGTCGAACAGCTCCTTCCACGAGTCGCGGACCGCGTCGCCGAGGTCCTGCTCGACCCGCTCCCCCGCGACCGCCGCGACCAGGCGATCGCCGCCCATGCCGATCGCACGGTGGATCCGCCAGCCCGGGACGGTCACGTCGTGGCGGCGGAACGCGCGAAACCACGCCACCGTGTGGTGGTAGTTGGTGTCGACGAGCGTTCCGTCCACGTCGAAGATGACCGTTCGGCTCATCCGCGAGACATTCCCGCACCCGGCCGTGCCCAAACCCTTCCACCCGCCCGGAAGGAAAGCGCAAGCCGGATCCGGTCGAATCCCCTCGGCGGTACCCCTCGATCCGCCCAGTCCCAACAGGAGGCTCACGTGCGAAGGGCGTTGTCCCTGATCTTCGGCATGGCGATGGCGGTGCTGGCGGTGCCGGTCTCCCCGGCCGCCGCTGCCACGAGTGTCAGTTTCACCCCTCGGACCATCCTGGCGCCGGGAGTGCCCGAGCAGGGGTTCGACCAGAACGTCGTCCCGGTCGGCACCGTGTCACTGAACATGACCGCGGGGCAGACGGCGTACATCGTCTCGGTGATGCGGTTCAATTCGGCGACCGGCCGGTCGCTGGCGGACAACGAGGTCGTCTGCAAATGGGCAGGCGGCAGCAAGAACATGGTGATCGGCCAGAACGTCCTGCAACGCGGCACCGGATATCCCGACCTGGAGGACATCCAGCTGACCACCCGGTACCTGGTGCAGCCGGACGTCACGGGCACCGTGACGTGCACAGCCCAGGTCAGGTCCGCCTCGCTGGGCTATGACGACGAGTACTTCACCCTGGCTAGCGGTTCGCTCTCGTTCGCCGACCAGTCCGTCGACAACACCACGGCGGGCACACCGATCCAGAGCAGCGTCCCGAGGACGGTGTACTTCGACCCGGCCAACCCGACCCTCCGGGTCCCCGCGACCGGGATGTTCGACCTCGCCCCGGGATTCAGGGGGCTCAGCGTGTTCGGCGACACCAACTACGAGGTGCTCAAGCCGTGCTCGGACCCCGGCTGCACCACGGGCGCGTCCACGGCGAGGTTCACGCTGTTCGTCAACCAGTGGAAGGCCGACGGCACCGTCTGCCAGAGCGCGTCGACCCCGGCCGTCACCAAGACGATGCTCTACAGCGTGCACCACGTCTACGTGCCGTTGAACAAGCTCTTCGAGATCAGGACCGACGCCGGGTGCATCCCGCGCTTCAACGCGTACGTGAAGGTCGACCACGTCTCCGGGTACAGCGGCGGCGTGCACGGCATCGCGAGGAACCTTCCGGACGCGCGCGGAGCGTCGACGACTCACAACAGCGACATGAGCCACATCTTCGCCGTTCCGTACAAGTAACCCCACCCCGAAATCCCCCTTCCGGCACCCCGAGATACACGTTCCGCCACCCCGCGATACACGTTCCGGCACCCCGAGATCGCAGTGGCGCCCGGCGCAGGGAATCTCGGGGTGCCGGAATGGTCAACTCACGGTGTCGGAGTGGTGGACACGGGGTGTCGGAGTGGTGGACACGGGGTGCTGGCGTGCTACTCGCCGGGGTAGCGCACTCCTAGCTGGGCACGGACCTCGTCCATGGCCTCCATGACGCGGATGGTGGCGTCGAGGGGGAAGACCGAGGACTCCGTCTGGCCCGCGGCGAGGCAGCGCGCGGCCTCGGCGGCCTGGTAGCGCAGTCCCATGTGGCCCTCGTCGGTCACCTTCTCGTGCTGGTCGACCAGGACGTCGTCCCGGTCGTACATCCTGATCCAGGCCGGGCCGTAGAACGGTCCGCCGATGTCCAGCCGGCCGGTGGTGCCGCAGACCGAGGCGGTGCACGCGGAACGGGCCAGCATGGACGCGTGCAGGATGCCCTGGGCTCCGGCCGCGTTCGTGACCGTGATCGCCTCCTGGCTGTCCACGCCCTGGTCGGTCAGGGTGCCGGTCGTGGTGATCGTGCTGAACGGCCCGAGCACGAACTCCGCGAACGACATCGGGTACACGCCCAGGTCAAGCAGGGCGCCGCCGGCCAGGGCCGGGCTGGCGAGCCGCTCGGGCCCGCCCGGGTACAGCGGCTGCCCGTGGTCGGCGAACACGGCCGTGACATCGCCGATCAGGCCGTTCTCGACGACCTGCCGGATGACGTCGTAGTGCGGCAGGAACCGGGCCCACATCGCCTCGATCAGCAGCAGGTTCTTCGCCCTGGCCAGGTTCACCAGGTCGTGCGCCTCGGCGGCGTTGCGCGTGAAGGCCTTCTCGACCAGGACCGGCTTGCCCGCCTCGAGCGCCAGCCGGGTCTGGCGGTGGTGCTCGGAGTGCGGCGAGGCCACGTAGATGATGTCGACCTGCGGATCGTTGACCAGTTCCTCGTAGCTGCCGTACGCCGACCCGGCGCCGAACTCGTCCGCGAAGGCCCTGGCCCGGCCGTGGTCACGCGAGCCGATCGCGACGATCTCCTGCTTCGTGCCCTGCCGCAGCGCGGTGCAGAACAGCCGCGCGATCCAGCCGGGAGCCAGGATTCCCCACCGCACGGCCGGTGCGTCCATCGGGTCCGGCGTACGCGGAGTGGGAAGTGCGGTCATGATGTGAAGTCCCTTCAAGGATGGACGGCCCCCTCGTGAGTGTTTATCAGGGTTAGAACACGGACAAACACTCACGAGGGGTCGAGGACGATGTGTGGGCGTCCGGTGACCGGATGCGAGGTCACGGCCGCGGTGACGCCGTACACCTCGGCCAGCATGTCCGGGCTGAAGACCTCGCCGGGCGTGCCGGAGCGGTATTGCCTGCCGTGGTCCAGCACGTGGATCTGGTCACAGTAGTGGGCGGCGAGGTTCAGGTCGTGCAACGCGATCACGGCGGTGACGCCGAGTTTCCGCGGCAATGCCAACACGTCGAACTGGTGCCGCGGATCGAGGTGGTTGGTCGGTTCGTCCATGATGAGCACGCTGGGCTCCTGGGCGATCGCGCGGGCGATCAGGACTCGTTGCCGTTCACCGCCGGACAGGAACGCGAACCGGCGCCGCGCCAGTTCCGACGCACCGACCGCGGCCAGAGCCTCCGCCACAACCGTTCTGTCGCGAAAGTTGTCACGTTCGAAAGCCCGCTTGTAGCAAGCTCTACCCATCATCACCACGTCCCGCACGGTGAGGTCGAAGTCCCCGGTGGAGTCCTGCAGGACGGCGGCGAGCGCGCGGGCACGGTCGCGTGGCTTGGTTGTGGCGACGTCACGGCCGTCGATGCGAACCGACCCGGCCGCCGGCGGGATGATGCCGATCATGGCGCGCAGCAGCGTGGACTTGCCCGATCCGTTCGGCCCGACCACGCCGACCACCTCACCGGGCCCGGCTTCGAAAGAAACCTGCTGGACGACACGACGGCCGTCCAGATCCACACTGACCTGATCAACTGTGATCATCCTGTCGTCCTTACGCCACGCCGGGCCTGACGGCGAACCAGCCACAGGAAGAACGGCCCGCCGCACAGTGCCGTGAAGACGCCGACCGGAATCTCCTGCGGTGAGGCGACAGTCCGTGCCGCGATGTCCGCGAGGACAAGGAAGGACGCGCCTGCCAACGCCGCGGCGGGAAGCGCACGGCGATGGTCGCTGCCGACGACCAGACGCACCGCGTGCGGCAGGATCAGGCCGACAAAACCGATAGGACCGCTGACGGCGACCAACACGCCGGTCAGCAACGACGTGATCACGAACATCGCCAGCCGGAACCTGGTGACGTCCAAGCCCATCGCGACCGCCGCGTCCTCGCCCGCGTACAGCAGGTTGAGCGCACGACCGTTGGCCAGGAGCACCCCAAGGCCTGCCCCCAGAGCCACGAGAGGCACCCAGAGCGACGACCATGTGGCGCCGCCAAGCCCGCCGAGCAGCCAGCTCAATATCTGGCGGGACTGCTGAGCACTGTTGGCAAGCAACAACATCAGGCTCGTCAACGCCGAAAGTACGTACGCCACCGCCACACCGGCGAGCACGAGCCCGATCGTCGTGACTCGCCCGCCCGCGCGGGCGACGAAGTACACCACCAGAAGCGAACCCAGCGCTCCCGCGAAAGCCAGAACCGAGGTCGTGGCCGCACCGAAAACGGCGAGTCCGGACAGGATGGACGTCACGGCCCCGACTGAAGCACCGGACGAGACACCGAGAAGGTACGGGTCCGCAAGGGGATTGCGGACCAGCGCTTGGAGAACCATGCCCACAGTGGCCAGCCCCGCACCGACCACCGCACCGAGAACGACTCTCGGCCCACGCGTCGTGGTGATCACTGTCTCGACGTACTCCGGGCCGGTGGCGGCGACCAGATCGGGCACGATCTGGTGCAGCACAGCGGTGATCACGTCCCACGGCTCGATCGCGACCGACCCGACCGCGATCCCGGCGACCATCGCGATCACCAGCATCACGACCAGGAACGCGATGACAGCCGGGTAGGAGACCCTTTTCACCGGCGTTCGGGGTGCAACTGGGCGGCGAGTTTCCCGACCGCGTACGGCGCGCGGACGCCGAGCACGGTGTCCTGCAGTGTCAACGTGGCGAACCGGCGGTTCTTGATCGCGGGTACGTTCGCCAGTTCGGGTTTGCCGAGCAGGAACTGGATTTTCTGGTCGACGGCAGGGGTGCCGTAGTAGTCGTAGATCACGATCACGTCGGGCGCGCGTTGCAGCACCTGTTCCCAGGACACGTCCGCCCAGTCCCGTTGGACGTCGGCGAACACGTTGCGGCCGCCGGCCAGTGTGATGATCTCGTTGCCGATTCCCGTTCCCGCGGCGGTGTACGCGGTGCCCTCGCCGCTGTCGAACACGAACACCTTCAGCGGTTCCACGGTGCCAAGCCGTTCTGCCGCCTGGGTGATGCCGTCCCGCATCTCCGCGATCACGGCGTCCGCCCGGTCCGGAACCTGGAAGATCCGGCCGACAGTGCGGACTTCCTCGTAGAGGTCGTCCATTGTGACCGGGCGGTCAAGGCATTCCTCGCGACTGAGATAGGTCTTGACGCCCGCGTTGGCGAAGGCGTCGCGGGAACGTCCTTCCTTGTCGTCGAAAGTGCTGTGGTAACCGCCGTAGACCAGGTCGGGAGTCTTCGCGAGAACCTGCTCGAAGGACGCGTCCTTGTCCGAGATCCTCGGGATCGCGCGGTAGGCGTCGGCATAGCGGGGCAGCGGATCGTTGTCCGGGTACGCCAGGCCGACGAGCTTGTCCTGCAATCCGAGCGCGACCATCATCTCGACCGGGTGCTGGTAGTAGCCGACGACGCGTTGGGGCGCCTGGTCGAAGGTGATCGATCTGCCACAGTTCTCGACGGTCACCCCGGCGCCGCTCGCGGCGGGCCGGCCGTCACCACAACCGCTCGTGCCCAGAACGACCAGAACCACTAACAGGGGCAGAACCCGTGCACGCACCATCACCACTCCGTCCGGGATGTCCACGTCCCAGCTGGGGCCGTCCGTGCGGGGCAGTTCCTGACTCCCGGCCCCTGGCTTGGGACCGGTCACAGTGGCGGGACCGTGCCGGGTTCACACCGGCTTCCTGGTACCCACACGGAACCGGCCCGTGCCGGGCCGGCCGCCACACCGTATCAGTGCCGCACGGGTTCGAGGAGGAACACACGGATTTTCCGGCCATCGGCACGCTCCGCGTAGGTGTCGTACGCGGGCCAGTACGACGCCACAGCATTCCACGTCTGCCGGCGTTCCGCGCCCGTCAACAGCCTGCCGCGGACGGCCACTTGCCTGCCGCGCACGGTGATCACCGCGCCTGGCTCGGCGAGCAGGTTCGACGACCACGCCGGGTGACGTTCACCGCCCCAGTTCGAGCCGATCACGACGTAACCCCCGTCACGTTCGATGTACAGCAGCGGCACCTGGCGTTTCTGCCCGCTGGTACGGCCGACTGTGGTCAGCAGCAGCGTCCGCAGCCCCACGGCGGTGCCGACGCCGACCTTGCCGCCGGTGAGACGCACCAGCCACCGGTCGACCGGCGCGAGCGTCCGGCCCACCGCCGCCCAGGCCTTGGTCTTACCGAGCGTGACGAACATTCGCCGCAATCCGGGCATGCACCCATCCCTGTCGTTCAGTCCTCAATGGACATCGTGGTCGGCGGCCGGGAACACGGTAGCGCGTGCCATGACGTCCGACGTAATCGACTCTCCGCCGCGGCACGGACATGCTTGTGCCATGAACGAACACGAGAGCATCGCACAGCGGTACATCGACGTCTGGAACGAGACGGACCCGGTCAAACGCAGGCTGATCGTCGAAGAGGTGTACACATCGGACGCCACCTACACCGACCCGCTCGCCGCCGTCGCCGGCCACGAGGCGATCGACCAGATGATCGGGGCGGTCCAGCAGCAGTTCGGCGGTCTGCGCTTCACCCTAGGCCCGGTCGACGGCCACCACGACATCGCCCGGTTCACCTGGGAGCTCGGCGAGGACCAACTCGTCATCGGCTTCGACGTGATCGTGCTGGCCGACGGCAAGATCAAGCACGTGCACGGCTTCCTGGACAAGGTCCCCGCCTGAAGCTCCCTCGTGAGTGTTTATCGGTGTTCTAACCCTGATAAACACTCACGAGGAGGGAGGGGGTGTGGCGGAGCCGCCCGCGGCGAGGCGCATCAGGTCGGAGTCGAGGTCGATGGACACCTCGGTCCCGCCTGCGCTGCCGAACTCGTGCTGGTAGCTCTGCCACGACTCGCCCCTGACCTGCTGGGCGAAGCCGCTTTCCATGAACAGCAACAGCTCGAAGGCGGCCCGGTCGATCCGCTTGGCCAGCGCCGGGTCGCTCCAGTCCTCAGTGGACGCGAACAACGACGTCGGCGCCGTGGCGGTCCGCATGTACGCGAACAAGCCGCGCAACTGGCCGTCGACGACCAGGGCGTGCCGGGCTGTTCCGGCGGTCGCGGCCAGCACGACCGGTTTGGCGATCAGCAGGTCGTTGTCCAGCACTTGGAAGAACGAGGTGAACAGGCCGCTCGCGCCCGCCTTGTAGACAGGCGTGCTGACGATGATGCCGTCGGCCTCGCCGAGTGCCGTGATCGCCGCGGTCAGTTTCGGCCCGGTCAGCTGCGACACCAGGGCCGTGGTGATCTCGGTCGCCAGCTCACGCAGGTCGATGACCTTCACCGTGACGGCGTGCTCCCGCTGGCTCGCGAGCGCGCTCACGCGTCGCGCGGTGCGGTCGGCCAGCAGCCGGGTCGACGACGGGTCGCTGGTCCCGCCCGAGACGACCACCAGGTTGAACGTTGTCATCATTCCTCCGGAGAAGCGAGTTTGCGGCAGATCGCTTCCAGTTGCCTGAGTTCGTCGGCGTCCAGCCGCGCGGAGACCGCGCGGGCGACGTCACGAGCGTGGTGACGGCCGATCCGGCGTTGCACGTCCCGGCCGGTGTCGGTCAGCGCGAGCCGGACGCCACGGCCGTCCTCCGGGGCGGCCAGCCGTTCGACGAAGCCCCGCTCGACCAGCCGGTCGACCATCCGCGACAGCGCGGGCTGGCTGAGCAGCAGGTGCTTGTGCAGCTCGCCGATCCGCTGCGGCTCGGGGCACTTCGACAACTGGTAGAGCACGTCGTACTCGCGCATCGACAGTTCACGCCAGATGTCCTGCGCGGCGAACTGCCGCATCAACACCGCGTGGGCCGACATCAACGACTCCCACGCGGTGTTGGCCAGCCGGGTACCGTTCGCCATCACAGGCTCGGGTAGCTGGCTTCGAGCTCGCTGTCCTGGTACGGCGAGGCACCGGTCACGTTGTCACCGCGGTTGGCGTTCGGGCGCGGCTGACGCGGCGGGGTGTCGCCGTACTTCGCCTTCACCAGGCTGGCGTGCGTCGGCGCGTCCGGGACCTCCGGGTCACGCTTGGCCTCGAGCTCCTTGCGCAGCACCGGCACGACCTCCTCACCGAGCAGGTCCAGCTGGTTGAGCACGGTCTTGAGCGGCAGACCGGCGTGGTCCATCAGCCACAGCTGACGCTGGTAGTCGCCGAAGTACTCGCGGAAGGTCAGCGTCTTGTCGATGACCTCCTGCGGGCTGCCCACCGACAGCGGCGTCATCTCCATGAAGTCCTCCATCTTCGGGCCGTGCCCGTAGACGGGTGCCTCGTTGAAGTACGGCCGGAACTGGTCCTTCGCGTCCTGCGAGTTCCGGGCGAGGAACGCCTGCCCGCCGAGGCCGACGATGGCCTGCTTCTCACTGCCGTGGCCGTAGTGCGCGTAGCGCTGCCGGTAGAAGTTGATGAGCCGGATGTAGTGCTCCTTCGGCCAGAAGATGTGGTTGGCGAAGAAGCCGTTGCCGTAGAACGCGGCCTGCTCGGCGATCTCGGGCGTGCGGATCGAGCCGTGCCACACGAACGGCGGCACGTCGTCCAGCGGGCGCGGGACCGAGGTGAAGCCCTGCAGCGGCGTGCGGAACTTGCCTTCCCAGTCGACCACGTCCTCCCGCCACAACCGGTGCAGCAGGTTGTAGTTCTCCAGCGCCAGCGGCAGGCCGTGCCGGATGTCCTGGCCGAACCACGGGTAGACCGGCGCGGTGTTGCCCCGGCCGAGCATCAGGTCGACGCGGCCCTTGGACAGGTGCTGGAGCATCGCGTACTCCTCGGCGATGCGCACCGGGTCGTTGGTGGTGATCAGCGTGGTCGCCGTGGTGACGATCAGCCGCTTGGTGGTCGCCGCGATGTGCGCCAGCAAGGTCGTCGGCGAGGACGAGAAGAACGGCGGGTTGTGGTGCTCACCGATGGCGAACACGTCGAGCCCGACCTCCTCGGTCTTCTGGGCGATGCGCACGATGGCGTCGATCCGCTCGGCCTCGCTCGGGGTCTCGCCGGACACCGGGTCACGCGTGATGTCGCTGACCGAGAACACTCCGAACTGCATGGCTCCTCCTCACGTCCCCGCTGTACCCGGGGTCACCGTCCAGCGAAGTATATGCATTTGCATCTACTTGAACCCGGCCGGGCGGCGGATTGTTTCCCGCCGGTCGTGTGAGCCCGGCCATGCGAGTGCCCGCCGGACCAGCCGGTCCGGCGGGCATTCGGGCGAGCGGTTACTTGCTGGCGGCGTCCGGCCCTGGCGGTCAGTCGGTGACGAACCACTGCCCGTTCATGAACGTCAGGGTGCAGTCGCCGAGGGTGGACGACGAGAACCTGACGTCGCCGGCGAGGATGGCCTTCGTGGGCACCTCGACCGTGCCGGGTCTCGCGGTGATCTGCCTGGTGTCCACTGTGGCCGTTCG
Source organism: Kibdelosporangium persicum (assembly GCF_013280595.1). Lineage (GTDB taxonomy): Bacteria > Actinomycetota > Actinomycetes > Mycobacteriales > Pseudonocardiaceae > Kibdelosporangium > Kibdelosporangium persicum. The sequence goes on from NZ_JAAATY010000029.1 coordinate 27,939, forward strand.
CAGGGCGGTCTTCTGCGCGGGCGAGAGCATCCGGAACATCACCGGCATCGTCTGCCTGCACGTGCCGAAGCCCTGTGCCTCGGCCTTCCTGGCGGCCGGCCCGGCGATCTCACAGACCGTGCCGAGGTCCTCGTTGCCCACCGCGTGCAGGTACTGCTCGAACCGTTTCAAGGCCGCCTCGGTCGTGTCGGCGGGCACATCGGCAGGTGGCGGCGGATCGGTCCGGGTGCGCCGGTACAGCTTGGCCTGCATCTCGAAGGAGCCGCTGTCGTACAGCACGCCCACCGCGTCCCCCTCGATCGTCAGCCGGATCGATCCCTCGATGACGCACTTTCCCCGCGACGTGCCGGTGATCTTCTCGTGCACCGCGACGGCCATCTGCAGCGCGGCCGTGACCGACCACGTGCCCTGGCAGTCGAGTTTCGGGTCCGGCTCGGTCCATGTCGTGCGGTAGTGGACCGTGCTCCTGTCCTTCCGCAGGCTGGCGCGGATGTGGTACGGCGTCACCGGCGGTTTCTGGGTCGCGGGCTCGCGCGTCTCCCACTCGCCGACGAACGCGTCCGGCAGTTGCGACGTGATGGTCCGCTGTGACACCTCGCAGACCTTGTCGGTCAGGACGTTCTTCAGCAGCCGCCCGGGACCGGGCCCGGCCGGACCGTCGAACCCGGACACCGGCAGCGAACTCGGCGAGCCCCACGTGCCGCGGTAGCCCCACCAGGGCTCCCGGTCGGCCTGGCGCAGCGTGGCCCAGGTGTTCCACTGGCTGCCTGCCGAACTGCGGTCGAAGGCGGCACCCGCGAGGTACTCGTTGCCCGGGCTGGAGTACGACCCGTGCGACCCCTTGGCGGCGTAGACCTGCGGATGGTCCCCGTTCTTGCCCAGCTGCGTGTCCTGCCAGGGCACCATGCACGGGTCGCCGCCGTGCTTGAAGAAGGTGACCCCGACCGGCGTGGTGCCGTTCACCTGGACGGCGACGCGTTCCCAGTCGCCTTCGTGCTTGTTGCCCGCTGTCAGGTCGTTGTAGCCGTAGAAGAACCAGTAGACGTACGCGGCCCGGCCGGAATCCACGTGGTACTCCCAGTAGACCGGCGCCTGTGTCCCTTCGCCCTGGCGAGCGGACTCGGGCGGCCTGAGGTAGAACCCGCTCTTCTCGGGGAAGCCGTCCGGTCCGTCGGTCACCTTTCGTGACTTGGAGCAGTTCGCCTGCTGCTCGTAGGCGCCGGTCTTGCCGGACAGTCGCCGCAGGTCGATCTTCTCGGCCACCAGCCTGTCGTCGCTGTCATCACATCCGTCGTCGAACCACAACGACGACTTGCCGACGTAGTGCGTGGCGTCCATCGGCAGGTTCGGTTCGCCCTCGGCCAGGAAGACCAGCGGCGCGAACCGCTCGGCCAGCGCGGGGTTCGCCTGCTCAGGCGCCGCGGGGGTGTAGACGTCCGGTGCCTTGTCGTCGCAACCGGCCAGCAGCCCGGCCACCACCACCAGTACCAGAACCCGCACCCGCATCGATCATGCCTCCTGTCCACTTCAGCGTGACCATGAGAGCGGACCCGTCTTGCGGTTTTCTCCCGGTGGCCGATGTGGTTAACCTGCGCTGATGGCCTGGATCACCTTGCGGCAGTTCGCCTGGACCCAACGGCGGGCGCATGTCGATCCGCACCCCGAGGTGGACGGCATCCACCGGGTCGCCGCCGACCGGCTGCTGCCGATCGATCTGAGCTACGTGGTCGGCGTGAACGCCCTCGTGCCACCGGCCAGGTACGAGACGCGACAGCACGAGCTGCGGCTGGTGCTGTGCTATCTCGACAGCGAGCCCGGCCAGCCGCTGCGCCTGCGCGAAGATCCGTTCCGGGCCAGCTCCGCGCACATCCGCCGGTTCGTCAGCGAGTGCATCGGGCTCGGCATGCTCAGCGCGACCGTGCAGGCCGCGTACCACTGGCAGGACCCGGACGCCCATGTCGGCGCGTTGCCCACCGCGCTGGCCGGGCACGTCAGCGCCACCAGGACCCGGCCCGACCTGCTGTTCGACATGCCGAACCTGACCTTGGCCGGGGAGGCACGCGGCCGTTCGGAAGCGCCGCCGACGCGCGTGACCGTGCCGCAACGCGACCGCCTCAACAGCCTCCTGCCCTGGTCACAGCACCACGGCACGTACCCGTTCGCGATGTCGTGGGCGTACGCCACCGGCTCCGGCGTGACCGTCGACCTTTTCACCCGATCGGGGCGGCTGCCGGGGATGGCCGGCCCGATCGGCCAGCCGCTGCCGTCCCCGATGCCGACCCAGACCGACCTGTTCGACCAGGAGCGGCTCGACGCGCCCGCGGCCGGCCAGGAGACCCCGGCCGGCCCGGCCCGGCGCGTCGGCAAACGGGACTTCGACCGGGGCTCGCCCCGCGAACTCGCGCTGCGCGTCGGCCGGCGCGTCGAGGACGTCGCCGACCAGCTGTACGCGACCGCTCCCGATCCGGGGATGAAGGTCGGTGACGTGCCCCTCCGCGGCGCGTGGACGCCCCTCGACCTGCTCGGCGCGCCGTCGGGGTCGTTCCTGCTGGGTGTGCTCGAAAGGCCACCGGCGCCCGAGGTCAGCGCCCGGCTGCGACCGGCGTACCAGTACGACGACGACACACTGTCAGCGCACGTCTCCGGACGGCTCGTCATCGCCATCACCACCGAACACGGCCAGCCCTGGCATCTGGTCGCCGACTGACCCCAGGTACCTCACCTCGGCCCGTACGGTTCGAGTGCCCACATTGGAATGATCAGCCGCGCGGACTGGTCACGACTGTCACGCCGAGCGTTTCGCGGACCAGCGAACGACCGTAAGCAACCTGGGCACCTGCTGCACACGGTGAGCGTGTCCTGCACTGGGAGTCGCGGGGTACTGTCGCAGGAATCATGGAGCTGCAAGTCGTGTTGCCCAACGAGTCGCCCTCGCTGCGACCGCAGCGGATCGCCGAGCTGGCCACGACCGCGGAGAAGGCCGGGTATCGCGCAGCGTGGCTGCCGGATCACCTGCTGCCGCCGGCCCCGTACGGCAGTACCTACGGCGGTGTCTACGAGCCGTTGGTCACGTTGACGTACCTGGCCGCGCACACGACCACGATCCGTCTCGGCACCTCAGTGCTGATCCTGCCGATGCGCAACCCGTTCGTGGTGGCCAAGCAAGCGGCCACTGTGGACGTCATCTCCGGCGGGCGGCTCACGCTCGGTGTCGGCATCGGTTGGGACGCACAGGAATTCGCGGCTGTCGGAGCGGACTACCGGACCAGGGCCGCCCGGACCGACGAGGCGATCGCGCTGCTGCGGCACCTCTTCGGTGGCAGCGGCCCCTTCCAGGGCCGGTACTACGGCTACCAGACCGGTGTTTTCCAGCCCCGCCCCCGGCGGCCCATCCCGATCATGGTCGGCGGCACGAGCGACGCCGCGCTGCGCCGTGCGGCCGCCTTGGCCGACGAGTGGCAGGCAGTCGGGGTGAACCCCGCGGGCTTCGCCGAACGCCTGGCCCGGCTGCGCGGCCTGTCCGACCGGGAGGTCCGGCCGACGGTCCGGGTCGCGTGGAACGGCGATCGGGTGGGGCTGGGCAAGGCGGTCGAGCAGACGCACGCGTTCGCCGAGGCCGGGGCCGCCGCGGTCGCGGTGTGGTTCGGCGGTGCGGACGGGTTCGCCGACCGGATGACACGGTTCGTCGAACAGTTCGCGTGAGCCGTCACTGCCAGTACACGGCCGGATACATATGCCACAGCGCATAAGACCGGACATCCCGTGGTCCACTGTGGAATAGGTCACGTCTTCGCTCCTCTTCGGACTACGATGTTTAGCGCCACGTCCACACGGGGACCTTGTCGCATCTTCAAGGGACCTCGGGGAGGGCCGTGAGCTTCTGGGAGTTCGTCAGCGACCGCTGGAGCAGACTGCTGAGCGAGTCGTTGTTGCACGTCAGCGCGGTGGTGCAGTGCACGATCCTGGCCGCGATCGTCGGCGTGACCGTGGGCATCGCGGTGTACCGCAGCCCGTTCGGCTCGGCCGTCGCGACCGCCCTCACCAGCGCGATCCTCACGATCCCGTCGTTCGCCCTGCTGGGCCTGCTGATCCCCGTCCTCGGGCTCGGCGCACCACCGACGGTCGCCGCCCTCGTGCTGTACGGGCTGTTGCCGATCGTCCGCAACACCATCGTCGGCCTGGCCGGTGTGGACGGTGCGGTCACCGACGCGGCCCGCGGGATCGGGATGAACCGGCTCGGTGTGCTCACGCGCATCGAGCTGCGGCTGGCGTGGCCGGCGATCCTGGCGGGCATGCGGGTCGCCACGCAGATGCTGATGGGCATCGCCGCGATCGCGGCGTACGCGCGGGGACCGGGGCTCGGCGTGGAGATCTTCGCCGGACTGACCAGGGCGGGCAGCGCCAACGCCACCAACCAGGCGATCGCGGGCACGGTGGGCATCGTGGTGCTCGCCCTGATCCTCGACGGCATCTTCGTGCTGATCGGCCGTTACACCACATCCAGGGGGCTCCGTGGCCAGTGAGATCCAGTTGACCGAGGTGACCAAGCGGTACGGCCGCAGGCCACCCGCCGTCGACAACTTCTCGATCACCATCCCGGCGGGCCAGATCGTGGTCTTCGTCGGCCCGTCCGGCTGCGGCAAGACGACCACCATGCGGATGATCAACCGGCTGATCGAGCCGACGTCCGGCCTGATCACCATCGGCGGCGAGGACACCTCGAAGCTCGACCCGGACCAGCTGCGGCGCAAGATCGGGTACGCCATCCAGCAGGCCGGGCTGTTCCCGCACATGACCGTGGCGCAGAACGTCGGCGTCGTGCCGGGCCTGCTGGGCTGGGACCGCGGCAAGGTCGCCGACCGGGTCGAGGAGATGCTCGACCTCGTCGGCCTCGACCCGGCCGAGTTCCGTGACCGCTTCCCCCGCCAGCTGTCCGGCGGCCAGCAGCAGCGTGTCGGCGTGGCACGGGCGTTGGCCGCCGACCCGCCGGTTCTGCTGATGGACGAACCGTTCGGCGCGGTCGACCCGATCACCCGGGGCAACCTGCAGGACGAACTGATGCGGCTGCAGGCCGAGCTGCACAAGACGATCGTGTTCGTCACCCACGACTTCGACGAGGCGGTCAAGCTCGGCGACCGGATCGCGGTGCTCGGCGACCAGTCCAGGATTCTGCAGTACGACACACCGGAAGCGGTGCTGGCCAATCCGGCCGACGACACGGTCGCCGGGTTCGTCGGCGCGGGCGCTTCCCTGAAACAGCTGACCCTGCGGCGCGTCCGGGACGTCCAACTGAGCCAGGCGGCCGTCACCGTGTCCACTTCGGACGAACCGGCCGACATCCGGCGAAGCCTGCAGGAGGCCGGCGCGAGCTTCGCCCTGATGCTCGACACGCGGCGGCGGCCGGTCGCGTGGGTGCATGTTCGTGAACCGCGGATGCGGCGGCCGATCCGGGACATGGTGTCGCGGGAGTCCACGCTGCAGGACGCGCTGGAGGCGATCCTCACCGACGGCGGCAACGCGGTCGTCACCGGTGCCCGCGGCGAGTACGTGGGTCTCGTCGACATCGACACCGTGATGGCCAGTGTTCGTGAGCTGCGGGAGAACGCGTGACCGCGGCCGCGGAGACGAAGCGGGCGACCGGCCTGCGGATGTTCGCCCAGCCGATCGCGGTCGTCGTGCTGGTCGCGGCGGTGCTGGCGTGGGCGTTCACGCGTGATCTGGACGCGATCGAACGGCAGAGCATCAACGGCCCGGTCCTGCTCGACGCCGTGTGGGACCACCTGGTGATCAGCGTCGTGGTGACGGCACTCGTGCTGATCATCGCGGTGCCGCTGGGCATCGTGCTGACCAGGCGGTGGGCCCGGCCCGCGGCGCCCGTGTTCCTGGCGATCGCGACCATCGGCCAGGCTTCGCCCGCGATCGGCGTGCTCGTGCTGTTCTTCCTGTTGTCCGGCTGGGAAGGCCTGTGGGCGGCCGCGCTGCCGATCACCTTCTACACGCTGCTTCCCGTGCTGCGCAACACCATGGTCGGTCTGCAGCAGATCGACCCGGCGCTGGTCGACGCGGGACGCGGGATCGGCATGTCGGCGTTCGCCGTGCTGCGCCGGATCGAGCTGCCCCTCGCGGTCCCGCTCATCCTGGCCGGTCTGCGAACCGCCCTGGTGCACGCGGTCGGTGTCGCCACGCTCGCGGTGTTCGTCAACGGCGGCGGGCTCGGGCTGCTCATCGACACCGGCTACAAGCTCTCCCGGCTGACGGTGCTGATCACCGGCGCCGTTCTCGCCGTCGCGCTGGCGCTGCTCGTGGACTGGCTGGGCACCGTCGCGGAGACGTACCTCGGACCGAAGGGATTGCGGTGAAACGTCTGGTCGCTCTGGTGGCCACGGCCGGGCTGCTCACCGGCTGCGGCCTGGAAACCACGTACACGCTGCCCTTCGAGGTCGGCCCCGGCTCGATCAGGCCGGTCCCCGAGTTGTCCGGTGTGGACATAGCGGTCGGGTCGAAGGACTTCACCGAGAGCCACATCTTCGGCTACATCTCGGAAGTGGCGTTGACCGCCGCGGGTGCCGACGTGCGCGACATGACCAACATCCAGGGGTCCAACAGCGCGCGGCAGGCGTTGCTGAGCGGCGACATCGACCTGTCGTGGGACTACACCGGGACGGGCTGGATCTCCTACCTCGGCAACACCGAGCCGATCCCGGACGAACGTGGCCAGTACGAAGCGGTCCGGGACGCCGATCTCGCCCAGAACGGTGTCGTGTGGCTGCCGTACTCGGCCGTGAACAACACGTACGCCTTCGCGGTCACCGCGGAGTTCGCCCGTACGCACGGTCTGAAGACCACGAGCGACATGGTCGAGCTGATCACGAAAGATCCGTCGAAGGCCGTGTTCTGCCTGGAGACCGAGTTCGTCAGCCGCCAGGACGGCTTTCCCGGCGTGGCCACGACGTACGGTTTCGACCCGCGCGCCGTGCAGGTGAAGGTCTTCGGCACGGGCACGATCTACACCGCCACGTCGACCGGGAACTGCAACTTCGGCGAGGTGTTCACCACCGACGGCCGGATTCTGGCGCTGAACCTGGTCGTGCTGGAGGACGACAAGAAGTTCTTCCCTCAGTACAACGCCACTGTCACCCTGCGCAAGGACTTCAACGAAGCGCACCCGCAGGTCGCCCAGGTGATGGCGCCGATCATCGCCAAGCTGGACAACAACACCATCCGCAAGCTCAACGCGGAGGTCGACGTCGACGGGCGTGACCCCGCCGTCGTGGCCAGGGACTGGCTGGTCCGTGAGGGTTTCGTCACCGAGCGGTGACGAAACCCGAGATCGTTCCCAGCCGGTCCACGGTATGTTGGGCGGAGTGCGACCTCTGCTCGAAGTCCAAGGGCTGACCCGGCGGTTCGACGACCTGGTGGTGCTCGACGCCGTCTCGTTCGATCTCAGCGGTGGCCAGGCGGTGGCGTTGACCGGGCCGAACGGCTCCGGCAAGACGACGTTGCTGCGGTGTGTGGTCGGCGCGGACATCCCGGACGAGGGCGACGTGCTGTTCGAGGGCGAGCACCTCGCCGAAAGCGACCCGGACGTGCGGGCGGCGATGGCCTGCGCGCTGGACGACGCGGACTTCTTCGCCGAGCTGTCCGTCGTCGAGCACTTGGAGCTGCTGGCCCGGGCACACGGGGTCGCCGAACCAGGCCCGGTCGTCGAGGAAGTGCTGTCCGAACTGGACTTACGGGACCAGCGGGACCAGTTGCCCGCCACGCTGTCCAGCGGACAGCGCAGGCGGTTCACGCTCGGCGCGTGCCTGGTGCGGCCACGCAGGCTGCTGGTGCTGGACGAGCCGGAGCAGCGGCTGGACGTCGCCGGCCGGGCGTGGCTGACGGAGAAGTTGCGGGACGAGAAGGCCGAAGGGTGCGCGATCCTGCTCGCCTCGCACGATCCGGACCTGGTCGAGGCGGTCGCGGACACGCGGATCGAGCTGGGTTGATGAGCACGGTCCGGGCGATCCGCCGGGAGATGAGGGCGGCACGGCTGCGGTCGCGGCCGGTGCAGGCCCGGCGGGAACGCAGCGACAACGTCTACCTGGTCCTGCTCGGAATCCTGATCTACGGCGGGATTCTGGTGCAGGCGGTGCGCCGGATGATCGCCGTGCCGCCTGCCGGGCCGGTGCCGCCGAACCTGCCGGTCGCCCAATGGCTGTTCGTGGGCTGCGCGGTGCTCGGGCTGGGGCTGCTGATCCGGGCGTCGCTGGTCTTCGGCCCGGTCGTCGCCGGTGGCCCGTTCCAGTTCTGGCTGCTGGCCACCCCGTTGCGGCGCCAGTCCTTGCTCAGCCGCAGGTTCTGGTGGACGGTCGTGACCGCCGCGGTCGCCGGTGGCCTGTTCGGGCTGGCGTCGTCGGCTCTGCTGCGCGCGGATTCGGCCGGCAAACTGCTGAGCACGTCTCTCGGCGCGGGCATGACGGCCGGAATCGTCGCGCTGTGTGTTCTGTTCCAGGCGAACCGGAACGAAGGCCGCGATGTGTCCACTGTGCTCACAACGGTGGGCGTCCTGACGGTCGCCGCCGCGGTGTTCGTCACGCCGCCGGTCATCGACCTTCCCGTTGTGGTCGCCGCGGTCGTGATTTTTCCTGTCATCGCGGTCATCCAGGCCTACCGGACGCTCGGCACGCTGGACCGCGCCGCGCTCACGAGTGGCACGGAGATCCTGACCGCGACCCGGGTCTCGGTCAGCTGGCTGGACATCTCGATGTTCACCAGCATCGCCGCGGCTCGCAAGTGGCGCCGGATCGGCCGGGTCGCCAGCCGGCCGATCCGCGGAACTGGTTACCAGGCAATGTTGTTCGCCGACATCCGCCGGCTGTCCCGTAACCGGACAGCGTTCCTGGTCTGGGCCGGTCTGTTGCTCACGCCGTACGCCGCGGATCGCCTGCTGCCGCAAGCTTTTGTCCCCACGGTTCAACTGGTGATGTGCACGATCGCGGTCAGCCCGTTCGCCGCCGGCCTGCGCGACATCGGCCGGTCCGCGGTACTGCGCCGCAACCTCGGCGGCAGCGACGCGGGCCTGCGTCTGGTCCATCTCGTCGCACCGGTGGTGTCAGCCGTGGCGTGGACGCTGATCACGAGCCCCGCCACGGGTTTCGTGGTCGCGTCGCTCATCGTGCCCGTCGGCGCGGTGGGTTTCGCGTACCGCCGGGCGACCCAGCCGCCGACCGACTACTCCGGGGCCGCCGTGGACACCCCGTTCGGCATGGTCCAGCCCGACCTGATCCGCCAACTGGTCCGAGGCCCGCTGCTGCTGCTGTTCATCGCCGCCGTGCAGCTGTACCTGTGAACCGGGCGCGGCCGACGATCCGGCAGGCCGGGAAGTGGCTGGACGCGGCGGCCACGGTGTTGCTAGGGTCCGCGACGTGCTCAGCCCCGAGGCAGACAGAGGCAGGCCACCGGTCGTCCGGTGGCTGCTGTGTCAACACCCGGCGTAATCGCCCGGCCTGATCACCCGCCATCGGGCCACCGCGTCACGTTTCCTGTCCGTGATGTCGTGTGTGGAGCCTGTTCATGCCTTTTGCCGTCTACGTTCTCGCGCTGGCCGTGTTCGCCCAGGGAACGTCCGAATTCATGCTGTCCGGTCTGCTCCCGGGCATCGCCACCGACCTGCACGTCTCCGTTCCCGCGGCCGGGACCCTGACCTCGGCGTTCGCCATCGGCATGGTCGTCGGCGCGCCATTGGCCGCGCTGGCAGGCATGCGGTGGCCACGCCGTCGCGCCCTGCTGGCCTTCCTGACCACCTTCCTGCTGGCGCATGTGGTCGGCGCGATCACCACCAGCTTCGAAGTCCTGTTCGTCACGCGCGTGATCGCCGCACTGGCGAACGCGGGATTCCTGGCCGCCGGCCTGACGACCGCGGCGAGCCTGGCCGGTCCCCACGCCAAAGGCCGGGCTACTTCGGTGCTGCTGAGCGGCGTGACACTCGCCTGCGTCGCCGGGGTCCCGCTCGGGGCCGTGCTCGCCGGCATCTGGGGCTGGCGCTCGGCTTTCTGGGGCGTCGCGATCATCTCCGCCCCCGCGGTGATCGCGATTCTCCGTGCCGTGCCCGCGACGCCCACCGATCCGTCGGCGCCGAGCGCCCGGCATGAGTTGCGGGCGTTGCGAACGCCACGTTCGCTCGTCACGTTGCTGCTGGGCGCCTTGGTCAACGGTGCGACGTTCTGCACGTTCACTTACCTGGCACCGGTAATGACCACTGTGGCCGGTCTCGGCACGGCCTGGGTGCCTGTGTCGTTGGCGTTGTTCGGCATCGGTTCGTTCGCCGGCGTCACACTGGGCGGCAGGCTGGCCGACACCCGTGCGACTCAGGTCATCGCCGTTGGTTCCACGGCGTTGTTGGCCGGTTGGCTGCTGTTCGCCTTCACAGCGGGCAATCCGATCGCCGCTCTGGTGCTCGTGTTCGTGCAGGGCGTGCTTTCGTTCGCTGTCGGCTCGACGCTGATCACGCAGGTGCTCTACACGGCGGCGGACGCGCCCACGCTGGCCGGTGGATTCGCCACCGCGGCTTTCAACGTCGGCGCGGCCGCGGGTCCCGTCCTCGGCGGGATCGCCATCGGCGCGGGCTGGGGATTCCGTTCGTCGCTGGTGGTCAGCGCGGCATTGGTGGCTGTCGTGCTCATTCTGGGTGCGATCGCCATGTCGCTTGGATCCACCACCGGGCACCGTTCCGCAGAACGGAAACACTGACGCCGTCACTGTCCACTGTGGACGGTGGCGGCTCGCATTCGGCGATGACGCTGACGGTGACCGTCTCCGAGTTACCGGCGACGGTCACCCGAGCCTTGCCCCGCGCGGTCGACAATGCCGCGATGGTGGGTTCGGTCAGGCGCCTGCGAACCTGCGCGGGCAACCGCGGCCTGCTCCCCCGCTCGGCGAAGGACACCGGCACGCCAAGACGTTCAGCCGTTTCAATGCACGCCCGCAGTTCGTGCAGCAGCGGATCAGCCACTGTGGACCCTTCGGCGAACAGGCGGCGCATTCTCGCCGCCTCCACGGCACACGACCGCCGTACCGGCTCCGCCGCCGGGTCCAGATCACCCGACGCCAGTCCCTGTAACAGCGGTACCGTCGTCTGCCCCAGTTCCGCGTACCGCCGCTTGCGGTCCTGATGCAGCTGCTGGGCGACGGCCTCAGCCGTGCGCAACTGTTCCTCGGCCCTGGCCACCTTCGCCGACGTGACCGCCAGCTCGCGCAGCACCGCGGCGATCATGGCGATCGCCAACTGGTAGGTGAGCACGGCCCAGGTCGCGTTCACGACGCCCGCGACCGTCAACGCCGCCTGTCCGGCCAACGCGGCGAGCCCGAACGTCATCAGGTACTGCGCGACGAGCACGACGGCGAACACGACCACCCTGCTGTCCAGCATGAGCAGCACCACCTGCCACCCGGCGTCGCCTTCGGACCAGTGCGCGGGCCCGAGCCGGTACTCCGGCCGTACGGACACGGCACCGAGCACGGACAACGCGAACACCACAGCCACCAACGGCCACCGCCAGCGGCCGAGTGGCTTGTTCCGCCAGGTCGCCCCGGCGACCACCAGTGTCACGCCGAGCAGGCCCAGCCAGGTGACGTACTGCGGCCACAGCGCCAGGTACGCGTCCCGGCTGGCCAGCAGCCGGGGCAGGTCGAGGAACAGCAGGATCGCCAGGCTCATCACCACGACGCCCCACCGCAGGCCCCGCTGGAACGACGTGCCGATCATCTTCGCGTCGTCGTCGGCGGGTTCCGTGCGCCGCAGCGGGCACGTCATCCGGACGGTGGTGCCCGAGCCGGGACGGCTGACGACCTCCGCGCTGCCGCCCGCCCGGCTCATCCGCTCCACGAGCGACCGCGTCACGCCGTACCGGTGGTCAGGGACCTGGTCGGCGGCGAATCCCTTGCCGCTGTCGACGACTTCCACCGTGACGGCGTCGTCTCCGAGCCTGACGTGGACTTCGGCCGCATCGGTGCCGGCGTGCCGGACGACGTTCGTGAGCGCCTCACGGACACCCCGGCTGAGCAACACGGCGTCGACGGCGGGCAACCGGACGGATTCCGCGCCACGCCAGGAGATCCGCAGCGGCGTGTGCCCGGCCACCTCACGCAGCAGATCGAGCAGGTTCACGTCGGCCGTCGGCGCCACCTCCGGCTCGCTGATCTCCCGCAGATCCCGCTTCGCCTGATCGGCCAGCCACCGTTGCCGTCCCGCGACCACCCCGGCGCCGACCATCAGCAGCGTGGCCGACGCGGTGTCGTGCAAGGCAGCCAGGTACTCCCGCTCGTCCGCACGTCGCGCACCGGCGACGGCGGCTTCCCGGCGCGCGTTCTCCTCACGTTCGACGATCCGGTCCGCCGCATGGGCACTGCGCCGGACGAACCGGTAGAGACCCCACGACAGCAGGACTTCCGCCGCCGTCCACACCACGACCGCTTCGCTGACCAGCCAGCCGCCGGGATCGGCCAGCCACGTACCGGCGTAGTGCAGGCCGACGACGACCACGGTCATCACGGCAAGCGCTCGTCCGCCGACCAGCCAGGGGTACGTGATCAGCGTGATCGCCATCGCGATGAGCACCCAGGTCCCACCGGCGCGTGGATCGGACGTGACCGTCCAGACCTGGCTCAGGCACACGCCGCTGATCACGGCGACGTCGACGAGGATCACCCACGGCCCGGTGCCCCGGAGCCTCAGGAAGGCGTACAGGACGTTCCACGCGTTGAGCCCGAGCACAACGGCGACCGTGACGGCCTGGTTCGGCGCGGACGCGAGGAAAAGCGAAGCCAGGCTGGACACGGCGACCAGGACCAGCCGCAACCAGAGGGCGTACCGCATGCCCTGCCGAAGCAGCGCACGCTCCGCCGAGCCCCGCACCGCTTCAGCTGTCGCCACCGAGTTCCGCCCCACGCCGTCCGGCGTCCACTGTAGAACCGGGCGGTGGCGTACCACATCCGTCATCCGGAGCCGAGCCTTGCTCCGAGCGGACCCTCCCGGCCGCCGACCGGCCGCCAAAACCACCATTTACCTGGGATAACCCGGCGGCTCTAGGCCATTCGAGTTACCGTCTGCACGTGGCTCGATCAGCGACCGGGGATCCGGCTCAGGTGCCTGCCTGGGTCGAGCCGATGCTGGCCAAGCCCGACGGCGGGCGCCTGCGCAGCGGTCCCGAGTGGGTGTACGAGTACAAAATGGACGGCTACCGGGCCGCGATGCGCGTCGCCCCGGACGGCACCACGATCCTCACCAGCCGCAACGGTATCGACTTCACCGACGAGTTCCTCGACCTCGTCGGCGTCCTCGACGAGGCGCTGGACGGGCGTGCCGCCGTGCTCGACGGCGAGATCGTGGTCTACAACCAGGAGGGCCTGGTCGATTTCGGGCTGATGCAGGACCGGCGCGGCCGTTATCGCAAGCACGCGAACGGACTGCGGGCGGGCGAGCGGTTCGAGGACCTGCCGGTCCGGTATCTGGTGTTCGACCTGCTCCAGCTCGGCGGCCGCGGTCTGCTCGACGAGCCGTACGAGCAGCGCCGCGCCCTGCTGACCCAGATCCCCATGCCCGACCCGTACCTCGTCTCGATCGTGCCCGCCGTGACGTTCGAGCAGCTCTCCGCCGACCGGCTCACCCCGGCGCAACTGCTGGACCGGGTCGCGCGGGAAGGCCAGGAAGGCCTGATCGCCAAGCACCGCACCGCGCCGTACGTGCCCGGCCGCCGCACCGACGCCTGGCTCAAGCACGCCCTCACGCACACCCAGGAAGTGATCATCTGCGGCTGGCGGCCCGGCCAGCGCGGCTTCGACAACACCCTGGGCGGGCTGCTGCTCGGCGGGCACGACCCGGCCACCGGCGACCTGGTGTACCTGGGCGACGTCGGCACGGGCTTCTCCCACCGGGAACGCGACGACCTGAAAGCCCAGTTGCAGCAACTCGAACGGCGCACGCACCCGTTCGCCACCACTCCGCCGCGCGAGGACGTCGCGCGGGCACGCTGGGTCGAACCGATGCTGGTCGGCGAGGTCGAGTACCGGCAGTTCACGCGCGGCGACGGACGGTTGCGGCACACCAGCTGGCGCGGCCTGCGCCACGACCGCACGCCTGACGAAGTCGTCGCCCCGCGCGCCCAGCCGCGCGACCCCGATCCACCCCAACGGGTGACCGTCCGCGTCGGCGACCGCCGGATGCGGCTGTCCAACCTGGACAAGCCGCTGTATCCGACCGGGTTCACCAAGGCCCAGGTGATCAGCTACTACACCCGGGTCGCCCCGGTCCTGCTGCCGCATCTGGCCGGCCGGCCGGTGACGTTCATCCGTTACCCCGACGGGGTCGACGGTGAGCAGTTCTTCGAGAAGAACGCCGCCCGCGGCGCTCCCCCGTGGCTGCGCACGGTGCCCCTGACCGGCAGCGGCTCGCGCGGCGGCGGTGACACGATCAACTATCCGCTGATCGACGATCTGCCCGCCCTGGTGTGGGCCGCCAACCTCGCCGCGCTGGAGCTGCACGTACCACAGTGGACGGTCACCCCGGACGGCACACGCGGCCTGCCCGACCGGCTGGTCTTCGACCTCGATCCCGGTGAGGGCACCACCATCGCCGACTGCGCGGCCGTTGCCCTGCGGCTGCGTGACATCCTCGTCGCGGACGGTCTCACGCCGTTCGCCACGACCTCCGGTTCCAAGGGCATGCAGCTGTACGCGGGCATCCACACCGACTCCCCGGCCGCGCCGTCCGCCTACGCCAAGACGCTCGCGGAGCGGCTCGCGCGCGAGACACCGGGCCACGTCACCGCCAAGATGACCAAGTCCTTGAGGCAGGGTCGAATCCTCATCGACTGGAGCCAGAACAACCCGGCCAAGACGACCATCACGCCGTACTCGTTGCGCGGCCGCCGCACGCCGACCGTGGCCACCCCGTTGACGTGGACCGAGATCGAGAACGGGGACACGCTGACGTTCACCGCGGACGAGGTCCTGGAGCGGGTCGACACGCTGGGTGACCTCTTCGCCGACCTGAGTGCGGCCCGCGCTCCGCTACCCTGACACGACACGCCGATCGGCCAGCGGGCCGGTCACGACACACCGGCCCGACTCGAATATATGTTCGAATGGCGTTACGATCCATGGTCATGACGACCCCCATGACCAGCAACAACGCTCCTCGTCCGCACGGTCAGGCCCGGTACCGCACCACCGCGCACGGGCTTCAAGTCGTCATCCCCACCCGGTGCCCCAGCGGCAGGCACGTCCTGTCGACCGACGGGTGCCGCATCTACGAAACCGGCACCATCCTGCACGTCACGTGCCGGTCGTGCGCCGGCCAGTCCATCGTGGACCACACGTGGTCGCTGACCACCCACGGCCGCAAGGCACTCTCCGCGGAGTTCGACGACCAGCCCTACCACTCCTTGCTGCGGACGGCACCATGACCAACAATCCCGTGATCAACAGCCCGTACACCCGTTTCAGCGGCGACGCCTTACACGGTTGGCAACCCATCGTGACGCCCGCGTGGGTGCAGCTCGACGCCATCTACGTCCGTAGCGCGGACGTGCCTGTGCACACCGTCGCGGACGGTCTCGACATGACCGGGCGGGTGCACGGCCACGTCTCCGGGTGGTGGCGCACCGTCAAAGGCGACTGGCTCGGCGTGGTCAACTACGCCATCCCGTTCGCCGACGGCCGCCAGCAGAAGCTCGAACTGCGCGACCAGCTCATCCCGGGCTACGCGCTCAGCAAGCGCGAAACCGCCTGACTACGGCCAGTCAACGCCCCTCCGCGGGATCTGACGGTGTGGCACCATCGCCACGTGACGAGCAAACCCGCCACACCGCAGAACCTGCGAGACCTCGCGCTGCTGCGCCGCGTGCGTGACCGGATCGACCGCGAGTACGCGCAGCCGCTGGACGTCCAGGCGCTCGCCTGCGGCGTGCACATGTCCGCCGGGCACCTCAGCCGTGAGTTCAAGCGTGCCTACGGCGAGTCGCCGTACGGCTACCTCATGACGCGTCGCATCGAGCGTGCGATGGCGTTATTGCGGCGGGGCGACATGAGCGTCACCGAGGTGTGTTTCGCGGTCGGCTGCTCCTCGCTGGGCACGTTCAGCACCCGCTTCACCGAACTGGTCGGCATGCCGCCCAGTTGCTACCGCGAGCAGGCGGTGCACGCGACCGCGGGCATGCCGCCGTGCGACGCCAAGAAGGTCACCAGACCGATCAGGAATCGAGAAGCGCGGCCATCCGCCCGCACCTAGGGTGGCCGCCATGAACAGCACCGACATCACCATTGCCCAGGCGTACCTGCCCCACAACGACCCGGACGCGGCGCTGGCGTTCTACCGCGACGTCCTCGGTTTCGAGGTCCGCGGCGACGTCGGGTACGACGGGATGCGCTGGATCACCGTCGGACCGCCCGGCCAGCCCGGCACCTCCATCGTCCTGCAGCCGCCCGCCGCCGACCCCGGCATCACCGACGACGAGCGCAGCATGATCGAGCAGATGATGGCCAAGGGCACGTTCGCGGGCGTCAACCTGGCCACCGAGGACGTCGACGCCACCTTCGAGCGGCTGCAGGCCAACGGCGCCGAGGTGGTCCAGGAACCGACCGACCAGCCGTACGGCATCCGGGACTGCGCGTTCCGCGACCCCGCAGGCAACCTCCTCCGTATTCAGCAGGCCGGCTGAGCCGCCGCGACGAGGGGGACGAAGAAGGAGACACGATGAGCAAGCCCAAGAAGGCGGCCACGCGGCCGCCTGCGCCGCACGCCGCCGACAGCCATGACCTGATCCGCGTGCAGGGTGCGCGCGAGAACAACCTCAAGGACGTCAGCGTCGAGATCCCGAAGCGCAGGCTGACCGCGTTCACCGGTGTCTCCGGCTCGGGCAAGAGCTCGCTGGTGTTCTCGACGATCGCCGCGGAGTCGCAGCGGATGATCAACGAGACGTACAGCGCCTTCGTGCAGGGCTTCATGCCGTCGCTGGCACGGCCGGACGTCGACCTGCTGGAAGGCCTGACGACGGCGATCATCGTCGACCAGGAGCGGATGGGCGCCAACCCACGCTCCACAGTGGGCACCGCCACCGACGCCAACGCGATGCTGCGCATCCTCTTCAGCCGGTTGGGCAAGCCACACATCGGCTCGCCCAACGCGTACTCCTTCAACGTCCCCTCGGTGAAGGCCAGCGGCGCCATCACCGTCGAACGCGGCGGCAAGACCAAGGCGGAGAAGGCGACCTTCTTCCGTCTCGGCGGGATGTGCCCGCGCTGCGAGGGCATGGGCTCGGTCAACGACATCGACCTGACCGCGCTGTACGACGACAGCAAGTCCCTCAACGAAGGCGCGCTCACGATTCCCGGCTACAGCATGGACGGCTGGTACGGCCGCATCTACCGTGGCTGCGGTTACTTCGACCCGGACAAGCCGATCCGCAAGTTCACCAAGCGGGAACTGCACGACCTGCTGTACAAGGAACCGACCAGGATCAAGATCGACGGCACCAACCTGACGTACGCCGGTCTGATCCCGCAGATCCAGAAGTCGTACCTGTCCAAGGACATCGACTCGTTGCAGCCGCACATCCGGGCCTTCGTCGAGCGCGCGGCGACGTTCACGACCTGCCCGGACTGCGGCGGCACGCGGCTGAGCAAAGAGGCGCTGTCGTCGAAGATCAAGGGGAAGAACATCGCCGACGTCTGCGCGATGCAGATCAGCGACCTGGCCGGCTGGGTCAGGAGCGTCAAGGAACCGTCGGTGGCGCCGCTGCTCGCCAAGCTGCAGCACCTGCTCGACTCGTTCACGGAGATCGGGCTAGGTTATCTGTCGCTCGACCGGCCCGCGGGCACGCTGTCCGGTGGCGAGGCGCAGCGCACCAAGATGATCCGTCATCTCGGCTCGTCGCTCACCGACGTCACCTATGTCTTCGACGAGCCCACGATCGGCCTGCACCCGCATGACATCGAGCGGATGAACAACCTGCTGCTCCAGTTGCGGGACAAGGGAAACACCGTGCTCGTGGTGGAGCACAAGCCGGAGGCGATCGCGATCGCCGACCACGTCGTCGATCTGGGCCCGGGCGCCGGTACCGCCGGTGGCGAGGTGGTGTTCGAGGGCACTGTGGACGGGTTGCGCACCAGCGGCACGCTCACCGGGAAGCACCTGGACGACCGCGCGTCCCTGAAGCCGTCGGTCCGGGCGTCGTCCGGCGTGCTGAAGGTGCGGGGTGCCGACGCCCACAACCTTCAGGACGTCGACGTCGACATCCCGCTCGGCGTGCTGGTCGTCGTCACCGGCGTGGCGGGCTCAGGCAAGAGCTCGCTGATCCACGGCTCGGTCGCGGATCAGCACGGCGTGGTGGTGATCGACCAGGGCGCGATCCGGGGTTCCCGGCGCAGCAACCCGGCGACGTACACCGGGCTGCTGGACCCGATCCGCAAGGCGTTCGCCAAGGCCAACGGCGTGAAACCGGCGCTGTTCAGTTCGAACTCCGAGGGCGCGTGCCCCACCTGCAACGGCGCGGGCGTGATCTACACCGAGCTCGGCGTGATGGCCACCGTCGAGTCCACTTGCGAGGACTGCGAGGGCAAGCGGTTCCAACCGGCGGTGCTGGAGTACAAGCTGGGTGACCGTGACATCAGCGAAGTGCTCTCGATGCCGGTGATCGAGGCGCTGGAGTACTTCAGCGAAGGCGAGGCCCGGACACCGGCCGCCCACAAGATCCTCGACCGCCTCGCCGACGTCGGCCTCGGCTACCTCACCCTCGGCCAACCGCTGACCACCCTGTCCGGCGGCGAGCGCCAACGGCTCAAGCTGGCGGCGCAGATGGCCGACAAGGGCGACATCTACGTCCTCGACGAACCGACAACCGGCCTGCACCTCGCGGACGTCGAGCAACTGCTCGGCCTGCTCGACCGGTTGGTCGACTCCGGCAAGTCGGTCATCGTGATCGAGCACCACCAGGCCGTGATGGCGCACGCCGACTGGATCATCGACCTCGGCCCCGGCGCCGGCCACGACGGCGGCCGGATCGTCTTCGAGGGCACGCCCGCGGACCTGGTCGCCGCCCGGTCCACTCTGACCGGTCAGCATCTCGCCGGCTACGTCGGCGGCTGACGGCCCGTCCATCGCGGCGCCACGGAAACGGGTGGTGGGACGGGGCTTACCACGTCTCGTCCTGCCACGTAGCCGTTACGTGTTCGTCGGCCACGGCACCGAATCCGACGCTTCCCACGTCGAGCGCCCTGCGTGAAGCAACGAAGACTGCGAGGGGATAAGCAGGTGGTGGTGCGCGATCCGCCAGATACGGCAGGGAAACCTGTGATTGCGCAGCAGCCCGGCGCAACTGCGGCACCGGCCTTTGCGGTCGGGCTGATGCAGGTCCAGGATCTCCCGCATGGCCGAGGCCAGGGTTCCCAGCTCGGTCGTCGCGGGTGTCACACTCGTGGCGAAGTCGGCATTGCTCGCCAGTCTTTCCAGCCCGGCAAGACGTTCCGTCATCGCGTCTCTCATCACCGCGGCGAATACGTACGTCATCAGATGCACCTCGTTCGAAGGCAGTTCGTTCCCGGAGACTTGGGCGCCGCACGACGCGGATCGCCATGACATGACCTCAACGACGAACACAACACCCATGGCGGCCAGGCAGCCGTCGCCGGCGATGAAGTCCGGCGAGTGCCCGGACGAGCACATCGCGGTCGTCTCTGGGCGTGCTGATCAGTCGATCGACGACGACGTGAGCCAAGCTCGTGCGGGGCGGGACGGCGACCACACCGGCTGCGATCTGACAGGAATTCCCGGAAGCGTCACCGATGTCCACAAGCACCTTGCTGTCCCGATACGGCACGCTGTGGCCTCCACTCGCCCCTCCGCCGCCGTCAGTTGCCAATGTTCCCTCTGTTGCCAGAATATCGGCAACGGAGGCAACGGGGGCGGATAATCCCCTGATCAGGCGACCGGGCGGGTGGCCTTCGGCCCTGCCTGCCTCGCTCCAGAGGGGCGTCGCGTCGTCGGCCGGACGAAGGCCAAGCCGGGAATCACGCGTTACGCCGCAGCACGGGCGTGATCCACGCGGCCGCCACGCCGGCCGCGAGCACGCACAAGCCCGCGGCGAGGCCGCCACGGGGACCCGCCGACACCGAGACGAAGCCTGCCAAGGCGGCCCCCAGCGGCTGGCCGATGCCCCACGACAACATCCGGCACGTGGTGTTGACGCGTGACTGTAGTTCCACCGGGATCTCCTGCTGCCGGTACGTGATCGCGTTGAGCACGACCGTCGAATGAGCGGCGCCCCACAGCACGGCCGCAGGCAGCGCGACGAGCCAGTACGAGCTGGCGAGAACAAGCAGCCCGCACACCAGCGAGATCGGCAACGCACCCAGCGTCACCCGCGCGGGCCGGAACCGTCTGCTCAGCATCGGCACAAGGCGTGACGCGGCCAGCCCGCCCACGCCCCAGCAGCTGAACAGCGCGCCAAGCCTGACATCGCCCGACGGCGCGATCCCCAGAACCTTGTCCGCCCAGGGAACGAGCATCGCCACCCACGCCCCGGCCCCCACGGCATGGGTCGTGCCCACGAACGTCAGCGTCCGGACAACCTTGTTCTGCCAGAGGAACCGCAGGCCCGTGGCGATGTCCACCTTCCCGCGAGTGGGCACGGACAGCGGAGCGCGGATACCGGCGACCAGCATCGCCGCGGCCACCGCGGTGACCACGTTCACGCTGACCAGCGCCGCCGGGGCCAACGACGCGACAAGCACGCCCGCCAAGGCGGGCACGACCAGCTCGATGGAGGTCGTGGTGGCGTAGAGCGTGGAGAACGCGGAGGTGAGGCGTTCCTTGCCGACGAGCGTGGGCAAGGCGCCGAAGTTGGCGGCGTCGAAGAAGACAAAGCAGGTCTGCACGACAAAGCCGACGACGATCACCTGCGTGGCGGTCAGAACACCGCTGTACCAGGCGATCGGGATGCTCGCCAGCGCGACTCCGGTGACGATCTCCATGCGCACCATCAGTTCCCGGCGCCGTACCCGGTCGGCCACCGCACCGGCCACCAGCCCGAACACCAGGTACGGCGCCGCTTCGCTCGCCGCGACCGCCGCCGTCCACGCGGACGACCCGGTGAGCTGGTAGACGAGGACCGGCAGCGCCACGATGGAGACCAGGCTCCCGACCAGTGACACCGCCCGTGCCCCGATGTAGCGCCGGAAGTCCCTGTCGGTGCGGAGATCGACTCGCGTGGCGTCCTGTGTCACAGCAGCAGCCTAACGAAAACAGTTACCGTTTTCATCCACATGCGGAAAAGAAGACGGGTCGTACCCCGCGTCAGCTCGAAGCGGCGTCATAGGAGCACATCGGCTTGCCGGTGAGGTCGTCCAGCCAGACCCGTCCCTTCACTCCGAAGACCGCGTGCAGCAGGCCGGCGTCGACGACCTCGTCGGCAGGTCCCTGCGTGTGGACCACTCCGTCGCGCAACGCCACGATCCGGTCGGCGTACCGCGCGGCCTGGCTCAGATCGTGCAGGACCGTGACGACGGTGAGCCCACGTTCCCGCTGCAACCGGCGCACGAGCTCCAGCACTTCCAGTTGGTGCCGGACATCGAGGTAGGTCGTCGGCTCGTCCAACAGCAGTACCGGAGCGTCCTGGGCGAGCGCCAACGCCAGCCTCGCGCGCTGCCTTTCCCCGCCCGACAAGTGATCCACCTGGGCGTCGGCCAGGTCCAGCACCGCGGTGTCGGCCATCGCCGTGCGCTCCGCGGCATCCTGGCCGTTGCCCAGCATGCCCAACGGCCCGCGCACCGCGTATCGCCCCTGCCGGACGAGTTGGCTGACGGTCATCGCGCCGACAGGCGGCATCGACTGCGACAGGATGGCCACCCGGCGGGCGATCTCCCTGCGCGACAGCGACTTCAGCGGATCGCCCTGGATTCTCACGACACCGTCCGCAGGCGGGAGCAGACCGGCGAGCACGCGCAGCAACGTGGACTTCCCGCATCCGTTGCGGCCGACCAAGGCCAGCCATTCCCCGCGTTCCACCGTGACCGAGACCTCGTCGAGGACGGTCCTGGATCCAAAGCGGACAGTGATGTCCTCGGCCTCGATCACCGCATACCTCCCACCGTCGCCGCGGATGTCCGCTTCGCCACGTGAATCATGACCACCGCACCGGCGACCGCCGTGACCGCGCCTGCCGGGAGACTGGCGTTCTGGGCGACGATGTCGGCCGCCGCCACAGTCGCCGCGCCGATGAGAGCGGACAGAGGCAGAGCGACCCGTTGGTCACTACCGACCAGCGCACGTGCCGCGTGCGGTGCGAGCATGCCCACGAACACCAATGCGCCGGTGGTCGCCGCGGCCACCGATGTCGTCAGCACGGCCAGCATCAACACCACGATGCGCCATGGCGTGACCGAAACGCCGACAGCCTTGGCGTGGTCGTCGTCGACGGCGAGAACGCCGAGCACGACCGTCACCAGGAACGCGCCCGCCAGGCCGATCACCAGGAACGGCCACAACGCCGACCAGTGTTCCCAGGTTCGCCCGTTCAAGCTGCCGACAAGCCATTGAGTCATCGCGCCGGCCAACTGAGGACGCGCGGTGAGCAGGATGAGTGTGGCGCCCGCGAGCATCGCCGACAGCAGGACGCCGATCACCGCGAGCCCCAACGGATCCGAGCCGCGCAGCGACGCCACCAGCCAGAGCACTCCGCCGCCCAGCATGCCGCCCAGCAGGGCGAGCACGACCATCTCGATCGGTGACTCGCTGCCGATCGTCGTCGCGACCACCGCGCCGAGGATCGCGCCCGAACCCACCCCCGTGACTTCCGGTGACGCCAGGGGATTGCGGAGCGTCGACTGGAGAATCGTGCCGGCCACTCCGAGACACGCTCCGGCGCCCAGGCCGACGAGGACACGCGGCGCCCGAAGTTCGACGATGATCTGCCGCTCGGTGCCGTCCCCGCCGAACAGTGCCGCCAATGCCGTCACCGGAGACATCGACGACCCGGTGAGCAACTGGACGAACGCCAGCACGGCCGTGACCACGACCATCGGAATGAGCCACTTCATGCCGGCACCCGCCTTCGTCTGCGGGACAGCACAAGGATTCCGACCGCGACACCGATGACGGCGGTGAGGCCACCGACCGGAAGTTCGATCGGATAGAGCACCGTCCGTGCCGCCAGGTCCGCCGCGACGACGAGCAGGGCGCCGAACACCATCGACCAGAACGCCGACGCCGTCCCGAGCGCGCGGGCCAGTTGCGGCGCGAGGAATCCGATCCAGGCGATCGGGCCGCAGAACCCGACAACGACAGCGATCAGCAGACAGGACACCGTGAGCACCACGACCCGGGCGCGTCCGGCGTTCAACCCGGCCGATGCCGCCGCCTCGTCACCCAGCCGCAGTACCTTCAACGAAGGCAGGCACAGGACCGCGAGCGGCGTGACCACGGCCAGCGCGATTCCCACCACCAGGACGTCAGCCCAGTCCGTCCCGGTCAGGGAACCGAGCAGGTACCGCACCAGGACGCCCTGATCACGGGAGTCCGCGAGGGCTGACGCGGCCAGCAGGACGGCTTGCAGCGCGGCACTCACGGCCGCACCGATCAGCAACGTCGCCTCCGGCCCGACCGCGCCCCGCACCGCCAGCAATGTCAGTCCCGCACCGACGGCCGCCCCGGCCACGGCCGGAAGCAGCGGCGCGCCCGGCACGGTGAGTCCAAAAACGACACAGACGGTCACCGCGGCGGCGGCACCACCGGAAACGCCAAGGAGTTCCGGTACGGCCAGCGGGTTGCGCAGCGACTCCTGGAGCATCAGCCCGGCGACGCCGAGCGCGCCGCCCGCCAGCAGCCCGAGCAACAGCCGCGGCGCCCTCAGTTCCACGACGACGATGTGCTCGATGCCGCCCGCGAAAAGCCGGTTCACCCCGACGAACGGGGTCCCCAGCATGAGCGAGCCGATGATCAGCAGGACAGCGAGGACGGCCAGGAAACCGCGGATCAATTCGCGGGGACCTTGGCGAGGGCCTCGTCGATCACGGCGGTGAGGCTGCGCGTGCCCCGGCCGGAACCCCACAGTTTCGCGTGCATCTCGTGGACGTGTCCCTGCTGGACGGCTGGGATCTGGCGCCACACCGCGTTGTCCGCGAGCTGGGCGCTCAACGTGCGGTCGTTGCTGGAGAACAGCAACGAGTACACGAACACCACGTCCGGCTGCTTGGCCAGCAGCTCCTCGACGCTGTAGTTGCTCGCGGTCGTGACGTCGGTTCCCTTGGCGGGGAAGGGATACGTGAACAGCTGGCCGAGCAGGTGGCCCTTGAGCGAGTCACTGGTGTCCACGCCGATCGAGTCGGCGCTGCCGTACATCAGCAGCACCTTCCGCTGCGCCTGGCTGTTCTGGTGCGTGGTGGCGACAGCACTCGCGAGCCTGTCCCGGAACCGCTGCTCGGCGCTGGTCGCGGCGTCCGTCCGGCCGGTGAGCGCGCCCAGTGCCCGCAGGGATTCCACGGACTCCGTCCAGGTCGCCGGCTCGACCAGCCACAGCGGCGCGAACTTCTCCACCGCCGGGCGAAGCCCGTCGTGCACGCCCGGCAGGCCGATCACCAGATCGGGCCGCAGCGCACTGATGCTTTCGACGTCCTCGGACCCGAACGTGCCCTTCACCACCGGCACGGCCGCGCCCCGCTCGCCCAGCAGCGCCGGGTGCGTCAGCAGCGTCGGATTGCTTGTCGCGGCAGGCACAATGCCCAGCTCGGTCAGCACGTCGTCGCACATCCCGTTGAGGCACACGATGCGTTCGGGTGCTTTGGGCAGCGTCAGCGGCTTGCCGCCGACGGTCACCGTCAGGCTTGCTTGCAGCGGCTGGACGGTCCGGTCGATCACCGGGGTCTCGGCGCGCCGCTCAGGGGCACCGCCTTGGGCCACCGGGGCCGAGCAACCCACGACCAGCGCTAAGAGGGCGAACAGGGCCACTCGCTTCACGATCGATCCTCACGTTGAGATGGAAACGATCGTCATTATCGTGTTCGACAATGATCCGGTCAAGCTCCGCGCCTGCCGGTGTGATGAGCCTCCGAGGGCCCCGATGACCTGGGCTTCTCGTGAAGTGGCCACGGTGGTCGCGTAGATTGGCGGAGTGCGCCCGGTGTTCGAGTTCGGCTTGCTGGGCCCGGTACAGGCGTACCGCGGAACCACCCGGCTGGAACTCGGGCCACCCAAACAGCGCCTGGTGCTCGCCGTGCTCCTGCTCACCCCGAACCGGCCCGTTCCGCTCGACCGGCTCGTGGACCTGACCTGGCCGGACTCCCCGCCACCCACGGCACGCACCGCGATCCACGGCCGGATCTCCCGGCTGCGGGCCGTCCTGGCCGCGACCGACGGACCCGATCACGGTGTGTCGTTGGACAGCGAAGGCTCGGGCTACCTGCTGCGCGTCGACCCGGCGCTGGTCGACGTCCACCGTTTCACCGCGTTGCTGGCGCAGGCGCGGGCCGCCGGGCAGGACGATCATGCCGTTGCCTTGTACGACCGGGCGCTCACCCTTTGGCGCGGAGCACCCCTGGACGGTGTGGCGTCGGACTTCGTGCGGCGTCAGCTGTGTGCCGAGCTGGTGGAAGCGCGGCTGAACGCGGAGGAGGAACAGGCCGAAATCCGGCTGCGGCTGGGGCAGCACAGGGACTTGGTCGAAGTGCTGACCGGGCGGCTCGAGGTGGACCCGGCACGGGAGCGCACCGCGGGACAGCTCGCCCTAGCCCTCTACCGCAGTGACCAGTCCAGCCAGGCGCTGGACGTGTGCCGCCGTACACGTCGTCACTTGCACGACGAGCTGGGCATAGACCCGGGTCCATCGTTGCGCGAACTCGAAGTGGCCATCCTGCGCAACGACGCTTCCCTGGCCGCTCCCGCCGCCGCCCGTCCTCGCCCGGTCGTCGCGCTGCCCTCGCATCTGCCCGCTGAGCCCGCGGGTTTCACCGGCCGGGCCGTCGAGGTACGGCGGTTGACCGAACTGCTGTCCGGCGCTCCGACAACGGTGACCGTCACGGTGATCTCGGGCGTCGCCGGTGCGGGCAAGACGGCACTGGCCGTGCACTGCGCCCATCAGGTGTCTACGCGCTATCCGGACGGGCAGTTGTACGTCGACCTGCAGGGATACCACCAGAGCGAGCCGATGCGGCCGGTGGACGCGCTCGCGCTGTTCCTGCGGGCCCTTGGCGTCGCGCCGACCCAGGTCCCGGCCGACGAGAACGAAGCCGTCCTGCTGTACCGCTCGCGGACGGCGGGCCGCAGAGTGCTGGTGGTCCTGGACAACGCGAGCTCAGCGGACCAGGTGCGGCCGTTGCTGCCTGGGGCCGCGGGCAGCGCCGTGCTGGTCACCAGCCGGGACGACCTGCGTGGCCTGACCGCGTTGGACAGCGCCGTGCCGCTGCGTCTGGACACGTTGACGCCCATGGAGTCGCTCACTCTGCTGAGCCGGGTTCTCGGCACGTCACGGGTGGAGTCCCAACGCGGCGCGGCGGAAGACCTGGCCCGGCTGTGCGGCCACCTTCCGCTGGCCCTGCGCATCGCGGCAGCGCACCTCGCCGCCCGTCCGACGGAACCGATCGAGACGTACGTGCGTGCCCTCGACGAGGGCAACCGCCTGGGCATGCTGGCGATCCCGGAGGATTCACGCGCCGCCGTCGAGACCGCGTTCGACCTGTCGTACCGGACGCTCACCGCCGACCACCAGCACCTGTTCGGCCGGCTGGGTCTGGTGCCAGGACCGGATTTCACGGCAGCGGTCGCGGCGGTGCTGACCGGCTTGCCGGTGCCCGACACCGAGACCGGGCTGGACCGGCTCGAAGCCGCCCACCTCGTCCGGCGGCACGCGCCCGGCCGGTACCGACTGCACGACCTGCTTCGCTTGTACGCCATCGCACGCGCCACGGACAAGGACGTCCACCGCCTGCTCGCGTATTACCTCCACAACGCCGATGCCGCGGCCCGCAGGCTCTATCCGCACAAGATCCGGCTGCCTCTGCCCGCGCCGCCGCCCGGACTCGTGGTCACCGAGTTCCCCGACACCGGCACGGCCTCGCGCTGGCTGGACAGCGAACTGCCCAATGTGATCGCCGCGATCCACTTCTGCGCACGCGAAGGACACCACCAGACCCTGTGCCTGCTCGCGGACACCCTGCGCGGCTACTTCTACGGCCGCGGCTTCGTCTCCGAATGGCTTGCCGTGGCCACTGCCGCACGGCAGGCCGCCTCGGATCCCATGCTGGCGTGTGCCGCCGAACTCAGCCTGGGCGACGCGTACTCCGTCCGCAGCAGGCACGCTCAAGCCCGTGAACACCACGAGGCGGCACGTTCACTGGCGCGCCAGGCGGGCTGGCTGGACGCCGAGTCCACCGCGTTGGGCACGTTGGGCGTCATCTACCGGGAGTCGGGCCGGTTGCGTGCGGCGATCGACAGCTTCACCGAGGCGCTGGAGATCAACGTCCGGCAGGACCAGCCGCACAAACAGGTGCTGGATCTGGTGAACCTCGGCGGTGCGCAGGCGATGCTGGGTGACCTGCGGCAAGCCGCCGAGTCGTTCCGCCGGGCGTGGCTGGCCGGGCGGCGGGTGGAATCCCCCAGCGGCACGGCGATGGTCCTGCAGTGCCTGGGCAACACGGACCGGCTGCTCGGCAAGCTGACCGACGCCACCGGGCACGTCACCGAAGCCCTGGCCCTGTACCGCGGCACCGACGACGTCCTCGGCCAAGCCAGCGCCCTGGACAGCCTCGCCTCGATCCACGCCGACGCAGGCCGATACCGCGAGGCACGGCAGACCGCGACCGAGGCACTGGAGCTGGCGCGGAAAATCGACAGCCTCCGCGTCGAATCGGCGGCGCTGAACACCCTGGGCACAGTCCACCACCTCCAAGGTGAGCCCTCGGCGGCTCTGGCGTGCCACAGCGAGGCACACCAGATCGCCGTCACCGCCGGCCTGTCCAGCGACCTCGACGCGCTGGTCGGCATCGCCAACGCGAACGTCGCTTTGGGTTCGTACGCCGA
Organism: Kibdelosporangium persicum; assembly: GCF_013280595.1. Classification (GTDB taxonomy): domain Bacteria; phylum Actinomycetota; class Actinomycetes; order Mycobacteriales; family Pseudonocardiaceae; genus Kibdelosporangium; species Kibdelosporangium persicum. The sequence continues at coordinate 55,981 of NZ_JAAATY010000029.1, forward strand.
GGCTTCGTCCACGGCGAACCTCGCTCTCAGCCGCGCTCTGGAGACCGGCCACCGCTTGCTCGAAGGCCAGGCTCTGTCCGCCTTGGCGCTCAACGCCCTCGCCGTTGGCGCCGAGGCCGTTTCCCTTGCGCGCCAGGCTTTGGCCGTGCACCGGGAAACCGGCTACCGCCTGGGGATCGCACGGACTCTGCGCACGTTGGGCGACGCGGTGTGCCAGGTCGAGGGAACCAGGTCCGCGCTGCCGCACTGGCAGGAAGCAGTCGAACTCTTCACCGGCATCGGTTCACCGGAAGCCATTGAGCTACGGCGGAAGATCAAGGCGGAGTAAGCCGAAGGGCCCCTTGTCTCAGTACGTGAAGACGGTGGCGAACTTGACCAGCTCGTCCGCGGTGAGCGGAACGCCTGCCCGATCCGCAGGGACGGATCAGCGTCGGCGGCAGGCAGGTCGGGAACCACACCGTCACGTGACTCGGACCGACGCCACGGACGCCGACGCTCGTTCATCCAGCATCGGAGCAAGGTCTTACGGGCGTACGCGTCGACGGCGTCCGGTTCGCGCAGTCTCGGCCGTCCGGCGATGGTTGCACGACTGGCCGGTGTGCCGGCCCGCGCTTGGGGTAACTCCTATGTGGACCGGATCCGCACGCGGGCCACCAGGAGAGACACGGGCATGAAGCGCAGGGTCGAGACCTATTACCAGGAAGGCATGTGGAAGAACCGGATCGCCGGCAACATGCGGGCCTCCAGCAGGCACTCGACCAAGGCCGAAGCCGAGGCCCACGGCCAGGAGATGGCCCGCAGGCTCGGCCTGGAGCACGTCGTGAAGAACCCGGACGGCACGATCAGGAAATGAGCGCGGACGTCAGCGGACCAGTTCGTCCGGCACGGGCAGGCCGAGCGCGACGAGCAGCCGCGTCGTCCTGATCTCCGCGTAGACCTCGCCCTCGTCGACCTCGTCACCGTCGTGGCCACGCCGTGCCTGCCGGTCGACGAGGTAATCCGTGATCACGCTTTCGGTTCGGCGCACGGCTTCGTCGTCCGTTTCGCCGTGCACCTCCGCCCACCACGCTGCCAGGCCACGCGCTTCACGGGGCACGTCGACGGTGACGTCAGCGGGCGTGTCGCCGAGGTGAGCGACACCGCTCCCCGGCCCTTCCGGGTGGTATTCGAGCGTCGTGAACTCGCTGTCGTGCACGTCGACCACCAGCCAGGGGCCGGCGACGTCCGGTGTGTCACCGGACCGCCACCGCGTCCACTGCCGGCCGTCGTACAGCAACGTGCCGGAATAGCCCATGGTCAGGTCCGGCCCTCGAGGCCTGCCGTCGAGAGCAGGTCCTGCCGGTAGTCCGCCGGCAACTGGGCGGTCAGGTCGTCGAACTCCCCCGGCGACACGCCGCCCTTCAGCGCGGCCACCACGGCACGGGCGTGCTCACGGGCGCCGTCGTGTGTGCAGCCGCGGTCCTCCACCTGCGCCACACGACGGTAGAACTCCTCCACGCCGAAGGTGGCGCCCTGGTCGGCAACGGGAAGCGCCTCGGCGAGCGCGGGAGACAGGCCGCCTGACTCGGCTCCGCTCAACCGCTCCCCCAACACCGACAAAGTCGCCCTGGTGGCCGCGGTCGCGTGCTCGTCGTCCTCCAGTCCGGCCTTTCCTCGCACGGCCGACGCGATCTCGTGCTCCTTCATCGCACCTCCTGTCGTCACACCTCCCCCTCCGCGTACCCCGTACGGGCGGTGCGACACATGGTCAGGCTTGGGCGGTGAAGTCCTCGATGGACGACCGTGGGTCGCCGGAACGCACCAGCACCACGCCCGCAAGGCTCAGGGGTGCCGGTTCCCGGAAGACCATGCGGTCCACGTCGAGGGTCGTCGACGAACACAGTCACCCGGCCGGCGTCAACCGATCCGTGGCCACGTTCGGCACACCCAGAACCTGACAGGCTCTGGCAAGGTGACAGACATGTCTTCTCATTCCGACGAAGCGCCCGCCCTGTTCGGTCCGGAGTTCGATCGGAATCCCGCCGCCGCGCTCCAGTGGTTGCGCGAGAACGCCCCGGTGTACCGCCTGGCCTTCCCGGGCGGGGCGTGGGCGTGGTTCGTCACCCGCTACGACGACGCTGTCGCCGCGCTGGCCGATCCCCGGCTGGCGAAGAACCCGCGCAAGGGCAACGTCGAGTGGCAGCGGTCCGGGATGGGCCTGCCGCTGGACCACCGGGCCTCGCTCGTGCGGAACATGGTGAACACCGATCCGCCGGACCACGCCCGGCTGCGGCGTGCGGTACGCGGCGCGTTCACCCCGCGCCGGATGGAACAGCTGCGCGTGCGTACCCAGCAGGTCACTGACGAACTGCTGGCCGCGATCCTGCGGAAGGACACCGCCGACCTGATCGAGGACCTGGCGTATCCCCTGCCCATCACGATCCTGTGCGATCTGCTCGGCGTGCCGGAACAGGACCGTGCCGAACTCCACCGCTGGGCGAAGGTGATCGACTCGTCCGACGACACCGCGGTGCACTCCGTGCTGGAAGCCACCGACGCGCTGGAGGCGTTGGTGGTCAAGGTCGTGGCGGGCAAACGCCGGGACCCGGCCGAGGACCTGATCAGCGAGCTGATCGCGCAGCAGCAGGCGGGCACGCTGAGCGCCGACGAACTGACCTCCACGGTGTTCCTGCTGCTGATCGGCGGGCACGAGACCACGGTGGCGCTGATCGGCAACGCGTTGCTGGCGCTGCTGACGCATCCGCGGTACGCGGACGCGGCGCGCGCCGACGCGGGCCTGCTGCCCGCGATCATCGAGGAGTCACTGCGCCTGGACCCGCCGACCCGCAACGCCACCTGGCGGTTCGTCACCGAGCCGATGACACTGGCCGGTCAGCCGGTGAACCCCGGCGACGCGGTGCTGATCTCGTTGCTCAGCGCCAACCGTGACCCGGGAGTGTTCGCCGACCCGGACACGTTCCAGCCGCGGGAACGGGATCACAGGCACCTGGCGTTCGGGCACGGCCCGCACGTCTGCATCGGCGCGGCGATGGCCAGGATGGAGGCGACCGCGGCGATCGGCACCGTGTTGCGCACGCTGCCGAACATGCGCTTGGCCGTCCCCGCCGAGGAACTGGTGTGGTGGCCCAGCCCGATCATGCGCGGCCTGTACGCCCTGCCCGTCCACCCAACCCCCAGCTAACCCCTCGTGAGGGTTTATCGGCGTTCTAACCCTGATAAACACTCACGAGGGGGAGCGGCCGGTGAGGAACTGCTGCACCATCGGCCCGAACCGGGCCACCAGCTCGTCGACGGGCGCTGAGGCGATCGGCTCGATCTTGAAGATGTAGCGCGCCACCGCGAGTCCCAGGATCTGCACGTTCAGCATGCCCACGCGCAGTGCGGCGTCCGGCACGTCGAGCAGTTCGACCAGCCGCCCGTTGATCTCCCGGTCGATGAACTCGCGCAGCAGTGCCTCAGACTCCTCATGGGTGGGCGCCGACCGGGTGAGCACCGCGAGCGGGGTGCGGTCGGACTTGTCCATGTTCTCCAGCAACGTGCGGATCACGCGTTCGCCGATGCCGTCCAGCCCCCCGGCGAAGATCGATTCGAGCGCGGGCGGGAGGTGCGCCGGCATCTCGGTCGCGGCGGCGAACAGGCCCTTCTTCGTGTCGAAGAAGTAGAACACCATCGCCGGGTCGACGTCCGCCCTGGCGGCGACCGCGCGCACGGTGGTGCCGCCGTAGCCGTTCTCACGGAACAGCGCGCGGGCGGCGTCCAGGATGCGCTGCCTGCTTTCCGCGCCGGATCGCCATCGGCCGGGGCGGGCGGGGGAACTGTGTTCTGCCATGACGCGGACGAGTCTATCGGAGTTTTCTTCATCGGCTGATGAAGATTCGTGTACGGTGAACTTCATCAGGCGATGAAGAAACCGGGGTGGTTGTCGTGCGGGTGATCGTGATCGGTGCCGGGCTCGGCGGGCTGACGCTGGCCCACGGCTTGCGCAGAGCCGGGATCGACGTGGTGGTGTACGAGCGGGACAGCGCGCAAGGTCGTCCGCAGGGCGTGAGCCTGCAGTTCGACGACCGGGCGATGACCGCGCTGCGGGCCTGCCTGTCGCCGCAACACGTCGCCATGGTCGAGGCCACCATGGGCGGGCAACGGGACCGAATCCAGTTCCTGTCCGAAGTAGACGGCGAGCTGGAAGTCGTGCGCACGCGACCGTCCCCGCGGCCCGGACGACAGGTCAACCGACGGCTGCTGCGCGCGATCATGCTGACCGGGCTGGAGAACACCGTGCGGTTCGGCGCGGAGTTCACGCGGTTCGAGCAACAGGCGGATGGCACTGTCCAGGCGTGGTTCGCTGACGGCAGCACGGATCGCGCCGACGTCCTGGTCGGCGCGGACGGGATCGGTTCGGCCGTCCGCCGCCAGCACCTGCCGGACGTCCAGGTGGTCGACACCGGTAAGCGCATGCTGATGGGCGCGACGCCGCTGCGTGCCGTGGCAGGCACCGGACTGCCCGATCTGATCGGCCACAATCCCGGCAACGCCAAGGGAATGGTCCTGGCGGTGCACAGGTTCGCCGAACCGGTGACCGATGCCGAGGACTACGTGATGTGGGCGCTGCCCTTCACCCAGGAGCGGCCCGCCTCCGCCACGGAACTGGCCAGGGAGCTGCATCCGACGTTGCGGCTGGTCGTCGACGAAGCCTGGCAGGACGTCACGGTCGCGCTCCGGCTCGGGATGATCCCTCCCCTGCCCGAATGGCCCGCCGGACCCGTCACGTTGCTCGGCGACGCACTGCACGCCGCCCCCGGCTTCGGCGGCAACCTCGCGACGCAGGACGCGCACCGCCTGCGTGACGCACTGGCCAAAGCCGCCAGGGGCGAACAGGATCTGCTCACCGCGATCGGCGAATACGAGGACGCGGCGCGGCGGGTCAGCGCATGAACTTCAGCGCTCTCACCCAGAAGTCGCTGTCCCTGTTCGCCGCGGTGGGCGGGTGGCGCACGGTCGCCGAAGGCGTCGCGTCGAAGACACTGTTCCTGATCGTCTACCTCCTGACTGATCACGTGACGACGTCCGCGCTGGTGGCGGTCGGTGGTGTGCTGGTGTTCGCGGTGGCGCGGTTCTGGACCGACCGCAAGGTCTGGCAGGCGTTGATCCCCTTGGTGATCGTGACGCTTTCGGCGGTGCTGGCCGGCAGCACCGGGCACGGAGTGGACTTCTACCTCTCCGGGGTGGTCATGTCGGCGGGCGCCGGAGCTGTCGTCCTGGTGTCCATGCTCGTGCGGTGGCCGGTGATCGGACTGGCCGTGGGGGCGGTGCGGGGTGAACGGTTCGGGTGGCGGCGGGATCGGGTACGGCTGCGGCGTTACCAGGCGTGCACCGGGATCTTCCTGGCGAAGTTCGTCGTCTCCACCGCCGTCCAGCTTCCGCTGTACCTGGAAGGGCAGGTTGTCGCCCTCGGCATCGCGAGCACACTGGTCAACACTCCGGCGATGGGCATCTGTGCGTACCTGTGCTGGCGGATCCTGCGAGTCGAAGCGGACTTGTTCACCGGACGCACGTCTGGTTGATCTGCGAATTCGGCCGGGACCAGGCACAGTTGTCGGTGAACCCGATTGCCTTGTGGTGACGCGCCGAGGAGTTGACGCGGAGGGAATCTGATGACTGGACGGCTCGGCATCGACCACGTGACGCCCCACGTGGAGTGCGGGCGTTACCCCGTCAAGGCCGTCGTCGGCGAATGCCTTCCCATCCACGCCACCGTTTGGCGTGAAGGGCACGACGCGGTCGCGGCCAGCGTCGTCTGGCAGGGACCCGGCGGCACAGCGCCCCGGACCGTGCGCATGAGCCCTCATCCCGAGGAACCCGACCGCTGGCTCGCCACGGTCGTGCCCGACGAGACCGGCATGTGGTCCTTCCACATCGAAGCGTGGAGCGACCCGTGGTCCACCTGGCGGCACGCCGCCGAGGTCAAGGCGGCGGCCGGGCAGAACGCCGAGGAGATGGCGAACGACCTGGAGATCGGCGCGCGGCTGCTGTGCACGGTCGCCGAGCGCCCGCGGTACGCCACCGACCGCGGCGGCGAGAGCCGGCAACTGCTCACGCTGGCGGCCGCCGCCCTGCGGGACACCGAGCGCCCGCTGGCGGACCGGCTGACCCTGGCCCTGTCACCGCCGGTTGAGCGGATCATGACCGAGGACCCGGTCCGTGAGCTCATCACCGAAGGCGAACGCCACGAGGTCTACGTCGACCGGCAACGGGCCCTGTTCGGGTCCTGGTACGAACTGTTCCCCCGGTCCACGGGTGGCTGGGACGCCGAGCGGCGTCCGGTGCACGGCACGTTCAAGACCGCGGCCGAGGACCTGCCGCGCGTGGCCGCGATGGGGTTCGACGTCGTCTACCTCACTCCCATCCATCCCATCGGCGAGGTGAACCGCAAGGGCCGCAACAACACCCTGCACCGCGAGCCGGACGACGTCGGCTCGCCGTGGGCGATCGGGTCGGCCGACGGCGGGCACGACGCCATCCACCCGCGACTGGGCACCATGGCGGACTTCGACGACTACGTCGCGGCCGCGGCGGACCTGGGCCTCGAGGTGGCGCTCGACCTGGCGTTGCAGGCCGCGCCGGACCACCCGTGGGTCAAGCGGCATCCAGAGTGGTTCACCACCCTGCCGGACGGATCGATCGCCTACGCGGAGAACCCGCCGAAGAAGTACCAGGACATCTACCCGCTCAACTTCGACAACGACCCCGAGGGCATCTACGCGGAGGTGCTGCGGGTGGTGCGGCACTGGGCCGAGCACGGCGTGCGGATCTTCCGGGTGGACAACCCGCACACCAAGCCGCCGAACTTCTGGGAATGGCTGATCTGGAAGGTCAAGGAGCAGTACCCGGACGTGCTGTTCCTGTCCGAGGCGTTCACCCGCCCGGCCCGGCTCTACGGCCTGGCGCGGCTCGGGTTCACCCAGTCCTACACGTACTTCACCTGGCGCACCGGCAAACAGGAACTGATCGAGTTCGGCCAGGAACTGGTGGCGCACGCCGACGAGGCACGGCCGAACCTGTTCGTCAACACGCAGGACATCCTGCACGCCTCGCTGCAACAGGGCGGGCCGGGGATGTTCGCCATCCGCGCGGTTCTCGCGGCCACGTTCTCGCCGACGTGGGGCGTGTACTCGGGCTACGAGTTGTTCGAGGACACGCCGTTACGACAGGGCAGTGAGGAGTACCTCGACTCGGAGAAGTACCAACTGCGGCCCCGTGACTACGCCGCCGCACGCGCCGAAGGCCGGTCACTGGAACCGTTCCTGACGCGCCTGAACCAGATCCGCCGCGCCCACTCCGCGTTGCAGCAGTTGCGCACGCTGCGTTTCCACCACGTGGACAACGACGCGATGCTGGCGTACTCGAAGGTCGATCCGGCCACATCGGACACTGTGATCGTCGTGGTGACGCTGAACCCGTTCGGCACCGAGGAAGCCACGGTGTGGCTGGACCTGCCCGCCATCGGCATGCAGTGGAACGACCAGTTCACCGTGGCCGACGAGATCACCGGCGAACGCTACACATGGGGTCAGGCCAACTTCGTGCGGTTGCAGCCGTGGCGGGCGGTCTCGCACATCCTCACGGTCGTGCGCTGATCGGGACAAACACCGGCGTGCCGGAGCATGATGTCGGTCATGACAGCCTCATCTCAGCCCCGTGTCCTGGTCACCGGAGCCGCCGGCCGGGTCGGGTCACGCTTCGCCGAGTTCGCCGCGGGCCGTTACCGGCTGCGGCTTTCCGACCGCCCTCAGGCGGACATGTCCGCTCTGCACGCGTACGGCGAAGTGGTTTCCGCCGACCTGACCGATCCGGACGCCATGACCGCGCTGTGCTCCGATGTGGACACCGTCGTGCACCTGGCCGGTGAACCCAGACCGGACGCGGGCTGGGACACCTTGCTTCCGAGCAACGTGATCGGCGCGTACAACGTGTTCGAGGCCGCCGCGGGCGCGGGCTGCCGCCGGCTGGTGTTCGCGTCGTCGGTCCACGCTGTGGTGGGCTATCCCGAGGACAAGCAGATCCGCGTCACCGATCCGGTCAATCCGGCCACGCTCTACGGTGTCACGAAATGCTTCGGGGAAGCCCTCGGCCGGTATTACGGCGAGCAGCGCGGCATTTCCGTGATCGCGTTGCGGATCGGCGCGTACCAGACGCGCGAGTCGGCTTTGACCATCCGGGGCGAACGCATCGACCACGTCTACATCTCGCCGCGGGACCTCAACCAGCTTCTGGTCCGGGCCATCGAGTTCGACGGCGACGGCTTCCTGATGGTGAACGCCACCAGCGAGAACTCCATCCAGCACCTGGACCTCACCGAGGCGAGAACGGTGCTGGGCTACGCGCCCGTCGACGGGTTCGTCGACGGGCGCCTTCACGCGGAGTAGGTGTCAGAGAGCAGCGATTGTGGCTGTGGCGTCGACGATTCCGGCGCCACAGCCGCCCGTGCACGTCCCGGGCAACGGCCGGACGTGGGCTTTGAGCGTCGACTCCACCTGTGCCGGGGCGAGCGAGGTTTCGCCGAGCATCAGCGCGGCGAGACCGGCGACGTGCGGGGCGGCCATGCTTGTGCCCATGTAGGTCTGGTAGCTCTCGGCCGCGGCGACCGTGGCCCCGGCGTTCAAAGTGGACAGAACGCCGTCCTGCGGCTTGGTGCGGGTGCCGGGCGGGTCCGTCTCGTTGCGGACCTCGCCACCGGGCGCGGTCACGTCGATCAGGGCACCGAAGTTGGAGTAGAAGGCCCGGTTGCCCTGGCGGTCGTTCGAGGCGACCGTCACCGTGTTGGAGCAGTTCGCCGGCGTGAAGTTGGCGACGTCCGCGTTGGAGTTACCGGCCGCGACGACCACAGTGGTGCCGCGCGACACCGCGCCGTTGATCGCCCGCTGGTACGCCTGCGCGCACCGCCCGCTGCCGCCGAGACTCATGTTGATGACCTTGGCGGGGTTGGGGTTGACGTCGACGCGTGGCACGCGGCCACCCGAGGCCCACGTGATCGCGTCGGCGATGTCGGACGTACGGCCGCCGCACTTGCCGAGCACGCGGAGCGGCAGGATCTTGGCCTTCGACGCGACACCGGCGACGCCGACACCGTTGTTGCTGACCGCGGCAACCGTGCCGGCCACATGCGTACCGTGCCAGCTCGAATTGCTGGGATTGACCTGGCCGCACTCTCCCGCGGCGTACCAGTCGCCCTCGTCGGTCGGGTCGGCGTCCCGCCCGTCCCCGTCGCGCGCGCTCGCGGCGTCACTGATGAAGTCGTAGCCGGGCAGCACGTTCGCCGCCAGATCCGAGTGCTCGACGATGCCGGTGTCGATCACCGCGACCGTGACGCCGGTGCCGTCGGCGGTGTCCCACGCACCTGGCAGGTTCATCCCGCCGGTGGGCTCGAAGTAGTGCCACTGCTCCGGGTACCGCGGATCGTTGGGAACGGCCTGCGCGGTGACGATCAGGTCAGGCTCCACGCTGGCCACCCCGGCCTGGCGGGCCAGTTGGCCCATCAACCGCTGCGCACCGGCGCGATCCAGCCCCCGGGCGGCAGGCCTGACGACAAGTCCCCCACCGGCCATCTCCCGCACGGTCGTGACTCCCGAAAGCGTGACACCCCGTGCAGCGGCATCACTGAAGGTGACAATGAACTGGTCGTACCCGCTTGGAACAGGCGCCGCGGAAGCGCTGAACGCAGGCATCGCGAGACCAGAAGCAGCAAGACAGGCACTGATCATCGCGGCCCTGTGACGATTCTTCATCACGCGGCATCCCCTCCCAAGTCACGGCGCGAACGGGTGTCGCCGTACCGGGTGACGTTAGGTACCGGCCGCATGACCTGCATCACCCCACCGGGTGAGAACCTCGTGAGCGTTTATCCGTGTTCTAACCCTGATAAACACTCACGAGGGTCCGGCAGCGACTTGCCAAGCTCGGCCTGGTCGGACCAGGCTTGGGCGGGTGTCCACCGACCTGCTCCTCTTGCCGAGGGTGGCGTACCGCGGCAAGGAGATCACCGGGCCGCGGATGCGCACCCTGTTCGCCCTGCTGGCCGCCGATCTGCGGACTGGTTGCAGTGCGTCCCGGCTCGTCCAGGAGCTCTGGTGGGACGAGCGGCCGGAGTATCCGGGCAAGGCGTTGCAGATCCTGGTGTCGCGCGCCCGTTCGCAACTCGGGGCCGGTCTGATCGCCAGTACGCCGCATGGTTACCGGCTCGCGCTGTCCGAGGACCAGGTCGACACGTCGGCGGTCCTGCTCAGCGGGTCAGCGAGCGCGCAGTGTCTGCGGGACGGGGACTACGCGGCCGCGCTCCAGCACGCCGAATCCGGTCTTGCTCGATGGGCGGACGCGGAGGCGGAGGCGGGCGATTCGGAGGCGGTTGATCCGCTGTCGATGTTGCGTGCCGAGCGGATGTCCACGTACCGGTCGCTGTTGCGGATCCGGGCGCTCGCCCTGTCTCGGTTGGGGCGGTACGCGGATGCGCTCGACATTCTCGGCCAGGTGTTCCGCGAGCGGCCTCAGGACGAAGAAGTGCTGGTGGAGCTGCTGCGGTGCGAGGCGGCGACGGCGGGACCGTCCGTGGCCATCACGCGGTACGACGCCTACCGGCGCTCTCTGCGTGACGAGTTAGGCACAGATCCCGGGCCCGCGTTGCAGCAGATGTACCACGAGTTGCTGCGTGGTTCTGCGCCCGTCGTGCGCTCAGGCATACCGCAGGAGCCGAACGCGCTGCTCGGTCGTGACGACGACATCCTCGCGGTGACGCACCTGATGCGGTCGTCTCGCGTCACCTCGATCGTCGGCACTGGAGGCCTGGGCAAGACGCGGCTCGCCTACGCCGTCAGCCGCCGTGCGGAACAGCACGCCGTACACCTCGTACCCCTCGCGGGCGTGACGTCTGATGACGACGTCGCCAGCGCGGTCGCCGCAGCGCTCGGTGTTGGGGACGGCCGGCTGACACCCGTGGATCTCGTCACCGGGATCGTCAACGCTCTCGGTCACGGGTCGGCCCTGCTGGTCCTGGACAACTGCGAGCACGTCGTCCGTGGCGCCGCCGAACTGGTTCGAGCGCTGATCTCGATGACGGGCGACCTGCGGGTGCTCACCACCAGCCGCGCCCGACTCGGGCTGTCGTCGGAGTCGGTGTACCTCCTGCCGGAGCTGACGCTGCCAGCCAGCGTCGAGTTGTTCAACCACCGCGCGAAAGCGGCACGTCCCACGGCCGAACTGCCGCTGGACGCGGTGCAGGACGTCTGCGGAAGGCTGGAAGGGCTGCCACTGGCCATCGAACTGGCGGCGGCCCGGGTACGGATCATGTCCGTCCCCGAGATCGCCGTCCGATTGGCCGACCGCTTCGCCCTGTTGCGGGGCGGCGCCCGGGACAGCCCGGAACGGCACCGGGCGCTGCGGGCCGTGATCGACTGGAGCTGGAACCTGCTCGATCCGCCCGCCCAGGCGGCGATGCGGGCGCTGTCGATCTTCGTGGGCGGGTTCACCGCCGACGCGGCCGCACACCTGCTCGGCACCGGTGACGTGCTGGACGTGCTGACCCAGCTGACCGATCAGTCCCTGCTCAAGGCCGTCGACACCCGGTCCGGCGCACGGCTGCACATGCTGGAGACGGTCCGCGAGTTCAGCGCCGTGGACCGCGACGCGGACGTCACCCGGCGCTTCCTCGCGTGGGCCCGCGACTTCGGCACGGCCAACCACGACGCGGTGTTCGGCGACGACCCCGTCACGGCCACCTGGCTCATCCGCGCCGAACAGGACAACCTCCAGCTGGCGTTACGGCTCGGGCTCGACCGCGATGACGGCGCGACCGTGTCCGCCATGGCGGCCGTACTCGGGTGTCTGTGGTTGTTGGAGTCCAACTTCGCCCGGCTGAGCTGGTTGACCGAGCAGACCCAACGATGCCTGTCACATTTCCGGCCGGAGCCGGCGCACGTCGAGATCACCCGCACCGCCGCGGTCATCTCCGCCGTCAACACCTTCCTCATGCACGGCCCACGAGCGACACGCGCACTCGTGGTCCTTCGCCGTCTGCCTCTCGGCACACCGGACACCACGACGCGAGCCGCACACGCGATGGTGCTCGGGCCCGCGGACCACGCGGACACACCCATCCTGTTCTGGATGCGTGCCGGGTTCGAAAGCTTCCTCCACCAACAGCACAACAACATCGACGAAGCACTGTTCGCCGCCGAACGGATGCTCAGGGCGGCCGACACGCTGCGCGGCCCGCTCTTCCCCGCCTTCGCGCATTCCCGTCTCGGCGAACTGAGCCTGGACGCCGACCAAGGTCACCGGGCACGCGACCACCTGGCCGCCGCGTTGCCGTTGATCGTCCAGGTCGGCGCGCGGTCCAGCACCGTCCGCGGCCGATGGGCGCTGACCATGGCCAACTTGCAGATCGGCGCCTACGACGAGGCCGAGCGCTGGGCCGACGAAGCCGCCATGCCCGGCGAGGACGACCCGGTCGGGCTGGCTCTGCGGGCCGAGATCATGCTGGGACGAGGTCAGGTCGAGGCCGGTCTGCGCGCGTGGCGGCGAGTGGCCGACCGGATGCTCCCGGGCGCGGACCCGGTCATGGGCATCGACACGTCGGTCGCGGAAGCGTGGTTCATCGAGGTACAGGGCGTCACGCTCGTCGCCCACGCCCGGCACGGTCATCTCGGCCTCGTGCGGGACATCGCCGGCACCGCACCGGGCCTGCTGGCCGAAGTCCTGACCCACCGTCCGTCCACAGTGAACTTCCCGTCGTACGGCTCCCTGCTGCTGGGCATCGCGGCGGCCGACATCGCCGACGGCCGGCCGGGCGCCGGAATGGTGGCGCTGGCCGAGAGATTCCGGTTCTCCCGGGGATACCAGCCGACGATGTCCCCCGCGCGGGCCCGGGAAATGGCCGAGCAGTCCGACAAGGCGGCGTACGCGGACGCTCAGTCGGCGTACGCCGCCCTGGACTCGGGCAGTCTGGTGGCCGCGGCGCTCACGGCCCTGCGCGAACGGATCAGCGGTTGAACAAGGCGCGAGCCCAGAAGTAACCGCCGAACGCCATCAGCGCGCACCAGATGACCGCCCAGATCCAGCTGTCACCGATCGGCGTGCCGATCAGCAGGCCCCGCAACGTCTCGATGACCGGCGTGAACGGCTGGTTGTCGGTGAACCAGCGCACCGCCGCGGGCATCGTGTTCGTCGGGGCGAACGCGCTGCTGATGAACGGCAGGAAGACCAGCGGGAACGTGGCGAAGCTCGCTCCCTCCACGGTTTTGGCCGCGAGTCCGAACGCGACTGTCAGCCAGCTGGTCGCCAGCGCCATCATCACGACCACGCCGGCCACACCGAGCCATTCGGCGAACCCGGCGGACGGCCGGAAGCCCATGATCAGCAGGACTCCGATGACCAGCGCGACGCACACGACGGTCCTGAGCGAGCTGCCGACGACGTGCCCGGTCAGCACGGCGGCGCGGCTGATCGCCATGGTGCGGAACCGGGCAATGATGCCGTCGGCCATGTCGTTGGCGACGGCGATGGCGGTCGACGCGACGCCGTATCCCATCGTGAGGACGAGGCCGCCAGGGGCGATGTAGTCGACATACTCGCCGCCTGCGGTGAACGCGCCGCCGAGGATGTACACGAACACCAGGATCAGGATGATCGGCACCAGCAACGAGCCGAACAGCGTCGACGGGTTGCGCAGCGTGTGCCGCAGGTTGCGGCCAAGCATGAGCGCCGAGTCGTTCACCGCATGGGATAGCGACGTCATGACACCTCCAGGGTGGCCGAGCGGCCGGTGAGGGCCAGGAACACGTCGTCGAGATCGGGCGTGTGCACCGACAGGCTCTCGATCTCGACCGCCGCGGTGCCGAGCCGGTCCAACAACGCCCGCAACGATCGGACGTCGCCGTCGTACGGCACCTGTAGCGCCAACGTGTCGTCGTCCCGCCCTGTCGTCTCAAGGACCTGTTCGGCAGCCGCGAGTCCCGCGATGTCGCCGAACTGCAGGCGGATGTGCCCGCCCGGCACCCTCCGTTTGAGTTCCTCCGCCGTGCCCTGCGCGACGATGCTGCCGTGGTCGAGCACCACGATCCGGTCGGCCAGACGGTCCGCCTCCTCCAGGTACTGCGTGGTCAGGAAGATCGTGATGCCCGCGGCGGCGAGATCACGGATCCGGTCCCACATGGCCCGGCGGCTGCGCGGATCCAGTCCGGTGGTCGGCTCGTCCAGGAAGATCACCCGTGGCCGGCCGACCAGCGTCATCGCCAGGTCGAGCCGCCGCCGCATGCCGCCGGAATACGTGCTCACCGGTTTTCCGGCCGCCTCGGTCAGCTCGAACTGGTCCAGCAGCCGCGCCACGCGCGTCCGCCGGTGCCGCCGGTCCAGCCGGAGCAGCCCGGCCATCAGAGCCAGGTTCTCCTCGCCGGTCAACAGGTTGTCCACCGCGGAGAACTGTCCCGTCACACCGATCACGGCCCGTACCGCATGGGGCTGGGTGATCAGGTCGTGCCCGGCGATGCTCACCTGCCCGGCGTCCGGCCGTACCAAGGTGGACAGAATCCGCACGGTCGTCGTCTTGCCGGCGCCGTTCGGGCCGAGCATCGAGAAAATCGACCCCTCGGCGATGTCCAGATCGATGCCGTCGAGCACCACGTTCCCGCCGAACGACTTGCGCAGCCCAGTAGCCGCGATCATCGCCCCTCCTCTCGTCGTCACGCCGACGAGAGTGCTGGCGCCGGGATTTGCCGCGGTTTCATCCCGGTTTCATGGCGCTACCGCAGCACCACCGTGGTCAACGACCGGGGTGCGAGCTGCGCGGACAGCGTCTTGCCCTGAACGCGTACGGCGTCAGTCGCGGTTAGCGAGCGGGTGGTGTCGGTGACGTACGCGCGCGGACGCCCAGGTATGTCCAGGGTGAAGTCCGTGCTGACGGTCGTGGTCGCGGTGTTGAGGATTTCCACCACCCGGCTGCCGTCGGCGTTGCGGTACGCGGAGACCTTCAGTGCGGTGTCGGCGGTCGCGGCCTGGACACGGACCGCGTCCGGGCGGATGAACCGGCTGTAGGAAGCCAAGGCCCACAGTCGTTTGGACACCCGGTAGCTGTCGCCGCCGTTGGTTCCGTCGTCGAGCTGGATCAAGCCACGGGTGGCGCCGAGCGACGCTCCGAACCAGAACACGTAGCCGTTCGCCTCGCCGGTGGTCAGCGTGTCGTGGATGTTCTGTGCTACGGCGAAGCCGTCGTAACCGCTGTTGTCGTCCCACGCCTCGTTCCAGGTGGTGCCGTTCGGCGACCACTCCGACATCCACGTGTGCTTGTCGGTCGGCAACGGCCCGTCCACCGGGCTGCGGTACGGGTGACCCGCGTGCGTGGTGATGTAGTCGCGTGCCACCGGATCGGCTTCGATCGCCGCGGTGTACTCGCGCTGCTGGCTCCAGCCCGCCGCGTCACAGCAGACCAGTTTGAGCTGCGTGCCCTGCACACGCGGGCCGAGGACCTTGGTGAACTCCACGGCCTGGGCAGGCGTGAGCCGCATGGAGGCGTACGACGTCGTCCACTCAGGCTCGTTGGTGAACCCGAGATCCGTGATGGTGATGCCTTCCTGGGCGTAGAAACGGGTGTACTGGACGAGGTAGTCCGCGTACGCCCGCCGCCAGTCGCCGCTGGTGCACGACGTGCCTTGCAGGCCGCAGAGCGTCCCGCCGTTCGCGTCGTCACCGTTGTCCTTCATGTAGCCAGGTGCGCTCCAGGCGTCGGCGTAGAAACGGGTCACGCCGTATGCCTTGGCCTCCTTGGCAAGCCAGACCTGTCCGCCGTCGTCGCCGTCCCAGACGTACTTCGGCGGCGCGGCCGGGCCGCCCGGATCCACCGGCTGGATGGACAGCATGCGGTCGTAGGGGTTGTCCGCGGACGAGCCGATGCCCAGCCGCAGAATGCTCAGCCCGGCGCCATGGGTACGGCTGAGCAGCAGATCGAGCACCTCCCGTTGCTTCTGCGGCGACAGCCCACGGGCGCCGTGCATCAACGCGGCGCGTTGGAACGCCTGGGAGAAGCCGAATCCGTCGATGCGTTGCAGGCTGTGACGGAAGTCGATGGTACCCGCGGCGCGGGCGTGCGCCGCGGGTACCACCTGAACCGACAGGACCAGTCCAATTGCGACTATTACCGGGAGGCGGCGCATTGTGCTCTTCCTATCGGCAGTTCGAGTCGTTCAGGGTGAACCCGGCCGGTGTGCTGTTCGGTCCCGCACGGGAAGCGAGGAAACCGAACGTCACGGACGCGCCCGGCTCGATCCTGGCGTTCCAGTTCGCGTTGACGGCCGAGACCGCCTGGCCGTTCTGGGTCACGGTGGCGTTCCAGCCGTTGCCGACCTGCTGGCCGTCCGTGAACGGCCAGCGCAGCGTCCACCCGTCGATCGCGGTAGTTCCGTTGTTGGTCACGGTGACCGACGCGGTGAACCCGTTGCCCCACTGCGACTCCACTTTGTACGCGACCGAACAGTCCACTGTGCGCACGAAGCCGACCTGGTGCAGCTGCCCGGGCAGGTCGTTGATCAGGTAGATCTCACCGTCGGCGGACGTGCCGAAACTGGTGACCTGGATGGGCAACTCGCCGATCCTGGCCTGGCTGTAGGTGCCATCGGCGTTCTTGCGCAGTGCCCACGCGGGATTCGAGCAGTAGTCGGAGGCCAGGTACGTCCCGGCCGCCAGATCCGTGTACCGGGCGCCCCGGTACACGACCCCGCCGATGACCGCACAGCCGTCGGTCGACGTGGGATAGCTGAACACCGGGTCGGTGTAGACGGCCCCTGGCTCACACCGGGTGGCGTCGAAGACCTGCGGACCTTCCCGGCACGACCAGCCCAGGTTCGCGCCGCCCGCGGTGGCGGCCAGGTGGTCGATCTCCTCGAACGCGCCCTGGCCGACGTCCCCGATCCACAGCGACCCGTCGGCCGGGTCCACCGAGAACCGCCAGGGATTACGGAGTCCGTACGCCCAGATCTCCGCCCGCGCGCCCGCCACGCCGACGAACGGGTTTCCCGGCGGGACACAGTAGGCGAGCCCGTCACAGGAACGGCCGACATCGAGCCGGACGATCTTGCCCAGCAACGTGTCCAGGCGCTGACCGGCGCGGAACGGATCACCCGCGTCGCCGCCGTCACCGATTCCCCAGAAGAGCAGGCCGTCCGGCCCGAACGCCAGCTGACCGCCGTTGTGGTTGGGATACGTCGCATGCTCCTGGCTCAGCAACTCCTCGAACCGGTTGTCGGTCAACCGGTAGCGGCCTAATGTGACCGCGTTGTCCGGGAGCCGGGTGTAGGCCAGGTAGATCGTCTGGTCGTCGGCGAATGCCGGTGACACGGCGATACCGAGCAGCCCGCGTTCGTTGCCCGCCTCGCTGACCCGGTCCTGGATGGTCAGCAGCGGCGCGTCCGCCAAGCCGGTGGCCGGGTGGTAGATGCGGACCGTGCCGGACTTCTCGCTGATGAACAGCCGTCCGCTGCCGTCATTGGGCGCCGAGATCGCCGTGGGCCTGCGCAGCCCGAACGCCACTTGTGTTGTGGTGACAGCGATGTCAGCCAGCCCGGCGTAGGCCGCGGTACTGGCGACCGAGGTGACTGTGCACTGGACGGCCGGTGGGTCGTTCGTGCCGGACCAGCTCGCCAGGAATCCGAAGGTCGCCGAGCCGCCGGGCGGCAGGCCGCCGTTCCAGCTCAGGTTCCGTGCGCTCACCTCGGCCGCGTTCTGGGTCACCGTGGCGTTCCACGACTGGCTGATCCTCTGGCCGTTGGTGAAGCTGAGCGTCGCCGACCACGATGACGTCGCCGCTGTGGTGTTGTTGCGGACGCTCACCTCACCCTGGAAACTGCCGTTCCACTGGCCGATCACGCGATACGTCGCGACGCAGGAACCGGGCGGCGGTGGGTTTGTGCCGCCGAGAGCGGCCGTCACGGCGGGGTACCACCGGTCGGACATCTTCTGGAAGCCGGAGTCGATCGGGTGCACCCCGTCGTAGGTGTCCGTCGCCGCGTTGAAGCCCGTCCACTGGTCCACCACGGCGATCGGCGACTGCGCGGTCGTCTTTTCTGCCGCCCAGGCGGGAATCGCGTTGTTGAGCGCCACGACCCGTTGCGCGCAGGCGGAACAGCCGCTCGGCTGCATCGGGATGATCTGCGCGACAACGATCTTCATCGCCGGGTTGCTCGCCCGCATCTGGTCGACGAGCTTCGAGTACGCGGTCAGGATCGTCTCGGGCGCGATCGCGTTCCACACGTCGTTCGTGCCCAGGTGCATCAGCACGATGTCCGGCCTGGTCGCGGACAGCCAAGCCGGCAACTGGTTCTGGTTGGCGATACCGGTGGCCAGGTACCCGCCGTGGCCCTCGTGATCACCGTCGTGCGGGACCGCGCAACCGCCGCCGGGCTGCGTGCCGACGAAGTCGATGTTCGAGTATCCGTTGCGCTGCAAGCGATCCCACAACAACGCTCGCCAGCACCCGGGGCCGGCCGTGATCGAATCGCCGAGCGGCATGATCCGCGCCGGGGCCGCCGGAGCGGCCTGCGGACCTGCCGCCGCCGGCACGCCGACGAGAGTGCCCAGCACTACCACCACGGACATCACAGCATGTCGCCACATTGCCGACTCCGCATCGCCGGGTAACTGGGAGCGCTCCCAGCCTGGCCCGCCGCCCTGCTCTTGTCAACGCCCCGGCAATCGAAAGAACAAGCACGCCGATCCCGGCCGCCGCCGGGCGCCATCCACCGCACCAGCATTTCCCGAGAGGAAACCCTGATTCAACGCTACCAAGGAGGTCCGACACTTTCGGAACGCCGCGTTCGGGAAATCGCTTTCCCGGCCGGACTGTCGCTGGCGTCCTTGGCGCACAGCGGTTACAGTCGAGACGCGAGCCTTTCTCACGTTCACCGCCCTGCCGAGGTGATCACGATGAAGCGTCTCCCGCTTGTCCTGCTGGCCGCCCTGTTCCTGCTGCCACTACCGGCGACGGCGGCGGCTGAACCGTTCTGGTTCGACAGGGCCAAGGTCGGCGTCTCCGGTGACGTGTTCCGCGACGAGCACGGGCGCGAGATCGTGCTGCGAGGGTTCAACGTCTCCGGCGAGGCGAAGCTGGCCGAACAGCGCGGCCTGCCGTTCGCGAGCGTGGCCGACGCGCGCGTGTCAGCCGCGGCACTGCGGAAGATGAGTGGTGCCAACGCGATCAGGTTCCTGGTGACGTGGGCGTGGATCGAACCGGAGCCCAAGCGGATCGATCACGGGTACCTGGCCAAGGTCACCGAGCAGATCACCGCCTTCACCGACCAGGGCATCCGCGTCTACCTCGACTTCCACCAGGACCTGTACTCGCGGTACCTGTTCAACCGCGACAGCTGGTACACCGGTGACGGCGCGCCGGAATGGCTTGTCCGGGCGGGCAACTACCCGCGTGAGTCGTGCGGGCTGTGTTTCCACTGGGGCCAGAACATGAAGAACAACCAGGCGGTCACCAGCGCCGTGTACGACTTCTGGCACAACCGGGAACTGCAGACCAGCGCCGGGCCGATCAGGATCCGCGACGAGTTCCTGTTCCAGGCAGGCGAAACACTGCGGTACCTCAAGCAGAACCTGTCCCCCGCCGCCTTCGACATGATGCTCGGCGTCGATCCGCTCAACGAGCCCTACGCCGGGCGGTACGACGCCGGGCAGAGCGGCCCGACGTGGGAGCGTGATCTGCTGTGGCCGTTCCACCAGCAGTTCCGCCAGCGGATGGACGAGGCGGGCTGGACGGACAAGCCCGTCTTCGCCGAGCCGTTGGTGTTCTGGAACCAGAACGTGGAGTTCTTCGCCGAACCCGGCGGGTTCACCGCGCTGTCCCGGCTCGGTCCGCGCTACGTGTTCAACTCACACTTCTACGACGGCAAAGCCCAGTCCGGCGTGCTGAAACCCGGCAACGCCAACGACGGCGAGTACACGGCGGACTTCCGCGAGATCCGGGACCGCGCCACATCCCTGGGCAGCCCGGGGATCGTCTCCGAGTTCGGCCACCCGATCGCCGGATTCACCTCCGACAAGGCGCCGAGCGTGCTCAAGGCGATGTACCAGGCCCTGGATTCCCGGGTGACCGGCGCCGAGTGGTGGGCCAAGTCAGCCGAGTCGGGCCGCGCGCTGTCCGGCAGCCAATGGCATTGGGACATCTACTACAACCGTCACCACGAGCTGATGAACGACAACCCGGACAAGGTCAAGACCGAGGGCGACGCGATGAACGACGAGCACTTCTCCGCCGTTCGGCTCGACGGGACCACACCGGTGTTGAATGTGGACGGTCGCCTGATCGACCGCGCGTTCCCCCGGGCGGTCGCGGGAGACACGCTCGCTTTCACCTACGAGGATCGAGTAGTGTCCGCATGGAACAGGATCCCGGACACCATGCCCGCGGTCCGCGCGCTCGCCGGCACGGGCCAGTACGCCGTGATCGCCTGGCGCTCCAACGGAAGCACCGCTCCGACCGAACTGCACCTGCCCGCGGCCTTCCGCCCGGAGTCCACCACTGTGGTCAGCGACCTCGGATCGGTCACCGGATTGCCCTCGTACACCGGGAAGGAGCCGGTGGCGGTCGCGCCGGAGCCGGGCGTGCCGGGCGTCAACCGGCTCATGCTGTCCGGTCAGGACACCGGGAAGGTCCACTTCGCCCTGGTGGCCGGCGAATCCCGGCCGACGCAGGCAGCGCTCGCCGAGCTGACCGCCTGGGCGGCCGCGCTGAAGTAGCCTCCTGTTGACGCAACCGGCGGGTTGCAATAGTGTGCAACCAGTTGGTTGCACACAGGAGGCTGTCATGGGGTTCCCCGATCGCATCGAGCGGACCGTGGAGTTCGCCCACCCGCCGGAGAAGGTCTGGGCGGCGATCACCACGGCGGAGGGCTTGGCGGGCTGGTTCGGCGACGAGGCCACGATCGACCTGCGTCCGGGCGGCGCTGCCGAGTCGAAGTGGAAGGGCGAGCGCGCGGCCCGGATGCGGGTGGAACGGGTCGAGGAACCCGCGGTGTTCGGCTTCACGTGGCAGGTCCACGGCATGCCGGAGGACGACCCGCGCCGCACGTACGTCGAGTTCACGCTCGAACCGACCGGTTCGGGCACCCGGCTGACGGTGGTGGAGACCGGGTTCGCCCAACTGCCGCCGGACGAGTACCGGGTGGCGTTCGACTCGCACACCGACGGCTGGCCGCGCGAACTGGGGGAACTGGCCGAGTACCTCGATGCGGCCTGACATGGAGGCCGTCGCGGAGCAGGTCTTCACCGCGCTCGCCGACCCGACCAGGCGCGGCATCCTGGCCGCGCTGGCGGCCGGCGGGCCCGCGACCGCGACGGACCTCGCCGCGCGCCTGCCGATCAGCCGGCAGGCGATCGCCAAACACCTCGCCCTGCTCGCCGAGGCCGGACTGGTCACGGCGGAGCACGGCGAACGCCGCCGCGTGCGGTACCGGCTGCGCTCCGCCCCGATGCAGGTGGCGCAGCAGTTCCTGGCCGCGCTGGCCCGCGACTGGGACGGCCCGCTCGCGGCCTTGAAGGACCACCTCGATGGAAGGACGACGTCGTCATGAAGACGCCACCGATCGTATCGGCGCAGGAGTGGGAGAACGCCCGCCGGCAGCTGCTGGTGAAGGAGAAGGAACTGACCCGCGCCCGGGACGCGCTGGCCGCGGAACGCCGCCGCATGCCCTGGCTCGCGGTCGAGAAGACGTACACGTTCGACGGCCCCGCAGGCCAGATGAGCCTGCTCGACCTGTTCGAGGGGCGCCGGCAGCTGATCGTCTACCGCGCCTTCTTCGAGCCCGGCGTGCACGGCTGGCCCGACCACGCGTGCCCCGGCTGTTCACTGGTCGCCGACCAGGTCGCGCACGTGGCGCACCTGCATGCCCGCGACACGACCCTGGTCTTCGCCTCGCGTGCGCCTCAAGCCGACATCGAGCGCATGCGGGCCCGGATGGGCTGGACGGGCATTCCCTGGGTCACCATCACCGACGAGTTCGACCTCGACTTCGGCGTCGACCAGTGGCACGGCACGAACGCGTTCATCCGCGACGGCTCGAAGGTGTTCCGGACCTACTTCGTCAACAACCGCGGTGACGAGGCGATGGGCGGCACCTGGAGCTACCTGGACATCACCGCGCTGGGCCGGCAGGAGGACTGGGAGGACTCCCCGGAGGGCTACCCGCAGACCCCGCCGTACGAGTGGTGGAACTGGCACGACGAGTACAGCGACGCTCCGGCGACCGCGGCGTGGAAGGCCAAGATCGCCGGCGCCCGGACGGAATGAACGGCCCGTTGTCGGCAGGCGCCGCTATGGTCGGCGCCTGTCCGATGATTTCCGACACGGGAGCTGTCTGAACTGCCATGACGACGACGCACACACTGGAAACCGCCGAGGCCGACCTCACGTACGACGTGCACGGCCCGCAACCTGCCCCAGGCGGCAGACCACCCCTGTTCATGATCGGCCAGCCGATGGAGGCCAACGGTTTCACCACGTTGGCGTCGTACTTCCCGGACCGGACGGTGATCACGTACGACCCGCGTGGTCTGGGCCGCAGCAAGCGCAAGGACGGCCGGACCGACAACTCGCCCACGGTGCAGGCGCAGGACGTGCACGCCATCATCGAGGAGCTCGGCGCCGGCCCGGTCGAGGTTTTCGCCAGCAGCGGCGGCGCGGTGACCGCCCTCGCGCTGGTGACGGCGTATCCGGACGACGTGACCACGCTGGTGGCGCACGAGCCGCCGATCATCTCGGTGCTGCCCGACGCCGAGGCCGCCAAGCGCGCCCAGGCCGGGTTTCTCGAGGCGTACCAGGCCAAGGGGTTCGGCGCGGGCATGGCGGGTTTCATCGCGATGACGTCGTGGCAGGGCGAGTTCACCGACGAGTACTTCGCCCAGCCCGCGCCGGATCCCGCGCAGTTCGGCATGCCGACCGAGGACGACGGCGCCCGTGACGACGTGCTGCTGTCCGACCGGTCGCTGCCTGTCACCGAATACCGGCCCGACTTCGACGCGCTGACCAAGGCGCCGACGCGGATCGTCATCGCCGTGGGCGAGGAGTCCGCGAACACCTTCACCGGCCGCACGGCGATCGCCACCGCGCGGGCGCTCGGCCAGGAGGCGACCGTTTTCCCCAGCCACCACGGCGGTTTCCTCGGCGGCGAGTTCGGGTACGCCGGCCAGCCCGAGGCCTTCGCGGAGAAACTGCGCGAGGTCCTCGGCGGCTGACCTTCGCGAAAAAGCCGTGCGGACGGCCCGTGCACCGCGGGCCTTCCGCATGCCGCGACGGCCGCGGCGCTGGAAAAGGTGCTCACGCTCGATCGACCAGGAGACTGGTGACCAATGTCCGATGCCGCGATCGCGGCCGTTCAGCACGGCGATGTCGAAACGCTCACCCGGCTGCTCGCCGAGAACCCCGAACTGGCCAACGCCCGTGTCGGCGACGACAAGGCACGGACACTGCTGCACGTCGTCACCGACTGGCCGGGCCACTTCCCCAACGGCCCCGCGACTGTCGCCGCGCTCGTCGCCGCGGGCGCGGACGTCAACGCCCGCTTCGGCGGCACAGCCCATGCCGAGACGCCGCTGCACTGGGCGTCCAGCACCAATGACGTCGCCGTGCTGGACGCCCTGCTGGACGCCGGTGCCGACATCAACGCACCCGGTGCCGTCATCGCCGGCGGAACACCGTTGGACGACGCCACGGCGTTCGGCCAATGGCAGGCCGCGCATCGGCTCGTGGAGCGCGGCGCCGAAACCACCTTCACCCATGCGGCCACGCTCGGGCTACAGGACCGCCTCGCCGCCCACGACCCGGGCAAGCCCGAAATCGACCGTGCGTTCTGGGGCGCATGCCATGGCGGACAACAACAGACCGCCGAGCACTTGCTCGGCCGCGGTGCTGACGTGAACTGGATCCCGCCCTGGGAGGACGTCACACCGCTTGACGCGGCCCAGCGCAGCGGGGCTGATGAGCTCGTCAGGTGGCTACGTGACCACGGCGGGAGGTCCGCGCGGCCCGGATCGCGTTGAGGATGACCAGGACCTCGGCGAGTTCGTGCACGAACACCACCGTGGCCAGCCCGAGGACACCGAAGGCGGCCAACGGGATCAGCACCGTGATGATCGCCAGCGACAGGCCGACGTTCTGCACCATCACGCGTCGTGCGTGCCGGGCGTGCGCGAGGACTTGTGGCAGGTTCCGGAGGTCCTCGCCCATCAACGCCACGTCAGCGGTCTCGATCGCGACGTCGCTTCCCATGGCGCCCATGGCGATGCCGACGTCCGCGGTCGCCAGCGCGGGAGCGTCGTTGACGCCGTCGCCGACCATCGCGACCTTGTGGCCGTCGCGCATCCGGTCGACCAAGGCCGCCTTGTCCTCGGGCAACAGTTCCGCGTGGACCACGGCGATGCCCGCCTTGGCCGCCAGCGCGGTCGCCGTCCGGCTGTTGTCGCCGGTCAGCATCGCGGGCTCGATTCCCAGCGAGCGGAGGGAATCCACGACTTCGACGGCTTCGTCGCGCAACTCGTCGCGGACCGCGATGGCCCCGAGCAGAGCGCCGTCCTCGACCAGGACGACGGTCGCCCCGGCGGACTGCAACCGGACGACGTCGTCGGCGAGTACACCGGGATCGATCCAGCCCGGTTTGCCCAGCCGCGTTCCGGCCGCGGAAACCAAGCCGTGGCCAGGCAACGCGGTGACGTCCTCAGCGGCTTGCCGGCCGGGTGCGGCCGCCAGGATCGCCTTGGCCAACGGATGCTCGCTGCGTGCCTCCAGCGCGGCGGCGGCCGTCAGCACGTCCTCGCGTGAAACGCCTCGCACAGGAACGACTTCCACCACCCGAGGGTGGTTACGGGTGAGGGTTCCCGTTTTGTCGAGCGCGATCGTGCCGATCCGGCCGAGTTCCTCCAGCGCCGCGCCGCCTTTGACCAGCGCGCCCTGTCTGCTCGCCGCGCCGACCGCGGCCACCACCGTCAACGGGATCGAGATGGCCAACGCGCACGGCGACGCCGCGACCAGCACGACCAACGCGCGTTCCAGCCACACCAGCGGATCCCCGAAGATCGCGCCGGCGCCCGCGATCAGCACCGCCAGCACCATGATCGCCGGAACCAGCGGGCGGGCGATCCGGTCCGCCAGGCGTTGCCCGACGCCTTTGCGTTCCTGGGCTTGCTCGACCAGGTGCACGACTCGGGCCAGCGAACTGTTCGACGCCGCCGCGGTCACGCCGATCTCGATCGCGCCGCCGCCGTTGATCGCTCCGGCGTACACCGTCGTGCCCGGACCGGCCTCGACCGGCACGGACTCGCCGGTGATCGCCGACAGATCCAGGGTGGTACGCCCGGACGTGATCACGCCGTCCGTGGCCGCGCGCTCCCCCGGCCGCAGCACCATCCGGTCGCCCACGGCGAGCTCGTCCGGTGAGACCTGGGTCTCGCCGTTGTCGCGCAGCACTGACGCGGTCGGCGGCACCAGGTCGAGCAACGCTCGTAGCCCGCGTCTGGTCCGTGCGATCGCGTAGTGCTCAAGCCCTTCCGCGATCGAGAACAGCACGCCGAGCATCGCCGCTTCGAAGTACTGTCCCAGCGCGACAGCCCCGATCGCGGCGATCGTCATCAACGTGCCGACGCCGACCCGGCCCTTCAGCACGGCCCGGAGCGCGCCGGGCGCGAACGTGGCCGCGCCGGTCACCGCCGACGCCAGTTCCAGCCCGGTCCCGGCCGGTCCGCCGACGATCCACCCCGCGGCCAGCAACACCGCCGCGACGGCCGCCAGCCGCAGTTCCCGGACCTGCCACACCCGCTGCGCGTCGTGCTGGGTCTCCTGCGGGACTTCCCGCGGAGCTTCCTGAGGGACGCAGCACGCGTCAGCCATGTTCGACCACCAGAATCGCGGCGGTCAGCGCCTTGCCCGACGGGGTCAGCGAATACATCACCAGCCGGCCGTCCCGCCGGGACGTCACCAGTCCGGCGTACTTCAACTGCCGCAGGTGGTGGGACACGAGGTTCTGCGCCTGGCCCACGACCCACGCCAGGTCGCACACGCACAACTCGTCGCCCGACGCCAGCGCCGCGGCGATGGTCAGCCGCGTCGGGTCACCCAGGGCACGTGCCCGGATCGCGGCGGGCTCGACCTCCGGCAACGGGGGCAACGCCGCCCTGATCCGCTCGGCATGCGGCAGGTCCAGGCACAACAGGTCGCATTCGTCAGCCACATCAACAATCTAACACTCATTGATATGTTGAGAGAAGCCGTCCGCCGAGCCCCTGCTAGCCCTCGTGAGTGTTTATCGGTGTTCTAACCCTGATAAACACTCACGAGGTATTACCTGGGGAAATGCCTGCTTCCCGGAGGAGTTGCCTGAGTGGGCGGCGACGCCGGGCGCAGCGGCGGAGCCGGAGGTGGGGGGCACCACCTCCAGCATCAGGATCAGGTGGTCACCGGCTGCCAGGCCGCCCGGCCGAGGAACGCCAGCATCCGCGTCTGATCGTCCGCCTCATCCGGCGGCGTGAGCTCGGGCCCGAAGAACCCGGGGCGCCGGACCACGTGGGCACGGCCCCAGTCGAACGCCAACGTCACCAGGCCCTCGTCGAGCCGCACGTCCATGCCCAACGCGTAGCCGATGTCCCACGCGTGCGTGACCGTGTCCGTGGTCAGCAAGGTCAGCACGTGCGCGAGCGGCACCTCGCCGGTCCCGGTGATCGTCGTGGTCCGCCCCATCGCCTCTTCGGTCAACGTCGGCAGACAGGCCGCGCGAGCGGCCCGCCACGTCGCCAGCGGGTCCGCCCCGGCCATCACCGCCGGATGCGGTGCGCCCGGGGCACCGGCCCGCTCCGTGTAGTCCTCCCCTGTCGCCCACGCCCGCATCTGGTGCTGCGCCCAGATCACGTGCCCGGCGACGTCCCGCACCGTCCACTCGGAACACGCCGACGGCGCGTCCCACTGGTCCGGGCGAACGGCCGCGAGCACCTCGTCCATCCTGTCCTGCGCCCGCCGGTACGACGCCATCACGTCCATGGCCATCCCTTCTCGAAGACGTCAACACCCCGAGGACGAACGGCGGGCCGGGCACTCGACACCGGCGGCGAAGATTTTCCCGGCTCAGGATCGGCGTGGCAGCGGGCGAACCTGAGGGAAACAACCGCACGGGCGTAAAAGATCTTGTACCTTGCTGCCGGTGGAGCGGGTTCTCAACTTGGTCAGGCGCAGTCCGGCGTTCATCGGCATGCGGGTCGTCGTGCACGACGACCACGTGGAAGTCGTTTCCCCGGAGCAACTGGAGTTCGGCCTGGGCCCGGTGTACGACGCGGTGTCCGACGCCCCGCCGCACCAGTGGGCGGACATCGTCGACGACTGCCTCAGGCGCATCCTCGGCGCGTTGACCAACGGCTCACCCGAGCTCAACGGCCCGACCGAGCGCTTGCTCGACCGCGTCTACGCGCGCCTGCGGCCCGCCGACGGCAGCCCGGTCGACTGGTGGAACTACGCGCAGGAGGTCGCCCCCGACCTGCTGATGGTGCTCGCGCTCGACCATCCCGACCGCATCGCCATTCTCAACGACAGCCAGGTCGAACGGCACGGCTACGACCGGCTGCTCGCAGCGGGCCTGGACAACCTGTGCAGGCACTTGCCGGAGGCGTACGCCGCCAACGAAGGCGTGTACGTCCTCAGCGGCGACGAGTACGTCGCCTCCGGCTTGTTGATCATGCCGTGGGTCGTCGAGGCCGTCACCGGCTCGGCGGACCTCCCGTACGGCGTGCTGGTCGCGGTGCCCAACCACACAATGCTGGTTTTCCATGTGCTGCAGGACAATGCCGGCGTCGCGTACGCGCTGGGCGAGATCGCGCACCTGGCCGCCGAGTACTACGACGAGTCGACCGGCCTCAGTCCGCAGGTCTACTGGTGGTCGCCGGGAGCGCAGGCCATGGAGCCGGTCGCGCGGCTCGCCGACGACGCGACCGGCGTCATCGGCGAGGACCTCGTGACCCACTACTCGGCCGGGTTCGCGGACCTGCTCCAGCGACTGCCCCGGTCCTAGCAGGATCAACCCACGACGAAGGTTCTGATGCTGCGGGCAGGCAACTGTGCGCCGAATGACCCGTTCGACATGGTGAAGTCGTTGTAGTGCGCGAGGGTCCGTGTTTCGTTCGTCAGCCAGGTCGAGACCGTCGCGGAACCTGCGTCCACAATGGTGAACGGGTGGTACACCTCCGACGAGTTCTTGTTGACGGCGACGATGACGATCCTGGATCCGCTCTTGAACGCCGTGATGTAGACGTTCGACTGTGGGTTCGCGGTCGCGGTGATCCGCGAGTAGCCGGGGCGGACCCACTTCGAGTAATGCGCCATGTTGGCGCCACGCTTGCTGATCTGCCCGTCCTCGCGCATCGGACCGTACGAACGGCGGATGTACCACCACACATAGGTCTGGAACCGGCCGTACACCAACGCGCGGTGGATGTGCTCGCCCACGTCGAGCGCCTGCGGCCACAGGTCGGCCGAGTCGCTGCTGTTGGGGTGGTAGACCTCGGTCATCCACAGCTCCTTGCCTCCACCCTTCTCCCGGAAGAGCGGGTAGGGGAAGTCCGCGGACTGGGTGCCGTAGAGGTGCGCGCCGACGATGTCCACGTTCGCCAGGGCGGCGGCGTCGTTGAGGATGGGGTCGGAGAGGTTCTTGCGGTACTGGAACGACTCGGGCGCGATCACCCTGGTGCTGATCACACCCGCGTTCTCGCGCAGGAACCTGACGATCTCGCTGGGGGTCCACGCCGTCCAGTCGTGCGCATAGTCCGGCTCGTTCTGCACCGAGATCCCGTACAGGTTCACTCCGTTGTCCCGCATGAAGGTGGCGAAGTCGTTCAGGTGCCGGGCATAGGCGCCGTAGGCGTCGTAACGCAGCCGCTTGCCGCCGGAGAAGGTCTCGGTCATCGAGGCAGGCGGGTTCCACGGCGATGCGATGACCTTGGCGCCGAGCTCGTTCGCACGCCTGGCCGTGGCGACCTCGCGGCTCCAGTTGGCTCGGTCCTCGTGGACGGGGATGCGCAGCACGGTGAAACCCAGCTGTCCGGCGCCGTTGCCGAATGCCGTCTCGCGCTGAGCGGCAGTGAGATCGTTGATCCAGACGGTGTGGTTCATGCCGCCGAACCCCAGGATCGTCTGCTGCACGACCGACGGCTCGACGACCACCGTGGTCTCAGCCGCCGCAGGCGTCCCCGCCGACAGCATCGGCAGCGCGGTGCCCGCGGCCAGCAATGTCCGCCGACGCAGGAGCCGCGAACCCGCGAACTCGGACTGGTCTCTACGTGGTGTCATCGCATCTCCCAGCGAACGCGACTTCGACACGGTGGCACTCCATGACTGGGAGCGCTCCCAGAGGCGGGGAATTCAGGCTAACGGCGCAGTGTGGAGCGGTCAAGAGATCCGGCGCCTACTCCGCGACAGTGGTCGACGCGCATGAGAGCGAGCGGCTATGACCACGCCGACCTCCCATGGCCGGGATGGCGGTATCCGTTCTGCCATGACCGCTTCGAGATGCCCCGGCAGGCTCGTGATCGCGCTCACGCCGCAGAATGAGGTGCATGCTCAGCACTCAAATCGGACGTTTCCGGCTTTTCGCGCTCGCTGAGGCGGTGTCGTGGGCCGGTCTGCTGGTCGGCATGTTCTTCAAGTACGTGGTCGTGCACAACGAGATCGGTGTGCAGGTGTTCGGGCCGATCCACGGCGTGATCTTCGTGGGTTACGTGCTCGTCGCGCTCGCGCTGCGCGGGCCGCAGCGCTGGGACGTCCGGACGACGTTCCTCGCGCTGGTGGCGAGCATTCCGCCGTTCGGCACCGTCGTCTTCGAGCGGTGGGCCAACAGGCGCGGCAAGCTCACCGTTCCCGCGGTGGCCTGAACCTGCCGTACGGCACGACGGCGATCGGGACGAGCTCGACGAGCAGTTCCGGGACCACCAGCCCGGGCACCTGGATGATGATGCTGGCGGGCGCGGTGCCGGCCGGAAAGTGCCGGGCCCGGACCCGCTGGATCACGGGGAGGTCCGCGCGGTCGAGGAAGTAGATCGTCATCGACACGATGTCGCTGAGCGTGCCGCCGACCTCGTCGAGCACCAGGCGGACGTTGTCGACGGATTTCTCCATCTGCGCCTCGATGTCCCCGGTGCCCACGACCGCGCCGTGCTCGTCCCACGCCACCTGGCCGGTCACGTGCACGACGGCGCCTTCTCCCTGAACCACGCCCTGGTTGAAGGCACGGCCGTCCGGCTGCCACATCCCCGGCGGGTTGAACCTGTGGGTCACGCGGCCGACCCTTCCGCACGGCCCGCTCGGCTGCCACCAGTTTTCCCGAACCGGGCACCGGACGGCGGTGATCCGGTTACGGTGGCGCGGTGATCACCTTCGCCGACCTCCAGGACGACGCGGCTCTGCTCTCGCTGGAGCACCAGCTCCGCCTGTTCGACCAGGTCGGACTGGCCGCGTGGTCCACGAACCTCGACGAGGCGCGCTTCGAGCTGACGCGTGACGACGGCACCACCGTGGCGTGCACCGACGTGCAGCTGCTCGGCAGCGCCGCGCCCGGCCCGCGGTCGTGGCTGTGGTCATGGGCGAACCCCACCGGCTACCGCGACGAGGTCCTGCTCGCCGCGAACGAGGCCCGGAAGTTCGGGGAGCAGCACGGCATCGCGGAGCTGGCGACGGCCGAGGTGCCGTTCGACGCGTTGCCCGGTGCGCCCACCGACCCCGCGGTGGTGGCCTCGCACATGATGGAGGTGACGAAGGCCGTCACCGGCCGGTTCACCGGGTACCAGGGCCCGGTCGGCGGCGGTACGCGGGCCGCGTTCCTGATCGACCACCCGGACTTCCGCCTGCCCGGGCCCGAGGCACCGCGGATCAGCCGTGTCCTTCAGCAGGGCCTGACCGAGCTGTCGTTCCACGACCAGCGCCGTGGCGTGGACTCCTACGCCCGTCGCCGTGGCCTCGCCGTCACGCACGACGGCCCTCGCACCCACATCGCCGGACCCGGTCTCACGGTCGACATCCGGTTCACGGAACAGAACCTGTTCGGCGGGATGTCCGTGCACATGGGCGACAAGCGGGTCCCACCGCAGTACATCAGCGGCAACTGACGCCGGGACCGGTCCCACGGATCTCGCGGTGTACTGCCGTCATGATCCGGACAGGTTTCACCGCGCTGCTCACCGCGTGCCTGCTCACCGCGTGCGCGCAACCGGCACCATCGCCCGGACCTGCTCCTTCGAGCGCACCGGCGCGACAGCACCAGCTCCTGGTGGAGGTGACCGGCACGGCCACCATCTCCTCCCTGGTCTTCACGCTCGACGGGCAGACCACCGAGGAGAAGGATGTCACGCCACCGTGGCGCAAGGAGGTCGCCGTTCCCTACGGCACCGGACGCCACGAGTGGAAGCTGACCATGCGGCACAGCGGCGGCACGCTGTCCGCGACCGGGAGCGTTGACGGCAAGCTGGTCACGCGGACCGGCGGGGCCAGCTCCGGCGGCACCACCAACACCGCGAGCCTGACCGGCAGCTTCACGGACTGAGCCCGCCCGAAATCACCGTTTCGCCCGCCTGGCGGCCTGCCCGCCGGAAATCTGCGTAGAAATACTCAGCGCGACGAAACCGCCTCGCCCGGCCGTACGTCACAGGAAGGTACGCGCTCCTCAAGGGATCCTGGGAAGTCCTTTGAGGACGGTCCACTGGGGAAGACGGCTTGGGGGAGTTCCGCGATGCAGTCACGCGCGCTGACCAGACGTTTGTCGGCGACAGTTCTGTTAGGCCTGGCCGTGGTGATGGTCGTCGTCACGCTGACCAGCCCGACCGCCGCCGAGCGCGACGCCGCCGCGGCGGCGGCGCGGACCTTCACCATGCCGCCGGTGCCGCCCTTGCCGCGCAAGGAGTTGGTCCCGATCCGCGGTTCGGCGCCGGCCAGGCCACCTGGCCCGGGTGACGGGATCGCGTTGCGGCAGCTGATCATCGCGGTCGACGCCGACGATCCAGGGCTCGCCGCCTGGAAGTCCATTTTGGATGCCGTCGGCACGCCGTACGACGTCGTGCTGGCCAGGACCGAACCCTTCGACGCCAGCAGGCTGGTCCGTCCCGACGGGATCGGCCGGTACCAGTCCATCCTGCTCACCGACGCACAGCTGCCCGCGACCGACGACACCGACAACCCGGCCAGCGTGTTCGACAGTGCCAAATGGACTGCCCTGTGGGACTACGAGAAGAAGTTCGGCGTGCGCCAGGTCGCGCTCAGCGCTCGTCCCGGCTCCGTGCCCGAGGACTACTGCCTGCGCCCGGGCACTGAGCAGACCGTCGACGGGAAAGCCGTGCAGGCCACCATGAGCCAGCCGGGTGCCGCGGTTTTCGACCAGCTCAAGCCGGATGCCAAGCTGCCGATCGCGAACGCCACCATCCAGCTGGCCACCCTGCAACCGGGATGCGCCGCGGAACCGTTGCTCACCATGGGATCGAACGTGATCGGCGTGCGGTCGACCGCACCCGACGGCAGGGAACGGATCACGCTGAGCTTCGAGACCTACGTCGAGGAGCCGATCCTCGACCTGCTCGGCCACGGCCTGCTTCGCTGGGCCACCAAGGGGATCTTCCTCGGCGAGAAGCGGCACTGGATCAACGTCGACGTCGACGACTGGTTCAACTCCACCCTGCGGGTGTACCCGGACGGCGCCGAAGGCGCCTACCGGCTGACCGGGCCGGAAGTCGTCGGCATCAAGAACGAGCAGGACGCGCTGCGGGCGGCGTTCCCCGTGGCGAAGGACTTCACGCTCAACCTGCCTTACAACGCGGGCAAGTTCGATCCGCACGCGCCTGCCTCGTGCGGCCCGGACGTCCAGGCCGACGAGCTGTCCGCCTACTCGAAGTGCCTGGTCGACGAGTTCCGCTGGTTGAACCACACCTACAGCCACCCGGCCATGCACACCACGTCCTACGAACGCAACCGCAAGGAGATCGCCGACAACCTCACCGCGGCGGCCGAAGGCGGTATCCCGGTCCCGGTGTCGATCCTCAAGACGCCGGAGTACTCCGGGCTGGGCGCCTACCGGTCCGACCCGAACAGCCGGACCGAGGAGCCGAAGGACCACGGGCTCAGGGCGTCCAACGCGCAACTGCTGAAAGCCATGAGCGACCTGGGTGTGAAGTACATCCACGGCGACATGTCACACGCCGGTCAGCGGCCCGAGTGCTTCAACTGCGGTATCTACCACCCGCTGCAACCGGACGTGATGGTCGTCCCGGACTGGCCCACCGACATCGAGTTCGAAGCGGCCACTCCGGAGGAGCAGACCGCGCTGTACAACCTGACGTACGGCAAGAACGGCACGGACGAAGGCCACTTCGACCGCGACCTGACCTACGAGGAGATCACCGACCGCGAGGCGGAGATCGCGCTGAAGAACATGATCAGCGGCTCGGCCTACGCGCACACCGTGCACCAGGCCAACGTGCACCAGTACGCCAAGCAGCGCAGCCTCACCTTCGACTGGATCCGGGTGCTGGTGCAGAAGTACAGCAACCTCTACCAGGTCCCGCTGAAGAACCCGGACTGGGTCACGCTCGCGCAGTACGTGGAAGGCCGCAACGCACACTTCGACGTCCTCAAACGCAAGGAGGACCCGGTGCTGAACCGCGCCACCAACGAGATCACCTTCTCCCCCACCGGTGACGGCCTGCTGTACATCACCGGACTGGCGACCCGGCCCGCCACGGCCACGGACCAGGTCCTCTCCGACGCGGCCGAGACCTACGGCACCGACTCGGTGTCCAGGGTCGGCATCAGCAACGGTTCGGCCGTCACCCTCGTCGCGAAGCCACGATCATGACGATCTACGAGACCGAACCCACCTACCCGCTCGGTGCGGAGCCGACGGTCCGGCTGGACCCCAAGGCTTTTCCCGCCGCGGAGGAGAAGACCGTCCGGATCGCGATCCCCCGGCAACACCAGCCGCGGCAGAAGAAGCCGGTCCGGCCCTTGCGGATCGCGCTGGTGTCGGAGGGAACGTATCCCTACCACCCCGGCGGGGTCAGCCTGTGGTGCGACCAGCTGGTGAAAGGCATGCCGGAGTCGCCGTTCATCGTCGTCGCGCTCACTGTGGACGGTCGCGAGCCGGTCAGCTGGCCCCGCCCGGCCAACCTGGTCGAGATCGTCAACCTGCCGTTGTGGAGTCCGCGCCCGGGAATCCCGCGCCGCCCACCGCTGCACGCGGTCGGCGCGGTCAAGGAAGCACACCAGCGATTCCTCAATGGACTGGTGCGGGCCGGCGAACCGGGGTCGGCGGACGAGTTCATCGCCGGGCTGTACGGGATGTTCACGTGGGCCCAGATCGGCGACCTGCGGTCGGCGCTGATCGCCAACGACGCGCTGGAACGCCTGCAATGGGCCTACGCCAAGGTCGCCCCGCCGGGCACGGGCGGGCTGACGCTGCACGACGCGGTGGTCATCTCGGACCTGCTCGAACACATGGTGCGGCCGTTGTCGCACCCGCCGGTCCGGGCGGACGTGGTCCACCTGGCGATGAACGGGATCAGCGCTCTGGTCGCGTTCGCCAGCAAATGGGCGTACGGCACACCGATCGTGATGTCCGAGCACGGCGTCTACCTGCGCGAAAGGTACCTCGGCGTGGACGAGTCCTGGCCGTACGCGGTCAGGTTGTTGATGCTCCGGTTCCACCGTGCCCTGGCGCAGGCCGCGTACCGGCTGGTCGACGTGCTGGCGCCGCACTCGGAGTACAACCGCCGCTGGCAGATGTACAACGGCGGCACACCGGACCGCATCCGCACCATGTACAACGGCATCAACCCGAACGATTTCCCGCCGGCTCAGGGCGAACCGGCCGTTCCGACGATCACCTTCGTCGGCCGGATCGACCCGTTGAAGGACCTGCACACGCTGATCCGGGCGTTCGCGTTGGTGCGGACCGAGATTCCCGAGGCCCGGCTGCGGATGTTCGGGCCGGTGCCGGTCGGCAACGAGGCGTACCACCGCAGTTGCCTCGATCTGATCGACGAACTCGGTCTGCGTGGCGCCGCGGTGTTCGAGGGCCGCGTGCCGCGTCAGGTCGATGCCTACCACGCCGGTCACGTCACGGCGTTGACCAGCGTGTCCGAGGGATTCCCGTACACGGTGGTGGAATCGATGGCCACCGGACGGCCGCAGGTGTGCACGAACGTCGGCGGTGTCGCCGAAGCCGTCGGTGACGCGGGATTTGTCGTACCGCCGCGTGATCACGCGGCTGTCGCGTCAGCGTGCGTGAAGTTGTTGACCGACAGCGCTTTGCGCCGCCGGGCAGGTCAGATCGCCAGGCAACGCGTGCTGGAGCGGTTCACGCTCGACCAGTGGAACTTGGCGTACCGCGCCATCTATGACGATCTCGTCGCCAAACGAGGGGTGATGAAGTGAGCGTCCAGAAGCTGATGCTAAAGGTGTCGCCCCGCGTGCAGGGCGCCGCGGACGAACTGCACGTCGCGGCGATCCTGGAGAGCGAAGGCGTCAACGACCGGATCGCGCGCGAGGAGTACGGTCACAAGGACGTGTTCGCGCTCGCCGCCGAGGTCTACAAGCGGATGCCCGAGCCCACTCCACCGGCCACAAAGGACGCTCCGAAGCCCGCGCGGGAATGGTCGTTGCGGATCGTCGCGCACGGGCCGCTCTACGTCCTGCCGAGTGCCGTCTACCCGGCCGTGCTGATGAGTCTCGGTGGTTCGGCGATGGTCATCGGTCTGGTCATCGCGACGGCCATAGGCTGGGTGTGGGGCATGGGCATGAGCTCGGTCGCCTACCAGTTGCTTGGTCACGGCAGGCCGAACGCGGCCGCCCGGATGCTGCGCTGGCTCGGCCTGGCCGGGCTGGTGCTGGGAGCCGGCGTCGGTGTCCTGCTGGCCGGCCTGCTCGAAGGCGGCGACGTGGGCCTGGTCGTCTTCGTGGTGGCCCAGATGGGCTACCAGCTCGCGTGTGGGGTGTTGTTCTTCTACCACCGGGAGGCCCGGCTGGCGATGCTGATGCTGCCGGTGGTGATCATCGGCATGGTCCACATCATCAGCGGCTATCCGGCCAACCTGGTCCTGCCCGCCGTCATCGCCGGTGCGTCGTCGGCGGCCCTGGTCCTCGCCGCTGCCACGCTGGCGACGTTCAAGAAGCCCGAGCAGGCCGATCCACGCACCCCGGCGGCACGCAGCGAGGTCGTGCTGGCAGCGGTCCGCAGCGCCTGCTACGGCGCGTTGTGCGCGGCGATCCTCTTGTTCACCGACGCGCGGTTCGTCGCGGCCGAGTTCGACCTCGCGATCGCGGTGGCACCGTTGGTGCTCGGGATGGGCGCGGTCGAGTGGCGGGCGCACCGGTTCGTCGCCTCGTCCAGCGCGGAACTGCACCGGCAGCGTTCGCCGGAGAAGTTCCGGCAGGAGGTCTGGCGGCTGTTCCTGCACGAACTGGTGCTGTGCCTGATGATCGTCGGCGGTCTCGGGGTCACGTTGATGTTCGTGCTGCGGAGTTTCGACGCGCTGACCATCCACGGCGCGATCCTGATCAACGCGCACATGGTGCTGGGAGGCGCCTTCTTCGTCGGGTTCGTGCTGATGAGGCACGAACGATTCACCTGGCTGCTGGGTTGTCTGGCGGTCATCGTCGCGGCCAACATCACGGCCGTGACGTTCCTGGCGGATCTGCTCGCCCCGCACGGCGAGGTGTCGATCCTGTTGTTCAGCGGCATCGCGCTGCTGCTGGTGTTCCTGGTGGCCGTCCGGCGTGGGATCGGGCGCGTCCACCTCTACCGATAGTCTCTCTGGGGAGGGGATCTTCCATGCACGTCACAATTCTCGCGGGTGGCCGCGGAGTCCGGCTGCGGCCGTACACCACCGCGCTGCCCAAGCCGCTGGTCCCGATCGGCGAGGAGTACGCGATCCTCGACATCATCCTGCAGCAGCTCAAGTCGCAGGGGTTCACCCGGGTCACGCTGGCCATCGGCCACCTCGGCTCGCTGATCCGCGCGTTCGTCGGCGACGGCGAGCGGTGGGGCCTGACGGTCGACTACTCCGACGAGGAGACGCCATTGTCGACCATCGGCCCGATCCTCAACTTCCTCGACCGGCTGCCCGACCACTTCCTGGTGATGAACGGGGACGTGCTCACCGACCTGAACTACGCGGCCCTGCTGAAGTCGCACATCAGGTCGCGGGCGCCGCTGACGGTGGCGACGTACCAGCGCCAGGTGAAGATCGACTTCGGCACGCTGGAGACCGAGGACGACCGGATCGTGAAGTTCCGCGAGAAGCCGACGTTGTCCTACGGCGTCAGCATGGGCGTGTACGCGATGTCCCGCGCCACCCTGGCGCGTTACCCGCGCAACGTGCCGTTCGGCTTCGACGACCTCGTGCTGGACCTGCTGGACCGTGGCGACCCGCCGAGGTCGTACGGGTTCGACGGCTACTGGCTGGACATCGGCCGGCCGGACGACTACGACGAGGCCAACCGGGTGTTCGAGGAGTTGCGCCCGGTGCTGTTGCCGCCGGTCCACGCGGTTCCCGAGGACGTGGCGTCGTGAGGGTCGTCCTGTTCGGCGCTTCGGGTTTCATCGGCCGCCAGGTGGCCAGGGAACTGGCGCCGTCCAGCGTCCTGCTGCCGGTCGGCCGGGCCCAGCACGACCTCGTCACCGGTACGGCCGACGAGCTGACCGCCGTGCTGCGGGAGAACCGGCCGGATGTGGTGATCAACTGCACCGGCCGGCTCTCCGGCACGACGGCCGAACTGGTGACCGCGAACGTCGTGGTCACCGCGAAACTGATCGACGCGGTGCGCGCCGTGGGCGCCCGGCTGATCACGCTCGGCTCGGCGGGCGAGTACGGTGTCGTTCCACAGGGGACACCCGTGGCCGAGGACCACCCGGCGAATCCGGTTGCGGCGTACGGAATCTCGAAACTGGCGGGAACCCAGCTGGTCCAGCGGGCCGTCGAAGCAGGTGTGCTGGACGGGGTGTCGTTGCGGGTGTTCAACCCGATCGGCCCCGGTTTGCCCGCGGAGAACCTGCTCGGCCGTGCCGCGGCGAACATCCGTGCGGCACAAGCCAATGGTGAGGACCACATCCAGTTGGGGCCGCTGGGCGCGTACCGGGATTTCGTGGACGTCCGGGACCTGGCGGCCGCCGTCGCCGCCGCGGCCACGGCCGGCAGCATCGCCGAGCCGGTGCTGAACGTCGGCAGCGGTGTCGCCGTGACGGCGCGGCAAGCCGTCATGACGCTGGCCGAGGTCGCCGGTTTCACCGGTGAGGTCAGGGAATCCGCGCCCGCACCGGCCCGGTCGGCGGCTGTCGGCTGGATCGCCGCCGACCTCACCCGGACCCGGCGGGCGCTCGGCTGGCGTCCCGCCCACGACCTCACCGCCTCAGTCAAGGCCAGTTGGGAGAGCTGAAGGATGATGCGGTTCAGGCTGCTCGCCAGGATCACGTCGCTGGCGTTGGTGTCGCTGGCGTTCGCCACGTCGGCGTGTGGTCAGGCAGCCGAGGAGCCGAAGAACACGCAACCCAGCGTCGCGTACCAGTTGAGCAGTTACGAGGACGACCGGCTGGACGACCTCGCCGGCAAGCCACAGCAGCTGGTGATCATCGACCTGGCCCGTGACGCGGCGGCGTCGTACTTCACCGCCGAGGAGATCGGGAAGCTCCGGGCGAAGGGCAAGACCGTGCTGGCGTACTTCGAGATCGGGTCGCTGGAGGATTTCCGGCCGGACTTCGAGCGGTTCCGCACGGCGAACCCGGACCTGATGCTCAACGAGTGGCAGCACTGGGAGGGCGAGTTCTTCGTCAAGTACTGGGACGAGCGGTGGTGGACCTCAGCCGTGAAACCACGGGTCGACCGGGCACTGGCGGCCGGGTTCGACGGCGTGTACATGGACACCCCGCTGGCCTACGAGGAGATCGACCTCGCACTGGTGCCTGGTGAGACGCGCCAGACGCTCGGCCGCAAGATGGTCGACCAGATCGTGCGGATCAGCAGGTACGCCAAGCAGATCCGGCCCGGGTTCCTGATCTACCCGCAGAACTCGCCGGAACTGCGGCACCACACCGGGTACACCGAGGCGATCGACGGAATCGGCATGGAGGAGCTGTTCTTCCTGGCCACCGACGAACCGTGCGACAAGGACTTCTGCGCCGAGAACCTGCGGGAGGCCAAGGCGCTGCGGGACGCGGGCAAGAGGGTCGTGGCGATCGACTACGCGACCGACCCCGGCAACATCGCCAGCGCCTGCCGTCAACACCGCGACGAGGGATTCGCCGGCGCGGTCACAGTCAAACCACTGGACACGGTGCCACCCCCGTGTCCTTGAGGAGGGGAACAAGAATGCGCAGAATCGGTATCATCGGGATGGGCTACGTCGGCCTGACCCTGACCGCGGCCATGGCCCGCAAGGGCTTCAGCATCCACGGAGTGGACGTTCAGCCGTCCGTCGTGGACTCGCTGGCGAAGGGCAGGCCGCACATCTTCGAACCGGGCGTGACCGAGGCGTTCACCGAGCTGGTCGGCGACACGATCACGGTGTCCCACGAACTGCCCGAAGATCCGGTCGACGCCGCGATCATCTGTGTGTCCACACCGGTCGACGAGACCACCCACGAGCCGTACCTGGAGAACCTCGCGGCAGCGGCCGAGCACGTCACGCAGCGCTGCACGGCCGACACGCTTGTCGTTGTCCGCAGCACGGTCCCGGTCGGCACCAGCCGTGGCATCGTGTTGCCGATCCTGCTGGCGGCCTGGGGTTCGGCACGGCTGGTGATGGCGCCCGAGCGGACCATCCAGGGCCAGGCGCTGCGTGAGCTCGTCGAGCTGCCGCAGGTCGTCGGCGGCCTGGACGACGAGAGCCTGCGGCTGGGCCTGGAGTTGTTCGGCGGCTTGGCGAACCAGCTCGTCCCGGTGTCCGGTTTGGAGACCGCGGAGCTGGTGAAGCTGACCAACAACTGCCACACGGACGTGATCTACTCGTTCGGCAACGAGGTCGCGATGCTGACCGAACGGCTCGGGCTCGACCCGCTGGAGGTCATCCGCGCGACGAACCTGGACTACCCGCGGCCGGACATCGCCAAGCCCGGCTATGTCGGCGGCGGCTGCCTGTCGAAGGACCCGTACATCATGCTCGCCAGCGGCCTGAGCGCCGGGCACGAGCCGAAGCTGATCGGCGCGGCGCGGCGGCTCAACGAGGAGCTGCCCGGGCACGTGGCCGAGCGGATGGTCTCGCTGATGCGGCAGACCGGCGGCAAGACCATCGCCGTGCTCGGCTGGGCGTACAAGGGAACTCCGCCGACCGACGACATGCGCGGCACGCCGATCGAGACCATGATGCCGGTGTTCGAGCGGGCCGGAATCCGGGTTCTCGGGCACGATCCGCTGGTGACGCCGGAGGTCATCCGGAAGTACGGCGGCGAGCCGGTCGATCTGGCGACCGGATTCCGTGACGCGGACGCGGTTCTGGTGATCACCGACCACCCGGAGTACCGCGCGCTCGATGTCAGGGCCGCGCTGGCCGGTACCCGGATCAAGGTCGTGTACGACTCGTGGCGGATCCTGGACGCCGCCGCGATCACTGAGCAGGGCGTGCGTTACGCGGGCCTGGGATACGAGGTGGCGGCATGAAGGCGTTGGTTCTCGGTGGTGCCGGTTTCATCGGCCTGCACCTGACCCGGCGGCTGCTCGCCGAGGGCTACTCGGTGACCATTGTGGACGACTTCTCCCGTGGCAGGGAGGACCCGGAGCTGGCCGCGCTCGACGTCGAGGTGTTGCACGCGGACCTCACCGACCCGGCGGCGTACAACGACATCCCGCACGGCTGGGACCAGGTGTACATGCTGGCGGCCGTGGTCGGCGTGCGCAACGTCGAGAAGGACCCGGCTCGGGTGATCCGGATCAACAGCCTGGTCGTGCTGAACCTGCTCGACTGGTTGCGGCCCGGGACAAAACTGTTCTTCGCGTCGACCAGCGAGGCGTACGCCGACGGCGTGAGCGCCGGCGTGGTCCCAGTCCCGACACCGGAGACCGTGCCGTTGATGATCTCGGACATCACGGCTCCGCGGTTCGCCTACGGCGCCAGCAAACTGCTGGGCGAGGCAGCCGTCGTCCACACCGGACGGGCCAAGGGCATTCCCTTCGTGGTCGGGCGGTTCCACAACGTCTACGGCCCGCGGATGGGCGCCGACCACGTGATCCCCGAGCTGTCGTTGCGCGCCATGCGGCGCGAGGACCCGTTCAAGGTCTACGGCACCGACCAGTTCCGGGCGTTCTGCCACGTGGACGACGCCACCGACGCGATGCTCCGGCTGATGACCACGGACGCGGCCATGGGCGAGATCGTCCACATCGGAAACGACACCGAGGAGACGAACATCGGTGACCTGACCAAACTGGTCCTGCGGGTCGCCGGTTTCGACCCGGCGCTCGACCCGGCACCCGCCCCCGCCGGTTCGGTCGCCCGCCGCTGCCCGGACCTGACCAAGCTGCGCACGCTGACCGGGTTCGAGCCGACGGTGCCGCTCGAGGAGGGCGTCCAGCGCACGTTCGACTGGTACCGAGAGCACTGGCTGTGACGACTCCTTCGGGGATCGCGTTCTACTACGGCGACGGGAAGTTGCCCGCCCTGGCGCGCCACTCGGCAGTGGCGCTCCAGGGCGGCTTCTACAGCCCGTCGGAACTGTCGTGGCTCGCGGATCAGGGCGTACGCACCTTGTGCTACCTGTCGTTGACCGAGGATGTCGGCCCACCGGCGCCGTGGCAGCGCGACAGGCGCTGCCCGGACTGGGGTGGCGCGTACGTGCACGTGGGCTCGCCGGACTGGCAGGCCCACGTGCTCTCGCAGGCGGCCGCGGGGCTGGAGCGCGGATTCGCCGGGCTGTTCCTGGACACGTTGAACATCGAGTTCACGTACCCGGAAGACCTGCCGCACCTGTGGCAACTGATCCGCTCGCTGCGCGAGGCCAGCGGCTCGGCCTACATCCTGGCCAACCGCGGTTTCGGGCTGCTCCCCCAGCTCGGTTCGGTCGTCGACGGCGTGCTGTTCGAGTCGTTCTCGGCCCGGTGGGTCGCCGACGGCTACGGCCGCTGGCCGCAGGCGACCTTGGACGTGCACGCCGAGTACGCCCTGAAACTGGCCGAACTGGATGTCGAGCGTTACGCGCTGGACTACGCCGACACGCCGGAACTCGAGGAGTTCGCCGTGGCACGCGCGGCGGAATACGGCATGCCGTGTTTTGTCAGCGACAAGGCGCTCAGCCGGATCTGACGGGCCTACCGCCGCCCGCCTGGTTACTTCACCGGTCGGCAGTCAGCACGCAAGCGTGCGATGACCTGGGCGTTCGGTCCTCGTGGCAGCTTCCTGCATCCTCGCCGGGCGGACGCCGGTCGCTGGCATGCTGGTGACAGGATCATCGTGGTCGACGAGGGATTCGAGGAACCATGACTGCCTCACGATTACCTGTCCGCGCCCGTGTGCTGGCGGTCGACCTGAGCCGGTTTCCGAAGGTGTGGCCGGCTTACCGCCGCGGCCTGCACGAGGTGTACGCCGAGATCGGTGCGGGCGACCTGGCCATCGGTCCCGAGCTGCCCGTCGGCGTCACCAAGGTCGTCGTCGCGTTCCCGCCGAATCCCCCTTCCCTGCCGGACACCTTGTCACCGCTGGGAAACACGAGAACGCCGGAGAACACATCCCGGCGACAAATCCCGTCACTGGGGGAACCCCTGTTTTCCAGTGAAGCACAGGGGTCCGACAGTTTCGGCGACGTCGTCGGCGGCGTTCTGCTGCGGGACCGGACCGAGATCGGCCGGTACACCGGGCTCACGCAGGTCGCGGACGCCATCGCGGAACGTGCGCCGCAAGGCGTGAACGAGATCGGCGGCTGCTGGATCCACCCTGCCTGGCGGGGCGCCAGGCTGGGCACGACGCTTGTCCGGGAAGCGGTCCGGGCCTCGGCCGGTGACGTGCGGTGGACTGTCGCGTTGGCCAACCAGTTCAGTGTGGGGATCAGCGCGTATGCGGGATTCGTGCCCGATCCGCGGTTCCGCGATCTTCCGTTCCCCGACAACCGGTTCCGCAGCACTT
Source organism: Kibdelosporangium persicum (assembly GCF_013280595.1). GTDB lineage: Bacteria > Actinomycetota > Actinomycetes > Mycobacteriales > Pseudonocardiaceae > Kibdelosporangium > Kibdelosporangium persicum. Next base: position 99,125 of record NZ_JAAATY010000029.1, read on the forward strand.
TGTGCTGGTTCGATCACCGCGGTGCGGCGTCATGAGCGCGTGGCGGCCCGAGATCTTCGATCCCGCTGACGCCGAAGACCGTCGGCGGCTTGGCGAACTGAGGTCGTCCGGGCGTGTCTGGGAGACGAGCGACACCCTGCGGGCGCAGTTGCGGGACCTGGCGAAGTCCCGCTGTCCCGGCGGAAACGGCGACGTGGACGCGATTCTGGCCGGGGTGCCGTTGGCCGAGTACGGCCGGTGGGTCCACTACCCGTGGTCCGGGCGGCTTGTCCGGTTGTTGCCGCCCGGCCCGTTCCGTGAACTGCGCCTGGACCGCAACCGGCCCAAGGTCTCGCACGCCGAGATGGCCCGGCTGGCCGGGTTCACCGTGGGGATCGCGGGACTTTCGGTGGGCAACGCCGTCGCGCTCACCCTCGCGCTCGAAGGCGCGGCCGGGCATCTGCGGCTCGCGGACTTCGACACCCTCGAACTGTCCAACATGAACCGGATCCGGGCGGGCGTGCACGACATCGGTCAGGCCAAGACCGTGCTCGCGGCACGGCAGATCGCCGAGTTCGACCCGTATCTCGGGATCTCGGTGCTGGACGGGATCGGTCCGGAGAACGTGGACGAGTTCCTGCTCGGCGGGCCGGAGCTGGGGCCGCCGCTGGACGCGGTCATCGACGAGTGCGACTCGCTGAACGTGAAGTTCCTGCTGCGCCACCGGGCACGGGCGCATCGACGGCCCGTGCTGATGGAGACCAGCGACCGCGGAATGCTCGACGTCGAACGGTTCGACCTCGAGCCGGACCGGCCGCTCTTCCACGGCATGACCGGTGACACGGCCGACGTCGGCGACGGCGGGTTCGGCGTCGGTGACGACGCGGCCAAGGCGCGCAAGGCGGCGATCGCCCTGCGCCTGCTCGACGAGGCGATGATCTCCACGAACCTGGCGGCGTCCTTCGTGGAGATGGGCTCGACGATCTCCAGCTGGCCGCAGCTGGCCAGTGACGTGGTCCTGGGCGGCGCGAGCATGACCGCGGCTGTCCGCGCCCTCGCGCTCGGCGCGCCGATGCCGTCCGGGCGCCGTTACCTCGACCTTGAGACCAAGGTGCGCGAAGTCCGTCCCGCCTCCCCCGTGCAGGGCTCCGCCCGGCCCGCGCGACGTCCGTTGCCCGGACAGGCCACCGCTTCGCCGACGCCGGTCCCGGAACTGGCGCGATACCTGGTGGAGCACGCGGTTCTGGCGCCGTCGGGCGGAAACGCCCAGCCGTGGCACTTCTATTGGGACGATGACCGTCTGTGGGTGGCTCCCGACCGCGTGCGCGGCCAGAACGCCATGGATCCCGACGGCCGTGCGGTGAATCTGGCGTTGGGCGCGGCCGTGGAGAACATCGTCATCGCGGCCGCCGCCCGTGGCCTGACCGCTGTTGTGGAACCGTTTCCGTATCCGGATGTCGCCGCGGTGATCACGACCGAGCCCGGCGCCACACCTTCGGACGAGGCGATGGCGGCTCTGCTTCGCCGCCGCACCCACCGCACCCCGGGAACGCGATCTTCGCTGACCCTCGAGGAGATCTCGGAGCTGACCGCTGCCGCTTCCGGGGCGCGGCTGGATCTCTGCCTTCGTCCTGACGAGCTCGCCGGGATCGTCGGCGCCTGCGACCGGATCAGGTTCCTCAATCCCGATCTGCACCGGGAACTGGTGGGCGAACTGCGATTCACCCCGGCCGCCGACGGCATCACCCTGGACACACTGGCGCTGCCACCGGGTTTCGCGGAGGCCATCCGCCTGATCGCCCGGCCGGACGTCGCCGCCCGGCTCCGGCACCTCGGCGGCGGCGCACGCCTGGAGGAAGGCGCCCGGGACGCGATCGCCGGTGCGTCAGCGATGGGTCTGCTGTCAGTACGCTCGGACAGTCCGGCGGACTGGCTCGCGGGCGGACGCGCGATGCAACGGATTTGGCTGCGGGCCGAGCAGTCAGGCCTCGGGCTGCACCCGATGACGACCGCGATCTACATGTTCGGCATGCTCGACGGCCCAGCAGCGGAGATCTTCACCGCCACGGAGTCCGCCGAACTGCACGAGCTGCGTGCCCGCTTCCACGAAGTGATGCCGAAGCCGGACGGTCCGATGGCACTGCTGTTCCGTCTCGCCCGGATCACCACACCGGCCGCGCCGTCTTCCCGTGTGCCGACGGATTCCGTGCTCACGGCAGGCCGTCCACCGTTCTGAGAAGCCCGGCGTGCCAGCACAGAGAGGGAGCGGCCGGTACCATCACCGATGGATGTCAGCGCTTACCGGGGAGGTGCGCATGGCAGCGAACAACATCGACGAAGTCGTCGACGGTCTGGCCGGGATCGTCCGGGATTCCGTCCGGGACGCCGATCGGGCCGGGTACTTCGCCGCGCTCTACCGGCAGGTGACGGTCGAGGTCCGCCGGGGAATCCACACCGGACTGTTCGACGACGGGCCGCGGATGGACCGGTTCGACACGCTGTTCGGCAACCGGTACTTCGACGCCTACGACGCCTGGCGGCGCGACCGAACTGGACCAAGGTGCTGGCGGGAGGCGTTCGGGCTGCTCCACGACCCGGACACGATCATCGTCCAGCACCTGATGCTCGGCGTGAACGCGCACATCAACCTCGACCTGGCGATCTCTGCCGCGGACACGTCACCCGGCGAAGCCATTCACGCGCTGAAGCGGGATTTCCTGCTGATCAACGACATCCTGGCGCGGGCGGTGCTGGCGGTGCAGGGCGCGGTGGGCAGCGTGTCGCCGTACCTGTGGCTGCTGGACAAGTTCGGCGGCCGCACGGACGAGCAGATCCTCGACTTCAGCATCCGCCGATCCCGGCAGGAGGCGTGGGACAACGCCCTGCTCCTCGCTGGTCAGAGCGGCGCGCGACGCGAACGCACCATCGACCTGCTCGACGCCCGGGCCGCCCTGCTCGCCCGGTTGATCGCGCGTCCCGGCGGGCTCGTCCGCCCGGCCATCCAGCTGATCCAGAGCACCGAGAACAAGGACGTGAGCACCGTCATCGAGCACCTGGACCGGGCACTGGACGGGCCACCATCACCATGATGGCCCGTCGATCAGTGCACTACGGTGTCAGTACGCCACGATCCGCGCATCGGCGGCGGCGTCATCGGCGCCCGGCGTGCCGATGTTCGGGCCACGCGGCGGGATACGGTCGTAGTCGGCCGGGTTGAGCCGGTGGACCTGGCCGCTCGCGATCGCTGACAGCATCCCGTCAAGTCCGATGTAGACACCCTGGGTGAGGACCGCGCGGTACTTCTGGCCCAGGGTCTGCGTCTGACCGCGCACCTCGAACAGCACGGCGCCGCTGCCGTTGAGGGCGAACGATCCGAGCCCGGTGCCCGGCAGGTTGATGTCCTGCGGGTACAGCGTGATGTTGCCGAACACCGGCCGGTTGTTCGCCGCTGCCTGCAGCGCCGTGTTGACCGCGACGTTGAGGCGCTTGGAGTAGTCGAGGTCGTAGTCCTTGGCGTACTTCTCGTAGCCCGGTGTGGTGGCCGGGTTGTCGACGAACTTGCCGGAGATCGACATCGTCACGAACTCGTCCGGGTCGTCCGGCATCACGTAGCAGGCGCCCTGGTGGTGCAGGTCGACGTACGTGTCCACCTTGCCGAACTCCGCCTTGAGGCCGCGGTAGACGTCGCGCACGATCCGCGACTCCGGCGTGATGTACCAGCCGGTCTGCGCGGACGAGCCGGGGAAGTCCTGCGGCCGGGGCAGGTAGTTCAGGTCGGGGTGGTAGTCCCGGTTGACGTCGAACCCGGGCCGGGTGGCGTAGTCGTCGCCCTGCTGCGGGCGGGTGTAGTAGTTCCACGCGGGCTGGCTCGTGCTCAGCTGCGGGAACTGGGCGACGACCTCCTGCCAGGTCATGTCGTTGCCGCGGCGGTCCAGTTCGGCGCCGTCCGGGTTCATCTTCGGGATGGCCACGATGGTCAGCTCGCTGCGCCACCGTTTCGCCTTGGCCGAGTCGCTGGTGCCCACCCAGTCCAGCAACTGGAGGATGGCGTCGGTACCGGTCTTCTCGTTGCCGTGGATCTCGCTGGTGATCAGCACCGCCTTGCGGCCGGTGCCGACCCGTGCCGACCACACCTCCCGGCCGCGGTTGCTGCGGCCGATCTGCTCCACGTCGACCTTGCCCGCGCTGACCCGTTCGATCCGGGCGAGTTCCACGCCGAGCTCGCGGTGGTCGGTGAACTGGTTGATGGGAAGTTCCCGCGGCGTCTCGCTGCACTGCTTGGCCGCCGTCACGGACACGCCGTCGTCGGGCGCGGCGGCCGTGGCGGGGGTCGCGGTGAAGATCAGCGCGGCCGAACTGAGCCCGGCCAGACCAGTCAGGAAGGGACGTTGGGATAACCGCACGAGCAGCTCTCCTCCGGACGCAGGGAGCGCGCCCACGCTTGTGACGTGAGCGCACGCGAGGACGTCCCGATGGTAGTTAGTTAGAGCAACGAAAGGAATGGTCAACCGAGCCGGACTTGGCCGTCGAACGTCTTCCCTGGATACCACGGCATGGACTGCAGGCCGGCGAACCCGTCGATCGTCTCCATGTGGCGGACCATCTGACGGCACTGGCCGCGATCAGGCAGCGGCCCGGTGAGCGCCCCGAGGTTGTCCCGCTGGTGCCGGGGATTCGTGGTGGCGGGCAGCACGACGGTCACGGCCGGGTGCGCGAGCACGTACTTCAGGAAGAACTGCGCCCATGTCCGTGCCCCGATCTCGTCGGCGATCCGGGGCAGCGGGCGATCGCCGACCAGCGCGTGCAGGCGGGCCTTCTCCAGCGGCATGTTGACCATGACCGCGGTGCCGTGGTCCGCCGCGAGGTCGAGCAGCCCGCGCTCGGCCACCCGCATCTGGATCGAGTAGTGGATCTGGACGAAGTCCAGATCCCCGGTGCGGATCCAGTGCTCGATGATCGGGTAGTACATCGGGTCGTGGTGGGTGATCCCGAGCATCCGGATCTTTCCCTCGGCCTTCCACCGGCGCAGGATCGGCATGTTCATTTCCGGTGCCACCACGCTGTGCACCTGCACCACGTCGAGCTGGTCACGGCCCAGCAGCGCCAGCGAGCGATCGCGCTGGGCGACGGCGTGGCTGTCGTCGTTGAGATACCGGCCGGTCGTCCAGAGCTTGTTCGTGACGAACATCCGCCGGTTGATGCCCAACGCCTTGCCGAACTCGCCGACATTGGCCTCGGACAAGCCGTACAACGGCGACGTGTCGACCACACGCCCGCCCCCGGCCCAGAACAGCCGCAGGACTTCACGCAGGTCGTCGCGGGGAATGTGCGGCCACCGGTCGAAAGTCATGAACGTGCCGAGACCGAGCGCGGGCACCCGTTCACCGGTACTGGGGATCTGACGTGTGATGATCTGCCCGGCCGATGCGGCGCCGGGCGCGGCGGCCACGGCACCGGCGGCCATGCCTCCGGCGGCCAGGAGAACCGAGCGACGGGACGGGAAGGAAGTCATGCCGAGAGCGTCCCGGCCGGGCGCCCGGCTGTCTTTCATTTCCCTGTCGGGTTTTCAGGAACGTGGCGATCGCACACCGTCCACACACGCGCCTCGGCATCGTCGGCCGCATGGCACGTGATCCAGGCGGACGTTATCTGCAGCGCCGCGAGTACACCTGGCCGGGACTCGGGCTGGAACTGGCGAAGTGGCGCTCGGGCCCGCGAACAGAGGGCCTGTGCTACGACGAAGACGACCACCTGCTGCTCGTCACGCTGGGCGGCAGGACCGAGCACACCGAGGCCCGCATCGAGGACGGTCAGCGGTATGTGGGCGCGGACTTCCCCGGCGCCGTGTCGTTCATCCCGTCCCGTAGACGCCGAGAAGCCCGCCATGGCGCGGGTGAACTGGACTACGTGACGATCCGGTTGGCGGCACCGGAGAACGGCGTCGACTATGAGGGCTTCACCAACCGGCCTGACCCGTTGATCCGGCAGTTGGCCGTGGCACTGCGCGAAGAAGCCCGCGGCGGACTGACAGCCGGCCGGCTGTTCGTCGACGCGGTCGCGACCACGCTCGCCCTGCACCTGCTGCGGCGCTACTCCGACCGCGCGCCTGTGATCCCGTCGCGTCCGGCGGGACTCACCGGCACGCGGCTGCGCCAGGTTGTCGAGTACATCGCCGCCCACCTGGACGACGACCTGCGCCTGGACCGGCTCGCCGGACTGGCCGGCATGGACCGGTACCACTTCAGTCGCGCGTTCAAGCAGGCCACCGGGCTGCCACCGCATCGGTACGTGATCGAGCGCCGGGTCACGCGCGCCATGGACCTGCTGACCGGATCGGACATGCTGATCGCCGACATCGCCCACCAGGTCGGCATGTCCAGCCAGAGCCACCTGACCACGGTGTTCCGCAAACACGTCGGCGACACACCGTACGCGTACCGCAAGGCCCACCGGCACCGGTGAAAAGACCCTCCACCAACCGGACGCACGAGGTCCGTGTCCCGGAGAAACCGTTGGGAAATCACATGTTTTGACGCTCTTGCGAGAGTTGATCACTGCTCGCGATACTCTCGGCATGGCGGACTCAGGGGTCAATCGCAGAACTCTGCTCGGCGGTACCGCGATCGGCCTGGCCGGAATGGCCGGGGCGGCGGGCGTCGCGAGCGCCGAACCGGCCGGTGCGCAGGCGACCGCGATGGGACCGTGGACGTACGTCCCGCCGGGAGAGTCCATCAAGGCCGCGCTGGACACCGGCGCCCGCGCCGTCCAGCTCGGCGACGGCGACTACAGGATCAGCGAACCGCTCGTGCTCCCGTCCGGGGCGACCATCCGTGGTCTCGGCCGACGGACCCGGTTGCTGGCCACCACCACGATGACCACGGTGATCGCCATCGGCAACGGCGGTCCGGTCGAGTCGGTGCACGTCGCCGACCTGTTGATCGAGTGCGACGGCAAGGCGAGCACCGGCATCGACCTGAACGTCGTCGGCACCACCGGGAACTACTACTGGGAGCCCGACTCCATCTGCCGGCTGGACAACCTGCGGATCTACCAGCCCGTGCTCGACGGCGTCCAGTACCGCGGCGAGGACACGCAGTCATGCGTGAGCAGCCGTATCCGCGTCCGGGACGCCGGCCGTTACGGCTACCACATCCAGGCACCGGACAACTGGTGGATCGCCTGCGAGGCGACGACGAGCAAGCAGACCGGGTCCAGCGCCGGGTTCGGTGTGTTCGGCGCGAACAACTTCTTCCAGTCCTGCAAGGCGTGGTACTGCCGCGACTACGGCTTCCACGTCAGGGGCGTGCGCAACAAGTTCATCGGCTGCGAGGCGCAGGACACCCGCTCGCACGGCTGGTACATCGAGTGGGGCCGCAACGTCTACACCGGATGCAGCGCCGACAGCGCGTCCTTCTACGACGTGGGCGGCACCGCCGCGGCGGCCGACGGCTTCTACGTCGTCGACGGCGGCGACACGTCCATGGTGGGCTGCCAGGCGTTCGACCGGAAGGCCGACGGCCACGCCCCGCAACAGCGTTACGGCTTCAACGTCCCGGCGAGCATGATCACCAATGGGCAGCTCGTCGGGCACAGCGGTTACGACAACGTGAGCGGCCTGGTCAATCGCCGGTGACCGACGCGGGTGACCGCCTAAGGTGGTGACCGTGCCGAACGACTACCGAGGCTTGGGCCTGTACGACGACACGCCACCCGCGAAACGCAACGGAGTGGTCCTCGCGGCGGTCATAGCGGCGGTAGTGGTGATCGGCGCGGTCGCGGCCCTGATGTTCGTCCGCGTGACCAGCACGACGAGCGGCCAGGCCCTGCCCGTGGCCGGTGCGACGACGGCGACCAAGCCGAAAGATCCCCTCCAGCCCAGGACCACCGGGACCCCGCGGGTGCCGGGCTGGCAGGTGATCTCGATCAGCAACACCGACAAGGCCTACGACGTGCCGCCGGGCTGGAGCACCATCGGCAGCGACCTGGCCACGTTCGGCGATCACCAGGAAGTCAGCTTCGTCACGCCGACGATCTACAAGCCGGGGTACTGCCCGGACAGCCCGAAGTCGTGGCGAGGCATGGCAGGCATCGTCGTCATGCCGAACAAGGGCAACATCGAGGTCGGCGCGGCCGCGGCGGCCCAGCAGATCGCGAACACGGTCTTCACCACGAAGGACCGCGTGCAGCCCGAGACCGACATCGGCGACCCCAAGCCGATCACCATCCTCAAGGGCACCAAGGCCGTCGTGGTCACCGCGACCCTGAAGGTCCCGGTGACCGAGAAGGACAAGTGCGCCGCGGCCGACGTGGCCATCGCGTTGATGATGGTCGAACCGACCGACCCGAACGCGTCCGAGAGCGCCACCGTCGTCGCCATGGCCGATCAGAACGTGCCCGAGGCCACCCCCGAACAGGACCTCACGCAGATCGTCACCAGCTTCCACGTTTTCAGCTAGGCCGTGTTTCAAATGCCCGATCGCGATAGCCGGGCCGGATGCGGCCCCTGACGCCACCGCGGGACCGCCCAAAGACAACCAGTATTCGCGGCGATCCCGCGGCGACGCCAGGAACCGCCCCGATCCCGACTCTCATCGACCGGGACATTCGAAACACGACCTAGCGCCATCGCGGCCCAGGATGCCGCGTCCGGAAGTGCACCTCCTGTCAGTCAGTGGCGGCCGTCACCCCGTTGAAGTCCACAGTGGACATCGCACCGCCGCCACTCGTCACCACGCTCGCGAGAACTGGTCGGCGCCATGCTGGTGCCGGCTTCTCACCCGGGTCACCGGCGCCGGGTACGCCGGGGAGTTGTCCTCGGTGTCGTAGTCGCGGTGCGCCGCCAAGGCGGACCGAACGATGTAAACCACGCATCCCACAACGATCATCGCGAAAACGATCACCGCCGTCATGTCCACCTCCTATGGTCTGTCAAAAATCGACGCGGGAGCACACAGCGTCGTTGCCGCTCCCCCACATCCCGAACCGCGCAGGCGTCGGGATCTCCCACCGACGCAGCCGCGCGTCGCCCACTTTACCAGCGTTCGCCACGACTCGCCGGACGAGCCCTCCTCTGTCCACACTGGACACGAGAACGACGCGAATTCCCAGCGGTGTCAAGGCGTGCCGGCTACGTCGGGAAGTAGTTCCGCCGCGGTGTGCAGCACCTGCGCCAGCGCGGGGTTGTCGTCGGCACGGCGCCAGACGAGGTGGACGAGGATCGGCGGCACCTGATCGGAGATCTCCCGGATCACCACACCGTCCAGCGGAAGCCGTGCCACCGCGCTCGAACTGGTGAAGTGCAGGCCTACGCCCGCCGCCACCAACGCGACGCTCGTCCAGGAGTCCGGGGCGGTCTGGGCGAAGGTCGGCGCGAACCCGGCGGCGTGACACCCGGAGACGAACACGTCTCGCACCACCGAGCCGTAGGACTCGGGGAACGCGACGAAGGGTTCGTCCCGGAAGTCGCTGAACGTCAGACTGTCGTGGCGAGCGAGCCGGTGGTCGCTGGGCACGGCGACGACGCACCGGTCCCGCGCCACCACACGGCTGCGGACGCCCACCGGGGTCGTGGTGAACCGAGCGAGTGCGAGATCCGCCTCGCCGCGCAGCAGTTCCGCGACGGCGGCGGTGCCGTAGCGGCCGGGCAGGAACTCGACGTCGATCAACGGGTGCCGTTCGCGGACCGCGCGGGCGAGTTCTCCCACAGTGATGTGCGCGGACGGTCCGGCGAAGCTCATCCGCACCCGGCCGCTACGGCCCTTGTGCGCCGCCGAGACCGCGGCGCGGGCTGCGGCGTCGGTGGTCACGATGGCGCGCGCGTGCTCGACAAGCGCCGTGCCTGCCGCCGTCAGCGTCACGCGGCGGGTGGTGCGGACGAACAGCGGCGCGCCGAGGTCCTTCTCCAGCGCACGGATGGTCCGGCTGAGGTAGGGCTGCGCCACGTGCAGACGGTCGGCGGCCCGGCCGAAGTGCAGGTCCTCCGCGACCGCCAGGAAGGCCCGGAGCTGTCCCACGTCCACGATGCGGATTTTAGAATAATCCGGCAACTATTGGTATTGGACTTGCATCAACCTTGCCGTCACGCTGGAGGGTATGAGCGAGACGCAGGTGTCGGGCGAGGACTTCGACTTCATCCGCCGTCAGGTCCGCGACTTCGTCCGGACCAAGGTCGTGCCGCGCGAGACCGAGATCATGCGCGCCGACCGGATCCCGGACGACCTGCGCACGGCCGCCGCCGACATGGGCCTGTTCGGCTACGCGATCCCGGCCGAGTGGAACGGGCTGGGGCTCGACCTGGTCCAGGACGTCGAACTGGCGATGGAGCTGGGCTACACCACGCTGTCGCTGCGTTCGATGTTCGGCACCAACAACGGCATCGCCGGACAGGTGCTCGTCGGGTTCGGCACCGATGAGCAGAAGAAGCAGTGGCTGGCGCGGATGGCGGCAGGCGAGGTGGTGGCCTCGTTCGCGCTCACCGAACCCGGCGCCGGCTCCAACCCCGCCGGACTGCGCACCCGGGCCGTTCGCGACGGCGACGACTGGGTGATCGACGGGCACAAGCAGTTCATCACCAACGCGCCCGTCGCCGGGCTGTTCGTCGTGTTCGCCCGGACCGCCGAGCCGCGGCCGAAGAACCCCGGCATCGCCGTGTTCCTCGTCCCCGCGGGCACACCGGGCCTGACGGTGGGCCCGAAGGACGCGAAGATGGGACAGGAAGGCGCGTGGACCGCCGACGTCACCCTGGACGGCGTCCGGGTGCCCGCGGACGCGCTCGTCGGCGGCGACGAAGCGGCTGGCTACCGCGCGGCGATGACCTCGCTGGCTCGCGGACGAGTGCACATCGCGGCCCTCGCGGTCGGTACCGCGCAACGCGCCCTCGACGAGTCCGTCGCCTACGCCGCGACCACCACGCAGGGTGGCACGCGGATCGGTGACTTCCAGCTGGTGCAGGCCATGCTGGCGGACCAGCAGGCCGGAGTGCTCGCTGGGCGTGCCATGGTGCGCGAGGCCGCACGCGCGTACGTCAGCGGTGAGGACCGCCGGATCGCGCCGTCGGCGGCCAAGCTCTTCTGCACCGAGATGGCCGGCAAAGTGGCCGACCTGGCCGTCCAGGTCCACGGCGGCGCGGGCTACATGCGCGACATCCCGGTCGAGCGCATCTACCGTGACGTCCGGCTGCTGCGCCTGTACGAAGGCACCAGTGAGATCCAGCGGCTGATCATCGGCGGCGGGCTGGTGCGGCAGGCGGTGGCGGGGCCGTGACGGACGCTGGTCGACCCGACGAAGGAGCCCTCAGATGCCTGATGCCGTGATCTGCGAGCCGCTGCGCACACCGGTCGGCCGGTTCGGCGGCGTGTTCCGCGACATCCCGCCGGAGACCCTCGCCGCCACGGTGATCACCGAACTGCTGACGCGGACCGGCATCCCCGGCGACGTGGTGGACGACGTGATCCTCGGCCAGGCGTCACCGAACGGTGAGGCGCCCGCGCTGGGCCGGGTCGCCGCGCTCGACGCCGGTCTCGGTGTGGACGTACCCGGCCAGCAGGTCGACCGCCGGTGCGGGTCGGGTCTGCAGGCGGTGATCAACGCGGTGCTGGCCGTCCAGTCAGAAGGCTGCGAGCTAGTGCTCGCGGGCGGCGCGGAATCCATGAGCGGCACGGAGTTCTACGCCACCGGCATGCGCTGGGGCGTGCGGGCGGACTCCGTCGCCCTCGCCGATCGCCTCGCGCGGGCCCGCGTCACCGCGGGCGGCCGGAACTTCCCGGTGCCCGGCGGGATGATCGAGACAGCGGAGAACCTGCGTGCCGAGTTCCGGATCAGCCGCCACGACCAGGACGCCCTCGCGGTTCAGTCGCACCAGCGTGCCGTGGCCGCGCAGAAGAACGGGATCTTCGCCGAGGAGATCGTCCCGGTGTCCGTCCCGCAGCGGAAAGGCGACCCGGTGCTCGTCGACACCGACGAACACCCGCGCGCCGACACCAGCATGGAGAAACTCGGCACGCTGAAAGCGATCCGGGCCAAGGCCGATCCTGAGTCGACGGTCACGGCGGGCAACTCCAGTGGCCAGAACGACGGCGCCGCGGTGTGCGTGGTGACCACTCCCGAGAAGGCCGCCGAATACGGGCTTCGCCCGCTCGCCAGGCTGGCATCGTGGGCTGTGGCCGGAGTGCCGCCTCGCACGATGGGCATCGGCCCGGTGCCCGCGACGCAGAAGGCACTCGGCCGCCTGGGGCTCGGGCTGGCCGACATGGGCGTGATCGAGCTGAACGAGGCGTTCGCGGCGCAGGCGTTGGCCGTGACGCGATCCTGGGACCTGGCGCCGGACGACGAACGCCTGAACCCCCACGGCTCGGGCATTTCACTCGGGCATCCCGTCGGTGCCACCGGTGCGCGCATGCTCGCCACCCTCCTGCGCGAGATGGACCGCCGCGAGGCGCGCTACGGCCTTGAGACGATGTGCATCGGCGGTGGGCAAGGCTTGGCCGCGGTGTTCGAGCGGATCGCGTGATCACCGGTGGTCGTCGTGACTCAGGCCGAACGCCCTGCTGAGGGCTGATCTGCTGACAGCAGAGAAAGAGGCGAGCGGTGCCCCGGCGGCGGCACTGTCGTGTCCATGAGCACCAACGAAAAACAGCCGCTGTTCGACCACCGGCTGCGAGAACGGTTCTTCAGCCAGCGGGTCCTGGTCCTCGACGGCCCGCTCGACGACGACAACGGGACCGTGCTCGCCACCCAGCTGCTGTCCCTCGCGAGCGACGATCCCAAAAAGGACATCGCGTTGTGGATCCACTCGCCCGGCGGCTCGGTCCCGGCGATGCTGGCGATCCGTGACGTGATGCGGCTCGTGCCGTGCGACGTGACCACGCTCGCCCTGGGACTGGCGTGCAGCGCGGGACAGTTCCTGCTGTCGGCGGGCACCCGGGGCAAACGTTTCGCCCTTCCGCACGCCCGAATCCTGATGCACCAGGGCTCCGCGGGCATCAGCGGGTCCGCGGTCGAGGTGGAGGTGCAGGCGGACGATCTGCGGCACACCCGGGACACAGTGCTCGGGCTGATCGCGCAGGACACCGGCCAGCCGATCGACCGGATCTTCACCGACTCCCTGCACGACCGCTGGTTCACCACCGAGCAGGCACGCGAGTACGGCTTCATCGACCACATCGTCGACGACCTCGGTCAGGTCGTGCCCGTCCGGACACACGAACTGGGGCTGCGCGCATGAGCACGTACACCATCCCGAACGTCATCACGCGCAGCGCGAACGGCGAACGGATCACGGACATCTACTCGCACCTGCTGTCGGAGCGGATCGTCTACCTCGGCACTGCGATCGACTCCGGCGTGGCGAACGCGTTGATCGCCCAGTTGCTGTACCTGGACGCCGACAACCCGGAACGCGACATCGACCTGTACATCAACTCCGAGGGCGGCGACCCGTCCGCGATGCTCGCGTTGTACGACACCATGCGCTTCATCAAGGCACCGGTGGCGACCACGTGTGTCGGCCAGGCGGTCGCGGCCGGTGCGGTCCTGCTGGCCGCGGGCGCGGCGGGGAAACGCTTCGTGCTGCCCCACACCCGCGTGGTCCTGCACCAGCCCGCCGCGCAGGGCCGCGGCACCATCCCCGACCTGATCCTCCAGGCCGACGAGGTCGTACGGGTGCGTACCCAGCTGGAGGAGATCCTGTCGGCCCACACCGGCCGGGATGTCGTGGAACTACGTCAGGACACCGATCGGGACCGCGTGTTCGACGCGGCGGGCGCGGTCGCCTACGGGCTCGCGGACCACGTCCTCGACCACCGGCCTTGACGTCCGGGATCAGGCGGCCATGAGCACGGGTCCCGCCGGACGGCGCCCGGCCGGGAGACCCGTGCCGTGGCGCCGCCGCACCCGGCCCGCGATCCCGGCGAGCAGATCGGCCAGGTCCACCCCCAGCGCGCCGGTGACCGCGGCGATCATCTCGCTGGACGGTTCCTTACGGCCACGCTCGATCTCCGACAGGTACTGCGGCGAGATACCGGCCCGTTCGGCGATGTCGACAAGGCGGCCGCCCTGTTCCTCCCTGATCGTCCGCAGGCTCCGGCCCAGCACCTCCCGCCACAGCGGCTCGGGCTCACGGTCCGGCGCGTGCTTCTGGTGGAAGGGAAGAATGTCCGCCATACCGTCATCCTGACATCGGTGCGGCCACCCAGGGCAGCGATTCCGCTCCGAGCGGACACCCCTCGCCACCCGGTGTCTGACAAAAACTTGACTGGTCAAGGACGTTGACGCCGCGGCGCCCGGAACCCTAGCCTGCCTTGAGAGCGCTCTCAAGCTGTCGGACCACCCACCCCCTGCACCGGGAGGTCTCATGCTCAGAGCTGCCCTGCTCACGTCCACCGTCCTGGCCACCCTCGTCGTCGGCGTCCCATCGGAACCAGTGGCGGCGCCGTCGCGACCCCCGGCGGTGGCCTGTGACGACTACTACTGCGACACCCGCGATCCGGCACTGCCGCCCAGTTCGCAGCGATCCGCCTACCGGCCGGATGGGATGACCACCTCCAGACCCGGTGGCCCGCCGTCGACGGGAGCCGCGGCACCTGCGGCGACCATCTGCAACAAGTACTGCGACGCCCGTGATCCCGCACTCGCACCCACAACACGGTTCGCACAGACAGTCGCTGCCGGCGGGCGGCAGATCTCCTTGTACTTCAACGACACCGACGCGATGGGCTGGGCGGCGATCGGCACCGGCGCGCCAGGCGACGCCGTCTGGCTCGACCGGTCCTTCGACGCCGGGGTCAGCTGGAGCTCCGGCTCCAAACTGGGCGACACGCGGATTCCGGCGGGCGCCTCCGGGTGGCGCACCATGATGTACAACGTGGACGACTGGGCCAATCTCGGCGTCGGCCTGTTACGTGCCTGCGGCCAGCCGGCCGGATCGTCCGCCATCGCCTGCACCAGTTGGTACCGCACGACCTGGAACGCGGCCGAACGCCGGACCGCCGCGGCGACCGCCCTGATGCAGCGCTACAACCTCAGCACCGGCCTGTTCGACACGACGGGCTGGTGGAACTCCGCCAACGCGCTCACCGCGATCATCGACAACATCCGGGTGACCGGGATGGGCAGCTACCGTTACGCCATCGCCCGCACCTACGACCTCAATCTCCGTGCCTGGCAAGGCAATTTCATCAACGACTACAACGACGACATCGCCTGGTGGGGCCTGGCGTGGCTCGACGCCTACGACCTGACCGGCGACAGCAGGTACCTCAACACCGCCAGGATCGGCGCGGACCACATGTTCCGTTACTGGGACTCGGTGTGCGGCGGCGGGATCTGGTGGAGCGCCAGCAAGACGTACAAGAACGCCATCGCCAACTCGCTGTACGTTCAGCTCAACGCCGCGCTGCACAACAGAATCCCGGGCGACACCGTCTACCTCCAGCGCGCCCGCAGCGGCTGGACGTGGTTCCTCAACAGCAAGATGATCAACAGCTCCAACCTGGTCAACGACGGCCTCACCACGGCCACGTGCGCCAACAACGGCCAGACTCCGTGGAGCTACAACCAGGGCGTTCCCCTTGCCGCACTGGTGGAGTTGCACCGAGCCACCGGTGACGCGAGTTACCTCGCCCAGGCCCGTACCCTGGCGAACGCTTCCACCACCAGTACGTTCCTCAACCCTGGCGGGATTCTCTTCGACAACGGTGGCGGCGGGGATGTGCCGTCGTTCAAGGGAATCTACGTGCGAGCACTGGCCGCGCTGAACGGAGCATTGCCCGACCGGCCGTACACCGGTTACCTGCGCCGTCAAGCCGATTCGGCCTACACGCGGGATCGCTCCACCGCCGACTCGTACGACCAACCGTGGGCCGGGCCGTTCCAACGCAGTGACGGCGCCCGGCAACACAGTGCAGTCGACCTGATGAACGCAGCCGGTTAGATGGGATGGAAATTGACAGCACACAGGCGTGGCACGATTCTCGCAGCAGCACTCGCGGTCTTGTTGGTCGGTACGGCCTCACCTTCGGCGGCCGCGCCCGACTATTCGACCGCGGAAGCAGGCAACCCCTTCGTGGACGGGTGGTACGCCGACCCGGATGTGGCCGTTTACAACAACACCTACTGGGTGTTCCCCACGTCGTCACGGCCCTACGAGGAACAGACCTATTTGGACGCTTTCTCGTCCCGTGATCTGGTCAACTGGACCAAGCATCCGAACGTCCTGACGACAGCCAACGTATCGTGGGCCAACAAGGCCGTATGGGCTCCGGCACCGGTGCAGCGCAACGGGAAGTACTACCTGTACTTCGCCGCCAACGACATCCAGTCCAACGCCGAACTGGGCGGCATCGGCGTCGCCGTCGCCGACCGGCCGGAAGGCCCGTACACCGACGCGATCGGCCGGCCGCTGATCAGCCAGTTCGTCAACGGTGCGCAGCCCATCGACCAGGACGTGTTCATCGACTCCGACGGCCAGGCCTACATGTACTACGGCGGCTGGGGCCACGCGAACATCGTCAAGCTCAACACGGACATGATCAGCCTCGGCCGCTTCGACGACGGCACGGTCTACAAGGAGATCACGCCGTCGAACTACACCGAGGGCGCGCAGATGCTCAAGCGCAACGGAAAGTACTACCTGATGTGGTCCGAGGACTACTGGGGCGGCCCGAACTACTCGGTGTCCTACGCGATGTCGGACTCGCCGACCGGGCCGTTCACCGGCATGGGCAAGGTGCTCAGCCAAGATCCCGCGGTGGCAAGGGGTTCCGGCCACAACTCGGTGCTCAACATCCCGGGCACGGACATCTGGTACATCGTCTACCACCGCCGTCCGCTGAGCCGCACGGACATCAACCACCGGCAGATAGCCTACGACCGGATGTACTTCAACGCGGACGGCACGATCCAGCCGGTGAGCATGAAGGTCAAGGACAACTTCGAAGACCGCAACGCGGTGGGATGGACGACTTACGGCGGCTCGTGGTCGGCGTCGTCCGGCCGGTACGCGGCTGGAAACTCGTTCGGCGGCAAGGCGTTGCTCGACACCAACTTCACCAACTTCGTCCAGGATGCCGACGTCACGGTGAAATCCGCGGGCGGGGACGGCGGAATCGTGTTCCGGGTGACCCAGCCGGGCACCGGAACCGACGCCTACCGCGGCTATTATGCCGGAATCACCGCGACCGGCCGCGTCCTGCTGGGCAAAGCCGACAACAACTGGACCCCGCTGGCGTCGGCGCCGATGACCATCCGGCCCGGCACGTCGTACCACCTCCGCGTCGAAGCCGTCGGCCCGTCGATCAAGGTGTACGTGAACGACGTGACAACCCCCAAGATCACCACAAGCGACACCAGCTACACCAACGGCTCCAACGGTGTCCGCGTCTTCAACACCGCCGCCACCTTCGACAACATCTCGATCGCACACAAGTAGCCGGCGTGGTGATCCGGCCCGTCCCCACGGGCCGGATCACCAGTCAAGCAGTCAGCTTGACGACCGCACAGCCCGGTGACATGATTGCCGGACCGATTGCGCCCATCCCCCTCCAGGCCGGCCTTCGCCTGTACGTTTTCGGCGTGCCGCAAAGGACTGGCATGTCACGGCTGAATCGGCCAACGTGTCCCGCTGCAGTAACAGCACATGAGAGGGCGGGATTCGTGCGTTTGATGAGGATCATGGCCGCGGTCACACTGGCCACGGCGACGTTCGTCGGTGTGGCAGCACCCAGTGCGGTCGCGCAGCCGGAGAGTCCGATGGTGACCGACGGCGATTCGTTCCTGGAGATCAACAACTCTGGGCAGCTCGTGAGGTGGACCCGGTACTTCGACACCTTCAGCGGGCAGCTGCGCGGCACCGGCTGGGAGGGCTCACGGGCGATCACCAGTTTGACCTCCGACGCGTTCGTCGAGATCAAACCGGACCACCAGCTGGCGAAGTGGACATGGCGGCTGGGACAGTGGCACCAGCAGATCGCCGGGTCCGGCTGGCAGAACGCCCGGCTTATCACCGGCATCGGACGCGACCGGTTCATCGAGGTCAACACCGCAGGCGAGCTTGTCCTGTGGGAGTTCAACCTGGCCGACCAACTCACCCGCTGGGCCATCGGCAGTGGTTGGAACAACGCGAAGGCAATCGTCGGGCTGGGCGACATGGATTTCCTCGAGATCCACAGCGACGGCTCGGTGAGTGAGTGGATCGACCACGGCGATGGGTTCCGAGAATATCCCCTGCCGGGCCTTGACCTCTCAGACGCACGGTTGATCGCCGGTCTCGACCGACGAGGCTTCATTGTCGTGAGTGCCTCTACCGGCGAACTGCTCGAGTACGTGTATGACCCGAACCATGGTTACGTGCCCCGTCGGCGCGGTGTCGGCTGGCAGGGCGCACGCCTCATCGGCTAGACCGGACACGATGCGGGGTCGCTGCGGGCGCACGTCCGCAGCGACTTCGTTACTTCGCGCTCTCTTTGGACAACACTCCGTATGCAGCCCTTAAAGTATCAGCCAGGCGATCATCATCGCTCCACACCTTGACTGTCGGAGGCATCGGGAAACCCATCCCAGACCATGTCCCGCACAAGAAAACCGCCCCTTCCTCACCGGAAAACCAAAACGTGTGCGATCCACATGCTTCTGAAACCAACTGCAGAGAGAATGGCGTTTCCGCAGTGATGTAGTCTGCCAACCCAGCGAGACCCGCGGCCGAAACCCGTACTTCCGCAACGGACGCGAACTTTGTCACGTCTGTGAACATGGAATCGCATTCCAACAAAGCGTCCAGCGTCCGGAACTCCACGACATCCCACTGGTCGAATCCGACCACGACGGTACCGTCAGCGCGCACGGACGCTCCTGCCGAGGTACCCGTCTGCACCACGTAGAGTATTTCGAGCTCCTCGTCCGCGTCTTCCGGTTCACACATAGGCGTATATGCCACATTCGCATCGAAGAAACCACTCCGATACGCCAGCCCGCCATATCGACCTTGAAGTTCGTCAAGAAGCCCGACCATCCTTTCGTTCGGGTTCCCGTAAACAGCAATGATCCTTTTCCGCAACTCATCGCCAACAAGGCCAGGGTCAAAGTCCAACCGGCGCGCCTCAGACCTGAGAAAATGCCGCGCCCGCGCCGACAGGCCCTCCGACGAGTCCAGGACGAACCGTACATCTTCCTTCGTCACCACGTCACCCCCACGGCGAATGCAACACCCTGACACCCCGGACACTGGTCCATCAGCTTTCTATGGTATTTAGCGCCGACCCTCTCAGATTCAAATCCCATGGGATCTCCATGTTGACAAACTCTCAGAAGAAGGCTTCGCACCTGCCACTCGTCCCTTGCGCATCAATGGGCCGCCTTCATCCGCTATCCGAGAAAGCCATAATCGCTACTCGACCTTCGTTTAGTTTGTTCACCGAAAGCGACGGGATGTAACGGACCTTTCAACCGACGCCGCAGAGTACAGCACCTGAAGCACCAACACTTCACCGTTTTCGTGGACACCATCTCACAACGATCCGTTCACTGAATTCGATAAGACGGAAACCCGCCTCTCGCTCGACCGGTCAACGCTGTACGAAACTGGCTACATCGTCCAGGGCGTCCTCTGCCCGGCCGCCCAGCACCGGATCACTGACGAGGACGTGCAGCACCTCGACGACATCGAGTCGTACTTTGCCGGCCAGTCGAGCAACATGACCGAAACAAGTCACTGCTAATGCCCGAACCTGCGTGTCTACATTCGGTCTCAGACAGTCGAGCAGGACATCTTGCATCCAGTCGCTGTCAGGCCCATCGTAAGTAAGAGATAGTAGAGCATCCGTCGCCGACTCAACGTCGCCACTTCGCAACGCATCGAGCATTCGTGACCGCCATGCCAAGTCGATTCCCTCACCCATATCACCACTCCAGCGATATCTCGCCACGCTAGACAGCGCGGCCGAAAGCAGTCCTGGCCTTCGCCATTCCCTTGTCAGTACGAAAGTCAGTACGAACGTGACCATGGAGGTACAACGTCGTAGCGTTCGGCTCCCGCTTGATCAACCGACTACCACCGCTGTCGTAGAGATACTCCGAGACCTTGCCGTCAGCCTCCGTCACCTTGCCGACCCGACCTTCGGCGTTCACTCCAGCGTCAACGAATGCGGCCCAGCCTCACCGGACCCGGACACCGGAACGCGAGACATCGAAGCGGAGCCAGCAGGACGTACCCCACGGCTGTCGGGAGCGGTAGAGCCGTCTTAGTAGCCCTCACTTTCCAGGAACGCAGCCGTTTCAGGCGAAATTTTACTTAGTGAAAGAATTGGATGATTTTCAACCCCGTTGACGAGCACTTCGCCAGTCGAGTAACCACGTGTCAGCCATATCACCACCATCGACAGATAAGCCATCTCACCACCAGCCATTAGCTGCTCAGGAGAAAAAGATTCAACGAGCACTTCAACGTCCGACAAACAAGTGACGGACACCACCATCGCCAGCGTCGCATCAGGTCCTTGCACCAGCGGCGGAGGCACCTTCACACCTCGCCAACTTCCAGCGCCCAAAGTGAGACGCCACCGCCTCCGCCACCAGCCGCCGATGCGCACAACAGGCGGCATCCACGACGATGGAAGGGTCGCACCCCCGTACCCGTCATCTACCAACGGTTCACCAACCAGCTATCTCTTCTTCGGGACAATTGAGCCAAACCATTGCGCATTCAGCAAATCAACTTCGTAAAACAATCACGCGCATCGTTAAGGCCCGTCAAGTCGCCCAGGATGTCCGGCAACTCCTCCTTGATCACATCCCAGAAACCCCGCTTCGAGGCCGCCTCCCTTCCAAACGACGAAACTCTTCCTCCTCCGACAACCCCATCGCCTGACCCGCACGCGCCCCGGCCTACTGATTGTCCGCCTCCTTAGGCCAGCCGCCGATCCAGGCGCAGCTTCAGCGTGAGCGGGATGCGTGGAATTCGATCAGCGGCATAAGAAGGAGAATAGGCAGAGCGCACAAAGGAACCAGCCAAAGTCAGTGGCTCGGCGAGAACAAGCTGACCAAAGTGGCCAGCAAGCCCCAACCCGCTGACCGAATTCAACCCGGTCTCGACCAGCCCGACCACCCGTCACATGGCCGAATATTCATCCCATAGAAAACTGGAGAAAGATGACCACTCCCTGGTGATCCCATCTTCTCCTTCCTGATACATACTAACCGCCGGGTCACCCGTGGAAACGTCGGCCATCCAGTAAACCTGGTAACCCTGATGCATCGCGAACACGAGCGCATCATTAGGAACAAGGTCACGCACTCCACACTCCTCGAGAAGCTCGGACGCGTCTCGCTTTATTCCCACAATACTCGGGTAAAAGATGTCGGTACCGACAAGGAGCTTACCGGCGCGCCTGCCCATCAAGGTCAAAAATTCGACGTATGCACCAGGGAGTCCAGAGAGCTCTTGATCTTCCTGGACCTCACTGACTTCATTGTCGGTTAGGCCCACAACATCATCGTGGCCGTACCTCGAACGCAGAAGATTCGCAAGGTCACGCACTCGGCTTTCCATTATCCCCATGTCACATTCACCGGAATATTTGGAAATCCTAACCGGAACTGGTCGATCAGGCTCGAACAGCTCACGCAGACCTCTCGCTCCGAGTACAGATTATAGTTCCTTTCGAGCTGGGCTGCAACATTGTCGCATACCGTCCGAAATCTCTAACTTCGAGTCGTTCGGGCGGGCTGCCGCCAGGACGGCACCTGACCGAAGAGCCGTTAGACCAAAACGCACAGAAACAGCCGATCACCGGATGTCGCAATCGCCCGGCTCAAACCGAATGACTGCACTCTCGACCAGGACAGGGGTCGTCAACAGTGAATCAAAAGGCTCACGTTACCGAAGGCTATCCCAATCGATCTCCGGGTCCTCGACAAAGTCTACTATGGCCCGCCGGTCTGAACGTTGGCCGTTCACCTCACCGGCAACCCAGTCAATAGACTCGGGTCGCGCTCCTGACCCTATACGGCAAAACTCTTCCACGGCCGCTCGAATCTGCGCAACCGGCAGAACGCTAGAGGGATCGTGAAAAAGTGGATACCCCGGATCCGAAACGACCCGTGGGTCAAAATCAAGCGGTTCGGGGTTGTTAGATATCCACACAGAGTCGTAGATACCTCCTTTTCGGGGGAATTTATCGGAGGTAAACCACACTAACGCGCCATACCCGCAGCGTGAATTTACCGCCACACGCAGATTGCTCGCCTCTACCGGATCTACACCATTATTTGGTCGGTCCGCAAGGCAAAACCACGCATCGTCTCCCGGCGAGTAGAATCCCGCACTCTCCTCTTCCCCGCGCAACCCGTCCATGACCTCTATGACGACCTGCAATGTCTCGTCCACACTGTCAACGTAACGCCACTTACCTTTGAAGAACACGCTCAAAATCACGACTCATTCCACTACTCCGGTCATCTACGCGCCCGCCCGAGGATGGATACATTCTGCATGATACCTGATTGGTTCCTGAACCAGACAGTCATCCTCGACCCCTGAGCGCAATGAAACAACGCTCGCGTCCCACCAACTCACCCACAGGGCCTATATCACTAGACGGTTCCGGATCGCGTTCAATCTCGCTCGGCTTACGGCTTGATCAGCCGTTCTCATCTCCGTAGCGCTTATACCACCTTCGCCAGCTCGCACCGATTCAAGTTCAATACGTTGCTCCTCTTCAAAAAAGTTCCCATTCGCTATATTCGCATCAAGCTGACCCATAGCAGTCAAGTTCGCGTGTGCACACCGAATAACGTCTTCGACATCTCCACTTGCACGATAACGCAACGCATATCTGAGAGCAAGAACACTATACGCTGAGTAAACGTCGCGAACACCTTCCAACTCTTCGTCAGAAGGTGCCATTTCCGCAAATCCCACAATTTTTTCGAGATGCACCAAGAAGACGTCACGAGACAAGCCGACCTGCCACAAATCATCCATGGCGATGATAGCAGCATCGACATCCGCCCTCCGATCCTCGTCGCCTTCACGAAGACCGGTAAAAACTTGCACCATACGTTCCGCACAACGCGCAGCAAATACGGCCCTATCAACCCGCTGCCCGTGAAGCGCGCCCGAGACTTCGTCGTCGACTGCCATTCAAAACTCCTCTGCCTGGCTGTCGTCGCAGTACATGCATTCCCCCTCAAACCGTTCACCTGACACTGGTCAACATGACCGCATTTGACGCCATCCGGACCACAGTTGTACATCAACCCCAGTAGCGGCATGGTACCCCCGGAACATCAATCGCCCACTCTTCGAATTTTCCGCAGATGACAATAAAATTGGAGGAGCCTTCAGTGGCCTTATTGCCGCTGAAGGCTCGTCGCGTTGCGACTGCGCTACCAAGCGAGGGCAGACACAAAGTAGAAACGAATCACCCTGAAATCAGTTCAGCCAGTCTTGCGCGCGAAAATTCTTGCGCGCGCACCCTCATCACCTGAACGAAATCGTGATCATCAGGATCTTCAGTCCGCGACAGAGATGCGATGTCAGCTTCTTGATTCCGGAGCTCGATTTCATATCTGTCCACCCCGTCGTCCAGCTCCTCCGAGATGTATTCAGCCGAGTTGAGTGCATGGTTCGAGCAGCTGATCACATCTACAAGATCTCCAGTCTCTCTGTACTTCGCCGCGTAGTGCAACGTGGCAGCTGCGTCGTAGGCGTACGCCAACAAACCCGGCGGCTCCTCGTCGCCCGCCAGTTCTGGAAACGACCTAATATTTTCAGCGATCTCACCCCAAGAGATTTGAGGCTGGGATTGCCAGAGTAGGTCGAGGTAGCGGATCGCCATGTCTGCATCCTGAGCCCGCGCAACATCGGAGCCCACCAGGCCGGTGAAGAGCTGAGCCATTCGCTCTGCACACGAAGCAACAAAGATCCTCATCTGATCTGAACTCGCACTCTCCGAGAACTCCCGGATAACTGATTCGCTACTCACCACTCGAAAGCCCTAATCTTGGTCCCTGATTCGTTCTGATACACGCGACCAGCGATTCGGCCACCGGTTGCCCTGATTAGTGGCGCACAAACTTCACTGCATACGCTCCTTGAGGCGCCTCCAGCAATCGGGGACCACCCCATTTCATTGATGTACGGGAGTGCATTTTGCTCAGCGTGAGTCCCGCGAATGTTCCGAGCAGGCACCTCCACTCCACTAAGCATCGCTTTCTGCGCCCTATTCAAACCACGTCCACTGCCAGCAACCACGTGCACGACACCGTCTGGGGTTTGCGCACTGACTACGGCAACCGTTGACTTCTCCCTAGCTATATCGCTGCCGGCTTGACCGTGAATCTCGGATGCACGGTCGGCCAATGCTTGGGCGTCACCGCAGTTGTGAACCAGGACTGGAGTGGCCCCTGCCAGCACATTGTATGTATGGGTGCCGTCGACGGTGAGGTCGTGGGCGGGAGTGTGGTTGGTGTAGTGACGGACGGCGGTCACCTGGACCCAGGTGCCTGCTGACGTTTGAAGCCAGGAACCAGCCGTGATGTTGACGATCGGGACCCAGGCGTTGAGGTCGGCGACCCAGATCGGGTGCCAGTCGGTCCCCTCCAGCGTGGCGGTGGCCGAGCCTGCGTGCCGTCGGTGTCGATGGTCAGTTCGGTACGGGTCGGCTCGTCACTGTGCACCCAGGTCGCCACCACAGGACGGGCTTCGGTACGACCGGTCTCGGGATCAGTGGCCAGCACCACGTCGCCGAGCTTGACATCCTCAATCGGCTTCGACGAACCATCAGCCAACAACACCAACGTGCCCGGCGGAAAACTATGTCGCT
This sequence comes from Kibdelosporangium persicum, assembly GCF_013280595.1. Taxonomy (GTDB): domain Bacteria; phylum Actinomycetota; class Actinomycetes; order Mycobacteriales; family Pseudonocardiaceae; genus Kibdelosporangium; species Kibdelosporangium persicum. The sequence goes on from NZ_JAAATY010000029.1 coordinate 123,919, forward strand.
GACACGTCGTGGGCTTGTCCTTCGCCGCCGCCCGCGCAGCGTCCCCAGCCTCGGCGTAAATGTTGCTGATCCACATCTTGCGCGGACTCTCTCCGACCTCACAAACGCCGGAATGGTCACACAGGCAGCCGCTTCCTGACGGCTTCAAACCTGCACTGGCGGACGATCCCGAAATTGGACGCGATGATCGCCATCTCATCCGTGCCATTGTGATCACCGACAATCCACGTCAGTTGACCATTGGCCGAGTTACGCATCGCGATACCACCACCAGCGTGGCTGTAGTACCGCTTAGCCACCGCATTATCACTTCTCTTATGCAGGCACAGGCATCTACCAGAAATGAACGCTTGCCGGACAAAATACTCAAAGCAGTTGGCCTCGCCATCGAATGAGGCCAACTGCCCATTGCTCACTGACCGAGTAGTTCACTCATTCGCATGAGGTAAACGAGCCCTTGACTCTCCGCGCGGAAGTATACAGTATCCAGAGCGTCGATTTCTTCGGACTCAGACCGAGCGAACAGTTCATCTATATCTTGCGACTGCATACGATACTGAGCCATCATATTGGCCCACTGAACAATCCCCCCGGACGCAGGATCTGCGTCTGCAAGGCCTTCTGCCCATACGATATCCACATCAAGCGCACTCAATACCGCATCGTAAGCCGCAGACCGAGACTCATTGACGAAGGCGTCGAATGCCGACATAACCGCCTCAACAGTGGACATCACCAACAATTCGGGCAAATCAATGTCACCGGCCTCAAGACGGGCAAGGTCCTTGGTTGCTGCCGCTTCCGCCTCGCCGATTCGACGTGTCGCGATCTCTGCCGTCGCACCATCCTGACGCCGTAAAAAGCGCCAGGCTGCAATGATCGCATCGTGCACCTCTTCATAACCGCGCACAAACGAACGAACCTCGGAGTACACCTGATACACGGGCAGAACTCGGTGTGCGGCAGCCAACGCGAGCGCAGTCACTCGCGCGGGAGGCATGCCGTCACATGCCTCCCGAATTCGTCTAGCTTCCTGGTCAGCAAGCATAGCTACTTTGACCATATTTAACACTGGACAACGACCCGGCTCCTATCAGTTCCAGGCAGCGGTTCGCGGGCCAGTAATAGTAGCACCTTGCCTGACGAGAAAACGACGGCACAGTGGACAAAAGGCTCGACTCGCCGTGATCGCAGTCGGTTGGAGCCCAAGATACCTGGCGGTCAGCACTGCTTTGACCTCCGCATGGAATGGAATAGAAATAGAAACAGAAATCCCGCGAGGATCCCTTGCCTTAAATACATCCTTTTGCTTTCCTGAAATGTTCGAGTTCGCGCCGACGGCAGCGATGTCGACATCACCGCCCGCGCCCTTCGCGTGCAGAACGGCGGTTGTTCGGAACTTCTGTCCACCCTTTGAGATCTTTGCGTGTACAGCGTCAGCATGATCTTCTAGGTGTTTCGTGTCCGACGGTGGGTCACTGCAGTTGTGGACGAGTACTGGCGTGGCACCCGCCCGCACATGGTACGAGTGGATGCCAGGCCTTCGGCGTTCCACTCCAGCGTCTGGGTGTTGCCGCCGATCTTGCGAGTCCGCATGTTGCCGGACTCGTCGTAGGTGTACTCGTCTTTCGACGTGCCGTTCGGACCCACCCGGGTCACCGAGGCCAGCGAGTGCGGGCGCACCGCGCCTGGCCCGGATGGCGGG
>NZ_JAAATY010000030.1 GCF_013280595.1 Kibdelosporangium persicum
GCAACACGATCCGAGACCGCAACGCCAACGCCTGCGCCGTCTTGCGGCGCCGCGTCCACCCCTGCAACGTCCGTGTCTCAACGCCCGACAACACCAACTCAGGCAGCTTCGGGTTAGGCATGCCACACCCTACACACTGCGCGCGAATTAATGACTCAGGACACTAGCGATCGTCCTCCTCGCCGATCACCGGCGGGGAAGCGTCCCCCGGCTCGCCGAAGATCTCACCAGGATCACCGGCGACGCGGGTTTTGTTGGTGTGGTCCTGGTTTCCGCCGCCCGGCGCACCGCCTGCCATCATCGGCGGGACCATCATGCCGCCCATGCCCATGCCGCCCGCGGGACCGGCTTTGCCCGGCGCCGCGGCCGCGGCGGCCTGCTGGGCCGGCTGGGCCGGGTTCACCTCGCCGATGGCGGCGTACACAGCGGGCCCCGGCGGAGGCTGCGGCGCCGGCGCAGCGGGGGAACCGCTTGCCGGGCCGCCGCCCGCACCTCCGGCAGGGAACGCGGAACCACCAGCGCCACCAGCGGAGCCACCGGAACCGGCAGGGGCCGCGGCGGGTTGCGCGGGCTTGGGTTCCGCGGTGGGCGGGGCGGGCACGTCGATGTTCGCGGTCCAGTTCTGCGCCGGGTACGTGTGCGCCATCTTGACCTGGTCGAAGGCCTTCGAGCCGTCGATGCCGTCACACAGGCTGACGAACGCTTCCAGCACCTGCCGTACCGACTCGAAGAACTCCCGTGCGGGCCTGCGCATGGCGTCGATGTGCTGGCGGGTCCGTTCGTCGTTCATCGACTGTGCACCGGCCGCGGCCGTGTCGGCGAGGACGTTGCCCAGCTCCGTCACGATCTCGCGGATGCCGTCGGCGGTCCTGTCGAGCACCTTGGCCATCGCGTGCATCGCGTCGGACAAGTCGTTGCCCGCCAGGCCGACCGTCTGCATGTAGTCCACAAAGGAGTCCGCGGTCCGGCCCTCCCACGCCGCGTCGAGCGCGCCCAGCGGTTTGTTCAGGCTTTCCGTGACCTCGTCGGCCACTTTGGCCGCCGCACGCCAGCGCGTCGCCTCCTCGTGCATCGCGCTCCAGCGGCCGACGACCGGGGCGAAGTACTCCTCGACGATGTCCGGCACGCCGAGATCCCGGCACAGCTGCGACAGGTAGTCCAGGTACCCGCTGACGTCCTTCTCGATGTCCTTGCCGTCCGGGCCGCCGTCCGACGGTGGCGCGGGCTCGGGAACCGGTTTGCGCTTGGGCAGAGGCACCGGGTCGGGTTCGCCGGGGACGATGCCCAGCAACAGGTCCGTGGCGTCGATCCGGTTCATCGGTGCTCCGCCCGGGTGATCGTCCTGACGGTGTCCTGATCGCCGGACTTGTACTGCTCCGCCACATTCGCCAGGGTGTCCGAGGCGGCGTGCAACGTCTCGATCGCCCTGGCCAGCTGATCGCTCAGGGTGTTCGCCGCACGGGAGTACGCCTCGGCCGTCCGCACCTGCCGTCCCAGCTCACCGAAGGCCTCGGCGCCGAGCGTCCCGCCCTTCAGGGCCTTGGCCGAGCCGTCCAGCCGATCCGCACCTTTGGCCATGGTCTTGGCATAGCGGGCGACTGCGTCCGGATCGATCTTCACACCGGCCACGAGTGACCTCCCCAGCGACAACTGTTTTGCCGGGTCCGACGTCCGCCGGGACGCGCCGGTTCCGCGATCGCCGGATTTGTCCGGGTCGTTGCAGCAAGCACCCCTGCCCTTGACAGGCAGGGGTGCTTGCTGATCTTGAGTTCTCGTCGCGGCGGGTCAGGCCTAATTCGGTTGCTGCGAGGTCGGTGTCTCCACTGTGCCCGCTGACGGGTCCAATGGCACGGAGTCGAAGCTACGGTTGACATCCCGCGCGTTCAGTGAGGCCCCGTCCGGCAGCAGCCGGACGATGGAGTCCGGCGCCGGGGTCTGTTTCTCCAGGCCGAGCGCTCCCGCGGTCCGGGTGTCCGGAATCCCGTATTTCACGCCACGGTCGGAGATCAGGTAGATCGGGCCACGGTCGAAGTCCGCTTTGGACGACGAGCCCCTGACCACGGCGGCCCGGCCCGGCGGCATGAAGAAGCTGTCGATCTTCTGGCCGTCCGCGGCGGGCGTCGCGATCTTCAGCGGCCGCATCGCGGCGCCGGTCGAGTCCTTCGGCAGCGGCAGTTCGCCGCCGATGTGCAGCGCCGTGCGGCCGTCGCGCGCGTCGCCCGCGCCCTGCAGGCTCCAGCCGAGGCATGCGACCGAACTGCCCGCGGCCTGCGCCTGCAGCACGCCGGGCGGGGTTTCCGGGGACAGCTTGTCGTCGATGCGGTCCTGGACGGTCTGCGGGCCGATCCGGTCCGGCGAGATGTCCGGGATGCTGGCGCCGCTGGCCGACTTCTCGTACCGGATCAGGTCGGCGGTCGTCGACTTGATCCGTTCGATGCCGTCGCTGTGCACCACGTAGTAGTCGCGGTTGCCCGCGTTGGGCACAGCGAACACCGCGCCGGTCTGCAGACCGAGGTCGACCGACGTGCTGCCGCCGGAGAACGTCGGCGCCTTGAGCGCCGTCACCTCGGGGATGGAGTTCAGCATGCCGGTGCTGATCGCGCGCACCGCGTTCTTGTCCAGCTTGAGCGCCGACACCACCGACGGCTTGTCGAGGTCGACCTCGGCGCGCACCGCGTTGGAGTTGCGCTCGTTGACGTCACTCGGCGTGCGGTAGACCAGGTACGTCTTGTTGTTCGCCGCCTTCACCAGCAGCGACTCACCCTGCTGCAGTTCCCTGCCCAGGTCGCTGACGCCGCCGAGCACCGTGGTCTCGATGCCGGTCTGCTGCTGGGGATCGGGCAGCGAACGGTCGATCACGATCCGGTCGCACACCGCCCAGTTGTCCGAGATCCGCTGGTCGTCGGCGGGCAGCAGCTGCGGGCCGTTCGGAATCCCGGTCAGCTGGCGCTTCGGGATGTCCTTGAGGTCCTTGTCCGCGATCACGGTCGGCGGTCCCGGCGGCTGCGCGGGCGTGTCGACGTTCTCCGAACCGCCGCCGTTGTTCTGGCCCTGGTTCTGCTGGGCCAGCATCAGCAACCGGGCGGACGCCAGGTTGAACGTCGGGGTCAGCGTCTTCGGGGTGCCGGAGACCACGTACACCGTGCCGGACGGCTCGGCGATGATGATCCCGCTCTCCGGGACGGCCGGTTTGGGTGACAGTAATCCCACGATCACGAACCCGAGCACACCGACCGCGGCGAGGATGAACCCGACGGCGGTCGCACGCGTGTGCGTGCGCATCGGGTCGTGCAGCATCACTGCGTCCTTCCGGACCAGCGCGGACTGCATCCTTCGCAGCACGAAGCGATACGCCTGAACCTGAGACTTTGTCGTCGGTGTTGAGGGCATTCTCGGCCTGCAGCTCTCCCTGTCGCGGTACGGTTCCGCAGGATAGCCGTACCGAAGGCGACGGGCGGGTGGTTCCGGGCAACTGGCGCCACCCAGCTGAAGATCGAGGGGAAGAGACGGATAGGGATGTCGGTGACCACGCCTCCACGCCCTGGCATGCCACCGCCCGGGGGACGTCCGCCTGGCGGCGGCGGTCCGCCCGGGGGGCCACCGGGAGGGCCGCCACCCGGCGGCAGGCCTCCTGGTGGACGCCCACCCGGCCCGCCTGGGCCGCCGTCCGGTCCACCACCGGGCCAGCGCCCGCCTGGCGGCACGCCACCGGGTGGCACCGGCCCGGCGCAGCAGCCCGCCCCGCCCAAGGTGCCGATCTCCGCCCGCAGGCGGACGACCGGCGCGAGCCTCGGCGCGCTGCCCGTGACCAACCTCGTCGTGGTCGAACTCGGCCTGGCGATCGGCCTGATCCTGCTGGCGGTCGACACGGACCTGCTGTACGTGGCCGCCGGTGTGGTCCTGGTCGCGCTGCTGTTCGCGTTCATCCGGTGGCGCGGCCGGTGGTTCCCGCAGTGGGTGAGCTTGACCACGCGGTACACGTTCCGGTCGCACGGGCGCGTGACGAAGCCCTCAGCGCCGATCTCGATGGAGCAGGTCGCCGCCGACAGCGCCGCGACCGTCACCGGCCCTGAGGACGCGCGCGTCGCGTTACTGCGGCTGGCCGTGCCGGATCTCGTTGTGGCGCACGCACAGGATCATGAGCGCAATCCGCTCGGCCTGGCCTGGCACGACGGCACGTGGACCGCCGTGCTGCTGGTCGACCCGGCGCCGAGCCTGGTCACCCAGGTCGGGACGACGCCGAGCCTGCCGCTCAGCGCCTTGGCGCCGTGCCTGGAGGACCGCGGCGTGGTGCTCGACGCGATCCAGGTGATCTGGCACTGCTACCCGGGAAGCACGTCGCTGCCGCCCAACTCGCCAGCGCTCGCCTCGTACCTGGAGGTGCTCGGGCCGTTGCCCGCGGCCGCGCGGCGGACCACGTGGGTCGCCATCCGCCTTGACCCGAGCCGTTGTCCCGCGGCGGTTCGTGAGCGCGGCGGCGGTGTCGTCGGTGCGCATCGCGCGTTGATCGGCGCGCTTTCCCGTGTCCGCAACGCTCTTGAGTCGCGTGGCGTGCCGACGCGGCCGTTGGACCCGGACGAGTTGCTGAAGGCCGGTATCACCTCGGCCGAGCTGACCGCGGTCGCCGGCAACAACACGCGGGTGAGCCTGCAGGAGAAGTGGTCGGGTGTGACCGCGGCCGGCGTGGGGCACGCGAGTTACGCGATCACCGGCTGGCCCAACGGCAAGGTCGCCACGACCCTGAACGCCCTGACCGGTGTGCGGGCGTTGTCGTCGACGATCGCGCTGTCGCTGTCGCCTGGTGTCGAGGAGAACCAGATCGGCGTGCGTGGCCTTGTCCGCGTCAGCGCGCGGACGCCCGCCGAGCTCGACCACGCCGACGAGCGGCTCGACGCGATCTCGGACAAGCTCGGCATCACCCTGACCCCGTTGCGCGGCCTGCAAGTCGCCGGTCTCGCAGCCACGTTGCCGCTGGGAGGTGCGGTGTGAGCGGCTCCAGCCGGCTGGTGGACGCGAAGGGCCTGAACAAGGGCGTCGCGCCGGAGTTCATGGTGTCGCCGGAAATGCTCGACCACGTCAGCCCGTCCGGCGACCGCGGTGGCATGGTGCTCGGCCAGGGCATGCAGGCGGGCGAGCCGCTGATGGTCTCGGCGTTGCGCCCGGCGCCGACCAGGATCGTCCTGGTCGGCGGGCTGTACCTGGCGCTGCAGACGGCGCTGCGGGCGATGTCGGTCGGCGCGTGGGTGGTGATCGCCACCGGACGGCCGACCAAGTGGCAGGTACTCGCCAAGGCCGCGGGCACCGGCCCGGACGGCCGTCCGGTGCCGCTGGTGCAGATCCGCAGGCTCAGCCCCGTGGAACTGCCCCGGCCCACCGAGGACAGTCCGCTGCTCGTGGTGCACGACGGCGGTCCCACCCCGCAGGAACTGTTCCCGCCGAGAACGCCGTGGCAGACCACGATCTACGTTTTGCCGTATTTGCACCCCCAGGCCGGGGCGACCGCGAACGCGGCTGATCTTGTGCTTATGCAACGACTTCCGGCGGGCCAGGCGCAGCTCGCCCAGCGCATTTGGCGGCTGCCGCCGCCCATGGTCAACCAGCTGACCTCACTGCAGGATGACCAGGTCGTGGCGTTGGGCGCGAACTTGTGGCGGCCGTTGCGGTTGATCACCACTCAGCGGGAACAACAGATTCTCGGCCCCATTCGGCGCGGAGATTGACACCTTTCTGGGAAAATGTAAACCCCCGGAGTGACCTTGTGTCATCACCTGGTCACCGTTCACTCTGATGATCGTCCTTCCCACCGTGCGCGGCCGCGAGGGCACCCGGGGCCGTGCACGCCCTGCTCGAAGGAGATCTGACGATGGGTGTAATTCGGGCTGCCCGGAGAACGGGCATCGCCGGGGTCGTCACACTGGCCGCGGCGACGGTCGGGCTGGCGGCACCGGCGTCGGCGGCACAAGGCCAGATTCTGGGGCTGGACGCTCCCGACGTGGTCAAAGACTCCTATGTGGTCGTTCTGAAGAACGCACAGCAGACCGCCGAGGCGCTTGGCCAGAAGTACGGCGGCAGCGTCACGCACAAGTACAAGGCCGCGTTGACCGGCTTCGCCACGACAATGTCCGAGGCGCAGGCCCGCAGGCTGGCCGCCGACCCGGCCGTCCAGTACGTCCAGGCGAACCGGACGCTCCGAATCACCGACACCCAGCAGAACCCTCCCTCGTGGGGCCTGGACCGGATCGACCAGCGTGATCTGCCGCTGGACAACGCGTACACGTACGCCACCACGGCGTCCAATGTGAACGCGTACATCCTGGACACCGGCATTCGCTTGAGCCACCAGACATTCGGCGGTCGCGCGGTCACCGGCTTCGACGCCATCACCTCCGGCGGCACCGCGAACGACTGCCACGGCCACGGAACCCACGTCGCCGGAACCGTCGGCGGCACCCAGTACGGCGTCGCCAAGGGCGTCAAGCTGTACGCGGTGCGCGTGCTGAACTGCCAGGGTTCGGGCACCACCGCTCAGGTCGTCGCCGGCATCGACTGGGTCACCGCGAACGCCGTCAAGCCCGCGGTCGCCAACATGAGCCTGGGCGGCGGCGTCGACACCGCGCTCGACGACGCCGTGAAGCGCTCCGTCGCTGCCGGTGTCACGTACGCGATCGCGTCGGGCAACTCCAACGCCAACGCATGCAACTACTCGCCCGCTCGTGTGCCTGAGGCCATCACCGTCAACGCCACCGCGAACAACGACGCACGCGCCTCGTTCTCCAACTACGGCACCTGCACCGACATCTTCGCCCCGGGGCAGAGCATCGTGTCGTCGTGGAGCACGAGTGACACGGCCACCAACAACATCAGCGGCACCTCCATGGCGACCCCGCACGTCGCCGGCGCCGCCGCGCTCTACCTGTCGGCCAACCCCACCGCCACTCCCGCCCAGGTCAGCAGCGCCCTCGTCAGCGCCGCCAGCAGCGACAAGGTAACCAGCCCGGGCTCCGGCTCGCCGAACAAGCTGCTGTACACCGGCGCCGGTGGCACCGAGCCGCCGCCGGTCACCTGCGCGAGCAAGACCAACGACACCGACGTGCCGATCCCGGACCTGAGCACGGTGACCAGCACCATCGCGGTCTCCGAGTGCGCGGGCAAGAAGGGGTCGGCCGCCAGCAAGGTGGCCGTGGACATCACGCACACGTGGCGCGGCGACCTGAAGATCGACCTGGTGTCGCCGAACGGAACCGTCCGCACCCTGAAGGCCGCCAGTTCCGGTGACAGCGCGGACAACGTGGTCGAGACGTACGCGGTGAACCTGTCGCCGGAAGACGCCAACGGGACCTGGACGTTGCGCGTGCAGGACACCGCACGGGCGGACGTCGGCACGATCAACAAGTGGACACTGACGATCTGACGCCTGGCCGATTGGCCCGTCCGGCGTAATTACTTGCCCGCCGGACGGGCCAATTCATTCCCAGAAATCCTTTCTGGGGATACGTGACCCAGCGAAGTTACGCCACTCTCTTGCGTCATGCCGTGGTCGCGGGCAAATGTGTAGTCCGTTCCCTTCATCCCGTGCGAACGAGCCAAAAGCCGACGCACGCCCTGCAAGAAGGAGACCAGAGGATGCGAGTACTGAAGGCTGCCCGCTTCACGGGCACAGCCGGAATCGCGGTGCTGTTCGCCGCGACAATCGGACTGGCCACGCCGGCGCACGCCGCGGAAGGCACGATTCTCGACGCCAACGCGGCAGACGTGGTGCCGAACTCCTACATCGTCGCGCTGAAGAACACGCCGGAGAACGCGGCGTCGTTGACCAAGAAGTACGGCGGTGCGGTCAAGTTCACCTACCAGGCCGCGCTGAACGGGTTCGCCGCGGACATGACCGCCCAGCAGGCCCGTCGCCTCGCCGCGGACCCGGCGGTGGAGTACGTCCAGGCCGACCAGATGGTGCGCATCACCGCCACGCAGAACAACCCGCCGTCGTGGGGTCTTGACCGGATCGACCAGCGCAACCGGCCCCTGAACAACGCGTACACCTACCCGACCACGGCGTCGAACGTGAACGCGTACATCATCGACACCGGCATCCGGTTGACGCACAACGACTTCGGTGGACGCGCCCGGACCGGCTTCGACGCCATCACCTCCGGCGGCACCGCCAACGACTGCCACGGCCACGGAACCCACGTCGCCGGAACCGTCGGCGGCACCGCCTACGGTGTGGCCAAGGGCGTGCAGCTCTACGCGGTGCGCGTGCTCAGCTGCTCCGGCTCCGGCACCACCGCTCAGGTCGTCGCCGGTGTCGACTGGGTGACCGCCAACCACCGCAAGCCCGCCGTGGCCAACATGAGCCTCGGTGGCGGCGCCAACACCTCGATCGACGCCGCCGTGCGCCGCTCGATCGCCGCGGGCGTCACCTACGCGATCGCGTCCGGGAACTCCAACACCAACGCGTGCAACTCCTCACCGGCCCGCGTGACCGAGGCCATCACGGTGAACGCGTCGACGAGCTCCGACGCCCGCGCCTCGTTCTCGAACTACGGCACCTGCACGGACATCTTCGCGCCGGGCCAGAGCATCGTCTCGGCATGGGCGACCAGCAACACCGCGACCAACAACATCAGCGGCACCTCCATGGCGACCCCGCACGTCGCCGGCGCCGCCGCGCTGTACCTGTCGGCCAACACCTCCGCCACCCCGGCGGCGGTGCAGAGCGCGCTGATCCAGCGTTCCACCCCGAACGTGGTGACCAGCCCGGGTTCGGGTTCCCCGAACCGCCTGCTGTTCGTCCAGCAGTAACCCCCCGGCAAGCCGGAGACGCTCCTGACCCTGCACAGGAGCGTCTCCGGCTATCCAGCCGGGCACCAAGGACGCGTGACTGCGGCTCCGGCATGGCAGGTCGAACCCGCGAGCGGTGCCGACGAAAACAGCCGAACTGGTAACGAGTCGAGCAGTTTGACTCACTGCGCCGGTAGTCCAATCCGGCCGACCACCAAACCCAAGCCTCGCTCAAAGGTGCCGGAACAGGAATTTCACCGTGCCGGAACGTGCATCTCGGGGTGCCGGAATGGTGGACACGCGTGGGAGGTCAGGCGAGGGTGCGGACGTTGCGGGTCTCGGCGGCCCGCCTGGCGAGGTCGGCGTCGGCTGGGTAGTCCACTTTGGTCAGGATCAGGCCGTGGGCTGGGGCCACGGTCACCTCGCTGGAGCGGGCGGCGGCGGTGAGCAGCTTGGCGGGCCAGTCGACGGGACGCTTGCCTTCGCCGACGGCCAGAAGCGCGCCTACCAGGCTGCGGACCATGGAGTGGCAGAAGGCGTCCGCCGAGACCTCGGCGGCCAGCACCGAACCTGAGCGGTGCCAGGAAAGGCGTTGCAGCTCGCGAATGGTCGTCGCGCCTTCGCGGCGCTTGCAGAACGCCACGAAGTCGTGTGTTCCCAGCAAAGTCCGGGCGGCCGCGTTGATCAGCGACACGTCGAGAGGGCGTGGCCACGCCACGATGTGGTTGCGCTGCAACGGCTCCACCACCGCGTCGGACACGCGGTACGTGTAGTGCCTGCGGAGCGCGGAGAACCGGGCGTCGAAGTCGGGAGAGACCTCGGAAACGCCCAGAACCCTGATGTCACCGGGCAAGGCTCGGTTCAGGCGGTACGCCTCCGGCACGGCGGGCAGGTCCACATGGGCCACTTGGCCGGTCGCGTGCACGCCCGCGTCGGTACGGCCCGCGACGGTCAGGCGGACCTCCGGGAGGCGCAGGACCTGGGCCAAAGTGTCCTCGAGGACCCCGCACACCGTACGGCGGGCGGGTTGACGGGCCCAGCCGGAGAAGTCCGTGCCGTCGTAGGAGATGTCCAGGCGTACGCGCAGGAGCCCGCCGTCCCCGGTGGGGGCGACGGGCTCCTGGTCGAGCTGATCCGTCAGGACTCGTCCTTCTTCTCAGCCTTGTCCTCGTCGGCCTTGTCCTCGGCGCCCTCGGCGGGCTCCTCGGCGGCGTCCTTGGTCGCCGACTCCGGCGCCTCGGCGTCCTGGTCCTCGACCTTGGTCACGTCGGCGTCGGCCTCGGCCGCCGCCTCGGTGGTCTCGGTGGTCTCGGTCTTCTTGGCGTCCCTGGCGAACCGGGTGCCCCGGGCCTTCTCCGCCTCGCTGGTCGCGGTCTTCTCGTTGACCAGCTCGATGATCGCCATCTTGGCGTTGTCGCCCTTGCGCGGCAACGTCTTGACGATGCGGGTGTAGCCACCGTCCCGGTCGACGAAGAACGGGCCGATCTCGGCCAGCAACCGGTGCACGACGTCCTTGTCGCGGATCACCTTGGTGATCTCGCGACGGTGGTGCAGCGCGGCCGGGCTGGTCTTGAAGCCGCTCTCGCTGTACTTGTCCTTGCGCTCGGCCTCGGGAGTCGCCTTGGCGTACTCCTCGTTGGCCAGGTGCGCGTGCTTGGCCTTGGTGATCAGGCGCTCGGCCAGCGGACGCAGCCGCTTGGCCTTGGCCTCCGTGGTCGTGATCCGGCCGTGCGTGAACAGCGAGGTGGCCAGGTTGGCCAGCAACATCCGTTCGTGCGCCGGAGACCCGCCGAGGCGGCGACCCTTCGTGGGGGTGGGCATTTCCTAGCTCCTAGATATGTCCGCTCTTGAGCGTCCACAAGGGACTCAGAGCTGCTCCGTCTCGGCGTAGTCCTGGCCGTCGTCGTGGCTGGTGTCGACGCTGGTGTCCGCGGTGGCCCACGTGCCGTCGGCCGGGTAGTCCGAGGCCGCGGCGGTCGGGTCGAACCCGGGCGGGCTGTCCTTGAGCGCGAGGCCGAGGCTGACGAGCTTCATCTTGACCTCGTCGATCGACTTCGCACCGAAGTTGCGGATGTCCAGCAGGTCGGCCTCGCTGCGCGAAACCAGCTCACCCACGGTGTGGATGCCCTCGCGCTTGAGGCAGTTGTACGACCGGACCGTCAGGTCGAGGTCCTCGATCGGCATCGCGTAGGCGGCGATGGTGTCCGCCTCCGCGGGCGACGGGCCGATCTCGATGCCCTCGGCGTCGACGTTCAGCTCACGCGCCAGGCCGAACAGCTCGACCAGGGTCTTGCCTGCCGACGCCACCGCGTCGCGCGGCGTGATCGACGGCTTGGACTCCACGTCCAGGATCAGCTTGTCGAAGTCCGTGCGCTGCTCGACACGAGTCGCCTCGACCTTGTAGGTCACCTTGAGCACCGGCGAGTAGATCGAGTCGACCGGGATCCGGCCGATCTCGGCACCGGCCTGCTTGTTCTGCACCGCGGGCACGTAACCACGGCCCCGCTCGACGACCAGCTCGATCTCCAGCTTGCCCTTGCCGTTCAGCGTGGCGATGTGCAGATCGGGGTTGTGCACGGTGACACCGGCCGGCGGCACGATGTCTCCGGCGGTGACCTCACCAGGGCCCTGCTTGCGCAGGTACATGGTGACCGGCTCGTCCTCCTCGGACGAGACGACGAGCTCCTTGAGGTTCAGGATGATGTCGGTGACGTCTTCCTTCACCCCGGGAACGGTGGTGAACTCGTGCAGCACACCGTCGATGCGGATGCTGGTGACCGCGGCCCCCGGGATCGAGGACAGCAGGGTCCGGCGCAGCGAGTTGCCGAGCGTGTAACCGAAGCCAGGCTCCAGCGGCTCGATGACGAACCGGGACCTGGTCTCGCTCACCGGCTCTTCGGCGAGGCTGGGACGCTGAGAGATAAGCACTTTCTGGTTCCTTCCCTGAGGCACCCGCTATTTGATGCCTGGAATGGCGGCCCCGGCGCTATCCGAACGCCGGGGCGTCAACGCGTCTTACTTCGAGTAGAACTCGACGATCAGCTGCTCCTGGACGGGCACGTCGATCTGCGCCCGCTCCGGCCGCTGGTGCACGAGAATCCGCAGGTTCGACGGGACGACCTGCAGCCACGCCGGCACCGGGCGGTCGCCCATGGTCGCCTTGGCGACCTCGAACGGCAGCGTCGGCAGCGACTTCGGCTTCACGTCGATGATGTCGAACTTGGTGACCTGGTAGCTCGGCACGTTCACCTTCACGCCGTTGACCAGGAAGTGACCGTGGCTGACCAGCTGGCGCGCCTGACGACGGGTGCGCGCGAGGCCCGCGCGGTACACCACGTTGTCCAAACGCGACTCCAGCAGCTGGAGCAGGACCTCACCGGTCTTGCCCTGCTGGCGGACGGCCTCGTCGTAGTACTTGCGGAACTGACGCTCGAGCACGCCGTAGGTGAAGCGGGCCTTCTGCTTCTCCTGCAGCTGGAGCAGGTACTCGCTCTCCTTGACCCGGCCGCGGCCGTGCTGGCCGGGCGGGTAGGGGCGGCGCTCGAACGCCTTGTCGCCGCCGACGAGGTCAACCTTGAGCCGCCGCGACTTACGCGTCGCGGGTCCCGTGTAACGAGCCATGTGTTCTTACTCCTCCCCGTGCCTCAGACCCGGCGCCGCTTGGGCGGGCGGCAGCCGTTGTGGGGCTGCGGGGTCACGTCCTGGATCGTGCCGACCTCGAGGCCGGCTGCCTGCAGCGAACGGATCGCGGTCTCCCGGCCGGAGCCCGGGCCCTTGACGAACACGTCGACCTTCTTCATGCCGTGTTCGGCGGCCTTGCGGGCGGCGTTCTCCGCGGCCATCTGGGCGGCGAACGGCGTCGACTTGCGCGAGCCCTTGAAGCCGACGTGGCCGCTGGAGGCCCAGCTGATCACGTTGCCCTGCGGGTCGGTGATCGACACGATCGTGTTGTTGAACGTGCTCTTGATGTGGGCGTGCCCGTGCGAGATGTTCTTCTTTTCCTTGCGCCGCACCTTCTTGACGGCGCCAGTACGAGACTTGGGTGGCATTGCTTCGGGTTTCTCCTACTTGGAAGCGCGAGTGGGTGAAGGAGCGACAGACCCGCGCCGGATGCGAGTACCGGCGTCGAGGTACAGGTCCCGCAGCGCCTCTGGGCGGGCGTTCTGCGGAGCGACGAGGGTGGCCCGCATGGCGGACCGGCCACGCCGCGACTGCGTGACGAGCTTGAGCGTCCGACCGCAGTACTGGCTCACTTCTTTCCGGCCTTCTTCTTGCCGGCGACCGTCTTCTTCGGGCCCTTGCGGGTACGCGCGTTGGTCTTGGTCCGCTGACCGCGGACGGGCAGACCACGACGCCAGCGCAGGCCCTCGTAGCAGCCGATCTCCATCTTCCGGCGAATGTCGGCCTGGACCTCGCGGCGGAGGTCACCCTCGACCTTGAAGTTCTCCTCGATGTAGTCCCTGAGCTTCAGGATGTCCTCATCGGACAGATCCCGGACGCGCAGGTCGGGAGACAGCTCGGTCGCGTTCAGCAGCTCCTTGGAGCGGGTACGCCCGATGCCAAAGATGTAGGTCAGCGCGATCTCCAACCGCTTCTCGCGGGGGAGGTCGACGCCCATGAGTCGTGCCATTTCGGCGTTTTCTCCTTAGTCGTCTCCAGGTCTGCTCCCTGACCGCCCCGGGATGACTCGGTGAGCCCGGGCCCCGGCCTGGAGTCCGGGGGTGCGCCGGATCCGTGTGATCCGGCAGGTCATAGGAGGTCCTCTTGTGCTGTTGTCAGCCCTGGCGCTGCTTGTGACGCAAGTTCTCGCAGATCACCATGACGCGACCGTGCCGGCGGATCACCTTGCACTTGTCGCAGATCTTCTTGACGCTCGGCTGGACCTTCACGCCTCAGCTCTCCTGTTCAAGCCTGGTAAAGGTCACTACTTGTAGCGGTAGACGATGCGCCCACGGGTCAGGTCATACGGCGAAAGCTCCACGACGACCCGGTCCTCAGGCAGGATACGGATGTAGTGCTGCCGCATCTTGCCACTGATGTGCGCGAGAACCTTGTGACCGTTCTCCAGCTCAACGCGGAACATCGCGTTGGGGAGGGGTTCGACCACGCGACCCTCGACTTCGATGGCCCCGTCCTTCTTGCCCATGTCCTCCGCGTTTCGTGACGGTGACTTACTTCGTACTCGGGCACGACCAGAACCGGACACGCGAGGGTTCATCAGTTGAAAAAACCGCACGACGAGACCGGCGCTACGAACGCGCCACCAAACCAGTGTACGCACCCGGCCAGCGGACCCCAAATCGGGGGTCCTAGCTGCGGGTACGTCCCACTCCAGACCACCAGAGTACGCCGAGAACGGCCCCTGGCGGCAGCAACGGCCAGATGAACCACGGATAGGCGACATCCAGGCTGAGCAGCGAGACCATGACCCAGATCACCAGGTTGACGGCGCTGACGGACAGCCAGATGGCGGTCAGTACCTTCATGGCCGTGCGCGCTTTGTCCGGCTTGGGCGGTGCCGGTGGCGGCGGTGGAGCAGGCGGCGCGGGCAGGTCCCGGACCAGGTCGGCAAGGTCCCGGCGGGTCCTGGTCAACCAAAGGTTCGCCAGACGTTCGTCCAGCTCGTCCAGGGTCAGGCTGCCGTTGGCGTGCGCCACCCGCAACCTGGCTTCGGTGGCCTTGCGGTCCAGGTCGGTCACCCGGATCAGGTCGGGAGCGAAGTCATCGGTCACCGAATCATCGTCCTCGGGCAAGACCCGCAGGTGGATGGCGTAACCCCTACGCTTCGGGTGGGGTTGCCCCTACCCCGCCCCCGCCGTGTCCACCTTTCCAGCACCCCGTGTCCACCATTGCGGCACCCCGTGTCGCACTTTCCGGCACACCGAAATTCCCGCTGCTGATCGCGAGGAGGAATTTCATGGTGCCGGAAAGGTGGACACGATGTCAGAAAGGTGGACACACCGACTATTCGGGGGCGGTGAGAATCCAGGGGCCGTCGTCGGTGATCGCGACGCTGTGCTCCCAGTGGGCGGCGCGGGAGTCGTCGACGGTCACGACGGTCCAGCCGTCGTCGAGTTCGTCCGTGCGGTGGTCACCGAGGGACAGCATGGGCTCGACGGCGATGGCCATGCCCGCGACGAGGCGAGGGCCTTTGCCGGGCTTGCCGTAGTTCGACAGGTACGGCTCCATGTGCATCTCCGTACCGATGCCGTGGCCGCCGTAGTCGCGGATGATGCCGTACTTGACGCCGTCCGCCTTCGCTGAGCGCAGGATGGACTGCTCGATGGCGTGGGAGACGTCCGACAGACGAGCACCGACCACGAGCGCTTCGACGCCCGCGTAGAGCGCGGTACGAGTGGCGTTGGACAGCTGGACGTCCTCGGGCCGCATGGTGCCGGCGGCCACGGTCACCGCCGCGTCGCCGTGCCAGCCGTCGAGGATCGCACCGCAGTCGATCGAGATCAGGTCACCCTCGGCCAGCACCTGCCCGGCCGCCGGGATGCCGTGGACGACCTGCTCGTTCACCGACGAGCAGATCGACGCCGGGTAGTCGTGGTAGCCCTTGAAGGAAGGCACGGCACCGGCGTCCCTGATCGTCTGCTCGGCCAGTTCGTCGAGCTCGGCCGTGCTCACGCCGGGCCGCACGGCCTTGGTGAGCAGGTCCAGCGTGCGGGCGACGACGATGCCCGCGGCCCGCATCGCCTCGAGCTCGCCACGGGACTTGATCTCGATCATCGACTGGCGCCCGCGCAACATGCCGAGCAGACCACCCCTGCTCACTTGCCCAGCGCGTTGAGCACGCGGTCGGTGACCTCGTCGACCTCACCGACCGCGTCGACCGTCACCACGATGTCGCGGTAGTAGTTCAACAGCGGCTCGGTCTCCGAGCGGTAGACGTGCTGGCGGTGCCGGATGACTTCCTCGTTGTCGTCCTTGCGGCCCCGGCCGAGCAGCCGGGCGACGACCACGTCCTCGTCGATCTGGAACTCCACGACCGCGTCCAGCTTGTGCCCCGACACCGCGAGGATCTCCGCCAGCACCTCGGCCTGCGGGATGTTGCGCGGGAAGCCGTCGAGGATGAAGCCGTCCCTGGTGTCCAGCTCCGCCAGGCGCTCGCGGACCATCTGGTTGGTGACCTCGTCGGGCACCAGCTGGCCCTCATCGAGGTACGCCTGGACACTGCGGCCGAGCTCTGTTCCGTTCGCGATGTGCGCACGGAACAGGTCGCCGGTGGAGATGTGGGGCACGCCGAGCTTGTCGCTGAGCGTCCCGGCCTGCGTGCCCTTGCCCGCGCCCGGCGGGCCGACCAGAACGAGTCGTGTCACCTGAGGAACCCTTCGTAGTTACGTTGCATCAGCTGGCTCTCGATCTGCTTCACGGTGTCGAGGCCGACGCCGACCATGATCAGTACCGCGGTACCGCCGAACGGGAAGTTCTGGTTGTTCCCCGTACCTGTCACCGACAAGAAGAAGTTGGGCAGGATCGCGATGATGCCGAGGTAGATCGAGCCGGGCAGCGTGATGCGCTGCAGGACGAAGTTCAGGTATTCCGACGTGGGGCGGCCCGGGCGGATGCCGGGGATGAACCCGCCGAACTTCCGCATCTCCTCGGCACGTTCGTTCACGTTGAACGTGATGGTGATGTAGAAGTACGTGAAGAAGATGATCAACGCGAAGTAGACCAGGATGTGCACCCAGCTGTCCTGCTGGACCAGGTACTGCTGGATGAACCGCTGCCAGCCGGAGTCCTGGCTGCCACCGATCAGCCGCGAGATCAGGTCGGGCAGGTAGAGCAGCGAGGACGCGAAGATCACCGGGATGACACCGGCCTGGTTGACCTTCAGCGGCAGGTAGGTCGAGGTGCCGCCGTACATCCTGCGGCCGATCATGCGCTTGGCGTACTGGACCGGGATCCGGCGCTGGCCCTGCTCCATGAACACGACGCTGGCGATGATGGCCAGGCCGAACAAGCAGATCACGGTGAAGGTGATCGGGCCCTTGTCCCAGATGATCTTGCCCTCGTAGGGGATGCGCGCCGCGATGTTGACGAACATCAGCAGCGACATGCCGTTGCCGATACCGCGCTCGGTGATCAGCTCGCCCAGCCACATGATGACGGCCGTACCGGCGGTCATCGTGATGACGATGAGGATCAGCGTGAAGATCTTGTCGCCAGGGATGATGTCGTCCTGGCACTCACCGAACAGCTGACCGCGGTCGGCCAGCGCCACGATGCCGGTGGCCTGGAGGATCGCCAGCGCGATCGTCAGGTAGCGGGTGTACTGGGTCAGTTTGCCCTGGCCCGCCTGGCCTTCCTTCTTCAGCTGTTCGAACCGCGGGATGACCACGGTGAGCAGCTGGATGATGATGCTCGCCGTGATGTACGGCATGATGCCCAGCGCGAAAACGGACAGCTGCAGCAACGCGCCGCCGCTGAACAGGTTCAGCAGCGAGTAGATGCCGTCCTGCTGGACGTTGGCGATGCACTTCTGCACGTTCGGGTAGGACACACCCGGCGAAGGCAGCAGCGCACCCACCCGGTACAGCACAATGATCCCGAGTGTGAACAGGATCTTCTTGCGCAGATCCGGCGTCGCGAGAGCCGAGCGGAAGGCGCCTAGCACGCAAGACCTCCTCGCGTCACCGGCGTCGCGCCGGCGAACGAATGGGCCGGTGGTTGCACCGGCGGGAACACAAGCCACGAACGCTTCGGGGCACATTTGTCCCGAAGCGTGTCCTCGACTCTAACAGCCTCACATAGGGGCTCCGCACCCCCCGTCCGGCGCATTGATCAGCGCACCGCGGGCGGCAGATCGGCAGGGTCCCCGACCGGCCACCGTAGTGGATCGTCACCAAGCGCCTTGAGCTGGGGCAACTGCAGTTCGGCCCACGGCGAAAGTTCTCGCTGGGGCGGCCAGGAAACCCACTCGAAGTCGTCGACCTCGCTGGGGTCAGGGTGTGGATCGCCGGTGACCGTGACCCGGTACACGGGACACATCTCGTTCTCCACAACGCCGTCCGGCATGGCGACCCGGTAGCGGAACTTCGGCAGCACGAGCTCGATCGTCTCCACTTCGAGACCGAGTTCGTCCTTCAGGCGGCGGACAACGGCGTCACGGATCGCCTCGCCGGGCGCCGGGTGGCCACAGCACGAGTTGGTCCAGACTCCTGGCCACGTGCGCTTGCCGAGCGCCCGGCGCGTCAGCAGGAAGCGGTTCCGCTCGTCGAAGACGTACGACGAGAACGCGAGGTGCAGCGGGGTCTGCTCGTGGTGGACCGTTGCCTTGTCAGCCGTGCCGATGGCGTTTCCGGCTTCGTCTAGAAGGACGACCTGCTCCATGAGCACAGACAGTATCTGTTCAGGGCGTCTGCGGTGGTGGTTCGCTCTGCACCGGGATTCCGTACGCCGGGGTCACGGGCTCGCTGTCGCGGACCGGAAGCACGGCCAGGACAGTGGCGGCGAGCGCCAGGATCGTCCCGACGGCCATCATCCAGAACCCGAGGCCGACGGCCGTGTCGACGGTGGCCGACGCGGCCGCCCCGACCGGCCGGAACGTGTCGATCCAGTTCGTGAGCTGGGGCAATACGGAGACGGCGACGCCGAGCGTGAACGCCGCCGCGACAGCCATGACCGTGGCGGCGATGCGGCGGCTGCTCGGCGAGGCGGTCCGCCGGGCGCCTCCGAAGGTCACGATGGTCGCCAGGAACAGCAGAACCGCGGAGAAGATGAGCCCGTAGGCGTTGACCGCGACGGCACCGATCCGCTGGGGCGCGTCGGTGTCGAACCCCCAGCCGGTGATGATCATGCTGAACTCGGTGGCCCTGGCCCGGAAATCGCCCACGAACAGCGGAAAGAACGGCGAGACGAGCAGCAGGATCGCCGCCACCAGGGCGAGCAGGGAGCCGGTCAGGCGTCGCGGTTGCCACATGGCACAGAGCGTGACAGGCCCACAACACAACCGGATCACGGCCGGGCGTGTCCACCGTTCCGGCACCCCGTGTCCACCGTTCCGGCACCCCGTGTCCACCGTTCCGGCACCCCGAGTTGACCACTCCGGCACCCCGAAATCGCAGCGAAGGGCGCGGCGGCCATCTCACGGTGCCGGAACGGGTGTTTCAGGGTGCCGGAACACGCATCTCACGGTGCCGGAACGTGCATTTCAGGGTGCCGGTGGGGGAATTTCGGGGTGCTGGAATGGTGGACACGGTCGTGGCTTCGACTGTGCGGTGGCGGTCGGCTGGGGCGGGGCACCACGCCCGGGACACCGAAAAGGCCCGCCAGGGGTTTCCTGGCGGGCCTTTTCAGCTATGTCTCACAGCTTGGTGATGGTTCCACCGGCGCTGGTGATCTTCTCGATGGCGCTGCCGGAGAAGGCGTGGACGGTGACGTCCAGCTTCACACCGGCGATGTCGCCGTCGCCGAGGACCTTGACGAGCTGGCCCTTGCGGACCGCGCCCTTGTTGACCAGGTCGAGGATGCCGACCTTGCCGCCCTCGGGGAACAGCGTGGCCAGGTCGCCGACGTTGACGATCTGGTACTCCACGCGGAAGCGGTTCTTGAAGCCCTTGAGCTTCGGCAGCCGCATGTGGATGGGCATCTGCCCACCTTCGAACCGGGCGGGCACGTTCTTGCGGGCCTTGGTGCCCTTCGTGCCGCGGCCGGCGGTCTTGCCCTTGGAGCCCTCACCACGGCCGACGCGGATCTTGTCGGTCTTGGCACCCGGGGCCGGGCGCAGGTGATGCAGCTTGATGGCCATCAGTCGTTGACCTCCTCGACGACCACGAGGTGCCGGACCGCGTGGATCAGGCCACGGACCTCGGGGGTGTCGTCACGCACCACACTCTGGCGGATCTTGCGCAGCCCGAGGGTGCGCAGCGACTCGCGGTGGTTGTGCTTGGTGCCGATCTTGCTCTTGACCTGGGTGATCTGCAGCTTCGCCATGTCACGCTCCAGCCTGTGCACGCGCACGCAGCATGGCGGCGGGGGCGACGTCCTCGAGCGGCAGACCGCGGCGGGCGGCCACCTCCTCCGGACGCTGCAGGCCCTTCAGCGCGGCGACGGTCGCGTGCACGATGTTGATGGCGTTGTCGCTGCCCAGCGACTTCGACAGCACGTCGTGCACACCGGCGCACTCCAGCACCGCACGCACCGGGCCACCGGCGATGACACCGGTACCGGCGCTCGCCGGACGCAGGAGCACGACGCCCGCGGCGTCCTCACCCTGGATCGGGTGCGGGATGGTGCCGGCGATCCGGGGCACGCGGAAGAAGTTCTTCTTGGCTTCCTCCACGCCCTTCGCGATCGCGGCGGGCACCTCCTTGGCCTTGCCGTAGCCGACGCCGACCTGACCGTCGCCGTCGCCGACAACCACCAGGGCGGTGAAGCTGAAGCGACGACCACCCTTCACGACCTTGGCCACGCGGTTGATGGCGACCACGCGCTCGAGGTGCGGGGTCTTCTCCTGGGCCGCGCCGCCACGGCCACCGTCGCGGCGATCCCGGCGGTCCCGACGGTCACCGCGGTCGTTGCCGCCCTGACCACCCTGCTGACCGCCGAAGCCGCCACCCTGCCGTGTACGTCCCGGCATCAGGTGTTCCTTCCGTTCTCGATTGCTTCGCGGGTGCTCATCAGAACTCCAGCCCCGCCTCACGGGCCGCGTCGGCGAGCGCCGCGATCCGGCCGTGGTAGTCGTAACCACCCCGGTCGAACACGACCTTGTCGACGCCCTTGTCCTTGGCGCGGGCCGCGATCAGCTGGCCGACCTTGGCGGCCTTGGCCTTCTTGTCGCCGTCCAGCGCACGCACGTCGGCCTCGAAGGAGGTCGCCGCGGCGATGGTCTGACCGGCCAGGTCGTCGATCAGCTGCACGGCGATGTGCCGCGAGGACCGGTTGACGACGAGGCGCGGACGGGCCGGCGTGCCGCTGATCTTCTTGCGGAGCCGGAAGTGACGGCGCGTGCGGGCAACGCGACGGCGGGTCGAGATGTCCTTGCCGACCGGCTTCCGCTTGGCAGCAGTGGTTGCTTCGCTCATGTCACTTACCCGTCTTTCCGACCTTGCGGCGGATCTTCTCGCCCGCGTAGCGGACACCCTTGCCCTTGTACGGGTCGGGCTTGCGCAGTTTGCGGATGTTGGCCGAGACCTCACCGACGAGCTGCTTGTCGATCCCGCTGACCGAGAACCGCGTGGGCGTCTCGACCGCGAAGGTGATGCCCTCAGGAGCAGGCACCTTGATCGGGTGGCTGTAGCCGAGCGAGAACTCGAGCTCCGTGCCCTTGAGTGCGACACGGTAACCAACGCCGTGGATCTCAAGCTTCTTCTCGTAACCGGCGGTGACGCCGACGACGAGGTTGTTGACGAGCGTCCGGGTCAGGCCGTGCAGGGCCCGGTTCTGGCGCTCGTCGTTGGGCCGCTTCACCTGCAGAGTGCCGTCCTCGGCACGCTCAAGGGTGATCGGCTCGGCAATGGTGTGCGTCAGAGTGCCCTTGGGCCCCTTGACGTTGACCGTCTGACCGTCGATCTGGACGTCGACCCCGGAGGGGACGGTGATCGGCAGCTTTCCGATGCGGGACATGCCTTTCCTCCCCTTCTCCTACCAGACGTAGGCGAGGACTTCCCCGCCCACACCCTGCTTGTTGGCCTGCCGGTCGGTCACCAGGCCGGTCGACGTGGAGATGATCGCCACGCCGAGGCCGCCGAGGACCTTGGGAAGGTTGGTGGACTTCGCGTACACCCGCAGACCCGGCTTGGAGATCCGGCGGAGGCCCGCGATGCTGCGCTCACGGTTCGGGCCGTACTTCAGCTCGACCACCAGGAGCTTGCTCTTCTCACCCTGCTCCGCGCGGTAGCCGGCGATGTAGCCCTCACGCTTGAGGATCTCGGCGATGTTCTGCTTGAGCTTCGAGTGCGGCAGCACGACCTCGTCGTGGTACGCCGAGTTGGCGTTGCGCAGACGGGTCAGGAAGTCTGCGATCGGGTCGGTCATCGTCATGGTGACCTGTCAACCTTTCTCACTGCGGTTCCCCACGCGCGGGGCCTACAGCGAAATGGGAGGTAGAGGCGGGTTCGCCTTTACCAGCTGGACTTGCTCACGCCGGGCAGCTCACCGCGGTGTGCCATCTCCCGCAGGCAGATCCGGCACAGGCCGAACTTGCGGAACACGGAGTGCGGGCGACCGCAGCGCTGGCAGCGGGTGTAGCCGCGAACCTTGAACTTCGGCTTCTGCGCGGCCTTGTGGATCAACGCCTTCTTGGCCATGGATCAGTTCTCCCGGAACGGGAAGCCCAGGTGCTTGAGCAGCGCCCGGCCTTCGTCGTCGTTGACGGCGGTGGTCACGATCGTGATGTCCATACCGCGCTGACGGTCGATCGAGTCTGGGTCGATCTCGTGGAACATCGACTGCTCGTTGAGACCGAACGTGTAGTTGCCGTTGCCGTCGAACTGCTTGGGCGACAAGCCACGGAAGTCACGGATACGCGGCAGCGCGATGGTCAGCAGCCGGTCGAGGAACTCCCACATCCGGTCGCCGCGCAGGGTGCAGCGCGCACCGATCGGCATGCCCTCACGCAGCTTGAACTGCGCGATGGACTTGCGGGCCTTGCGAACCTCGGGACGCTGGCCGGTGATGGTGGCCAGGTCGCGGACCGCGCCCTCGATCAGCTTGCCGTCACGGGCGGCGTCACCGACACCCATGTTCACGACGATCTTCACGACACCCGGGATCTGCATGACGTTCTCGTAGGAGAAGTCCTTGTGCAGTGCCGGAGCGATCTCGGAGCGGTAGCGGGCCTTGAGCCGCGGGATGGTCTTCTCAGCCGTAGTCATGATCAGATCTCCTTCCCGTTGCCCTTGCCGCGGGCCACGCGAACCTTGCGGCCCTCGTCGTTGGTCTCGTACCCGACGCGGACGGCCTTGCCGTCCGCGACGACCATGACGTTGGAGACGTGGATCGGGGCCTCCT
Source organism: Kibdelosporangium persicum (assembly GCF_013280595.1). Taxonomy (GTDB): domain Bacteria; phylum Actinomycetota; class Actinomycetes; order Mycobacteriales; family Pseudonocardiaceae; genus Kibdelosporangium; species Kibdelosporangium persicum. The sequence continues at coordinate 22,738 of NZ_JAAATY010000030.1, forward strand.
GGGTCACGATCCCGCCGGACTGCGCGCCACGCTGGGTCTGAGTGATCTTGGTGTGCTTCTTGATCCGGTTGACGCCCTCGACCAGGACCTTGTTGTCCTTCGGGTAGGCCTGGATGACCTTGCCCTTGGCACCCTTGTCCTTGCCGGCGATGACGACGACCGTGTCGCCCTTCTTCACCTTCATGACTAGAGCACCTCCGGCGCCAACGAAATGATCTTCATGAACTTCTTGTCCCGCAGCTCACGGCCGACCGGGCCGAAGATGCGGGTACCACGCGGCTCGGTGTCGTTCTTGATGAGCACCGCGGCGTTCTCGTCGAACCGGATGTACGAACCGTCCGGACGACGACGCTCCTTGGCGGTGCGGACCACGACGGCCTTCACCACGTCACCCTTTTTCACGCCGGCACCCGGGATGGCGTCCTTCACGGTGGCGACGATGATGTCGCCGATGCCCGCGTAGCGCCGACCCGAACCGCCGAGCACCCGGATGCAGAGGATCTCCTTCGCACCGGTGTTGTCGGCGACGCGCAGCCGCGACTCCTGCTGGATCACTGTGTCTCCCTGACCCGTTGTGGCGTGGCAGATTTCCGACCTGACACGCGCGGTCAATAGCTGTTGCTTACTTGGCCTTCTCGAGGACCTCGACCAGACGCCACCGCTTGGTGGCCGACAGCGGCCGGGTCTCCATCAGCAGCACCCGGTCGCCGACGCCGGCGGTGTTCTCCTCGTCGTGCGCCTTCACCTTGCTGGTGGTGCGCAGCACCTTGGAGTAACGCGGGTGCTTCTTGCGGTCCTCGAGCTGGACCACGATCGTCTTGTTCATCTTGTCGGACACGACGTAGCCTTCGCGCACCTTCCGGCGGCCGCGGGCCTCCTCAGTCGTCTCCGTGGTCGGTTCGGTCATGCGGCACCTTCGTTCGCAGTGGTCTCGTCAGGGGAAGCCGACAAGCCCAGTTCGCGCTCCCGCATCACTGTGTAGATCTTGGCGATGTCCCGCCGGACCGTACGCAGCCGGCGGTTGTTGTCCAGCTGGCCGGTGGCCATCTGGAACCGGAGGTTGAACAGCTCCTCCTTGGCCTCCCGCAGGCGGAGCACCAACTCCTCCTCGGTCAGCTCGCGCATCTCGGACGCGGTCACTCCAGCGGCCATCAGAAGTCACCACCTTCACGCGTCACGATGCGGCACTTCATCGGCAGCTTGTGGATCGCACGGCGCAGTGCCTCACGCGCCACGGCCTCGTTCGGGAAGCTCATCTCGAACAGCACACGACCCGGCTTGACGTTGACCACCCAGTACTCGGGCGAGCCCTTACCGGAACCCATCCGGGTCTCGGCGGGCTTCTTGGTCAGCGGACGGTCCGGGAAGATCGGGATCCACACCTTGCCACCACGGCGGATGTGCCGGTTGATGGCGATACGCGCGGACTCGATCTGCCGGTTCGTCACGTACGAAGGCTCGAGCGCCTGGATGCCGTACTCACCGAAGTTGACCTTGGTGCCGCCCTTGGCGGCGCCACTGCGCTTCGGCGAGTGCTGCTTGCGGTGCTTGACCTTGCGTGGGATGAGCACTGCTCAGCCCTCCCCGTTTGCCTTGGCCTCCGGAGCCGCGGGGGCTTCGGACGGCGTTGACGCGGCCTCAGCCGCGGCGCTCGAACGTGCCTCTTGGGCGGCGGCCCTGGCAGCCTCGGTGCTCGTCGCGGTGGTGCCGGTGGCACCGGAACGACGAGGCCGGTTCGGACGCTCGCGGCGCGGGGCGCGCTCCTGCGTGGCGTTCTGAGTGGCGTCGTGCTGCCGGCGGCCGCCGACAACCTCGCCCTTGTAGATCCAGACCTTCACACCGATCCGGCCGAAGGTGGTACGGGCCTCGAAGAACCCGTAGTCGATGTCCGCGCGCAGCGTGTGCAGCGGGACGCGACCCTCGCGGTAGTGCTCCGAGCGGGACATCTCGGCGCCGCCGAGACGGCCACCGCACTGCACCCGGATGCCCTTGACCTGCGGCGAACGCATGGCCGACTGGATGGCCTTGCGCATCGCGCGGCGGAAGGCGACCCGGTTGGACAGCTGCTCGGCGACTGCCTGCGCGACCAGCTGGGCGTCCGACTCGGGGTTCTTGACCTCGAGGATGTTCAGCTGGACCTGCTTCTTGGTGAGCTTCTCCAGCTCACCCCGGATACGGTCCGCCTCGGCACCACGGCGGCCGATGACGATGCCCGGACGGGCGGTGTGGATGTCCACCCGCACCCGGTCCCGGGTCCGCTCGATCTCCACCTTGGAGATGCCGGCGCGCTCCATGCCCTTGGACAGCAGCTTCCGGATCTTGACGTCTTCCGCCACGTACTCCGCGTACTGCTTGTCCGCGTACCAGCGGGACTTCCAGTCAGTGGTGATACCCAGGCGGAAGCCGTGCGGGTTGATCTTCTGACCCACTAGCTGGCACTTCCCTTCTCACTGGTCTTCGCGGCCTTCCGGCCGGGCTTGCGAGCAGCCTCCGGCTTCGGACGCGAAACGACCTCGACCGTGATGTGGCTGGTGCGCTTGCGGATGCGGTACGCGCGGCCCTGCGCCCGTGGGCGGAACCGCTTGAGGGTCGGGCCCTCGTCCACATACGCCTTGCTCACCCAGAGGGTCTCCGGGTCGAGGCTCAGGTTGTTCTCGGCGTTTGCCATGGCACTGGCGAGCACCTTCGCGACCGGACCGCTGGCGGCCTGCGGCGCGAACTGGAGCACGGCCAGGGCCTCGCTGGCGTTACGTCCCTTGATGAGCTCGATCACGCGGCGCGCCTTCATCGGCGTGGTGCGCACGTAGCGAGCCCGAGCCACGGCGGTGGGAAGTTCCTCCACCGCGGCTTCGTCACGGGCGTTCATCGCTGCTTACCCCTTGCTGGTTCGTGTTCTAGGCGCGCCGCTCAGCGGCGGCGGGACTTCCGGTCGTCCTTGATGTGGCCCTTGAAGGTGCGGGTCGGGGCGAATTCGCCCAGCTTGTGCCCGACCATGGCCTCCGAGACGAACACCGGGACGTGCTTGCGGCCGTCGTGCACCGCGATCGTGTGACCCAGCATGTCCGGAATGATCGTGGACCGGCGGGACCAGGTCTTGATCACCGTCTTCTTGCCGGACTCGTTCAGCGCGTCCACCTTCTTGAGCAGGTGGTCGTCAACGAACGGGCCCTTCTTCAGGCTACGCGGCATGGTTCACTCCCTTCCTGCTCAGCGCTTCTTACCGGTCTTGCGGCGACGGACGATCATCCGGTCGCTCGCCTTCCGGCGACGAGTACGGCCTTCGGGCTTACCGGCCGGGTTCACCGGGTGGCGACCACCGGAGGTCTTGCCCTCACCACCACCGTGCGGGTGGTCGACCGGGTTCATGGCCACACCACGGACGGTCGGGCGCTTGCCCTTCCACCGCATCCGGCCTGCCTTGCCCCAGTTGATGTTGGACTGCTCGGCGTTGCCGACCGCACCGACGGTGGCGCGGCAGCGGACGTCGACGTTGCGGATCTCGCCGGAGGGCATCCGCAGCTGTGCCAGCGAACCCTCACGCGCGACCAGCTGGACGCTGGCACCCGCGGACCGGGCGATCTTGGCGCCGCCGCCGGGCCGCAGCTCGATCGCGTGCACCACGGTGCCGACCGGGATGTTGCGCAGCGGCAGGTTGTTGCCCGGCTTGATGTCGGCGCGCGGGCCGTTCTCGATCGCGTCGCCCTGACGCAGCTTGTCCGGCGCGATGATGTAGCGCTTCTCGCCGTCGGCGTAGTGCAGCAGCGCGATGCGCGCGGTCCGGTTGGGGTCGTACTCGATGTGCGCGACCTTGGCCGGGATGCCGTCCTTGTCGTTGCGACGGAAGTCGATCAGCCGGTACGCACGCTTGTGACCGCCACCCTTGTGCCGGGTGGTGATCTTGCCGTGCGCGTTGCGGCCGCCCTTCTTGTTCAGCGGCCGGACCAGCGACTTCTCCGGGTGATCACGGGTGATCTCGGCGAAGTCCGAGACACTGGAGCCGCGACGGCCCGGCGTCGTCGGCTTGTACTTGCGGATGCCCATCTCTGCGAGTTCCTCGTTCCCTTAGGCGGCCGGGCCGCCGAAGATCTCGATCGGCTTCGAGTCAGCGGACAGCGTCACGATGGCGCGCTTGGTGTCCTTGCGCTTGCCGAAGCCGGTCCGGGTGCGCTTGCGCTTGCCCTGCCGGTTCAACGTGTTCACGCTGATCACCTTGACGCCGAACACCTTCTCGACCGCGATCTTGATCGCCGTCTTGTTCGCGTCCGGGTGGACCAGGAACGTGTACTTGTTCTCCTCGAGAAGGCTGTAGGACTTCTCGGAGATGACCGGCGCGCGCAGGATGTCGCGGGGGTCGGGAATCACTTCGACTCCTCCTCAACTTCACCGGAGCGAGCGGTCGCCTTGGCCGAACGACCCGCGATCGGGCCGGCCACGAAGGCGTCGTACGCGTCCTTGGTGAACACCACGTCGTCGGCGAACAGCACGTCGCGGGTGTTCAACTGGTCCGGCCACAACACGTGCACGTTCGGCAGGTTGCGCACCGACAGCAGGTTCAGCTCGTCGTCCCGGTTGAGCACCACGAGCACGTTCTTCGCGCTGGTGATCTCGCCGAGCACCTTGCGGGCGTCCTTCGTGGACGGCTGCTCACCGGTGACCAAAGAGGACACGACATGCAGCTGCCCCGCGCGGACCCGGTCGGAGAGAGCGCCACGCAGAGCGGCGGCCTTCATCTTCTTCGGGGTCCGCTGGCTGTAGTCCCGAGGTGTCGGGCCGTGCACGACGCCACCGCCGACGAACTGCGGAGCGCGGGTCGAACCCTGCCGGGCCCGGCCGGTGCCCTTCTGGCGGTACGGCTTCTTGCCGCCACCGCGAACCTCGCCGCGAGTCTTGGTGTCGTGCGTGCCCTGCCGCGCGGCGGCTTCCTGGGCGACGACCACCTGGTGCATCAGCGGGATGTTCGCCTGCACGTCGAAGATGCCCGCGGGCAGCTCGACGGAGCCGTCGGTCTTGCCGTCCGGGGTGCGAACGTCAACGCTGGTCATTTCACGCACCACCCTTCGCGGCGCTCTTGAGGAACACCAGGCCGCCCTTGGGGCCGGGAACCGCACCCTTGATCAGGATGAGGCCCGACTCGGCATCGACCCGGTGCACGGTCAGGTTCTGGGTGGTCACCTTGACGTGACCCATGCGGCCGGCCATCCGCAGGCCCTTGAACACGCGGCCCGGGGTGGCGCATCCGCCGATCGAACCCGGGGAGCGGTGCTTGCGCTGGGTACCGTGCGAGGCGCCCAGGCCCTTGAAGCCGTGCCGCTTCATGACACCCGCGGTGCCCTTGCCCTTGCTGGTGCCGGTGACGTCGATGACGGTGCCTGCCTCGAACACCTCGGCGGTGATCTCCTGGCCGACCTCGTAAGAGTCCGCATCAGTGGTGCGCAGCTCGGCGAGCACTCGCCGAGGGGTGACGCCGGCCTTGGTGAAGTGCCCGGTCTGCGGCTTGTTCACCTTGCGCGGGTCGATGGCCCCGAAGGCCAGCTGCACCGCGGTGTAGCCGTCGTTGTCCTGGGTGCGTACCTGGGTCACGACGTTCGGCCCGGCCTGGACGACGGTCACCGGGACGACCCGGTTCGCCTCGTCGAAGACCTGGGTCATGCCGAGCTTGGTGCCCAGAATGCCCTTCACTTGCCTGTCAGACATGGTCTCGTTCTCTCCGCTGCGTTTCTCGCGCGCAGGCGCTTACTGGATGTTGACGTCGACGCTGGCCGGCAGGTCGATGCGCATCAGCGCGTCGACCGTCTTCGGCGTCGGGTCGAGGATGTCGATCAGACGCTTGTGCGTACGCATCTCGAAGTGCTCGCGCGAGTCCTTGTACTTGTGCGGCGAGCGGATGACGCAGTAGACGTTCTTCTCGGTCGGCAGCGGCACCGGCCCAACGACCCGAGCGCCGGTACGCGTCACGGTCTCGACGATCTTGCGCGCGGAGGCGTCGATCGCCTCGTGGTCGTAGGCCTTGAGCCGGATGCGGATCTTCTGTCCCGCCATGGTGGCTTTGCCGTTCCTTCCGTGATGTCCCTTGTCAGAGCTCTTGACCAGCCATTTCGCTGGTATCGGAGGCTCCGCTCCCCTGTTCACAAGTCATGGTTCCCGGTCCACGAGGTCGGGCGTGTCGCGCCCGGCTCACAGACCGGTCCCACTGTCGTATGGATCTCGCGGGGAGAACCTGACGTCGTGGGACGGGCGGCCGGAAGCTCATCAGAATTTCCGGCATAACCCTTTTTGTGTCTCACATGGCAGCGTTAACGCTCCACTGCCCTCGCGCGGAGGCGGCCGGTACCTTGCGGAACCCGGCCGCCCCACGACGAGCAACCTATACAGGATGCCATACCGAAATATGGCGTCCAAATCGGGGTCGGTAACTGTGTCCGGCCCCTCTGGGGACCTAGATCACTTGATGATCTTGGTCAGGGTACCCGCGCCGACGGTCCGGCCACCCTCACGGATGGTGAACCGCATGCCCTCGTCCATCACGATCGGCTGGATCAGCTGGACGGTCATCTTCGTGTCGTCGCCCGGCATGACCATCTCGGTGCCCTCGGGGAGGGTCACGACGCCGGTCACGTCGGTCGTACGGAAGTAGAACTGCGGGCGGTAGTTCTGGAAGAACGGCGTGTGACGGCCACCCTCGTCCTTGGACAGGATGTAGACCTGCGCCTCGAACTCGGTGTGCGGGGTCGAGGTGCCCGGCTTGGCCACGACCATGCCGCGCTCGACGTCCTCACGCTTGACACCACGGACCAGCAGACCGACGTTGTCACCGGCCTGGCCCTGGTCAAGGAGCTTGCGGAACATCTCGACACCGGTGACGGTGGTCTTGATGGCCTTCTCCTTGATGCCGAGGATCTCGACCTCTTCGTTGACGTTGACGACGCCACGCTCGATACGGCCGGTCACCACGGTGCCACGGCCGGTGATCGTGAAGACGTCCTCGATCGGCATCAGGAACGGCCGGTCGGTCTCACGCTGCGGCTCGGGGATGTTCTCGTCCACCGCGTCCAGCAGCTCGAGCAGCTTGGCGCCCCACTCCGGGTCGCCCTCGAGGGCCTTCAGCGCCGAGACGCGGACCACGGGCACGTCGTCGCCCGGGAACTCGTACTCGGTCAGCAGCTCGCGAACCTCGAGCTCGACGAGCTCCAGGATCTCCTCGTCGTCCACCATGTCGGCCTTGTTCAGCGCGACGATGATGTACGGCACGCCGACCTGACGGGCGAGCAGCACGTGCTCCTTCGTCTGCGGCATCGGGCCGTCGGTCGCGGCGACCACCAGGATCGCGCCGTCCATCTGGGCGGCACCGGTGATCATGTTCTTGATGTAGTCAGCGTGACCCGGGCAGTCGACGTGCGCGTAGTGCCGCTTCTCGGTCTGGTACTCGATGTGAGCGATCGAGATGGTGATACCGCGCTGCTTCTCCTCCGGCGCCTTGTCGATCTCGTCGAACGGCGTGAAGGGGTTCAACTCCGGGTACTTGTCGTGCAAGACCTTGGAAATAGCCGCGGTGAGCGTCGTCTTGCCGTGGTCGATGTGACCGACGGTGCCGATGTTGACGTGCGGCTTGGTCCGCTCGAACTTCGCCTTCGCCACTGGATTGTCCTCCTGGACTTGTACTTGTCCGCCGGGGACGAAGAATAGGTTTCCTCTTCGTCCCGGCGGTTATCAGGGTCGGTTGTGCGGACCCCGGGGGGAACCCCGGAGAGCCCACACGCTGTGTGGTGCTCCGGTTTCCGGGGCTATTCCCCCGTCGCCTTTGCGATGATCTCCTTCGCCACGTTCGTGGGAACCTCGGCGTAGGAGTCGAACTGCATGGAGTAGTTCGCACGGCCCTGGGTCCGCGACCGCAGGTCGCCGACGTAGCCGAACATCTCCGACAGCGGAACGAGCGCCTTCACGACACGCGTGCCACTGCGCTCCTCCATGGCCTGGATCTGGCCACGGCGGGAGTTCAAGTCACCGATGACGTCACCCATGTAGTCCTCAGGGGTGGTCACCTCGACCGCCATCAACGGCTCGAGCAGCACCGGGCTGGCCTGCTTCGCGGCCTCCTTGAGCACCATCGAACCGGCGATCTTGAACGCCATTTCCGACGAGTCGACCTCGTGGTAGGCACCGTCGAGCAGGGTCAGCTTCAGGCCGACCAGCGGGTAGCCCGCCAGCACGCCGTACTGCATGGCGTCCTGGGCACCCTGGTCCACCGACGGGATGTACTCACGCGGAACGCGGCCACCGGTGACCTTGTTCTCGAACTCGTACAGCGCGCCGTCCGTGGTCGCCAGCGGCTCCAGCTTGACGATGACCTTGGCGAACTGACCCGAACCACCCGTCTGCTTCTTGTGGGTGTAGTCCAGCTTCTCGACCGTCTTGCGGATGGTCTCGCGGTAGGCCACCTGCGGCTTACCGATGTTCGCCTCGACCTTGAACTCGCGGCGCATCCGGTCGACCAGCACGTCGAGGTGCAGCTCGCCCATGCCGGCGATGATCGTCTGCCCGGTCTCCTCGTCCTGCTTGACCTTGAAGGTGGGGTCCTCCTCGGCCAGCTTCTGGATCGCGGTCGACAGCTTCTCCTGGTCGGCCTTGGTCTTCGGCTCGACCGCGACCTCGATGACGGGGTCGGGGAAGGTCATCGACTCGAGGATGATCGGCTGCTGCGGGTCGCACAGGGTGTCGCCGGTGGTGGTGTCCTTCAGGCCGATCGCGGCGTAGATGTGGCCCGCGATGGCCTCACCGACCGGGTTCTCCTTGTTGGAGTGCATCTGGAAGAGCTTCCCGATGCGCTCCTTGCGCTCCTTGGTGGAGTTGATCACCTGCGCGCCGGTGGCGACGCGACCCGAGTAGACCCGGATGTAGGTGAGCTTGCCGAAGAACGGGTGCACGGCGATCTTGAACGCCAGCGCCGAGAACGGCTCGTCGGTGTTCGGCTGGCGCGAGGCCTCCGTCTCACCGTCGACCAGGGTTCCCTGGACCGCCGGCACGTCCAGCGGGGACGGCAGGTAGTCGATCACCGCGTCCAGCATCGGCTGGACACCCTTGTTCTTGAACGCCGAGCCGCAGAGCACCGGGTACGCCGACCGCTCGATCGTGATCTTGCGGATGGCGGCCTTGATCTCCTCGACCGTCAGCTCCTCGCCGCCGAGGTACTTCTCCATCAGGTCGTCGTCGGTCTCGGCGACGGCCTCGATCAGCGCCTCGCGGTACTCGTTGGCCTTGTCGAGCAGGTCGGCCGGGATCTCCTCGACCGCGTAGTCCTCGCCCTTCTTGACCTCGCCGCGCCAGGTCAGCGCCCGCATGTTCACCAGGTCGACGACGCCGATGAAGTCGTTCTCGGCGCCGATCGGCAGCTGGATCGGCAACGGCTTGGCGCCGAGCCGCTCCGAGATGGTGCGCACGGTGAAGTAGAAGTCCGCGCCGAGCTTGTCCATCTTGTTGACGAAGCAGATCCGCGGGACGTCGTACTTGGTGGCCTGCCGCCAGACCTGCTCGGACTGGGGCTCGACACCCTCCTTGCCGTCGAACACGGCGACGGCACCGTCGAGCACGCGGAGCGAACGCTCCACCTCGACGGTGAAGTCCACGTGGCCAGGCGTGTCGATGATGTTGATCTGGTGATCGGCCCAGTAAGTGGTCGTCGCGGCGGACGTGATCGTGATGCCGCGCTCCTGCTCCTGCTCCATCCAGTCCATCGTCGCGGCGCCGTCGTGCACTTCGCCGATCTTGTAGTTGATCCCGGTGTAGAACAGGATCCGCTCGGTCGTCGTGGTTTTACCCGCGTCGATGTGGGCCATGATCCCGATGTTGCGGACCTTGGCCAGGTCGGTGAGCACGTCGAGTGCCACGAGAATCTTCCCCTGTCTTGCAGAGCTGTAGGACTGGCTATGTCACCAGCGGTAGTGGGCGAAGGCCTTGTTGGACTCCGCCATCTTGTGCGTGTCCTCGCGGCGCTTGACGCTCGCCCCAAGGCCGTTGCTCGCGTCGAGCAGCTCGTTCATGAGGCGCTCGACCATGGTCTTCTCACGACGGCTACGGGAGTAGCTGACCAGCCAGCGGAGGGCCAGCGTGGTGCTGCGGCCGGGCTTGACCTCGATCGGCACCTGGTAGGTCGCGCCACCGACACGGCGGGGCTTGACCTCGATGGCCGGCTTGACGTTGTCAAGCGCACGCTTGAGCGTGACGACCGGGTCGGTGCTCGTCTTCTCACGGGCACCCTCGAGCGCGCCGTAGACGATCCTCTCGGCCACCGAACGCTTGCCGTCCTTCAGCACCTTGTTGATCAGCTGGGTGACCAGCGGGGAGCTGTAGACCGGGTCGGAGATCAGCGGCCGCTTGGGGGCCGGTCCCTTGCGGGGCATCAGCTCTTCTCCTTCTTCGCGCCGTAGCGGCTGCGAGCCTGCTTGCGGTTCTTCACGCCCTGCGTGTCCAGCGAGCCGCGGATGATCTTGTAACGAACACCCGGGAGGTCCTTCACACGGCCACCACGCACGAGCACCATCGAGTGCTCCTGGAGGTTGTGACCCTCACCAGGGATGTAGGCGGTGACCTCGATGCCGCTGGTCAACTTGACACGGGCGACCTTGCGCAGCGCCGAGTTCGGCTTCTTGGGCGTGGTGGTGTACACACGCGTGCACACACCGCGCCGCTGCGGGCTCCCCTTGAGCGCCGCGGTCTTGGTCTTGGTGACCTTGTCCTGGCGGCCCTTACGGACCAGCTGCTGGATCGTGGGCATGGACCGGCTTTCTCTACGACTGCTTCTTCATGGCGGTTGTCCGTGGTTTTGCTGTGTTCCCCCTGGCCCCGCCGTAACCCGAGGTCGGGCGTGTCGCCCTTCCTCAGCGGCCCGAGCGGGACAGCGCCACATGGAACAACCGCGGCATCCCAACGGGGTTTGGGAGGACTCCGTGCCGGTTGTGTCGCGGTTCGCACCGACGACAGGCACACGGAGCGGCCCGACATCAGTCAGGCACGATTAGCAAAGATACCTGGCCGGTTCGTCCCGGGCAAAACGGGGGTCGCCGTCACCGCCATACCAGGTGAACACCGCCTGGACGGCCGGTTGTTCCAGGTCCATACCATTGATTGGGCCGATCCGCGGACCGGCGTCCGCAGGCCCCGGTACATTCCGCAAGTCAGCTGTCACCGATCGCGAGCCGGGGGGCGTAGCGCGTTGTCCGAACCGGATTTCGAAGCCGAGCGTCAGGCCGAGCGCAACGCCGAGTTGCGCCGCCAGGTCGACCAGATGATGGACGAGGTGCGCAGGCGTACCGAGGAGCTCAAAGAGGCGCAGGCCCGGATGAGCGCGCTGACCGGCGAGGCGCAGTCCGACGACGGCGTCGTGCGGGCCAGAGTGGACATGACCGGGCAGCTGACCGAGCTGACGCTGACGTCACGCGCGTTCGACCGCGGCACCCCGGAGCAGTTGGCGGCGGAGATCACACGGGTGGTCCGCAAGGCCGCGGCCGGCGTGCGCACCGAGGTGCACCGTGAGGCGAGCCAGTTCACCCCGGACGAGGACATGATCGACCTGCCGGACCTGGTGCCCGGCGCGCCGTCGTTCCGCGACCTGTTCCGGATCGAGTTACCGGACGACGACGAAGGTGAAACGCATTCGCCATCGTCGCCGTCAGAGCCGGTGGCGGACGACGACTACTACGGCAACCAGCAGATGTTCCGCCGGGACTGAGGGGGTCATGGCGATGAGCGGCGAGATGCTGATCAACCCGGACGGAGTGCGCGGTGGCGCGGCCCGGCTGGACGGCGTCGGCGCGAACTTCACCGAGGACGCCGCCGCCCTGAAGTCGAAACTCCAGGCCGAAGGCCAGCCGTGGGGTGACGACGAGTCAGGCCAGAACTTCGCCAAGGACTACGTGCCCGCGGCGGACGCGGTCAGCAAGGCGGTCGGCGACGTGGCGGCGGCGCTGATCCAGATCGCCAAGAACCTGAAAACCCAGGCGGACGCCCAGCAGCAGACCGACAAGTCCAGCGCCCAGACGTTCGACAACACCCAGGTCTGACCCATGGCGATCATGGAGCCCCCCGAGTTCGTCAAGGACATCGCGCCCTGGGTGCTCGGCGGTGAATGGCCCAAGGGCAACGAGGACGCGATGATCCGGCTCGCCGAGGTCTGGGAGGCGGCGGCGCAGGACATCGACGCGGCGATGAAGGCCGCGGACGGCGCGGTGAAAGAAGCGCGCGGTCACATGGAAGGTGAAGCCGCGCGGCAGTTCGACGAATTCTGGAAGAAGTTCGTCGAAGGCGACGAAGCGGCGTTCACGAAGCTGAAGGAAGGCTCGGAAGGGCTGGCGAAGGCGTGCCGCAACTGCGCGATGCAGATCGAGTACGCCAAACTCTCGATCTGGGCGGCGCTGGCGGCGTTGCTGATCCAGATCATCGCGATGACGGCGGCGGCGTTCGCCACCTTCGGCGGCTCGCTGGCCGGCATCCTGCCTGCGCAGCTGGCCACCCGCCAGGTGATCGTGACGATCTTCCGCAACCTGGTGCAGCGCCTGGGTGAGCAAGTGGGCAAGAGCCTGCTGCGCCGGATGATGTTCTCGGTGGCCACGGAGGTCGCCGCGAACGTCGCGATCGACGCGGGCATCCAGCTGTTCCAGATGGCCAAGGGAACCCGGGAGGACTTCGACGCGGGCATGACCCTGGACGCGGCGAAGTCCGGCGCGATCAGCGGCGTGCTCGGCGGTGCGGTGTCGGCGGGCGCGGGCAAGGTCATGGGCGAGGGCCTCGGCGACGGCCTGGCCAAGAGCGTCGCGCGTGAAGCGGTGCAGGAAGGCGTGACCGGCGCGGCGGCGACCGCGGTCGAAGGCGCGATGTCCGGCAACTTCAGCATGGAGAACGTGGCCCAGGGAGCCACCTCCGGCGCGGTCAGCGGCGGCCTGAGCGGCGCGAAACAGCACATCGCCGGGATGCCCGCGGACTTCGACGTACCCGAGGTGTCGGAGCAGACGGGCACGGAGTCCTCGGGGGTCGCGCCTTCTCCGACGCCTCGGCCTGTCCAGTCAGGCCCAGCCGAGTCCTCGGAGCCGTCTACTTCGGACAGCCCTGCTCCGCGTGCTTCGGCGTCCACGACCAGTTCGCTGAGCGGCTTCAGTCCCGCCGGGCCGAGCCCGGCGCCGAGCAGTACGGGCGGCTCAAGCCCTTCGGCGAGTCCGAGCGGCCCGGCCAGTGGCGGTTTCGCCGGTGGCGGTCCGGCTACCAGCGGTGGCGGCTTCGCCGGTGGGTCCAGTGGCGGCCTTCCCGGTGGGTCCCCGAGCAGCGGCGGCGGCCCGAGCAGCGGTGTAGGCAGCAGTGGAGCGAGTAGTAGCCCGGCTACCACCGGCGCCAGCGGCCCAAGTGGCGGCGCCAGCTCAGGCGGCGGCCCGGCCCCCAGCAGCGCCCCCGGTGGCGGCCCGAGCGCGAGCGGCGCCCCAGCAAGCGGCCCGGCCCCCAGCAGCGCCCCCGGTGGCGGCCCGAGCGCGAGCGGCGCCCCAGCAAGCGGCCCGGCCCCCAGCAGCGCCCCCGGTGGCGGCCCGAGCGCGAGCGGCGCCCCCGGCGGCAGCGGCCCAAGTGGCGGCGCCAGCTCAGGCGGCGGCCCGGCTGCCAGTGGCGGGACCAGTGGCCCGGGTGGCGGCCCGGCGGCCAGCAGCGGTCCTGGTGGTGGCCCAGCGTCCGGCGGGCTGGCGAGCGGCCCGGCCCCCAGCGGCGGTTCCAGTGCCGGCCCGAACCCGGGCGGCGCTCTCAGCGGCGGCAGCAGCCCCGGCAGCGGCCCGGTTCCTGGCAGCGGCGCGCCCGGTGGAAGTGCGTCACCCGGCGGTGGCCCGGCTCCTGGCGGTCCGTCGCCGACAGGCGCCCCGACCCCTGGTACTGGCGGCCCGGTGTCGGGTGGCGGTCCCACGCCCGGCGGGCCGCCCCCTGGCGGTAACCCCACACCGACCGGAGGCCTGGTCACCGGCACTCCGCCGCCAAGCGGCAGCCCTGTCACCAGCACTCCGACCCCCGGCGGCCCCACGCCGGGCGGGCCGACTCCTGGCGGAAACCCCACAGCGACCGGCGGACAGGTCACCGGCACTCCGCCCCCAGGCGGACCCGTTCCCGCAGGCAACAGCCCTGCCACCGGCACTCCCACCCCCGGCACTCCCACCCCCGGCGGGCCCACGCCGGGCGGGCCCACGCCGGGCGGGCCCACGCCGGGCGGGGCGACTCCTGGCGGAAACCCGACACCCGCAGGCGGTCCCACACCAACCGGCGGACAGGTCACCGGCACTCCCGCACCCGGGGGCCCGGGCGGGCTCACACCGGCGCCTACTGGCAGCGCCACCGGTGGACCGGTAAGCGGGCCTATGCCGATGGCCGCGGCACCGATGGCGGGCCCGACCGGCCCAGGGCCGACCTCGGGCGGTCCAACGCCTGGTCCGGGCGCATCTCCCGGTCAGCTGGGCGGCCCCGAGCGAGCCCCGCAACCGTCCAGCGGCACCGTGCCCGGCAATGCCGACCGTGGCCCTCACCCCACGCCCGACAGCGGCGAGCGCGGGCCCGCACCGCACGGCACGACGACATCGGGGACTGCCCCCGCCCCAACCCCAGCTCCACAGCCACACCCCACACCAGCGCCGCAACCACACCCCGCGCCCCAGCCACACCCCACACCGGTGCCCCAAAGCGGTCCGGGGCCGAACCTGTTCACCCCGGCGCAGGACCGTCCCATCCCGCCACTGCCGCACCGCAGTCCCGAGCCCGCAACGCATCCCGCGCCACCAGTCCACTCAGGACCTTCACCGCACCCTACGCACGACATCCCCATATCAGGACCGCACAGGTTCTCCGGTGACTTGGACGCGCCGCCCGCACGGGCCAGTGACGAGCGGCCCGCGCCGCGGCGGACGCCGGTCCCGCTGCCGGATCACTTGAAGGACCTCAAGAACTTCGTCACCCCGACTCAGTCGGGCATCGTCATCGCACGGCATGGCGGCGAGTTCCCGACGCACCGGCAGGCCGCGCAGATCGTGCCGCCGCATCCGACTCACTTCGTCGTCGACGTGCATGGCATGTCGGACAAGGTGATGGCCGGTGGCCGGGACCTCAACGCGAAGGACACCGCCGACGTCATCCGGGCGTCCGGGTGGGACGGCAAGCAGCCCGTCCTGCTCGTCGGGTGCCAGACCGGGTCCAAACCGGACGGGTTCGCCGCGCAGCTGTCCCGTGAGCTCGGCGGTGAGGTGACCGCGCCGACCAAAGACGCGTGGACCGACGACCGCGGGAACCTGTTCGCGAGCAGCTCGCACCAGGGCGCCAGGGACATGCGGCCCGGCTGGCCACCGAACGGCGAGTGGGCCACGTTCAAGCCGGACGGCACCAACACCGCGCACAAACAGTCCTCTCCCCCTGGGCACGTCCCCGACTGGCGCGCCGTCGGCGGTGAAGGGCCGGACCGGGCGTACCGCCGCGGCGAGGCGCCGGGCAGCAGCAACGGGCCCACGACGTCCAACCCTTCGTGGGCCGATCGGCTGGATCCGCCGGATTCTCCGCAGTCGCAGCGGAAACCCGCCGAGTCGGACGCCACGACGACGGCGGAGGTCAGGAAACCGACCATCGTCGCGCCCGAGGGCACGCCGCTGTTCTTCGAGAACAGGCCGGATTTCCGGGCTGCCCCGCACGACGTGCACCACATGCGGCAGTCGTACCCGCCGGACATGTGGGAGCGGGACGCCGAGCACATCGACGCGATCGTCGCGCGCAACCCGCACTTGGCCGTCATCCCCCGCGACCAGTTGATCGCCTTGCGCGGGCACACCGCCCAGCACACGTTCGACACGGTCAACAGGGCCCTGCGCGCCAACGACATTCCGACGTTGCGGCGGCACGAGGGCTACGTGAAGGTGATCAACTCCGCGTTGAACCACCTGCCGCCGTACCGGGGCGTGGTGCACCGCGTGATCAACACGTCCGACGCGCCGTTGCGGGCCAGCCAGTTCCCGATGCACGCGACCATCACCGAACGTGCGTTCCTGAGCACCTCACGGGGCGGCCCGAGCGACTTCCCCGGCAAGGTCGTGATGGAGATCCACTCGCTCACCGGCCGCGACATCTCCGCCGTGTCGCACCGCCCGAGCGAACGCGAGGTGTTGTTCCCGTCCGGCACCAGGTTCACGGTCGTCGGTACCGGCTACAACAAGGAAACCGGCACTTTCCACGTCCAGCTGCGCGAGGAACCGCCACTGCGGCCGTGGCGTCCGGTGGCCGGGTACCAGCAACAACCACGCCCGCAGGTCCTGCCGGTGCAGGGCCAGCAGATGCCGCGACACAACCAGTCTGTCTACAATGGACCGCAGCAGGGCGGGCCGTTGCCGCCCAACCAGCAGCGGCCGCCGATGCCGCCGCCACAACAGCATCGGCAGCAGTATCCGCCCCAGCAGCAGCCTGTCCGGCCGCCCGCGCCACAGCACGTCCAACAGCAGCAACCGGTCCGGCCACAGCCGTATCCGCAACAGCAGTATCAGCAACAGCACCGGCAGCAGCCGGCCCCGGTGCAGCAGCGGCCGCAGCCTTCGGTCCCCGACCGATCGCAGACGACGACGGCGTTGCCACGGCCGCTCGTCGAGCAGCCGCCGCCACCGATGCGGCAGGAGACGTACACCGAGCCGGTCACCCAACCGCTGCGCAAGCCGGAGTACGACCACACCAGCAGCAGGCCGCAGGACGCGCCCGCGCCCGCCGCGGACGACTTCCTCGCCAGGATCGCGAACTCGCCGTTCGCCGACCATCCGGTGGCCGACGCACCGCCGCCGGACTTCAAGCGGGTCAAGCTCGACTACTTCGAGGACCAGGAACGCCTGCCACACGTCGTGGAGAACCTGCGCGGCACGCAGGCGGGCATCGCGATCTTCGGACCATCGGAGAAAGACCAGCGTCTGGGCGCGCGGGCGATCAAACCGATGCCCGGCTATTTCGTGGTGGACACGCACGGCCAGGCCGACGCGCTGCTGTCCAACGGCAAGCAGCTGAACGGCAACGACGTCGTCAACATCCTGAACGCCCTGCCGCACAGCGTGTGGGACCGCAAGACACCGATCATCTTCACCGGCTGCAACTCCGGCAAGAACCCCAACGGCATCCCGGCGCACGTGGCCCGGCACTTCGGCGTGGAGACGATCGCGCCGCGCACGGACACGTGGGTCGACGACAAGGGCAACATCTACGCCGCCGAGACGGCCCTCGAGCCCGGCAAGTCGAAGTGGCCGCCCAACGGCGAGTGGGCCCGCTTCGGCCCGGACGGCACTGGCAGGCCGACGTCGGACAGCCCGTACCCGCCTGGCCACACTCCGGACTGGGGCCTGCACGACACCCCGGCCGAACGCCCCCACGACGCCTTCCAACGCGGCGAGGACCCGACGCCGCCTCCGGCAAGGCTGACAGCGGACGACGTCCGTGCCTACCTCGAACGCCCTGACGTCTCCGCGGCACTGGACCGCGCCGCGGAGACGAACTCGATGGTCGACGAGAAGAACAAGGCGGGCGAGATCGTCGCGCAGCACCGCATCGCCGATGTCGTGCGGGAGCGGCTGGTTGACCACCCGGAACTGGTCGAGGCGATGACCAGGGCCGACTACCTCGAGCAGGCACTGCTCAACCAGCCGAAGACCATCGCGTCGCTGCTGTTGCAGCCCAAGGCGATCGACACCGTGGTCGGTGCGGTCAACGACGTCGACGCCGGTGCTCAGGCGGTGATCGACACGGCGGCCAGGCAACCCGCGCAGTACACCCCGCTGACTTCGGAGCAGCTGGCGATATCCGCGGCCGTCGAGCGGCAGCTCAGCCGCGTCAAGCCGGGTGTGCACAACGTCCAGATCCCCATGAAGCCAGGGGAGACCGTCGAGTCCTACCTCGACGCCAGGTTCGAGGACGCACGGCAGGCTCGCCCCAAGCTCATCGAGCTCGTCACCGATCTGGCCAGGCAACTCGACGGGAAGGCGGGCTACCGGCCGTTCGACAAGAACCGGGCGGACGTCGACAACTACGCGAAGCCTGATGGCAGGTACAAAGGTGACCCTCGGCTGGCGAAGGACCTCACCGCGGGCAAGATCGAGTTCAAGCGGCTCAGTGATGTCTACCGGGCCGTCGAGATGATCAGCCGGCGCGAGGACCTCCGGATCGTCGAGTTCAACGACCGGTTCAGGACCCCGCAACCGTCGGGGTACCGTGACCTGCAGATGTACATCACGCTTCCACCGAACGACCACGTCACCGAGCTCCGGCTGCACCTGACCGCGATGGACGAAGTCGCCGTGTACGAGCACGCGCTGTACGAAGTGAACCGGCAGTACAAAAAGGACATCGTGACGACCCAAGAGGAAGCGCTCGTCAAGGCGATCAACATGCGTCAGCGTGTGCTGTTCTGGGAAGCGCTGCACCAGGAGGGTGTCCTCGAATGACCGGCATTGAGACTCCGCAGTACCTCCGGGTGCACGCGCAGACCTACCGGATCGACCGCGGCGAGGACGGAAACGTCCACGGCTACCTGTTGAACCTGTCGACCGGCGACTTCGACCAGGACGACTCGCTGATCGCCGAGGTCATGCTCGACATGGGCGGGGACGTCCACGTTCTGGACGAGAACCGGTTCATCGACGAGACCGAGATCGCGCGGGCGAACCACCTCGTCGGCGACGGGCCGATCTTCGCCGTCTACCAGACCATCGACGGGCTCTACGACCAGGCGGCCGCCGAAGGCCGCGGGGTCGGCGACCAGGAACTGGCCCTCATCACGGCGCTGCGCCGGCGCACCTTCGCGTTGTGGGCAGAGGACTTCGCCCGGCGGGACGCGGGACAGCAGATGGAGAACACCGTGAGCAAGCGCGGCTTCCACCCGGACGAAGCGAGCGACTGATGGCCACCGGTTCTACGATCACGCGGCAACTACCGACGCACGGGGAGGCGTGGTAATGCAGGAGGACAGCGTGCTGCTGGCGGTGCAGCAGGGTGTCGTGCACCGGTGCGCCAGGCGGTCGGAGGGCACCGTGGACCTGGTCGCGCCGATCGGGACCGTGCCGTCGAGCGACTTCGAGCAGACCGAGGACGGCACGTTCGTCCAGCGGATCTCCGAAAGCCTGCCGGAGGCCCTGTTCACGTTCGCCGTTCGCGGGATCGACCACCCGGAACCGTTGCTCGGTTATCTCGCGCCGGATCCGGAGACCGAGATCGTGCAGGTGCGCACCACGGTGTGGCCTGGCAGGCGGGAATCCGACACGCGGCGCTTCCCGATGCCGGTGAAGCACGAGAACGACGCGCCCGAGCCCAACACCAACACGATCGCGACGGACATGAGCGTCTCGGTCGTCGCGGGTGCGCCCAACGGGTGGCAGCAGGTCGACATCCGGTGTGACGCATTGGGTGACCGGATGGAACTGCGGTGCAGGATCACGCTGGAGGACGGCGCCATCCACCACTGGTCGCCGCCTGCCATCGTCGGGCACTGGTTCCACCGGTTGCGGATGGTGTCGCATCGGCCCGGCAAAGGCACCTGGTTCCAGGCGAAGTACGAGCTCAAGCGCGGCGCTCCCGCGAAGATCGACCTGGACTACGACTTCCCCGGGGACAACTCCGACCAACTGGCGTCCTACTGCGAGTTGCGCGTCTTCCCCCGGCACGCCGAGGCGATCCCGGTCAAGTTGGCGCAGAACGCTTTGCTCGCGTACGAGGCGGTAAGCGACAGCGCCAGGGTGGATCTCGTACGGGGAAACTCCGACACCCCGGCGGAGAAACCGTACACGTTGTTCGCCCGGTTGTTCGACGGCTACACCAACAACGATCGCCCGTACGCCTACCGGCCGGCGATCGCCAGCTCCGAGCGCGACGCCATACTGTCCTTTTTGGAAAGTGGACGGGTTGTGCTGTCGTCGCGTGGTTATTCACCGGACCTGCTGCACCCCGAGCGGGAAAGCCTTGTGCCGATGGCCTTCCTGACCGACGGCAAGTGGGTGTGGTCCGCAGCCGTCGCGTACTACCTGCGGCAGCACGGGATCGCGCCCGCGCCTGACTTCGTCGAGCACATCCGTGCGGTGGACTACAGGCATCCGCGGTCGGTTCCGAGGTTCGCGTTGGACCGTGCGTCCGCGTTGGCGATGGGCAGGCCGGAAACCGAGGCGTCGAGCTGGGACGACTACGACCGTGCCGCGTACGCGTTGGCGGACATGGCATCCCGGTTCCGGGTGAGCAGGCGCTACTACAGCACCGGCAGGCTCAAGGACCAGGCGTGGTGCATGGTCCGCGAAGGCGACCACTGGGCGGCGTTCTGGTACTCGGCCGAGGAGGACCGGCGCGAGTTCGAGCACCTCTTCGACACCGTCGGGCAGGCCGCGACGTACCTGATGGGCCAGCTGTGGCAGAACTACCCGAACCTGCAACGGGAACCGGGTGAACTGCTGGAGCCGTACGAGGTCCTCGACGTGCCGATCCCGCCGTCGCCGCCGTTGGAGAACTTCGAGCGGTTCACGTACGTCAAGGTCAGCGACTTCGACGTGGAGCAGTTCGGCCCGCCGGTGTCCAACCTGGTCTACGCGCCCGGCACCACGGTCGAGCAGATCGTTCCGGTGCTGCACGGGGAAACCGCGCCGCGCAGGCTGCGGCTGACCGGCGAGTGGACGATCGTCTCGTGCTTCACCAAGGCCGGGCCGAACCGGCCTGGCGGCGTGCAAGCGTACATCCTGCCCCAGGCGACCGAGGGCTACCTGCACTGGGGACAGATCGTCGAACTCTCGGCCGCGGACGGTTCGTGATGCCCGAGTGGAAGATCGGCCTTGACCTCAAACAGCTCGGCGCGGTGGACATCGGCCTGCCAGGCTGGATGCGAGGTGCGGCGATCGGCGGCGCGCTGGGCGCGTCGGTCCGGTTCAACACTCCCGCTGACATCGTGAAGCGATACGGCCCGCACGGCCCGATGCAGTTCATCGACGTCTTCGGCAAGCCAGGCGCGATCACGTCGGACACGCAGCTGATGTTGCTGGCGTTGGACGGGATCGTCCGTGCGCACGTACGGGCTACCTGGTACGAACGGACCGACCCGGTCAACGAAGTCGCGTTGGGCATGCGCCGCTGGCTGGTGATGGAGCAGGACGGCTGGTTCCCACGCGCCAACGAGCTGTTCGAACGCCGCTGGGCCGATCGCACGACCGTCGAGGCCATCCGGCACTACATGCGGACGGGCACGTTCGGCACGATCGACAAGCCGCTCAACGACTCACAGGGCAGCTCGGCGCTGCTGCGGGCGGGCGGCGCGGCCCTGTGGAGCACCGACCTGCACGAGGTCTTCGAGATCGGCGCTCGGATCGCGGCGATGACCCACGGCCACCCGAACGCGTATCTCGCCGCGGGTGCGTACGCCGTGATGATCCAGTACTGCCTGCGGACCAGAAACCTCATCCGTGCCATCGACGCGGCCAGGGACGAGCTGACCAGGTGGAAGGGCCACGAGCCGGTCCACGAGGCACTGACCAGGGTGGTCGACGCCCAGTTCGACCCGGCCAAGAAGTTCGACCCGGCCACGATGGAGAGCTTCGGCGACAGCACCACCGCCATCGGCGCGCTGGCCATCGCCGCGCGGGCGGCGATCTCCGAGCACCGCTTCGAGTACGTCGTCGGCCGTGCCATCACGATCGCGGGCGACAGCGCGGCGACGGGAGCACTCGCCGGTTCGTTGTACGGCATCGCGGGCGGTGGGAACTACCTGCCGGAGGAACTGGTCGCCGAAGTCGAACTGTCCGAGCGGATGGGCACGCTGGCGTACCAGATCCGCCGTGAGTTCAGCGACGAACCGCTCTACAGCGAAGAGTTCTTCAGCTGGTTCCCGTTCTCCCAGCGCCGCTGGTCCGGCCACCTCGGCTGACCACCCCGCCGTGTCCACCTTTCCGGCACCCCGTGTCCACCTTTCCGGCACCTCGTGTCGCACACTCCGGCACCTCGTGTCCACCTTTCCGGCACCTCGTGTCGCACACTCCGGCACCCAGAAATTCCCCATCCGGCACGCGGCGCGGCCGTGCCGCTTCGCCGCGGCGACCACAAGGTGCCGGAATGGGTGTTTCGGGGTGCCGGAAAGGTGGACACGGGGCTAGATCCAGCCGTTGTCGCGGGCCATTCTGGCGGCTTGGGCGCGGGTTTTGGCGCCGAGTTTGGTCATGGCCGACGAGACGTAGTTGCGGACCGTGCCCGCCGAGAGGTTCAGGGCGCGGGCGATGTCCGGTGCGGTGCGGGAGTCGTCGACCATCCGGAGGACTTCGAGTTCGCGGTCGGTCAGCGGGCACGGGTTCTCCGCCAGTGCCTCGGCCGCGAACTCCGGGTCGACGTAACGCATTCCCGCGTGCACGCGGCGGATCACGTCGGCCAGCAGCGCGGCCGGCGCGGTCTTGGCCAGGAACCCCTTGGCACCGAGCGACAACGCCTGCCGGAGCACTCCTGGCCGGGCGTGCCGGGTCAGCATGATCGCCTTGGTGTCGATCATCTCCAGCACCTTCAGTCCGTCCAGTGCGGGCATTTCGACGTCCAGCACGACCACGTCCGGCCGGTGCTCGGCGATCGCCAGCAGGGCCTTCGAGCCGTCGTCGACGTCGGCGACCACCTCCAGGTCGGGTTCCAGGCTCAGCAACGAGGCCACCGCCTGCCTGGTCAGCTGTTCGTCGTCGGCCAGCACCACTCGGATCATCTCGGCAGGCTCGCAATCACCTCGAAGGACGCGGGTTCGACGTTCCCGGCGTGGAACGAACCACCGGCAGCCTTGACCCGGCGGGCCAAGCTCGCCAGGCCGCTGCCGTCGCCGCCTGACCGCAACGGCGCCACACCGTCGTTCATGACCCGCAAGACAGCCTGATCCGGCATGGTCTCAAGGGAAACGCAGCACGAGCGAGCGTCGGCGTGACGCAGCGCGTTCGTCATGGCCTCCCGCAGCACCCGGCCGAACAGGTCCCTTTCAGCCGCGGTCAACGCGGCGGGGTCGGCGGTGAAGTCACAGGAGATCCCGGCCGAGTCCAGCAGGCTGCGGGCACCGGCGAGCTCGGTCGCGAAGTCGGTCGGCCGGTTGGCGTGCGCGAGGGTGCGGACGTCCCGCAAAGCGTTGCGGGCCAAGCGTTGCACCTCGACCATCTCGGCCTTCGCCCGCTCCGGGTCGGTCAGCCGGACCGCGAGCTCGCTCTTCAGCGACACGACCTCCAGCGCGTGCCCGAGGATGTCGTGCAGGTCCTCGGCCAGCCGCAGGCGTTCCCTCGTCGCGGCGAGGTCGGCCGCGTCCTTGCGGGCCTCTTCGAGCTTCAACGCGCCTTCCCACTGACGGTAGGTCACGCCGATGCCGAACGCGAGCGCGACTGTCATCAGCAGCGCGGCAAGCAGGACCGGGCGAAGGAAATCCTGCTGTCCGGTCAGGACGATCACGGCCGCGAGAGCCGCGGTCTGGCCCACGAGGACGTACCCCACGTGGCGCCAGGCCACGCCGAACGGCCTGGCGACGAAGAACTCGGCCGCCGCCATGCCGACGAAGATCGTGGCGAAGCCACCCGACTGGGCCTTCGCCGTGGCCGCGACGCACGCCAGCGCGAGGCCCAGCGCCGTAAGACCGTAGACCCGGCTGTACGAGAAGGGCTGCCACGGACCGCGCAGAGCCTGCAGGATGCCGCGCACACGGATCACGGTGAGCACGCCCACACCGGCCGCCATCAGGATCACCGGAAGCCATCCCGGCCGTTCCTGCAGCAGGAAGCCGAACGGCAACAGCGCGATCACCTCGGTGAACAGCAACGTGTTGCGCGTCGATCGGCGCAGCGGTTCAAGGGCGGGCTCGGACACGCGATCCAACGTAACAGCACATGACACCTGTCACCCCAGGTCATGACGGCCACGACTACTGAGGCATGCCCCCGTTCGGGGAATCTGATGGCATGAACGTGATTGAAGTGTCCGGCTTGACCTATCGCTACGGGCAGTTCGTCGCAGTCGCCGGGGTCGACTTCACGGTTCGCCAGGGGGAGATCTTCGCGCTGCTCGGCACGAACGGCGCCGGGAAGACCACGACCTTGGAGGTCGTCGAAGGATTTCGCAAGCCCGCAGGCGGGCGAGTCCGGGTGTTCGGGCTCGATCCGGCCGCCGACCGGGCGGCGTTGAGCGCGCGTACGGGCGTGATGTCCCAGCAGACCGGGCTGATCGGCGAGCTGACCGTGGCGGAGACGCTGGCCCTGTGGGCCGGGTTGACCAGCCGCAAGGACTCCGTACCGAGCTTGTTGTCCACAGTGGAGCTGACACACCGGGCGGACGTCCCGGTCGAGAAGCTGTCCGGGGGTGAACGGCGGCGGCTGGATTTCGCGTTGGCGATCTGGGGGCGGCCGCCGCTGGTGATCCTGGACGAGCCGACCACCGGCCTGGACCCGGAGTCACGGCAGCATCTGTGGCAGACGGTGGAACACCTGCGTGACGCGGGCACGTCGGTCCTGCTGACCACGCACTACCTCGAAGAGGCTCAAGCGCTCGCGGACCAGGTCGCGATCATGCACGCGGGCAAGGTGCAGGTCGCGGGCACGCTTTCGGAGGTGCTGTCCGAGCAGCCCGCACGGATCACCGCCAAGGTGCCGGACGTCGACCTGCCGAAGTTG
Source organism: Kibdelosporangium persicum (assembly GCF_013280595.1). GTDB lineage: Bacteria > Actinomycetota > Actinomycetes > Mycobacteriales > Pseudonocardiaceae > Kibdelosporangium > Kibdelosporangium persicum. The sequence continues at coordinate 47,394 of NZ_JAAATY010000030.1, forward strand.
CTCGGCGACGTGTCGCTGGTCGACGGCCAGCTGACCGTGCACACCAGGGACATGCAGACCGACCTGTACGAACTGCTGCGGTGGGCCGACCGCAACGCGATCCGGTTGCGTGACCTCAACGCCAGCCAGGCGTCCCTCCAGGAGATCTTCCTCGCGATCGGAAAGGCGTGACCATGGTCGTCCACTTGGCGTTGACGGAACTGCGGCTGCTGTTCCGCAAGAAACTGACCTTGGCGTCGGTGCTGCTGGTGCCCGCGGTGCTGTGCGTGACGGCCTGGCTGCAACTACGGGACCTGCCCGCCTCGGAATGGCCGGTACAACTGGGCTTCACGTACGTCATGCTGCTGACGTTGTCGGTGTTCCTCGTCGCGACAACGGTGTTCACCGCACGCAGGCAATCCCTTGTCCTGAAACGGCTGCGTACTTCGGAGTTGTCCGACAACGGGGTGTTCGCGGGGATCGCGGGGCCGATCCTGGTCGTCGGGCTGGCCCAGTCGGTGATCTACTTCGGCGTCTCGATGGCGGTGGGCGCTCCGGTGCCGTCGCAGGTCGCCGTCGTCCTTGTTGGACTGGTCCTCGGTCTGCCGTCGGCGTTGCTCGCGGGCATCGTGACGGCCGCGTTCTCGCGGAGTGTCGAGGTCACGCAGGTCACCGCGATCCCGGTGCTGCTGGTGGCGATGGCCGGGATGTTCATGCTGCGGTCCCCCGACGACATGGTCGCCACGATCGGGTCCGCGCTGCCGCTGGCCGGCCCGGGCGAGCTGATCGCCGAGGGCTGGGCCGGTTCGGTGCCGATCGTCTCGCTGGTTGCCACGATCGGGTGGTTGCTGGTCATGGGCTTCGTCGCACACCGGTTCTTCAAGTGGGAGCCCCGCCAGTAGCAGCTTTGACTTATATAAACTGACGCTGTTAGATTCCCGTCATGACGGACCTCATCGAGCAGATCAACGCCGTCCGGCGGGCAGTCAGGAAGCAGGACTCGAAGCGCACGATCGTCCTCACCCAGGTCTACGACACGCGGATCGACGACGTGTGGAACGCCTGCACGAGCACCGAACGGCTGGCGCGCTGGTTCGCGCCCGTCTCCGGTGACCTGCGGCTGGGCGGCCGGTACGCGATCGAAGGCAACGCCAGCGGCACGATCGAGCGCTGCGACCCACCCAAGAGCTTCGCCCTGACCTGGGAGTACGACGGCGACCTCAGCCGGGTCGAACTCAAACTGACCACCGAAGCGGACGGCGGCACCCGCCTCGACCTGGAGCACCACATGACCGTGAACGACCACTGGCACGAGTACGGCCCAGGCGCCACAGGGGTCGGCTGGGATCTGGCTCTCGCGGGTCTCGCGGCGCATCTGGCCCAGAAGTCGCTGCCGCCGGAAGAGGAACTGGCGGCGTCCGCCGAGGGCGTGGAGTTCGTGCGGCGCAGCAGCGAGGACTGGGGCCAGGCGGGCATCACCGCGGGCGAGGACCCAGCGTGGGCGAAGGCGGCGGCCGACCGGACGACCGCCGCCTACACGCCCGAGGCCCGGTAGAGATCCCTGAGCACGCCGATCTCGCCGCCGTGGTGGCAGACCTCGCGAGTGATGTGCAGGACCAGCGTGGCGAACGGATACTCAGCCCACGGCCCTTCGGCCTCACCGACCGGGGCTTCCAGGTCCACGGTCCGCACGCCCTCGCGCCACGCTTCGTAGTTGTCACGCAACATGGTCAGCGCGGTCTCCGCGTTCGCCGGCCACGAGACGGCCTCAAGGGTCAGTGATCCGTCGCCGAAATGCGCACTGGCCCGCAGCCCGAAGCAGCCGATCGCGATGTGGGCGATCCGCCAGGCGATCGTGGTCATCGGTGGCGGTTCAGGCGCCGGGTACTGCCAGTCGGCGAGGTACGAGCCGTCAGGTTGCCGCCGGATACTCCACATGTCCGGCACCGGCTCCCAGAAGTACTCCTCGTCGGTGAGGCCCTGGACACGTGGCCACAGATTCCGGTCCCAGTAGAACCCGAGCTGGTCCAGCAACTGTTCACGCCAGTTCATGCTCCCCGACGTTAACGTTCCACCGCCGCTCGGTCCTCAGACCGACGGTCTGGACGCGCACATGACCGCTATCACCGCCCGGTTCGCCATGCCGTTGCCAAATGCACAACTGACCGCGGAAGTGCAGGCCGGCTACCGGCCCAGCCGCTCCCTGATGAGCCCCTTCACCTGATCCGCGGGAACGCTTCTCTTCACTGGCTCACCAGTTCGCAGTATGTGCTCGGCTCGTCGCAGCATCCTCCGGTGTGCCTCGGGATCAACCCGAGTCATCCGCGCAATGCGACGCCAATGCTCCAGTGTTCTGTGGAGTTCCCCAAGGCTCTGTGATTCGGCCGCGGCCTTGAGCGCACGGCGACAGTCGCGGTCGAACGCCGCCACTTCGTCAGGCAGCAAGGCGGCACGGATCGTCTGAGTCACGAAGTCCTCATCCGGACATGGGAAAGGCCCCGGCGGAACCGGGGCCTTTCCCATGCTAGCTAAGCGTCAGCGGTAGTCGCGGCCGAAGTCGTAGTCGTCCAACGGAACCGCGGCGCCCGTACCGGTGCCGAACACATCCGGGGTGTAGTAGCCGTCGTCGTAGGACGGGATCGCGTATGTGCATCTGCGCGGCCCGCGGGCCCATCACGCGCAGCACCTCGTGCGGGTCCGGAGTACCTTCCAGCAACTGCTGGCCGACCGACACGTGGTGCTACTGAGCGGAATGATGCCCACCGCCAATGACGCCCCACCAAGCAGCGCGAACATTGCGTTTCAACTGTTCATCGTTGCGCAGATTCTGACCGATCTCCCGCTCCACGGCGGTAAGCAACTCGATGTCCAATGGGCGAGGGATGCGAGGTCTGTCGGAGAGGAGTTCCATAAGTTCGGTCTCTTCAGCCTGGTCACGCCACTGGGTAGCGAAAGCCACCGCCGCGTGTGTCGCACGGTGACTAGTCGATCGAACTGCTGGTTCCCCCTGTGTCACAGCGCTAGTTGACTGAGGGAGCCCACGTCGGTCGAAGACCCCATGCAGGTCATCAGCGGAAAGTGTCCACAGCCGATCGGCCTCATAAACCAGCTCCCGGGACTGGTTGAAACCAGTCACCGCCTCGATACCTACAAGTACGACGCGAACGCCGTAGTCCTGCACCGTCCGCACACCCTCATGGAGATCTTCATCCCCACTGACCAGCACGATGTCGGCAACTGCTCGATGCTGCGCGAGTGTGATCATGTCTCGATATATGAGGGCATCTACACCTTTTTGCTGATTCTGCCCGTTGAGGCGACCAAGCCTCAGCTTGACGTCGTGCTGCCCTGCAATCGTCTGCTGCTCCTCGGTTCGAATACCGTCGCGAGCCGCGTCATACCAATAGGTGCGTAGCACCTGCAGAGCCAACCCAGTCCTCACCCTGTCAGCTAGCCGTTGGACGAACAAACTGGCATTCAGCACGAGGTCCGCTCTCGAGCGCGTACCGCAGCACAGTTGGCCACCGGCAGCGTAGAGATAGCCGGCATCCACCATGATCACGCTGCGATCCACGTAAACCTCCCACAAAACAAAGAGGGCCATCCCTAGGGACGGCCCTCGGCCACTCAACGGAGTGGCCATGCAAAGGCGCTCTCGCGCACCCTAAAGGATAGCCATCGTCCAACCGGCTAGTCAAACGTAGTCATACCCTCAGTGACAACGCCAGGCTTGCACCGCAAAGCCGTGCTCATGACAGCGGCGAGGTCCGACTAGTTCTTCACTGACAAGAGCCTAGCGAACACATTCAGTACAGCAGGAAGGCCCTCAGTGCGAGTGCACTGAGGGCCTTCCTCCTGCTTGCTACGAGGCGTCAGCGGTAGTCGCGGCCGAAGTCGTAGTCGTCCAACGGAACCGCGGCGCCCGTACCGGTGCCGAACACATCCGGGGTGTAGTAGCCGTCGTCGTAGGACGGGATCGCGTAAGCCGCGACCCGGGCCTCCTCGGTCGGCTGGACCTGGATGTTGCGGTACTTGTTGATGCCCGTACCAGCCGGGATCAACTTACCGATGATGACGTTCTCCTTCAGGCCGACGAGCTTGTCGCTCGCGCCCTTGATCGCGGCGTCGGTCAGGATCTTCGTGGTCTCCTGGAAGGAGGCCGCGGAGAGCCAGGACTCGGTCGCCAGCGACGCCTTGGTGATACCCATCAGCACCGGGCGGCCGGAAGCGGGCTCGCCGCCCTCGGACACCACACGGCGGTTGGTCGACTCGAACTCGGCACGCTCGGGCAGCGAGCCGGGCAGGAAGTCGGTCGCACCGCTGTCGATGATCGTGACCCGGCGCAGCATCTGCCGGACGATCACCTCGATGTGCTTGTCGTGGATGGACACACCCTGCGCCCGGTACACCTTCTGGACTTCCTCCACCAGGTGCATCTGCGCGGCCCGCGGGCCCATCACGCGCAGCACCTCGTGCGGGTCCGGAGTACCTTCCAGCAACTGCTGGCCGACCGACACGTGGTCGCCGTCCGCCAGCGGGCCGTCCGGCGTGACGGCGAGGCGCTGACGCTTCGACAGCTTGTCGAAGACGATCTCCTCGCTGCCGTCGTCCGGGATCAGCGTGATCTTCCAGAACCGGTCGCCGTCCTCGATCCGCACGCGGCCGTCGACGTCGGCGATCGGCGCCTTGCCCTTCGGCTGACGGGCCTCGAACAGCTCCTGGACACGCGGCAGACCGGTGGTGATGTCGTCACCGGCCACACCACCCTGGTGGAACGTACGCATCGTCAGCTGCGTACCGGGCTCACCGATCGACTGGGCGGCGACGATACCGACGGCCTCACCCACGTCGACCAGCTGACCGGTCGCCATCGAGCGGCCGTAGCACATCGCGCAGACACCGACGGCCGACTCGCATGTCAGCACGCTGCGGACCTTGGCCCGCGCCACGCCGCTGTCGATCAGCCGGTTCAGCGCCGGGTCACCGAGGTCGTCACCGCGGTTGACGATGATGTTGCCCTCGGCGTCGGTGATGTCCTCGGCCACCGTCCGGGCGTACACGCTGGTCTCCACGTGCGCGTCACGCAGGACCTTGCCGTCCGCGGTCTTCTCGCCGATCTTCATCTGGATGCCGCGGCTGGTGCCACAGTCGATCTCGCGCACGATGACGTCCTGCGACACGTCCACCAGACGACGGGTCAGGTAACCCGAGTCGGCGGTACGCAGCGCGGTGTCGGCCAGACCCTTACGGGCACCGTGCGTGGCGATGAAGTACTCGGCGACGGACAGGCCCTCGCGGAAGTTCGCCTTGATCGGCCGGGGGATGTACTCACCCTTCGGGTTGGACACCAGACCACGCATACCGGCCAGCGACCGGACCTGGGTCATGTTGCCCGCCGCACCGGACTTCACGATCACCGGGATCGGGTTGTCCTCGGGGAAGTTGTCCTCCATCGCCTTGGCGACGTCCTCAGTGGCCTGAGTCCACACCTTGACGAGCTCGTTGTTGCGCTCGGCGTGCGAGAGCTGACCGCGCTGGTAGCGCTTCTCGACCGCTTCGGCCTTCTGCTCGTACTGGTCCAGGATCTCCCGCTTGTTCGGCGGCACCACGACATCGGAGATGGCGATGGTGACACCGGACCGGGTGGCCCAGTAGAAGCCCGCGTCCTTCAGCTTGTCCAGCGTCCGGGCCACGGTGACCATCGGGTACCGCTCGGCGAGGTCGTTCACGATCGCGGCCTGACGCTTCTTGGGCATCGGCTCGTTGATGAACGGGTAGTCCTCGGGGAGCAGGTCGTTGAACAGCACCCGGCCCAGCGTGGTCTCGGCCAGCCACGTGCCGCCCGGCTCGTAGCCCTCCGGCGCGGAGCCGTTGCCCGGCTGACGGTTCTTGATCCGGATCTTCACCGGCGCCTGCAGGCCGATGACCTTGCGGTCGAAGGCCATGATCGCCTCGGCGGGCGACGAGAACGCCAGACCGGCGCCCTGGGCGTTCGGGTCGAGCCGGGTCAGGTGGAACAGACCGGTGACCATGTCCAGACGCGGCATGGCCAGCGGACGGCCGGACGCGGGCGACAGGATGTTGTTCGACGACAGCATCAGGATCCGGGCCTCGGCCTGGGCCTCGGCCGACAGCGGCAGGTGCACCGCCATCTGGTCACCGTCGAAGTCGGCGTTGAACGCCTCACAGACCAGCGGGTGCAGCTGGATGGCCTTGCCTTCCACCAGCTGCGGCTCGAAGGCCTGGATACCGAGGCGGTGCAGCGTCGGCGCACGGTTGAGCAGCACCGGGTGCTCGGTGATGACCTCTTCCAGCACGTCCCACACGGCCGGGCGGGCCCGCTCGACCATCCGCTTGGCGGACTTGATGTTCTGCGCGTGGTTGAGGTCCACCAGCCGCTTCATCACGAACGGCTTGAACAGCTCCAGCGCCATCGCCTTGGGCAGGCCGCACTGGTGCAGCTTGAGCTGCGGGCCGACCACGATGACCGAACGGCCCGAGTAGTCGACACGCTTGCCCAGCAGGTTCTGGCGGAACCGGCCCTGCTTGCCCTTCAACAGGTCCGAGAGCGACTTCAGCGGCCGGTTACCGGGACCGGTGACCGGACGGCCACGGCGGCCGTTGTCGAACAGCGCGTCGACGGCCTCCTGCAGCATCCGCTTCTCGTTGTTGACGATGATCTCGGGCGCGCCGAGGTCGATCAGCCGCTTCAACCGGTTGTTCCGGTTGATCACCCGGCGGTACAGGTCGTTCAGGTCGGACGTGGCGAACCGGCCACCGTCCAGCTGCACCATCGGCCGCAGGTCCGGCGGGATGACCGGGACGCAGTCCAGAACCATGCCCATCGGCGAGTTGCGGGTCGACTGGAACGCCGCGACGACCTTCAGCCGCTTGAGCGCCCGCAGCTTCTTCTGGCCCTTGCCGCTGCGGATGGTCTCCCGCAGGTTCTCGGCCTCGGCGTCGACGTCGAAGTTGCCTGCCAGCGTCTTGATCGCCTCGGCACCCATCGAGCCGGTGAAGTAGTCGCCGTAGCGGTCGACCAGCTCGCGGTACAGCAGCTCGTCGGCGATCAGCTGCTTGACGTCGAGCTTGGTGAAGGTGCTCCAGATCTCGTCGAGCCGGTCCAGCTCACGCTGGGCCCGGTCGCGCAGCTGGCGCATCTCACGCTCGCCGCCCTCCTTGACCTTGCGGCGCACGTCGCTCTTGGCACCCTCGGCCTCCAGCTGCGCGAGGTCGCCCTCGAGCTTCTGGGCCCGCGCCTCGATGTCGGCGTCGCGACGGGCCTCGACCTGCTTGCGCTCGACGCTCATCTCCGACTCGAGGGTCGGCAGGTCGTTGTGCCGCAGCTCGGTGTTCACACTGGTGATCACGTAGGCCGCGAAGTAGATGATCTTCTCGAGGTCCTTGGGCGCCAGGTCGAGCAGGTAGCCCAGCCGGGACGGCACACCCTTGAAGTACCAGATGTGCGTGACCGGCGCGGCCAGCTCGATGTGACCCATGCGCTCACGACGGACCTTCGCCCGGGTCACCTCGACGCCACAGCGCTCACAGATGATGCCCTTGAAGCGGACCCGCTTGTACTTGCCGCAGTAGCACTCCCAGTCCCGGGTCGGACCGAAGATCTTCTCGCAGAAGAGCCCGTCCTTCTCCGGCTTGAGGGTGCGGTAGTTGATGGTCTCCGGCTTCTTGACCTCGCCGTAGGACCACTGACGGATGTCGTCCGCGGTGGCCAGGCCGATACGGAGCTCGTCGAAGAAGTTGACGTCCAGCACGTCGGTTCTTCTCCCCTTTGGTTGAAGACAGCAGATTCGGGGGATCAGGCCTGGTGGGGCGGCAGCGGGCCGCCCCACCTGGGCGAGGTCAGTTCACGACGTCGTCGACGGACGGCGACTCGTTGCGGGACAGGTTGATCCCGAGGTTCGCGGCGGCGCGCTCCAGGTCCTCGTCGTCCCCGTCACGCATCTCGATCGCGGCGCCGTCCGAGGAGAGGACCTCCACGTTCAGGCACAGCGACTGCAGCTCCTTGAGCAGCACCTTGAAGGACTCCGGGATACCCGGCTCCGGGATGTTCTCGCCCTTGACGATCGCCTCGTAGACCTTCACGCGGCCCACGACGTCGTCGGACTTGATCGTCAGCAGCTCCTGCAGCGTGTAGGCCGCACCATAGGCCTGCATCGCCCAGCACTCCATCTCACCGAAGCGCTGGCCACCGAACTGCGCCTTACCACCCAGCGGCTGCTGGGTGATCATCGAGTACGGACCGGTCGACCGGGCGTGGATCTTGTCGTCCACCAGGTGCAGCAGCTTCAGGATGTACATGTAGCCGACCGACACCGGGTACGGGAACGGCTCGCCGGAGCGGCCGTCCAGCAGGATCGCCTTGCCGTCGCCGTTGACCATCCGCTCGCCGTCCCGGTTGGGCAGGGTCGAGCCGAGCAGACCGGTCAGCTCCTCCTCGCTGGCGCCGTCGAACACCGGGGTCGCGGTGTTCGTGTTCGGCTCCACCTCGTAGAGCTCCTCCGGCAGCTTGGCCGCCCACTCCGGGTTGCCTTCGATCTTCCAGCCCGTCTTGGCCAGCCACCCGAGGTGGGTTTCGAGGATCTGGCCGATGTTCATACGACGCGGCACACCGTGCGTGTTCAGCACGACGTCGACCGGCGTGCCGTCCGGGAGGAACGGCATGTCCTCGACGGGGAGGATCTTGCCGATGACGCCCTTGTTGCCGTGCCGGCCGGCGAGCTTGTCGCCGTCCTGGATCTTGCGCTTCTGCGCCACGTAGACGCGGACCAGCTCGTTGACGCCCGGGGGCAGCTCGTCCTCGTCCTCGCGGGAGAACACGCGGATGCCGATGACCTTGCCGGTCTCGCCGTGCGGCACCTTCAGCGAGGTGTCGCGCACCTCGCGGGCCTTCTCACCGAAGATCGCCCGCAGCAGCCGCTCCTCCGGGGTCAGCTCGGTCTCGCCCTTCGGGGTCACCTTGCCGACCAGGATGTCGCCGTCGCGCACCTCGGCACCGATCCGCACGATGCCGCGCTCGTCGAGGTCGGCGAGCACCTCCTCGGAGACGTTCGGGATGTCCCGGGTGATCTCCTCGGCACCGAGCTTGGTGTCGCGGGCGTCGATCTCGTGCTCCTCGATGTGGATCGAGGTCAGGACGTCGTCCTGGACGAGACGCTGCGACAGCACGATCGCGTCCTCGTAGTTGTGGCCTTCCCACGGCATGATCGCCACGAGCAGGTTCTTGCCGAGCGCGATCTCGCCGTCCTCGGTGCACGGGCCGTCCGCGATGACCTGGCCGACCTCGACCCGGTCGCCCTCGTTGACGATGGGCTTCTGGTTGATGCACGTGCCCTGGTTGCTGCGGCGGAACTTGTGCAGCCCGTAGGTCTGGCGGGTGCCGTCGTCGGCCATCACCGTGATGAAGTCCGCGGACAGCTCCTCGACCACACCGGCCTTGCCCGCGACGACGACGTCACCGGCGTCGACCGCGGCACGCAGCTCCATGCCGGTGCCGACCAGCGGCGCCTCGCTACGCAGCAGCGGCACGGCCTGACGCTGCATGTTCGCACCCATCAGGGCGCGGTTGGCGTCGTCGTGCTCGAGGAACGGGATCATGGCGGTCGCGACCGACACCATCTGGCGCGGCGAGACGTCCATGTAGTCGACACCGTGCGGGTCGATGTACTCGACCTCGCCGCCCTTGGTCCGGACCAGGACGCGGTCCTCGATGAAGTTGCCGTCGGCGTCGGTCGGCGAGTTGGCCTGCGCCTTGACGTAACGGTCTTCCTCGTCCGCGGTCAGGTAGTCGATCTGGTCGGTGACCCGGCCGTCGACGACCTTGCGGTACGGCGTCTCGATGAAGCCGAACGGGTTGACCCGGGCGTACGACGACAGCGAGCCGATCAGGCCGATGTTCGGGCCTTCCGGGGTCTCGATCGGGCACATCCGGCCGTAGTGCGACGGGTGGACGTCACGGACCTCCATGCCGGCGCGCTCACGCGAGATACCACCCGGGCCGAGCGCCGAGAGGCGGCGCTTGTGGGTCAGCCCGTCGACCGGGTTGGTCTGCTGCATGAACTGCGACAGCTGCGAGGTGCCGAAGAACTCCTTGATCGCGGCGACCACCGGCCGGATGTTGATCAGGGTCTGCGGCGTGATGGCCTCGACGTCTTGGGTGGTCATCCGCTCGCGCACGACGCGCTCCATGCGGGACAGACCGACCCGGATCTGGTTCTGGATCAGCTCGCCGACCGTGCGCAGCCGCCGGTTGCCGAAGTGGTCGATGTCGTCGATCTCGACCGGCAGCTCCCGGCCGTCCTTGCCCATCATCGTGGTCTCGCCGGCGTGCAGCCGGACGAGGTACTCGATGGTGGTGACGATGTCCTCTTCGGTCAGCACCCCGGTGTCGTACGACTCGGTCAGGCCGAGCTTCTTGTTGACCTTGTAGCGCCCCACCTTGGCCAGGTCGTACCGCTTGTCCTTGAAGAACAGGTTCTCCAGCAGGGTCTGCGCCGACTCCTTGGTCGGCGGCTCGCCCGGACGCAGCTTGCGGTAGATGTCCAGCAGCGCCTCGTCCTGGCCCGCGGTGTGGTCCTTCTCCAAGGTCGCCAGCAGCGTCTCGGAGAACGAGAACCGTTCCCGGATCTGCTCGGTGGTCCAGCCCAGTGCCTTCAGCAGGACGGTGACCGGCTGGCGGCGCTTGCGGTCGATGCGGACACCGACGGTGTCGCGCTTGTCGACGTCGAACTCCAGCCAGGCACCCCGGCTCGGGATGATCCGGCAGTCGAACACGTCCTTGTCGGTCGTCTTGTCGACGGCCTGGGCGAAGTACACGCCCGGCGAGCGCACCAGCTGGGACACCACGACACGCTCGGTGCCGTTGACGATGAAGGTGCCCTTGTTGGTCATCACCGGGAAGTCACCCATGAACACCGTCTGGCTCTTGATCTCGCCAGTGGTGTGGTTGGTGAACTCGGCGGTGACGAACAGCGGTGCGGCGTAGGTCATGTCCTTGTCCTTGCACTCCTCGACGGAGGCCTTGACCTCGTCGAAGCGCGGGTCGGAGAAGGAGAGCGACATCGAGCCGGAGAAGTCCTCGATCGGCGAGATCTCGTTCAGCACTTCCTCGAGACCACCGACGGGGTTCTCGTCACCGGCGTCGACGCGGCGCTGGAACCACGCCTCGGCTCCGGTGAACCATTCGAAGGACTGGATCTGCAGGTCGAGCAGATTGGGCACGCCGAGCGGCTCGGACAGCTTCGCGAACGAGACGCGCTTCGGAGCACCTGGGATTCCGGACATGGAGTTGGTCGCAGCAGTGGCTTCGGTCGCGCGGGAGACTGCCAAGATGCGTCCTTCCAGGGACTATGAGCGGTTGAGCGGCCGCGCTAGCAGGCAACTAACGCAACTGTCAAGGGTGCTTGATGCCCAGAATCCTAGCTCTCGGGTAAGGGCGCACGGAAAGTGGGCAGAGCAAAGACGCAGTCTAGCCAAAATAGCGGCGACTGTCCAGGGGTCGCAGACACGACCCCACGCTCACGACAACAGCGTGACCCTGACCGGTTCTCCAGTCAAGGGGCCACGCGGTGTTCACCCACGTGGACGAGCAAATCCAAGCCTGTTGGACCAGCTAGCGGGGGATAGAGGCTACCAGGTGTTCGACCGTTTCGTTGATCAAGGGTAGGCACAGCGAGTGATGGGGCACGCACAGATCCTCGAGCACGCCGCCCAGCGCGGCCTCGAAAACCCGCACCGCCGGGGCCGGAAAAGGTGACCGACACCACACCACGAAGTCGTAGTCGGCGGCTTCCCAGGCGACCGTGTCCTCGACCCGGCTCATCACGTGGTGCTGGACGTGTTCGTGCCGCAACTGGCGGGCGGCCCGGTAGCGGGCGAGCTCGTCGAGCACCGGACGGACGGTGATCACCAGGCTACTGGCGCGCACGGCGGCCGACTCGGCCATCCGCGCGATGGTGATCGCGTCCTCCGCGGTCCGGCCGTCCACCTTCGCCAGCGTGTCGATCGACGACTCGGGGTCCGGGCGGGACCGGGCGCCGATGGTCAGCGTCGCCGGGCCGAGGCGCTTGACGAGCGCGTCGACGACCTCCGTCTTGGCCGGAGTCGTCGCTCCGGTCACCGCGACGAGGGTTCCGCGGTGCGAAGGCAGAGCTATCTTCATCGCGCTCGGGACGCTACCGGCCGTCGCCCGTGATCAGCGGCGTTCGCGCGCACGGTTCACTCGACCGTGTCCGCCGCCCTTTGCCGGCGAGGTCGTCTTCCCGACCTGCGTCCTTCGTGAAATTCCGTACTGCCCTTACCCGATGCTCTGATGTACCCCGAGATTCGGGGATTCAATCCACTTACGAAGTGGCGGCCGGTTCGGCGATTTCGGTGAGCGCCTCCACGACGTGCCGCAGCCAGTCGGTCAGGTTCCGGTCGTGCACGAAACGAGCCGGATCGGTCCTGGGCATGGTGTGCCGGTGCGGTTCCGTGCCTGCCGGAACCGGCCACACGCCCGCGGCGACCGCGAACACCGTGCGCATGTTCGGCACGGCGGCCTGCCAGGCGTCGATCTGGTGACGTTCCCGCAGGACGACGACACCGCCGGTCTCCGGCAGCGAATCCAGCACGAGCCGGGCGCCCGCGTAGAGCCAGCGCACCACGTCCGGTTCCCACCACAGCCGGACCGGTTCGGGTTCCTCCTCCGGGATGATCTCCCGCAATGCCGCGACCAGCGGCGGATATTCGGCGGGCGTGGTGGCCAACGGGATGCCGATTGCCTCGGCCGTGGGGTCGTCGCTCGTATATTTGGTATACCGCCACTCGAGCAACTCGCCATATCCGGCCATTTGCCTGCGCAGCCATGCCACCGCGTGCGGGCTGAACACACCGATCAGCTCGTCACCGGCACGGTCCCAGCAGACAGTGAGGTGCACAGATCCACGAATACCCGAGGATCAATTCCTACGCCACCGATTCATTCGAATTCATACGCCGATCCGATGACCGAGTCCGCCCGGTGGGACCGCTGTGGTCGTTCGATGAAGTCCTCGTTACGTGGAATGGAAGAAACGTGGACCAACGAGCACCGCGGCGGCACACCACCGGGATGGCGTCACCGGGGGTTCTCGAAGAAGTCCAGTTTGACGATCTTCCATTTGCCGTCGACGCGGCGCATGTCCATGGCGAACTGGGTGGGGCCGCCGGACGGTTGCTTGTCCGCGCGGGTGCCGACCTGGTCGGCGAAGACCAGGACACGCGCGTCGTCGCCGGCGAGCCGGACCACGCCGACGTTCACCGGGTTGACCACGACCTGGAGCTTCTGGTTCTGGATGTCGGCCTCCAGGGCCTTCATCGACTTGTCGTACTGGTCGACGGCTTCGCCTGCCAGGTACTCCTTGGCGCGTTTGGTCGCACCGGGCATGTCGTCGAACTTGTACGACAGCACCGCGGTCACCGCTGTGTTGGCGGCGCCGACGACGTCCTTGGTGGCGTTGACGTCCGCCAGCACCTCGTTGCCCGAGCCCACCCTGGCGTCGCTGACCTTCTGCGTGAACCAGAACCCGAGGCCGCCCAGCAGCAACGCCACGACCACCAGGATCACCGGCACCGTCAGGTTCGGCCGCTGCCGCTCCGGCTCGGCTTCGGCCGAGTCCTCGTCCGGCTCCTCAGTGGCTTTCTCCGAAGGGGCTTTCTCCGAAGGGGCTTCCGCCGAGGCGGGTTCCTCCGAAGCAGCGGGCTCGTCCGGTTTTGCGGGCTCCGGCACCGGCTCGGACCACACCGTGTCCTGGTCGGCCGTGTCCTCGACGAACGGCTGCCGGTCGACCGGATCCTGGGGGCGCGGTGGCTCCGGCTCGGCGGTCTGGTGGCCGTTGGCGGACTCCTCGCCGGTCACGGGGACGTCGAGCGACGGCGTGGCCTCTTCCTCCGAAGGGCGCCGGTGCAGGCCCGCGACCTTGGGGCGCCGGGACGGCGGGGTGGCGGGACGGCGGCGAGGGGGTGGCACGGTCGGTGTCCTTCCGGGAACTTCTGGCCGGGAACTACTGGCCGGTGGCGGAGTACGGGACCTGGCGCAGCGCTTTGACCTTCCAGCCGTCGTCGGTCTGGTCGAGCGCGGCCTCGATCCGCAGCCGCTTGGTCGTCGGCGCCTTGTCGCTCTCCTTCACGGTCGTGTCCACCACGACCAGGAGGCTGGCCTCCTTCTTCTGCAGGTTCACGTCGGTCACCGCGGTCTCCCGGACCGCGGCCGTGGTGACCACCTTGGCGTCGGAGATCCGCTTCTTGAAGTCGGCCTGGTTCTTGGCGTAGTCGTCGTGCACGGCACCGGTCGACACGTCCAGGAAGCGCTGGTAGGTCGCGTCCACGTTGGTGTGGTCCAGCGAGGTCAGGGTCGCCACGGCGGCGGACCCGACCGTGCTGACCTCTTCCCGGGTGCGCCGCACGTCCGAGTCGTCCCCGCTGGCCGCGGCCCACCAGACGCCGAACACCGCGGCGAAGACGCCCGCGACCACGACCAGCGCGATCGAGCCGTACAGCAGGTAGCGGTTCGTCATGATCCTCCGAGCGTCTGCAACAGGTCGAGCGGTCCGGCCGTGTGCGGCTCGCCGAGCACGCCGATCAGGCCCGCGGAGCCCTCGGCCAGCTGCTCGCCCGGCCTGCCCGCGTTGGCGTGGATCTGCGCCTGCGACGGTGCGGCGATTTTCCCACCGTACGGCGCGTTCTGCGCGCCACGCACGTTGATCGGGCTGCCGACCGGTTCCGCGCAGTATGCCTTCTCGTTCGTCGGGGCAGGCGCCACGTCGTTGCCCGGCCGCCGGGTGGTCTGCTCGTAGCCCTTCACGCACGGCGGCGGGTTGAAGATGTTCAGCGCCAGGCCGAGGTGCGCGGTGCCGTCGCCGGGGGCCACGGTGTTCGCACCGACCGCGACCACCGGGTACGTGACCAGTGCCTGTTCGAGGCCGGCGGTGCGGGTGACCAGGATGTTCGACGTGGTCAGCAGGTTCGCCAGGACCACGCTCAGCCCGGTGCCGGACTCCCGCAGCAGGCCGCTGACCTGCTCGGCCGCCTGCGGCGTCGCGGCGATCAGCCTGCGGATGTCGCCGTCGGAGTTCTTCAGCTGCTCGTTCAGCTGGGCCAGGCTGTGGGAGAAGGACTTGATGTTGCCGGACTCCGCGTTCTGGGTGTCCAGCACGGTCCCGGCGTTCTCCAGCAGCTCGATGGTTTGCGGCAGGTTCTCCCGCGCGGCCTTGGTGAACTCGCCGGTCGAGTCGAGCAGCTGCGCCAGGTCCGGGCCGGTGCCCGCGAACGCCTTGTCCAGCTCGTCCACGACCGTCTTCAGCGACTCGGTCGGCACCGAGACCACCAGGTCGTCGAGGTCCCGCAGGACCTTGTCGGTGGACAGCGGCGTCTTGGTCCGGTCGGCCAGGATCACCGAGTCGCCGCTGAGGTACGGCCCGGCGTCCTTCGCCGGTTGCAGGTCCACGAACTGCTCACCCACCGCGGACCGGTTGGCCACCACCGCCTGGAGGTCCGACGGGATGCGCGGCGCGTCCGGCCGGATGTTCAGGTCCACTTCGAGGCCGTCGCGCGTCAGCCGCATCTCGCCGACCCGGCCGACCTGCACCCCGCGGTACGTCACCTCGGCGTTGGTGAAGATGCCGCCGGAGTCGTGGAGCTGAAGCCGGACCGTGTAGCCGTCCCGGCCGAAGACCTTTCCGACGTCGGTGAACCGGAACAGCGCGTACACCACCGCGACGATCGCGATCACGAAGAACGCGACGATCTGCAACCTCGTCCGCTTGGTCAGCACCGCTGGCCTCCCAGGATCGAGCCGAGCAGGCCGCCCGCGTTGGAGCACGGCTTGCTCGGGGTGCTGGGCTGGTTGCCGAGGTCCGGCACGCCCAGCGGCGGCGGCGCACCGGGCTGGGCGCCGTCCTGGCCGCCCAGCAGGTCCCCCACCAACGGGATGTCCTGCAAGGGGTTCTGCCTGCTGCGGGACAGGTTGTTCACCACTTCCTGCAGGTTCAGGTCGATCTTGGCGTACAGGTTGAAGTAGTCGCCCTTCACGCCCGCGACCGCGGAGTCCGGGAACGGGAAGCTCAGCAGCAGTTCCAGCGCCTTGGGCAGGTTCGCGCCCGCCTCGCTGAGCTTCTGCAGCGTCGGGGTGAGCGCCTTGAGGTCCGCGACGACGTCCGCCTTGCTCTGGTTGATCGTGCCGACCGCGACGTCGGAGAGCTGGTCGAGGTTCTGCAACATGGTGACCAGCTGCGGCCGCTGCTCGGCCAGCACCTGCAAGCCGGGGCCGATCTCGTCGAGCACCTGGGCGATCTTGTCCTTCTGCCCGTCCAGCGTGCCCGACAGCTTGTTCAGGCCGTCCAGCGCCTTGGTGATGTCACCGCGCCGGGCGTCGAGGCCGGACACCAGCTTGTTCGTGTTGGTCAGCAGGGCACGCAGTTGCGGCTCGTTGCCGTCGGCCACCTGGTTCAGCTCGTTGGCGATGGTCCGCAACTGGTCGACGCCACCGCCGTTGAGCAGCATCGACAACGCACCGAGGACCTCTTCGACCTCGGTGTTGCGGTTCGTGCGGTCCAGGCCGATGTACGCGCCGTTGGCGAGCTTGCCCTGTTCCTTGCCCGTGTCCGGCGCGGTCAGCTCGATGTACTTCTCACCCAGCAGGCTCGACTGGCGCAGCCGGGCCAGGGAGTTGCCGGGCAGGTCCACGTCGCCGCGCACGCTCATGGTGACCTCGGCGGTCCAGCCGTCCGGCGCGAGGGTGATCGCCTCGACCCGGCCGACCGGGACCTCGTTGACCTTCACGCCGGACTGCGGCACGAGGTCGAGCACGTCCCGGAACTGGGCTTTCACCGTGTACGGGTGGTCGCCGAGATCGGCGCCGCCGGGCAGCGGCAGGTCGTAGATGCCCTCGAAGCTGCACGAGCTCAGCAGCAGCGCGCCCGCGCAGGCGCCGACGATCATGCGCATCCTCATCGGCCACCTCCCAGCGGAACCGGGAACTGCGGCACGAACCCGTTGCTGTAGGCGTTGAGCACCTGCGGAACCGACGGGATGCCCTTCACGAGCGGCGCGGCGGCCTTGCAGGCGTCGGACAGCAGCGTCGGGATGTCCTTGGGCGTGCCCTGTTCGAGCAGCTTGCAGATCATCACGATCGGCGGCTGGGTCAGCTCGTTGAGGTTCGCCCGGGCGTCCAGCGTTCCGGACGCCGCGTTGTACGTGTTGTAGACGTTGCTCAGCGCCAGCGGGGCGACGTCGAGCACCTCGGCGAGCGCGGCCCGCTGGTCGACGAGCACCTTGGTGACCGACGCCAGTTTGTCCACGTTGGACTTCAGGCGGTCCCGGTTGTCCCTGATGAACGCCTGCACCTGCTCCAGCGCGGTCGACAGCTGCTGCACAGCCTGCGCGAGGTTGGTGCGCTCGGCGGCGAGGAACTTGCTCACGTCGGCCAGCTGCTGGGAGAACTGCCGGACCTGCTGGTCGCTCGCGGCCAGCGTGCCGGTGAACCTGTTCAGGTTGTCCACTGTGGAGAACAGCTGTTCCTGGCTGCCGGACAGGGTTCTGGCCGCCTGGCCGAGCTGTTTGATCGTGTCGTGGGTGGCCTGGCCGTTGCCTTCGAGGTTCTTGGCCAGCGTGTCCAGCAGGTCCGACAGGGCGCCGTCCTTGTTGGCGCCGTTGGGACCGAGCGTGGTGCTCACCCGGTTCAGGCTCTTGTAGAGCTCGTCGACCTCAAGCGGAGTCGCGGTGCGCTGACGCGGGATCGTCGCACCCGAGTTCATCTGCGGGCCGGCCACGTAGGCGGGCGCGAGCTGCACGTACCGGTCGCTGACCAGCGAGGGCGCGACCACGACCGCGCTGGCGTCCAACGGGATCGCCCGGTCACGGTCGACCAGCAGC
Source organism: Kibdelosporangium persicum (assembly GCF_013280595.1). Taxonomy (GTDB): domain Bacteria; phylum Actinomycetota; class Actinomycetes; order Mycobacteriales; family Pseudonocardiaceae; genus Kibdelosporangium; species Kibdelosporangium persicum. The sequence goes on from NZ_JAAATY010000030.1 coordinate 65,280, forward strand.
TCGACCTTGACCTGGTCGCCCTGCGGCTCCACCTTGTCCACGGTGCCGACCGCGACGCCGAGCACGCGCACGTCGTTGCCCTCGTAAAGGCCGACCGCGGCACCGAAGTACGCCGTGATGCGCTTGCTTCCGCTGTCGGTCAGCACGTACCACAGCACCACCGCGGCGGCGAGCGCGAGCACACAGGCGATCGCGACGCCACGTCCGAGGTCGCGCCCCTGGCGCGTTTTGAACGTCATGGCGCACACCCCTGCGGGTTGATCGGGCCGACGGACGGCGGCAGCAGGCCGCAGATGTAGTTGTCGAACCAGCGGCCGTTGCCGAGCGTGTTGGTGAACTGGCGGACGAACGGGGCGAACTTCTCGATGCCCTTGCTCAGGTCGTCCTGGTTGCGCTGGAGCATCGCGGTGAACTGGTCCAGCTGCGCCAGCACCGGGTCCAGCTGCTTGGAGTTGTCGTCGACCAGGCCTTTCAGCTCAGCCGACAGCTTCTTCGTGCCGTCGAGCAACGCGCTGATCGCCTGTTTGCGCTTACGGACCTCGTCGAGCAGCTTGTTGCCGTCCTCCAACAGTTTCGCCACTTCGGCGTCCCGGTCGGCCAGCGTCTGCGAGATCCGCGCGGTGTTGCCCAGCAGCTGCGCCAGTTGCTCGTCCCGGCTGGAGATCGTCCTGGACAACGCCGACAGCCCGTCGAGCGCGCCCTTCACGTTGTCCGACGTGTCGGCGAACGTCTGCGACAGCACCTCGAAGCTCTTGGCCAGCTGCGGCGTGTCGACCGCGTCGACCGTCTCGGCCAAGCCGCGGAACGCTTCCAGCACGTCGTACGGCGCGATCGTGCGGTTGCGCGGGATCGGCCTGTCCGGGTCGAGCGTGCCCGAGCCGTCCGGTTCCAGTGCCAGGTACTTCTGCCCCAGCAAGGTCTTGATCTTGATGGCCGCCCTGGTCCGGTCGCCCATCCAGGCGTCCTTGACCTTGAACGAGACCAGCACCGAGTCGCCGTCCAGGTCGACGTCGGTGACCTTGCCGACCTTCACGCCCGCGATGCGCACCTCGTCGCTCGGCTTGATGCCGGCGGCCTCGGAGAACTGGGCCTGGTAGGTCGTGCCGCCGCCGATGATCGGCAGGTCGTCGGAGTAGACCGCGGCCAGCAGCACCAGCGCGATCACCACCAGACCGGTGACGCCGATCGTGATCGGGTTGCGGGAACGGAAGGACCTCATCCTTTGCACCTCGGCTGGGAGACCGGCGCGACCGGGATGCTGATCGGCTGGGTGATCAACGGCGGCAACGAGACCGACCCCGATGCCGAACAGAGATAGAAGTTGAACCACGAGCCGTAGCTGGCTGTGCGGGTCAGCGTGGACACCTTCTCCGGGAAGAACTGGAAGAAGTGCTCGACGATCTGCTCGTTGTCGTTGAGGTTCTTGGTCAACGTGCCGAGTGCGGCGATGTCGTTCCTCAGCGGCTCACGGGCCTCGTCGAGCAAGCCCGCCGTGGTCCCGGCGAGCCCGGACAGCGCCTGGATCGCGTCACCGATCGGCTTGCGGTCCGCGGCCAGTCCGGAGACCAGTTGCTGCAACTGGACGACGAGGTCGCTCAGCTGCTGGCCGCGGGCGTTCACCGTGTCCAGCAGGCTGTTCAGGTTGGTGATCACTTCGCCGATCACCGCGTCCTTGTCCGCGATCGTCTTGGTCAGCGAGGCGGTGTGCGACAGCAGCGATTCGACCGTGCCGCCTTCGCCCTGCAGGACCTGGATGATCTCGTAGGACAGCTTGTTCACGTCGTCCGGGGACAGCGCTCGGAACAACGGCTTGAAGCCGTTGAACAGTTCGGTCAGGTCCAGCGCGGGCCTGGTGCGCTCCAACGGGATCGTGCCGCCCGGCTCGAGCAACCCGGTGCCGGTGCCCTGGCTGAGCGCGATGTACCGCTGGCCCACCAGGTTGCGGAACTTGATCGTCGCGGTGACACCGGCGGGCAGCCTGCGGCCCGCGTCGACCGAGAACCTCACCTCGGCCTGCTTGCGGTCCGCGATCCCGACCTCCTCGACCTGGCCGACCCGGACGCCCGCGATGCGCACGTCGTCACCGGGCAGCAGCGACGTCACGTCGACGAACCGGGCCGAATAGGTGTTGGTGGAGCTGAGGTTCGTGTTCGCGATGCTGATCGCCAGCACGGCCGTGGCGACCACGGTGACCACGATGAACAGCGTCAGCTTGATCATCGGCGCGGCAAGGGTGTTTTTCATGGTTGCCGTCCGATGAGAGTCGGGATCGAGGTGGTTCCTGGCGGTGCCGCCGGATCGCCCCCATACCGGGCGTATTCGGGTGATTCGGCGGTGCCGCCAGGGGCCGCCTCGGCCCGGCTATCGCGGACGGGCAGCCATGAAAGACACCCTCTGCCCCTCATCGGGCGGTCACCTCCGCTCCCCGGAACACCGGCGCGGCGAGCATCGTCGTCCACGCGGGCACCTGATCAGGCCGCATGCCCATCCGGTCGGCCATCATCGCGGCGACGAACTCCTGCTCGGTACGGGTGTTCGCGAGCCCGAAGCCGGACGGGGACGTCTGGCCGATCAGGCTCGGCGGCAGCACGCCGTCCTGCGCGGACCGGGCCGCGGGCGGCTGCGTGGAACCGTCCTTCAGCGGGCCCTCCGGTGGATGCTGCGGGAACGGGTCCGGGAACTGCTTGAAGTCGTAGCAGCGCGGCCCGCGCTTGTCGGCGTACCGCGGCTCGTCCTTGCCTGGCTTGTAGGCGCCGCGGTTGACCGTGATCTCGATCGTGGCGTGCAGGCCGGGTTCGTCCGTGCCCTTGCCGAAAGCCTTGTCCAGCACCGGGATCGTCTCGGCCATCTGCCGCAGGAAGCACGGGTACTCCGGCGCGTACTTGGCCAGCAGCTCCAGCGTCGGCCGGGAGGTGTCCGCGAGCTGGATCAGGTTGTTCTTGTTCACCGCGAGGAACGTCCTCAGGTCGGTGCCCGCCGTGGTGACACTCGCGTACAGGTTGGACAGGTTGGTGCGCTGCTCGGCGAGGGTCTTCGACGTCGTCGTCAGGTCCGTCAGCGCCTGCACCAGCTCCGGCGCGGCCGCGCTGTAGGTGTCGGAGAACTTCACCAGCGCCTGCAGGTCGTGTTGCAGCTGGGGCACGTGCGGGGCCAGTTCGCCGACGTACTGGCCGAGGTCGGACAGTGTCTCGCCGAGCGATTTGCCCTTGCCCTCCAGCGCGGTCGAGATCGCGGTCAGCGTGCTGGACAGCTTCTGCGGCTGAACCGCCTGCAACACCGGCAGAAGGTCGTTCAGCGCCTTCTCCACCTCGATCGCGGGCGCCGAGGTGTCCTGCTCGATCACCGCACCGTCCGAAATGGACTGTGCCGAGCGGTTCGCCGGGATCTGCAGCGCCACATAGCGTTCACCGAACAACGTCTTCGGCAGGAACCGCGCGGTGACGTCGCTGGGCACCAGGTTCGCCTTGTCCGGGTCCAGCGCCAGCGTCAGCTCGGCGCCGTGCCTGGTCGGCGTGATCTTCTCGACCGAGCCGACGATCAGCCCGCGCACCTTGACGTCCGAGCGCTGCTGGAGCTGGTTGCCGACCTTGTCGGCGGTCAGCGTGACACGCACGAACGAGCTGAACGACTTGTTGAAGAACGCGACACTCAGCACCACGAAGCCGATCAGCATCGCGATGAACACCAGGCCCAGCAGCCTGCGGCGGATCGTGCTCATCCGGCGATCCTCACGGTCGTCGTCGTGCCCCAGATCGCCAGGCTCAGGAAGAAGTCGAGCAGCGTGACCGCGACGATCGTCGTCCGCACGGCACGGCCGACGGCGACGCCGACGCCCGCCGGGCCGCCGCTGGCGCGGTAGCCGTAGTAGCAGTGGGTCAGGATGATCAGCACAGCGAAGATCAGCACCTTGCCGAACGACCAGAAAACGTCCTGGGGCGGGAGGAACAGGTCGAAATAGTGGTCGTACGTGCCCGCGGACTGGCCGTAGAAGTAGACCGTGATCGTCCGGGACGCGACGTACGAGGACAGCAGACCGATGATGTACAACGGGATGACCGCGATGAACCCGGCCATGATCCGGGTGGTCACCAGGTAGGGCAGGCTCGGCACGCCCATCACTTCCAGCGCGTCGATCTCCTCGGAGATCCGCATCGCGCCGAGCTGGGCGGTGAACCCGGAGCCGACCGTCGCGGACAACGCCAGCCCGGCGACCAGGGGCGCGATCTCGCGCGTGTTGAAGTACGCCGAGACGAACCCGGCGAACGCGGCCGTGCCGATCTGGTTCAGCGCCGCGTAACCCTGCAGGCCCACGACCGTGCCGACGAACAACGTCAGCCCGAGCATCACGCCGATGGTGCCGCCGATGACCGCGAGCGCGCCGCTGCCGAAGCTGACCTCGGCCAGCAACCGCATGGTCTCGCGCATGTACCGGGTTGCCGCGCGCGGAATCCACGCCAGTGCCCTGGCGTAGAACGACATCTGGTCGCCCGCTTTGTCCAGCATGTCCAGTGGCTTGCGGAGCTGGTCGGAGACCGCCATGTCTCAGCTCCCCTTCGCCGGCACGACCGTCAGGTACACAGTGGTCAGCACGAAGTTCACGAAGAACAGCAACAGGAACGTGATGACCACCGACTGGTTCACCGCGTCACCGACGCCCTTGGGGCCGGGAGCGGGGTGCAGGCCGCGGTAGCAGGCGACCACACCGGCGATGAACCCGAAGATCAGCGCCTTGATCTCACTGATCCACAGGTCCGGCAGCTGGGCCAGGGCGGAGAAACCGGCGAGGTACGCACCGGGCGTGCCGCCCTGCAGGACCACGTTGAAGAAGTAGCCGCCAAGCACACCGACAACGCTGACCAAACCGTTGAGCAGCACGGCAACGAGCATCGACGCGAGCACACGCGGCACGACGAGGCGCTGCACGGCGGAGACACCGAGCACCTCCATCGCGTCGATCTCCTCGCGGATGGTCCGTGCGCCGATGTCCGCGCACATCGCCGAGCCACCGGCACCGGCGACGAGCAGCGCGGTCACCAGGGGTGCGGCCTGCTGGATGATCGCCAGCACGCTCGCGGCACCCATGAACGACTGCGCGCCGAGCTGCGTGACCAACGATCCCAGCTGCAACGCGATGACCGCGCCGAACGGGATCGCGACCAGCGCGGTCGGCAGGATCGACACGCTCGCGATGAACCAGGACTGCTGGATGAACTCGCGGAACTGGAACGGCCGCTGGAAGAACCCGCGCACGACGTCAAGCCCGAGGGCGAACATCTGCCCTGTTTCCCGAAGCGCGCCGGCACCAGGGAAGGACGACCTGGTGGAGCGAACTGTCACGCGCCACCACCCGGACCGTGCTGGGGCGGCTGCCACTGGGTCGGCGGGATGTCGGCGACGTTCAGGTCACCCTGGATGCGTTCGCTGTTCAGGTTGCCCCGCGGCGCCGGTGACGGTCTGCGTCCGGCCGGGACAGTCGCCATCGTGTGCGGGCGCACGCCGTAACGCCGCTGCTCCTCGGGCGTCAGGCTTTCGATGATGCCTTCCTGCGCGGCAGGCGGAAGCGTGTGCAGGATGCTCATCACCCGGTCCTTGCGGCGCCGGACGCCCATCCGCTCGGGCAGCCCCGGGGTCGGCTGCAACTGCGGCACGACACCACGAACGTCCTCAGTGGACCCGTCGTGGTGACCGGCGTCGGCCATGGCCTGCTCGGCGGCCATCGTGGCGACGTCCTTCTCCTCGGACATGCCGATCGGGCCCATCCGGCGGCCGTTGAGGAACTGCTCGACAACGGGCTCGTCGGAGGTCAGCAGGACCTCGCGCGGGCCGAACATGACCAGCTCACGGCGGAACAGCATGCCCAGGTTGTCCGGAACGGTGCGCGCGAGGTTGATGTTGTGCGTGACGATCAGGATGGTCGCGTCGATCTGCGCGTTCAGGTCGATCAGCAGCTGGCTGAGGTACGCGGTGCGGACCGGGTCGAGACCGGAGTCCGGCTCGTCGCACAGGATGATCTCCGGGTCGAGCACGAGCGCACGGGCCAGACCGGCTCGTTTGCGCATACCGCCGGAGATCTCACCGGGGAGTTTCTTCTCCGCGCCGGTGAGGCCGACCATCTCCATCTTCTCGAGCACGATCCGCTTGATCTCGGTCTCGGACTTCTTGGTGTGCTCGCGCAGCGGGAAGGCCACGTTGTCGTACAGGTTCATCGACCCGAACAGCGCGCCGTCCTGGAACAGCACGCCGAAGAGCTTGCGGACCTCGTACAGCTTGTGCTCGGAGCACGAGACGATGTCGACGCCGTTGATCACGCACTTGCCGCGGTCGGGCTTGAGCAGCCCGATCATGGACTTGAGGAAGACGGACTTCCCGGTCCCTGACGGGCCGAGCATCACGCTGACCTCGCCAGGCGGCAGTGTCAGGGTGACGTCCCGCCAGATGGTCTGCCGACCGAAGGACTTGGTGAGACCCTCGACGACCACTTCGGCGCCCATCGACCCTCCCGAGCTCGCTTCCTCTTCACCCCAACGACTGAGGCCGGTCGGGGTTACTACCTGGTACGGCGGACTGTCGGATCTGCCACCCGGACCTGCACCCTAGACCAGGCGGCGCAGCGGTAAGCATTCACTACGAACGGATGCTGTGCGTAACGGGATCATCTGGATACCGTCAGTTGTCTTTTCCCTGCTTCTTCCCTGCAACGGACGGAGAATGGACATGGGTAAGCGTCTGGCCGCGTTACTCAGCGGAGTCCTGGCAGCCGGTCTGGTCCTGGCGTCGCCCGCGAACGCGAGCGGCACACTGACCGGGGTCCCGGCCTACGAAGGCAGCGGCATCCAGGACCCCGCACTCGTCGGAGCCGACCCGGTGCGGCCCGGTCACAAGATCGAGGGCTTCAGCGGGATCGGCATCCAGTCCATCATCGGCCCGGACAACCGCGTCAGGGTCAGCCCGACAACCACCTTCCCCGCCCGCGCGACCGTACTGATCACCCGTACGTCGGGCGGAGTGGAACGGCAGCACTGCACCGGCTGGATGTTCGGCCCGTCACTCGTGCTGACTGCCGGGCACTGCGTGTACGGCAGCGGCGCGTTCTACACAGGACTGCGTTTCTACCCCGGTTACGACGGCACGACCGCGCCTTACGGCTCGTGCACCGCGACCCAGCTGCGAGCCAGCTCCGGCTGGATCAGCTCAGGCTCCGCCGACCACGACTACGGCGGTGCGAACCTGAACTGCACCATCGGCAACACCGTCGGCTGGTACGGCGCGTACGCCACGACCGCCTCGCTGAACGGCACGCCCACGACGATCCAGGGCTACGGCGGCGACAAGAACAAGCAGCAATGGCTGTCCACTGACCAAATCCGCGTATCCAACACCCTGCGGCTCTACTACCAGAACGACACCATCGGCGGAAACAGCGGCAGCGCGGTCGCGACAAACCGCCCGGCCGGTTCCCCCGGCTGCTCCGGCTGGTGCTCACTGGCGTTCCACGCCTACGGCGGCTCCCAGAACAGCGGCGCCCGGATAACGGCCGCCCGCCTGACCGAGGTCACCGGCTGGCGGTAACCCCACCGCGCGTGTCCACCTTTGCAGCACCCGTGTCCACCACTCCGGCACCCCGAAAACCCCGTTCCGGCACCCCGAATCCCCAACCAGCCCGACTAGGGAATTTCACAGTGCCGCAACGGTGGACACGGGGTGCCGCAACGGTGGACACGGCGTGCCGCAACGGTGGACACGGGGTGCCGCAACGGTGGACACGGGGTGCTGGGACGGTGGAGACGCGAAGAGCCCCGAGGTCGGCCTCGGGGCTCTTTGGCTGTCTGTTCCAGCATGGCTGGTTGGGTGAATTACCGCGTGTCCGCCTTAGCGGGTGGCGTGAGTCCTCCATCCGACTCGCTTCCAGCTGGCTTGCTTCTCGCTGTTCGCCGCGGATGGAGCGACTCACACGCCGCAAAGGCAGACACGCGCGGACACCCGTCACCGACTCACATGGCTCGCTGCGCTCGCCTGTTCGTCGATGTTGCTCGGGTGTTACTTCAGGGTGATCTTGGCGCCGACGGCCTCGAGCTTCTCCTTGGCGGCCTCGGCGGCCTCCTTGGCGACCTTCTCCAGAACCGGCTTCGGGGCGCTCTCGACCAGCTCCTTGGCCTCCTTCAGGCCCAGGCCCGAGACGACCTCGCGGACGACCTTGATGACCTGGATCTTCTTGTCGCCCGCCGACTCCAGGACGACGTCGAACTCGTCCTGCTCCTCGGCCTCGGCCGGAGCGGCGCCGCCGCCACCGGGGCCCGCGACGACCTGCGCGACCGGGGCAGCCGCGGTGACCTCGAAGGTCTCCTCGAACTGCTTCACGAACTCGGACAGCTCGAGCAGCGTCATCTCCTTGAACGCGTCGAGCAGCTCGTCGGTGCTGAGCTTCGCCATGATGGCGGCTCCTTTCTTTCAGCTAAGCGGGTGGGGGTGAACTTCAGCTCTCGGCGGGAGCTTCCGCGGCTGCCTTCTTCTCCTGCAGCGCGGCGGCCAGGCGGGCGACCTGCGAGGCCGGGGCGTTGAACAGCCCGGCGGCCTTGGCGAGGTTGCCCTTCATCGCGCCCGCCAGCTTGGCGAGCAGCACCTCACGGCTTTCCAGGTCAGCGATCCGCGTGACCTCGTCCACCGAGAGCGGGCGGCCCTCCATGTAGCCGCCCTTGATGACCAGACCCTTGTTGTCCTTCGCGAAGTCACGCAGAGCCTTGGCCGCGTCGACGGGCTCGCCGTCGACGAACGTGATCGCCGTCGGACCCTCGAAGAGGGCGTCGAGGCCCTCCACTCCGGCGTCCTTGGCGGCCAGCTTGACCAGGGTGTTCTTCGCGACACGGTAAGACGCGTTGGTGCCGAGAGCGCGGCGCAGCGTGGTGAGCTGCGACACGGAGAGGCCGCTGTACTGCGTGACGACGGCGGCCGAGCTCGTACGGAACTTGTCCGCGATCTCGGCGACTGCGGCCACCTTGTCCGGCTTCGCCATGTTCGCCTCCTCTCTGGGCTACGACCGCTTGTCCCAGGCCCGGAAAAGACGAAACGCCCGGCGCGCAGGCACGGGCGTGAAGAAAGAAGGCACTTCTTCGCTCAGCTCGTTCCTCCTGCGCGGGCCACCCTTGCGGGATCTTCATCTTCACGGGGGAAGAGACCAGCGGTCTTCGGTAGAACGGCCACAACGATACGGGACACACGGCTGCCTCTCCAAATCGCCCCCGGCATGATGGGGACGTGGCCGAAGACGAGCGCCCCAACCACCCGGCTCCGATTGACCCTGAGCAGCAGCGTCAGTTCGAGCAGTTCCAACAGTTCCAGCAGTTCATGAAGTTCCAGGAGATGCAGGGACAAGGGCAGCTGCCGCCCGCCGCGCCCGCCCGCGGGACCCCGCTGTGGAAGAAGATCCTGTTCAGCAAGGCCCTCCGCAAGCTGGTGGTGTTCGCGCTCGTGGTCATCGGCCTGATCTGGGCGTACGACTACTACTTCGGCCCGCCGCCGGACGACAACACCGTGCAGGGCGGCGCCGGTCCCGGTTCGCCGAACGACCCAGGGCGTGAGCCGGGCAGGCCCAACGAGGTGGTCGACACGCTGTACCGGAGCATCGCGCTGGGGCAGCCGCAGGTCGCGTGCTACCTGTTCACCAAGGAAGCCGAGGCCGCGTTCGCCCGCAACTTCGACGCCCCGGACTGCGCGGCGGCCGTGGCGAAGCTCAGGCCCGAGGTCGCCGCCCTGACCAGGGTTCCCCGGGTGGACACGTCCGGCAAACAGATCATCGAGGTCGACTCCTGCACGCTGGCGGTCAAGCCGGGCACCACCACGCTGGGCACGTTCACGTTCACGCCGTTCGGCGCGGCATGGATCATCTCCGGTCACCAGACCAAGGAGTGCGCCACGACCACGCCCACGACCGCCCCGAGGACCACCGTCACGTCGCGCTAGTTCAGCACCGCACACGCCTGGAAAGTCAGTGCCGGACCGACGCGGTGATGACCGCCTTGACGGCCTCGGTGATCCGCTCGACGGCCTGGTCCGGATCGGGACTGCCGACCTCGAGCCACGTCATGGTCGCCTCGACGGTCACGGTCAGCGCCAGGTGCGCGGCCCACGTCGCCCATTGGGCGTCCGGGATCACGTCGCGCATCCGGTGTTCGAGCGTCTCGATCAGTTCGGCCCGCAGGGCGTCGATGTCCGCGCGGAACTCGGCTTCCCGGGCGGCCTGGTGGAACAGCAGGCGGAACTCGGCGGTCTCCTTGGCCGCCCACATCACCAGAGCGCCCACAGTGGACTCGGTGAGTTCGTCCCCCGTCGCCGCGGCAAGCCTTTCGCCTGCGCGCTCGCAGGCCGCCCGGTACAGGTCCGCTTTGGACTCGAAGTGCCGGTACAGGATCATCCGGCTGATCCCGGCCGCCTCGGCGATCTCCTCCAGCCCGGTCGACGCGTAGCCACGGTCGGCGAGAACCCTGGTGGCGCACCCAAGAATCTGTTCCCGGCGGTCCGCCCTCGCCAGCTTCACCCGTGTCACACCTCCATGTACACAAGCGGTGTATACGGCGTTGTAACACCAACGGCCGAAAAGAAAGGCGGACCCGTGAGTGGGTCCGCCTTTCTCGTGCCTTGGGCCGCTCAGACCGCGGCGGCCTCGTCGGCGAGCAGGTTACGGGTACGAGCCGGGTCCACCGGGATACCGGGGCCCATCGTCGTGGTGAAGGTGACCTTCTTCAGGTACTTGCCCTTGGCCGAGGACGGCTTGGCCCGCAGGATCTCGTCCAGCGCGGCGGCGTAGTTCTCGACGAGCTTGTCGTTGTCGAACGAGGTCTTGCCGATCACCAGGTGCAGGTTGGCCTGCTTGTCCACCCGGAAGTTGATCTTGCCGCCCTTGATGTCCTGCACGGCCTTGGCCACCGCGGGGGTGACCGTGCCGGTCTTCGGGTTGGGCATCAGGCCACGCGGGCCGAGGATCCGGGCGATCCGGCCGACCTTGGCCATCTGGTCCGGGGTGGCGATCGCGGCGTCGAAGTCGAGCCAGCCACCCTGGATGCGCTCGATCAGGTCCTCGGCGCCGACCGCGTCGGCTCCGGCGGCTTCGGCCTCGGCGGCCTTGTCACCGGTGGCGAACACGATGACCCGGGCGGTCTTACCGGTTCCGTGCGGCAGGTTCACGGTGCCGCGGACCATCTGGTCGGCCTTGCGGGGGTCGACACCCAGCCGGATCGCGACCTCGACGGTCGCGTCCATCTTCACCTTGGAGGTCTCCTTGGCGAGCTTGGCGGCCTCGAGCGGCGAGTACAGCCGCTCCTTGTCCACCAGCTCGCTGGCCTGACGATAGGCCTTGCTGCGCTTTGCCATCTGTCGTTCCTCACTAACAGTTGTGGTAGCGGGCCGCGCGAGGCCCTCCCACGTGTCTTGCGTAAAGTTCTATTCGACCGTGATGCCCATCGAGCGGGCGGTGCCCGCGATGGGTATTGATCGACACTGTGCCGCCTGGTCGATGTCGTTACCCACCGACCACACCATCAGACTTATTCGACCGTGATGCCCATCGAGCGGGCGGTGCCCGCGATGATCTTGGCCGCCTGGTCGATGTCGTTGGCGTTGAGGTCGGCCTGCTTCTGCTGGGCGATCTCCTTCACCTGGTCCCAGGTCACCTTGGCGACCTTGGTGCGGTGCGGCTCGCCGCTGCCCTTCTCCACACCGGCGGCCTTCAGCAGCAGCTTCGCGGCCGGCGGGGTCTTGAGCTTGAAGTCGAACGACCGGTCCTCGTACACGGAGATCTCGACCGGCACCACGGTGCCACGCTGCGACTCGGTCGCGGCGTTGTAGGCCTTGCAGAACTCCATGATGTTGACGCCGTGCTGGCCGAGCGCCGGACCGACCGGCGGAGCCGGGTTGGCCTGGCCGGCCGTGATCTGCAGCTTGATGATCGCCGCAAGCTTCTTCTTCTTGGGTGGCATTCTCGTATTCCTGTTTCCTGCGTGGGTCCGCGCGACGAACCTGCCGTGCCGCCGCGCGGCCGCCGACCTTCAAGCCGAGAGGCCGGTCAGATCTTGGAGACCTGGCTGAACGACAGCTCGACCGGAGTCTCGCGGCCGAAGATCGACACCAGGACCTTGAGCTTCTGCGCGTCCGCGTTGACCTCGTTGATAGTCGCGGGGAGCGTGGCGAACGGGCCGTCCATCACTGTAACCGACTCGCCGACCTCGAAGTCGACCTCGACGGTCGGCTTGGCGGCGGCGGCAGGCGCCTTGCCCGCGGCCGGCTTGCTCTGCTCGACCTGCGGCAGCAGGAACTTCGCCACCTCGTCGATGGTCAGCGGGGACGGCTTGGAGGTCGCACCGACGAAGCCGGTGACCCCCGGGGTGTTGCGGACCGCGCTCCAGGAGGGGTCGTTGAGGTCCATCCGGACCAGGATGTAGCCGGGCAGCACCTTGCGCTGCACCTGCTTGCGCTGGCCGTTCTTGATCTCGGTGACCTCTTCGGTCGGCACCTCGACCTGGAAGATGTAGTCCTCCATGTCGAGGGTCTGGATACGGGTCTCGAGGTTGGTCTTGACCTTGTTCTCGTAGCCCGCGTAGGAGTGGATCACGTACCACTCGCCCGGCGCGCGGCGCAGTGCCTCACGCAGCTCGGCGACCGGGTCCTCCTCCTCGGCGACGGCCTCTTCCGCTTCCGCAGGCGCGGCGGGCTCCTCGGCGTCGTCGACGACGTCCTCGTCGGTCTCCGCCTGGTCGAGGAACTCCTCGTCCTGAGTGGCGACGACCTCGTCGTCGGCCGGACTGGGCAGCCCCTGGCCGCCAGCGGCGCCGTTCTCGGAGGTCACAGTGATCTCGCTTCCTAATCTCTACATCTCGCGTGCGGCTTGCTTACCCGAAGATTGCCTGCACGCCCTTGCCGATGCCCAGGTCAAGCCCGGCGATGATGGCGACCATCACGGCGAGGAAGACCAGCACCACCGCGGTGTAGGTGATCATCTGCTTACGGGTCGGCCAGATGACCTTGCGCAGCTCGGCGACCACCTCTTTGAGGAACCGGACGAGGCGCGCGAACAGGCCGGGGCGCTTCTCCTTGCCGTCCCGTGACGGGGTGGCGCGGCCCTTCTTGCCCTCGGCCTCGGTCTCGGCCGCCGGCTTGCCCTTCGGCTTGGCCTTGGCGGCCGGTGCGGCGTCCTTGCGCGCTGCGGGGCGCGCCGACGCACGGCGCTCGCGCCGCGCAGCGGCGGTGACCGGACGGGACTGAGGCTTCTGGTCCTCTTCCCGATCCTTGCCCGGCTCCTCGCTCACGCCAGTTCCTCCGCTCGCCAGCCTTGACCTTCGTTGCAGGGGCGACAGGACTTGAACCTGCAACCTGCGGTTTTGGAGACCGCTGCTCTGCCAATTGAGCTACGCCCCTGTGGTGACCCGAGGACCACCGGTGGACGAGATCCACTGTCCCCACTCTGTCAGGTCTGACCGCGTGGGGCAAAGTGACTTTCGTTCCGAGTTCGAAAGTGTACGGCAAGCCCGTCCCGGGCCTGAAATCGCGGTCACCCCAGCCGCCGTGCGCACGGCCCGATCTGCGACGATGCTGCCATGGCACGTGTCTCGGCAAGGATCGGTGGCATCAGCGAGTCGGCGACCCTGGCGGTCGACGCCAAGGCGAAGGCGCTCAAGGCGGCGGGCCGCCCGGTGATCGGCTTCGGCGCGGGCGAGCCGGACTTCCCCACCCCGGACCCGATCGTGCGGGCGGCCGTCGAGGCCGCGGCCGATCCCCGTAACCACCGCTACACGCCCGCGGCGGGCCTGCCCGAGCTGCGGGAGGCGATCGCGGCGAAGACCAAGCGCGACAGCGGCTACGACGTCGAGGCCGGCCAGGTCATCGTGACCAACGGCGGCAAGCACGCGGTCTACCAGACCTGCGCGACCCTGCTCGACCCCGGCGACGAGGTCATCCTGCCCGCGCCGTACTGGACCACCTACCCCGAGTCGATCACGCTGGCCGGCGGCGTGCCGGTGCCTGTGGTGACCGACGAGACCCAGGACTACCTGGTCACGGTCGAGCAGCTGGAAGCGGCCCGCACGCCGCGCACCAAGGCGCTGATGTTCGTCTCGCCGTCCAACCCGACCGGCGCGGTCTACCCGCGTGAGCAGGTCGAGGCGATCGGCCGCTGGGCGGTCGAGCACGGCATCTGGGTGATCGCCGACGAGATCTACGAGCACCTGGTCTACGACGGCGCCACGGCCGAATCCATGCCGGTCGTGGTGCCCGAACTGGCCGACACGTGCGTGATCGTCAACGGCGTCGCCAAGACGTACGCGATGACCGGCTGGCGGGTCGGCTGGATGATCGCCCCCAAGGACGTCACGAAGGCCGCGGCGAACCTCCAGTCGCACCTGTCCTCGAACGTGGCGAACGTGTCCCAGCGGGCCGCCCTGGCGGCCGTTTCGGGGCCGCTGGACGCCGTGCGGGGGATGCACGTGGCGTTCGACCGCCGTCGCCGCACGATCGTGGACATGCTCTCGGCCATCCCGGGCGTGGAGGTGCCGACGCCGAAGGGCGCGTTCTACGTGTACCCGTCGGTGAAGGGCCTGCTGGGCAAGGAGATCCGCGGTGTGCGCCCGCAGACCAGCGTCGAGCTGGCCGCGTTGGTGCTGGAGCAGGCCGAGGTCGCGGTGGTGCCCGGTGAGGCGTTCGGAACCCCCGGCTACTTCCGGCTGTCGTACGCGCTGGGCGACGACGACCTGGCCACCGGCCTGACGAGGATGGGCGACCTCCTGCGCGAAGCCAGGTAAACACCTCGTGAGTGTTTATCGGTGTTCTAACGCCGATAAACACTCACGAGGGGGGTTAGGGGAGGCGCAGGACTGCCTGGGCTTTGCCGAGGACGGTTTTGCCCTCGAACTTGGCGGTGATGTCGACCTTGGCCGTGCCGTCCTCGTTGATCTCACGGACTTTGCCGGAGAGCTCGACGGTCGCGCCCTTGTCGTCGTTGGGAACGACGACGGGCCGGGTGAACCGCACGTAGTACTCGAGGATGTTGCCCGGGTCGCCGGTCCAGTCGGTGAGCACACGCCCGGCGAGCGCCATGGTGAGCATGCCGTGGGCGATCACGTTCGGCAGGCCGACTTCCTTGGCGAACGGCTCGTTCCAGTGGATCGGGTTGAAGTCCAGCGCCGCGCCCGCGTAGCGGACCAGGTCCTTGCGGGTGACGTGCACGGTGAGCGACGGCAGTTCGTCGCCGACGGCGGTCATGCGGGCACCTCTTCGGGCTTCGCTGCCTCACGCACCACAAGCTGGGCACGGGTGACCACGACGACCTGGTCGTCCGCGTCGCACAGGTCCGCGCGCAGGTTGATGAAGTCGTTGCCGGCCCGGTACATGATGTCGTCGATGTGCACGATGGCACGCAGTTCGTCGCCCGCGTGCACCTGCCGGTGGTACGTGAAGCTCTGGTCGCCGTGCACCATCCGGCTGTAGTCCAGCCCCAGGTCCGGATCGGTGATCACGATGTTGATCGCGGCCAGGTTGATGATGGTGAGGAACGTCGGCGGGGTGACAACATCCGGATACCCGGCGGCCTGTGCGGCAGCCGGGTCGGAGTACAGCGGGTTGTCGTCGCCGATCGCCTCCGCGAACTCCCGGATCTTCGCCCGGCTCACCTGGTAGACGGGTGATGCGGGGTACGTGCGTCCGATGAAGGAGGGATCGAGAGCCATGAGGAACTGGCGCTCAGCGAGTTTCCTTGTGCGCGCGGTGCGTGCCGCAGTTCGGGCAGAACTTCTTCAGCTCGATGCGGTCCGGGTCGTTGCGCCGGTTCTTCTTGGTGATGTAGTTGCGGTGCTTGCACACCTCGCACGCGAGCGTGATCTTCGGTCGCACGTCAGTGGCAGCCACAGCAGTACCTTCCTAGCTAAAGCGGGGTTTCCCGACACCCCTCAGGTCCTCCAGGCGAACCTTCGGGGGTCCAGGGGGCTTGCCCCCTGGGCGGGGTCTGGGGGTCGCACCCCCAGTGTAATGCGGAGCGATGAAGGCTCGCGCTTTCGCGAGCACACCTCTCCCAATCGCGTAGCGGTGGCCGGACTTGAACCGGCGACACAACGATTATGAGCCGTTTGCTCTACCACCTGAGCTACACCGCCACATGGATCTAGCCGCGATGCCACATCGATGACATCACGGCTGGGCCCACCGAGCCCCAATACGGAATCGAACCGTAGACCTTCTCCTTACCATGGAGACGCTCTACCGACTGAGCTATTGGGGCGTGCTCTAGGAGCGAGGAGAACTTTACACACCCGCTCCAGGGATTAAAAACCGGGGGTCGGTTTCACGCCAGCAACGTGAGCACGGTCTCGTCCAACCGGCCCGGGGTCTTCGTCGTGCGGGCCTGCAACCAGGCTTCCAGCCTGCTCTCCGACAGCGGCCGGGAGATCAGGTAGCCCTGGATGACGTCGCAGCCCATCGCGGACAGCTGGTCGCGTGCCACGTCCTCCTCGACGCCCTCGGCCACCACGGACAGGCCCAGCGAGTGGCCGAGCTCGACGATCGAGCGCACCACGGCGAGGTCCGACAGGTCCGTGCCCATGCCGAAGACGAAGCTCTTGTCGATCTTCACCTCGTCCACGGGCAGCTGACGCAGGTACGCCAGCGAGCTGTAGCCGGTGCCGAAGTCGTCCACCGCCAGGATCACGCCGAGCGCGTGCAGCCTGCGCAGCACCGGCAGGGCCTTCTGCGGGTCGGCCATCACGCCGGACTCGGTCAGCTCCAGCGTCAGCAGCTCGGCGGGCACGCCGTAGCGGGTCAGCAGGTCCGAGACCTGCTCGGGGAAGTCCTGTTCGGCCAGGCTGCGCACGGAGATGTTGACCGCGGCGGAGATCCGCAGGCCCTTGTCGAGCCACCTGCGGACCTTGGTCAGCGCCTGCTCCATCACGAACCCGGTGAGCGCGCCGACCAGGCCGGCGGCCTCGATGGCCGGCACGAACTCGTCCGGGTCGAGGTTGCCGTACTCCGGATGCGTCCAGCGCACCAACGCTTCCACGCCCAGCACGTTGCGGCTCGGCAGCGCGACCTTGGGCTGGTAGTGCACCTTGACCTGGCCGGTCTCCACGGCGTGCCGGAACTGGGTGACCAGCTGGAACCGGCGCAGGAAGATCTGCCCCATGCTCGGCATGTACGCCCGGACCGGCTCGCCGCCCGCCTTGGCGGCACGTACGGCCACATCCGCGTGCTGTAGCAACGTGTCCACGTCGACGACCGTGCTGTCGTCCTCCATCGCCGCGGAGACGAAACCGACGACCGCTCCGGCGTCGAGCGTGAGGCGTTCCACGATGTACGGCGCGATCAGCATGTCCCGCAGGCGTTCGGCGAGGGAGTGCATCTCGTCGATCGGACGGCTGTGCAGCAGCGCCGCGAAAGCCATGCCCTCAAGCCGGGCGATCATGCTCTCCGGGCCGAGGGTGTCCCTGATCCGGCGGGCGGCCGCGGAGACCATCCGGTCACCCCAGGCGTAGCCGAGTGCGTCGCTGACCGTGGACAGCACGTCGAGGTCGATCCGCACGACCATGGCCTGCGGGTCGGACCGCAGCGCCTCGGTGGCGGCCTGCCGGAAGCCTGGCCGGTTGAGCAGGCCCGTCAGCGGATCGTGGTACGCGTCGTGCCGCAGCCGCGACAGCAGCCTGCGGTTGTCCAACGCCGTCGCCAAATGGCTGGCCATGGTGCCGATCAGGCGCATGTCGGCCGTACCGAAACCGCGCCAACGGCTCTGCCTGTCGTGCGCTTCGACGACACCGAGCAGGTGGCTCGCGCTGCGCAACGGCACCACAAGCGCTTCCGTCGCGTCCCTGCGCAGCAAGGACTGACGGATCTCAGGCATCGCGTCGATCCGACGGAAGTGCCGTACGTGTGATCCAGGCAGGCGCAGCAACGGGTCGCCCTTGGCGCCCATGACCTCTTCGGCTTGGAGTTCCTGCGGCAGATCCGTACCCGCGGTCACGGTTCGCATCGGCGCTTGCGGATCGAACCTGATGTGCAGCACGACCCGGGTCGCGGACAGCTGGTCCTTGATCCGTTCGGCGATCGCGTGCCACTCGTCGTCGGCCACGTTCGCGGAGATGTCGTCGAGCCCGGTCGCCGGTTTCGCGGCGGCCTGCTGGCCCGACCGCGCCACGATAAGGCTGACCTGGGACAACGCCTCAAGGTCACGCTGGTCGCGGAGCAGGCCCGAGTAGGCGACGTACAGGGCGCCGAAGCCGGAAAGTGCGAGCAGGATCAACGGCCAGCCGCCCTCTTCCTGAACGGCCACCACGTAGCCGACGACGCCGACCGCGGAGTTGACCATGCCGAGCACCAGGGTCCGGCCGACCAGCAGGACGCCCGCGGAAAGCCGCATCCGCCTGCCGAGGACGTGCACCGTGACCAGGCCGAGCAGGGTGCTTGAGACCGGTGCGGCGAAGGCGCCGACGAACGCGCCCGCCCAGCTCGGGCCGGCGCCGTCGAGGCCGACCTGGAACGCGTTCAGCACGGCGAAGGCGGTGCTGATCTCGATCACCAGCACACCGGCGTTGTAGAGCACGCGGTCATGCACGCCACGGATGAGCAAGGTGCTCACACCGGCGATGACGTGCGCGAGCAGCACGAGTTCGAAGGGCGCGACGAACAGGCCGATCGCGAGCGGGATCTCGGTGAACGAGATCGACCAGCTCACGCCGCTGCGGACGTCGACGTTGACGGCGAGCTGTTCGGCGACCAGGAAGCCGACGATCAGCAGCAGGCCGGTCCAGATGTGGCCGCTGTTGTAGTCCGTCGGCGGCAGCCACCACGAGACCAGTAGCGCGGCGAGCACGCCGATGATGACGACGCTGACTGAGTAGAAACGGAAACGACGGACAAGCGGGGTCTCATCTACCGGCTCCACGGCATCCGGTCGCTCCGCCATGCCGCCTCCTCGTCCCACGGGGGTACGGGCATCTCGGGTGCGTCGCGGCATCACCACAGCGTCACCACAGCTTGCGCAGTCGGGCTACTGTACCCCGATCAGGCGAAATAGCCACCCATTCCGACGGCACAGAGTTCCCGCTGACCTCGCGAACCGGTGAAGACCAGGAGCATTCGGGATCAGACTCGGGCATGACGTTGATCACTTTCCAACCCCTTGGACGGTCAGCGAAGTTTCCACGCCGAAATCGGCTGGTAGCGATGATTCCGCCGGCAGAACGGCGCCGCGACCAAGACTTTATCCGGCCACCACGGACGTTGTGACCAACCTGTTATCGCGGACACAGCGAAGTACGCCCGTCTGGGCTAGTTCGCCGCCGCCCTCCTGGCGACCACGGGGTTGACAACCGTGCCCGCGACACTCGTACCCGATCGGGTACGGCCGAACTGGACCGCCCAGGCTGACCGGCGAGCGGCGCCTTACATTGAGCGGCGATGAGTACCGAACGTCGCCGGGCACGCAGGCAGCCCACCAAACTGTGGCGGGTGCCGGTGATCCGCACGCGCCGGATCACCCCGCGGATGGCCAGGATCACCGTCGGCGGCCCGCAGATCGACGACTTCGCCGGTGCGGGCACGGACGAGAACGTGATGCTCTACCTGTACGAACCCGGCGCCGAACTGCCCGAGCCGCTCACCCTGGAGTCGGCGCGGGTGGCGATGTCGCGGGTCCGTCCGTACATGCGCACGTACACCATCCGCAGGCACGACCCGGTGGCGAACGAGATCGACTTCGACTTCGTGCTGCACGGTGATCACGGGCCCGCGTCGAAGTGGGCGTCGAACGCCCAGCCCGGTGACGAGGTGATCTTCGTCGGCCCGTCGCCCGCGTACCAGCCCGACCCTGACGCCGACTGGCACCTGCTCATCGGCGACGAGACCGCGTTGCCGGCCATCAGCTCGATCATGGAGGCGTTGCCCGGGGCACGAATCAGGGCGTTCGTCGAGATCGAGAACGCCGCCGAGGAGCAGGACGTCGACGTCACGTGGGTGCACCGCGACGGCGTTCCCGCAGGCAGCAGCGAACCGTTGGTGAAGGCGCTCACAGCCGCGGAGTTCCCGGACGGCACACCCGCGGTCTGGGCCGCGGGCGAACGCCAGGTCATGCAGGCCGTGCGTGAGGTCCTGGCCGAGAAGGGCATCGACCGGGCGAGCGTGCGCCCGGCCACGTACTGGCGGCTCGGCCACACCGGGTCCTAACAGGAACTTCCCTTCCCACAAGAGCGTTGTTCCGAAAGGAACTCGGGAAGGAGGGCACCGTGCACCGGCACTACAACGGGGTGAAGACCGCATTCCTGCTTGGCGGCATGAGTGCTCTCATCCTGCTGGTCAGCTCGCTGTTCGGGCGCACCGCGCTGATCATCGGGCTGCTGATCGCGCTCGGTGTGAACGCGTACGCGTACTTCAACTCCGACAAGATCGCGCTGCGCGCCATGCGGGCGCGTCCCGTGTCGCAGTGGGAACAGCCCGCGATGTACCGGATCGTCAGCGAGCTCGCGAACGCCGCCCGGCAGCCGATGCCGCGGCTGTACATCAGCCCGACGCAGGCACCCAACGCGTTCGCGACGGGGCGTAACCCCCGCAACGCCGCCGTGTGTTGCACCACAGGCATCTTGGAGATCCTCAACGAGCGTGAGCTGCGGGCCGTCCTCGGCCACGAACTGTCGCACGTCTACAACCGCGACATCCTGATCTCGTGCGTGGCAGGCGCGCTGGCCAGCGTCATCAGCTTCCTCGCCAACTTCGCGATGCTGTTCGGTTTGTTCGGCGGCGAGGACGACGACCGGCCGAACCCGCTGGCGATGCTCGTCATCGCGATCCTCGGCCCGGTCGCGGCCGGCGTGGTGCGGATGGCCATCAGCCGTTCCCGCGAGTACCAGGCGGACGAGTCCGGTGCCGAGCTGACCGGCGATCCGCTCGCGCTGGCCTCGGCGTTGCGCAAGCTGGAGATCGGCACCCAGCAGGCTCCGCTGGCGCCCGAACCGGCGATCGCGTCGCAGTCACACCTGATGATCGCCAACCCGTTCCGGCCGGGTGAACAACTGGCACGGTTGTTCGACACGCATCCGCCGATCGCCGAGCGAATCCGGCGACTGGAGGACATGGCCCGTCGCGGGCTGTGACGTCTGGCGGTGTGAACGGACCGCTTCCACTGGGATGGTCCGAGTCATGGTGGACGGTGACCTCCGGCAGCGATTGGTCTACGGCGACCAGGACGCGCTGACTGAGGTGTACGACCTGCACAGCGCGACGGTCTACGCCGTCGCCTTGAGCGTGACGGGTGATTCCTCGGTGGCGGAGGACATCACGGTTGACGCGTTCGTGAGCCTGTGGAATCGTCCGCTCGCCTACGATCCCGCTCAGGCGAGCCTGCGGTGCTGGCTGGCTGTGCTGGCCCACCGGCTCGCGGTGCAGTGGTTGCGGCACAACAACATTCCCAGTCAGCGAGTCGAGGTGGAACGGCCCGTGGCGTTGGCGTCCTTACCGGACCTGACCAGACAGGCACTGGAACTGGCCTACTACCAGGGCCGGACGTACCAGCAGATCGCGATCGAGCTCGGAATCCCCGCCGGGACAGCGAAATCCCGGCTCCGCGCCGGTTTGCGGGAACTGGCGGCCGGGCGGTGAGTGACCACGCGGCGGTCTCGTCGCTGCTCGCCGCCTGGACGATGGACGCGTGCTACCGGCCGGAATCCGAAGCCGTCGAAGCGCACCTGCGGACATGCGAGACGTGCCGTGCCGAGGTCCGTACGCTCACCGAAGGCACTCAATACCTTGCCGGAACAGGGAGTCCGCCGCCCGAGCGGGTGCGGGACAGAGTCGCGGCCGTAGTCGGTCCCTGCGCAATCCCTCCGTACGCCAAGGCTTACGCGGCGTCCGTCGCCGCACTTGACGCACTGTTGAAGGAACTTGACGCGCACGAGTGGACCGGAGTCGTGGCACACGACCCGTGGACCGTGCTGGAACTGGTCGTCCACCTGACCGCCACCGACAACCTCGTCGCCGACCAATTAGGTCTGCACGTCCACCCGCCGGTACGACCCGGCGACGACCCGGACACGCGCACGGAGCAGTTGCTGGCCATGCCGCGTGACCAAGAGCGGGTCTGGCAGGAGTGGCGGCGCCAAGCCGACGCGATCTGCCAGGCACTGGCCGTCCGATCCCTGCCACAGGACCTGATGCTGTCCCGGGCGTACGAGACGTGGATTCACGCGCGCGACATCGCTTTGGTGACGCGGAAAGCACTACCGCCGCCACCACCGGAGCACATGCACGCCATCGCGGACTTCGCCGCACGACTGCTGCCCCACGCCGCCGCCTACCGCCGGGTGGCACGTCCGGGCAACGTCGTCCGGCTGGTGCTCACCGGACCTGGCGGTGGCACGTGGACGCTCCCGCTCGGCGGGCCGGACCTCGGCGTCACCGTCGAGATGACCATGGACGTGATCCAGTTCTGCCTGCTCATGGCGGACAGACGGGAACCACGCTCGGTCGATGTGATGATCAGGGGAGACGTCGAACTGGGCTACGACCTGCTCGACGCCGGACCGGCGCTAGCGCCGCGCTGACAGGGCCGACTTCGCGACGGACATCACATAGTCGCCGTACCCCGACTTCGCCAGCCGCGCCCCCAGCGCGAAGCACTCGTCCGGTGTGATGTACCCCATCACCAGCGCGATCTCCTCGAGGCACGCGATCCGCACACCCTGGCGGTGCTCCAGGACCTGCACGAACTGGCCCGCCTCCAGCAGCGAGTCGTGCGTGCCCGTGTCCAGCCAGGCGAACCCGCGGCCGAGGTCGACCAGCTTGGCCCGGTCCTGCCGCAGGTACGCCAGGTTCACGTCGGTGATCTCCAGCTCACCGCGGGCCGACGGCGTCAGGCCCTTGGCGATCTCGACGACCTGGTTGTCGTAGAAGTAAAGACCGGTGATCGCCCGGTTCGACTTCGGCTCGGCCGGCTTCTCCTCGATGGACAACAGCCTGCCGGACGCGTCCACCTCGCCGACGCCGTACCGCTGCGGGTCCTTGACCGGGTAACCGAAAAGCGTGGCGCCGTCCAGTGACGACGCCTCCCGCTTCAACATCCCGGAGAAACCCTGGCCGTAGAAGATGTTGTCGCCCAACACCAACGCGACGTCATCGTCACCGACGAACTCGTCACCGATGATGAACGCCTCCGCCAGACCGTTGGGCTCGGCCTGCTCGGCGTACGAGAAGCTCAATCCGAACTGGGAACCGTCCCCCAGCAGACGCGCGAAGTTCGGCAGATCAGCGGGCGTGGAGATGACCAGGATCTCCCTGATCCCGGACAGCATCAGCACCGAGATCGGGTAGTAGATCATCGGCTTGTCGTACACCGGCAGCAACTGCTTGGAGATGGCCTGGGTGATCGGGTGCAACCGGGTCCCGCTGCCCCCGGCGAGCACGATGCCGCGCATCAGCGGTAGTTGGTGAACTGGAGGGCGATCCCGAAGTCCTTGTTCTTCAACAACGCGATCACATCCTGCAGGTGGTCCTTCTTCTTGCCGGACACCCGCAGCTGGTCGCCCTGGATCTGCGCCTGCACACCCTTCGGGCCCTCGTCACGGATGGCCTTCGCGATCTCCTTGGCCTTGTCGGCCGCGATGCCCTGGAGGATCTTGCCGGACGCCTTGTAGACCTTGCCGGACGGCTTGGGCTCGTCGGCCTCGAACGCCTTGAGCGAGATCCCCCGCTTGATCAGCTTCTCCTTGAAGACCTCGATGGCGGCCAGACACCGCTCCTCGGTCTCGGCCTGGATGGAGAGCGACTCCTCGCCGGTCCAGTCGATCTCGGCACCGGTGCCACGGAAGTCGAACCGGGTCGACAGCTCCTTGCCGGCCTGGTTGATCGCGTTGGTCACCTCCTGCCGGTCGACCTTGCTCACCACGTCGAACGACGGGTCCGCCACGTCACCGCACCTCCGAGTCGATCCACCAAAAGCCCAGGCGATGCTACCGCTGAACGCGCAACGGGATACCCGTTGGCACCCGGCTTAGGGGGTTGGGTACAGTTTGGTCACCCCGGCGGGTTGCCCGAGTGGCCAAAGGGAGCTGACTGTAAATCAGCCGCGCAAGCTACGGCGGTTCAAATCCGTCACCCGCCACGGGCTCAGGGCGACTCTGCTCGTTGCTTCGCAACTTCGCAGGGTCGCCCTTCCATCATTTTGGGGGGCCGAGCCCCCCACACCCCCCACGGTGCTTGCTCCGCACCTTCCAGCGCTGGCCGCGTTCGGCTCGGACCAGCGGCTCGACCCCGGCCGCGAGCCGGGCGTTCGCGCCTGATGTGGTTGCCTCCCCTTGTTAAGCGCCGTACGACCTGCGTCATGCGGCCGTGTCGCTGCGGGTGTACGCAAAGTGTCTGACGGTGGCGAACAAGAGGCCCGACGACGGGTACAGGAGGGGTTGGCCGGGCTGCAAGCAGACTCTGTAGAGCCCTCAACGATCTTGATGGGACATCCATGGACCCCTATCCGTCGGCCTGGTGCACTTGTGCACCAGGCCGGTGTAGTATTGCACCGGGGTAGGCACGCACGAGGAGGACCGCCATGTCAGGTGCGCAAAGGTCACATCCGGTGGCCGCTGCAAGATTCACACATCTTTGGAGCGGAAATGGCCAGTTCGGGTCGGCACCCGAAGAAAGAGATTGCCGATGCGCTTCGCCGAGCTGAAAAGATCGGGCTTGTCGTCCGAGAGATCGGCCGCGGTCACCGGTGGGGTGAGGTGATGTGCGAGCCATGTCGAGCAAGTCGGGGTATTTGGTCAACGCCTCGCGACCCAGGCACGCATGCCAAGCAGATCGACCGGTTTGCCGCGCAGCACACCCATGGCTAGGTACTTTTAAGTCTCGATGGCCTGAAGCACAGAGAGGAGGTAGGCCGTGGCCGCACATGTGTTCACCTTAGTGCTCAATCGTCGGCCTACCGACAACGAGCTGGACGAGCTTTTCGCAGCAGGCTGCGATGACGCGTCGTTCGGCATGGAGGACAGTCTCCCGATCGCAGAATTCGATCGGGAGGCACCTACTATGGCAGACGCGATTGTTTCAGCGGTCCGCTCGGTTGAGTCGGTTGGGCTGGTGGCTGTTCGTGTTCTAGACCAGGACCTGGTGACCTTGGCCGATATTGCGGACCGCATCGGACAAAGTCGCGAGTCGGTGCGGCGGTATGCCACAGGCGCAAGAGGGAACGGGGGCTTTCCACCGCCCGTCAACCCCGTACGTGACGGCACCGTCTTCTACCGGTGGAGCGAAGTCGCGCCATGGCTCCGACAGCATCTCGGGATGGACGTATCTGATGCCGACCCGGCGCTAGTGGTGGCGAATCTGGTGCTCCAGGCTAGACAACACCGGGACCGGGTAGCTCACATGGCCGCGCTGTCAGAACTACTGATCGCGTAAACGCCTGACGACTCCCCGGAAGGCCTACAACGAAGCGTGGCGTGGGCCATCCGTGGGCCCGTGGACACACTCCGCACTATGAGTACCACGTGTAATTCCAGGTCAGAAGGTACATGGATCTTGAGCGGCGAGCATTCTGCAAATCAGCCGCGCAAGCTACGGCGGTTCAAATCCGTCACCCGCCACGGGCTCAGGGCGACTCTGCTCGTTGCTTCGCAACTTCGCAGGGTCGCCCTTCCATCATTTTGGGGGGCCGAGCCCCCACACTCCCCACGGTGCTTGCTCCGCACCTTCCAGCGCTGGGCACTTTCGCTGGGACCAGCGGCGCGGCTTCGCCGCGAAGCTAAGGGTCAAGGGCGTCGGGGTTGAGAATCGGGACCCCGCGAGTCGCACAAGATCGACTGTGTGTGATCATCATCTCCATGCTCAAGCGGGTTGGTGCCACTTTGTCTCTGGCGGTGTTGTGGATGGCTGCCGCCTCCGTGACGTCGCCTGCGCTCGCGTACGCCTGGTATGGCATGACCTGATAGGCAGAGCCCCCTGGTGGACCAGGGGGCTTGCGCTTGGGTTCAGAATTCGTGGGGTTTTTCGGGTAGGCGGTCGAGTATCCGGCCCACCAACTTGATCAGGTGCTGAAGCTGGCTGTCGATCGAGTCGAAGCGCGCCGTGTGCTCGTTCAGGGTCACCGTGTGCTCGTTGAGGACGCCGTGTGCCTCCGCTGTATGGCGACGGCCTCCCGCAGCAGGGCGGTGCTATCCCTCTCGACCACGGGCCGAGTGTCTCACAATCGAACACACGTGCGGCATGTCACGGATGGGTGATTCGTGGTCAGCCGCGGATCTCCATGGTGCAGCACTTGGGGCCGCCGCCGGACTTCTTCAGCTCCGAGATGTCCACGAAGATCGGTTCGTAGCCGCGGTCCTCGATCTGGGCGGCGAGGGCGGTCGACTCGGTCGGCAGGATGACGTTGCGGCCGTCGGACACGGCGTTGAGGCCGAAGGTCTCCGCGTCCTCGGCCGTGGCGATCACCGCATCCGGGAAGAGACGCCGCAGGACGCGCTGTGAGCCCTCGGAGAACGCGCCGGGGTAGTAGGCGACGTTGGGCTCGTCCTCGTTGAGCACGAACAGTGCCGTGTCGAGGTGGTAGTAGCGCGGGTCGGTCAGGTGCAGGGACACCACCGGGACGCCGAGGACTTCCTGGGCTTCGGCGTGGGCGCCGGGGTCGGTGCGGAAACCGGTGCCTGCCAGCAGGTAGCGGCCGGTCCACGCGAAGTCGCCTTCCGCTTCGTTGATGCACGTGGGCATCACGATGTTGTGGTAGCCGTTCTCGTTGAACCACCTGCGGTAGTGGTCCGCCTCCGCGGCTCGTTGTTCCGCGCGGAACCGGGCGCCGAGGACGCGGCCGTCGATCACGGTCGCCGAGTTGGCCGCGAAGACCATGTCGGGCAGTCCGGGCTGGGGTTCGATCGTCTCGACCTTGTGGCCGAGGTCGACGTAGGTGTCGTGCAGCGTCTGCCACTGCCGCATCACGAGGTCGTGGTCCACCGGCTTCGCCGGGTCCATCCACGGGTTGATCGAGTACGCGACCTCGAAGTACCGCGGTGGGCACATCAGATACCGCCGGGTCGTGGGCATCCGGTCCGCAGATGTCATGGATCGAAATGTATGGCCCCCTTCGAGTACGGATCAAGGTCGTACTGTTGCGCTTGAGCATGCAGAATGTTGCGTGTGGACTCGATAGATCAGCGAATCGTTTCGGAGCTTGTCGCCGACGCCCGATCGAGCTATGCCGAGATCGGCAAGGTCGTCGGGCTGTCGGCGCCTGCGGTCAAGCGCAGGGTTGACCGGCTGCTCGACCGCGGCGTGCTGCGCGGCTTCACGGCCGTGGTCGACCCGGAGGCCCTCGGCTGGGGCACCGAGGCCTTCGTGGAGGTCCGTTACCGGGGCAACGTCTCCCCCGGGCAGATCCGCGCGAGCCTCGAACCGCTGCCGGAGGTGGTTGCGGCTTACACGGTCTCCGGCGCGGCCGACGCGATCGTGCATCTGCGGGCCGCGGACATCCACCACCTCGAGGACGCGCTCGAGCGGCTGCGAGGTGTGGACATGATCGACCGCACGGTCTCCACGGTCGTACTGTCCACGCTGCTCGAACGGTCACCCGCCCCCGAGCCCCGGACGTGACTTGACGGACTGTCCGATCCGCCGGGACGCCAGGTGGATCACCACGGTCCGCACCGTACGGTTCAAGGCATGACCGAGGTGCTGCTGGAGCGTGACGGCGGGGTCGCAGTCATCACGCTCAACGTTCCGCAACGGCGTAATGCGTTGACGCTGCCCATATCGGCGGCGCTCGTGGATGCCGTGCGGGAGTGCGAGAACGACGAGAGCGTGCACGCGATCGTCGTCACAGGTGCGCCACCGGCGTTCTGCGCGGGTGCCGACCTCACCACTCTCGGCGACGCCCACGAAGAGGGACTTCGCCGGATCTACGCGGGTTTCCTGGCGTTCGCCGACTGCGGCCTGCCGACCATCGCCGCGGTCAACGGCGCCGCGGTGGGCGCGGGCCTGAATCTGGCGCTCGCATGCGACATACGCATTGCCGGTCCGAACGCAAGGTTCGACGCCCGGTTCCTACAGATTGGGATTCACCCGGGTGGCGGCATGACGTGGATGTTGCAGCGCGCCGTCGACCGGCAGACGGCCGTCGCCATGACGTTGCTCGGGCACATCCTGGACGCCGAAGCCGCAGTTGAGCGGGGCCTTGCCTGGCAGGCCGCCGACGACCCGGTCGCCGCCGCCGTCCAACTGGCGAGCGGTGCGGTGAACGCGCCACGGGACCTTGTCAGGACCACGAAACAAACTTTGCGCACGACCTCGGGCAACGTTGATCATGCGAATGCCGTTGAAACTGAATTGAGAGCACAGGTGCACACCCTGGAGTCGGCCGAGTTCGCCGAGCGGCTGGAGAGGCTGCGAACGCGGATCACCGGCCGCTCGTAGGTGTTACCGCCGGTAACATATACTTATGGCATGTGACGTAGACCGCTTCGCCAGGTGCCGGTCCAACCCCGGTATCTACCTTTGGTAACAGGTAATGACTAGCCCGACTGCGGCCAGGTGCGAGGCCGGCTCGACATTCGAGGACTAGGCTCGAAGCGGGGTAAGCAACTGAATTCACGGTTGCGGCAGAGAGGGATCAGGCGAGCCCAATGAGCACAGGTGTCGAGGGTGAAACCAACGGCCACGCGCTGAAGTCGACCAGGCACACCGAGATCACGAAGCTCGACCGGGTCGTGATCCGGTTCGCCGGCGACTCGGGCGACGGCATGCAGCTCACCGGTGACCGGTTCACATCGGAGGCCGCGGCCTTCGGCAACGACCTCGCGACGTTGCCGAACTTCCCGGCGGAGATCCGCGCTCCGCAGGGCACACTGCCCGGTGTCTCGAGCTTCCAGCTGCACTTCGCCGACTACGACATTCTCACGCCCGGCGACCGGCCGGACGTGCTTGTCGCGATGAACCCGGCGGCGCTGAAGGCCAACATCGGCGATCTCCCACCAGGTGGGACGCTGATCGTCAACACCGACGAGTTCAACAAGCGCAACCTGCAGAAGGTCGGCTACGACACCGACCCGCTCCAGGACGACTCACTGGACTCCTACCAGGTGCACAAGGTCGCGATGGCGACGATCACGCGCAGCGCGCTGGAGGAGACCGGGCTTTCCAAGAAGGACGCGGAGCGCGCGAAGAACATGTTCGCGCTCGGCCTGCTGTCCTGGATGTACCACCGCCCCACCGAGGGCACCGAGCAGTTCCTGCGGGAGAAGTTCGCCAAGAAGCCGGACATCGCCGAGGCCAACATCTTGGCCTTCCGCGCGGGCTGGAACTACGGCGAGACAACCGAATCCTTCGCCACGACCTACCACGTGGCGCCGGCGAAGCTGAACCCCGGCACGTACCGGCAGATCACCGGCAACACCGCGCTGGCGTACGGGATCGTCGCGGCGGGACAGCGGTCGGGGCTGGAGGTCGTGCTCGGCACGTACCCGATCACGCCGGCGTCGGACATCCTGCACGAGCTGTCCAGGCACAAGAACTTCGGCGTGACGACCATCCAGGCCGAGGACGAGATCGCCGGTATCGGCATGGCGCTCGGCGCCTCGTACGGCGGCGCGCTCGGCGTGACGTCGACCTCGGGTCCCGGTATCGCGTTGAAGTCCGAGACGATCGGCCTCGGCGTGATGACCGAGCTGCCGTTGGTCGTGATCGACGTCCAGCGCGGTGGCCCGTCGACCGGTCTGCCGACCAAGACCGAACAGGCCGACCTGTTGCAGGCCATGTACGGCCGCAACGGTGAGTCACCTGTGCCGATCATCGCGCCGCAGTCGCCCGCCGACTGTTTCGACGCCGCCGTCGACGCCGCACGGATCGCGTTGGAGTACCGCACTCCCGTGCTGTTGCTGTCCGACGGTGCGATCGCCAACGGCTCGGAGCCGTGGCTGATCCCGGACGTCGAGACGCTGCCGGACCTGCGCGTGACGTTCGCGACCAAGCCCAACGCTACCGACGGTTCAGACGAGCACTGGCCGTACGTCCGCGACCCGGAGACTCTGGCGCGCGAGTGGGCCGTTCCCGGCACGCCCGGTCTTCAGCACCGGATCGGCGGCCTGGAGAAGCAGGACGGAAAGGGTTCGATTTCCTACGATCCGGCTAACCATGACCACATGGTGCGCCTGCGCCAAGCCAAGATCGACGGCATCAAGGTCCCGGACCTCGAAGTGGACGACCCGTCCGGCAAGGCACGTGTGCTCGTGCTCGGCTGGGGTTCGTCGTTCGGGCCGATCGGCGCGGCCTGCCGCCGGGTCCGCAAGCTCGGGCTCGCCATCGCACAGACACACTTGCGGCACCTCAACCCGTTCCCCGCGAACCTCGGTGACGTGCTGCGCTCGTACGACCGGGTGGTGATCCCGGAGATGAACCTCGGTCAGCTCGCGATGCTCATCCGCGCGAAGTTCCTGGTCGACGCGATCAGCTACACGAAGGTGGCCGGCCTGCCGTTCAAGGCCGAGGAGTTGCAAGGGGTGTTCACAGACGTTGTGAAGGGGGTCCCGGCATGACCGCCATCGACCTCGGGCTGCCCGGCCTGGCCGGAATTCCGACCACGGACGAGAAGCAGACCGCGAAGGACTACAAGTCGGACCAGGAGGTCCGCTGGTGCCCGGGCTGTGGCGACTACATCGTGCTGAACGCCGTGCAGGCGTTCATGCCGACGCTCGGCCTGAAGCGCGAGAACATCGTGTTCGTGTCCGGCATCGGGTGCTCGTCGCGGTTCCCGTACTACATGAACACCTACGGCATCCACTCGATCCACGGCCGCGCGCCGGCGATCGCGACCGGGCTCGCGGTGGCGCGCCCGGACCTGTCGGTGTGGGTGGTGACGGGTGACGGCGACGCGTTGTCGATCGGCGGCAACCACCTGATCCACGCGCTGCGCCGGAACGTGAACCTCAAGATCCTGTTGTTCAACAACCGGATCTACGGCCTGACCAAGGGGCAGTACTCCCCGACGTCGGAGACCGGCAAGATCACCAAGTCCACGCCGATGGGGTCGCTCGACCACCCCTTCAACCCGATCTCGCTGGCGCTGGGCGCCGAGGCGACGTTCGTGGGCCGCGCGCTGGACTCCGACCGCAAGGGCCTGACCGAGGTCCTGCAGGCGGCGGCGCAGCACCGCGGTTCGGCGCTGGTGGAGATCTACCAGAACTGCCCGATCTTCAACGACGGCGCGTTCGACGTGCTGAAGGACCCGGAGGAGAAGGAGCGCAGGCTGATCCCGCTGCGGCAGGGTGAGCCGGTCCGCTTCGGCCCGGACGGCGACTACGGCCTGGTGCGCAGCGGGTTCGGCGGTCTGGAGATCGCCAAGGTCTCGGAGGCGGGCGAGGAAAACCTCGTCGTGCACGACCCGACCATCGACGACCCGACGTACTCGTTCGCGCTGTCGCGCATCGGCGGCGAGGACCTGTCCCACACGGTCACCGGCATCTTCCGCAACGTGCAGCGGGCGACGTACGACGACCTGGCCCGCGACCAGATCACGACCGCCAAGGCCGCGAAGCCCGCGGACCTGCAGTCGTTGCTGCGCGGCCGGGACACCTGGACCGTCGAGTGATCGTGTCCACCATTCCGGCACGCTGAAAGTCACGTTCCGGCACCTCGAAATGCCCCCAGGCGATCGCCTGGGGGCATTTCGAGGTGCTGGAACGGGTGTTTCGATGTGCCGGAAAGGTGGACACGGGGTGCCGGAAAGGTGGACACGGCGCTGGCGTCAGGCGCTGACGGACTTGAGCAGTTCGTTGAGCTGGTGGGTCATCCGGGTGATGTCGGCGGGGAAGAACGTGCCGCCGTCGACGTCGTCGCGGCCCAGTGTCTGCACGAGGTAGCGGCCCGCGTCCGTGTCGACCCAGCCGAGGCCGGGTGCCCGTTTGACGTTGCCGTTGCGGTCGCGGCCGGTCACCACGAAGTGGCCGGAGCCGACACGCTTGCGGCGCAACATCTCCTCGGCGGCGCGCAGCTGGGCCGGGTTCGTGGTCTGGGCGCGGGCCACCGGCTGACGGAAGCCGACTTCCTCGTCCGCTGGCACCGGGTGCGCCTTGGGTTTGGTGATGGTGACCGACTGGCCCGGTCCCGCCTTCAACGGCGGCAGCAGCGCGGCGATGCCGCGGGCCAGGCCTTCCGGCCGGATCATCTGGAACTTGAGCACCTGGTCGTCCTGGACGACGATCATGCCGCGCCTGGCCGTGACCGCGCCGCGGGCGTAGACCTTCCGGCCGCCTTCGACGTCGCCCATCACGGCGATCGCCACCTGGTAGTCGTTGAACAGCCGTAGCGCCGTGGTCACTTCCGGGCCAAGGCGCTGGTGGTCGGCCAGGCCGCGGTTGATCAGGTCGTCCCTGATCGCGCCGGCGATCCGTACCCGGTCCTCGGCGTACTGGCCGAAGCTCGGAATGTCGAACGGGTACACCCGGCAATTGAGCTGCAGTCCCTCGGACAGGATGTCGACCGCCGCGAAGGACAACCCGAACGTCGTGGGCATCTGCCGCCAATCTACTTCTGTGCAATCCCCGCGAGCACGTTACCAACCCGGCGCCTGCGGGGCAGCGAAAAGCAAAGTTCGGTTGCGGCCCGCGGTCTTGGCCGCCAGCAACGCCAGATCGGCCGCGTTGACCACCTCGTCGAGCGACGAGCCGTGCTCCGGGTGGGCGGCCACGCCGACCGACACCGTCACGGTGCCCAGGTTGTCGATCCGGCGGCGGATGCGCTCGGCCACGGCCAGCGCGTCGTCCAGCGACGTGCAGGGAAGCAGGATCACGAACTCCTCGCCGCCGAACCGGCCGACCACATCGGTACCGCGGACTTCGGATTTCAGCACGTCCGCGACGGCTTTCAGGTGTTTGTCGCCGACCAGGTGACCGTACTTGTCGTTGATCGTCTTGAAATTGTCCAGGTCCAGCATGAGCAAGGCGGAACTTCCGCCGTGCCGCAACCGCGCCGTCGCGTCCTTCGACCACGAAGCGGAATTCAGCAGACCCGTTTTCGAATCGACTCTGACCTGATCCCGTAACTGACGAATCAGCACACCGCGGTGCAACGCGAGCGCTATCCCGACGATCAGCACAAGAATGATCGGCCAGTCGACCAGAGCCCAGGCGAGCACGATGCCGAGCGCGATCGCGGACCCGCTCAACGCGTAGTCACCCGCTTCGAGATCATGCGGGGCCGCGTAATAGATCAACACGGAATCGACGATCAGGAAAACCAGGCCCGCACTCACCACGAGCCCGAAGGACGCCACGTCACGCGGCATGCGGTCGAACGGCACGACGCTCACCCACGCGAGGAACGCGTAGGCCGCGTATCCGGCGACGATCGTCGCCGCGGCCGAGACCGCCTTCCCCGACCGGTTGCGAATCCATTGGGAGGTGTACGAGGCCACGATCACCGCGGCCGACAACGCCGGGTGCAGCAACAGCACCGCCGCGAACATCCACACCGAATTGAGGTCGATGAACGGCCGGCCGGTCCGGCGCAGCCGCTCGATCGGCCGGGACAGTTCCGGGTAAACCACCGCGCAGAAGATCAGCAAACCGAAAGGCAGCAGATTTTCCGAGCGCACCGGAATGGTCGACAATGCGGTGAAGGCGCCCGCGAGCGAAAGTATCGGATAACCGATCAGAGCCCGTCGCGGGAGCCGCCACAATGTCCAGCGCCGCGCGATCTGATCTGTCATGTCCCAGCACCGTAACGGACGGTGTGGTGCGCGTCACTCCGACATCAGGGGCATAGAAACCTAGGACAGGACACGGAAACCCACACGTTCGGCGTCGCTCGGGGACCGGAACCACACCTCCGCGACAATCCGGTCGAATTGCGGGTTGTCCTGAGTGCAGTACCGCAGCGCGGTCACGCTCGCCTTGACGTTGAACTCCGGCGCGGGCGCGCCGCCACCGGGCAGCGGCATCGCCGAACCCGGGCCGAACGGGCCCGGCGGCACGAAGTCCTCCGGCTGGGACGACTCGGCCTGCTCCTGGCCGGCGACCGGGACGACCGGCTCGAACAGTGACCGGCCGGCGTTCTGGGCTTCCTGCGCCGGGGCAGCGGCGGGCTCGAACTGTCGCGTCTGCTCGGGCGCGGGCAGTGGCTCGGGCTTGGGCTCGGGCTTGGGCTCGGGCTTGGGCACCTGAGGCGGCTCGATGTGCTGCGCGGGTTCGGAATCCGGCGCGGCCGCCGCCTTGGGCTGGTAGGGCTGGACCTGCTCGGGCGGTGCCTCGTTGTCCAGCGTGCGGATCACGTCGTCGGAGATCGGCGTGGTGTGCTGGGTGAAGATCGTGCCCCGCTCGTCGACCCGCTCGTCGTCCTGGACGTCGGTGATCAGGTGCGGGTCCGGTTCGTCCTCCTTGGCGAACCAGTCCTCACCCGTCGGCTCGGCCTTGTCCGGGATGCGCAGGTCCGCGGGCGGCACGAACACCGTGGTGCTCTCGGTGAACTCACGGAACGGGCGGTCCGACAGTTCCGTGTCGTTCTCGTCGGGGATCGGCGGCTCGGGCGGAGCCGTCGGGTCCAACCGGGACGAGAACGTCTGCGCCGGCGGTTTCGCCACCGGCTCAGGCAACGGCGGCAGCTCCGGCGGAGCGGTCGGGCCCGGCTGCGCGGAGGCCGGCATCGGTGGCGGCGGCAACTTCGGCACCGGCGGCGGCAACACCGGCTGCTGGACCAGCGGCTGCTGAACCGACTCCTGCGGCGGCATGGGCGGTGCCTTGGGCGTGTCGAAGAGGTCGTCGAGGAAGCGGTCGGCCTCCCGTCCCATCGGCGGACCGACGGGCTCCACGACACGGGTCGGCTGCCTGGGCTCACGAGGCGAGCGCGTGGCCGCCTCCTCCAGCTCGACCACCCGCCTGCGGGTCGGCTTGACCAGCAGCAACCAGGTGAACAACACCCCAAGCAGGAACGACCCGAGGCTCCAAAGCCAGACCTGGCCGAAGATCTGCATGCACTCGCTCCCTCGTGGACCCCACCCCTTTGTCAAGATTACGGGGTTAAGGAATCACGGACTTAGCGGGTCCGCTCGATGACGTACCGTGTCAGCAGCTCGAGGGCGTCGCGTGCGGAACCTGCGGGCAGAGGCGCCAGCGCGGCGTGTGCGCGCTCGGCGTACTGCTCCAGGGTCTCCCGTGCACGCTGCATGCCCGTCGAGTCGCGCAGCAGTTCGAGCGCTTCCTCGACCTCGGCGTCGTCGGAGATCGGTCCGGCGAGCAGCTCGGTGAGACGGTCGTTGCCGGGATGCGACAGTGCGTAGATCATCGGCAGGGTCCTGACGCCCTCGCGCAGGTCCGTGCCGGGGGTCTTGCCCGACTCGGCGGCGGGGGACGCGATGTCGATGATGTCGTCGGAGATCTGGAACGCCGCGCCGATGATCTTGCCGTAGCGGTGCAGTGCCTCGGTCTGCTCGGCCGTGGCGTTGGAGAACATCCCGGCGTAGCGACCGGCGGTGGCGATCAGCGAGCCGGTCTTCTGGCCGATGACCGTGAGGTAGTGGTCCACCGGGTTCTCGCCGGGCGCCGGGCCGACGGTCTCCCGCATCTGGCCGGTGACCAGTTCGGAGAAAGTCTCGGCGATGATCCGGGCGGCGTCCGTGCCCAGGTCGGCGACGAGGCCGGACGCGTGGGCGAACAGGAAGTCCCCGGTCAGGATGGCGATGGTGTTGTCCCACCGGGCGTTCACGCTGGCCGCGCCGCGCCGCATGGTCGCCTCGTCCATCACGTCGTCGTGGTACAGCGTCGCCAGGTGCACCAGCTCGACGGCCGCGGCCGCGGTGATGACCTCGGGCAACGGGCCGTCGGCCACGTGCGAGGAGATCAGGGTGAACAGCGGACGGAAACGTTTGCCACCCGCGTTGACCAGGTGCAGGGCTGCCTCGTCGATGAACGAGACGTCGCTGTCGGCGACCCCGTGCAGGATCTTCTCCACGTCGGAGAGCGCCAGGCCAACGGCCTTCACCAGGTCCGGATCGGCCGCGCTCAGCCCTAGTGGCAGGCGCGGGTCAGGCGTCTGTTCGGCTGTCACGTCGTTGTCGCTCCCCCGGCAGCAGTGGTACCAGTCCGCTCAGCGTAATCGCTGATACGGCGGTGACAGCCGTCAGGGCTGCAGACCGTGGCGCACAGCACGCTCCCAGGTAACGGAAGGTATCCGAAGCTCGCCGCCCTCGGGGTTCTTGCTGTCCCGAACCCGCACTAAGCCAGGGGCGTCAAGGTTCACCTCGACACAGTCACCGTTGGGGTTGCTGAAGGTGGACTTGAACCAGCCGCTGGACGGTAACCGCAGCTCGCCGCCCTGTGGGTTCTTGCTGTCCCGAACCCGGACGAAATGAGGGGTATCGAGGTTCACTTCAACACAGTTGCCGTTGGGACTGCTGAAACTCGACTTGAACCAGCCCTGAGTCATGCCAACTCCTTGAGCGCCTGCCGGATGCGAGCCTGTGAATCCGCCTGGTCCAGTGCACGCTCCGAGGCATCCTCGAAGCTCGCGGCCACTTCGAGCACCTTACCGCGATTCTCGACAATGGTCTGCGCGGTAACGCTCTCATGCCACAACACATCCGGCAGCCGTGGCGCGGCGAAGGTGAACACCACCGCCGAGTTCCCGATCAACGGATGCGAGCCGACGCTGAACGGCATCACCCGGAGCTCGACCGATTCTCGGGGCAAGCCAAGGAGATGTTCCAGTTGGCCACGCATGACTTCTCGGCCACCGACCTGCTGAAGCAGTGCGGC
Organism: Kibdelosporangium persicum; assembly: GCF_013280595.1. Classification (GTDB taxonomy): domain Bacteria; phylum Actinomycetota; class Actinomycetes; order Mycobacteriales; family Pseudonocardiaceae; genus Kibdelosporangium; species Kibdelosporangium persicum. Next base: position 102,008 of record NZ_JAAATY010000030.1, read on the forward strand.
TTCGCCGACAACTGCCCATAGCTTCAGCGGATCCTCACCGGTCAGCCGCTCCTGGCGGCGCATCCGGGACTCCACCCGGGCGTCCACGTCGACCGGCCGGATGTAAGGGCCGCCGCCACGGATCATCGCCCGCGCATAGTCGGCGGTCTGCAACAAACCTGGGATGACCTCGCCCTGATAGGTCCGCACACTCGCCGCACCGGCCTCGAATCCGAGGAACCGGACGAAGTCGTTCGAGTAGATCTGGGCGTAGTCGTGGTACCACTCGCGGCGGTCCGCGCCAACGCGCAGCTCCTCCAAAGTGGACATCTCATCCTCGGTCAGCCCATAGACCTTGGCCACGTCCGGCATCCGGAAGGCAGGCATCTTCCGCTTGCCCGTCTCGATGGCCGAGAGGTTCGCGCCGCCAAGCCCGGTCGCCTTGCCCGCGGCGGCGACGGTCATCCCCAGTTCGTCACGCCGCTCCTTGAGGCGGATGCCCAGTTCCCATGCCTGGACGGTGCTTGAAGTCGCCATGTCACCCGATCGTGGATTGCTCGCTTGATTACTATCTGCCAGCCTAATAGGAGAATAATCGCACAGGAGGTCGGAGATGGCTAACCGGTTCGCGTACACCTTGCTCGACCTGCGCAAGCAGGAGCTTGATCGGGCCTACTACGAGATCGTCCACCAGCTTGAGGTCGACCCGGCCGACGTCGGACTTGAGGCACTGGCGAAACGACTCACCGCCTGGGCGATGGAGATCCTCCGGGCCGAAGTCGTCGCCAGCGGCATGTACAGCGCCGAACTCAGCACGCTCGACGAACAGGACGAGCCCGACACGTACATCTACGCCGTGACCATCTGCCAAAACGGGTCCGACCAGGTTGTCACCTGGCCGGACCCGCGTGGATTCATCGATGTCTAGAAGGCGAACGTGCCTGTCCCCGCCCAGTCCAGGGCGAAGGCGGGCACCAGGCCCAGCACGAGCGTGACCAGCACGCCGAGGGTGATGGCAGCGGTGGTGAACGTGCCGGGGACCGTCACGGTCGGGCCGTCCGGCGCCGGGTCGCTGAAGAACATCAGCACGATGACCCTCAGGTAGAAGAACGCCGCCACCGCCGAGGCGACCAGCGCGATCACCACGAGCGGCGCCATGCCGTCCTGGATACCGGCCGAGAACACCACGAACTTGCCGATGAACCCACTGGTCAACGGGATACCGGCCATCGCGAGCAGCAGGAACGCGAACACCCAGGCGAGCACGGGCGAGCGCTTGGCCAGCCCCGCCCACTGGGACAGGTGCGTCGCCTCGCCGTTCGAGTCACGCACGAGGCTCACCGCGCCGAACGCGGCCAGCGTCGTGAAACCGTACGTGAGCAGGTAGAACAGCGTGCCCGACAGGCCTTCCGGCCGCAGCGCCAGCGCACCGACGAGCAGGAAGCCCGCGTGCGCGATCGACGAGTACGCGAGCATCCGCTTGATGTCGGTCTGCGTCAGGCCGAGCACCGCGCCGATCACCATCGAGGCGACCGCCACGACCCACAGCACGCCACGCCATTCCCAGCTGGTCGACTCGAAGCCGACGGTCAGCACGCGCAGGATGCCGCCGAACGCGGCGACCTTCGTGCACGCGGCCATGAAAGCCGTGATCGGGGTCGGCGAGCCCTGGTACACGTCCGGCGTCCACGCGTGGAACGGACCGACCGACGCCTTGAACATCAGGCCGACGACCAGCAGACCGAAGCCACCGAACAGCAGCGTGTCGGACGCGGCCGAACCCGCGGCGGCGTTGGCGATGTCGGCCAGCTTGACCGAACCCGCGTAGCCGTACAGCAGAGCCAGGCCGTACAGGAAAAACGCCGAGGCGAACGCGCCGAGCAGGAAGTACTTGACCGCCGACTCCTGCGAGATCAGCCTGCGCCGCCTGGCCAGACCGCACATCAGGTACAGCGGGAGGCTGAGCACCTCGAGTGCGATGAACATGGTCAGCAGGTCGTTGGCCGCGCAGAAGATCATCATCCCGGACAGCGCGAACAGCGTGAGCGGGAAGACCTCCGTCTGCATGCCGCCGGACGCCATCTGCGCGCGGTCCTGCACCGTGCCGGGCCGGATACCGGCCTGGGCGACGAACGCGCCACCGCGCTCGACCGTCCGGTCGGCGATCAGCAGCAGCGCACCCAGCCCGAGGGCGAGCAGCGTGCCCCACAGGAACAGGGCGGGCCGGTCGACCGCGATGGTCCGGTACAGCGTGGTCAGCCCGCGCTCCGGCGAGTCGGTGACGTACAGGACGAATGCCAGTCCCGCGCCGAGGATCGCCAGCAGGGACAGCGTGACCTGCGCCGCCCACCGGCTCGCCTTGGACACGAACGCCTCGACCAGCACCCCGATGCACGCCGCGCCGAGCAGGATCAGGACCGGCAGGATCGCCGAGTACTCGATCTGCGGCGCGTCGATCGGCGCCTGCGGTGGTGGTTGTAGAGCCAACACGTCACTTGCCTCCCACTGGGTCGGCCAGGCCGACCGACTGCAGCGTTGCGTCCACCGTCGGCTGGAGCACGTCCAGCACCGGCGCCGGGTAGAAGCCCAGGAAGATGATCAGGATGACCAGCGGGGCCAGCACGACCTTCTCGCGCACGCCGAGGTCGGAGATGCCGACCTTGGCCGGGTCGGTCGCCGCGCCGGGACCGCCCGCCACGCCGACCAGCGCGTTGCCGCGCACCGGCCCCTGGAAGACCCGCTGGTACGCCCAGAGCACGTACGCCGCGGCGAGGATCATGCCGACCGCGCCGAGGATCGCGTAGACCGGGGCGTTCGGGTACGACCCGACCAGCACCAGGAACTCGCTGACGAAGGAGTTCGTGCCGGGCAGCGACAACGCCGCCAGACCACCGAACAGGAACAGCCCGGCCAGCAGCGGGGTGACCTTCGACAGACCGCCGTAGTCCGAGATGAGCCGCGAGTCGCCCCGCGCGATCACCATGCCCACGACCAGGAACAGCATTCCGGTCGCCAGACCGTGGTTGACCATGTAGAGCGCCGAACCGGCGATCGACTGGGTCGAGAAGGCGAAGATGCCCAGGCCGATGAACCCGAAGTGGGCGATGGAGATGTACGCCATCAACCGCTTCATGTCGTTCTGGCCGGTGGCCAGGATCGCGCCGTAGATCAGGCCGAGCACCGAGAGCACCAGCACCAGCGGCGCCAGTTCCTGGCTGGCCGCCGGGAACAGCGGCAGGCAGTAACGCAGGAAGCCGAACGTGCCGATCTTGTCCAGCACACCGACCAGCAGCACGCCGGTGCCGATCGGGGCCTCGGCGGTCGCGTCCGGCAGCCAGGTGTGCAACGGAACCAGCGGCGCCTTGATCGCGAACGCCACGAAGAAGCCGAGGAACAGCCAGATCTGCGTGCTCAGCGGCGCCTGGTCCATCACGTTCGACAGCGTCTGCCAGTCCAGCGTGCCGACACCGTTGTTGTAGTCCGCGCTCACCACGTACAGGCCGATCACCGACGCGAGCATGATCAGCCCGCCGAGCAGCGAGTACAGGAAGAACTTCATCGCCGCGTACTGCCTGCGCGGCCCGCCGAACCGGCCGACCAGGAAGTACATCGGGACCAGCACGGCCTCGAAGAACACGTAGAACAGGAACACGTCGGTCGCGGCGAACACGCCGACCATGCCGGTCTGCATCACCAGCAGCAGCGAGTAGAAACCCGCCGCGCCACGGCCTTCCGGCAGCTTGTCGGCCCACGACCCGCCGATCACGATCGGGGTGAGGACGCCGATCAGCGCGATCATCGTCAGCGCGATGCCGTCGATGCCGAGCGAGAAGTGCACGCCGAACGCCGGGATCCAGTCCACCGACAGGGCCAGCTGGATGCGCGAACCGTTGGGCACGAACGTGATCCACGCCGGGATGACCAGCGCCAGCTCGACCAGGGAGACCGTCAGCGCGGTCAGCTTGGCCATCCGGTCGTCCTTGAGGAACGCCACCACGATGCCGCCGAGCAGCGGCAGCAGCAGCAACGCGAGCAGATAAGCCGCGCCGCCACTGGACGTGCCCGCGGCCATCGGGGCCGAAGAAAAGTTCATCAGGAGAACCTCACCATCAGCAGCGCGGCGACCACGAGGATCCCGCTCGCCAGCATGCTCAGCGCGTACGAACGCACGAACCCGGTCTGCAGCCGGCGAAGTCTGCCGGAACTACCGCCGAACGACGCCGCGATCCCGTTCACCAGGCCGTCGACGCCCTTGTTGTCCACGTAGACCAGAGCGCGGGCCAGCCAGGTGCCCGGCCGGGCGACCAGGGCCTCGTTCAGGTGGTTGCCGTACAGGTCCGCGCGAGTGGCGCGAACGACCGGCGAGACCCGGGCGGGCTTGACCACCGGGACGTCCTTGCGGCCGACGATCAGCCACGCCAGCAGCACGCCGAGCACCGACAGGCCGATCACCAGGATCTGGATCATGCCGTGCGAGAGGACTCCGTGCTCGACCTCCTGCAACGGCTGCAGCGACGGCGCCAGCCAGGTGACGAACCGGTCGCCGGAGGTGAAGAAGAAGCCCGCGCCGACCGAGCCGATCGCCAGGATGATCATCGGGATGGTCATCACGGACTTGGCCTCGTGCGGGTGGAAGTCCGAGCCGTCCTCGGCCTTCAGCTCCTTCCAGCGCTGCTTGCCGAAGAACGTCATCAGCACCAGACGGGTCATGTAGAACGCGGTCAGCCCGGCGCCCAGCAGCGCCGCGCCGCCGAACACCCAGGCGCGCCAGCCTTCCTGGCCGAACGCCGCCGCGATGATCGCGTCCTTGGTGAAGAAGCCGGAGAACGGCGGGATGCCGATCAGCGCGAGGTAGCCGAGCAGGAACGTGCCGAACGTGATCGGCATGATCCGCCACAGGCCGCCGTACTTGCGCATGTCCACTTCGTCCTTCATGGCATGCATCACCGAACCGGCCCCGAGGAACAACCCGGCCTTGAAGAAGCCGTGCGCGACCAGGTGCATGATGCCCAGCGCGTAGCCGAACGGGCCGAGGCCGACCGCCAGGATCATGTAGCCGATCTGCGAAACCGTCGAGTACGCCAGGACTTTCTTGATGTCGTCGTACGCGCAACCGATGACGCACCCGATCAGCAACGTGATCGCACCGATGATGACCACGACCAGCCGGCCGTCGGCCGAGAGGTTGTAGATCGGGTTGGCGCGGGCGATCAGGTAGACACCCGCGGTCACCATCGTCGCGGCGTGGATCAGGGCGGAGACCGGAGTCGGGCCCTCCATGGCGTCCGGCAACCACGCCTGCAACGGGAACTGGCCGGACTTACCGCAGGCACCCAGCAGCAACAGGATCGTGATCGCGGTGACCGTGGCCGGCGACAGCTCGCCGACCCGGGCGAACACCTCGGTGTACTGCGTGGTGCCCAGGTTCTTGAACAGCAGGAAGATCGCGACCGCCAGGCCCACGTCACCGACGCGGTTCATCAGGAACGCCTTCTTCGCCGCGGTGGCCGCGGACGGGCGGTTCTGATACCAGCCGATCAGCAGGTAGGACGCCAGACCCACGCCTTCCCAGCCGAGGTACAGCGTCACGAAGCTGTTGCCCAGCACCAGGATCAGCATCGCCGCGACGAACAGGTTCAGGTAGCCGAAGAACCGGCGCCTGCCGTCGTCGTCGGCCATGTAGCCGACCGAGTAGATGTGGATCAGCGAGCCGACACCGGTGATCAGCAGCACGAACGTGATCGACAGCGGGTCGATCCGCAGTCCGAAGTCGACGTTCAGCGCGTTCACGTTGATCCAGGAGAACAGCTTGGCTTCCTGGACCTGGCTGCTGCCGGAGTCGAAGAACAGCGCGATGCCGATGGCGAACGAGGCGACGACCGTCGCGATGCCGAGCAGGTGGCCCCACGCGTTGGTGCGACGGCCGCCTACCAGCAGGACGAGTGCGCCGAGGGCGGGCAGCGCGATCAGAAGCCACGCCGAGCCGGCCAGTCCGCTCGCCGGGACCACCTGCTCCGCGGCGGCGAGGCTGAATGTCTGGGACACCTGCTCTACCCCTCTAGTACTTCAGCAAGTTCGCGTCGTCCACCGAGGCGGTGCGACGGGTGCGGAAGATGGACATGATGATCGCCAGGCCGACCACGACCTCGGCGGCCGCCACGACCATCACGAAGAACGCCATCACCTGGCCGTCCAGCGAACCGTTGATCCTGGCGAAGGTCACCAGGGTCAGGTTCACCGCGTTGAGCATCAGCTCGACGCACATGAACACCACGATCGCGTTGCGCCGGACCAGCACGCCCACCGCGCCGATGGTGAACAGCAGCGCGGAGAGCAGCAGGTAGTAGGTGGGGGTCACTTGTCACCCTCCTTGGCAGCGGCAGGCTTCAACGCGTGGGCGTCGGGACCTGGGATCGCGCCCGCGACGGTCTCGATGTCCGTGGCGAGTTCCCGCGACGCGGTGGCCTCGATGATCGCGGACACCGACTCCGGCGCGATCGAACCGTCCGGCAGCAGGGCCGGGACGGCGACCGAGTTGGCCGTGGCGTACACACCCGGGCCGGGCAGCGGGCTCGGCCGGTCGTGCTCGCCGCGGAAGCGCGCGTCCGCGGTCTCCCGCTGGGTGCGGCGCTTCGACTTGTCGGTGTAGCCGAGCACCATCGCACCGAGCGCGGCCGTGATCAGCAGCGCCGAGGTGAGCTCGAACGGGAACAGGTAGTCGGTGAAGACCGACCGGCCGATGTTCGCGACGTTGGCGCCACCCGCGTTCTGCTCGGCCAGCCCGACCGGCCGGACCGAGGTCAGCGCCTCGGCGACGCCGGTGACCAGCAGGCCGGCCAGCCCGATGCCCAGGATCGCCGCCCAGACCCGTTGCCCGCGAAGGACTTCGACCACCGAGTCGGACGAGTCCCGGCCGACCAGCATCAGCACGAACAGGAACAGCATCATGATCGCGCCGGTGTAGACGATGATCTGCACGAAGCCGAGGAACGGCGCCTGCTGGACCATGTACATCACGCCGAGCGAGAGCATGGTCAGCACCAGGAACATCGCCGAGTGCACGGCGTTGCGGGCGAAGATCATGCCGAGTGCGCCGCCCAGCGCGAGCGGGGCCAGGATCCAGAACGAGATCGCCTCACCGGTGGAGACCTTGGCGACCTCGGCGCCTGCCTGGGCCAGCAGCATGGCGGAGTTGCTCATTTGGCTTCCTCCTGCGCCCGCTTCGCCAGCTCAGGACCGTTCACGTAGTAGTCCTGCTCCGTCTCGCCGAGACGCATCGGGTGCGGCGGGGCCTCCATGCCCGGCAGCAGCGGGGCGAGCAGGTCCTCCTTGGTGAAGATCAGCACCTGGCGGTTGTCGTTGGCCAGCTCGTACTCGTTGGTCATGGTGAGCGAGCGGGTCGGGCACGCCTCGATGCACAGGCCGCAGCCGATGCACCGCAGGTAGTTGATCTGGTAGTCCGCGCCGTAGCGCTCACCCGGGGAATAACGCTCCTCGTCGGTGTTGTTGCCACCTTCGACGAAGATCGCGTCCGCCGGGCAGGCCCACGCGCAGAGCTCACAGCCGACACACTTCTCCAGCCCGTCCGGGTGCCGGTTGAGCTGGTGCCGCCCGTGGTACCGAGGTGCGGTGACCTTCTTGACCTCGGGGTACTTCTCGGTGGCGACCTTCTTGAACATCATCCCGAAGGTGACGCCGAAACCCTTTACCGGATCAAGAAACCCCATCGTCGCCCTCCTTTGCCCCGGCCGCCACGGTCTGGCGACGGCCGGCGCGTGAGCGGGCCTGCTTGGTCCGCCTCGGTTTGCTCGGAATCTGCAGGTCGATCGGCGGCACCGGGTAGCCGCCGCCGGACAGCGGCACGCGGCCCGCCCTCGGCTCCCGGCGGTCCGGGATCATCATCACCAGTGCGATCAGCAAGAGGATGAAGAACCCGGCCGAGATCAGGATTCCCGTGGTGCTGAGCTGGTCGAACACGTTGATGACGGTCAGCGCGACGATGAACACCAGGCTGATCGGGACCAGGAACTTCCAGCCCAGCTTCATGAACTGGTCGTAGCGGTACCTCGGCAGCGTGCCGCGCAGCCAGATGAAGAAGAACAGCGCCAGCCCGATCTTGCCGATGAACCACAACATCGGCCACCAGCCGCTGTTGAAGTAGTTGTCGCCGATCAGCGAGATCGGCCACGGCGCCATGTAGCCGCCGAGGAACAGCGTCGTGCCCATCGCCGACACCACGATCATGTTGATGTACTCGGCGATGTAGAAGATCACGAACTTCATCGAGCTGTACTCGGTGTGGAAGCCCGCGACCAGTTCCGACTCCGCCTCCGGCAGGTCGAACGGGGCCCGGTTGGTCTCACCGACCATCGCGACGAGGTAGATGAAGAACGCCGGGAACAGCGCGATACCGAACCACAGGCCCTGCTGCGAGTCGACGATGTCGCCGAGCGACAGCGAGTGCGTCTGCAGGATGACCGCGACGATCGCCAGGCCCATCGCGATCTCGTACGAGATCACCTGCGCGGCCGACCGAAGACCACCGAGCAGCGGGTAGGGCGTGCCGGAGGACCAGCCCGCGAGCACGACGCCGTAGACACCGATCGACGCGGCCGCCAGCACCACGAGCACGCCGACCGGGAGGTCGACCAGCTGCAGCACGGTCCGCTCACCGAAGATCGAGACCTCCGGGCCGAACGGCATCACCGCCAGGCCGATCATGGTCGGCGACAGTGCCAGCACCGGAGCGAGCCGGTAGGTCACCTTGTCCGCCGTGCGCGGGACGATCTCTTCCTTGAACGGCATCTTGATCGCGTCGGCGATCGGCTGCAGCAGACCGAACGGGCCGACCCGGTTGGGACCAGGCCGGTTCTGCATCCGGCCGATCAGCCGCCGCTCGGCCCACACCGTGATCATCGCGGTGAGCAGCGCGAACAGGAAGATGCACAGCACCTTCAGCAGGATCAACCAGATCGGGTCGTCGGCCAGCAGCTCTGCCCTGCTCATGCCACATCCCCCCAGGTCATCAGTCGTGAGTGGTTATCAGGGTTAGAACACCGATAAACACTCACGAGGGTTTCGAGGGCGTTGGTCATTCGGTCCCTCCTGGGTGGACGTTCACGGGGCTGCCGTGCAGGGCGCCGAGCTCGCGGCGGACCCTGACGTCGCCGGAGTTCCCGGGCAGCCACACGACACCGTCGGGCAGGTCCGCGTACTCGAACGGCACGGTGACCGAACCACGGTCGGTGGAGACCCGCACGGTTTCCGCCTTGTCGACACCGAGGACTTCGGCCGTGTGCTCGGACAGGCGGGCCACCACGCGCCGGGCGGTCCCGGCCAGGTGCGGCTCCTCCTCCTGCAACGAACCGTTGTCCAGCAGCTGACGCCACGTGGCCAGCAGCGCCTGCCCGTCGCTCTGCGGCAGGCTCTGCTGGCGCGACTCGACGGTCGGCGCGGCGGCCCTGGCGGTGCTGGTCGTCCCCAGCCTGGCCAGGTCACCGGCGGCCGCGGTCGGCGTCTGGGTGAACAGGTCCGCGTCCATCTCGACGGCCAGCGTGTCCAGCACCCGGCAGTCCGGCAGCGCGCCGGTCCCGTCCAGCGTGGTGCCGAACTCGCGGCGGCGGCCTTCCCAGTTGAGGAAGGTCCCGGCCTTCTCGACCGACGGCGCGATCGGCAGGACCACGTCGGCGAACTCGGTGACCGCGCTGTGCCGCAGCTCCAGGCTGAGCACGAAGTCCGCGGTCCGCAACGCCTTCAGGGCCAGCTGCGGGTCCGGCAGGTCGTACGGGTCGACGCCGCCCACCACCAGCGCGCGAAGCTCGCCGTTCGCGGCGGCCTCGATGATGCCGTTGGTGTCACGGCCCGGAACGTCCGGCAACGAGCCCGGCTCCAGGCCCCACGCCTGCTCGACCTCGGCACGGGCCGCGGCGTCCGCGACCAGCCTGCCGCCGGGCAGCAACGTCGGCAGCGCACCGACCTCGACCGCACCACGCTCGCCGGCGCGCCGCGGAATCCACGCGATCCTGGCGCCGGTCTGCTCCGACAGCCGCAGCAGCGCGGAGAACAGTCCCGGGACCTGCGCGGCGCGCTCGCCGACCAGGATCACCGAACCCGGCTTGCCGAGCCCTTCGGTGACGTCCGGCGCGTGGCTGCTCAGGGCGTCCACCGCGGCGGCCTCGCCGCCGGGCGGCGTGGCCAGCAGCGTGCCGAAGGTCTTTTCGACCGCCGGGGACGTCCACTGTCCGATGTGGAAGACCTTGGTCCGGCCCTTGCGGGCGGCCTTGCGCAGCCGCAGGAAGACGATCGGCGCTTCCTCCTCCGGCTCGAAGGCCACGCACAGCACGGTCGGCGCGGCCTCGATGCCGGTGAAGGTGACCCCGGTCTCCGGGGTCGTACCGACCACAGTGGACGCCAGGAACTCCTGCTCCTCACGCGAGTGCGGCCGGGCGCGGAAGTCGATGTCGTTGGTGCCCAGGGCGACCCGGGCGAACTTCGAGTACGCGTAGGCGTCCTCAAGGGTCAGCCGGCCACCGGTCAGCACACCGGCCGAGCCGCGGGCCTTGGTCAGCGCCTCGGCCGCGACCTGAAGCGCCTCGGTCCACGAGGCCTGCTTGAGCTCACCGGTCGCCTTGTCCCGCACCATCGGCCGCAGCACTCGGTCGGCCGCACCGGTGTACCGGAACGCGAAGCGGCCCTTGTCGCAGATCCACTCCTCGTTGACCTCGGGGTCGTTGGCGGCGAGCTTGCGCATAACCTTGCCCCGCCGCCAGTCCGTGCGCTCGGCACAGCCGGAGGAGCAGTGCTCGCACACGCCCGGCGTGGACACCAAGTCGAACGGCCGCGACCGGAACCGGTACGCGGCACTGGTCAACGCACCGACCGGGCAGATCTGGATGGTGTTGCCGGAGAAGTACGACTGGAACGGCTTCTCCTCCGCGATACCGATCTGCTGCTGCGCACCGCGCTCCAGCAGTTCGATGAACGGGTCACCGGCGATCTGCGCGGAGAACCGCGTGCAGCGCTGGCACAGCACGCAGCGCTCGCGGTCCAGCAGCACCTGGGTGGAGATCGGGATCGGCTTGGCGAACGTCCGCTTGCGGTCCACGAACCGCGAGTCGGTCCGGCCGTGCGCCAGCGCCTGGTTCTGCAGCGGGCACTCACCGCCCTTGTCGCAGATCGGGCAGTCCAGCGGGTGGTTGATGAGCAGCAGCTCCATCACACCCTGCTGGGCCTTGTCCGCGACCGGCGAGGTGACCTGCGTCTTGACGACCATGCCGTCGGCGACGGTGATCGTGCAGGACGCCTGCGGCTTGGGCATCGGCCTGCCGCCCATCTCCACCTCGACCAGGCACTGCCGGCAGGCACCGGCCGGGTCGAGCAGCGGGTGGTCGCAGAACCGCGGGATCGTGATGCCCATCCGCTCGGCGGTGCGGATCAGCAGCTCGCCCTTGGGGGCCACCACCTCGATACCGTCGATGACGAGCTTGACGTGTCCCTCCGGGACGACAAGCTCGTTCTTCTCGGGTGCAACGGTCATCAGTTCGCTCCCGCCATGGCAGGCTTACGGTTCTTCTCGCGGTTCTTCTGGCAGAGCGCGAGGAACTCGTCCCTGAAGTACTTGATGCCGCTCTGGATCGGGCTGACCGCACCGTCCCCGAGCGCGCAGAAGGACCGGCCGAGCACGTTGTCGCAGACGTCGAGCAACGTGTCGATGTCCTCTTCGGTGCCGTTACCGTCGACCATCCGCTCGAGGATCTGCACCAGCCAGTACGTGCCCTCCCGGCAGGGAGTGCACTTGCCGCAGGACTCGTGCTTGTAGAACTGCGTCCACTTCATCACGGCCCACGGCACCGAGACCGTCTCGTTGAAGACCTGCACCGCGGTGGTGCCGAGCATCGAGCCCGCCTCGGCCGCGCCCTCGAAGTCCAGCGGCACGTCGAGGTGCTCGGCGGTGAACATCGGCGTGGACGAGCCACCCGGCGTCCAGAACTTCAGCGGGATGCCGTCCTTCATGCCGCCGGCCATCTCCAGCAGCTGGCGCAGCGTGGTGCCCAGCGGCGCCTCGTACTGGCCGGGCCGCTCGACGTGGCCGGAGATCGAGTAGATCTTCGGGCCGGGCGACTTCTCCGTGCCCATCCTGCGGAACCAGTCGGAGCCGCCGTTGATGATGTAGGGAACCGACGCGATCGTCTCGACGTTGTTCACTGTGGTGGGAGCGGCGTAGAGACCCGCCGCCGCCGGGAACGGCGGCTTCAGGCGAGGCTGGCCACGGCGGCCTTCGAGCGAGTCCAGCAGAGCCGTCTCCTCGCCGCAGATGTAGGCGCCCGCACCGGCGTGCACCGTGATCTCCAGGTCGTAGCCGGAGCCGAGGATGTTCTCACCGAGGTACCCGGCGGCCTTCGCCTCCTTGACCGCCGCGTTGAGCCGGCGGATGCAGTGCAGGACCTCACCGCGCACGTAGATGAAGCAGTGGTGCGAACGCATCGCGTAGGAGGCGATGACACACCCTTCGATCAGCGAGTGCGGGTCCGCCATCATCAGCGGGATGTCCTTGCACGTGCCCGGCTCGCCCTCGTCGGCGTTGATCACCAGGTAGTGCGGCTTGTCCTCGTTGGGCGGCATGAAGGACCACTTCAGGCCGGACGGGAAGCCCGCGCCGCCCCGGCCGCGCAGGCCGGAGTCCTTGACCACCTGGACGATCTGCTCGGGCGTCGCGGTCAACGCCTTGCGCAGCGCGGTGTAGCCCTCCAGCTGCTCGTAGGTCTGGATGGACCAGGAGCGGGGAGACAGCCAGCGCTTGGTGAGTACCGGCGTCACCGGGTCGACTGTGCTCATTTCTTCTCCAGGTCGGGGAACGCCACGTTCGCCGGCATCGCCGGCGCGGTCCAGCCGCGGTCCTGGGCCAGCTGCGCGCCCGCGAGCGTCTCCGCCGCCTGCGACGGACCCTCCACATCGGACTCGCGGTCGAAGAAGCCGGCCAGCTGCAGCGACGCGTCCTTGAAGTCGGTCAGCGGGGCGCCCCGGGTCGGCGCGGGCTTCTCGCCGCGCCGCAGGGCGTCCACCAGCTCGACCGCCTTCTCCGGCGTCTGGTTGTCGTAGAACTCGTAGTTCACCTGGAGCACCGGCCCGAGGTCACAGGCCGCCAGGCACTCGGCGTGCTCGATCGTGATCGACCCCGGCTCGCCCGGCGTGCCCGCGGTTTCCTCGTGCCCCAACGGTTTGCCCGGCTCACCGAGGTGCTCGCGCAGCGTCTGGTAGATCTCGTCGCCGCCGAGCGCCGCGCACAGGGTGTTCGTGCACACGCTGACCAGGTGCTCGCCGCAGGGCTTGCGCTTGTACATCGTGTAGAACGTCGCCACCGCGCTGACCTCGGCCGGCGCGAGCTCCAGTTCCCTTGCGCAGAACTGGATCCCGGCCTGGCTGACGTAGCCCTGCACCGACTGCACCAGGTGCAGCATCGGCAGCAGCGCCGAGCGGGACTGCGGGTAGCGGGCGATGATCGCCCGCGCCTTGTCCACGATCCCGTCGAAGACGCTGAGGTCCTCACGGATCTCGGTGATCAGCGGCGTGGTCTCCGCCCGGCTGAGGACCGACGCGTCCATCGCGGTGGTGGAATCGTCGTGCCCCGCCTGGTAGGTCTCACCCCCGGTGACGGAGGAGCCGCCGTAGGTCTGCCCTGGCCCGGAAGTCGTCATCGGTCCACACCGCCCATGACTGGATCGATCGAAGCGACCGCGGCGATCAGGTCCGCGATCAGCCCGCCCTCAGCCATGGCGGGCATTGCCTGCAGGTTCACGAAGCTTGGTTCACGGGCGTGCACACGCAACGGCCTCGTGCCGCCGTCGGACACCAGGTGGTAGCCCAGCTCACCGCGCGGCGACTCGATCGGCAGGTACACCTGACCCGCCGGGACCTGGAAGCCCTCGGTCACCAGCTTGAAGTGGTGGATCAGCGACTCCATCGACTGACCCATGATCTTGCGGACGTGCTCGAGCGAGTTGCCCATGCCGTCCGGGCCGATCGTCAGCTGCGCGGGCCACGCGATCTTCTTGTCCTCGACCATGACCGGGCCCGGCTCGAGCAGCTTCATCGTCTGCTTGATGATCTTGATCGACTGGGTCATCTCCTCCATGCGGATGAGATAACGAGCCCAGCAGTCCGCGTCGGTCGAGGTCGGGACCTCGAAGTCGACCTCGTCGTACGCCAGGTACGGCTCGACCTTGCGCAGGTCCCAGGCCAGACCGGCGGACCGCAGCACCGGGCCGGTGATGCCCAGCGCCAGGCAGCCGTCCAGGGACAGGTAGCCGACGTCCTTCAAGCGGTTGCGCCAGACCGGCTGTCCGGTGAACAGCTTGTGGTACATGACGATGCGCTCTTCCATCGTCTTGACGAACTTGGTCAGGTAGTCCTTCCAGTCCTCCGGAAGGTCCTGAGCCACCCCGCCCGGCCGGATGAACGCGTGGTTCATCCGCAGACCGGTGATGTACTCCAGCGTGTGCAGCAGCACCTCGCGCTCACGGAAGCCGAGCGCGGCCGCGGTGGTGGAGCCGAGCTCCATGCCGCCGGTGGCCAGGTAGACGAAGTGCGACGAGATCCGGTTGATCTCCAGCAGCAGCTGACGGATCAGCTGCGCGCGGCGCGGCGCCTCGATGCCCAGCAGCTTCTCGACACCCATGCAGTACGCGGCCTCGTGCGACAGCGGCGCGAGGTAGTCGGTACGCGTGATGAAGGTGACGCCCTGCGTCCAGGTCCGGTACTCGCAGTTCTTCTCGATCCCGGTGTGCAGGTAACCGATCACCGAACGGGCCTGGGTGACGGTCTCGCCCTCGATCTCGATCACCAGGCGCAGCACGCCGTGCGTCGACGGGTGCTGCGGACCGAGGTTGATCACCATGCGCTCGTCGTGCGTGGCGTCCTCGAGCACCTGGTCCCAGTCGCCACCGGTCAGCGTGTAGACCGGACCCTCGGTGGTCTTCCTCGGTTCGGCCGCGTACGGGTCGCCGCTCGGGGCGGTCTCGTTCGTCGCAGTGCCGGTCTTCATGTTCTCGGTCGTCACGAGTAAGACCTCCGCTGGTCGGGCGGTGGGATCTCCGCGCCCTTGTACTCAACCGGGATGCCGCCGAGCGGGTAGTCCTTGCGCTGCGGGTGGCCGTCCCAGTCGTCCGGCATGAGAATCCGGGTCAGCGCCGGGTGCCCGTCGTAGACGATCCCGTACATGTCCCAGGTCTCGCGCTCCTGCCAGTCCGCCGTCGGGTAGACCTCGACGACGCTGGGGATGTGCGCGTCGTCGACGTCGACCGCGACCTCAAGCCGGATGCGGCGCCGGAACGTCATCGATGTCAGGTGGTACACCGAGTGCAGCCGCTGCGGCACGTCCACCCCGTAGTCCACACCGGACACCGAGCTGCACAGCTCGAACCGCAGTGCGGGCTCGTCCCGCAGGGTCTGGCAGATCTTCAGCAGGTGCTCGCGCGCGACGTAGTACGTGATCTCGCCGCGGTCGACGGTGACCTGAAGGACCGCCTCGGCCGGGATGCCGCGGCGGGAGAAGGCCGCCATCATCTCGTCGGTGACCTCGTCGAACCAGCCGCCGTACGGCCGTTCCGCCGGAGGCGGGCTGTACGCGGGCAGGTGCAGACCACCGAAGCCCGAGGTGTCACCGGAGTCGCTGACACCGAACATGCCCTTACGGGTCCGGCCCGCGACCACACCGGGCTTCGGGGCCGTGTCGCGGGCCTCGATGCCCTGGCCCTCGGCCGGCCGGTCGGTGCTCGAGTGCTCGTCGCCTGGGGTAGTCACCGCTCAGCCCTTCTTCTTGGCGTAGCGCTCGGATGACGGGATCAGCTCCGCCGGCTGGAAGCCCTGTTCGGCCAGCTTCGCGGCCCGGCGGGCACCCAGCGGCTCCTCGGAGATCCGCTGGTGCAGCTTGAGGATCGCGTCGAGCAGCATCTCCGGGCGTGGCGGGCAGCCCGGCAGGTAGATGTCGACGGGCACGATGTGGTCGACACCCTGGACGACGGCGTAGTTGTTGAACATGCCGCCCGACGAGGCGCAGACACCCATCGCGATGACCCACTTGGGCTCGGGCATCTGGTCGTAGATCTGGCGCAGCACCGGGGCCATCTTGTTGGTGACCCGGCCGGCCACGATCATCAGGTCGGCCTGCCTCGGGCTGGCGCTGAAGCGCTCCATGCCGAACCGGGCGTAGTCGTAGCGGGCACCGCCGACCGTCATCATCTCGATCGCGCAGCAGGCAAGACCGAACGTGGCGGGCCAGACGGAGTTCTTCCGCGCCCAGTTCACCAGCTTTTCCAAGCCGGCCAGCATGACCCCGTTGGGAAGGAGCTTCTCTTCGATTCCCATGCTTGCCCCTCTAGTTCCAGTCCAGTCCGCCGCGGCGCCAGACGTACGCGTAGGCGAACCCGACGGTCGCGATGAACAGGACGATCTCCACCAGGCCGAACACGCCCAGAGCGTCCGCGGACACCGCGAACGGGTAGAGGAAGACCATCTCGATGTCGAACAGGATGAACAGCATCGCGGTGAGGTAGTACGCGACCGGGACACGGCCACCGCCGACCACCGGTTGCGGTGACGGCTCGATTCCGCACTCGTAAGCCTCGAGCTTCGCGCGGTTGTACCGCTTCGGCCCGACCAACGCGCCCAGCGTCGCCGAGACTCCCGCGAAGATCGCTCCCAGTGCCAGCAGGAACACCAACGGGAGGTACGAGCCGAGGTCTGAACCACTGCTCTGCGCCATCACGCTCACGTCGCCGACCATTGACAACGCCGTCCTTTCCCCGCGCCTCGTTCGCCCTCGTCGGCACCCTAAGGGGTGTTCCTCACACCCCTCGTGGTTAGGCACGCCTAACCAGACTTGCCTTTCCCCAGCCCTTTCAGGCCTCGACCAGCACGAACGGTTGTCGCCGAGCTTGTGAAAGTCTTCACAAGCTGTCCCACGATGGTGTGAAACCATTCACAAGACGTGACGGGAGTCTAAGACTTGGCTCACAGAAGGGAACCCCCAGGGCCACGAAGCGTCCCTGTGAATCCCGTCATGCCACCCAGCGAGGGCCGTCCGCCACCGCGCCCATGCACGCCAGTGAGCGAAGCGAACAGGCGTGAGTAGGGCGCGAACCACCGTCGCGCGTGTCTGCCGCTCCGGCATGGTGGGTTGAACCCGCGAGCGGCGCACGGCGAAAACCAGCCGGGCTGGTAGCGAGTCGAGCAGTTCGACGCACCGTGCCGGTGGGGCGGACACGCGGTAATCCGATTCGCCCAGCCAAGCTGGAACAGACAGCAGAAGACCGACCCGTGAACATCGCGGGCCTCTTTGGCGCGTGCTGCTCTAGCGCAGGGCGGGGGCGATCTTGCTGGCCACCGAGATCATCCGGTCCACCACGTCGCCGTCCTTCGGGTCGAAGCAGCCCGAGAGGCCTTTGTGGATCAGTGGGATCAGGGAGTTCACGCGCAGGCCGTACTTCGTCGCGGCCCGCATGATCTTCGGCTTGCCGATGATCTTGGCGAAGAGGTTGCCCAGCCGGTAGTAGCCGCCGTAGAGCTCGCGCATCGCGACCGGGTAGGCCCGCAGGGCCCGTTCTCGTGACGGGCCTTCCGCCCTGGCCAGCGCCTGCACCACGATCTCGGCCGCGATCTTGGCGGACTCCATCGCGGACTGGATGCCTTCACCGTTGAACGGGCTCACCATGCCGCCCGCGTCGCCCAGCAACAGCATCCCGTCGCGGTAGTGCGGGGTGCGGTTGAAGCCCATCGGCAGACCGGCGCCGCCGACCTTGCCGATCGCGTTCTCCTCACGGAAACCCCATTCCTCCGGCGTTCCGTCGAGCCACTGGCGCAACAAGGCCCGGTAGTCCGTGCTGCGGAAGGAGGACGAGGTCGACAGCATGCCCAGGCCGACGTTGACCGTGCCGTCGCCGAGCGGGAAGACCCAGCCGTAGCCGGGCAGCAGTTTCGGGTTCGCCGGGTCGCTGCGGTCCCACAGTTCGAGGTGGCCCTCGATGAAGTCGTCCTTGGACCGCGGCGAGGAGTAGTAGCGACGGACCGCCACGCCCATCGGACGGTTCTCGTGCTTGTCGATCCCGACCGACAACGCCAGCCGGGCGGACACGCCGTCGCACGCCAGCACCAGCGGCGCCGAGTACGTGACCTCGGTCCTGTCCGGGCCGATCTTGGCGCGCACACCGGTCACCCGGCCGGTGCGGTCCTGCACCGCGCCGGTCACCGTCGTGTTCTGTTGCAGACGGGCGCCGTCGCGTTCGGCGACCTTGGCCAGCAACTCGTCGAAGTCCTGCCTGGTGCGCGAGACGCCGTAGGGCGGCATTGAGGACAGCTCCGGCCACGGCAGGTGCAGCTGCAGGTCACCGGTGATGATCCGCAGCGCGTTGTTGTGCACCCAGCCGGCTTCCTCGCTGGTGTCGATGCCCAGGTCGATCAGCTGCTTCACGCCGCGCGGGGTCAGCCCGTCGCCGCACACCTTCTCGCGCGGGAACTGCGATTTCTCCAGCAGCAGCACATCCACACCGGCGCGGGCGAGGTACGCCGCCGCGGTCGATCCGGCTGGGCCCGCGCCGACGACGATCACTTCGGCGTCGTCACCCGGGCGTCGTCGCGTACCCACAGCGGCTCCCTTGTGAATGGTTTCACGATCTCCCCTTGCCGCAATTCTAGCTACGCCGGGGACGTGACCTGGGACACGATGGCGTGCACGACCCTCGCCGGACCCCGCCCCGGCGCCGCCGCCCCGGCGGGAACTGGACGAAATCACTGCTTTCCTTGCCAGACGGTCACGACGCGGATACAACCGGTTGCCCAGGGACAACCGGAGGGAAATCCACATGCGCTTACTCAGGCTGACACTGCCTGTGCTGGTCGTGGCCGCCTTGGCCACCCCGGCACACGCGGCCCAACCACAGACCGGTCCGCCGCAGGCACCATCGGGGTGGTCGGTCAGCGGAACGCAACTCGTGTGGCGATCGGCCGAACCCGTGCCGGTCGGCGACGCCGCGATCGAGTTCTGGTCGGGCGACCACCTGCTGGGCCGCCCGCGCCCGTCCGCCGACCACCGCACTTTCACACTCACCGCGCCGACCGTCGTCAACCCGCATGACCTGTCGGTCCGCGCGGCGGGCAGGCGGCTGGACGTGGCGGAACAGCCGCAGCCGATGAAGTCGCCGCTGCCGCCCGCTCCGCCGGCGTTCCCGGCAGGCACGGTCGATCCAGGCACGCCCGGGCCGTTCGGGACGACGCGTGGCGAGTACACAGTGGACTCGATCACGTTACCGGACTACCCGCGGGCCATCGAGATGCAGGCGGTGGTGGTGGCGCCGACGAACGCGCCGGGAAAGCGGCCGCTGGCACTTTTCCTGCACGGCAGGCACAGCACCTGCTACGACCCCACGAACGAGGACCAGATCCTGCTGGACTGGCCGTGCCCCGCGGGCACCAAGCCGGTTCCCAGCCACCGCGGTTACCTACAGGCCCAGCAACTGCTCGCCTCACAGGGCTATGTGACCGTGTCGATCTCGGCCAACGGGATCAACGCCCAGGACGGGGACACCGTCGACCAAGGCGCACAAGGCCGTTCTTCCTTGGTACGCCAGCACTTGACGCGGTGGGCGGACTGGGCCGGGGCAGGCCGTGACTCCGCGCCGGACATCGTGCGGGCCGCCCCGATCACCGACATGTCGAACGTGTTCCTGATGGGACACTCGCGAGGTGGCGAAGGCGTGAACCGTGCCGCGATGGACAGCATCAGCCCGCCGCCCGGCGACAAGCTGCCCGCGCGCTGGACGGTCCGCGGCACGTTGCTGATCGGTCCGACGATCTTCGGGCACAACCCGGCACCGGACGTGCCGTCGGCGACCATCCTGCCGGGGTGCGACGGCGATGTCAGTGACCTGCAAGGTCAGATGTTCATCGACGCCACCCGTGGTGTCAGCCGGGGTGCCGCGTTACACAGCGCGCTGTACTTCGTCGGCGCCAACCACAACTTCTTCAACACCGAGTGGACGCCGGGACAGTCGGAAGCGCCGTCCTGGGACGACTTCGGTGCTCCCGGAGACGCGGTGTGCTCGCCTGGCGCGCCGACGCGGCTGACCGCGACCCAGCAACAGACCGCAGGAGCCACGTACATCGCCGCTGCCGCAAGGCTTTTCGTCGGCGGCGACCAGCGAGTCCTGCCGTTGCTCGACGGCACCGGGGTTCGCGCGCCTTCGGCAGACCCGGCACGTGTGGTCACCCACGCCGTGGGCGGCGCCCGGACCTCGTTCGTCGTGCCGGAGTCGTCGACCAAGGTCAGCGGCGACGGGCGGCTCTGCCGGCAGACCGCACGGGACGCGGACGCCTGCGCCGAGCCACTCGACAACTCACGGTTCGCGCACTTCGTCCGGCTCTGGGGCGTCGACGACCCCGACCGGTTCTCGGTCGCGCTGTCGGGGACGGCTGAGGTCCGTCCGGCGAACGCGGTGTCTTTGGCCGGATCGCGCAACCTGGCCGTGCGCCTGGTCGTCCCGCCGAACACGACCGGCGCCAAGGTCGACATCGCCATCACCGACACCCAGGGCCGCAAGGCGGACCTCGGTTCGGCCACCCTCGACGGACTGCCGGCCACGCAGTACCGGACAGCGTTCGTGGCGCAGGAGGTCCGGGTTCCGCTGCCGTGGCACGGCATTGACCTGCATCAGGTCGCGTCGCTCGAGATCCGGAGCAGCGGACAGGCATGGCTGATGGACGCGTACGGCTGGAACAACGGCCTGCCCGACCCGCGTCCGGTCCCGTTGTCCCGTGTCGACGTGGGCATGTTGTCGGTGCAGGAAGGCGATTCCGGCACCAAGACCTACCAGGTCCCGGTCAAGCTCACCGGCAACAGCCCAGGCACGGCACGGCTCTTCATCCCCCAGGCGGCGGGCGGCTACTCGACTCGCGTGATCACGGTCCAGCCAGGTCAGCACACCGTCGAGATCCCGTTCGACGTCGTCGGCAACACCCGGTGGAGCTGGGGATCGAGTCGCCAGATGTTCGCCAAGGCCCTCACCGGCGTCGTCGCGGGCGGTTACATCGGCGGGCTCACGATCGTCGAAGACGATCCCGAACCCGTCCTCACCGTCACACCGGCCACCGTCACCGAGGGCGGCGAGCTGAAGTGGACGATGACCGCGTCCGCCGTGGCGGACTCGCCGATCATCCGGTCCGGCGAGCTGATCAAGGCTCAGGACCCGGAACTGTCGACGACCGACGTGGACCCGAAGTGGCTGAAGGACCGCACCGGTCAGGACCCGCTGCCCGCGCGGCCGCTCTCCCAGGTCGGGGTGTGGCTGTCGGCCCAGATCCAGCCGGGGTCGCTGACCGCCGAGCTGAGCATCCCCACGGTGACCGACACGGAGGCCGAACCCGCGGAGCACGTGCGGGCAGTGCTCTCGTCCTATCCGCCTGGTGGCGCCGACGTCGAGATCGCCGGCTCGGTCACCGACTGATCAGCTCTTCCTGGCGCGGTGCAGCGCCACGACACCGAAGGTGAGGTTCATCCACTCCACCTCACCCCAGCCGGCCTTGGCGACGATCTCGGCAAGGCCGCGCTGGGAGTGCCAGTCCTTGATCGACTCGCCCAGGTAGCGGTACGCCTCCGGGTTGGAGGACACCACCTTCGCGATCGTCGGCGCGACCCGCTTCATGCCCCAGTAGAAGACCTTCCGGAACGGCTTGAACCGCGGCTGGGAGAACTCACAGACCAGCAGCCGCCCGCCCGGCTTGACCACGCGCCGCATCTCGCGCAGCGCGGCCTCCGTGTCGAAGAAGTTCCGGATCCCGAACACGACGGTCACCGCGTCGAAGGAGTCGTCGGCGAACGGCAGCCGCATCGCGTCGGCAGCGACCTTGGGCACGTCCCGCGACGCCCCGCTGCTGAGCATGCCCACGGAGAAGTCGGCGGCGACGCACCACGCACCACCCCGCGCGAACGCGGCCGTCGACACGCCCGTCCCGGCGGCGAGGTCGAGAATCCGCTCGCCCGGCTGGGCGTCGAGGACCCTCCTGGTCATCTCGCGCCAACGCCGGTCGTAGCCCAATGTCAGGACTGAGTTCGTCCGGTCGTATCCACGCGCGACGCCGTCGAACATCTCGGCGACCTCGCGCGGCTTCTTGTCCAGGCTGGCACGCGACATGACCGAACTCTAGGCGAGAACGAAGGTGCGCATGATGCCACCTGAGCACCCTCTAAGCCATCATCGACACGAAAGTGTGAACCACCTGGTGGGGCCATAGCCATGCCGCTGAAGTGAACGCATGAGCGAAACACTGTTACGGTCAGGGATGTCTTTCGTGCCATAACACCGGAGTGGTGAGAGGCGATGCAGTGACGTGGCCACCACGGCGGACCAGCCGCAGTCCTCACTGTCCCCGGTCGAGCAACGACTGATCGAGCACATCACGTGTGGCGACGTACTCGACCTGGCCGGTGACCAACCGGTCGACGAGGCAGCCATGCGGTCGTGGGACGACACACGCACGATCTCCGCCAGCGTCATCCGCGACATCCTGCGCGGCCGACACGTCACAGACCCCGACCCCCACGGGTTGCGACTGCGCGGCGCCCGAATCGACGGCCGGCTGGATCTGGAGAACATCACCAGCGGCATGTGGCTCGAACTCGTCGACTGCTTTCTTGAGCTGGGCGTCAATGCTCGCAACGCTGACCTCAAGGGCCTTGTGTTGAGCGGGTGCCGACTCAGCCACCCCACCGAACCACCGCTCGATGGCGACCGCCTGACCACGAGCGCAGTCTTCCTGAACCGCACGGTCATCGACGCACACGCTGCTGGAGGTGCGGTCCGGCTGCTCGGCGCGCACCTCGGCGAACAGCTCGATTGTTCAGGTGCACGGCTGGTCAACGACTCCGGCCCCGCCCTGGACGCCGACAGTCTCCAGGTCGGCCACGGCATGTTTCTCAACAACGGGTTCCAGGCCATCGCATCGAGTGACCTGGCCGCGGTACGACTGCTCAGCGCACACATCGCCGTGTTGGACTGCGACACTGCACGGTTGGTCAACGACTCCGGCCCCGCCCTGCACGCCGACAACCTCCGGGTCGACCACGGCATGTATCTCCGCGGCGGATTCCAGGCCACCGGGTCGAGCGAATTGGGTGCGGTACGACTGATCGGCGCGCACCTCGGCGGACAACTCGATTGTTCAGGTGCACGGCTGGTCAACGACTCCGGCCCCGCC